>CAVYGJ010000001.1:0-130371 GCA_963768035.1 uncultured Chloroflexia bacterium
GCGGCCCGGGTCCGGTGCCCGCCTGCACCGGGCTGGGACGACCGGGTCATGGCCGCCTCGCTGGTCGGTGCGCAGCATCCGTGGCAAGGGCGCGGTCGTCCGCACGTCGCATCGACGGCCGCGCCCATCCACGTCCGGAGGGTGACGATGCGCAACGACGTCCCGGGGTCGGCGGCCGTGCGGTCGCGCGTCCGGGCGATGCGTGCTCGGCGTCGCGGCCCTCGCCCTCTTTGGGCTGCCCGGTCCTGCGGGCGCGGCGTCGATCGACCTCGACCGCGACGGCCTGCGCAACACGTTCGAGACCGGGCGATCGCTCACGAACCCCCGCCTGGCGGACACCGACCGCGACGGCACGCCCGACGGCGCCGAGGATCCCGACGCCGACGGGCTGCCCAACGTCGCCGAGCAGGCGGCCGGCACCAACCCGCGCGCGAGCGACACGGACCGCGACGGCACCGGCGACGCGACCGACCCCGACCCGCTCCACGCGCCGGCCCCCGTCCTGCCGGGAGCGGAGAGCTGCACGGTCTTCCCGGTCACCAACGTCTGGAACACGCCCATCGACGCGCGTCCCGTGCGCGCCGACAGCGCGACGCTCATCGGTTCCATCGGCACGACGCGCACGTTCCACATGGACTTCGGATCGAACGAGGAGTACGGGATCCCGTACCAGGTCGTGGACGCGTCGACGCCTCGGCACGCGGTGAGCTTCGAGTACGACGACGAGTCGGACGCCGGCCCCTATCCGATCCCGGACGCACCGCTCATCGAGGCCGGCTCGGACGGCCACCTCCTCCTGGTCGATGCCGACGCATGCCGGCTCTACGAGCTGTACGCGGCCCACCAGTCGGGCGGCGCATGGTACGCCGGCTCCGGCGCGCAGTGGGACCTCGCGTCGAACGCGCTCCGGCCGACGGACTGGACGAGCGCAGACGCCGCCGGCCTGCCCATCGTGCCCGGCCTCGTGCGCTACGACGAGGTCCTCGCGGGGCGGATCCTCCACGCGCTCCGGTTCACGGCCCCGCAGACCCGACGCGCGTACATCTACCCGGCTCGGCACTGGGCGTCGTCGTCAACGAGCACGTCCCTGCCGCCGATGGGGCTCCGCCTCCGGCTCAAGGCGACCGCGAACCTGTCCGGGCTGTCACACGACGCCCGGGTCATCGCGGTCGCGCTCCAGCGTTACGGGATGATCCTCGCCGACAACGGGTCGCCGTGGTACGTGTCGGGGATGAGCGACCCACGGTTCGACGACGACGCGCTCCACGAGCTCGGCCGGTTCACCGGGGCGGACCTCGAGGTGGTCGACACCACCGGGCTGGTCAACGGGCCGTAAGCCGGGCACTGTCGGCACGTGTGAGCCGGGCGAAGCTCCAAGGTGCCCGTAACGGGTATTGTTAACGCCAGTCCGAGACGTCGCCGACCGGCGGCGCGTGCCTGCAACGCCCAGGGGCAGACCCGCATGCATGACCTGATTCTCGCGTACATCGATCCCGGGTCCGGGAGCCTCATCATCCAGGTGCTCATCGCATCGCTGATCGCGATCCCGGTCTTCTTCCGGAACCAGATCGCGAGGGTGACCGGCTTCCGGCGGCGGCGTGACGAGAAGCCGACGCCGGCGGATGACCAGCCCGACGTCAGCTGAGGCGCCTGCCTCCACAACTGACCCAAGGCGCGATCCGGGCTCCTTCCGGGACCCCGGCGGGTTCGTGTACCGCCGCGACGGCGTCCTCTACCGCCAGATCGACGAGCCGGCGATCGCGGACTGGGAGGCGTTCCTCGCGTCAGGCCTCGCCGAGCGACTGGTCCGCGACGGCCGCCTGATCGGGCACGCCGAGGCATCCCTCGACCTCGCCGCCACGCCCGGTGCCCGCGCCGTGATCCGGCCCGAGCCGATCGACTTCGTGTCGTACCCGTACGAGTGGACGTTCGGCGAGCTGCAGGACGCCGCGCTGCTCACGCTCGACGTCCAGCTCGCGGCGCTGGATGCCGGGTGGACGCTCCGCGACGCGACGGCCTACAACGTCCAGTTCCGCGACGGCCGTCCGATCCTCATCGACTCCCTGTCGTTCGCCCCGCTCGAGGACGGCGCGCCCTGGATCGCCTACCGCCAGTTCTGCGAGCACTTCCTCGCGCCGCTGGCCCTCATGGCCCGGCGCGACGTCCGTCTCGCCCGCCTCCTGCGCGCGGATCCCGACGGGGTGCCGCTCGACCTCGCGGCGGCCCTCCTGCCGTGGCGCACGCGGCTCAACCTCGGGCTGCTGTCCCACGTCCACCTCCACGCCCGCGCCCAGCGGCGCCATGCAGACGATGAGGCGGCCGAGGAGAGCGTCCGAAAGGTCAGGATCGACCGTGGGCGGCTCGTCGGGCTGGTCGGCAACCTGCGGTCCACCGTCGCCGGGCTGCGCTGGAACCCGGCCGGCACGGAGTGGTCGGACTACGCGGACCACACGAGCTACGGCGACGCGGCGACCGCCGCGAAGGTGCGGCTGGTGGGCGAGCTGCTCGACGAGACGGGCGCGACGACCACGTGGGACCTCGGGGCCAACACGGGCCGCTACAGCCGGGTGGCCGCGGACGGCGGACGCCGCGTCCTCGCCTTCGACATCGACCCGGCCGCCGCCGAGCGCAACTACCGCCAGCTCCGCGATGAGAAGCGGCGCGACATCCTGCCGCTCGTGATGGATCTCGCCAACCCGAGCCCGGGCATCGGCTGGGCGGGACGTGAGCGGCGGTCGCTGCTGGAGCGCGCCGGTCCCGACGCGATCCTCGCCCTTGCGCTGGTCCACCACATCGCGATCTCGCGGAACGTGCCGCTGCCGATGCTGCTCGACCTGTTCGCGTCGCTCGCGCCGTGGGCGGTCGTGGAGTTCGTGCCGAAGGAGGACTCGATGGTCCGGCACCTGCTCGCGACGCGCGAGGACGTCTTCCCGGACTACACGCTCGACGGGTTCCGCGCAGCAGCCGCCGCCAGGTTCGAGATCGTGGCGGAGCGCCCGATCGAGGAGAGCCTCCGCGTGCTGTTCCTGCTCCGACGCCGCTGAGGACTACGGGGCGAGGGCAGGCAGGCGGTCGGTGATCTCGATCTGGTCGTACGGCAGGTTGTACTTGCGAGAGGCGAACACCCGGTCGGGCAGCAGGTCGTAGTCGAGCCCGAAGTAGTCGCGGAACAGCAGCGGGAACGTGTTGATGCTCGTCTGGCCGTCGTAGAGCCCGACGGGCCGGTCGCCGGGCACGTACCAGGCGTTCATGATCCCGAACTTGATCTCGAGCTCTTCCGTGGTCGCCTCGTTCCAGTCCCACGTCGTGGTCGAGGTGCTGGTGTACTGCGGCATCTCCGGGCCCTCGTCCGCCTGGAGGATGATGATCGGCCGCTCGGGCTCGGGCAGGGCGAGGAGGCCGTCGACGATCTCGCGGATGCGGCTGTTCCCGTAGGCCAGCTGGTCGGCGAACAGGGTTTCGCGCGAAACGCCCTTCGACGCCGCGCGGGTCCGGAAGCTGCCGTCGACCTCGTGGACGTAGGGCGGGTGGGGCAGGAGGATGTGGGCGAACACGAACTTCGGGCCAGGCTCGTCACGCACGCCGACCGCGGCGTCGAGCCCGAACTGGTTGTTCTCCCAGTGGCGCTCGCGTGCGTCGACGACGACGCCGGCTCGCCGCAGCAGCGCGGGGAGGGCGCTCGCCTCGATGAGCGAGCTCGCGAACTCGGACGGCCCGGGCGTGTGCAGGTTGACGTCCGCGAGCGGGCTGCTGCGCGTTGGTGTCCACCACGATCCGATGTTGATGTACCGGTAGCCGAGCGCCTTGAACTGCTTCGCTACCGTCGACTGCCTGATCTTCGAGTAGACGAAGGCATGGCTCTTCTGCATCGGGCCCGGGGACGCCCGGCATGTCCGCGAGGTGGGTCATCTGCATCGTCGTGGACAGCGACAGGCTGGTCTTCACGTAGTTGGCGTACGAGCCCAGCACGGTGAAGTCGCGCTCGCGGAGCCACGGCGACAGGTCGTTGTGGAGGCCGTACTGGAGCTCGAGCGACCGGTCCGAGCCGTAGCGGTCGAAGATGAACCAGTAGACGTCACGCCTCGGTGCCGACGTGGTCGTGGCCAGGGCGGCCCCGTCGACCGACGCGTCCGTGCTCCCGCCACCGAGCTGGGCCGGCACGATGAGGACGAGCGTGATCAGGACGAGGATCGCGGCGATCCGCGTGAGGGCCGTCCCGAGGCGCTGGATGTGCGGCCGCGGACAGGCGCACCGCCAGGACGATGCCGACGGCGATCAGGGTGAGCCACGCGACCTGCTGGAGCAGCACGGGCAGCGTGCAGTGACTGGCCCGACGCGGGCGGCGTGGCCGTACACGAGCAGGCCGACCACGATCGGCGTGAGCAGCACGGCCGCCCGACGCACGTCGCGGAAGACGAGACCCAGCAGGACGGTCAGGATCGCGGCGACGCCGGTGGTGGCGAGGAGCGGGACGACGACATCCGCCGGATCCGCCTCGGCCACGTTCTGCGACCACAGGAACAGGACCGGGTAGGCGGCGAACAGGACGGGATGGAGCGCGCTGGCCCACCGGCCGCGCGACGCGGGGCCGTGCGCCCTCGTCGGGCACGGCACGGTCGTCGGGCGGCGTCATCCGCGCGATCATACGTCGCGGGTTGCCCGGCGAAGGACGACCTCGCGGGCGATCAGGCGGGCGTCACCGCCGACGCTTCGGGGGCATCGACGCCGTGCGGACGGGGGCCAGTCGCCGCGGAGCCAGGCGTCGATCGCCGTGGCGGACCGCTTGCCGTCGCCCATCGCGAGGATCACGGTCGCCGCGCCGCGGACGATGTCGCCGCCGGCGAACACGCCGGGGAGGCTCGTCATGCCGTGCTCGTCGGCCAGCAGGTAGCCGTGCTCGTTGACGGTCAGCTCGGGCGCCGATCCCGTCAGCAGCGGGTTGGCCCGCGTGCCGATCGCGACGACGACGAGGTCGCAGTCGATCGTGAGCTCGGATCCCTCGATCTGCGCGGGTCGGCGGCGGCCGGAGGCGTCGGGCTCGCCGAGCTCCATCTCGACGCAGCGAAGGCCGGTGACCCACCGGTTCTCGTCGGCGAGGACCTCCGTCGGCGCGGTGAGGTACTTGAACACCACGCCCTCGTCGATCGCGTGGTGGACCTCCTCCTTGCGCGCGGGGAGCTCGTCCGCGGACCGCCGGTAGACGATCGTCGCCTCGGCGGCGCCGAGGCGGCGCGCGGTCCGGACCGCGTCCATCGCGACGTTGCCGCCGCCGACGACCACGACCCGCTGGCCGTGGAGGACGGGCGTCGCCGAGTCGGCGTTCCAGGCGCCCATGAGGTTGACCCGGGTCAGGTACTCGTTGGCCGAGTAGACGCCCTTGAAGTTCTCGCCCGGGACGTCCATGAACACCGGCAGGCCCGCGCCCACCGCGAGGAACAGCGCGTCGTAGGTCTCACGCAGCTCGGGGATCGTGTAGGTGCGGCCGACGATCGCGTCGACCTCGATCTTCACGCCCTCGTCGACGAGCCGGTCCACCTCGGCCTGGACGATGTCCTTCGGCAGGCGGAACTCGGGGATCCCGTAGATCAGGACGCCACCCGGGGCGTGGAACGCCTCGAACACCGTGACGTCGTGGCCGAGCTTGTTGAGCTCGCCCGCGGCGGTGAGCCCGGCCGGGCCGGAGCCGACGATGCCGACCTTCCTGCCGGTCCGGGCGCCAACCTGGTTCGGGAGCTGGTCGAGGTTGGCCTGTGCCCAGTCGGCCACGTAGCGCTCGAGGTAGCCGATGGCGACCGAGTCGCCCTTCTTCTTCCGGATGCAGACGCCCTCGCACTGGCTCTCCTGCGGGCACACCCGGCCGGTCACGCACGGGAGCGCGTTGTCGGACAGGAGGCTCTCGGCGGCGGCGGGCATGTCGCCCTCGCGCAGCGCCTTGATGAACCGCGGGATGTTGACGCGGACGGGGCAGCCCTCGACGCAGAACGGCTTGGGGCACTGGATGCACCGCTCCGCCTCGAGCATCGCGAGCTGGTACGTCAGGCCGAGGTTGACCTCGCCGAAGTTGTGGGCGCGGACCGCTGCCCGCCTGCTCGGGCATCGAGACCCGGTCGATGGCCATCCGCTCCTTGTTGCTCAGCGGGGACGCGGCGTCGGTCATGCCATCACCTCGGTCGATGCGCAGGCGCCCTGCGCCTCGAGATCCCTCTGCCGCTCGGTGGCGGCCTGCTCGAACGAGCGGTAGGTGGTGAGCCGGTCTGCCAGCTCCTGGAAGTTCACGGCGTGGCCGTCGAACTCCGGGCCGTCGACACAGGCGTACTTCGTCTCGCCGCCGATCGTGACCCGGCAGCCGCCGCACATCCCGGTCCCGTCGACCATGATCGCGTTGAGCGAGACCGTGGTCGGGACCCCGTACGGGCGGGTCATCTCGGACACGGCCTTCATCATCGGCACGGGGCCGATGGCGTAGACGGCGTCGACGCCGCCCCTGTCGAGCTCGTCCTGGAGGGCCTGGGTCACGAACCCGTGGCGCCCGTACGAGCCGTCGTCGGTGCAGGCGACGACGTCGCCCGCCTCGCGCAGCTCGCGCTCGAGGATCACCCACTCGCGGGACCGGCCGCCGATGACGCTGGTCACGCGGACGCCCGCCTCGGCGAGCGCGCGGACGATGGGCAGGAGGACCGCGGTCCCGACGCCACCGCCGACGCACACCGCGTGGCCGGCCTGGAGGAGGTGGGTCTCCGCGCCGAGCGGTCCGGCGACGTCCTGGATCGCGTCGCCGACCTGGAGCGCCGTGAGCTCGGTCGTGCTGGCGCCGATCGCCTGGATCATGAGGGTGATCGTGCCGGCCTCGGGGTCGTTGTCGGCGATCGTGAGCGGGATCCGCTCCGCGCCCGGCCCCTTGCGGACGATGACGAACTGGCCGGGCCGCCGGACGCGCGCGATCCGGGGGGCCTCGACCACGAGGCGGACGACGTTCGGTGAGAGCTGCTCACGCTCGACGACGGGATGCATGCGACCTCGCTGGTGGTGACTGTGCGTCCATCCTCGCCCGCGTGGTGCCGCCCGCGTACCTGCCCTTGGCCCCGTGCCGCGGTCCGAAGGTCACGAGTGCGGGGGGCCGTCCGGCGCCGGTCCCCGGGCTCGCGCCACGCGTCCGCGTTGCGCGGCACTGGACCGCCGGATACTGTGCGTCGATGGAGGAGACGAACGGATGGGCGGTGCTCGACGAGATCCTGTCCCGTCCGGTCCGCACCTGGCTGGAGGAGCGGTTCTGGCGGCCGATCGAGGCCCAGGCCACGCTCGAGGCGCTGCGCGACGACCCTGACTTCCTCGCCGACCCCGGGCACCCACCCGGCGATGTTCGCCGACCACGGCGTCGTCCACGCCCGCGACGTGGCCGTCGGGCTGGTCCGACTGCTCGACACGATCGACGGGGTGCTGCTCCCGGCGCCGGCCGCCCGCGCGACGCGAGTTCGTCGCGGCACTCGGCGTCGCGACCGCGTACCTCCACGACATCGGCATGGTCGACATGACGACGACCGGGCGACGCGTCCACCCGCAGTACGCGGCCCACGCGGCGTTCGGGCCGGAGATCGGCCCGCTCGTCGACCACCTGCTCGCGCCGGGACCGGTCCGGGCGCGCCTCGACGACGTCGCCGCAGCGGGCGCCGTTCGCGGTGCCGCTCGACGTCGTCGTTCGAGAGATGCTCAGCCTGTCGGTCACCCACAGCAAGTCGGCGGTCCCGGCGGCCGTGCTCGACGATCGGGCCGCGCTCCGACGCCTCCTCCAGCGCGTGGTGTTCACCACGCTCGACGCCCATCGCGCATCGCCGTGGCAGCCGTCCGTCGCGGACACGTCGCCGATGCCCGCCGAGGCGAACGCGGACCGCTACGACGGATCCCTCGGCGTCGTTCGCCTGGCTGACGGCGCGCGAGCGGCCCGCAGGCCGAGCTCGCCGACGACGTCGTGGACGCGATGCGGGCCCTGCGCGCCGCGGACGTGCTCCGGCAGCGCGGGACCGTCCTCCGGACGTCCGGCGGCTTCGAGGTGTGCATGGACGCCGAGACGGCGCGCGCCGTGTGCACGCTGCGGCCCGCGACGGGCGACGCGGCCTACGTGATCGTCTACGACGACGAGCGGGGCGCCGGCGAGGCCAACATCCGGGTCGCGTTCGTGACGCCCCGGGGGCACCTCCGGATCGCGTTCAATCGCGGGTCGCTTCGGCAGCGCCGAGGCCACCCGCCGCGCCGCGTCGAGCGTCGCCGACGTCGTGGTGGACATCCAGGCCGACGTCATCCCGTCCTTCAGCGGCAGCTCGTACGGCGGCGGCCTGCCCGCCCCTTCGCGTGCGATCGAGGACGTGCAGATCCAGCTGGAGTGCCCCGACGACCACCACGCGTTCGCGCGAGGAGGTCGCCGCGATCGTCGCCCGGCTCGAGCCGTCGCTCGCACGGCGGCTCGTGACCGTCGCCAACGTCGAGGGTGCGGCGCCCGACGAGCGCCGCCGCTTCTACGAGTCCGAGCCCGTCGATCCGTTCGGCGCCGATGCCGACGAGCTCGTCCGGCGGCTCGCCGAGCACGGGGTGGAGACGTCGGGGATCGACCGCGTCGACGGCCTTCTCCGAGGTGGGGCGCGCGACCCTCCGGCCGGGCGAGGTGCTCGTCGCCCAGGGCTCGCCGCCGTCGTTCGTGTACGTCCCGACCGGCCGCGGCCTGACCGTGCTGCCACACGGCGGCTACGCGCCGTCGCCGCTGCCGCCGTGGGTGCCCGTGGGCACGACGGGCGTGATCCGGCGGGCCGAGCGCAACAGCGAGATCGTCGCCGAGCGCGAGGTCGGCGTGATCGCGATCCCGGGCGACCTCTACGCCCGCGCCTGGCTGCGCCCGCTGCGGGTGGACGAGCTCGCGACGCGCCTCCGGCCGCCGGTCGCATCCGCGTGACGATGTCGACGATCGAGCGCGTGGTCGCGCTCCAGCGGGTGGACCTGTTCGCCGACGTGCCGGGCCGGACGCTCGCCGCCGTCGCCCGCCGCGCCAGCCGAGGTCGAGGTTCGCCGCCGGCACGCTCGTCATCGCCGAGGGCGCCGTCGAGGACCACCTGTTCGCGGTCGTGGCGGGCCGCCTCCGGGTCCATCACGACGACGTGACCGTGGTCGACCTCGGGCCGGGCTCGACCGTCGGGGAGCTGGCGGCCCTCGTGCCCGAGCCGCGGGCCGCGTCGGTGACGGCGCTCGAGCCGACGATGCTCCTGCGCATCGACAAGCCCGTGCTCGACGAGCTGCTCGCGGATCGGCCCGCTGCTCGCGAGCCGGATCATCGCCGCGCTCGTCGCGATGGTGCGCGAGCGGCCACGGCCCGGGACGCCGACCCCGCCCTCGTGACGGCACCCGACCGCTCCGGCGCGGCGGTCCGCTGGCTGATCGCCCAGACGCTCGTCTTCGGCGCGATGGCGGCGCTGCTCGGGATCGTCGCCAACGCGATGTTCCTCGACGCCTACGGCTCCGCGTGGCTGCCGGCGACCTACATCGCGATCGGGGCGGCGGGGTTCCTGCTCTCGGGCGCGATCGCGCGCGCCGCGCGTCGGTTCGACCTCCTCGGCATCGCGGTCGTCGTCCTCGGGGCCGCCGCCGTCGCGATCGGCGCCTCCTGGCTGATCGCGGCCGGTGGCGACGGCGCGTGGGTCTCGGCGCCCCTCCTGGTGCTGTTCCCGATCCTCATCCAGCTCGGGTTCGTGTTCGTCGGCGCGCAGGCCGGCCGGCTGCTGGACATCGCCGGGATCAAGGCGAGCTTCCCGAGGATCGCCGCCGGGTTCTCGGTCGGCGCGGTGCTCGGCGGGCTGCTCGGTGGCCAGCTGGTGAGCGTGCTCGGCCGGACGGAGGACCTGCTGCTGGCGACCGCCATCGCCCAGGCCGCGTTCGCGGGCCTCGTGTGGGCGACGGGTCGCCGGTACCCGGCCCAGCTCCGCCTCGCCGGCCGGTCCACGAGCCGCGCAGCGTCGCGCGACCCGACGACGCCCGTCCTCCCGCGCGCTCGCTCCGGCGGCTGTTCGGGAGCCGGTTCGTCGTCCTGATCGTCGTCTACCAGGTCCTGTCCGCGGTGGGCAGCCAGCTCGCCGACTACCTCGTCTTCGACCGCGCGACGGCGCAGTACCCCGACGCGGCGGACCTCGCCGGGCTATCTCGCGGGCTACACCGCCGTCATGAACGTCGTGAGCATCGCGTTCCTGTTCCTCGTCGCGGGACCGCTGCTCCGGCGGTATCGGGCTGCGCATGGGGATCGCCGCCAACCCGCTCGTGCTGACGGTCTTCGCCGTCGCCATGATCGCGGTCCTGGGCGTGGGTGGCGGCGCGTCGTTCGCCCTCCTCGCGACCGTGTCGGCCGCCCGCATCGCCGACATCGCCCTGACCGACGGCACGACGCGGACCTCGATCAACGCGCTGTACCAGGTCCTCCCGGAGCGCACCCGGCTGTCGGTCCAGACGGCGGTCGAGGGCATGGGCGTCCCGGTCGCCATCGGGATCTCGGGCGTGCTGATCCTCGTCCTCAACGCCCTCCCGTTCGCGCTCGCCGCGACGATCGCCGTGACGACGATCGTGTGCGCGGTCTGGACGTGGTCGGGGTTCCGTCTCTACCGCGAGTACGGCCCGGCGCTCGCCCGCGTGCTGCGACGCGAGCCGCTCCTCGACACGAACGCCGTCCTCGAGGCAGGCCCGGGCGACGCCGCCATCGCCCGGGGGTTGCTGGCGAGCGGCTCGGCGCGCACGGCCCGCCTGGGCATGGACCTGCTGGCATCGATGACGTCACCCGCGATGGCCGCCGAGCTCGCGCATGCTCGCGCGTGACCCGCTCCCGGACGTGCGGATGGCGGCGCTCGGCGGGCTCGTCGGGGCGGGCGACGAGGGCGCGCGACGTCGACTGGCCTACGAGGTGCGGGTCGGGGCCGCGGATGCCGACCCCGCGGCACGCATGCGGGCGGCGCGGTTCATGGGGTTGCTCTCGCCCGTCGAGCGGGCAGCCGCAGAGCGCCTGCTCGTCGATGCCGACCCGGACGTCAGGTCTGCGGCCCTGGACGCCGTCCGTCATGGCGACGTCGCGGCCGTTGCGCCCGCGATCGCGGCGCTCGACGACCCGTCAACGCTGGGCGCCGCCTCGGGCGCGATCGAGCGGCTCGGGGACGCGGTTCTCGGGCCGCTGGCGGACGCGCTCGGCTCGGCGGGCACGCCGGCGCACCCGCGGGTGCTGCGCCTCGTCCGCTCGGCGGCGACTGCGTCGGCGGGTCGTGACGAGCTCCTGCGCCGGTACGTCGGGCATCGCGACCGCGAGCTCGGCCTCGCGGTGATCGAGCGGCTCGTCGCGGCCGACCCTGCGCCGGAGGCGACGGCCGTGGCGCTCGATGCCGTGCTGGCCGCCGACATCCGTCATGCCGCGGGCGTCCTGGCTGCGATGGCCGCGTTCGACGGGGACACGGATCGGGGAGCCGGCGATGGACCCGTCGAGCGGGCCCTGGCGGACGAGCTGGACCTGCTCCGCGCGCGCGTCCGCGCGGGCTTGCTGGTCTTGGACGGCTCGGCTCGGCTCGGGTCGGCGCTCGTCGAGGTCGGCGCGGGCGGGCCGAACGCCTCGCTTGCGCGCGAGGCGCTCGAGGTCGTGCTGGGGGCCGCTCAGGCGCGGCTCGTCCTGGCGCTGCTCGAGCCCGGCCTTGCGGCGGCCGACCGGCTGGCGCGATTCCGGACACCCGCGAGCGAGCCCGCGGGCGTGGAGGCCGTGCTGCGCGATCTTGTCGAGGACGCGGACGACCGCTGGCGGTCGCCCTGGCTCCGGGCTTGCGCGATCCACGCGGCACGCGCGAGGGGCGCGCTCCACCGGATCGACCTGTTCACGACGCGGGCGCTCGGCGATCCGATCGTGGACGAGGAGCTGTCGATCTCCGGGGCGTGATGCCCCGGCTTGGCCCGATGGTCAGGCTGCCTCACGGCGCGTCGCTTCCAGGGCGGCGATTGCGGGCTCGCGCCGCGCGAGCGCCGGCCGGATGGCGGGGATCTTCTTGAGCAGCCGGGTGTCGGCGTCGTGCTCGATCGGGGTTGCGGGGACGATGGTCGGGGCGGGGGTTCGATGCTCGGTCATGTGGTGCTTCCTCCTGGTGTGCTCCAAGCATCGCGGCCGCGGCCGTCAGGGACGAGGGGAGAACCCGGCACACCGGAGCGCCATCGATTGCCGCAAGCGAGCAACCGCGCCTGCGGCTCCTACTCCGATGCGTCGCGGAGCCGCTGCACCATGAGCGCAATCGAGAGCCGCCGCCGCGACTCGGGGCCGATCGGCTCACCCAGGAGCGACTCGATCTTCTCGAGCCGGTACGCGACGGTCCGGGTCGCGAGATTGAGTCGACGCGCCGCCTCGCGCATGTTCTCGCCAGCGTCGAAGTACGCCTGGAGCGTCTCGACGAGCTCGCCGCCCATGCGCTCGTCGGCGAGGAGCGGGCCGAGCTCCTGCTGGATCGCGGCGTCGGCGAGCGCCCGGTCGGCCAGCAGCAGTCGCTCGACGGCGAGCCGCTGCGGGTCCGGAATCCAGCCACGCAGGCCGAGCCGCCGTGCGGTGCGGGTCGCGTCGACGATGTCGGCGTACGTCGTCGCGAGCGCCGCGACGCCGTCGACAACCTCCGAGCCGACCGCGACCCAGGCCTGCGGGGCGACGGACGGCTCGACCTTGCGCCGGCGCGACGTCGATGCCGCGGCGGCCGCAAGGCCCCCGAGGATGCTGTCGAGGACGGTCGGCACGCGCGCGAGGCCCGCCCAGTCGGCACGGGCGAGGACCGCGATCCGGCCGTGGAGCGGCAGCACCGCCGGCAGGCGGATCCCGGCGCCGACACCCTCGGCACCCGGTGCGGTCGAGCCCAGCAGGTGGCCGATCCGGCCCGCCAGCACCTCGAGCTCCTCGTCGCCGATGCCCGGCCGCTCGGGGATCGGGTCGGCCTCCGGACGCGGCGCGATCGCGATGAGGCGGTAGCCCCCGTCGGGGTCCAGGCCGTGGCGGGTGGCGACGCGACGCAATCGGGCGGTCGTCGCGGTGTCGCTCGGGACGACCCCGAGCAGCTCCTGGAGCGCGCCCCGCCGCGCCTCGGCATCGCGGGCCACGATGTCGCGCTCGGCGGCCCGGTAGCCATCGGTGACGGCGAGGGACGTCAGCTCGTTCCACAGCATGATGTAGCGCGCGAAGTCTGCGACCGCGTCCTGCGTCAGCCGCCCAGCGCGCATCTCCGCCACGCATCGCTCCCACCAGATCCGGCGCATCACGCCATACCGCGCGAGGAACAGGACGAGGCGCTGGCTGCCGCGCGCCGCGATCGCGCCCGAGGTCCGCTGGATCGCCACAATGTCCTCAAGGCCGAGGGAACCAGCCGCCTCGAGACGCTCGGCGGCGGCCAGCAGGTCCTCCTGCGTGGTCGCATCGAGGAGGCGCGCGGCGGGGATGGGGCCGTCGGTCGTCCGGACCCGGGCCCGCTCGGCCTCGATGGCCGCGGCGACCTCCACATCGGTCCCCGGGCGCGGCCGTCGGAGGACCGTGCCGATCAGGACGGTCGGCAGGACGGCGTCCAGCGGCTCGCCGAGCTCCTCGGCGACGGCACCGGCCAGCTCCTCGGCGGTCGGCAGCGCATCGCGGATCGCGGCCCACGTGGGGTCGGTGTCGTCCATGTGCGCATCTTGCACGCTCTGAGCAACATCGTTCGGCCGATCGCGCACGTGACGTGCACGATCGACGCTGCGATCTTGCCGCGAGATCGGCGTCGGCCCGCGACTGCAGGAGGCGCCGGGACGGCGCCGTCGTCGGCGCGATCAGTGCGAGCCAACGTGGGTCGGCTGACCCTTGCGGCGATGTCCGTCCCATCCGGAGCCTTCCCGAAGAAGATCTCGACGGTGAGGCACTCGCCGCGTCAGCGCGATCCTGGCGAGCGCGTCGTTGGAGGCGCTCGCGTCAACGTCAGCGCCCGATCTGGGAGCTGGCCGTCGCGATCGCACGGGGCGCCGCCGGATACCAGGCCAGTTGCGCCGCGGAGCGCGCGGCATCCTCGGCGTCGGCCGCAACCGCGACCAGCCGTGAGCGGTCAGCCCAACTGCCAGCCGACGGCTGCTCCGTCGCGGACGCCTCCCACCGTTCCTCTGCCGAAGCTCACTGGCGAGGTGAAGGGCCGACCAAGGCAGGCTTCGGCACCGGAGACTCGCCCGTCGCTCGTCCTGGACAGCCGCGTCCAGAGGTCGAGCGGCATGCAAGTCGGACGACGCGATCGCGGTCTCAGCTGCGCCGAACGGCCATCAGACGACTTGACCGTTTGGCGACGGGCGCGTGCCGATCGGTCGCGGCAGCTGTCTCGGGTCGAACGGTGACCTTGCGCGCCGGGATACGCAGCGCGTGTAGAACCGTCCCATACGTCGCGCGTGGAGACGATGGCCACAGGCTTGGCTCGAGCGGCCAGCGCATCAGCATCGCGGAACGCTTCGTGAGTCCGGCTGCGCGAGGCTTGTCGGACGGGGCTCGGCGGCTCAGATCATCGCGAAGGGGTTCAGGGCTGAGCGCGCGGCATCGTCTTCGTGTTCGACCCAAAGGCCGCGTGTGGGCGCATCCCGAACCACGCCGCTCGGCATCGACTCCGAACGAGTCGTGCCGGCTCATCAGTCGCTCATCGCGCCAGCGCGAGGCAAGGAGGGGGCTTGCCGCGGCGGGTCCGCGCATGCGGGCCGTTAGCCGACGATGCGGCCGGCGGCCTAGAGCGTGCTCGGCTTGCCCTTCGGCCAGTAGAGCTCCTTCTTCACGTGGAACTCCGGGAACTCGCGGTCCATCAGGATGGCCTCGACGTTGAGGATCATCTCGGGGTTGCCGCAGATGTAGACGACCGTCGTGTCGGGGTCCAGGCCCTGCTCGTCGCAGACCTCGGCGACGATCTGCTCCGCTCGCCCGACCTTGCCCGTCCAGCCGGCGTTGCGCGGGTCGTTGGGCCGCGAGATCGTCGGGATGTAGGTCACCTTGTAGGCCGGGTCGGCCTCCCACGCCGCGAGCTCCTCGCCGTAGCCCAGCTCGGGCGCGTATGAGCAGCCGTTGAGCAGGACGGTGCGTCGAGGCGCCCCGTGGGCCATCGTCTCGCGGATCATCGAGATGAACGGCGCGATCCCGGTTCCGGTGGACACGTAGAGGTGGGTGCGGTCGTCCTCGGGCTCGAGCATGAACTTGCCCTTGGGGCCGATCATCCGCATCCGGTGCCCGACCTCGAGCCGCCACAGCGCGGTCGTGAACCGCAGGATCGGGACGTGGCGCACGAAGAACTCGTAGCCCTCCGTGCCCGCGACGGACGGCGCCGACGCGACCGAGTAGGGGCGCTGGAGCATCTTCCCCTCGGTCATGACCCCGGTCGTCATGTACTGCCCGCTCTCGAACGGCGTCGGCTCCCCGTCGAACTTGACCCAGAAGTAGGCCAGGTCGTCGGTCAGGTCCACGCGCTTGACGAGCGTGGAGTTGTAGACCTCCGCGTCGCTCTCGATGACGCGTGTGTCCGAGTCGTGGTGGGTCACCGGTTGCCGCTCCTGCGTGCCGTGTCCGGGCCGCGGGGCATCGGCCGCGACCCGTGCTGGACCGGGCCAGTGTAGCCGCCGTGCCGGGGCGACCGGACCCCGCAGGTCACGAACCTGCCGGGCCGGTGGTGGGCGGCTGGCGGGCCGTTGTGGGGATCTGCCGGGTCCGGATGGCCCCCCGGCGGGAGCGCGAGGCCCCCACAGACGCCACGATCCGGCCGCCGCCGCTGCCGGGCCGCCCGGGCGAGCGCCGCCGCAACCTGCCCGCAACCGGGGCGTCGCCGATCGCCGTCGTACAATCTGCAGCAACCCACGCGACGCCCTGCGGGCTGCAATTCCATGTGCGCCCGCCCTGCCAAGCCAAGGAGCCCTGCAACGATGGCCCACGCCACAGCACCTGCCAGCGACCGGCCCCACGTCGCCGCGAAGCGCTACATCTACGCCTGGGGCGCCGGCACCGCCGAAGGCAACGGCACGATGAAGGACCTCCTCGGCGGGAAGGGCGCCGGCCTCGCGGAGATGACCCTCGCGGGCCTCCCGACGCCGCCCGGATTCACGATCACCACCGAGGCCTGCAACGACTACTTCGCGAACGGCAAGGCGCTGCCGGCCGGCCTGTGGGACGACGTCCTCGAGGCCGTCAAGGAGGTCGAGGCCCGGTCGGGCAAGGGCTTCGGCGACGCGGCCAACCCGCTCCTCGTCTCGGTCCGCTCGGGCGCCAAGTTCTCGATGCCCGGGATGATGGACACCGTCCTCAACCTCGGGCTCAACGAGGAGACGCTCGCCGGCCTCATCGCCCTGTCGGGCAACGAGCGCTTCGGCTGGGACGCGTACCGCCGGTTCATCGGCATGTTCGGGCGCATCGTCATGGACGTGAAGGCGGAGCGGTTCGACGAGCCGCTCGAGAAGCGCAAGCACGCGCACGGCCCGGACGCCAAGGACACCGACCTCGACGTCGCCGACCTCAAGGCCCTCGTGGCCGAGTACAAGGAGGTCGTGAAGGCCGACACCGGCCGCGCGTTCCCGACCGACCCGTACGAGCAGCTGGACCTGGCCACGAAGGCCGTGTTCGCCTCGTGGTTCGGCAAGCGCGCCAACGACTACCGCAACAGCCAGAAGATCGCCCACGACCTCGGCACCGCCGTCAACGTCGTGACGATGGTGTTCGGCAACATGGGCGACGACTCGGGCACGGGCGTCGCGTTCACCCGCAACACGTTCGACGGCACCAAGGAGCTCTACGGCGAGTACCTCGTCAACGCCCAGGGCGAGGACGTGGTCGCAGGCATCCGGACGCCGGAGCCGATCGCGCGCATGAAGGAGACGATGCCCGCGGCGTACGACGAGTTCCTGCGCATCGGCAACCAGCTCGAGGCGCACTACCGCGACGTCCAGGACCTCGAGTTCACGATCGAGCGCGGCAAGCTGTACATGCTCCAGACGCGCATCGCGAAGCGCACCGCCGCGGCGGCCGTGAAGATCGCGGTCCAGATGGTCAACGAGGGCGTGATCAGCGAGCGCGAGGCCGTCGAGCGGATCGAGCCGGCGCAGGTCGACCAGCTCCTCCGGGCGCAGTTCGACCCCAACGCCCGCAAGGGCGCCGCGAAGGTCGCCAAGGGCCTCAACGCCTCGCCGGGCGCCGCCGTCGGCCGCGCCGTGTTCAACGCCGACCTCGCGGTCGAGTGGGTGGACAAGGGCGAGAAGGTCGTCCTCGTGCGCGTCGAGACGAGCCCCGACGACTTCCACGGCATGGCCGTGGCCGAGGGCATCCTCACCGCCCGCGGTGGCGCGACCTCGCACGCCGCGGTCGTCGCGCGCCAGATCGGCAAGCCCTGCGTCGCCGGGTGCGCCGAGCTGCTCGTCGACTACGGGACCAAGACCGCCAAGTCCACGATCTCCGGCACCTCGTTCGCCGAGGGCGACTGGATCAGCGTCGACGGCTCCACGGGCGAGGTCTTCGTCGGCGCCCTGCCGACGGTCGAGGCGCGGTTCGAGGACCAGCCCGAGCTCCAGCAGGTCCTCAACTGGGCCGACGGGATCCGCCGGATGCAGGTCTGGGCGAACGCCGACAAGCCCGAGGAGGCCGCGCAGGCCCTCAGCTACGGCGCCCAGGGCATCGGCCTCTGCCGCACCGAGCACATGTTCCGCGAGGGCGAGCGGCTCGAGATCGTGCGCGGCGCGATCCTCGTGGCCAACGTCGCCACCCGGGCCAAGGCCCGCGTCGCCGCCAAGGAGACGCTCACGGCCGAGGAGACCGAGGCCCTCGACACGTTCGACACCGCGATGGCCAAGCTCGAGGTCCTCCAGCAGGGCGACTTCGAGGGCATCCTCGCGGCGATGACCGGCCTGCCGGTCGTCATCCGGCTCATCGACCCGCCGCTCCACGAGTTCCTCCCGAACCTCGAGGAGCAGCTCGTCAAGGTGACCAAGGCCGGCGATGCGGCGACGGACGAGGACAAGGAGCTCCTCGCCACGATCAAGTCGATGCACGAGCAGAACCCGATGCTCGGGCTCCGCGGCTGCCGCCTCGGCCTGATGATCCCGGACTTCGTGAAGATCCAGACCCGCGCCATCCTCAACGCGGCCGTCGCGGTGAAGAAGGCCGGCAAGGATCCGCGGCCCGAGATCATGATCCCGCTCGTCGGGCACGTGAACGAGCTGATCGAGACCCGCAAGCTGCTCGACGCGGAGGCCGACGCGGTCGTGGCAGCCGCCGGCGAGGACATCGACTTCAAGTTCGGCACGATGATCGAGATCCCGCGCGCCGTCTGGGTCGCGGACAAGATCGCCGAGCACGCCGAGTTCTTCAGCTTCGGCACCAACGACCTCACCCAGATGACGTTCGGCTACAGCCGCGACGACGCCGAGGGTGGCTTCCTGCTCAAGTACGTCGAGGAGGGCATCCTCCCCGAGAACCCGTTCCAGACGCTCGACGACGTGATCGCCGACGAGATGCAGATGGCCGTGGACCGGGGTCGCTCGACGCGCCCTGACCTCAAGGTCGGGATCTGCGGCGAGCACGGTGGCGATCCCGCATCGATCCACAAGTGCGAGAAGGTCGGGCTGAACTACGTGTCGTGCTCGCCGTTCCGGGTGCCGGTCGCGCGGCTCGCCGCTGCGCAGGCGGTGCTGGCTACCAGCAACGAGGACAAGTAGCGCGTCCGGCTCTCGCCTGGGCGGGCTCGGGGTGATTCCAGTCCTGCGGGACTGAGATCACCCTCTCCCGCCCCGGCTACGCCGGCCGCTGCGTGACACGCCGCCGAGCCCTTCGCCGCCGGCCGTCACCCACGTCTCTAGAATTGGGGGGTGGTTGCGTCCCAGGCTGGCGCGAGTCCGCATCGCGTCGTGGTGATCGGCGGGGGGTTTGCGGGGCTGTATGCCGTTCGGGAGCTCGGGCGGGGGCGGGAGCTCGTCGACGTCACGCTCGTGGATCGGCGGAACCATCACCTGTTCCAGCCGTTGCTGTACCAGGTGGCGACGGGGGCGCTGTCGCCGGGTGAGATCGCGCAGCCGCTGCGGTCGATCTTTCGCAAGCAGCGCAACACGCGGGTCCTGCTCGGCGAGGCGGTGCGCATCGACCCCGAGGAGCGCGTCGTCGTGCTCTCCGACGGCGGCCCGATCCCGTACGACACCCTGGTCGTCGCGACGGGCGCCCACCACTCCTACTTCGGGCACGACGAGTGGGCGCCGTTCGCGCCCGGGCTCAAGACCATCGACGACGCCACGGAGATCCGGCGCCGGATCCTGATCGCGTTCGAGGCCGCCGAGCGCGAGGCCGATCCCGACCTCCGGCGGGCGTGGATGACGTTCGTCCTCGTGGGCGGCGGGCCGACCGGGGTGGAGCTCGCGGGCGCGCTGGGCGAGATCGCCAACGACACGCTGCGCGCGGACTTCCGCTCGATCCGGCCGCAGGACGCCCGGATCCTCCTCGTGGAGGCGCTCGACCGCATCCTCCCGACGTACCCGGCCGGCGCGTCGGCGTCCGCCCGCCGCCAGCTCGAGCGGCTCGGCGTGGACGTGCGGACGGGCACCAGGGTCGTCCACATCGACGACCGATCGGTCCGCGTGGAGACTCCCGACGGGACGGAGGAGATCCGGGCCCGGACCGTGCTGTGGGCCGCGGGCGTGCTCGCGTCGACGTTCGGCCGGACGGTGGCCGAGGCGACCGGCGCGGAGACCGACAAGAACGGGCGGATCCGGGTGGGGGACGACCTGACGATCCCGGGCCACCCCGAGATCTTCGTGCTCGGCGACGCGGCCGTGCAGCCGTGGAAGGCAGACCGACCCGTCCCCGGCGTCGCCCAGGGCGGCATCCAGCCGGGCACCTGGGCGGGCAAGACGATCCTCCGGCGCCTTCGCGGTGAGCCGATCAAGCCGTTCCGGTTCTCGAACCGCGGGGACGTCGCGGTGATCGGGCGGCTGTCGGGCGTGACCGACATCCCGTGGCTCGGACCGTTCGGCCGCCAGAGCGGGTTCCTCGCGTGGATGCTGTGGCTCGGCATCCACATCGTCTACCTCATCGGGTTCGCGAACCGGATCGTGGTGTCGGTGCGCTGGGCCTGGTCGTTCCTGACCCGCGGCCGTTCGACGCGGCTGATCACGGGCTCGCCGCTGCTGCCGCCCATCGAGGATCCCGAGCCGCCCGCCTGAGCAGCGGGGACGCGTTCAGCGCGCCGCGCGCACGATCGCCGCGAGACGCGCGATGCCCGGCTCGATCCGCGGCTCCGCGATCGTCCCGTACCCGAACACGAGGCCCGGGCCCGGCGCCCCGATCCAGCGCTGGCGCAGGCCGGGCACGGCGATCCCGGCGTCGCTCGCGCCCGCCACGACCGCCGTCTCGTCGGTGTCCGGCGGCAGCCACGCGAGCACGTGGAGGCCCGCCGACGCGCCGACCGGCCGGACGTCGGGGAGGTGGCGCGCCAGTGCCGCGAGCAGCTCGTCGCGCCGGGCCCGGTAGATCGGCCGCATCCGGCGCAGGAACCGGTCGAGCTCGCCGCGCTCGATGAAGTCGGCGAGGGCGAGCTGGTCGAGCGCCGCGGACCCCATGTCGGCGGCCTGCTTCGCCTCGGTGATCGGCCCGACGAGCGACGCCGGCGCGGCCAGCCAGCCGAGCCGAAGCCCGGGCGCGAGCGTCTTGGACGCGGACCCGGTGTAGATCACGTGGTCCGGCCGGAGGCCCTGGAGCGCGCCGATCGGCTCCCGGTCGTAGCGGAACTCCGCGTCGTAGTCGTCCTCGACGATGAACGCGTTGCGGCGCGCGGCCCACTCGACGAGCGCGGTCCGTCGCTCGGCGGGGAGCACGCCGCCGGTCGGGAACTGGTGGGCCGCCGTCACGACGACGGCATCCGGGTCGCGTCGCACGAGGTCCTCGACCACGAGGCCGTGCTCGTCGACGAGGATCCCGACGGGCTCGAGCCCCGCGGCCGTGATCGACGCGCGGTACTCGGGGTCGGACGGGTCCTCGACGGCCATCGTCCGCGCGCCGCGCGCCGCGAGCGCCTCCGCGATCAGCCCGACGCCCTGCGCGAAGCCGCTGCAGATGACGACGGCCCCGGGCTGGATCGCCGTGCCGCGGACGCGGTTGAGGTACGACGCGAGCGCGATCCGCAGCTCCGGGATGCCCCGCCCGCCGAGGTAGCTGAGGCGATCCGCGGGCGCCTCGGCCATGACGTGGCGCATCGAGCGCAGCCAGGCCGCCCGCGGGAACTCCGTGACGTCGGGCCGGCCGGGACGGAAGTCGTACTCCCACGATCGGGGGTGGAGCGACTCGGGGAGGGGAGGGGCCGCCTGCACCGTGCGCGCCACCTGGGTCGTGCCGCCCGGTCGTGCCTCGAGGTATCCCTCGGCCACCAGCTGCTCGTATGCCTCCACGACGATCCCGCGCGAGACGCCAAGCTGGCCGGCGAGCGCGCGGGTCGAGGGCAGGATCGTGCCCGACGCGTAGCGGCCCTCGCGGACGCCCGACCGCAGGTTCGCCTCGAGCTGGCGGTGGAGCGGCTCCGGTGCCCGCCTGTCGAGCGCGACGAGGAGCTCGACGTCGGAACTGGTCCTCGATCTGGTCATCGGACCGGACCTTAGCAGAGGACCGGTCGTCCCGTCATCATGCGGATACGCACTCGCGCCCCGCACCTGCCATGGAGGTCCTCACATGGACGGCCTGCTGCTCCTCATCCTCGCCGTCGTCCTGACGGCGATCTTCGCCAACGTCGCGTTCCTCCTGGGCGAGGACAGCCGCGACTACGGACTCCGCGACGTGAGCCTCCTCTCGTGACCGGGGTGTCCAGTCCCGCCGAGGCCGCGCAGGCCCTCGAGTCGTGGGGCGCGTTCGCGGCCGCCGAGCCAGACCTCGCCGCCACGGCGCGCCGCCTCTTCCGGCGGGGCGCGCTGGACGAGGGCCTCCTCGCGACCGTCCGCGGCGACGCGCTCCCGCGGATCAACCCCGTGATCGTCGGGTTCGTCGGGCGATCGCCTCGTCACCGTCGTGCTGGACAAGTCCGCGAAGCTCCGCGAGCTGCGCGACGACGGCCGGTTCGCGCTCCACGCGCACCAGGACCCCGCCGTCCCCAACGAGGTCGTGATCCGCGGCCGCGCGGTCGAGCTCACCGGCGACGAGCGCGCCCAGGCCATCGCCGGGTGGGCGTTCGACGTGGCCGAGGCGGACGGCGTGTTCGACCTCCGCCCCGCCCAGGTGACGCTCGGCGAGCGCGCGGACGCCGACGCCTGGCCGCCCGTCTATCGATCCTGGCGCGCTGGGTCCTAAGCGTCCCCGAACACGACGACCTGGCGCGCCGCCTGTCCGGCCCGGAGCCGGTCGAACGCGTCGTCGAGGTCCTCGAGCGGGAGCCGGCGGTCGATGAGCCGGTCGATCGGCAGGCGGCCCTGGAGGAACCACTCCGCGTAGCGCGGGAAGTCGAGCGCCGCGACCGCGGACCCGTAGTTGGAGCCGATGATCCGGCGCGCGCCGTCGACGAACGGGAAGCCCTCGAACCGGACGGTCTGCCCGAAGGGCGTCATCCCGACGAGGACCGCGGTCCCGCCCGGCGGCAGCGCGGCGATCGCCTGCTCGATCGTGACCGGCAGCCCGATCGCCTCGAACACGAAGTCCGGCCCACCGTCGCCCGCCGCCTCGCGGATGCCGTCGACCGTCTGCGCCGGGTTCGCGGGATCGGCGAGGACCCAGTGGGTGGCGCCCAGCGTGCCGGCGAGGTCGATCTTGTCGCGGTTGGTGTCCACGACGACGATCCGCCGCGCCCCCGCGATCACGGCGCCCATGACGCACGAGAGGCCGACGCCGCCGAGGCCGATGATCGCCACGGTCGATCCCGCCGGCACGTCCGCGGTCTTGAGCACCGCGCCGACGCCCGTCGACGCGCCGCACCCGATGAGCGCCGCGACCTCGGGCGGGACCCCGTCGGGCATGGGCACGACCGCCGTCGCCGGGACGACCTGGGCCGAGGCCATCGTCCCGATCGAGCAGTAGGCGAGGACCGGCGAGCCGTCCGGGCGGGCGAGGCGGGTCGTGCCGTCCGCCTGGGCATGGTGCATCGACGGGGAGGCGGTGCAGACCCACTGGCGACCGCGCTGGCACTCGCGGCATCGCAGGCAGGGTGCGTACCAGCTGAGCGCGACCGACCGCCCGATGACGCCCGGGTCGATCCCGTCGCCCACGGCCTCGACGATGCCAGCGCCCTCGTGCCCCATGACGATGGGTCCGGGCCGCTCCCACTCGCCGTCGCGGACGTGGAGGTCGCTGTGGCACACGCCCGACGCCGTCATCCGCACGAGGACCTCGCCCGGGTGGGGGTCGTCCAGCAGCAGCGTCTCGATCGTCGGGGGCAGCCCTGCCCGCTCGATCACCGCCGCCTCGATCTCCTGCACGCCCGGCCTCCTCGTCCGCTGGTTGGTCAGGAGCATGCCCGATCCGGACGCGTCGCTAGCCCGTGTTCTGCAGTCCCGCGGCGATCCCGTTGATCGTGGCCCCGACGACGTTCCGGATCCGGGCGGCCTCGTCGGGCGGCAGGTCGTCCCTGCGGAGTCGTCCGAGGAGCTCGACCTGGACGGCCGACAGCGCGTCGATGTACGGGTTGCGGAGCTCGATCGAGCGGGCGAGGGTCGGCTGGCCGGCGACCAGCCGGTCGCGCCCGGTCACGAGCACGAGGAGACGGACCGAGCGCGCGTACTCGGCCTCGATCATGCCCCGGATCGCGGTCGCCTCGTCGCCGGTCGCGAGGTCCGCGTAGCGACGGAACGTGCCGAGGTCCGCCTTCGCGAGCGAGAGCTCCGCGTTGTCGATGACCGAGGCGAAGAACGGCCAGCGCGCGTAGAGGCGGCCGAGGTGGGACACGATCTCCTGCCCGCCGCGCGCGGTCACGGCCTCGAGCGCGGTCCCGAGCCCGTACCAGCCGGGGAGGTTCGCGCGCGACTGCGACCAGGCGAACACCCACGGGATCGCCCGCAGCGAGTCGATGTCCTGCGCCTCGTGCGCCTGTCGTCCGCCCGGCCGCGAGGACGGCCGCGAGCCCAGCCCGAGTCCCGGGATGAGGTCGATCGGCGTCGCGCTGCCGAAGAACACGGCGAACCCGGGCTGCTCCACGAGGGCGCGGTAGGCGGTGCGCGAGATCGCGGTGAGCTCGGTCATCGTGTCCCGGCCGGCCGCGGCCGCCTCGAGCGCCCCGCCCTCGAGGTCCCGTGCGGACGCCAGGAGCGCCGCCGCCGTGACCTGCTCGAGGTGGCGCTGCGCGATCGTCGCGTCGGCGTAGTGGGCGGCGATGACCTCGCCCTGCTCGGTGAACTTGAGACGACCGTCGACGGAGCCCGGGGCCTGGGCGAGGATCGCGCGGTTCGCCGGCCCGCCGCCGCGGCCGATCGCGCCACCGCGGCCGTGGAACAGGGTGAGCTTGACGTCGTGCCGGCGAGCGGCCGCGACCAGCGCCTCCTGCGCCTGGTAGAGGAGCCAGTTCGCCGCGAGGAAGCCGCTCTCCTTGGACGAGTCGGAGTAGCCGAGCATGACCTCCTGCGCGTCGCCACGACCCCGGAGGTGGGCCCGGTACGCGGGATCCGCGAGCAGCCCGTCGACGAGCTCCGCGGCCCCCGCGAGCGCCTCCGCGGACTCGAGGAGCGGGACGACGTCGAGGACGGGCATCGCCGCCGGGAGGTCGGCGAACACGTCGACCGGCTGGCCGAACGGCTCCGGCTCGGCGGCGCGCCGGGCGAGCTCGAGCACGTTGGCCACGTCGGCCGGGGTCGTCGTGAACGAGATCACGTAGCGCTGGCAGGCGGCGACCCCCAAGCGCCTCTGGAGGCGCGCGATCGCACGGAACGTCGCGAGCACCTCGCCCAGCTTCACGCCGCCCGCGACCTCGACCTCCGGCCCGGCCCCGGCATCGAGCGCCGCGATCGCCGCCCGGTGGACGGCCGCGTGCTGGCGGACCTCGAGCGACGCGAGGTGGAACCCGAACGTCCCGACCTGCCAGCGCAGGTCCGCGAGCTCGCCGTGCGCCACGCGACCGAGCCCGTCGGCGACGAGCGCCTCGTGGACGACGCCCAGCTCCAGGTCGAGCGCGGCCGGGTCCGCGTAGCCGCCCGAGCGCGGCGCGGTCTCGCCCGTGAGCGCCGCCCGCGTCCGGCGGATGCGCTCCGCGATCGCGCCGAGGCGCTGGCGGTACGGCTCCTCGGGGAAGCGCCGCCGGAGCTGGCGCATCGTCTCCGGGAGCTCCTCCGAGTCGCGGGCGAGCGCGCTGCCGAGCGCGCGGTCCATGTGGTCGTGGGCGACGCGCGCGGCGACCGTCTGCATGAGCCGGCCCGCGACCGCCTCGTAGCCGCGCAGCAGGTGGTCGGCCTGGAGCCGGGCCGCGTGGAGCGTGATGTCGCTCGTGACGCCGGGATGGCCGTCGCGGTCCGCGCCGATCCACGACCCGAACCGGAGCACGGCCGGCGCGGCCACCGGGTGGGTGCCGGTCCGACCGGCGTCGCTGGCGAGCGCGGCGTCCGGCGTCGTCCCGGGGTCGAGCGCGCGGTCGATGGCGCGCTGGAACCGGGGGACGACGGTGAACAGCGTCTCGTCGAAGATCGCGAGCTCGGAGCGCACCTCGTCGAGCGGCGTCGGCATGACCGAGCGGATGTCGCCGGTGTGCCACAGCAGGCTGATCTCCTCGCGCAGGCGGCGGCGGAGGTCGGCGTCCTCGTCCGGGGTCACGAGCGGGTCGTCGAGCAGGTCGAGCAGGCGCCGGATCCGGCGGAGCGCCACGAGCAGCGTCCGGCGGCGGGCCTCGGTGGGGTGCGCGGTGAGCACCGGGTGGACGACGAGCCCGCCGACGAGCGCAGCGACGGCCTCGCGACCGTGGACCCGCACGAGGCGTGCGATGGCGTCGCCGACCGAGTCGTCGATCGGCCCGCCGCGCGCCTTGCGGGCCCGGGTCCGCAGGACGCGGATCCGCTGCCGCTCCTCGGCGAGGTTGACGAGCTGGAAGTAGAGCGTGAAGGCCTTCGCGACCGCGGCCGCGCGGTCGAGGTCGAGCGACGCGATCTCCGCGCCGAGCCGCTCGCGCTCGGCGTCCGGCTCGAGCATCAGCTCCGGGTCGCCGCGCCGGAGGGCGATCGTGCGTCGCCGGATGCGCTCGACGAGCTCGAACAGGTCGGGCCCGGCCTGCTCCGCGATGACCTGGCCGAGGAGTGCGCCGAGCAACCGGACCTCGCGGGCCAGCTCGTCGCGTGCGCGCCCGAACCCGGGCCCGGGCGGCTCTGCGGCGACCGCAGGAAAGCGCGCGGCGCGGGTGGATTTCGGGGCCCGGCGGGACCGGGCGGGAGGCTGGGCCACGGCGTAAGGATGCGGGAGCGGGCGCGCGCCCGCCAGCAGGCGACGGTTACGGTTCGACTCCAAGGGCACCGCGCCGGTACCCCGCTGCAACCGTCGAAGGTAGCGGCGACCCCTAGGCTTGTATCGTGCTCGCCATGCCGACGCTCGACGACGGGTCCCGCGCCGAACCCTCCGGCCGCATTGGGCCGGACGAGGTCGCGTCCGGGCACGAGCGCGACGCCGCCGGCGAGCTCCGCCTCCTCCACGAGTTCCTCCGCCTCGCGACGACCGCGCGGACGTGGGAGGAGCTCCTCGAGACCGTCGTCGACGGCACCCGCGACGCGCTCCGGGCGGACGTCACGTCGCTCTACCTCCTCGACCGCGACGGGCTCAACCTCCGGCTCGCCGCGACGAACGGCCTCGACAGCTACCAGATCGGCCGCGCGATCGTGCCGTTCGGGGAGGGGATCACGGGCCGGGTGGCCGCGATGCGCCAGCCGATCTCGACGCCCGACGTCCGCGAGGACGACCGCTTCCTGTGGGTGCGGGGCATCGACCAGCGCCGGTTCGTGCACTCGATGCTCTCCGTGCCGCTGACCTGGCGCGACCAGGTCGTCGGCGTGCTCAACGTCCAGACGGAGACCCATCGCGAGTTTGGCGACGCGGACGTCGCGCAGCTGTCCGCGATCGCGGACTTGCTCGCGGGCATCCTTGAGAAGGGCCGCCTCCAGGCCGAGGCCGAGACGCAGGTCGAGCAGCTCGTCGCGCTCGATCGGGCCCGGGCGGAGCTCATCGCGCTCGTGACCCACGAGCTGCGCACCCCGCTCGCGGTCGTGCGCGCCTACACGGACCTGCTCGCGGACGAGCCGCCGCTCGCGGACCGCGCGTCGCGCGACCCGAAGCGGCGCGCCACCCGCGCAGGGTGGCACGCGGGCACGCTCGAGCAGATCGAGCGGCTCGACCGCCTCGTCGACTCCATCCTCACGTCCGTCCGGGTGGTCCCGGACCAGCCGCCGCTGCTCGAGACCGTGGACCTCGCGAGGGTCGTCGGCGACATCACCGACGAGCTGACACCGCTCCTCGGCCGGCACCGGACGAGGCTGCTGCGCTCGCGGCGCCTGCACGTCCTGGCGGATCCCGCACGCCTTCGACAGGTGCTGGAGCACCTGCTCGAGAACGCGGTGAAGTACGCGCCCCCTGGCACGCGGGTCGAGATCGGCTGGCGGCTTGTCGAGGGGGTTGTGCAGATCGGGATCGAGGACGAGGGACCCGGGATCCCGCCGGAGTGGCGGGAACGGATCTTCGAGCCCTACGCCCGACGCGAGACGTCAACGGCACGGGGGTCCGGCATCGGGCTCTACGCGGCGCGGCGCCTGGCGGAATCCATGAAGGGACGATTGTGGTGCGAGCCCGGCGGCTCGGGAGGCGCGCGCTTCGTGCTCGCGCTCCCCGCGGCGGTCGCGGTCTGAGTGGAAAGGCAGGGACAGGCGAGGTGATCGGCACACGACCCCTCCGCATCCTGGTGGTGGACGACGACCCGGCGATGGTCGGGGCGATCACGGCCCTCGTGGGGACCGAGGGCCACCAGGTGATCACGGCATACGACGGCCTCACCGCCGTCAAGCGCTACCGCGAGGAGCGGCCCGACCTCGTGCTGCTCGACCTGGCGATGCCGGGCCCCGACGGGTTCACGGTCATCGGCCAGCTCCGCGCGTCCGGCAACGTGCCGGTGCTGGTGGTCTCGGGCGAGAGCGCCGAGGCCGCCAAGGTCAAGGCGCTGGGCATCGGCGCCGACGACTACCTCGTGAAGCCGTTCGGCAAGCAGGAGCTCCTGGCCCGGATCTCGGCGGTCATGCGCCGGGTCGACCTCGCCGGCACCGGCCGCAGCGGCGGTCCCGACGGCGCGTCGGGCGTGCTCACCGCCGGGTCGCTCACCCTCGAGCCGGCGCGGCACGAGGCGCGGGTCGGCGCGATCTCGCTCGGGCTGACGCCCACGGAGTTCCGGCTGCTCGAGGCGCTCGTGCGCGCGGGCGGGGACCTCGTGGCGCATCACCGGCTCGCACGCGCGGGCTGGCCCGCCGAGCCCGACCCCGACCTCCTGTGGCTCAAGCCCCACCTCGCCCGGCTGCGCTCGAAGCTCGAGGCCGTCGGCGGCCCGCGGATCGTCGCGGTGCGCTCGGTCGGCTATCGCATCGAGGCCGACGAGCCGGCCTGAGGACACGCTGATCGGCCCCGTCGCTCCTCGCGGAGCGGCGGGGCTTCTTCGTGTCGTGCGCCGGGTTCATCCGCCGCCCTCGGCGCCTCACAGTCAACGAACTCGCCGCGAGCGGCTCGCCATGGCGCTATGGGTGCCTGAGAGTCATCGAACAGCCGAAGTACCCCGGGATTTGGCTGTTTCATTGCCCGACAGGCATCGATACCAGGCTGCTGCGGTCGGTGAACCCGGTTTCATTGACTGTGGCGCCGATGCCAACGTCCGTGGCCTCTTACATGCACACGGCGGGTGGTAGACGACGGACTGAGACACGTCCACTCACGGCCCGCGCCCATCCGCCGATTGTCATTCAGTCACGGGGCGGGTCGTATCCGGGCGGCCGGGCCAGAGCAGTCACCGGGTGACTGGTTGACGATCATCCGGCCGGAATCCGGCGTTACCAGTCACCCCGTGCCTGGAATGACATCGGCGACCTGTCGAGTACCCGCCCGGCGACTGCGAGACGGAGGCAGGCCCGGCGGTCCACGCGCCGCGGCGACGGCGTCGTGCACGGGCGATACATCTGCAAGGCCAATGTGGCGCGGACTTGCAACGCTTGGAATGGCCGCTTGACCCGGAGCGACTGGTTCCCCTCCTACCGTGGGGGTAACTGACGGGGCGGCGTCCCGGCCCGAAGGGTCGTGATCCGGACGGCGCCCCGCGACTGCGAACTGCGGAGGAGCACGGCATGCGCCGAACCCTGATCACCCTGAGCCTCGCGGCATTGTTTGCCGCGGCCGGCTGTAGCACCGGTAGTGGTACCGGATCCGCGTCCCCGGGCGCGAGCACCGCACCCCAAGCGAGCGGATCGCCGGCCGAGAGCGCGCCCGCGAGCAGCGGCACCGCCTTCGACCCGATGAGCGTCACGGGCGACCTGACCCTCCAGGGCTGGAGCGCGGGCGCCGTCGAGGCGCCGATCCTCGACAAGGTGCTCGAGGACTTCCAGGCCAAGTACCCGAACATCAAGGTCAAGTTCGAGCCGATCGCCGGCGACTACGCCGCCGCGATGGCGGCGAAGTTCAGCTCGCAGGACGTGCCGGACGTGTTCTACGTCGACAGCGGCCCGGCCGCGACGTGGATCGACGACGGCAGCCTCGCGCCGCTCGACGACTACATCGCCAAGTCCGGCTTCGACACCTCGGCCTTCTACCCGGCCTACCTCGACGCGTTCAAGGGCCCCGACGGCAAGCAGTACGGCCTGCCCAAGGACGGCAACACGATCGCGATGGCCTACAACTCGGACATCCTGACGGCCGCCGGCGTCACCGCGCCGCCCACCACGTGGGAGGAGCTGACCGCCGCCGTCGACAAGCTCAAGGGCCAGTCCGGGCTCGACGCCCCGCTGTGCCTGTCGCCCAGCCTCGACCGCGCGCTCGCGTTCATCTACCAGGCGGGCGGCGGCCTGTTCAACGAGGACAAGACCGCGGCCGTGATCGACTCGCCCGAGTCCATCACCGGCATCGACACCTACCTCAACTTCTTCAAGTCGGGTGCCGCCAAGCGCCCCGGCGACATGGGCGACGACTGGTGCGGCAAGGCGCTCGGTGAGGGCCACTCGGCCATCATCTTCGAGGGCGGCTGGCTCGACCCGTACATGAAGGACACCTACCCGGACGTCAAGTACGCCTGGGCCGAGATGCCCGCCGGCCCCGCCGGCAAGGCCACCCTCGCGTTCACCGTCTCGTACTCGATGGGCGTCGACGCCAAGAACAAGGACGCCTCGTGGGTCCTGATCAGCTACCTGACGGGCCCCGAGGGCATGCAGACCTGGACCGAGGGCGGCATCGCGAACCCGTCCCGGAGCGACCTCCAGGGTGCGCCGGGCAAGGAGATCCTCATCCAGGGCTCCGAGTACGCCCACCCGTGGAGCTTCATCCCGGGCTTCAGCGAGATCAACGACGCGTTCAACAACTCGCTGACCGCGGCCATCGAGGGCACCGGGACGGCGCAGGACGTCGCGACCGCGACGAAGACCGCGATCGACTCGAAGCTCAAGTAGCGACACGCAGCGACGGGGCCGGCAACCGCCGGCCCCGCCCCTGACCCAGACAGGGAGGAGGCCGCATGTCCGCCGTGGCGACCCCCAAGCCGGGCCGCGTCCAGCAGCGGCCTGCGTGCGGAGCGGCGATCGGAGATGATCGCGGGCTACGTGCTGATCTCCATCCCGATCGTCCTGTTCCTCGTCCTCAACATCGGGCAGATCTTCTACGCCCTGTACATCAGCTTCTGGGACTGGGGGACACGCGGCCCGCGCGAGTTCCTCGGCATCGGCAACTACCAGTCGCTGCTGTCCGACCCGATCTTCTGGAAGGCGATCCAGAACACCCTCTACTACGCGATCCTGGTCGTGCCGCTCCAGATGGTGCTCGGCCTGTTCCTCGCGGTGATCGTCAACCAGAAGATCCGCGGCCAGACGTTCTTCCGGGCCGCGTTCTACTTCCCGGCGATCGCGAGCTCGGCCGCGATCACCGTCCTGTTCCTGTTCATCTTCGCCCCCGACGGGCTGTTCAACGGCGTGCGCGAGGCGCTGGGCATCAACCCGTTCTTCGAGTTCTTCGGGTTCGGGCCCAACCAGAACTGGTTCGGGGACAGCCGGACGGCCCTCAACATGGTCATCCTGCTCAACGCCTGGACCACGTCCGGGACGATGATGCTGTTCTACCTCTCGTTCCTGCAGTCGATCCCGAACGAGATCTACGAGGCAGCGGCGATCGACGGCGCCGGCTGGTGGCAGACGTTCCGGCGGATCACGTTCCCGCTGCTCGCCCCGGCCCACTTCTTCGTGGCGACGGTCTCGGTCATCGGGGCGCTCCAGCTGTTCGACCAGGCGATCATCGCGGGCGGCCCCGGCGGCCAGCCGAACAACGCCCTCACGACGATCGTGCTGTTCCTCTACCGGTCGGCCATCGCCGAGTTCGACTTCGGGTTCGCCGCGGCGGTGGGGATCGTCCTGTTCGTCATCATCTTCTCGGTGACGCTCGTCCAGCGCCGGCTGTTCGGCCAGGCACCCTCGTGGTAGCGGGAGGCAACCGATGACCCTGCCGACGCCCATGCAGGGCGGCACCGCGCGGCCGGTCGTGGCGACGACCCCGGTCGCCGATGTCGCACGGGTGGGCGACCGCGGCGTGCGGACCCGGCGCCTCATCGCCTATGCCCTGCTCATCGCCTACGCGCTGCTGATGATCGTCCCGTTCGCGTGGTCGGTCTCGACGTCGTTCAAGACGAACTCGGACGCCGTGCGCCAGCTGACGTTCATGCCCAACCCGGTGAGCCTCGAGGGCTGGCAGACGGCCTTCAACGAGCTCGACCCGGCGCTGCCGCGGCTGTTCTTCAACAGCACGCTGATCGCGGGCGCGGTGACGCTCACGAACGTCGTCCTCGGCTCGATGGCGGGCTACGCCTTCGCGCGATTGCGCTTCCCCGGCCGCGAGCTCCTGTTCATCATGGTCCTCGGCACGATGATGATCCCCGACCAGCTGCGCCTCGTCCCGATCTACCAGATCCTCAGGACGCTCGGCCTGCTCCAGGACCAGAAGCAGTTCCTCGGGATGATCCTCGTGCTGGCCATCAGCGCGGGGTCGATCTTCCTGCTCCGGCAGTACTTCATGTCGATCCCGCGGGCGCTCGAGGAGGCGGCGAAGATCGACGGCGCGGGCTTCTACACGACGTTCGTGCGGGTCGTCCTGCCGCTCGGCGCGCCGGCGATCGCGGCCGTCGCGATCCTCCAGTTCCAGGGCACCTGGAACGGGTTCTTCTGGCCGACGATCATCCTCCAGGAGCGTGCGAACTGGACGCTGCCGCTGGGCATCGCGCAGTTCCAGGACCTGTACAGCACGCAGTGGCCGCCGCTCATGGCCGTGGTGGTGATGGCGACGATCCCGATCCTCGCCCTGTACGTCTTCTTCCAGCGCTTCTTCGTCGAGGGCATCGCGGCTGCCGGAGTGAAGGGCTGACCGTCGTGCCTGCCCCCGCCGCCCCCGTCACGCCCGCGTCGCCGCCGCTCCCGCGCGCCCCGACGATCGGCGGCGCCTTCGGGGCCGGCGGGAGCGACCTGTTCTACAACTCGTGGCGGGTCGTCCCGGCCAACCTCATCGTCGGCGTGGGGCTCGTGGTCGTGCTCTGGGTCTGGGCGATCGCGGGCGCGCTCGCCGCGGCGGTCGTCTCGGTGCCGCTCGCACTCCCGCTGGCGGGCCTGTTCCGCCTCGGCGCCATGGCGACCCGTGGCCGGGACGTCAACCTGTCGGACGTCCTCGACCCGGCGCGGGCCGAGCCGCTGCCGATCCTGCTCACGGGCGCCGGGTTCGCGGCCGCGTTGCTCGTGCTGGGCACCAACCTCATCGGCGGCATCCTCGTCGGCGGGGTCTTCGCATGGGCCATCGCGACCGCGGCGTTCTGGGGTCTGGGGATCCTGATCGCGCTAGGCTTCGCGCTGTGGCCGATCGCGGTCGATCCGGAACGGGCGGGCATGGCGTGGCGGGCGCGGGTGCGCCTCGCCGGGCTGCTCGTGCTCGCCCATCCGGGCCGCATGGGCGCGTTGTCGATCCTCCTCGTGATCCTGCTCGCCATCAGCACGGTCATCGTGGCGGCGGTCCTCACGGTGAGCATCGGGTTCTCGGCGCTCGTCGCCTGCCGCTACGTCCTGCCGGCGGCCGACCGGCTGGAGGCGCGGCTCGGCGAGCGACCCGGGCCGGGCTCGACGCCTGACATGGCAGCGCGGTGAGCGTCCCGATCCCCGTCGGCCCCGCGACGATCACGATCAACCGCGACGACCGGGTCGTCGTGTGCCAGCCCGACGGCTCGATCCACGGCACCTCCGAGGACGGGTTCTTCGCCCGCGACACCCGGTTCCTGAGCGGCTACACGCTGCTGGTCAACGGCGCGCAGCCCGCGCTCCTCAACTCCGCGCCCGTCCGGTTCTTCTCGGCGCGCTACGAGATGACCAACGAGAGCCTGCTCGACCGCGACGGGGCGATCCCGCGGCACAGCCTCGCGATCCGCCTCGACCGGACGATCAGCGGCGGCGTCCACGAGGACCTCGACGTCGTGAACTACGCACGGCGCCCGGTCCACCTGGCGATCGAGATCCAGCTGACCTCGGACTTCGCGGACATCTTCGACGTCAAGGGCGGCGGCATCGTCCGCCGCGGCACGATCGACACCGGCTGGTCGCCCTCGCGCCAGGAGCTGCGCACGGTCTACGTCAACGGCGACTTCCGGCGCGAGCTGATCGTCACCGTGGACCGCTCGGACGCGCGGGCCCAGTACGCGAACGGCCGGCTCCTGTTCGTCGCGGAGATCGCCCCCAAGGGCGTGTGGCACGCCTGCACGTCGTGGCTCCCGATCACGCGCTTCGGCGTCAAGCGGCCCGAGGTCCTGCCCTGCAACGCGGTCGAGGTGCCGCTGCCGATGGCCGGCGTGGACCGGCTTCCCGCGGTCGCCATCCGGACGAGCAACGAGACCGTGCGGCGCGCCTGGTCGCAGGCCGTCGGCGACCTCGAGGCGCTCCACCTCGAGGACCCGACCTTCGAGCGTGGCGTCTACGTCCCGGCCGCGGGCGTCCCGTGGTTCCTGACGCTGTTCGGCCGGGACACGCTCATCGTCTCGATGCAGACGATCAGCGGCTACCCCGAGTTCGCCGACGGTGCGCTCCGGCGGCTCGCGGCCCTCCAGGCGACGGCCGACGACCCGATCCGGGACATGGAGCCGGGCAAGATCCCGCACGAGATCCGGCACGGCGAGCTCGCCCAGACCGGCATCCTGCCGTTCACGCCCTACTACGGCACCCACGACGCCACGACCCTGTACGTCAGCGTCCTCTCGTACCTCCACCACTGGGTCGGCCACGAGGGCCCGGTGCGGCGGCACCTCGCCACGGCCGAGGCCGCGCTGCGCTGGGCCCGCGACTCGGGCGACCGCGACGGCGACGGGTTCCAGGAGTACGGGACCCGTTCGCCGCACGGCTACTACAACCAGGGCTGGAAGGATGCCGGCGACGCGGTCCCGCACGAGGACGGGACGCTCGCCCCGCTCCCGATCGCGCTGTGCGAGCACCAGGGCTACCTGTACGACGCGACGCTGCGCATGGCCGACATCTACGAGCTCCTCGGACGGGACGCGGACGCCGCCCGGCTGCGCGAGGAGGCGGCCGCCCTGTACGACCGCTTCAACGACGCGTTCTGGTGGGAGGAGGAGGGGACGTACTACCTCGGCCTCGACGGCGCCAAGCGCCCGATCCGCACGGTGGCATCGAACGCGGGCCACCTGCTCCAGTCGGGGATCGTCCCGCCCGAGCGCGCGGGCCGGGTCGTGGAGCGGCTGATGCGCGAGGACCTGTGGTCGGGCTGGGGGATCCGGACCCTGTCGTCGGACCACGTCGCGTACAACCCGTTCTCGTACCACACGGGCTCGGTCTGGCCGCACGACAACGCGGTGATCGCGGGCGGCTTCCGGCGCTACGGGTACGCCGCCGAGGCGGCGAAGGTCGCGAAGGGCATGTTCGACGCCGCCGAGCGGCTCGCGCAGTACCGGCTCCCCGAGCTGTTCGCGGGCCTGCCCCGTCACGAGGCGTCGTTCCCGGTCCAGTACCCGGGCGCCAACGTGCCCCAGGCGTGGGCCGCGAGCGCGATCCTGCGGCTCGTCGCCGTGCTCGCGGGGATCCACGCCCGGACGGACGCGGAGGGCTCGACGATCTTCATCGACCCGGCGCTGCCGGACTGGCTGCCCGAGCTCGCGATCACGAACCTGCGCGCCGGTCACGGGGCGGTGTCGATCTCGCTCGTGGACGGCCAGCTCGAGGTCCTGTCCAACACCACCGGCTTCGAGGTTCGCCACGGGGCGCCACCCCGCGTCCTCGGCCGGCCGTCGGGCGCCGGCTAGCCCGGGAATCGCAACGGCCCCGGGGGCGTGACCCGGGGCCGTGACGGTGTGGTGGCGGCGCGAACGCCGCGGCGGGACCTAGAGCGCGCGGCCCTGGCGGTCGTGGTCGGCGTCGGCGCAGGCGACCTTGTCGCCGCGCGCGTCGCGGCCGGCCATCGGCGCGAAGTGGCGGTACGTGTCCGCGGTCGAGCGCTGCAGGCGACAGCCGCAGGCCTCGCAGGTCACGACGCCGCTGCGGATCTCGGCGCCGGCGATGCCGGTGGTGTCATAGGCGGGGTATGTCAATTCGGTGTCCTCCCTGAACGCGGGTGGGGGACGGACCGGGACCGGATCCGTGGTGGCTGCCGAGGGCACGAACAGCCGGAGGGGTAGCGTGCGCCAGCGCGCGCGGCGGGACGACCGTCCATCGGGGTCCGCGACGGTTGCGGTTCGGTAACGACAAGACGGAACCCCAGGCCCGCCGCTGGTGGCAGACCCGGGGTTCGAAGAGCTCCCGGTCGCCGGCCCGAAGGCCGGCGGGTGTGGCCGAAGGATCAGCTCTGGTAGGCGACCTCGCCATGGACGGACTGGTCGAGGCCCATCTCCTCGTCGGCGGCCTTGACGCGGATCCCGAGGATCGCATCGACAACCTTGACGATGATGAACGTGGCGACGACTGCGTAGGCGATCGTTGCCCCGACGGCAAGGATCTGGGTGACGACCTGCTGGGGGTTGCCGTCGATCAGGCCGGGGTAGGCGTTGATGGCCGTCGTCGCGAAGATGCCGGTCGCGATGGCGCCGAACGTGCCGCCGACGCCGTGGACCGCGAAGACGTCGAGCGCGTCGTCGACGCGGAGCCGCTCGCGCAGGAGGGTGGCGCCGTAGCAGATGCCGCCGACCGCGAGACCGATCGCGAGCGCGCCGCCCGCGGTCACGAAGCCCGACGCCGGGGTGATGGCCACGAGGCCGGCCACCGCGCCGCACGCGGCGCCGACGACCGAGACCTTGCGCTTGTGGATGTAGCTCGCGAGGACCCAGGTGATCGTCGCGGCGGCGGCCGCCGTGTTCGTCACCAGCAGGGCGTTGGCCGCGAGGCCGTTGGCCGCCAGGGCGGACCCTGCGTTGAAGCCGAACCAGCCGAACCACAGGAGGCCCGCGCCGAGGACGGTCATCGGGATGTCGTGGGGCTCCATCCGGTCACCGCCGCTGATGACGCGCCGGCCGATGAGCAGGGCGACGATCAGGGCCGAGACGCCGGACGACGCATGGACGACCGTGCCACCGGCGAAGTCGAGGGCGCCGGCCTTGAACAGCCAGCCGTCTGCCGCCCAGACCCAGTGCGCGATCGGCGAGTAGACGAGGACGGACCACAGGATCGTGAACAGGACGAAGGCGCCGAACCGCTTGCGCTCGGCGAACGCGCCCGAGATCAGCGCGGGCGTGATCGCCGCGAACATCAGCTGGAACGCCGCGAACAGCACGAACGGGATCGTCGTGCCGTAGGTGGCGGACGGCTCGAGCCCGACGCCCATGAACCCGACGAAGTCGAGACCGCCGATCCAGCCGCTGCCGAGGATCGGGAGCGAGACGTCGGGGCCGAACGCCAGCGAGAAGCCGACGAGCACCCAGACGACGCTGACCAGGGCCAGGCCGAAGAAGCTGTGCATGATCGTCGAGAGCACGTTCTTGCGGCGCACGAGGCCGCCGTAGAAGAGCGCCAGACCCGGCAGCATGACCATGACCAGCGCCGTGGCGATGAGCATCCAGGCGGTGTCGCCTGAGTCGATCGGGGCGCCGTCGGCAGCGGCGGCGAGGCCGGGCAGGGCACCCAGCAAGGCCGCGGCACCCAGGCCGGCAGAGAGCAGTCTTCCAGCAGCTCGCATTGCTCGATGAGCCTCCCAACTCCTCCAACCCCGGGCGGGGATACCCGGACGTTGATGGACGGAGGGTGGGCGCATGGCCGTCCCCGGTCACGCACGTGAGCGATGCAGCCGGGATTCGGTTGAGTCCGGTGCGGTTGCGGAAACATTGCGGTCGTTCACGCGCGTAGATCGCACGCGTGCACGCGCACGAGGGACCCGCGCTCCTCAGGCCCCGTCGACCTCGTCGAGCACCCCGGAGCGGCGGACGACCAGCCCGGCGGTCGTCCCCTGGACGAGGAGCGTCACGAGGACGATCCCGAACACGGCCCCGGTCAGGAGGTCACGGTCGGGGATCGTCGGCGGCAGCGCGAGGGCGAGCGCGACCGCGATCGCGCCCCGGAGGCCGGCCCAGAACATCACGTGCAGGTAGCCCGTCGAGAGCCGCCGCGGACCGGGCAGGAGCCGGGATCCGAGCCCCACGACCCCGTAGACGACGAGCGCCCGCGCCACGGTGATCGCGACGAAGCCGGCGACGACGACCGGCAGCGCCTGCAGCAGCAGGTCCGGGCTGATCGCGAACCCGACGAGCAGGAACACGAGCGCGGTCAGGAGGAACGCCGTGAACTCCCACACCGTGTCGAGCGCCTGGCGCGACCGCTCGCTGAGCTCGCGCGTCCCGTGGTTGTTGCCCAGCACGAGCCCGACGACGACGGTCGCGATGATCCCCGATTCGTGGAAGGCGTCGGCGACGAGGTAGGTCCCGTACGCGGCGACGACCGAGATCGCGACCTCCAGCTGGGGGTCGTCCGTCGCGTGCATGGCGCGGAAGGCGACGACCCCGGCGACGAGCCCGATCGCCGCGCTGACGGCGACGGTCACCACGAACGAGACCACGCCGTCCGCGAGCGAGACGGGCGCCGAGAGGGCCGCGATCGCGATCGTGAACAGCACGACGCCCGTGCCGTCGTTGAGCAGGCTCTCGGCGTCCACGAGCGTCGCGAGCCGGTTCGGGGCGCCCACCCGCTTGAACAGCGAGACGACCGCGACCGGGTCCGTGGCCGAGATGATCGCGCCGAGCACGAACGCCTCGGGGGTGTCGAGGTCGGTGAAGAGCGGCACGACGAGCGCGACGACGACCGCGGTGATCAGGACGCCCGGCGCGGCGAGCACCGCGACGACGCCGAACGTCTGGCGCAGCTCCGTGACGTCGATCTTGTAGGCGGCCTGGAACACGAGGCCCGGGATCAGGACCGCGAGGATCAGCTCCGGCGTGACCTCGATCCGCGGGCCCTGGACGACGAACGCGATCGCGAGGCCGGCGAGGACGAGGGCGACCGAGTAGGGGAGCGCGACCCGGCGGGCGACGAGGGCGACGATCGTCGCCAGGAGGACGAACACGATGAACAGCTCGACCGCGAGCAGCGCCGGGACCTCCTCCATCGACGGAGCGTAGCGCCCGCCTCGCGTGCCGGTACCCTGATCGCGACACCACGGAGGATGGGATGGACCTGGGACTTGTTGGCCGGCGCGCCCTTGTCGGCGGCGGCGGATCGGGGATCGGCGGGGGCATCGCCACCGTGCTCGCGGCGGAGGGTGCGCGCGTGGCGCTCATCGGCCGGACCGAGGACCGCGTGCGCGACGCGGCGGCGCGGCTCGGCGGCGTCGCGGTGGTCGCCGACCTCGCGACACCCGACGGGTCTGCGACCGCGGTCGACCAGGCGGTCGCGGCCCTCGGCGGCCTCGACCTGCTGGTGGTGAACACCGGGGGACCGCCGGGCGGCACGTTCGACGTCCTCGACGAGGCGGCCTGGCAGGTGGCGATCGACGGGACGCTCCAGGCCGTGCTGCGCCTCATCCGGGCCGCGCTGCCGCACCTCCGGGCGGGATCGGATCCGTCGATCCTCATCGTGCTCTCGTCCTCGGTCCGGGAGCCGATCCCGGGCCTCACGACCTCGAACGTCCTCCGGCCGGGCCTCGCGGGGCTGATCAAGACGCTCCAGGTCGAGCTCGCGCCGGTCCGCATCAACGGCCTCGCGCCGGGCCGGATCGCGACGGACCGGATCGCATGGCTCGACGCCCGGCGGGCGGAGTCGGACGGGATCACGCTCGAGGAGGTCGAGGCGCGGTCGAAGGCGACGATCCCGCTCGGGCGGTACGGCGAGCCGGCGGAGATCGGCCGGGTGGGTGCGTTCCTGCTGTCGCCCGCGGCGTCGTTCGTGACCGGGGCGATCGTCCCGGTGGACGGGGGGATGATCCGGGCCCTGCCGTAGGACGCTGTTCACCCGCCGTTGGGCACGATCTCGTCGGGGAGTGAGCTCGCTGCCGGTGGATCGACCGCGGCGACGGTCACGCGCACGATTGCGGGCGCATTGCCGAGCGCCGAGAGCGGCCCGTACACCGGTGATACGACGTCGATCACGAGCAGGTACTCGCCGGGCACGAACAGGCGTGTCCAGCGCGAGCCGCACGACCTCGCCGTCGGGCGTCCGCACCTCTTCGGGTGACAGCAGCGCCGACGCGGGTGGTGGAATGGGGACATCGCTCGTCGCAGTCCACATCGCGACAACATGCGCGGGCCACCTGTTCACGAGTCCAACGACCTCCTCCTCCCAGGGTTGCGTACCCACATCGAGGACGCGCACCGTCACCTCGGCCGGCATCCCGGCGACGATGAAGAGGCTCGCAGGGGCGCCGTACGCGACTGCGATGGATCCCGCGACCTTGACGAACACGGGAGCGAGGAGCGCCTGGGTCGCGGCGTCGTATGCCTCACCGGTGGGGGTGTGGAGCGTCGGCACGAGGCGGTACAGGCCGGCCGCGACCGGGAAGGCGGTTTCGACCGAGAGACCCTTCGCGTGACGCTTCATGGGCGCGAGGTCGACAACGGCTCCGATCCGTTCGGGAACAACGAGGTCGACCGTCGGAGCCTCCGTAGACACGAAGGAATCGCCCGGCCCCGCGCCCGCGGCTGGCACCGTCTGGAGGGGAGGGTCGAGCAGCACGGGATCCCAGCGCAGGCCGATCTGCGCGCCCTTGGGCACGGCTGAAACGCTGCCGCCCGCGAGCGGCAGGCTGAGCGTCGTCGTCGTGGCCGCGATCGGGAGCGTGCCGAGGCTGAGCTCGCCGAACCGGAGCGAGGCGTTCGCGAGCGAGGGCTCCGCCGGTACGGCGACCGACGGGCCGCCGATCCAGCCCGTCGCACTCCCTCGGAGATCGCCCGCAGTGACGCCGCGCGAGACGAGCGAGCGGTAGAAGCCCGACGTCGCGTTGTCCGGGTCGAGCCGCGACGTGTACCCCGGCGAGCGGACGCTCTTGAAGCTCATCGTGTGGCCGTTCGCGCTCGGGCGAGCGGTTCCAGATCGGACGTGATCGAGCGCGTTCGTCGTGAGCAGCTGGCGGACGTACCAGGCGGGTCCCATGTGCGCCTCGGCGACGACGGCCTTCGCGCCGGCGCGGATGAACCCGGCGGCGTAGTTGTCCACGCGCTGGGTCGCGATGTCGAGGCCGCCCTCGGGGAGACCGGCTCGGTGTTGCCGCTGGCGTAGCAGAGGTGGTTGAGGAGCACGACCGCGTTGTCCGCGAGCCGGACGTTGTCGACCGACGCCTCGCCGAAGTACTGGTGGGAGCTGTCGTCAGCGCCCGCGACGGGGTTCAGCCCGAAGCCGTTCTGGGAGGGCGGGTAGAGCGCGTCGCGGTAGCGGGACGGCCACCCGTTGCCGTGGCCCAGGTAGACGACGATCGAGGCGTCGGTGATGGCCGCCTTGACCGCCGGCCACGTCGCGTTGGGCGAGTAGACCTTGACGACCTGGGCGCCGGCGGCGCGCGCCACGCGGGCGGCCTCGTTGGCGAGCGCCTTGTAGTTCGCGGTGATGCCGCCGACGGGGCCGACGATCAGGACGACCTTGGGGATCCGTGTCCCGGCTGCGACCGGCGGGATGCCGCCCAGCGCAACGAGGACCCCGACCACCAGCGCGACGAGCGTCGTGCGCAGGTGCGTACTCGTGGTTCGCCCCAGGCGATGCCCTGCGGCGAACGGGTCGTGGAGTGTCACGGTGGCTCCTTTGAGCCCGGACACCGGGATCGGGGTGGCCCCGGTGTCCGGGCACGGAGAACTGCGAGTGACCGGGCCGGCGCGCGATGCGGCCGGCCCGGTCTTCATGGTCAGGGGAGGGTGAGGATCGGGAACGGGGTGGCGTTCAGCCAGGCCGACGAGACGATCGTCCCGTCACTGGCCCGGAGGCGGAAGTAGTACGAGGTGTTCCGGCTGAGGCCGGTGACGCTGAGCGTGGTTGCCGTGGCCGCCACGTTGGTCGTCGTGATGCCGTTGGCGAAGGTCGAGCTCGCCGACCGCTGGATCGTGAACCCGGTCACGTTGGCCGTGTTCGCCGTCCAGGTGAGGTTGACGGTGCGCTGACCACCCGCGATCGGCACGTTGACTCGCCGTGAGGGTGGTCGGGACGGCGGGCAGGATCGGCACGGTCGCCGAGGCGACGTTGCTGTACGCCGACTGGACGATCGCGTTGATCGCGGTCACCCGGTAGGAGTACGTCGTGACGGTGGCGCCAGCAGCGATGGTCGAGTCCGTGAGGGTCACGGTCGCGCTGCCGCTCGTGCGGGGCGGGAGGTTCGCTCCGAGCTGGGCGAAGGTCACGCCGTCGGTGGACCGCTCCACGATGAACCCCGTCTCGTTGTTCGCATTGTCACGGAAGGAGAGGTTCATCACCGGCCCGGTCGCGCCGGCGGCCAGGGTCGCGGTCATGAGCGTCGGGGCCGCCGGCGGTGCCGGGACGACGACGCTGACGATGTTGGACGGGAGCGAGTTGCCGATCGCGTTGGTCGCGATGACCTGGTACCTGAAGGTCGCTGCGGACGTGAGCCCGTTGGCGACCGTGTCGACGAAGGTCTTGATGGTTGGGTCGGCGATCGTGCTGACCGTGGCAAAGGCGGCGTTGCCCAGCGCACGCTGGACCACGTAGCCCGTCGCGTTCGTCCCTGCCTGGGCCCAGGTCAGGGTGACCTTCGGGCCGAAGGAGAGGACGGCGGCGAGCGCGGTCGGAGCCTTGGGCGGGTTGAGGACCGTGATGGGATCCGACAGCGAGAACACGGTTGCGGTCGAATACCCGGTGATCGCCGAGTCGGTCGAGCCGACCGTGTTGCGGGCCATGACGCGGTACTGGTAGTCGGTGAACGGGTCGTAGGTCGGGTCGACCAGCGACCGGTCCTGGTGGATGTTCGGATCAGCCAGCGGCGAGTCGATGGTCCCGACGTCGGTCCACGTCGTCGTGCCGTTGATCGCCCGCTGGACCACGAAGGACGTCTCGGTGATCGACTGGTCCTTGAAGGTCAGCGTGTGGGTCGCCTTGTCGAACACGAGCGTGTCGGCCTTGAGCGGCGGCAGTGCATAGAGCACCGGCCGCATCATGTCCATCTCCTCATGGCTGAGGATGTGGCAGTGATAGACGTACTCCCAACCGAAGTTGACGAGCGCGTTGCTCACGGTCGAGACGTTGCCCTTCGGGTCGACGATGAGCCCGTTGGGGTCAAGGTCGGCGCCGAGCGGCATCATCGGGCTCAGCGGCCGGATGCTGTTCGGAACCTCGAACGGAAGTGTCGGGGTGATCGGCCGCAGGGCGACGATCGTGTCCTCGAGCGGGCTGACGCGGACGGTCTCCTTCCAGCCGAGCTCGGAGGGCTCGGTGGGAATGATGATGTTGTCCCAGGTGACCCGGTTCAGGATCTGAACGTTGAACAGGTGGAAGTGGATCGGGTGGGTGTCCACGCCGTTGTGGGTGATCTTCCAGATCTGGGTCCCGTCACTGGCCGAGCTGATGGCCTGGACATTGACGTCGCCACTTCGGAAGGTTGGTCCCGTCGATGACCTCCGTCGGAGGCGCGATGTACGGGTAGAGCAGGATGTTCTGCCCCGCCGGCGTCGCGGGAACCGCCTCGAGGCCGAGGTTGGCCGTCATCCGGCCGAACTCGTCGAAGGCGGCCGAGTTCATCTCGTCGTGGAGCGCCTTCGGTTCGATCTTGACTGACAGCTGCGGACTCGAGCCCTTGAGGTTGTCGAACCGGAACTGCTGTCCGCCCTGCTGGTTGATCCGCGCCATGCCCGTCGCACTTGTTGGTGCCGGTCGGCTTGGTGCAGTCGCCACTCGAGACGAAGGACTTGCCGTACGCGGAGTTGTAGGCGGCCTGCCCGACGATGATCGGGTCCTGGCTGGACTCGAAGACGCCGGAGCCGTCCGCGTGATGCTTGAAGGCATTGTTGAGGGTCGTCAGGTTGAACGCCGTCGGCGGCGTGGTTGCCGCGACCTTGACCTGCATGATGGTCCGCGTGTTCGGGCCGTAGCCTGGCAGGACCACGCCGGCACCCGTGTCCGGGCCGCCGGTGAAGTAGTCGTAGCGTCGCGACGCGGGCAGGGAACGCGGCGGGCGCGTCGTTGTAGAGGATCAGGGTCTTGCCCGCGTACTTTGAGAAGTCGACGACCACGTCGCCGCGCTCGGCCGGGGCCAGGAGCAGCGAGTGCTTGTCGACGTTCCCGACGTCGAAGCGGGTCGGGTCGGTGATCCACGTCGTCGGCTGGGGCGGAACGACCGTCGGGGCCGGCAGGAAGCCGCCCTCGGAGCCGATCTGGATCCAGCTCGGACCCTTGGGGCTCAGGGTCTCGTCCGGCGTCGGGGCGACGTTGATGTCGGTCTGGGCTGCGGCGACCTCGGACGCCTTGAGGGCGACCTCGGTACCGGTGCTGATTATGCCGACGTCGAGTCAGCGACGTACCAGGACAGGTTCCAGAAGCGGTCGTTGGCCGCGTTCAGGATCCGGAAGCGGTACGTCTTCGGGTCGACCGTGGTGGTCGGGATAGGCCGTGCCGTTGACGATCGGGGTGTCGTTGAACTGCTCCATGCCGACGGAGATGTTCGGCGTGCCGGGGATGACTCGCGGCTCGCAGAACGGATCGACCTGGTACTGCCAGGTGGCAGGCACGTCGAGGTTGCAGGCTGTCGCCAGCGGCGTCGTGAAGTCGTCGGCGGCCTCAGGGCTGCCGATGACGCCGATGACGCCATCGGGGCCCTTCGGGTCCATGTTGTAGTACGGGTTGGCGATCGGGCCATTGACCGGCTTGGCCGGCGGCCAGAACCACGGGCCGTACATCCAGCGGCCGTAGGCGCTCATGCCCAGACGGGTCGCTGGGGTTCTGGGCGGGCATGTAGACGTGGTGGTACCAGAGGTCGCCGAAGCCGCCCCACTTGGAGCCGTCCCACGTTGGGTCCTGCCCGCGCGAGCTGAGTCAGCTGACGGGACGAAGGTGCGGTCCTGGATGACGAGCGGTGTCCCGACGCCGAGGCCGGCAAGCGCGCCACCGGTACCGATGAGCTTCTGTTCGGTCGCGTCGGTGAGGACGATAGCCGGCTGCCTCGCCCGCGTACACGTTGAGGCGCGTGATGCCCCAGGCGTGGTCGTGGTAGAACATCAGCCGCGCTGACTGCTGGTTGGTGTAGTAGAACGTCTGGCAGCCGTCCGTCGGCGGCGGTGCAATCGGGCACGCCGGGGCGATGCGCGGAGCCATGTCGGGAACGTTCTCGACGCTCACGCCCTGCGGGCCACGGAGTGGTCTCGTTGGCGGGGGTGATCCACTGGTGCGGGGTGCCGTCGCTGATCCACGGGGTGACACCGCCGTGGAGGTGCAACGTCGCGCGGTTCTGCGGTGAAGCACATGTCGCGCATCGACGCGTCGTAGGACTTCTCCGTGCACATCGGGTTGCGGGTCAGGTCGGTGACCGTGCCCTGGTTCGCGTTCGGGTCGGGCATGGCGGCCGGGGTGTCAGCCCGAGCCCATGATCGACGTGTCGGTCGGGAGGAACAGGTCGCCGGCGGCGCCGTTCGGAAGCAGGTTGTAGAAGACGATCCGGACCGCCGAGTCCTTGGTCGCGACGATGGTCGGGCCGAGGTAGTGCGGGTTGTCGACGCCGACGGCCTGGGTGACGCCGTCGGGCATCAGGACCGGGCGTCGTCGTGCCGTCGAGGTTGTCCTGGACGAGCGGGACCTGCGTCGCCGGGGACGACGCTGGTCGACAGCTGGACGTACTCGCGGAGCAGCGTGCCGGCAGCGGGCAGGCTCGAGCTCATGCGCTCGCGATGCTGCACGACCGCGATGACGTAGTAGTCGGCGCTCGGGAACGTGGTCGTGTCGGGTACGGCGAGCGGGATGTACTGGCCGAGGTTGTTCGCCCCGGCCGCGGTGAGGCCGGGCAGGGTGTCGACGAACTTCGTGATGCCGCCCGGCGTGATGTAGCCGGAGCCCGCGGTCAGGAAGATGAGGGCGACGATCGCGACGATCGGACGAGGGCGAGGAGGACGCGCCAGTGCCCGGCCGGTGTCGGCGAACGCGACGGTCCGGAGCGGACGTGTAGCCGGCGCCGAACGTGTCGACGACGACGGACAGGATCTTGAGGGTCGAATCGGCCCGCTGCCTCGACGAAGCCGGCGGGCGGGTTGATCGGGTCGAACTGGGTGCCGTCGCGAACGACGACGCCGGGGCGCGGCCGCAGTAGCCGGAGCCGGGGTTGTCGATGACGATGCCCGGTGACGGCCAGCAGGCCCATGTCAGGAGCGCTCTGTGCAATCGGGGTACGGGGCCGCGCACGTGGCATGGCCCTGTGCCTGGATGCCCGCGGGGTCATCCGGCAGGTCGAAGTCCACGGTCGGGAAGCTGTAGGCGGCTCCTTCGACCGAGAGCGTGACGCCGTCGACGCCGCCGAGCGCGTGCGCGGTCGCGTCGGTCGTCGCCCCGCCACCGGTGATGGTGACGGACGGCGCGGTGTAGCCGCTGCCGGCCTGGTCGACCGCGATGCCGGTGACCGCGCCGGACGTCTGGACGTCGGCGCTCGCTGTAGCGCCGCTGCCGGCGCCCGTGATCGCGACGGTCGCTGACGCGTAGTCGTGGCCGGGGTTGGTGATGGTCAGGCCGGTGACGGCGCCGTTGGCGCCGACGGTCGCCTCGGCGGTCGCGCCCGCGCCCGCGGCCGGGACCGCTCGGCGGCTGGATCGTCGCGCCGAACGAATAGGTCCTGCCCGGCGATCGTGCGGGAGCGCGTGTCGTGTCGATCGGGCTGGTCGGCGCAGCGGCGACGGGATAGCGCCACCAGGTCCGTGCCGGTCAGGTCGACCGGGATGCCCTGCCCGTAGAAGGCGATCTGGTCGCCGAGCTGGACGGGCGCCGAGACGGGCCACGTATGCACGCCATCGGCCTCGACCGGGACCGTCAGCGGCCCGCTGTCGAACACGATGTCGAACTGGCCGATGGTCCCCGTCGGGCGCAGCACGTACGCGTTGAAGGTGTTGCCCGGCGACGGCAGCCCGGCTGCCGGCAGGTTCTCGGTGAAGGTCTGGAAGCCCGTGATGCGTCCCGGCAGGCAGGGCGTTCGGGAGCACCACGAGGACGGTGCCCTGGCCCGGCGTGTTGCTGCCGGTGTTGATCGTGTCGTCACTCGCGAACTCGCGCGCCGTGACGGCGTTCCCGACGGCGATCGGCGTGACCGGCAGCGATCCCGCGGTGATCGTCACCGTGGCGTCGGGCTGGGTCAGCGGGCTGTTCGCCCAGTTGGGATACGGGCCGAAGTAGTGCGGGACCTTGGTCTGGTCGACCGGGCTGAGCGGCGCAGCGACCGGCGCGCGATCCGCACCCCCGGATGGTGCCGGTGCCGACCGGGCAATCCCCGGCGCGGCCCCCGTCAAGACCAGGACGAACGCGGCGAGCGTCGCCATGAGCTTTCTTCTCATCGTCGATCCTTCCTCCGTCCGGATCTTCCGGCTCGGTCTTCCCCCGCGCGCAAGTGACGCCACCGGCTCACCGCGCGGTCGATCGGGGCATGGGCGACGTGCCCGCTACCCCAGCAGGCATCGACCGTAGTCGCCTCGATGGCGACCGCCATCGGTGGACGCCCGGAGGGCACTACGGGATCGCGAGGTCGGTACCGTCTCCGTACCCCGGGCGCAATGCGTACTCGCCTCTGCACGGGCACGGATGCACGCGGCCCGTCTGTGCGCGATGCTTCGGTGATGGAGAGGAGTCACCCGCTGCCAGGGTCCGCACCCCGCGCCTGGACGACGAGGCTGCGGCCGATGTTGCGCGGGACCAGCTGCGCGCGACAGGCGTCATCGCGATCGAGCCCGGCCCGGCCATTGCGGTCATGCTCGCGCCGGGCGAGCACCTGCTCACGGTCCGACACATGGCACGCGTCGAGCTGCTCGTTGGGAGCGACGAGCCGCCGACTCGCGACGCGGCGCCTCTACCTCACGGATCGGCGGCTCGTGCTCATGGAGCCGCCCCTCGATCTCTCGCTGGGCGACATCCGGGATGTCGAGGTCGTCGATGGTGAGCTGATGCTGCTCGCTGAGGGGAGCGGCGGCGATCCGGATCCACATCGACGACCCGAGGGTCTTCCGCGTCGAGATCGCGGCCGCCCGCTCGGCGCACAGGGTGGCGTGCGGTGCGCGACCGCGTGAGTCAGTCGGACTCGCGATAGCGGCGAGCCGCCTCGGCCCGGTTCCGCACGCCCAGCTTGTGGAGCACGCTGCTCACATGCGTCTCGACAGTCCGCGTGGAGATGGTCAGCGCCGTGGCGATGTCGCGGTCGCTGAGGCCGTCCGCGAGGAGGCGGAGCACGTCCCGCTCCCGGGCGGTCAGTCGCTCCACGCCCTCCGCCTCGGAGGCGGGGTCTGGTCCGCTGCGGCGGGCGAGGCGGAGCACGAGGCGCGCCGCCAGACGGCGCGGCATGACGAGCTCCCCTGCGTATGCCGCGCGTACGGCACGCGCCAGGGACTCCGGCGTGACGTCCTTCGTGAGGTAGCCTGCCGCCCCGTTACGGATCGCGTCGAGGACGTCCCGGTCCGAGGCCGAGACCGTGAGCATGATGATCCTCGTCTCCGGCAGGCGGGGTGCGAGCTCGCGGAGCACCTGCGATGCCCGACATCCCGGGCAGCTCGATGTCGAGCAGGAGGATGTCGGGCTTGATGTCGGGGGCCCGCGCGAGGGCGTCCTCGGCGGTGGCGTCCTCGGCCACGACCTCGACGCCAGGCCCGTGACCGCGTCGTGGACGGCGCGCCGAACGAGAGGGTGGTCGTCCACGATGATGACCGATGACATGGGTCATGCGGCGACCTCAGCTGGCGCGCGGGCGCGACGCACACCGTTCAACGGCGCCGAAACGGAGATCGTGGTCCCCTCGCCCGGCGCGGACTGGATGTCGAGGCGTGCGCCGATCAGCGCGGCACGCTCGCGCATGGAGAGCAGACCGAACGAGCCAGCCCGGACGGCGCGGGTGTCGAAGCCGCATCCGTTGTCGGCAACGCGGAGGGTCATTCGGCCGTTGCGGATCACGACTCGCAGCCCGATGACCGTCGCAGCGGCGTGGTGGCGGGCGTTGGTGAGGGCCTCCTGGGCGATCCGGAGAACCTCAGCCTGGGTGCGCGGAGCGACGACGCTGGGGTCGCCCTCGCAGGCGTACTCGACGCGCATCCCGAACCGGTCCTCGAACTCGTTGGCGTACTGGCGCATCAGCTCGCTGAACCCCTCCTCGCCGTCCGCCGCCATGCGCAGGGCGAGCACCGCCTGGCGGGCCTCGGTGAGGCCGTTGTCGATCGCGGCCTCGGTCTCGGCAAGCAGCGGCCTGGCGGCGCTGGGGAGTGCCGGCGACCGCGGCGACCTGGCGCGCCTTGAGCTTCGCGAGCCACAGGTCCTGCGCCAGGCCGTCATGGAGCTCGCGCGCCAGCCGACTCCGCTCATCCATGGCCGCCCGATCGACATCTGCGTCGCGAAGCGCGGCGAGCTCGATGTTTGCCGCGCGCAGGCGGGCCAGCGTGGCGCGCGCCTCGGCCTCGATACCGAGGAGGAGCGCGACGAAGGAGGCGAGCCGGAGCAGGTCCGCGCTGGCCGACCTGCCCGGGATGCCCGCTCGGGTACAGGATCCAGTGGACCTCCGCGAACGCCGCGAACACGAGCGCGACGGCGATCCACGCGTCGACGATCATCCGATCGCGATGCCACGTCCTGCGCATGACGACGGCGGCCCCGGACGTACAGCGTCGCGATGACGACCTGGACGATGCACGCCGAGTGGCGTGATGTCCGGGAGCCCGTCGGAGCCCAGTGAGGAGCTGCGGGAACCGCACGGTCGCGTCGTTCTGCGTGACGGAGGCGACGAGCGCGAGCGCGAAGACCGCCATCCCGGGCGCGACCAGCACGATGCCCGGGTGGCGCAGCTCGCCGCGTCGCTGCATGGTCGTGCCGCCGACGATGAGCAGGCTCGCCGCGAGCATCGCGTGCGACCAGGCGAACACCCATACCTGCGGCATGCGCTCTGGGACGGCGAGGGTCTCCGGGACCTGCGTCCCGTCCCGAGGCTCAATGCGAGGGCGACGCCGTAGGCGACCGCGAGCGCCCGGAACGCGGGCCGGAAAGCGCGATCGGCTCGCGGCGATCACCGTACGCACCCAGGCGAGCGCCGTGAGCGAGATCGAGACGACGACGGCGGTCGTGTCCATCGCGAGGTCGACGGCCGGCGCGACCATGTGCGCGTGAACGCCGGGTACCAGCGCCACCAAGATCGTCAGCGCGACGAGGATGAACAGCGAGATCACGCAGCACGACGTCGGGTCGCTCACCGGATCGTGGACCGGAGAAACGGCTCGAGCGTCGGTGTCGCTGACGGGGCCGGGATCTCGGCCACCTGTCCCCCAACGCCCGAGCTGGGGCATGACTTCCCGGAGCGATGCTTGCTCCGGCAGAAGAACAGCGTGACCTGTCGGACCCGCGAGCGTGCACATGCCAATCGGACCGTCGCATCGGCAAGCCGCTCGGCCCATCGGCGCCGTCCACGACGCGATGTGGCGGGACCGCGCTACTCGGGCCAGCGGAACCCGATCGCCGTCCCGGTGTCGTCCGGGCCGCGTCCGACGTCGAGCGCGCCGCCGCACGCCCGAGCCTCGGCCCGCATGTCCGCGAGCCCGCGGCGCCCGCCGCGCGCGGCAGCCGCCTCGTCGATCGCCGGTCCCGCGCCGTCGTCCACGATCCGCAGCCGGACGTGGCTCGCGTCGGCGGCGAGGCGCACGGACACCGAGGCGCCCGGCGCGTGGCGGACGACGTTGTCGAGCGCGAGCTGCGTGACCCGGAACGCCGCGCGCTCCACGTCCCGCGGCGGCCGCGCCGGCGGCGCGGCGCCGGGGGAGGGGAACGCGGGACCCCCGTCGACGAGGATCTCGACCCGGACGTCCGACCGGTCCTCGGTGCGCTCCGCGAGCCACTCGAGCCCGGCGAGGAGGCCCATCTCCTCGAGCACGATCGAGCGCCGGGCGAGGAGGAGCGCCTCGACCTCGTCCACGGCAGAGCGGAGGTCCGCGGCGAGCCGCTCGACGGTGCCGCCGCCCTCGGCCTCGGCGAGCGCCCGGCGGAGGGAGGGGAGGACCTCGGCGTGGAGGTCGGCGGCGAGCCGGCCGCGCTCCGACTCGACCGCCTCGGCGCGGCCGGCCTCGCGGCCCGGGACGAGCTCGTCGACGAACACGCGGAGCACCGAGAACGCCGCGGCGGGCCGGGTCCCGGCCGCCTCGCCGGCGCGCAGCCGGTCGCGCGTCCTGCCGAACGCGGGGCCGAGGTCGCGGACGAGGCCGATCGCCGTGAGCCCGGCGATCACGCCCATCCACGCCCACGCGGGGATGCCACCGCGCTCGCCCTCGAGCGCCCGCCGCACGAGACCGACGATCAGCAGGGCGCTCACGAGCGTGGCGGCGCCCCAGGCGATCGCGACGACCGTTCGCGGGCGTTGACCGTCAGAGGTGGCGTACGCGGCCGCGATGATCGGCGGCACGGCGAGCGCCGCCGCGAGCAGCGCGGAGAGGACGAGCTCGGCGTCACCGCCCGCGAGCGCCCGGTACTCCCTGACGATCCCCTCGACCGCGAGCGCGGACGCCGTCGACCCGACGATGAGCGCGCACCACGAGAGGGTCGGCGCCCAGGTGTGGGTGAGCGCGACGACCGTCAGCGCGGCGAGGGCCCACAGGTGGGGGACCCAGTCCGTCGCGTCGGGCGGCGGCACGCCGAACGGGTTCAGGACGCGCAGCGCGAGCGAGCTCGCGACGAGGACCGCGGTCGTGAGGGTCGCGAGCTTCAACGCCGTCGTGACGCGGACCCGCGCGTGCGCGGGCGCCGGCGCGGTCACGCTGCCGGTGACGCCGGCATCGCTCATGCCCTGGCCTTCTCCGTCACCCATCCCTCGCGCAGGGCGAGGACCGCGAGCTCCGTCCGCGACAGCACGCCGTAGCGGTCGAACAGGCGCCGCAGGTGGCTCTCGACCGTCTTCTCGGTCACGCCCAGCTGGACGCCGACCTCGTCGTTGGACGCCCCGCCGCAGACGAGCGTGAGCACCTCGATCTCGCGGTCGGACGGGCGCCGCGGGGCGGACCGGATCGCGCGCAGCATCGAGGCGGAGAACGCCGTGCCGCCTGCCGCCACGGTCCGGATCGCGTCGAGGATCTCGGTGACCTCGCTCGTCTTGAGCAGGTAGCCCGCCGCCCCGCGCTCGAACGCCGTGCGGATGAGCGGCGGCTGGTCGAACGACGAGAGGAGGAGCACGGCCGGCCCATTGGACCCGGCCGCCTCGAGGATCCGCAGCCCCTCGGCCTCGCCCGCGAGCTGGACGTCCGACACGATCACGTCGCACGCGGTGGCGCCCGGGCCGTCGAGCAGCGCCCGCGCGCCGTCGAGCGAGCGCGCCGTGCCCGCGAGCACGAGATCGGGCGCGCCACGGACCGCCGCGCTGACGGCCTCGAGGATCGCCGGGTGATCGTCCACCAGGACGACGCGGACCTGCTGTGCAGCCATGCGGGCAGCCTACTCCGCGACGGAGGCCATGCGAAGGTCGCGCGGCCGGGGCTCACGCGAAGGCGGGATGCGGGGAATCCCGCAACGCGGGGTCGCGACGCCGCTCGGCCGGCCCGCCACGACGGCATACTCAGCCGCAGGAGGGTCGGGCACGGATGGACGAGGACCAGACACAGCGCGTCGAGCTGCCGGGCGAGGCCACGCCCCCGGCCACCGACGCGCCTGTCCCGCCGCCCGGACCGCCCGTCGCGTCGTCCGAGCCGCGCTCGCATCGCTCGAACCGCCCCCGCCGCCACCGGCTGGCGTGCCGGCGTGGCCACCGGCCGCGGTCGCACCGCCGGGGCTCGACGTCGGCGGGCTCGTCGGGCGCACCTTCGACACCTTCGGGCGCGAGTGGTCGCTGTACCTCGCGCTCGCGCTGCCCGCGGGTCTCGGTGCCTTCGCGTCCACGGCGCTGTCTCCCTCGATCCAGGCCGTGGTCCGGGACCCTGGGTCGCCCACCGGCCTCGAGCAGATCCCGGGCCTGCTGGCGCAGCTGCTCCTGGCCTTCATCGGCGTCGTCGCCAGCCTCGCGATGATCGTCGTGACCGACGGCTACTGGCGGGGGACGACGGTCGGGCTGGGAGAGGCGGTCGGTCGGGCCGCCGGCATGCTGCCGCGCGCCATCGGGCTGTTCCTCGTCGCCCTGGCGCTCGGGCTGGTCGTCGGGCTGTGCGTCGCCGTCGTCGCGATCGTCGCGTTCGCGGCCGGCCCCGCCGGGATCCTCCTGTGCGGCGCTCGCGTTCCTCGTGGCGTTCCCGTTCGCCATCTACCTGAGCGCCCGGCTCTCGCTCCTGCTGCCCGTCCTCGTCCTCGAGCCGACGCCGGTGCTCGCGGTCATCGGTCGGACGTGGCGGCTCACGCGGTCGCACGCGCTGGCGCTGTTCCTCACGGCCTTCGTCATCGGCCTCAGCGGCCTGGTGCCCGCGTGGGGGAGCGCGCTGTTCAGCCTGTTCGTCGACAACCGCGTGATGGCCGGGGTCGCGGTCGCGCTCGCGACGATGGTCGTCGCCCCGCTCGGCGCCATCTGGACGGTCCTCGCCTGGGGCCGCCTCACCGGCGCGCCGCACCGCGACTCGGAGGTCATGGCCGCCGGCAAGGGACGCCTCGTCGGGTTCGGGCTCGTGGCGGGCGTCGGGATGGTGCTCGTCGTGATCGGCGGCGGGCTCGCGGCCACGGGCTCGGAGGAGTTCCTCCGGCTCACGGGGAGCTAACGACCGGGGCTTGTCACGGTGCGCCTGCCCCGAGGCGAGGGTTCTGTAACGCGCCGCCGCCTACCGTCTCGGGCATACCACGTCACCGCACCGGGCTCGACCGTGCCCGCCACGTCCCCGCGACCACGCGACTCGGCCGGGACCCTCCAGCTCGGAGGTCACCTGATGACCCACTCCAGCCTCGCCCGCCTCGGCGCCACGGTCGCGCTCGCGGGTCTCACGCTCGCCGCCTGCAACGGCACCGGCACCGCGTCACCGGCGGCCTCGGCCGTCCCGTCGACGGGCATCGAGAGCCCGTCCGCCTCCGCCTCCGCGGCGGCGTCGCCGGTCGAGAGCCCGTCAGCGTCGGCCTCCGCGGCTGCCGCGTCGCCGGCGGCCCGCACCGTCGAGGTGTACGCGATCGACGGCGGCTTCCAGAACCCGCCCATCGACCCGACCCCGGGCACGGTCCTGACGTTCCGCAACCTGGGCACCGAGGCCCACGAGATGGTCGTCATCCGCCGCAACGACGACGCCACCGACAAGCAGACGTTCGATGACCTCACCAAGGTGCAGCCCGCCGACCTCATGAAGTTCGTGACGGTCGTCGGCACGCTGGCGGCCGACCCGGGGCAGGTCGCCGAGGGCCAGGTCGAGATCACGCAGGCAGGCGACTACGCGATCGTCGACCTGCTCGCGAAGGGCACGACTACCGCACCCGCCAGCCCGGATCCGATGGCGATCCCGACGGGTGTGCCGAACGTGGTGAACGGCATGTGGACCACGTTCACGGCCATCGAGCCCGAGGCCTCGTAAGGCTCGATTCCGTAGCCGTCGACGCCCGGTCCGGGTTCGCCCGGGCCGGGCGTTTCCGTGCGCCGCGGGTCAGGGCCGCCGGATGCGGATGTCGTCGATGGCGGCCTCGACGAGGCTGTCGTTCGCGCCGTCGGTCGCCTCCACGACGAGGTGGATCGTCTGGCCCGCCCACGCCGCGAGTGAGCGGCTGGCGGACGACCAGGCGGCGTCGTCGTCGTTGGCAGCGCCGAGCTCCTCGAGCACGACCGTCGGCGTGCCGTCCTCGGCCTCGACGATCACGCGCAGCGCGTCGTCCGCGGACGAGTTCGCCCCGTGGGCGAGGTAGTAGCGGAACGTGAGCGCGCCGAAGGCCGTGTCGCTCGCGGGCAGCACGATCGGCCGGCTGCGGATGGTCGTCGTCCCGCCGTCGACATCGTTCGCGCTGGCGCCCGACCCGGCGAGCGCCCCCGTCACGAGCGCCTTCGAGCCGGACGTCGTCGTGCCCAGCTGCTTGGGCCCGCTGGACGAGGTGGCCGCCGGATTCGAGATCGCCCACAAGCCGCTCGTCGCGGTGTCCGTGCCCGCGGCGTTCCGCTTCCAGCCCCGGTTGATCTCGAGGTCGTCGAACAGGGGACCGCAGTCGTTGCGCACGATCGTGGCGCCGAGCGCGGCGTACGGGCAGCCGGCCCTGCCGATGAGGTGCAGGATCGCGCCCTTGTTGCGCGCGGTCTGGGTCGGGATCTTGGAGTCGTCCGGGTAGTGGTCCTTCCAGACGGTCGACTGCTCGGACGGGTACAGCTCGTAGGTGAAGCTGAAGATCCGGTAGGTCGCGTACAGCCAGTCGATCTGGTCGCCGTCGGTGATGTAGAGGTCCGACGACTGCTCGGCCGTGTAGCCGTTCTTCGCGGCCTGTGCCCGACCGAGGGCGACGAACGTGTCGTGGTCGAGGGTCGTCATGTCCGGCGGGACGTTGGTCTTCGTGTAGCCGTACGGCCACAGGATCAGCTCGCCGTTCGTATGGAGCGTGATGTGCGCCCGGATCTGCTGGACGCCATCGATGACGCGGCTCTTCACGAAGTCGCGGAAGACCTGGGTCTCGGGCGCCGAGAACGGCCCTGCGCCGCGGTAGGTGGACGCCGACTTGCTGCCCGACGAACCGCCGCAGCAGCCCCATCGATAGCCGTAGTTGCGGTTGAGGTCGGTGCCGATGGCGGTCGTCCCGGCGTTCGGCTGGCGGTTCTTGCGCCAGGCCCGGAACGGGCTGCCGGTGAGGTCGTAGCGCATGCCGTCGGGGTTGAGCGCGAAGATGATGAACACCTCGCGGGCGTTGACGAGGTTCGTGACCGTCGAGTCCGAGCCGTAGCCCGTCGTCAGCCAGCGCAGGATCGCGAGCGCCTGCTCGGTGGTGAGGTGCTCGCGCGCATGGTGGAGTGCGTCGATGAGGACCTCGGGTTCGCGCTCGTCCGTGGCGACGTGGTCGCTGACCTTGGCCGCCCAGATGTCCCGGCCGCCGTAGCTCTTGCCGATCGAGAACACCTGGACGATGTCCGGGTACTTCGTCGCGGCGGCCTTGATCTCGGTGACCATCTCGGGGAAGTTGTGGTAGCCGCTCATGCTCGACGGGAAGTTCGGCTCGGCGGCCGCGACGGCAGGAGGCGCGGCGAGCGGCGCCGCGACGGCGGCGGCCAGCGCGAGGCTGGTGGCAAGGAGGGGGAACCGGGAGGGGCGGCGCAGGGTCGGTCGCATGTGTGGAGGGTGCCAGAACGCACCACCCCCGGGTAGGCCGCAATGGGACCAGCCACCGCTAGGACCAGGTTCGTTCGCGCGTTGCCCGGCCCCTCGGCCCGGCCCGACCCGCCGCGGTCTCACACACCATGACTTCGCCCGGCCGGCGCCGTCAGTTGGGCCGATCCCGCGGTCGCTATGGGCCTGACGGTCCGCACCCACTGGCGAGCTGAGTCCAGATTTGGTGACTCAGGGACCGCGATGTCGCCGATAAGCCGCCGGTAAGCGGGCGATCTGATGGTCTGTGACACACCACACGACCGCCGGTGGCCGCACTGTCGAAGGACCGCCACGACCGTCCGGAGGCAACTCGAATGGGCGAGACGATCCTCGAATCGCTCGATCCGCGAGCGCGCGCGAGTCGCGCAGATCGATCGGCGAGGAGCTGCAAGCGCGTTCGCCTCGAGGCGGGCCTGTCGATCCGGGAGCTCGGCGCAGGCGATCGCGTCGATCCCGGCCACCTTCGCGGGCGAGCCTGGCACTCCGGCGACTCAGCAGGACGCACTCGTCGCCGTGGCTGCAGCGTCGGCCACGACGCGTCGGTCCGCTGCTTTCCGTCGAGCGGGCCGCGGGTCCGGGACCACCACCAGGTGCGGATGATCGAGGCTCTCCTCGGGATGCCCATCCGCGCTGGGAGCGCACGCCTCGAGGTGCCGGTCTATCGACCGGTGCACGGGGTCATCGACGTCGTGCTGGACGACGCGCGACGCCCGGCTGTGATCGTCCGGCGAGGCCCACAGCGCGCTGCTCGGCGGTCGATGCGCAGATCCGCTGGGCGCGCCAGAAGGCGGACGCGCTCCCGTCGGCCGACGGCTGGCCGTGGAGCGATCGGCCGCGATCCGGAGCGAAGCCGGCTCCTGCTGCTCCGTGACACGGCCGCCAATGCGCGACACTCGTGCGGATCCGCGGCAGACGTTCGCGTCGGCGTATCCGGCCTCGTACCGCCGAGGCCATCCAGGCGCTCGTCCGGGACGCGCTCCATGGCCGGGCGATCGGCGATCGTGTGGGTGCACATCGACGGCTCGCGCACAGCAGGCTCCTCCACAGCGCGCCGACGCTGAGGTCTTGACAGCGGCACGTTGTACTGTCATGATCTGCGTATGCCGGACGACCCGTACAGCCTGAACGACCTCGCACGCCTCGCCGACGTCACGCCGCGGACGATCCGCTACTACGTCGCGCAGGGACTGCTGCCCTCCCCGGAGGCGGCAGGGCCCGCGACGCGATATGGCGAGGGACACCTGGCGCGCCTTCGCCTCATCAAGCGGATGCAGCGCGAGCACCTGCCGCTCTCCGAGATCCGCGGCCGGATCGAGCGCCTGGGCGATGAGGACGTGCGCCTGCTGCTCGATGCCCAGGGCGAGCAAGGCGCGCCGCCGGCGCCCGCCGAGACCCTCGCGTTCGTGCGCGACCTGATGGTCCAGACGGGCGTCCAGCCCCGCGTCGCCGAGTCGATGGCCCTCTACAGCAGCGCGGAGATGCGGTACGAGCCGCTGACCCCGGATGCGTTCCCGGCGCCGTCGATGCCCGCGCCGCCCGCGTCGGCGCCGTCGCCCGCGCCGTCGATCGCGATCCCCATCCCGCCGGTGCCGCTCTCGTCGCCGGTCGCGTCGCCTCGAGCCCGGCCGCGGAGCCGCGTTCCTCCGTCGGCGACCGCTCCACCTGGGAGCGTCACGTGCTCGTCCCGGACGTCGAGCTCCACGTGCGACGCCCGCTCGATCGCCAGCTCAACAAGCGGCTGGAGCAGCTGATCCGCATCGCGAGGGAGCTGCTCGCCGACGAGTCCTGAACCGCGCCGGTCGACCGGCGCACAACGACCCTGAGTCCAACCCACACCAGCCAGAGACCGCCCCATCCGGCCTCGAAACCCGCCACAGGAGGCCCAGCATGACCACGCGACACCGAACCCTGACCGCCTCGTCGACCCCGCCCTGCGGGTCCGGCCGGACCGTCACCTCATCCGCGCCAACGGCCGCAGCGAGCGCTTCCTGCTCGTCGACGTCGTCGCACCCACCGTCGCCCCGGACCCGAACCGGCGCCGGCCGCCGGTCAACCTCGGCTTCGTCCTCGACCGCTCGGGGTCGATGGGCGGCCAGAACAAGCTCGGGCTCGCCAAGCAGGCGGTCGTCGAGGCGATCCATCGCCTGGAGGCCGAGGACCGCTTCAGCGTCGTGACCTACGACGACGAGATCGACGTCGCGATCGGCACCGTCACCGCCTCGCCCGCCGAGCGAGCCCGTGCCGCCGACCGCCTCCGTCGCGTCGAGGCACGCAACTCCACGAACCTCCACGGCGGGTGGCTCACCGGCTGCGAGCAGGTGGCCGCGGGCCTCCAGGCCGACGGCGTCAACCGGGTCCTCCTGCTCACGGACGGCCTCGCCAACGTGGGCATCACGGACCACGACGAGCTCCAGCGGCTCGCCGGCGAGCTGCGCGACCGGGGGATCGCCACGAGCACCTTCGGCGTCGGGACCGACTTCGACGAGTCGCTCCTGCAGGGGATGGCCGACGCTGGCGGCGGGCACTTCTACTTCATCGGCGACGTGGCGCAGATGCGCGACCACATCACGAGCGAGGTGGGGGAGACCCTCGAGGTCGTCGCCCGGGAGGTCGTGCTGGAGCTGCGCGTCCCGGAGTCGATCCGGGTCGAGCCGCTCACCCCGTTCCGCGTGGAGCAGCGCGGCGGGTCGGCGAGGATCTTCCTGGGCGACATGGTCTCGGGCCAGGCGGTCTCGATCGTCCTGCGGGTCACGTTCGACTACGGGGAGGTCGGCCGCGAGGTCGGCGTCGACGTCCGGATCAGCGACCGTGACGGCGCGTTCGCCGCGGCCGTGCCCGCACTCGAGCCGGTGATCATCGGCTGGCGCTACGGCGACACCACGGAGAACGACGCGCAGCCGCGCGATCGGGACGTGGACCGCGTCGTGGCCAGGCTGTTCGCCGAGCGGGCGAAGCAGGCCGCCGTGAAGCTCAACCGCGAGGGCCGCTACGACGAGGCGGAGCGGGCGATCGAGGGCGTGCGCCACCGCATCACCGCGTATGCCGGCAGCGATCCGGAGCTGCGGCAGCTCGCCGAGGAGCTTCGCATCGAACGGCCGCAGTACGCGGCAGCCATGCCCGAGATGATGCGCAAGCAGGTCCACTACGCGTCGAGCGTCAGCCTCCGGTCACGCTCGAGCGACGGCCGGGCCCAGAAGCGCCAGTAGGAACCCGGAACGACACGGCCCGCCGTCCACCTCGGACGGCGGGCCGTCGCTTGATCTGCGACCGAGAGCCGCGCGGTATCATCGGTAATCGATTGTTTGGCAGGTGACCGACGACCAGGAGATCCCGCGATGCGCATGACCGCCGTGGACAGCCCGCTGCTCCGGATGGTCGAGACCACGCCGACCGACTACTGGAACGACTCGTGCGCCACTGCGGAGCTCGAGTACGCGGTCGAGCGGGGCGCCACGGGCGCGACCTCGAACCCGGTCATCGTCGGCGAGGTGATGAAGAAGGAGCGGGATCACTGGGCGCCGCGCGTCCGCGAGCTCGCCGACGAGCACCCCACGTGGTCCGAGATCGAGCTCACGTGGGCCCTGATCGAGGAGATGGGCGTGCGCGGCGCGGGCATCCTCGCTCCGGTCTTCGAGGCGCACGACGGGCGCAAGGGCCGCCTCTCGCTCCAGACGAACCCGGCCAACTACCGCGATCCGGAGCGGATGGTGGCGCAGGCGGTCCACTTCGCGACGCTCGCCCCGAACGTCCAGGTCAAGTTCCCGACGACCGCGGCCGGCCTCGTGGCGATCGAGGAGGCGACCGCCCAGGGTGTCGTGATCAACGCGACGGTCGCGTTCACGGTGAGCCAGGCGCTCGCGGTCGGGGAGGCCGTTGACCGGGGGATCCGCCGGTTCGAGGCCGCGGGCGGCGACGCGAGCCGGTTCAGCCCGGTCTGCTCGCTGATGGTCGGACGGCTCGACGACTGGGTGAAGGTCCTCGTGGAGCGCGATGACATCGCCCTCGACCCCGGCGCCGCGAGCTGGGCAGGCATCGCGATGTTCAAGCGCGCCTACGGCCTGTACCAGGAGCGCGGCTACCGGACGCGGCTGCTCGCCGCCGCGTACCGCCACCGGCTGCACTGGACGGAGCTCGTCGGCGGCGACGTCGTGATGACGATCCCGCACGCGTGGCAGGCGCGGTTCAACGCGAGCGGCATCGAACCCACGTCACGCATCGACATCCCGGTCGAGCAGGCGTACCTGGACGACCTCCTCGCGCGGGTCCCGGACTTCCGGCGCGCGTACGAGCCCGACGGCCTCGCGCCCCAGGAGTTCGACACGTTCGGCCCGACCGCGAGGACGCTCCGCTCGTTCATCGAGGGCTATCACTCACTGATTGGTGACGTCCGCGACATCGTCCTGCCGAACCCGGACAAGAAACCCGCCTGACCAGAGCGAACGGGACCAGAAGGCGCCTCAGGCGAGGACGCGGTCGAGGAACTCCGTCCCCAGGCGACCGTCGTCGAACGCCGCGCGGTACGCCTCGATCGTCCGGCGCACGCCTTCCGCGACCGGGGTGAACGGCTGCGGTCCGAGCGCCGCCTCGATGGGCGCGCCGTCGAACGCGGCCGGGAACGGGAGGATCCGATCACCGTGGGTGATCCGCCCGCGCGACGCCGGCACGAGCTCCTCGATGAGCCGCACGATCTCGTCCACCGCGATCCGCGGGCCGCCGACGCTGAACACCTCGGCGCCCGGCCGATCGGACCGGGCCGCCGCGACGAACCCCGCCGCGACGTCCTCGACGAACTGGAACTGGTAGCTGCCGCCGAAGTCCACGTGGTACGGGCGCCCGCCGGCCGCGGCGATCATCGCGAGCGTGGGCTTGGAGGTCACGCCCCGGTCACGCCCCGGGCCGTACGCGGAGTGCGGCCGCAGGCCGATGCTCGCGATGCCCCAGGCGTCGGCGTAGACCCGCGCCGCCTGCTCGTTGGCCATCTTGAACACGCCGTAGTGGGACGTCGGCGCGAGCGGCGCGTCCGGGCCGACGACGTCGGTGGCATAGGTCGAAGCCGGCCCGTAGACCGCGGCGCTGCTCGCGTACACGAGCCGCCCGAGCTCCAGCCGTCGCACGAGCTCGAACATCGCGGCGGTCCCCTGGACGTTGACCCGGGCGCCGTTGATCGGGTCCGCCGCGCACAGCGGGAGCTGGAGCGCCGCGAGGTGGATCACCGACGTGACCCGCGCGCCCCGGGCGATGGTCTCGAGCGCGTCGACGTCCGTGACATCGCCCTTGACGGTCTGGACGGCGGCCAGCTCGGCGGGGGAGAGGATGAGCTCGAGGCGGTCGATCCGGCCGCTCGAGGCGAGCACGGTGACGGGGACGCCCTCGCGCACGAGCGCTCGCACCACCCACGAGCCGATGCAGCCGGTCCCGCCGGTGACCAGGAACCGCTCGTCCGCCATCGTCGGAGCCTCCTCGATGCTGGTGCGTGCGGCCGCTCAGGCGACCTTGGCGTACGCGACGATGACCATGCCGGCGTGGAGGGCGTTGAGCCCGGGCTGGAGCCCCTGGTGGACCTCGCTCACGCGCCACGCGACCGCGTTGTCGGGCTCCTCCCAGCGGAAGACCATCTGGTAGCGGGTGGGGCTGTCCGCCTCGCGCAGGAGCGAGCACTCGATGAGCCCGGGCATCTCCAGCACGGGCGGGCGGTACTGCTCGGTGAAGAAGCGCTCGAAGGCACCGGTCTGGTCCGGGAGGACGTCGAAGGTGATGTGCCGCTCGATCATCGTGGGGAGGCCTCCGGGGCGATCAATTGGTCTGACCAGTTGACGACTTTATACGTCCGGACCTAGCATCTCGTCAACGGCCCAGGTGGCCGCGCAGGAGGCCAGACGCGAGTGGTGGTCGGCGACGCACGGGAGGCTCTGACGACGGGCGCGACGGGCGCGACGCCGTGGCCCCAGTTCGCCGTGGTCAACCGGAGCACGCTGCCCGAGGAGATCGCGGCCCGCGTGCTCGACCTCATCCGCGAGGAGCAGCTGCACCCGGGGGACAAGCTCCCCGCGGAGCGCGACCTCGCGGCCGCGATGCACGTCAGCCGCCCGGTCCTGCGCGAGGCGCTCCGAGCGCTCGCGATCATGAACGTCGTCGACATCCGCCAGGGCGCGGGCACCTACATCACCTCGCTCGAGCCGCAGGCGCTCGTCTCGCACCTCGACTTCGTGTTCTCGAAGGACGCGGTCGCGCTCGGCCAGGTCATCGAGACCCGGCGGATCGTGGAGGTCGGCAACGTCCGTCTCGCCGCGAAGCGGATCACCGACGACGAGCTCGCGACGCTCGACGGCCTCGTCGCGGACCTGCGCAGGGCGCTCGGCGACGCGGACGGGTTCGCGAGCCTCGACATCGCGGTCCACGACACCGTGGCTGCCGCGGCCGGCAACTTCCTGCTCGCGCAGTTCATGCGGATCATCAACACGCTGGCCAAGGTGAGCCGCGAGCGGACGGGGGCCACCCGGGCGACCCGCGAGCATGCCCTCGCCGACATCGTCGCCATCGTGGACGCGCTCCGAGCGCACGACGCCGACGCCGCGGCGCTCGCCATGCAGGCACACCTCGACCACGTCGAGGCCGCCCTCGCCCTCGCGACGACGAGCCCGGCCGCGAAACCGAAGAAGACACCGGAGGGTCCCGAGTGACGGTCTCGACCTACTTCCAGCCGACCTCGGTCCCCGAGGCGCTGGCGCTGCTCGGCGAGCACGGGCCGGACCTGCTGGTGATCGCCGGCGGGACGATCGCGATGCAAGGGATCAACGACGGCACCTCGCTGCCACGTCTCGTGATGGGCCTCCGGCGGGCGGGCATCGACGGCATCGAGCGCACGGGCGACACCCTCCGCATCGGCGCGATGACGACGCTCACCACCCTGGCCGACCAGGCGCACGCGCCGCTGCTCGCCACGGCCGCGCGCAGGACCGGCAGCTGGGCGATCCGCAACATGGCCACGGTCGGCGGCAACCTGTTCACGCCGTCGCCGGGCGGCGACGTGGGGACGGCCCTCCTGGCGCTCGACGCGACGGTCGAGGTCACCGGCGCGCACGGCACCCGTTCGATCCCGCTCCAGGCGTTCTGGACGGGCTTCATGGCCACGGACATCCGAGCGGACGAGCTCGTCACCGCGATCACCGTCAACCTGACCGCCGGGCAGCGACACCTTCCTCAAGCTCGGCCGCCGGGAGGCCAACACCCCGGCCGTCGCGATGGTCGCGGCGCATCTCGAGGAGGCCGATGGGGTCGTCACTCGTGCCCGGGTCGCCATCGGCGCGGTCGGGCCGCACCCGCTCCGCGCTCCGTCGGTCGAGGCCGCGCTCGTGGGCGCGCCGCTGACGAAGGAATCGATCACCAGGGCCGCGTCGTTGGCCGTCGACGACGTCGTGCCGTTCACCGACGCCATCGCGACCGACTGGTACCGCCGGCGGATGGTCGGCGTCGTCGTGGAGCGGGCGCTCAGCGGGCTGGCCGCGCAGGCAGGGAGGAACGCGTAGATGGGCGCCACGATCGTGCGCTTCGAGGTCTCGGGACGAGAGGTCGAGGTCCTCGCAAGCCCGCTCGCCACGCTCCAGGGCGTGCTCCGGAACCAGCTCGGCCACACGTCCGTGAAGGACGGCTGCCGGCAGGGCGGCTGCGGCTCGTGCACGGTCCTCGTCGACGGCGAGCCGATGCTCTCGTGCCTCCTCCCGGTGGAGGACGTCGCGGGCCGCCGGGTCACGACCCTCGAGGGCCTCACCCCCGCGGAGGGCCTCCACCCCGTCGAGCAGGCGTTCCTCGACCACAACGGCTTCCAGTGCGGCTACTGCACCCCCGGGATGGAGCTGCTGGCGTCGGCGCTCCTCGAGCACAACCCGTCGCCCACCCGCGACGAGATCGGCGAGGCGCTCTCGGGCAACATCTGCCGCTGCACGGGCTACACCCCGATCATCGACGCGATCGAGGCGGCGGCCGCCCCGGTGGCGGAGGCCGTCCGATGACGAACGACCTGCACGTCGTCGGCAAGTCCGTCCAGCGCTCGGACGGCGTGGGCTTCGTGACCGGCCGCGCCGAGTACTCGGCGGACCTCACGTTCCCGCGGATGCTCCACCTCAAGATGGTCCGCAGCCCGCTCCACCACGCGCGGATCCGGGGCGTCGACCTGTCCGCGGCCGAGCGCGTGCCGGGCTTCGTGCGGGCGCTCACCCACGAGGACGTCCCGCACAACGTCTACACGATCCTGGGCCTCATCGGCGTCGAGCCCGAGGAGGAGTTCGTCCTCGCCGTCGACCGCGTCCGCTACATGGGCGAGCCGATCGTCGCCATCCTCGCCGAGACCGAGCAGGCCGCCCTCGATGCGGTCGCGGCCGTGCGCCTCGACCTCGAGGAGCTGCCCGCGGTGTTCGACATGGAGGAGGCGCTCGCGCCCGGCGCGCCGGTCGTCACCCACTGGGGCAACAACACCTTCATCTACGAGGGCGACACGAAGCGCAAGGTGCGCCTCGGCGACGTCGAGGCCGGGTTCGCCCAGGCCGATCACGTCATCGAGCACGCCTACCGCACGAGCCCGATCGAGCACGCGCCCATCGAGACCACCGGCTGCATCGCCGTGCCCGAGGCCAACGGCCGGTTCACCGTCTACACCAACACCCAGGCGATCTACTTCAGCCTCGACAACACCTCGATCATCCTCGAGCTCCAGGCGAACCGGCTGCGGTTCGTCGGCGGGATGGTCGGCGGCGGGTTCGGCGGCAAGGTGGACGTCATCGTCGAGCCGCTCGCGACGCTGGGCGCGATGAAGACCGGACGCCCCGTGCGCTACGTCTACTCGCGGACCGAGGAGATGCAGGTCAGCTCCACCCGCAGCGCCGAGATCATCACGATCAAGGACGGGATCATGGCCGACGGGACGATCGTCGCCCGCAAGGTCACGGCCCTCGTCGACTGCGGCGCGTACAGCCGCCAGACGCCGTACGCGATCACGAAGCTCGCCGCCAACGCGGCCGGCCCGTACCGCATCCCGAACGTCTGGATCGACGCGTACTGCGTGTACACGAACCGCACGCCGACGTCCGCGATGCGCGGGTTCGGGGTCACCTGGGTCACGTTCGCGCACGAGGTCCAGATGGACCGGATCGCCGAGCTCGTCGGGCTCGACCCGTGGACCGTCCGGTTCCTGAACGCGCACCGCAACGGCGACACGAAGCCGCACCGCAAGATCGTCGCCGACGCGACGCTGATCGAGACGATGCAGGCGGCCGCCGAGCTGGTGGGCCATGAGCTCCCCGCGGACCTGCGGGCGATGACGTCCGCGCCACGCGCGACGGCCGAGAAGGGACGCTGACGATGGCGAAGCTGCGCGGCACCGGCATGGCCGCGGTCAACTACCCGACCGGGATGAACCTCGGCGGCGACCCCTCGCAGGCGCTCGTCCACGCGACGACGAGCGGCTCGTTCAACGTCGTGCTCGCCGCCACCGACCTCGGCCAGGGGCTCAAGACCGTCGTGGCCCAGATCGCCGCGGAGACGCTCGGCGTGCCGTACGAGGAGATCGTCGTCCAGACGGCCGACACCGACACCGGACCGCACGACATGGGCACGTTCGCGAGCCGCGGCACCCACCGGGTGGGCAACGCGGTCAAGGTCGCGGCGGCCGAGGCGCTCGAGGCGGTCCTCCAGCTCGCGTCCGAGGAGCTGGAGGTGTCCGTGCGGGACCTCGAGCTCGACGGCGCGGGCAGCGTGCGCGTCGTCGGCTCGCCCGACAAGTCGCTGGGCATCGCGGACCTCGCGTCGCGGGCCCAGTTCCAGTACGGACGCACGATCGCCGGCCGCGGGATGTGGATGAAGCCCAAGAGCGGGGTCGACCCGGACACGGGCGCGATGGACCCCGACTCGACCCAGGCGTACGCGTGCACGGTCGCGGAGGTCGAGGTCGACACCGAGACCGGCGTCGTGACGGTGATCTCGATCCGGAGCGCGTACGAGGTCGGCCGGCAGATGAACCCGGCGCTCGTGCAGGGCCAGATCCTCGGCGGCGCCTGGATGGCCGTCTCGCACGCCCTGTTCGAGACGACCGAGCCGTACTACCCGGTCCGCGACCACCGCCCCCACGACTTCGGGGAGTACCTGATGCCCGGCCCGGCCGACACCCCCGAGATCGAGTCGGTCGTGCTCGAGGTGCCGTCCGCGAACGGCCCGTACGGCGCCAAGGGAGTGGGGGAGATGACCGCCAACTCGCCGATCCCCGCGATCGTCAACGCCATCTACGACGCGACCGGCGTGCGCGTCGACCACCTGCCCGTCCGCCCCGAGGACATCCTCCGCGGGCTCGACGCGCTGGCCGCCGCCGGCACGAAGGAGGGAGTCGCGTGAGCCAGATCACCTCGTGGGACGAGTTCCCCACGGTCGAGTACGTCAAGGGCGTCTACCGCCAGACCGTCTCGGGCGAGAAGGTCATGATGACCCGCATCGTCTATCGCGACGGCGTCGTGATCCCCGAGCACAGCCACGAGGCCGAGCAGATCATGCTCATCGTGTCCGGCCGGCTGTGGGCGAAGGTCGCGGGCGAGGAGTCCGAGGTCGGGCCGGGCTCGCTGCTCGTCATCCCCTCGAACTGGATCCACGCCTTCCGCCAGCTGGGCGACGAGGACGTCGTGTTCTACGAGGCGTTCGCGCCGATCCGGCTCGAGTACCTCGTGGGCTTCAAGGGCCCCGACCCGTCCCTGGGCATGATGCACACGGCCTTCGACGCGACCGGCGAGGCCGACCGCAAGGTCTAGCGTTCGAGGCCGGCGCCCCTGTCAAACCGTTACCCTTCGACGGTGACCGATCGCCCTCGCGCCCACCAGCACGAGACCAGCGCGCCGCACGGGCCGGATCATCCGCACGACCACGGCCCGGACGCGGACCACGTCCACGCCCCCCACGACCACGACGTCGAAGGCGGGCATGGCGCGGGCGAGGCCGGGCACGGGCACGCGCACCCGACGGGGCGGGTCGCCGGGATGCTCGCGGCGGTCGTCGGGCACAGCCACGACCCCGGCGACTCGATCGACGACGCGCTGGCGGGGGATCGCCGCGGGATCCGCGCGGTGCAGGTCTCGCTCGTCGTGCTCGGCGTCACGGCGCTGCTCCAGCTGGCGATCGTGGCCGTCTCGGGGTCCGTCGCGCTGCTCGCGGACACGGTCCACAACTTCTCGGATGCGTTGACCGCCGTCCCGCTGTGGATCGCGTTCGCCATCGGCGGGCGGGCGGCGACGCGGCAGTACACGTTCGGCTACCGGCGGGCCGAGGACCTCGCCGGGCTGTTCGTGCTCGCGATGATCCTGTTCAGCGCGCTGTACGCGGGGTGGGAGTCGATCACGCAGGCTGATCCACCCGGAGCCGATCACGAACATCCCGATCGTCATCCTGGCGGGGATCATCGGGTTCCTCGGGAACGAGGCGGTGGCGCTCTACCGGATCCGGGTCGGGAAGTCGATCGGCAGCGCGGCGCTCGTGGCCGACGGGTACCACGCGCGGACCGACGGGCTGACGTCACTGGCGGTCGTCGCCGGGGCGATCGGGGTCGCGATGGGCTTCCCCTTGGCGGATCCCGTCGTCGGGCTGCTGATCTCCGCCGTGATCCTCGTGCTGCTCCGGTCCGCGACGGCCCAGATGGTCGGCCGGCTCATGGACGCCGTCGAGCCCGAGATGGTCGACGAGGTGGAGCGGATCGCGCGCGGGACGCCGGGCGTCGTGGACGTCGAGCGGATCCGGCTGCGATGGGTGGGTCACGCCCTGGAGACGAACCTGTCGATCACCGTCGACCAGGACCTGACCGTGATGGGCGGCCACGCGATCAGCGAGGAGGTCCGGCACCGGCTCCTGCACCAGGTCTCGAAGCTGGACACGGTCGTCATTCACGTGAACCCGTGCGACCACGGCGGCGTCGATCCCCACCAGGTCGTGCGCCACCACGAGGCCTCGAGCGCCCGCTGATCGCGCCGCCTCGGCGCGTCCCGTCCGCCCCGCCCGCCCAGATTCGCTGGCCGACTCAACGGTTCCGTCACGGAACGTCCGAGCCGCGGGCGGACTCGGGTGTTCCCCGTCGAACCGCCTGCGACGGAACGGACGAGTCGCCGGGCGGGTATTTCGTCTCGTCGCGGAACCGTAGAGTCGGCGGGCGACTCGCCGGTGTGCAGTCGCCGGCACAGTCGCGGATAAGTGCCGCCGACGACACTCGCAGCATGAGCACGAGGACGCGACCCGGCGACCAGGGAGCGGAGGACGCGCGCCGCTTCCTCGGCGGAGACGGCGAAGGAGATCCGCATCGCCCGACGCCTGCTCGGGGTCAGCCAGGCGAGAGGCGGCGTCGACGAGCCGGCATCTCGCAGTCGCAGTACTCGACGCCTCGAGCGCGGCCGCGTCACGCTCGGCCACGCATCGACCAGCTGTGCCGGGCGATCCGCGCCGTCGGGCTCGTGCCCGCGTTCCAGCGCTACAAGGGCGACGTCCAAGTGCGAGATCGCGCGCAGCTGGCGCTGCTCACCCGGTTCGAGGCGCTCATCGCGCCGCCGATCCGAATGCGCCGCGAGGTGCCCCTGCCGATCCCGGGTGACCGACGTGCGTGGGACGCACGGATCGCGGACGGGACAACGCGGCGCGTCTGTCGAGGGTGTCAGCCGGATCGACGACATGCCAGGCTCTCGCGCGTCAGGATCGCGCTCAAGTCCCGCGACGACCCGAACGCCGGGCCCGTGATCCTCGTCCTGAACAAGACCGCCCACAACCGCGACGTGCTTCGTCGACCACCGCGAAGTCGCTCCGGGAACAGTTCCCGCTCGACGGCGCCGCGATCGCCGCGAGCCTGCGCGCGGGTCGCGTCCCGACGTCTTCGGGGATCATCCTGATCTGAGGTCCGCTCAAGCTGATGGGCTACTGGCAGGACACCCAGACCACGGGCCGCAAGTTCGCGCCGCCGATGTTGACCTCCGGGGCGACGAACTTCACCTGGCGGGTGACGCCGGGCGCAAGACACTCCGGGCGTCCGCTGGTGTGGACCGCGCCGATCGAGTCGACCCACGTGACTCCGTCGAGCGGAACCGAGTACGTCCAGTCGTCGGTCTCGATCATGATCGCGCCCTCGGCCGCGTCGGCCCGCCCGGTCTGGACCTCGGGAGTGATGCCCGTCGCCGGCTGGCACGCCACCAGCAGCCGCGCCGATGGCGATTGCCATCGACCCCAGGACGGCACCGTCTCCACATCGCTCGACCCTCCCCTCGATCAGCGATCAGTGTGTCGCAACGGACATCGTGACGGGAGCCGAGGCCGCGAGTCGCTGGCCGACTCTACGGTTCCGTCGCGGAACGCTTGAGCCGCGAGCGACTCGGATGTTCCGCCATCGACCGGTCGTCGGCACGGAACGGGCGAGTCGCCGAGCGGCTATTCCGACTCATCACGGAACCGTTGAGTCGCTGGCGCGACTGGGCGGCCGGACGGCGGCGCACCCCAGGGTCAGCCGATGAGGTAGGACACCTGGACCGTGATCGTGATGTCCGTCGAGCCGGGCATCACCGGGGTCGAGGCATCCTCGCGGGCGCCGGCCGCCACGCTCATCTCGGGCGAGTACCAGATCGGGGTCGAGACGGTCTCGCTGATCGACGCGACGCCGACGATCGCGACGCCCGCGGCCTTCGAGAGCGTGTCGGCCTTCGCCTTCGCATCGAACATGGCGGCCTCGCGGGCCTTCGCCTCGGCGGCGGTCCGGTCGGAGACGTCGAAGCTCACGCCGTTGACCGTGGTCGCGCCCGCGGCGACGCTGTCGTCGAGGACGTCGGACACCTTCGTGAGGTCGCGGACCGTGATGCTGACCGTGTTCTGGAGCTGGTAGCCGATGATCTTCTGGACGTTGGACTGGTAGTCGTACACGGGGCCGAGCGAGACCATCGAGGTCGTGATGTCCTTGTCGTCGATGCCCAGCGCCTTGATCGCGGCGATCACCTTCGTCATCGCCTCGGCGCCGGCCTCGCGCGCGGCCTTCGCGCTCTGCTTCTGGACGTTCACGCCCAGGCTGACCGTGGCCATGTCCGGCACGACGGTCACCTTGCCGCTGCCGGCGACGGCGATCGTGTGCTCGGGCGTGGAGCCGTCGGCGGCGGGCGCCGGCTGGTAGAGCGGGCGTGGTGCGGTCGCGGCCCCGAGGACCGGCCCCGCGACGAGGCCCACGAGCAGGCCACCTGCGGCGGCAACGAGGAGGAGCGACGATCGAGCGGGGAGGGAAGCGGCCATTGGATGCACGTCCGTAGGTGGGTCGAGCCCGAGGCGACCAGTGGGACCTCCATCCGATCGCGAACGGCAGACGACGCCGACGCCCCGGCGGTTCCCGCGGCCTCGATCGCCCTGTTAGGCTGCGGGAGAGACGCCCTGTCAGCGAAACGCAGGAGTTGGGGGATGGGGGACAGCGCAGAGCACCGCGTGACGCACGAGGTGTCGCTTCCCGTGACGCGGGTTCATGACGACGTCCTGTCGATCGCGCGAGGTGGAGTCGTTTGAGCCAGTCACTGCCCCCGGGGCCGCCGCTGACCGCGGTCAGCCCGCCGACCGTCGTGGAGATCAAGACGGGCCCGAACATCCTCATCCGGGCCATCTGGTTCATCTTCGTCGGCTGGTGGCTGAGCGGCGTCGTCGCCGGCATCGCCTGGCTCGCGATGATCACGATCATCGGGCTGCCGCTCGGCATCTACCTCGTGAACCGGCTGCCGACGGTCATCAGCCTCCGCCCGCGGACGAGCTACGCCTACGCGTTCACGGACGCGTACGGCGCGGTCCACACCTCGCCGGCGGGCTCGATCGACCAGCCGCCCTGGTGGGTCCGCTTCATCTGGTTCATCTTCATCGGCTCGTGGGCCTCGTTCGCGACGATGCTCGTCGCGTGGATCCTGATCCTGCTGGTCATCACGATCCCGCTCGGCCTGGCGCTCTTCAACCGGGTGCCGTTCGTGGCGTCGCTGTACCGGTACTAGCGGGACCGGAGCAATTACGATGGCGGATGACGAACTCGACCTGCAGCGGGCACTCATGGGCGCGGCGGAAGCTCCGCCCGCGGTGAGGATCGACTACCGCGACGCGATCGCCAAACACGGTGACGACGGCATCCGAGCGGTCGAGCCGTGGCTCGATGATCCCGTCATGCGGCGATTCGCGGTGCGCGTGGTGGTGCGTGCCGCTGAGCTCGGGTTGGCAGTCGAAGCCAAGACCGTGCTCCGCCGCGCCGTAGAGCGATCCCGAACCGCAGATGCCGTAGACGAACTCACGTGGGGCCTCCAAGCCCTTGGAGCCAAGCCGGCTGCGGCACGATCTCCAGGAAAGCGTGGACGCGCACAGTCCGTGCGACCACAGCCGACGGATCGATTGATCACCGGCACGACGTATGGGCGACGCGACCTGCACAAGGCAGGATGGGGCGGTAATTGGCAAAGTGGCGTGAGTTACCCAGCAGACGGTGACCACGTTCTGCTGTTCTCCGATCCTGCCGCGGCACATGCGCATGGGTATCGTGACCGATGGGACGGATCGGATCGATACCTATATTTCGGTGCTTGGAGTGGCACTGGCGACATGGTCCTTCCGGCGTGAATCAGACGATCCTCGATCGAAGCCCGAACCTTCACCTCCTGATCCGCAACGGGGAGGGATGGCGGTATGAAGGGGCGTTCGAATGTCTGGGTGTTGATGTACAACGGACCACACGGGACGGGGCCGAGTACGCCGCGCTGGTCTTCACGCTGGCGCGAGTAGGGACCTGACGACTAGGAGCCTAGGCGACTGGCACCTGCTGCCTGGAGCACACCAATCACCGCACTCTGCTGCCCATCTCGCAAGTTGTCGGGCACGTAGATCAAGAGGCCGTCGCGCCCACGAGTAAACAGCACTCGATAGCTATTCAGTCTCAATTGGTGTGAGTCGCGTGCCTTCATGGTTCGGCGGAAGCTCTGCCACGCGCCATCGACCCAGCCGAGATCGTCGCCCCAACACACCACGGGCATATCGAGCTCCAAGCCCTGGCACTGGAACTCAGTTGCTGGCTGTGTGAGCTGGCAGCTCGATCGTGGATCGGACGCTGGCGCATTGAACCATGGTCCGATCTTCATCCGGAGGGTCGCTTGGTACTCGTTGTCAATTCCGATCGCAGCGAGGTTCCGCGCCTTAGAGGAGGCCAACAGGCCGTATCGCTTCTCCGGCGCATCTTCGTAGCGGCGCAGGACGTAACTCTTCGCCCTAAGTAGGTCGGTTGTGACGTACAAGTCGAAGCCGGTCTCATGTAGTTCCGCGGCGTGTGTGGCCGCTGCTTCAGATGTCGGCCTGTAGGAAGGTAGCGACCCAGTCCTGAACCCGAAGGGCACGGTGGGTTCGCAATGACACGGTCAGGTCGAGCTTTGGGTCAATGAGCGTCGTGTGCGCCTCGAATACTGGCGCGAGACGCGGCGGGATGTGCACCGAGAAGTGCTCGCGCGCGGTCGCAAGAGCGCTTGCCCACTGCCCAATCGCCTGCCTCCTCGCCGACGTAGATCTCTTGTCCTTCGCCGACGAGTCCAATCGCGACGCCCCAGCGCGGGACCGAGCCTGCGACATCCAGCAGGATCTCCGGTTCCGACCTGTCATGGTGCTTGTGCTCGAGGACCTTCGCCGCATCCCATGCCCGCTGGGCCTCGTCAAAGACGAAGACGTTCTGCGGCGGCAAGGAGCGCTTTCGGATCCCGTATTCGAGGTCGAAGTTGTGCATCGGCCGCACGAATATTGAGCTTTGAAGCGCATCCTGGAGCACGGTGACAAGCGGCCCGTTACCCGAGAGGAACACGGCCTCCGCCTCGTTGGCTCGACTCTCATGAACAAACTGCAAGCCCGCCAGTGTCTTTCCCGACCCCGGCACGCCGGTAATCAGAACCAGGTGTCTCTCACCGCGGGCCTTCGCCCCGTCCACAAGGTCATGCAGCGAGCTCAACAGGGCCGGGATCCCGGCGCTTTCGGCTCTCTTGATGAGAGGAAGCGGCTCATGGTTGAAAAGCCGCTTCGCCGCAGAGACGAGGGTCGGGAGCGGCGAGTACGTCCCACCCAAGAAGGTCGCGACGTCAAGCTGCGCGCCAGTTCCCGCCTTACCCGAGAGGATCGACGGCAGGTAGTCCGGCCCGACGATCGGCACTCCCTCGAATGCCTCGTTCAAGCCTCCGCGATTTGGCAGGACCAGTACTGGTCCAACGGCGAGGCCGCGGCAACCGCTGTGGTAGTCCTGCAGGTCTCTTGCGTACGAGCCGACCTGGTCTATGTCGGCGAAAGGTTTACACGAGTCCGCTGCTTGAATTCGAGAACGATGACCGAATCCTGGCTAGCAGTAGGACATCGGGACGCCGACCGCCTTCAAATGGCAGTTCGTACTCGAGGATCACGCCCCAATGCGCGGAGTTTGGCAATGCGTGTAGCGACGCCGCAAGCCAGTGGAGTTTCTTCGACCAGGCGTCGCGCTGTTCGCTACTTGCGTCGTCGCCGTAGTTGGCTCTGTGCTGCTCTCTGAGCACATGAGCCGTTGCCGTTGGATCGAGCGCGAGGAATTCGGCGGCGGTCCCCGCCCACCCGTATGCCATGGCGTCTAGGATATTGGAACGGCGACTCCATGCAGAGGTCGCCTCGCGTTCGGGTGGCTAGACCCTGCTCATTGCTCCGCGTCGAAGTTGATCGCGGCGTCGCACTCGAGGCAGATCGGCGGGTCCCAGTCGCCGGTCTCGGGGAGGTCAGACCTCCCGCACGTGGAGCACACGAACACCGCCAGATCGAGCTCCGCGTCGTCGGCCGCGCCAAGATCAGGCGGCCGCTCAGGCGACGAAGGCGAGGCGCCGAACAGGCGCGCCAGGAGTCCCGTAGCCGATACCTCAAGTAGTGGTCGCCCCGGACCCGGGCGAACGACCCGACCCCGGAGCATGGCCCCATCGTCGGCACGCGTCGTGCCACCTCTCCTGTCACCGCGGCGACCGCGCGATCAGTCCAGGCGGCCCAGACCCCGCACGAAGTTGATCAGCCACACGATCAGCAGGATCAGCAGCCCGAGCAGGCCGAGCTGCACCCACGTGTACTGGATCCCGGCCGGCAGCATGTGCCGAGTGTCATCGGGATAGGCCATCACGAGGTACAGCACCGCGCCGACGGTCAGCACCGCCATGCCGATCCGCACGAGGGCCTTCCGGGCGGACCGCATCCGGCGCCGGAAGCCGAACAGCAGCGCCTCGGCCTCGAGGATCGCGGGTTCCTGGGCCTCGAGGAAGTCCACGAAGTGGAGCCCCCGCTGGACCTGCCCGCCGCCTGCGTACAGCCGGTCCATCATGAGCCGCGGGTCGAGGAGCGCGAGGCCCTGCTGGCGGGCGAGCCGGCGCACGAACCGGCGGACCGTGTCGGGCAGGTCGTAGTCGATCGCCAGCTGGTGCCGGATCGCGCCCAGCGTCACCAGCATCTTGAGATAGCCCACGATGCTGGCCGCCATCGAGAGCTGGTGGTCGCGCGCGGTCTCGAGGATGTCGACGGCGAGCCGCGAGTACGGGTTCTCCCGGCTCGCGGCGATCGGGCCCGGCGCCGCGGCGGTCACGCGCGAGCGGTCCGCGGAGGCGTCATACAGGAACGTCTGGTGCACGCGCAGGAGCCGTCCGCGGGCCGCCGCGACGTCGGTCGACGGCGTCGGCGCGAGCCAGCGCATGAGCTCGGTGACCGCGGCCTCGATCTCGCCCCGGAACAGGAGCCAGCTGTACCTCGTGAGCGACTCCCGGACCCGGTTGGGGAGCTGGCCGACGATGCCGAAGTCCACGTAGCCGATCGCGTCGCCCGGGAGCACGAAGATGTTCGCGGGGTGGAGGTCGGCGTGGAAGAAGCCGAACACGAACACCTGGTTGAGCATGTTCCAGTCGAGGCGGCGCACGATCCGGTCGAGGTCGTGACCGGCGGCCGCGAGCTCGTCGAGGTAGGCCCGGTCGCCGTCCCGTCGCGCGATCATCACCTCGATCAGCGGGATCCCGACGATCAGCTCCGTGGTGAGCACGCGCGACGTCGTGTAGTCGCGGTAGACGCGGGCGATGCGCTCGAACCGGTCGCCGCTCGCGTGGTCGTGGAGCTGTGCGGCCTGGCGGGCCTCGACGAGGTAGTCGACCTCGTCGGCGGTCCAGCGGGCGAACTCGTCGATGACCTCGCGGCTCCGCGTCGCGCCGAACAGGTGCGTCCAGTCGAGCAGCCAGGTCACGCCGTACATGAGCTGGATGTCGGCCTGGAGGATCTCGCGGATGCGCGGGCGCTGGACCTTGACCGCGACCTGGTCCCCGCTGCGCAGCGTGGCGCGGTGGACCTGGCCGATCGACGCCGAGGCGAACGCGGTGGCCTCGAACGTGGCGAACACGATCTCTGGCTCGGCGCCGAGCTCCTTGCGGATGATCGCCCGGACCTCGTCATAGCCAAAGGGGGCAACCTGGTTGAGCAGGCCGAACAGCTCGTCGCAGTACGCGGCCGGCAGGAGGTCGTAGCGGAGCGCGAGCATCTGCCCGAGCTTCACCCACGCGCCGCCGAGCTCCTCGAAGGCGGTCCGCAGGCGGACGGGGCCGGGTCGCTTGTCGGCGCCGGGCAGCCCGATCGCCGGCCAGATGAGCAGGCGCAGGAACACGCCCAGCACACGGCCGAGCCGGCGCGGATGTCTGAACAGCGTGCTCATCTGGGGGCGGGCCGGCGGCTATGTGCCCCGCCGCGGCCTCGCGCCGGGTCGGTCAATCGGCCTCGTCATCGAGCGGGACGCGCCGCCGACGGCTCGGCATCGCCGTCTCCTCTTCCCACTCGCGCCCGGCCTTGATCAGCTCCGCGTAGGTTCGCCGCGAGAACCGGTAGAAGAGGCTCATCGCGCCCTCGATCGCGAGCTGGCCCTCGCGCCCGACCCGCAGGCCACGGCGGACACCCTCGTCGAGGAGGTGCTCGCCCTCGTCGAACGTGTCGGCGAGCTTCCGGTGCCGGAGGCGCCTCGCGTAGGCGGCCCGCTCCTCGGCGGTCGGGCCCTTGAGCCACGCCTGTCGGCGGGCCTTCTCCTCGGCCACCCAGGCGTCGATCTCGGCCTGGGTCGGCTCGCCGGGCGCACTCGTGTCGGCCGCGGCATCCGCGCTGGCGGGTGTGTCGTCGCTCATCGCTGTCCTCGGGAGTTGCAGGGACAAGAAGTCGAGTGGGGTCCGAGTGTACCGCCGCTAGCGCGCCCGGTACGGTCCGCTCGTTCCTGCGCGCCACTCGGAGGACGATCACGAGCCGGTGCTCATCGTCGATCGCGTAGACGACTCGGAGGTCGCCGACTCGGAGGCGCCACCAGTCACTGGCGACGAGGCGCATGGCACCCGGCGGTCGCGGCTCGAGTGCGAGGGCGAGGATCGGGCCGCGGAGACGGGCTGCATCGCCCGGGGGAAGCCTTCTGAGCTGTCGGCCGGCCGCGGGGGCGAGATCCACCCGGTAGCGCTCGCCAGGCATCAGCCTTCCGACCCGTACTCCGCACGTGCCTCGGCTGCGAGGTGTTCGAAGAAGGCGGCTGCCGCAGTCCCGCCGTCGCGCCGGTACTCCTCGAGTGCCTCGGCTGCAGAGGCACGGTCCTCGTCCGCCTCCTGCCGCTCGAGCCATGCCGCGATGGCGTCCGCCACGACGTCCCGCACGCTTCGATCTGCCCGCGCCGACTCGACCTTGAGCGAGCGATAGAGATCCGGGTCGAGGTCGATGGTCACCTTCATCGTCGCATCGTACAGCATGCTTGTTTGCTTGCAAGCAGGGCCGCCCACAGGGGCCGCCCGGTCGCGGGGCGACCTGTGCGACAGTCTTGGGAGCCCAGCCGGGACAGCAGGAGACGAACGACGGTGACCGAGCCCGCGACCGCCACCCATCCGATCCTCGCCGCCGCGCAGGCGATCCTGCCCGACGTGATCGAGGTCCGCCGGCGCCTCCACCGTCGGCCGGAGCTGGGCCTCGAGCTCCCCGAGACGCAGGCGGTGATCGTCGAGGGCCTGCGCGCGCTCGGGCTCGAGCCGAAGCTGGGCGGCACGAGCACGTCCGTGGTCGCGGTGATCGAGGGCGCTCGACCCGGTCCCACGATCCTCCTCCGCGGCGACATGGACGCGCTGCCGCTCACGGAGGACACGGGGCTCGACTTCGCGTCCGAGGTCCCGGGCGTGATGCACGCCTGCGGGCACGACACGCACGTCGCGATGCTCCTCGGTGCCGCGCGCCTCCTCGTCGAGCGCCGCGACGAGCTCGCCGGCCGCGTCCTGCTCATGTTCCAGCCGGGCGAGGAAGGCCCGCACGGGGCACGGCTCATGCTCGAGGAGGGGCTGCTCGAGGAAGGCCCGCACGGCGCCGGCGACGTCCAGCGCGCGGTCGCGATCCACATCAGCACGCGCTACGCGGCGGGCAAGATCCTCCTGCGGCCCGGCGCCCTGATGGCGTCCGCGGACGAGTTCCGGGGGACCGTCCGCGGTCGCGGCGGCCACGCATCGTCGCCGCACCTCTCGCTCGACCCGATCCCGACGGCCGCGGAGCTCGTCCTCGCGCTCCAGCTGGCGGTCACCCGCACGATCGACGTCTTCGACCCCGCGGTCCTGACGATCGGCCGGATCAGCGGCGGCACGACGAACAACATCATTCCGGAGATCGTCGAGATCGAGGGCACCATCCGGACGGTGTCGCCCAAGGCGCGGGAGACGATGCACAACCTCGTGCGCCGTGTCGCCAAGGGTGTCGGCGCGACCCACGGGACGCACGTGGACCTCGAGGTCATCCACGGCTACCCGGTCACGATGTGCGACCCCGAGGTCACCGAGTGGGTCCGCGGGCTCGCGATCGGCATCGCGGGCGACGACCACGTCCACGTCCTGGCGCACCCGATCATGGGCGCCGAGGACTTCTCGTACGTCACCGAGCGCGTCCCCGGGATGATGGCGTTCCTCGGCGCGCGGCCGCCCACGGAGGATCCGGCGACGGCGCCGCAGAACCACTCGAACCTCGTGGTGTTCGATGAGCCGTCGATGGCAGTCGGCGTCGCGCTCTACGCCGCCGCGGCGCTCGACTTCCTGCGAGACGGGTAGCGCACAATTCGGCCATGCCGATCACCGCCGTCATCACCGACTCCACCGCGGACCTCATGCCCGACCAGGCCGCCGCGGCCGGGATCCGCGTGGCGCCGCTCATCGTCACGTTCGGGACCGAGGCGTTCCAGGTGGGGGTCGACCTCACGACGCAGCAGTTCTGGGACAAGCTCCTGGCGCCGGGCGCGCCGATCCCGACGCACCGCGGCACCGTCGCCGGGCACGTTCAAGGCGATGTTCGAGCAGTGCTTCGCCGACGGCGCCGACGCGATCGTGTGCTGCCTCATCGGCGCGGAGCTCTCGGGCACCGTCGGGAGCGCCACGGTCGCGGCCTCGATGCTGCCCGATCGCGAGATCCACATCGTGGACACGCGCTCGACGTCGATGTCGACGGGCCTGCCGGCCCTCATGGCGGCCGAGCTCGCCGCGGCCGGCGTCCCGGCCGCCGAGATCGCCGAACGCGTCCGTGCGCGCCTCCCCGACGTGGACCTGTACGTGGCCGTGGACGGCCTCGCGTACCTGCGCAAGGGCGGGCGGCTCTCGGCCGCGCAGTCCGTCGTGGGGAACATCCTGAGCGTCAAGCCGATCATCACGGTGCGCGACGGGCACGTCCTGATGGCCGAACGCCAGCGGAGCCGCGCGAAGGCCCGCGCCCGGGTGATCGAGCTCATCGCCGCGCACCCGGTGGAGCGCCTCGCGATCGTCCACACGCCGACCTCGACCGCCGACGAGGTCCAGGCCTTCCGCGACACGCTCGTCGCGGCGCTACCCGGGCTCGATCCGTCGGCGATCACGGTCGCGCTGCTCGGCGCATCGACCGGCCCCCACCTCGGGCCGGACCTCATGGGCGCGTGCTTCCTCGCGAAGCCGGGCTCGCACGAGCACGCGACGGCCTGATCCCGGTGCGCCGGGGAACCGCCGGCCGAATTTCGGGACTCCACAAGGCGATTGGCGACCCGTAGAGTTACCGCGCGGCCGACGGGGGCCGGCGCAGGGAACACGGGGAGAGCACCGAATGGGTCGTCGCACGGCTCGCAGCCGCCTCACGCCGGGGATCGCAGGACTCGCGGGCCTCGCGCTCATCGTCGCGGCCCTGGCCGTGGTCCCGGCGGCAGCCGCCTCGTCGTCCCAGTTCGATCCGTACACGACCGTCGCGATCCCGTCGGAGCCCGACGCGGTCGCGATCGGCGACGTGACGGGCGACGGCCTCGCCGACATCGTGGCCACCACCGGGTACAGCTCGGACGCGTCCGTCGACTTCAAGCTCGCGGTCATCCCGCAGGTCGCGGGCGGCTCGCTCGGCGCGCCCGTCCTGTACGCGACCGCCGGCACGTACCCGGATCGCCCCGGGTCGCTCGCGCTGGGTGACATCACCGGCGACGGCCGCACGGACGTCGTCGTGGGCGTCCGGGACATCGGCATCCAGGTGTTCCCGCAGCTCGCCGATGGGACGCTGGGGGCGCCGACCCTCACCTCGAGCATCGACAGCCTCCGGGTCCGGCTCGGCTTCTTCGACAGCGACGCCGCGCTCGACGCGGTCGGGATCGGGTGGGGGACCGACACGGCGACGGTGTTCGCGAACCAGGGCGGCACGCTCGTCGCGACCCCGCCGCTCGCCGTGCCGCACGACGGCTGGGACGACCTCGAGGCCGCCGACGTCAGCGGCGACGGCCGCGACGACATCGTCGTCATGTCCGGCCAGGGCCTCGTCCCCAACCTCCAGGTGCTCGCCCAGCTCGCCGGTGGCGGGTTCGCCGCCCCGGCCGCCTACTCGGTCCCGAGCGGCGAGCTCACCCACGGCATCGGCGTGGGTGACGTCACGGGCGACGGCCGCAACGACGTCGTCGCCTCGTTCGGTGGCAATCGGCCGTCGTCCGGGCTCGCGGTGTTCGCGCAGACCGCGGGCGGCACGCTGGCCGCCGCCGTGACCTACGCGAGCGCCGACATCCCCGAACCGGTCGAGGTCCGCGACGTGACCGGCGACGGTCGCGCGGACGTGGTCGTCGCGCACGGCGGCTGGAACCTCGCCGGCGTCTATCGCGGCACGAGTGGCGGCACGCTCGCCGCCGAGGAGACGTCCGCGATCCCGTACGCGAGCCACTACAGCCCGTATGGCCTCGCGATCGGCGACATCACGGGCGACGGATCGCCGGACGTCGTCATCGCGGACTACAACAACGACCTCGTCGTCCTGCGCAACACGGGGCTCGTGACGCCGCCGCCGACGCCATCGCCGTCGGCGACTGCCTACCCGAGCTACACGCTGCCCCCGCCGACACCCACCCCGACGCCGAGCCCCACGCCCACCCTCAAGCCGACGCCCACGCCGACCCCGGCCCCGGTGCCGCCGTCCGTGCCCCGGTCGCTCGCCGCGTCGCCCAACCTGGCCGCCGGCGTCGGGCTCACGTGGCAGGCGCCGGCGACCGCCGGGTCGTCGCCCGTCACGGGCTACCGGATCTACCGCGGCACCGGCGGTGGCGCCGTGACGCCGCTCGTGACGATCGGCAATCTCCTCGGCTACACCGACGCGTCGGTCGCGAACGGCACGACGTACCGCTACGCCGTGTCCGCGATCAGCGCCTCGGGCGAGGGCCCGAAGACGACCGAGGTCACCGCCGCCCGCGGCACCGCGCCCACGGCGGTGCGGAGCCTGACCGCGACGGCGACCAAGTCGGGGATCGCCCTCACCTGGGTGGCGCCCGCGTCGGACGGCGGATCGGCCGTCACCGGCTTCAAGGTCTACCGCGGCACGAAGACCGGCGCCGAGACGCTGTACGTGAGCTACGGCTCGGACGCCATCGGCATGACGGACACGGCCGTCACGAAGCGGACGACGTACTTCTACAAGGTGACGGCCGTGAACGTGCTCGGGGAGAGCGTCTTCTCGGCCGAGGTGAGCGCGACCGCGCGCTGACGGGCGCCGCGGTCAGCCAGGGAGCCGGCGCAGGCCGCCGACCGCGTCGAAGCCCGGTGTCGAAGGTGAGGATGTCGTCCACGCCGTGGCGGCGCATCGTGGCCACGTGGATGGCGTCGCGCGCGGCCAGCGCCGGCATGCGCTCAAGGACTCGCTGCGCGGCGCGAACGTCGTCCGCGTCGATCGGGAAGACCTCGTCCACGACGCTGAGCAGCGCATGCATCGCGCCCTCGATCCAGTCCGTGCGCCCGATCGCGCGGTACCGGTGCAGCAGCTCCTGGAGCACCTCGGCATCGGTGACGAGGCGCTCGCCACGCGAGACCGCGACCTCGAGGGCAGAAAGAGCGCGATCCTTGTTGGGATGGGCTCCGCCGACGACGTACATCGGGACGTTCGCGTCGACAAATGTCGTCACGGGAGTGGCTCGTACGTGCCACGCCCACGCTCCGTCTCCTCGAGCAGCTGCTCGATGTCGCCTGTCGCGTACTCGTGCGCGGCGGCGCGCCGGAGTGCTGCAAGCTTCACGGCCGAGCCGGGCCGCGTCTCCACCTCGACGGCTGCGCGCAGCGCGCCACGGACCCACTCGGCGGTCGTGGTATGGCGCGACTTCGCGACCCGTTGGATCGTGGCGAGCTCGTCGTCGTCGAGGAGGACCTGGAGGCGCTTAGTCATGGCATGAGGCTAGACGACTCATCGGCATGAGTCAACGCAGGAGCGAGGGACCGGTGGATCCGCCATAGACTCATCGCCATGCGATATGTCGAAGCGGCCGGGCTCAGGCTGTCGGTCATCGGGCTCGGGACGTGGCAGTTCGGGTCGCGCGAGTGGGGCTACGGGCACGAGTACGCGCACGAGGTGGCGCCGGCGCTGATCCGCCAGGCGATCGACCTCGGGATCACGCTCATCGACACCGCCGAGGCGTACGGGCCGCACACGTCCGAGCACATCATCGGCGAGGCCCTCGCGGAGCTCGACCCGGAGACGCGCGCGAGCCTCACGGTCGCGACGAAGTTCATGCCGATCGCGCCCGCGGAGCCGATCCTCGACCGCCAGGTCCGGGGCAGCGCGAAGCGCCTCGGCGTCGAGCACATCGACCTCCTGTACGCCCACTGGCCGAACCCGTTCGTGTCGCCGCGGCGCGTCATGCAGAGCGTGCGGCCACTGGTGGAGGAGGGGATCGTCGACCGGATGGCGGTCTCGAACTACTCGCTCGCCCAGTGGCAGGAGGCCGAGCGCGCGCTGCGCCGGCCGGTCGTCGCGAACCAGGTCCAGTTCAGCCTCGTGAGCCCGAAGCCCGCGGCCGACCTCGTGCCGTACGCGCTGGCGATGGACCGGATCGTCGTCGCCTACTCGCCGATCGGGCAGGGCGTGCTCGCCCGCGCGTCGTCCGATCCGGATGCGGAGGCGCCGCGTTCCGTGAACCCGATCCGGCGGATGAACCCGCTGTTCCGGGGCGCCGCGGCGGAGCGCCTGCTCCCGGTCCAGGTCGCCGTGCGCGAGATCGCCCGCGCCCACGACGCGTCGCCCGCACAGGTGGCGCTCGCCTGGGTCATCTCGCACCCGAACACGGTCGCGATCCCCGGCGCGCGGACGCCCGAGCAGCTCGTCGAGAACGCCGCCGCGGCGGACCTCGTGCTCGCGCCAGACGAGATCGCGCGCCTCACCGAGGCGTCCGAGGTGTTCGCCTAGGTCGTTCGTCGTGCCTCGCGCTCGTGGCTCGCTCGCCGTGCCACCCACGTGCGCCTCCCGATGGAGCCACGCTGGTTCTGCCACCACGATGCGCACAAGGCCGCGCGCCGGGGTCGATCCGCTGGATGTGGGCACTAGGTGCGCAGATCGCGCGCCGCTTCATCCGATGGCGCACGACGGTGGCGCCGGGGCCGGCGCGAGGCGAACCGAGCGCCTAGCCGTCCACCCACACGTTGTCGTGCTCGGCGTAGAACGCGGCGAGCTCGTCGGCGGGCGGCCGGCCGTGGGCCGCGAAGTGGGCGTTGCCCTCGAAGTAGGCCTCGCGAGGCGCGCCGGGCGCGAAGTGGATGAGCATCGACGCGGGCGCGCCCGAGGTGTTCCGGAAGCCGTGGATGGCGCCGATCGGCACGTGGACGAAGTCGCCGGGCTCGCAGTCGCGCCAGTCGGTCCCGTCGTAGATCTGGATGACGCCGGTGAGGACGTAGAAGCTCTCGGTCAGCGTGCGGTGGAAGTGCGGCTCGGGGCCGCCGGCACCCGGCATCGACCAGCGGTACAGGCCGAACAGGCCGCCTGTCGTGTCGCCGGTCGCGAGGTAGTCGACCGTGGTCCCGCTGGCATAGACGAGGTCCGGGGCGGCGTCCGCGCGACGCAGGGTGGCGGATCGCTCGCCTGCCTCGCCCGTGTAGCGGATCGGCGGGTACGTCATGGCCCAGATGGTGGCACACCGGGAGGTCGTGAGGCCATACCAAGCTCGCTTGGCCCGTCCAAGCAGTCTTGACGCATTCGCATCACTCGCGCACCATTCGCACATGGCGACCAACAGTGTGATTGCCGAGGCACGGCTCAGAGCAAGGAACCAGCTGACGCTTCCCGATGCGGTCGTCCAGGGCGGCGGGATCGTCGAAGGGGACCGGTTCGTCGTCGCGTTTGATCCGGCCGATCCCGACACGATCCGGCTGCACCGGGTCCGTGCGTCCTACGCGGGATCGCTCAAGGGCGCGTACGGAGACCCGCAGGCGTACCTGGACGAGGTCAGGGACGGGTGGCGCTAGCCGCCGCCTACGACCGCCTGGAGCAGATCGTCCCGCTCGGTTCGCGCGTCGCGGTCGACACGAGCGCCGTCATTGCCTACCTCGACGGCGGCGAGCCCGCGAGCGCTGCCGCGGCGTGGCTGTTCGATGGCAGGATCGCCCAGTCGCGCAACGCGGGGGTGATCTCCGCGATCACGGTGGCCGAGATCCTCGTGGGCCCGATGCGCCTGGGTCCGGCCGCTGTCGCGGTCGCAGACGGGTTCCTCGGCTTCTTCGGGGAGCTCGAGGTTTCGCCGGTGACCCACGCGATAGCGAGATCCGCCGCGAGCATCCGTGCATCGAGTGGGCTCGGCCTGCCGGACTCGATCGTGCTCGCGACGGCGATCGAGCGCGAGGCTGGCGTGGTCGCCACGAACGATCGGCGGTGGGTGACGACGGCCCAACGGCTCGACCTCCCGTTGGCGATCTGTCTGCTCGGCGACTACGTGTCTCCGTCGAGTGCGTAGGCGAGGACGTTCTCGCCCCACATGACGCGGCCCGTGTCCGTGAAGCCGTAGGCGAGGTAGTACGGGTACGGGGAGATGTCCTCGGGCGATGCGCTCGGCGCGCAGCTCGTGTACAGGATCCGCGCGTTGGGCCGGCCGCGGACGTACGTGATGACGGCGTCGATCGCCGCATGCCCATAGCCCTGGCGCTGGTGGGCGACGTCGATGAGGAGCTTCCACAGGAAGTACGGCCCGACGACGTCGTCGTCGATCGGCTCCGGGATGTTGTCGCTGATCATCACGAAGCCGACGAGATCGCCGGTCGATGCGTCGTGGATGGCCCACGGCTTCGGCATCGCGCGCGGCTCCTCGGCGGCCTCGAGGCGGATGTCGTCGATCGGGTTGATGTGGTGGACCGGCCCCGGGCCCCGGTCGAGGCCCATGACGGCATCCCAGTCGGCCTCGGTGGTGATCTCGCGGAGCTCGATGGCGGGCGACGTCTCGGTCATGCGTCGAGGGTACGCTTCCGCGGATGTCGTCCCCGCTGTCTGAAACGCCGCCGCGCCGCGCCGCGCTCGTCCTGTGCGGGCCGGGTGGCGTCGTGCTCGGCCGGCTGCCCGAGGTCGCGGTCGAGACGCCGTGGTGGCAGGACATCGAACCGGTCGTGGACGCGGTCCGGGACGGCGTACGGCATCGATGTCGTCGTGCTCCGGATGCTCGACAGCGAGCTGCCGCGGGCGCACGGCGGCCTCGTGACGTACCTCGCGGAGGTGGCGGACCGACTCCCGCCCGCGGCCGCCGAGGCGCTCGAGCCGTGGGACGACGAGCTCGACGAGCAGCCGCTGCGACTCCCGTACGCCAGCCCCGGCGGTCCGGCCGCGGACGTCGCGTGGGCCGAGGGCGTGCTCCGGTCGAGGCGGATCGAGCGGGTCGGGCCTGCCGTCCAGGTGCGCTCGTGGAACCTGTCGTCGATCTGGCGGCTGCCGCTCGCCGGTACCGGGCCGGCGTGGCTCAAGGTGGTCCCGCCGTTCTTCGCGCACGAGGGCGACATGCTGCGACGGCTCCAGGCGGGGCCGGTCCCGCGACTCCTGGGCCACGACGGGCAGCGGATCCTCATGGCCGACATCGGGGGCGAGGACCAGTACGACGCGCCGCTGCCGGTGCTGCTCGCGGATGGTGTCGACGCTCGTGGAGCTCCAGGCGGAGTGGATCGGACGCGAGGAGGAGCTGTTCGCGATGCGGCTGCCGGACTGGCGGGGCCCGGCCCTGACCGCCGCCATCGCCGATCGTGGTCGCGCGGCGGGGCCCGGAGCTGGACGCCGGGGTGCGGGCGACGCTCGAGCGGCTCGTCGCCGGGCTGCCCGAGCGGTTCGAGGCCGTGCGCGGGTGCGGCCTGCCGGACACGCTCGTGCACGGGGACTTCCACCCGGGGAACGTCCGCGGGACGCCGTTCCAGCTCACGCTCCTCGACTGGGGCGACACGGGCGTCGGCCAGCCGCTGCTCGACCTGCCCGCGTTCCTCGCCGCGATCCCCGAAGCGGCCATCGAGCCGGTGCGGGATCACTGGCTGGCGGCGTGGCGAGCGGCGGTCCCGGGATCGGCGCCCGAGGAGGCCGCGCGGCTGCTGGCGCCGGTCGCCGCCGCGCGCCAGGCGGTTGTCTACCAGCGCTTCGTCGACGGCATCGAGCCGGTGGAGCGGCGGCACCACGACGCGGACGCGATCGAGTGGCTCGGGCGGGCGGCCGCGCTCGCCGGGTGAGTAGCGGGTGACTCGCGGGTGAGCGGCGGCTGCTAGCCTCGGGACGTGCCCCGACTCGAGCCCGAGCGCCTCCTCGACGACCTGGATCCGGAGCAGCGTGCCGCGGTGCTCGCGACGAGCGGGCCGGTCGCGATCCTCGCCGGCGCGGGCACCGGGAAGACCCGGGTCATCAGCCGCCGCACGGCGTACGCGATCGGCACGGAGGTCGTCCCGCCGGACCAGGTCCTCGTCGTGACGTTCACGGAGAAGGCGGCGGGCGAGATGGTCGCGCGCCTGCGCGCGCTCGGGCTGCCGGGCGTCACCGCGCGCACGTTCCACGCCCACGCGCTCTCGATGCTCCGCCACTTCTGGCCGTCGCGCCACGACGGGCAGCCGCTCCCGGACCTGCTCGACTCGAAGCTGCCGATCCTCATCCGGCTCGTGCGCCAGCTGCCCGGCCACTACCGGTTCACGCCGTCCAAGGACATCGCGGACGAGATCGAGTGGGCGAAGGCGCGGCGCATCGGGCCGGGCGGGTACGAGGCCGCGGGTCGGGCCGCCGGGCGGGAGCCGCCGATCCCGGTCGACCTGTTCGTGCGCACGTTCGAGAACTACGAGCGCGCGAAGGCGCGGGCGGGCCGGATCGACTTCGACGACCTGCTCGTGGAGACCGTGTCGATGCTCGAGACCGACGAGGACGCGGCCGCGACCGTGCGCTCGCGCAAGCGCTGGTTCAGCGTGGACGAGTACCAGGACACGAACCCGCTCCAGCAGCGGCTGCTCGAGCTGTGGCTCGGCGAGTCGCGCGACCTGTGCGTCGTCGGCGACGAGGACCAGACGATCTACACGTTCACCGGGGCCTCGTCCACGTTCCTGACCACGTTCACCGAGCGCTGGCCCGGGGCGCAGGAGGTCGCGCTCGTCCGGAACTACCGGTCCACGCCCCAGGTCCTGGCGCTCGCGAACCGGCTCCTCGCCGCGGAGGGCCGGACGAAGCGCCTCGAGGCGACGCGCGGCGACGGTCCCGAGCCCGAGATCACGAAGCATCCGTCGGCTGACGCGGAGCTGGACTGGCTCACCGGGGCGATCCGCGCCCGGCTGGGGGAGGGGATCGCACCGGCGGAGATCGCGGTGCTGGTGCGGATGAACGCCCAGCTCGCCCCGATCGAGGAGGCGCTCACCCGCGCCGGCGTCGCGTACGTCGTCCGCGGCCTGCGCTTCTACGACCGGCCGGAGGTGCGATCCGCGGTCGAGAGCCTGCGGCGCCGGCCGGCACTCGACGCGACGGGCGTCCGCCTCACGAACGCGATCAAGGAGCGCTGGGCGGACGCCGTGGGCTTCGAGGAGGACGGGGCGGCCGAGGGCGACGAGGCGCGCGAGCGGCAGGCGTCGCTCGAGACGCTGCTCGCGATCGTCCAGGGCGTCGTCCGGACGGACGCGAACGCGGACGTGGGCACGGTCCTCGCGGAGCTCGAGGCGCGGGCCGCGCACGAGCGGGCGGGCGCGGCGGACGGCGTCAACCTGCTCACGTTCCACCGGGCGAAGGGGCTCGAGTGGGACGCCGTGTTCCTCCCGGCCCTCGAGGAGGGGAACCTGCCGATCCGCCAGGCCCTCGACGACGAGGAGTCGCTCGCCGAGGAGCGCCGGCTGCTCTACGTGGGCCTCACCCGGGCGCGCACGCACCTCGCGCTCTCGTGGGCGGAGCGGCGCGAGACCCGCGGGCGCGAGACACGACGCCAGCAGAGCCGGTTCCTGCTCGACCTCCGGCCGCGGCCCGCGCCCGGGGACCCGGATCCGCGAGCTGCCCGGGCCGCGGGTCGCGGGCCCGGCGCCGAAGCCCGCCCGGCGCGGGCGCCGCCGACAACGACGACCCGGTGTTCGCGGCGCTCCGCGAGTGGCGGACCGGCGTCGCCCGGGACGAGGCGATGCCGCCCTACGTCATCGCCCACGACGCGACGCTCGCGGCCATCGCCGAGGCCCGACCGCGGTCGCTCGCCGCGCTGCGACGGGTGAAGGGGATGGGCCCCGCCAAGCTCGAGAAGTACGGCGACGAGATCCTGGCCGTGGTGGACCGGACCGCGGACGGCTGACGCCGGACGCGGACGCGGACGCGGCAACGCCGCCGGGCGGGGCCCAGCGGCGTTGCGTCTAGGGTCGAGGTTCGGGCGGCGGCGCCGCCCGGCTACGGGCTACTTCAGGACGATGAAGGCGTCGAAGTTGGTCTGCTTCCCGCCCTGGTCGTTGACGACCCGGATGGTGTGCGTCGCGTTCACCGTCCACGCCTTGCGGGCGATGATCTGGCCGAGGATCTGCGACGCGCGCTTCTCGTTGAAGCGGCCGAGCAGCTTGCCGTCGACGTAGACCTTCACGTAGCCGGACTTCGAGTTCTTCGGTGCGACGTACAGGACGGCGCGACCGGTGAACGTGAGGGTGACGCGGTCACCCTTCGTCGTCGTGACGGCGTAGCCGTGGCCCGACGAGGCCTCCGAGGTCACGTTGTGCCACGCGCCGCGGTACTTGTTGGTCGTGTTCTTGTTCTGGTAGGCGACGATCCGGCGCGTCGCCGAGGTCACCCAGCCGGACAGGTTGCCCGACACGTCCTTCGCCCGGACGCGCCAGACGAGTGACTTGTTGAACGGGTAGAGCTTGACGATCGAGGTGCGTGCGCCGGAGGAGACGGTCGTCCACGAGCCGGTGCCGATGCGCACCTGGACCTGGTAGGAGGCGACGCCGGAGCCGGCGTCCGTCGCGGACCAGGTGATCCGCAGCGGGGCGGACTCGTTGACGCGGCCCGTGGCGAAGGCGACGGTCGCCTTCTTGACGGTCGGGGCCGTGAAGTCGCCACCGACGGAGACCGTGAGGGTCGCCGAGGCGGTCAGCGTGCCGTCGCTGATCGTGTACGAGATGACCGCCGCACCCGTGAAGCCGGCTGCAGGCGTGTAGCTGGATCAGGTTGCCGACGATGCTCACCGTGCCCGCGGCCGGAGCGACCGAGGCGAGGGTGACGTTCAGCGTGTCGCCGTCGACATCGGCGTCGTTGCCGAGGACCGCATGGTTTGCGGGGCCGGAGTTGCCGAGGATCGTGGCGGTGTCATCGCCGGCGGTGGGCGCGTCGTTGACGCAGGTGACGTCGATGGTGACGTGGCCCGTGTCGCCGGCGTCATCGCTGTCCTCGACGGTGTAGTCGAAGCCCGCGACGTCGTTGCCGCACAGGTCGCCGGTGGGCGTGAAGGTGACGACGCCGGCCAGCAGGGCGACGGTGCCGCCCGTGGGGTTCGAGACGCCGCTCAAGGTCGGGGCCGCGCTGTCGACGTCGGAGGCGTTGGCCTCGAGGTCGCCGGCCGCGATCACCAGGTTGGTGTCCTCGGTAGCGGTGGCCGTGTCGTCGGTCGTGGTCGGCGCGTCGTTGACGCAGGTGATGTCGATCGTGACGTGCGCCGTGGCGGTGCCGCCGGCGCTGTCCTCGATCGTGTAGTCGAAGCCACCCTCGTCCAGGCCGCACACGTCGGTGGCGGGCGTGAAGGTGATCGTGCCGTCGAGCGCCAGCTCGACGGAGCCGCCGGTCGCGTTGTCGACGCTCTGGAAGGCGAGCGTGTCGCCGGCGTCGACGTCGCCGTCGTTGTCGAGGAGGTTCGGGGTCACGTCGGTGGCCGTGTCCTCGATGACGGTGGCGTCATCGTCGCCCGCGGTCGGGTCGTCGTTGACGCAGTCCAGCGAGATCGTGACGTGGCCCGTGGCGGTGCCGCCGTCAGCGTCCTCGACCGTGTAGTCGAAGCCCGCGACGTCCGTGCCGCACAGGTCCGTGTCGGGGGTGAACGTGATGTCGCTGACGCCCATGACGACCGTGCCGCCGGTGGGGTTCAGCACGCCCGTGACGGTGACGCTCGGGCTCTCGACATCGGTGTCGTCGCTGGCGAGGTCAGCCTGGTCGACGATGAGGTCGGTGTCCTCGGTGCCCGAGGCGGTGTCGTCGGTCGCGCTCGGGTCGTCGTTCACGCAGTTCACGTCGACGGTGACCGAAGCCGTGTCGTTGCCGCCCTCGTCGTCGGTCACGGTGTAGTCGAAGCTGCCCTCGTTGTTGCCGCACTCGTTGGCATCGGGCGTGAAGGTGATCGTGTCCCCGTCGAGCTCGACGGTGCCGCCGTTGTCGTTCGAGACGCCGCTCACCCGAAGCGTGTCGCCGTCGACGTCGGTGTCGTTCGCGGTCAGGTCGTCGCTCGACGCCTGGATCCCAGTGTCCTCGTCGCCCGAGATCGTGTCCTGGTCGGCAACCGGGGCGTCGTTGACGCAGCTGACGTCGATCGAGACGTGGCCCGTGTCGGTGCCGCCGTGCCCGTCGGACAGGGTGTAGTCGAAGCCGGCCGCGCCGCAGAAGTTGTCATCCGGGGTGAACGTCACGACGCCGCCCGCGAGGTCCGGCGTGCCGTGGCTCCCGTTGGACACCGCCGTGACCGAGAGCGTGTTGCTCTCGGGGTCGGTGTCGTTGCCCAGGAGGACCGAGTCGTTGACGAGGACGTCGTTGTCCTCGGTGCCGGTCGTCGAGTCGTCCACGGCCGTCGGGTCGTCGTTGACGCAGGTGACGTCGATCGAGACGTTCGCGGACGAGGTGGTGCCGAAGCCGTCGCCGATCGTGTAGCTGAAGCCGGCTGCGTTCGTGCCGCAGGCATTGGCGTCGAGCGTGACCGTCACGACGTCAGCGAGGGTGATCGGGTCGAACGAGAGGTCGACGCTCGCCCCGGTCGCACCGGTCACCGCCGTGATGACGAGGGGGTCGCCGTCGGCGTCGGTGTCGTTCGACAGAATGTCGGCCGCGACATCGGTGGACGATCCTTCGAGGAGCGTAAGCGTGTCCGCGTTCGCGACCGGCCCGACGTTCGTCGCGCGGACCGTGATCGTGATCGCGCCGGTCCGGGACTTGTTCCCGTTGCTGACCGTGTAGGTGGTCGACGCGGTCCCGACGAAGTTCGTCGTCGGCGTGAAGGTGTAGGCGCCGTTCGAGAGGATCGTCAGCACCCCGACGGTCCCCGACACCGCGCCGAACGCCGTCACGCTGAGCGTCCCGCCGCCGTTGTTCTTGTCGTTGGCGAGGACGTTGCCCGACGTCGCGATGTTCTTCAGCGTGTTGATCGCGTCGGGCCGGGCAACGGGTGGCGCACCAGCGGCTGCGAGCGCCGCACTCGGGAGAAGAACCCCCGTGATGATGAGTCCAGCCGTGGCGGCCGCGAGAGCGCGACGCACTACGGCGCTGGGATGCAGGGTCACAGGGCGAACCTCAGTGTAGAAAACCGTGCGGTGCTCATGGGGCACCGCTGACTCGCTTCGAAAGGTGCGTGGACGCACCCCCTGTCGGAAGCATGCGAAGGTCCCACTCGGGCAACGCCGAATGGGGGAGGGCCATGCGGAGCGGTGCGATCAGGTGCGGTTGAGGGCGGTGTCGGAGCCGGACGCAGTACCACCCGCCCGGCGGGTCCGGCGACATCGAGCGTCGTGGGGACCCACCCGGCGGGTGGTGGAGCGGCGGAGTGTCGGGCGGCGGGGCCGCCCGCCGGGCTAGGCGGCCGAGTCGATCGCCTCCTCGAACTGCGACGAGTAGAGCTCCTGGTAGAAGCCCCGCTTCGCGAGCAGCTCGGCGTGGGTGCCCTGCTCGACGATGTGGCCCTCGCGCATCACGAGGATCACGTCCGCGTCGCGGATCGTGGACAGCCGATGGGCGATGACGAACGAGGTCCGTCCCTCCATGAGCTTCTTCATCGCCCGCTGGATGAGGACCTCGGTCCGCGTGTCCACGGACGAGGTGGCCTCGTCGAGGATGAGGATCGGCGGGTCTGCGAGGAACGCCCGGGCGATCGTGAGCAGCTGCTTCTCGCCGGCCGACACGTTGGTCGCGTCGTCGTCGAGGACGGTGTCGTAGCCCTCGGGCAGCGTCTTCACGAAGTGGTCGACGTGGGCGGCATCCGCGGCGGCGTTGAACGCCTCCTCGGAGACGGTCCCGGCGTCGGCGCCGTAGAGGATGTTCTCGCGGATCGTCCCCTTGAACAGCCACGCGTCCTGGAGGACCATCCCGAAGGTCCGGCGCAGGCTGTCCCGCGTCAGCTCCCGGGTCTCGATCCCGTCGACCGTGATCCGGCCGCTGTCCACGTCGTAGAACCGCATGAGCAGGTTCACGAGCGTGGTCTTGCCGGCGCCCGTGGGACCGACGATGGCGACGGTCTGGCCGGGCTCGACGACGAGGTCGAGGTCGGCGATGAGGGGCTTCTCGGGCGTGTACTGGAAGGCCACGTCCTCGAAGGTGACCCGACCGGCGGCCGGCTCGGTGCGCAGCGCGGGCACGACCGGGTCCGGGATCTCCTCGGCCTCGTCCAGCAGCTCGAAGACGCGCTCGGCGGAGGCGACGGCGGACTGGAGGACGTTGGCGATCGAGGCGACCTGGATGATCGGCATCGTGAACTGGCGGGAGTACTGGATGAACGCCTGCACGTCGCCGAGGCTCATGTTGCCGTTGGCCACCTGGATCCCGCCGATGACGCAGATCGCGACGTAGTTGAGGTTCGAGATGAACGTCATCGCCGGCTGGATGATCCCGGAGATGAACTGGGCCTTGTAGCTCGCCTGGTAGAGCGACTCGTTCTCACGGTCGAACTGGGCGATGGCCTCGTCCTGGCGCCCGAACAGCTTCACGATCGCGTGTCCGGTGTGCATCTCCTCGATGTGCCCGTTGAGGTCGCCGGTCTTCGCCCACTGCGCCGTGAACTGCTTCTGCGAGTTGCGCGCGATGAGCATCGCGGTGATGAACGAGGCCGGGACGACGGCGAGCGAGATCACGGCCAGCAGCGGGCTGATCGTGAACATCATGATCAGGACGCCGACCACGGTCAGCGCGGAGGTGATGAGCTGGGTGAGGCTCTGCTGGAGCGTCTGGCTGATGTTGTCGATGTCGTTGGTGACCCGCGACAGGATGTCGCCGCGGGACTCGCGGTCGAAGTAGGCGAGCGGGAGCCGGCCCAGCTTCTCGTCCACCCGCTTGCGGAGGCGGTAGACGGTGCGCTGGGTGACGCCGGCCATGATGTAGGCCTGCCCCCAGCTGAACAGCGAGCTCAGCAGGTAGATCACCGCGACGACGCCGAGCGTCCGGGCCAGCGCGTCGAAGTCGATGCCCTGGCCGGCGACGACGTTGGGCATGCTCGCGAGCATGTCGGCGAGGTTGTCCTCGCCCTGCGTCCGGAGGCCGGCGACGATCTGGTCGTGCGGCACGCCGGTCAGCCCGGCCTGGCCGAGCTGGTTGCCGATCGCGCCCTCGAAGATGATGTTGGTCGCGTTGCCCAGCAGCTTCGGGCCGAGGATCGCGAACGTCACGCTGATCACGGCCAGCAGCACGACGACGAGGACCTTCGGCCGCTCCGGCCGGAGCTCGCCGAGGAGCCGCTTGAAGCCCGCCCGGAAGTTCGACGGCTTGGCCGTCGGCATCATCATCGCCATGTGGGGCGGACCGCTGCCCGGGCCGGAGCCGGGGCGGGGGCCGCCGGGACGTCCCATCGGGCCGGTCATGCCGCCTCCTCCTCGGTCACCTGGGACAGGACGATCTCGCGGTAGGTCTCGCAGGTCTTCATCAGCTCGTCGTGGGTGCCGATCCCGGCGACGCGTCCGTTCTCGAGGACGACGATCCGGTCGGCGTGGAGGATGGTCCCGACGCGCTGGGCCACGATGATCACCGTGGCGTCGCCCAGCTCCCGGGCGAGGGCCGCGCGGAGTCGCGCGTCCGTCCGGAAGTCGAGGGCCGAGAAGCTGTCGTCGAAGACGTAGATGTCCGGTTTCTTGACCAGGGCTCTCGCGATCGCGAGGCGTTGTCGCTGGCCGCCCGACACGTTCGTGCCGCCCTGCGTGATGGGCGCCTCGAGCTGCTCGGGCATGTCGGCCACGAACTCGCGTCCCTGGGCGATGTCGAGGGCGCGCCACAGGTCGTCGTCGGTCGCGGCCTCGTCGCCGTAGCGCAGGTTCGAGGCGACCGTGCCGCCGAACAGGAACGCGCGCTGCGGGATGACGCCGATCCGCTTCCACAGGTCCTGGCGGTCGAGGGCGCGGACGTCCTCGCCGTCGATCAGGAGCTGGCCCTCGGACGCGTCGTAGAAGCGCGGCAGGAGGTTGATCAGGGTGGACTTGCCGCTGCCGGTTGACCCGACGATCGCGGTCGTCTCGCCCGGTCGGGCGTGGAACGAGATGTTGTGGAGGACCGGCTCCTGGGCGCCCGGGTAGCCGAACGTCACGTCGCGGAACTCGATCTCGCCGGTGCGCGGCGGGGAGACCGGCGTCGCCGGGTCGGCGATCGAGGGCTCCGTGTCGAGCACCTCGCGGATCCGGCCGGCGGAGACGGCGGCCCGGGGGACCATGATGAACATGATCACCGCGGTCATGATCGCGAACAGGATCTGGATGATGTACTGCATGAACGCGGTCAGGTTGCCGATGGGCATCGCGCCGCTGTCCACGCGGAAGGCGCCCAGCCACAGGACCGCGACGGTGCTCAGGTTCATGATCGCCATGAGCGCCGGGAGCGTGATCGCGAACAGCCGGTTGACGCGCAGGCCCGTGTCCATGAGGTCGAGGCTCGCGCCGTCGAAGCGCTTCTCCTCGTGATCGGTCCGCACGAACGCGCGGATGACCCGGACGCCCGAGAGCGTCTCGCGCATCAGCAGGTTGATGCGGTCGATCTTGATCTGCATCGCCTGGAACAGCGGGATCGCGCGGGTCATCACGAACCCGATCAGGAGGACCATGATCGGGATGATCACGATCAGGACGCCCGTCAGCGGGACGTCCTGGCGGAGGGCCATGATGAGCCCGCCGACGACCATGATCGGGGCGCTGATCATCATGTTCAGCCCCATCAGCACGACCTGCTGGTTCTGCTGGACGTCGTTCGTGTTGCGGGTGATGAGGCTCGCCGCGCCGAAGGTGTTGACCTCGACCTGGCTGAACGTCTCGACCTTGCGGAAGATCCCGCTGCGGAGGTCGCGGCCGAAGCCCATCGCGACCTTGGCGCTGAAGTAGACGGCGATGATCGCCGCGATCATCAGCGCGAACGTGACCACGAGCATGAACGCGCCGGTCCGCAGGATGTAGTCGGTGTCGCCCTTGGCGACGCCGTTGTTGATGATGTCGGCGTTGAGCTCGGGGAGGTACAGGTTCGCGATCGCCTGGACCAGCAGCAGGAGCAGGACGAGGACGATCGACCACCGGTAGGGCGGCAGGTACTGGCGGAAGAGCGCGATCATCGAGCGGTCTCCGTGACGGGGGTCGGGGTGAGGGGCGGCGGGGGCGCGTCGGCGTGGAACGGGGTGCCGGGGTTGGCGGCCTCGTGCTCGGCCTTGAGCCGCGCGTGGAGGAGCTCGCGGCCGCGGCGCATGCCGCGGAGGCCGACGAGGAAGCCGTCGAGCTCCACCTCGGTCAGCTCGTCGAGGATCTGGGCGAGGCGCTCGCGGCGTTCGGCGGCGAACCCGCCCATCGTGTCGCGGCCGACGTCGGTCAGGGCGACCCGGACGACGCGCCGGTCGTCGTCGTCGCGGCGACGCTCGACGAGGCCGCGCTGCTCCATGCGGTCGACGATGCCGGTCGCGCTCGCCTGGCTCACGTCCATGCGCTCCGAGAGGACGCGCATGGGGAGGGGACCCTCGGCCTCGAGCGCGACGAGGACCTGGATGTGGACGAGGCTCAGCGCGCCGCCGCCCGGCAGCTTGCGCATGTAGCGCATCGCCTGGGCCGGCTGGTGGGAGACGAGCTCCTCGAGGATCTCGGTGGTTGCGGTCGTTCGGTTCACGGCGTCACGGATGCCCTTCGCGATTGGTAGATCATCAACATTGCGTGAAGCATATACCTGACCTGAAGTTGTTGTCGAGGGGCGCAGTTCGCGCGCCGGCCGCGGTCTCTGAGACCGTGACTTCGCCTCCCGGCGACCGTCCATTGGCGGTTGCGCAGTCTCCGGGACCGCAGATCCGCCTCTCGTGGGCGACGGCACGGTGCCACGGACCACGCTGCCGCCGATACGAGGCCGGCATGGGCGATGTCACGGTCCTGGACACCACGGGCGGCGCGACGCCTCGTGTCATGCCTGCGGGTACTCATTGACGGCTCCAAGGCCGGGTTCGAGCTGTCCGCGATGACCGCGGGGCATCACGAAGCGCGCTGCGGGCGTCCAGATCGCGAGAACGGGCCGTTGGACCCGCAGACGTGTACTGGCAGGCATCGGCCCGCCGGCCCGCCGGCGCGACGACGCAGCTAGCCGGCGATCGCCTTGCGGAAGCGCCACGCGGCGAGGCTCATCAGCACCACGGCGAACGCGATGAGGACGGCCAGGTTCTGGGCGACGGTCTCGATGCCGCCGCCGTCGCGGATGAGCGTCTGGAGTCCTTGCAGCGCCCACGAGTGGGGGATGAGGCGCGCGACCTGCTGCATCGCGTCGGGCATCGTCTGGAACGGGATCATGCAACCGCCGAGCGCGCCGAGCGCGAGACCCACGAACACGCCGAGCGAGCCCGCCTGCTGCGGGTTCGTCGAGACGGCACCGACGAGCAGCGCCACCGCCGCCGCCACGACCCCGAACGCGAGGATGAGCGCCCCGGCCGCGACGCGGATCGCCCCACGAGACGTTGAACGCGACCGCCGTCACGACGACGATGTACGCGGCCTGCATGAGCGCCACCGCGAGCCGCCCGAGCGCCTCCCCGGTCACGATCGTGCCGACCGACGTCGGGGTCGAGACCATCCGCCGCGAGACGCCCAGCTGCTTCGTGTCGACGAGGGCGCCCGCGGCCGTCATCGACGTGAGGAACATGAACAGCACGAGCTGGGTCGACGCCCCGAACGTGAACTGTGAGAACCCCGCGAACATGCCCACCTGGCCGACCTGCGAGACGACCACGGTCACCCCGGGGATCTCGTCGACCATGCCCGCCGCGGCTCGTTCCGCGGTCGCCCAGTCGGGAGCGGCCCCCTCGGCCACGGCGATCCGGGCGGCCGTGGCCACGGCGCCGAGCCGCGTCACGGCGGCCTCGACCGGCGCCCGCAGCCCGAGCGTGAGCGAGTCGGTCGTCCCGAGGTAGCCGACCTCCGCGGTGCCCGACCCCTCGAGCGCCCCGGCGAACCCGTCCGGGACCACGACGCCGGCCTCGAGCTGGCCGCGCTCGACCTGCTCGCGGAGCTGTTCGACCGTCGCGATCTGCCGGACGTCGAACCGCGTCGGGTCGGCCTCGAGGAGCGAGACGAGCTCTGCGGCCGCCGCGTCGCCCGACGGCACGACGACGCCGAGGCGGGCGCGGCCCGGCCCGCCGAACTGCAGCCCGAGCGCCACGATGATGATCGTGGGCAGCACGAACACGAAGAACAGGTCCGCCCGGTCCCGCACCTGGCGGAGGAGGTTGATCCGGGCGATGTCGAGCGCCTTCGTCGGCTGGATCATCGGGGCGCCACCAGGCGGCGTGCGCGGAGCATCCCGAGGCCGCCCGTCACGAGGCCCATCGCGAGCAGCACGGCGACCGCGGGCAGGCAGTCGGCCGCGGTCGAGCCCGTGCCCTGCATGTCGCCGAGGCCGCGCAGGAACCAGCCGTGGGGCGTGAACAGCGACAGCGTCGCGAGCACCTCGGGCGCCCCCGAGCGTCGGCAAGAACGTCCCGCCGAGGATGCCGAGGGTGATGGCGACGGCGCCGTTGGCCGCGGCCGCGGCCTGGGCCGTGCTGGCGAACGACGTCACGAGCGTCGCGATCCCGATCGCCGAGATGATCCCCGCGACGACCATCGCCGCGACCCCGATCGGCGGCCCCCAGTCCGCGTCGATGAGGAGCGTCGTCGCCACGACGAGCGTCGTCATCGCGACGAGCCCCATGAGGAACGAGGCGAGCGTCTTGCCGACCAGCACGGTCTGCGGCCGGACCGGCCCCGCGAGGATCCGCGCGAGCGTCCCCGCTCGTCGCTCCCCGAACAGGCTGACCATGCCGATCTGCGCCGAGAAGAACAGGAACAGGATCGCCATCGACGCCGCGAAGTAGGTCGGCAGGCTGAGCTGGCGGATCGCCGCCTGCTGGTCCACGAGCGCGGCCGGTGGGGCGGCGGCCGCGGCCTCGGCGGCAATGCGCGCCTGTTCGGCGGGCGGCAACGCGGACGCGGCGAGCGACTGGACCGTCGCGACCGACAGCTGGACGGCGACCACGCCATCGCCGAACCGCTGCGCCACCGATCGCGCGATCTCGGTCGCGAGCCCCTCGTCGCGCGCCCCGACGACGCGCAGCGTGACCGGCTCGCCGGCCCGGATGGCGTCGCTGAACCCCGGCGGGATGATGAACGCGACGTCGTCCGTGCCGTCCTCGACCGCGGCCAGGCCCTCGGCCTCCGTCGGCGCGTCGTGGATGACCGCGACGCCGCCCCGCTCCAGCGCCCCGATGACATCGACGCGCAGGACGTTCGCGAGGTCGCCGCCGTCGCGGTCGACGACCACCCAGGTCGTGGAGAAGCCCGTCGCGCCGGCGAGCAGCTGGCTGAAGATGACGGCGAGGCCCAGCGGCGCGACGATCGCGGTGAGCAGCGCCGAGCGGTCCCGCAGCCGCTGGCGCAGGTCCTTCGCAGCGATCAGGAACGCGACGCGCACGGGCGGCTACTCCGCGGTGTCCCGGAGCGCGCGACCGGTGAGGTGGAGGAAGACCGCCTCGAGGTCCGGCGACTCGAGCTCCACGCCGCGCACCGTCGCCCCGGCGGCAGCGACGGCGTCGAGCAGCCGTGGCAGGACGCGATGGGCATCGGCGACGACGATCTCCAGCTCGCCGTCCTTGGCGTCAGCGCCCGAGACGCCGTCGACCGCGGCGACCGCGGCGACCGCCGCCTCGACATCGCCGATCACGGCCAGCCGCACCTGGTCGTTGCCGCCCATGAGCGCCACGAGCTCCCTGCGCGTTCCCTCCGCGCGGATCTCGCCCGCGTCGATGATCCCGATCCGATCGCAGAGCCGCTCCGCCTCCTCCATGTAGTGGGTCGTGTACAGGATCGCCATGCCCTCCCGCCCGAGCGTCGCGATCGACTCGAGGATGGCGTTCCGGCTCTGCGGGTCGACGCCGACCGTCGGCTCGTCGAGCAGCAGGAGCCGCGGCCGATGGAGCAGGCCGATGCCGATGTTCAGGCGCCGCTGCATGCCGCCGCTGAACGTCGCGGTGCGGTCCTTGGCCCGGTCCGTGAGGCCGATGAGCTCGAGGACCTCGTCCGCGCGTGCCTTGAGCGCCGTGCCGCCCAGCCCGTACAGCCGGCCGAAGAACTGGAGGTTCTCGCGGGCGGACAGGTCGGGGTAGATCGCGAGATCCTGCGGGACGTAGCCGATGCCGGCCTTCGCGGCAACCGCGCCGACGTCGATCGGGGTGCCGTCGAGGAGCACCTCGCCGCCGTCGCGGGTCAGCAGCCCGCAGACCATCGAGATCGTCGTCGTCTTGCCCGCCCCGTTCGGGCCGAGGAGCCCGTAGGTCTCGCCCTCGTGGATCTCGAAGCTGACGCCACGAACGGCCTCTACCGACCCGTATCGCTTGCGCAGGTCGTGGGCGCTGAGCACGACGGCGGACATCCGGACCACACCCTCCACGGCGCGCCGGCGCGGCGCCTGCCGGCTCCCATGGTTGGCGCGGGAGCCCGCCGATGCAAGTCCGAATGGCCCGGAGTCGCTCCACGAGCCGTCCTTGTCCGCCCGTTTTGAGGCAATTCCCAGCGGGCTCACAGGAACGTCGGTCAGGCTGCGCTCGTTCCCGGAGAGGCCGGGACACGACAGGGAGGTCGGACGGATGACCATCAGCATCGCCCGCCGGGCGTTCGCCGCCATCGCGGTCCTCGGGGCGCTCGCGCTGCCCGCGACGGCGCTCGCGGCGACGATCGACGGCACGCCGGGCAACGACACGCTCGTCGGCACGGCGAACCCGGACACGATCCACGGCTACGCCGGCCGCGACACGATCAGCGGACGCGGCGGCGCCGACTGGCTGTACGGCGGCGCGAACGCGGACCTCGTCTACGGCAACGCGGGCCCCGACCACATCTTCGGCGGCAGCGGGGCCGACCTGCTCCGCGGCGGCGACGGCGCCGACGTGATCTCCGGCGGCGACGGCCCGGACCGGATCCGCGGCGGGGCCGGCACCGACACGATCTACGGCAACGACGGGAACGACGTCATCGCCGTCGGCTACGACAAGGCGGCGGACCTCGTCCGCTGCGGGGCGGGCTGGGACAAGGTGTACGCCGGCGCGAACGACGTCGTCGGGCCGTCCTGCGAGCGGGTCATCCGCGTCGACAGCTGATCGCACGAACCCATCGGGCGAGGCCGGGCGCGGGGGCGTCCGGCCTCGTGCTGTGTCAGCCGGTCTTGCGGACCTTCCAGATCTCCTCGACCGGCCATTGGCGCGCCCAGTCGTACGGCGCCCAGTCGTAGGTCGTCGTCGCGCCGTCCGGGACCTGGGGCTCGAGGAGCTCCAGGATCTCGAACCCGTTGGCGCGGAACAGGCGGATCCAGTCGGAGTGCGAGAGGTGGAACTCCACCCCGTCGTCGCCGTCCCAGGTCACGCGCCCCATCCCGAACTGCGGGCGGTGGAGGCGCTCCTCGAGCGGCGCGTCCGCATCCGACGGCGAGACGAGGAACGCGAGCGCGCTGTTGGTCAGCACGTGGAGGCGGCCGCCGGGACGGAGCAGGCGGGCCGCCTCGGGCACCCAGCGCTCCGGGTCCGCCCACAGCACGGCGCCGTACTCGCTGATCGCGAAGTCGAACGAGGCGTCGGGGTAGGGGACCTCCTCCGCGCTGCCGAGCAGGAGCGGGAACTCGATCCCGTGCTCGCGCTGGAGCCGGGTCGCCGTCTCGAGCTGCTTGGGCGAGTTGTCGATGCCGACGGGTCGCGCGCCCCGGCGCGCCATCCACGCCGAGATGTAGCCCGTCCCGCAGCCGAGCTCGATCGCGTCGAGGCCGTCGAGGTCGTCGGGCAGGAGGTGGACCTGCGACTCGGGGATCCCGTAGATGCCCCAGGTCTCCTCGCCGGGCTGCTCGCGCCACGAGCGCTCGCCGGCCGCGACCATGTTCGGCGCCTCGTTGTCCCAGGAGGAGCGGTTGGCCGCGACGTGCTCGGGCAGGACGGCGGGCGAGACGTCCGTCGGGTCGCCCACGGTCAGGACTCGCCGAGGTGGAGACGCCGGGCGCCGAGCAGGAGCTCGATCGTGCGCTCGTCGACGGGCCGGAGGTCGACCTGCACGGTGCCGATCCCGAGGTCTCGCCACGCGTCGAAGGCGCGCGCGATCTCGCTCTCGTCCGGGGGCAGCGCGTCGTCGGCGACGGGTCGACCGGCCTCGGCCGTCTGGGTGTCGATCGTCAGGCCGATGGTCAGCTCGAGCGTCGCCGGGTCGCGACCCTCGGCCTCGCACGCGGCCATGAGGTCCGCGATCCGCGACGCGGATCGCTCGTTCGGGAAGCCGTACCAGGCGGTGTTCCAGGCGTCCGCGTAGCGGGCGGTCAGCCGGAGCATCCGCTCGCCCTTCGCGGCGATGAGGATCGGCATCCGGCCGGGCAGCCGCGCGGGACGCGGGGGCGCCGGGATGAGGACCGCGTCGTCGACCTGGTGGAACCGCCCGTGGAACGTCACCCGCTCGCCTCGGGTGAGGGGCGGGATGATCTGGAGGACCTCCTCGAACCGCCCGACGCGGTGGTCGAACGGGTAGCCGAAGGCGGTGTACTCGGGCTCGTGCCAGCCCGCGCCGAGGCCAAGGATCAGGCGGCCGTTCGCGATCTCGTCGATCGTCGCCGCCATCTTCGCGGTCAGCGCCGGCGGCCGGAAGCCGGTCCCCAGGACGATCGTGCCCAGCTCGGCGCGCTCGGTCGCACCGGCGACGGCGGCGAGCAGCGACATGGCCTCGTGGATCCCGTCCTCGTCCTGGTCCGGGAAGCGGAAGATGAGGTGGTCGTAGAGCCACAGGCTGTCGATCCCGCCGGTCTCGGCGAGCCGCGCGAGGCGCTTGAGGCGCGGCCACGCACCGGCGCCGGGCCCGTCGGTGTCGTTCATCGGGAGCACGAGTCCGATCTTCATCGGGCCATGGTACGGGCTTGAATCGGCGGTCCGGGATAGGGTTCGCGGTGCGGTCCGGTGATCTTGACGCCTGCCGCATCATTCGGGCCATCGGGGAGCATTCCCCAGCGTCCAATCGGGTGTCCTCCGGACGTCCCAAGGCCGCACTTATCGTCACCTCGTCGCCTGCCACAGAGGTTGTCCGTGCGTTCCCGCAAGCTCGCGCTCCTGTTCGTCCCGGTCATGCTGCTCGCCGCCCTGCCAGGCGTCGCGACGGCCTCGGGGCCGTCCGCCCAGGCGGAGAGCCGCGCCGAGGTCCTCAAGTACTGGACCCCGGCGAAGATGAAGTCCGCGAAGTGGCTCGACGTCCACTACGACAAGACCGAGAAGGTGGGCCACCTCGTGACCCGCAGCCAGGCCGGTCGGCGGACACCGGCAACGGCACCGGCGCGGCCGACGACCGGTCGACCGACGACGATCACGAAGGGCACCGGCCGGGTGCTACTTCGCCTTCGGTCAGCAGCGCGCTACATCTGCTCCGGATCCGTGGTCACGGACGAGGCGCAGGCGAACTATTCGATCGTCCTGACGGCCGCGCACTGCGTCTTCGACCAGAAGACCGGCCAGTTCGCGACGCAGTGGATGTTCATCCCGGCCTTCGACATCACGCCGACCTACACGTGCGCCGCCACGACCTACGGGTGCTGGAACGCGACGGCTCGATCGCCACGCCGCTCGCGAGTTCACGAGCGTGCAGCGTCTGACGAACACCGCCCTGCCAGACGACTGGGCGTTCGTCGTCGGTCGGCGGCGGCGGCAAGCGGCACGCCGGCGCAGCTCGACGCCGACCGGCGGGCGGCAGTCGTGCAGCCTCGCAGCCGCGACATCAGCCGCGTCAAGGGTCACGATCCTGACGGCCATCGGCTACCCGGCGGCGGCGCCGTACGACGGCAACGACCTGACGTACTGCCAGAACCCCGTCACACGGCGATCACGAAACGCGGCAACCCGACCTACCGGATGGCCTGCAACATGACCGGCGGCAGCTCCGGCGGCCCGTGGGTGACGCCGTTCGAGGACGGCGATCGGGTTTCAACGGGTCGACCTGCGTTCGCTCAACTCGTACGGCTACTCGGGCGTCAAGAACATGTACGGCCCGATCTTCAACGCCGAACGACGCGACGACCTTCAGCGACGCGCGTCCAGACGCCGGCGACTCCACACGTCGGACAACTCCGTCCCTGAAGTACGCCCCGCATCCAGCGGCCCCGTCGACGGCGCATCGCGTCGGACCGGCGGGGCCGTTTCGATTCCATCGCAATCGCGCTGACGTGGTGCGTCCGAGCACCGAATCGATGGGGACTGGTGGAGTCCGGGGCAATTGACCGGTGGGGGATGATCTTCCCTGCGGGGTATCCCGCGAGCAATCTTCCAGAACGCTCCTCGCGCTGCGAACGCGTTCGAACCGGCCGGCATCCGCCGGCCGTTTCAATTCCCGGCCCCGGCACACGCGCCTGACCCACAATGGGCGCCATGCCCGCCGCCCTCCGCTCCCTCACGCGCCGCGACTGGATCAACATCGCCGTCGCCGTCGTCGTCTGGGTGCTCGTGATCGTCGGCTCCGACCCGACCGTCAACGTCAGCGACCCGTTCTCCGGCCAGGTCGTCACGGCGCAGGACGCGCGCAGCTACTACGGGCTGAACCTCGACGACCTGTACGCCGGTCGCACCGACTGGAACACGATCGGCGCATACCCGTACTCGCCGGCGTTCGCGATGCTCGTCTACCCGCTCAACCTCCTGCCGTGGACGTGGTTCGTGGCGGCGTGGACGGCGATCCTCATCGGCGCGGTGTGGGTCCTGACCGGCCGAAACCTGTTCCTGCTGGGCATGGCGGTCGGCGCGATGGAGATCGCTGGCGGCAACATCTCGCTCCTGCTCACGGTCGCGATCGTGTGGGGGTTCCGCTGGCCGTGGACCTGGGCCTTCGTGCTGCTCACGAAGATCACGCCGGGCGTCGGCCTGCTCTGGTTCGCGGTCCGGCGCGAGTGGCGGTCGCTGGGCATCGCGCTCGGGTCGACGGCCGCGATCGTGGCGGTCTCGTTCGTGCTGATGCCGCACAACTGGTTCGCCTGGTTCGACCTGCTCGCGGCCAACACCGGCAAGGGCGGCACGTGGGCATCGATCCCGATCCCGCTCCTCATCCGGGGCCCGATCGGCGTCGCGCTGATCGTCTGGGGCGCCCTCCGCAACCAGCGCTGGACGGTCCCGGTCGGCGCGATGCTCGCGCTGCCGGCCCTGTGGTACGGCTCGCTGTCGATGCTCCTGGGCGTCATCCCGCTGACGACACCCGAGGAACGCGGCCGCGCGTGGGCCCGCATCCGCGCGTTCGTGCTGCGCGAGGACCCGGCCCCGGCGGCATAAGCGCCCGGGCGCATCGACTAGCTCATGGGGACTCGTGGTCACGTTTTCGGGCGGCCGCGCGCACGGGACGCGGTCCAGATCGAGGCCTTCGCGGACGGTCACCAGGCGTCCGACTCGAGGACTGCGGGTCACGTGCGCGACGGCGGAACCGCCGAAACGTGACCGAGAGCCGCGGCCGCCGGCCCGAAGCGAATAAGCCGCAGGTGAGGCGCCAGGTGTTGACTTCGCTCATGCCGACTCGCCTCCAACTGGATGCTGACCGCCGTGCTGCCGCATCCGGCGATCGCTCGCCGACGACCTCCGCCGCATGCGCGAGGACGCCGGCCTGCCGCGGTGCCGTCGCTCGGATCGCTGGCGTGCATCCCTCCTCGTCGCGAAGGTCGAGGACGTCAGCCGTCGCACCGTCGCTGGAGACGCTACGTCGCGGATCTGCGCTGCGCTCGGCGCCGACTTCGTCGCTCGGCCTACCCGAACACCGGACCGGCGATCCGCGACCGGCACCAGGTGCGGATGGCGGAGCTACTCATCGCGACACTCCATCGGCGCTGGCGGGTGACGCCCGAGGTCGCCGTTCGTCGCCCGGCTCGCGGGTGGATCGACGCGGTCCTCGAGGACGGAACGGGCCGGACGCTCGTCGCGACCGAGCTCGAGTCGGACATCAGGCGGATCGAGCAGATCCTGCGCTGGAGTCGCGAGAAGGCGCACTCGCTACCGTCGGCGTCCGCGTGGCCGAGCTGGGCTCGAGGCGGTGAACCCGACATCTCGCAGCTGCTCATCGTCCGACGGACGCGGGCGAACCGTGACGCCGCCGAGGCTGCCCGACGCCAGCTTCGCGAGGCATACCCGGCCGATCCGCGGGACGCGCTCGACGCGCTGACCGGCCCGGCCGCGTGGCCAGGCCCGGCGATGCTGTGGGCGAACATCGACGGACCCGAGCCACGGCTCGTCGCCGTCTGAGCGACGCCGGTCAGCTCGTGGCGAGGACCGCGGCGAGGGCGTCGGCGAAGGGGTCGAGGTTGGCCGGCGTGAAGCCAGCGACGTTGATGCGGCCGCGGCCCACCACGTAGACGCCGTGCTCGTCGCGGAGGCGCGCGACCTGGTCCGTCGAGAGACCCAGCAGGGCGAACATCCCCCGCTGGCCGGCGATCGACGACCAGTCGCCGGGGATCGAGCGGGCCTCGAGCGCCGCAACCAGCAGGCGACGGTTGTCCTTGATCCGGTTGCGCATCGCCGCGAGCTCGGCCTCCCAGCGGGGCCGGAGCTCCGTGTCCGCGAGGATCGTCCGCACGACATCCGCCCCGTGCGCGGGCGGGTTCGAGTAGTTCACCCGCACGACGGCCTTCACGTGCGACTGGACGGCGCGGCGTCGGCGGCGGACCCGGCGATCACGAGCATCGCCCCGACCCGCTCCGCGTACAGCGAGAACGTCTTCGAGAACGACGTCGAGACGATGAGCTCCGCGCCCGGCCGGACGAGCTCCAGCAGCCCCGCGGCATCCTCGCGGAGCCCGTCGCCGAAGCCCTGGTAGGCGAGGTCCACGAGCGGCAGCAGCCGCCGCTCCTCGATGACGTCGCCGATGCGCCGCCACAGGTCGGGCGACGGGTCCACGCCGGTCGGGTTGTGGCACGCCCCGTGGAGCAGCACCACGTCCCCGGGCGACGCGCCGGCGAGCGCACCGAGCATCGCGGACTCGTCGATCCGGAGCCCGCTCGGGTCGGTGTACGGGTAGCTCCGGACGAGGAACCCGGCCGCGCCGAACAGCTGCGGGTGGTTGGGCCAGGTCGGCTCGCTCATCCACAGCGTCTGGCCGCCGCCCGTGGACCGGATGAGGTCGGCCGCGACCCGCAGGCCGCCCGTGCCGCCCGGCGTCTGCGTCGCGAGCGCCCGGCCGGACGTCACCGCCTCGTGGTCGGCCCCGAGCACCAGCGCACGCACCTGCTCGCGGTAGCCGGCCTCGCCGTCGATCGGGCGGTACAGCTTCGTGCCGGCGGCATCGGCGAGCCGGCGCTCCGCCTCGATCACCGTCCCGAGCACCGGGGTCGTGCCGGTGTCGTCCACGAACACGCCCGACGACAGGTTGACCTTGCCCGTCCGGGTGTCGGCCTTGTACGTCTCGGCGAGCCCGAGGATCGGGTCGGGCGGGGCGGGGATCCGGGCGAGCGACGGGAGCGACACGATGGACCTCGGGGAAGTGGGGATGGGCGCCGCCCCGACGATACACGGATCGCCGCCCCGTTCGCCGAACCCGGAGAGGTGTCCGACGAGTAGGCTTCCACGACGGCGCGGCCACGCGACGATGACGACGGCGATCACGACGGAGTTCGACCCGACCCATGACCGACCAGGTGGCGGAGACGGCACAGGCGGAGACGGCACAGCACGACGTGGTCGCCGCCGGGCGTCGCCTGTGGGACGACCTGCGCGCGTCGGTCGCCCGGGCGGTCGTCGGCGCGGAGGAGCCGATCCGCCTCGTGGCGATCGCGCTGCTCGCCGACGGGCACGTCCTCCTCGAGGACGTCCCGGGCACCGGCAAGACGCTCCTCGCCCGCGCGATCGCGCGGAGCCTCGACCTCCGCATGGCGCGCGTCCAGGGCACGCCGGACCTGCTGCCCTCGGACGTCACCGGCTCGAGCCTGTTCGAGCCCGGCGGCCTCCGGTTCGTCGAGGGGCCCGTGTTCACGAACCTGCTCCTCGTCGACGAGATCAACCGCGCCACGCCGCGCACGCAGAGCGCGCTGCTCGAGGCGATGCAGGAGCGCCAGGTGAGCGTGGAGGGGACGACCCACCTCCTGCCCGACCCGTTCCTCGTGCTGGCGACGCAGAACCCCGTCGAGTTCGAGGGCACGTTCGCGCTGCCCCAGGCGCAGCTCGACCGGTTCCTGCTCCGGGCGCGGATGGGCTACCCCGACGGGGAGGGGGAGCGACGGATCGCGCGCCGCCACCAGGCGGCCGCCGACCCGCTCGAGGCGATCGAGCCCGTCATCTCGAGGGACCGCCTGCTCGCCCTGCGCGACCTCGTGCGGACGATCCTCGTCGCCGACGAGGTCGAGGCGTACGCGGTGGCGCTCGTGCGGGCGACCCGCGGCCACGCCGACATCGAGCTCGGGGCGAGCCCGCGCGCGACCGTCGCGCTCTACCGGACCGCGCAGGCGGCCGCGGCGCTCGCAGGCCGTGCGTTCGTGACGCCCTGACGACGTCAAGGCGGTCGCGCCCGCCGTCCTCGAGCACCGGCTCGTCATCAACCTCGACCGCAGCCTCCGCGGGGCGACCGCGGCGGGCGCCCTCGCCGAGGTCCTCAAGACGACACCCGTCCCGCCGGTCACCGGCGCCGGGGGCTGATCGGTGGCGGCGCGCGTCCTCGCGGCGCTCGTCCTGCTCCTGCTCGGGAGCCTGCTGGGCGTCCCGATCGCCATCCTCCTCGGCACGGTCGCGCTCCTGCTCGAGGTCGTCCACGCCGCGTGGGCCCAGAACGGCCTCGCGGGTGTCCGCTACCGCCGCGAGCTCGGCGCACCGCATGTCGCGTTCGGCGACGAGCTGCCGCTCGCGATCGAGGTCTGGAACCACCGCCGGCTGCCCCTCGCCTGGCTCCGCGCCGACGACGACACGAGCCCCGGCATCGAGGTCCGGGAGCGCGACCTCGTCACCGAGGAGACGAAGCCGGCCATGTTGCGCAACGCGTGGACGCTCCGGCCGTACGAGCGCGTCGTCCGCCGGTTCCACGTGAGCGCGGACCGGCGTGGCGTCCACACCCTGGGACCGGTGGAGCTCTCGGTCGGCGACCCGTTCGCGCGGCGCGCCGCGATCGAGGAGCGCGACGACACGGACACGTTCCTCGTCTGGCCGCGGGTGATCCCCACGACGGAGCTCGCGCCGACCGACCGCTGGGGCGACCACGACCGCGCCCACCAGGGCCTCGCCGAGGATCCGTCGCGGTTCGCCGGCGTCCGGCCGTACGCGCCGGGCGACCCGGTCCGCCGCGTCCACGCCCGGACGAGCGCCCGCCTCAACCAGCCGATGCTCAAGCGCTTCGAGCCGTCACGCGACCGGGAGCTGCTGGTGGCGCTCGACGTCCAGACCTCCGACGGGCCTGCGTGGGAGCTCGGCCTCACCGACGACGAGGTCGAGGAGCTGTACGTCGTCGCCGCGTCGGTCGTGCGCCAGCTCGCGCACCGGCGGCTCTCGTTCGGGTTCCTCGCGGCGGGCTACACGGGCGCGGAGACGCGGATCGCCCGGGTCCCGGTCTCGTCGTCGCCGGGGCAGGCGGAGCGGGTGCTCGACCTGCTCGCCCGGCTGTCCGCGCACGCCTCGATGCCGTTCGACCGGCTGCTCGCCGTGGCGGCCCGATCGGCGCGCCCGGGGTCCACGGTCCTCGTCCTGACGTCCCGCGACCCGCGGCCGCTCGCGCTCTCGCTGCGACGGATCGAGCGCGGTGGCGCGCACGTGGTCGTCATCGCCTGTGGCCGCCACTCCGACAGGGGCGCGGCCCAGGCACGGGCGCTGGGCTTCACCGCCCGACGATCGGTGATGGACGGCCCGTGGCGCACGGCGGAGCGGCTGGTGATCGCCCCGTGACCGCGTCGCGCCGCGCCGGCCAGGCGCTCGCCGTCCTGCCGACCGCCCTCGCGCTGATCGCGGAGGCGGCATGGATCACGATCGTCGCCGGGATGCTCCAGGCGTTCACGCTCCACCCGCCGACGCTCGGCTACCCGTGGTTCCTGCTCGCCGCGACGGCGGGCCTCGTCTCCGCCCGCCTCCTCGAGCGACGCGCGACGGAGCGGGTCCCGACGATCGTCGCCGGCCTCGCGGTCGCCACCGGCGCCATCGGCTGGCTCGCGTCTCCGGAGGTCCGCGCGATCCTCGCCGAACGTGGCCTCGCCGGGCTCGGGCCCGCGATCATCGCCAACATCGGCGGCTGGCTGGGCGCGGTCGCGTTCGTGCGCGGCGTCGCCCATGCCCGGCTTCCCGCCGACCCGCACCGCATCGGCAACATGATGGGCATCGCGATCCCGGGCCTCGCCGCCGTGGCGATCCTGGGCGGCATGGTGGGGGAGCCGTCGCGGGGCCGCTTCCTCGGTGAGGCGCAGGGCGAGGCGATGGTGTTCCTGCTCGCCGGGATCACGGCGCTCGCGTTCGCGCGGCTCGGGCTCGTCGCGACCGGCGCGGCCGTGGACTGGCGCCGCAACCCCGCCTGGCTCGCCCTGCTGCTCGTGCTGCTCGGCGCGACGGTGGTGCTCGCGATCGTCGTGTCGATCGCCGCCGGCCCGTTCATCGTGATGGGCCTCGGCGCGATCCTGACCCCGCTGCTCGTCGTGGGCTTCTTCGTCGGCTTCGACCGGCGCGCCTTCGGGATCCTCATCCTGAGCGTCGTCGCCACCGCGGCGCTGGCGGCCCTGCTCCAGTTCTTCGCGTCGCGCAACACGGCCCCGCCCCCTTCGGCGCCGGCGGGCGGCGTGCCCACCGACCCGGCGACGGCGGCGGCGACACCCGTCGCGCTCGGCGTGCTCGGGATCGTCCTCGGCGTCGCGATCATCGCCGTGCTCGTGCTCGCACGGCTGTGGCTCCGGCGGCCGCACGACGAGGAGCCCGAGGTCCCCGAGACGCGCGAGATCGACCGCGGCGAGTGGGACTCGGACGTGCGCGGGCCGCGGCGGCGGGGTCGGTTCGCCCGCCGGCCCGAGCCGAAGGACGCCGCCGCGGCCTACCGGGCGCTGCTCGAGGATCTCGAGGCGCACCCGACACTCCGGCGCGAGCCGGGGGAGACGCCCGCAGAGCACGCCGCACGGCTGCGAAGGGAGGGGACCGGCGAGCTCGCGCTCGACCTGCTGGCCGCGGACTACGGCCTCGCGCGGTTCGGCGCGGTGGATCTCACGCCCCAGGAGCACCGCCGCGGGCTGGCGCGGGCCAAGGCGCTGCGCCGGCGGCTGACGGCGCCCTGAGCACCCGTGCCGCCGAGGTGCACGTCGAGCCGCCGGTGGGGTAGGGTTCGGCCATGACCGCGCCCGAAGGACCCGACCCGCTCGCCCTCGCCCATCCGACGCGTGTCGCCGTCGTCGGCGCGGGTGCCGTGGGCACCACGTTCGCGTTCGCGCTGCTGCTGTCCGGGCTGGCGGCGGAGATCGTCCTCGTCGACGCCAACGAGCGCAAGGCCGAGGGCGAGGCGATGGACCTCATGCACGCGGTCCCGTTCGCCCGCACGGCACGGGTGTGGGCCGGGCCGATCACCGACTGCAAGGGCGCCGCGGTCACGGTCATCGCGGCGGGCGCCGCGCAGAAGCCGGGCGAGACGCGCCTGGACCTCGTCGCCAAGAACGCGGCGATCTTCCGCTCGATCGTCCCCCAGGTCGCGGAGGCGAACCCGGACGGGATCATCCTCGTCGCGACGAACCCGGTCGACGTCCTGAGCTACCTCACGTACCGGATCAGCGGCCTGCCGTCGGAGCGGGTCATCGGCAGCGGCACGATCCTCGACACCGGCCGCTTCCGGATGCTGCTCGCGGAGCACTACGGCGTCGACCCGCGCTCCGTGCACGCCCACATGGCGGGCGAGCACGGCGACTCCGAGGTGCCCGTCTGGTCGAGCGCCAACATCGCCGGGATGCCGCTCCGCGACTTCGGCGTCACCACGGGGATCGGGAACGACGCCGACCGCGCTCGAGAAGATCTACACGGACACCCGCGACGCCGCGTACCAGATCATCGAGCGCAAGGGGGCGACGTTCTACGCGGTCGCCGCGGGGCTCGTCCGGATCGTCGAGGCGATCCTGCGCGACCAGCACACGGTGCTCTCGGTGAGCTCGCTGATCCACGACTACTACGGCATCGACGACGTGTACCTCAGCCTCCCCGCGGTCATCGGACGGGACGGGGTCGAGCGGGTCGTGCCGCTGGGGCTGTCCGCCGAGGAGGCGTCCGGCCTCCGCCGGTCCGCGGAGCTGCTGCGCGAGACCATCGGCCACCTCGGGCTCGACGAGCCTGCCTGACGCCGTCGCTGGCAGGAATCGGCGATCCTGCCCGAGAATGGGGTCGTGACCGACCTGCCGACGCCCAGCATCGTGACGGTGTACGGCGCCGACTGGTGTGGCGACTGCCGCCGCGCGAAGCGCTTCCTCGAGGCGACCGGCGTCCCGTTCCGCTACGTGGACCTCGAGGCGGACCCCGAGGCGCAGCAGCTCGTCGACGACGCGGGCTACCGCGCGATCCCGGTCATCGTGACGCCGGCAGGGCAGGTGCTCATCGAGCCCTCGAACGACCAGCTCGCCGAGATCGTCGGGAGCGCCGCCTGAACGCGTTCGACTGGCGCCCGGGAGCGGTCTGCGATCGACCGCTTGAGGACGGCTAGTACACTTCCCGCGCCGAGGGTCGTTGCCCGACCCGGCAGAACGAGGTGTCCGTGAGGAACAGATCGACGAGCGCGCGCATCGCGCAGGCCCACTCCGCCAGTCACGACCTGCAGTCGGAGGCTCGCTGATGGGCACACGGAAGCGCAAGGTCTTCATCCCGCCGAAGAAGACCGCGCCGAAGCCGCAGCCGGGCGTCGAGAACGCGGGCCGGCCCGGCGCCACGTCGATCAACGTCACCGCCCTCGAGGGTCGCCACGATCTCTCCGTCGGCGATCGCGTCCGCATCCTCGGGACGGGCCTCTACAACGGCGAGGTCGCGGTCATCGAGCGGATGGCCAACGGCGCCATCCCGTCCGCAGCCGTCCGGACCGAAGCCGGCCGTGCCCGGACCGTCCGCACCGTGGACCTGGAGCCGATCCGCTAGGTCCACATCGTCGATCGTCCATGCCACGACGCGTCCCGCGTCTGGTCCGCGGACGAGCACGCACCACGATGCTCAGGGAGACAGCGGCAGACGGCCGCCCGCCCGGAGCGAACCGTTGGACCTGCTGCTGCTCGTCGGCCTGTGCCTCACCGCCCTCGTCGCGACCCTGACGGCGATCTGGGTCGTGCCGATGCTGCTGATCGCGGCGCTCGCCGCCGCTGCCGACGACGCCGCCTGACGGGCCAGGCCCGAGGGTTGCCTGCCCGCTACTCCGCGCCGGCCGCGTCCAGCTCGAGCAGCTGGTCGTACGCGGCCTCGCCGAGGAACGCGCGTGCGGCGGCCTCGGCCTCCGCCTCGGCATCGTCGGCGTCGTCATCGCCCTCGATGTCCCCGCCGGCGAGGACGGACAGGACGCGTGACGGGCTCGGCTCCACGGCCCACTCGTCACCGGTGTCCGGGTCCACGTCGAAGAACGTGACCGAGTCGATCTCGTAGGTCGTGCCGTCCGGGCGGGTGAGCGTGCACGCCCAGGCGTCCACCTCCTCGGTCTGCGGGCGGATCGTGAGCGTCAGGCCGAGCGAGCGGAACAGCTCGCCGAGCGAGCTGGGGGTGGACTGCATCGGGGCACCTCGATGTTCGGGATGAGGTGACAACCCTACCCGAGCGCGGCCCACCCGGCACCTCCACTATCCTTGGCGCCATGTCCGAAGACTCCCGCATCGCCGTCATCGGCCTCGGCTACGTAGGCCTGCCCCTCGCCATCGCGTTCGCGGAGGCGGGCGTGGACGTCACTGGCGTCGACGCCTCCGAGCAGCGGGTCGGCCAGCTGCTGCGGCGCTCGTCGCCGATCGACGACATCACCGACGAGCGGCTGTCGACCGCGCTCGACGGACGGCTGTCGGTCACGCTGGACCCCACCGCGATCCACGACGCGGACGCCGTCTTCGTGTGCGTTCCGACGCCGATCACGGGGACCAAGGACCCGGACCTCGGGCCGGTCCTCTCGGCGGCGTCGAGGATCCGCGACAACGTCCGCGCGGGGCAGCTCATCGTCCTCCAGTCCACGACCTTCCCGGGCACGACGACCGGCCCGTTCCGCGAGCGGATCGAGGAGTCCGGGCTCAAGGCCGGCGTCGACTTCGACCTCGCCTTCGCGCCCGAGCGGGTCAACCCGGGCGACCCTGCGAGCGCCTCGCGTGACGTCCCGCGGCTCGTCGGCGGCTTCACGCCGGGGGCCACGAAGCGCGCCGCGACGCTGCTCTCGAAGGTCAACGACAAGGTCGTCGAGCTCTCCTCGCCCGACGCCGCCGAGATGGCGAAGCTCCTCGAGAACACGTTCCGCAACGTGAACATCGCGTTCGTGAACCAGCTCGCGCTCCTGTGCGAGCGGATGGGCATCGACGTCTGGGAGGTCATCGACGCGGCGGCGACCAAGCCGTTCGGGTTCATGAAGTTCACCCCGGGCCCCGGCGTCGGCGGCCACTGCATCCCCGTCGACCCGTACTACCTCGCCTGGCGGGCGCGCGAGTTCGACTTCACCGAGCGGTTCATCGAGCTCGCCGGCGACATCAACTTCGGGATGCCGCGCCACGTGGTGGACCTCACCGCGGAGGCGCTCAACGAGCGCGGCCGGTCGCTCAAGGGCGCCAAGGTCGGCGTCATCGGCGTCGCCTTCAAGCCGGACGTCCAGGACGACCGCAACTCGCCGGCCGCGGCCGTGATCGCGGGCATCGCGGAGCGTGGCGCGGACCTGCGCTACCACGATCCGCACGTGCCGGCCTACCGCGACGGGTCGGGGCGGACGCACACCGGCGTGGAGCTGGACGCGCTGCTCGGGTGGGCGGACGTCATCCTCGTCCACACGCCGCACCGCGCCATCGACTGGGACCACGTCTACGGGACGGCGGACCTCGTCGTGGACACCGTCAACAGCTCGCGTGGCCGCGCGACGAAGCCGCGGCAGGTGCTGCGCCTGGGCGCCGGCTGGTCCTAGTCGCCGGAGAAGCGGCAGCCGATCCTGTGACGCCTCCACCGGCACGGTCGTATCTGGCATGGTTGCCGCGATGACCAGCCGAACTCCCGAGCGACGCGTCCGTCTCGCGATCCTCTCCTTCTCGTCGGGCGAGTTCGACGCGCGCTCCTTCCGCATCGCCCGATCGGCACTCGATGCCGGGTACGACGTCACGATGTATACGCGCTGGCATCCCGGGCAGGCCCAGGTGGAGGAGCGTCAGGGATACCGGCTGATCCGCGTCCCGTACGACTGGCGGCTCGCCGTCCCCATGCTCCGGGGCCGCGCTCGCCAGCGGATGCGCGACGCCATCGCTCACTGGCAGGCAGCGGCGGACCCCGCCGGCACGGCCGGGTCGGAGACCGGCGGAGAGCTCCAGGTCGCAGGGGCTGACGACCCGTCGCCCGCGCCGAGGCGACCGCTGGTTGTCCGCATCGTGACCTTGCCCTACCGCCGCGCGAGGGCGCGGGTCCGTCGGTGGCGATCGATCGTCCTCATCTTCCCGCTCCGCCCAATGGGCTGGGCGGTCGCCCTGGACGAGGTCGTCGAACCCGCTGACATCTGGCATGGGATGTGGGCGGGCTCGCTGCCCGCGCTCGTCCGGCAGCAGCGCCGGCTTGGCGGTCGGACCATCTACGACAGCCGTGACGTGTACATGCTGTCGAGAGACTTCGCGACGCTGGGCTGGCCGCTGCGTTCCATCCTCGCGTGGGCCGAGCGCCACTGGGCGCGCCTGGTCGACCGGGTGCTGACGGTGAACGAGCCGTACGCGGACCTGATCGCGGACCAGCTCGGCGTGCCACGGCCGCCCGTCGTCCTCAACGTGCCCGCACGCTGGGAGCCGCCACGACCCCTCCCGGACCTGATCCGCGAGTCCGTGCCGGTCGACGCCTCGACGGCGATCGCGCTGTATCACGGGCAGCTGGTGAGCGACCGCGGGATCGAGCAGGCGATGGACGCGATTCCGGGTGTCGCCGGCACGGCGCTCGTCCTTCTCGGGTACGGCTCCTACGAGCGACGATTCCGCCGTCGGGCGGCGACGCCGCCGTACGAGGGAAAGGTCTTCGTCCTTCCTGCCGTGCCCCCAGATGAGCTCCTGGCCTGGGTCGCCTCGGCGGATGTCGTGTTGATGCCGATCCAGCCCACGACGACGAACCATCGCTACACGACGCCACAGAAGCTGTGGGAGGCCATCGCGGCCGGGGTGCCAGTCGTCGCCTCGGACCTGCCGGGCATGGCGGGCGTCGTCCGCGAATCCGAGGTCGGCGTCCTCGTCGACCCGCTGGACCCTGCGTCGATCGCCGCCGGGCTGAACGAGATCCTCGCGCAGTCACCGGAGTCGCGGGCCGCGCAACGCGCCCGCGTCCTCCGTGTTGCCCACGAGCGATACAACTGGGAGACGCAGGCAGAGACACTGTTCGGGCTCTACGCGGACCTCGTGCCCGGTGCTCCCGCGCCCGCACACCTGGCGACCGTGGTCGCCGTCGCAGCCGACCGATTCCTTCGGCCGGCATCCGGTCCCCTCGTCGCGGTCCATCCGGCCGCGCTCTCGCCCGTCACGGCGGGGCCCGCCCGAGACGGCGGTCGCCGTCCGCCCAGGCCGGTTGACGAGGAGGCCGGTGTCACCTCCGGGGGACGAACGGCGGCGCCCTCGCGACGCGGGCCGGTCGCTCTCGTACGCAGGATCGGGCGCCGGCTGCTCGTCGCGGCCGGCCTTCGCGAGCGACCAGTGGTCGACCCGGTGAAGGTCGGGCTGGTTGCCGTCCAGGCGGCCGTGGACGAGGGACGGACGACAGACGCGCGGCGCCGCATCGACCAGCTCTACGCCGAGTTCCCCGACGACCCCCGCGTGCTCTCGCGTCGATCGACCCTCCTTGCGTCGTGGGGAGACATCACGGAGGCGCTTCGCCTCGTGCATCGGCTGCCGCGCAAGGACGTGAGCCGCCACCTCGGGCGTGCGGCCCGCCTTGCGGGGACGCTCGTGGAGACGAGCCCGGGCTGGCTGCCGCATGTCCCCGGCCCGCCGAGGCCCGTGGAGCCGACCCCCGGCGTGGTGCTGCATCTCCTGAAGGAGTCGGCACCGGAGCTGACGAACGGGTTCACCATGCGCTCGCGCTACAACCTGCTCGCGGCACGCGACGCCGGCGTCCGGCCGGTCGTCGTGACATCGCTGGGGTTTCCGCGCACGCTGGGCCTGCAGGACTTCCCGTCCGAGGTCGACCAGGAGGGCATTCCTCATCACCGCCTCGACCTTGGACCGGCATACCCCCTCGACGGCCCAGCCGACCAGCTGCTGCTCGACCAGGCGTGGCTGACGGGCGCGGTCGCACGTCGTGTCGCCCCGTCGGTGATCCATGTCTCGTCGGGCTTCCGGGGCTATGAGACGGCGCTCGTCGGCCTGGCCGTGCGGGACCACATTCGACGGCCGCTCGTCTACGAGGTGCGCTCGTTCTTCGAATCGTCGTGGTCGCAGAACGAGGAGGTCAATCGCACGGGGGAGCTCTTCGGCCGCCGGTTCGCGACCGAGACCCGTGCCATGCGCGCTGCCGACTTCGTCCTGACCATCTCGGAGGTGATGCGGGCGGACATCGTCGACCGTGGCGTCGATCCAGGGCGCGTTGCCCTGCTGCCCAACGGGGTCGACGCCGCCGCCTTCGTTCCCCGATCTCCCGACCCGGCGATCCGCGCGCTCCATGGCGTTGGTGATGCGTTCCTGTTCGGCTACGTGAGCAACCTCGATCACCGCCGCGAGAACCAGGAGCTGCTGATCGCGGCGACGGCAACGCTGCTCCGCCGCGGCCGGCACGTGGCCTGCCTGATCGTGGGCGACGGGCGACGGCGCGCCGAGCTCGAGGAAACCGCGCGCGCCGCCGGCGTGGGTGACGCCGTCGTGTTCGCCGGTGCGGTCAGCCATGACCAGGTGGCCGCCTACTACGCGACGCTCGACGCCTTCGTGGTCCCCCGGCGCGATGATCGCGCGAGCAACGCGGTGACGCCGCTCAAGCCGTACGAGGCACTCGCGATGGCCCGGCCGCTCCTCGTCGCCGATCTCCCGGCGCTCGTCGAGATCGCCGCGCCGGAGGAGCGTGGCCTCTCATTTCGCGCCGGCGACGCGGACCATCTCGCAGACCAGCTCGAGCGCCTCATGGACGACCGTGCGCTGGGTCGCCGGCTCGGCGAGGCAGGCCGAACGTGGGTCGCCGCGGAACGCAGCTGGGCCGCCAACGGTGAGCGCCTCCGCGAGGTCTATGCCGAGGTCGAGGCACGGTGGGCCGCCGACGCCGCGGGACGGGAGGCTCGATCGTGAGGACGGATATCCGCGCGCCGCTGGCGGGCGCCGGCGCCGTGACCGTCCGGGCCGTTGCCGGGCTCCGCGCAGCGCCGGCGCTCGGCATCGAGCCGCTGATCCTCGGCTACTACCCGGTCCAGACGACGAATCCCTTCCTGTCGCTCCTCTACCGGCGAGCGTGGGAGGTCGGCATCGTTCCGGTGCCCGTTCCGGACGAGGAGGGGATCCGCGAGCTGGCCCAGCTTGCCCGCCTCGGCCTTCCGGTCGCGCTCCACATGCACTGGCTGACGCGGCCACTCCTCGGCGCCACCTCGCCCGAGGACGCCCGGAGGCTCGGTGACGCGTTCCTCGCGCTGCTCGATGACGTTCGAGACGCCGGGGCAGGCGTGGCATGGACGCTCCACAACATCCTCCCGCACGGTGCCCGGTTCGAGGCCGAGGAATCGGCCTTTCGCGGAGCGGTGGCGCGCCGGGTGGACGTCATCCATGTGATGGCGTCAGCGTCGCGCGAGCTCGTCGCTCCCTACTACGAGCTCCCCGCCGACAGGCTGCTGCACATCCCGCATCCGAGCTACCGCGGCGCATACCCGGACTACATGTCCCGGGCCGAGGCCCGGTACGAGCTCGGCCTGGCGCCAGACGAGCTCGTCTACCTGTCGCTGGGCACGATCCGTGCCTACAAAGGGCTGACCCAGCTCCTGGATGCGTGGGATGGGCTGCCCGACACGGGCAGCCCCCGGAGGCTCGTCATCGCGGGTGGCGTGGGCAAGGACGACGGCATGGGCGACGTGCTGGAACGGGCCGCACTCCATCCGACGGTCCTGCTGCATGCCGAACGGATCGAAACGGAGCGGATGCAGGTCTTCCTCCGCGCGGCCGACGTCGCCGTCCTGCCCTACGTGCGATCCCTCAACAGCGGCGCCCTCGTGCTCGCACTCACGTTTGGCCTGCCCGCGATCGTTCCAGCGGGGTACGGCTTCGGGGAGCATCTCGACGAGCGCACGGGCCGGACATTCGAGCCGGGGAGCGTGCCGAGTCTGATCGAGGCGCTCCAGGCCGCGCCCGAGATCGCGACCCCGGAGGGCAGGGCGGCGGCGGCCGCCACCGCGGAGCGACTCGACTCAGCGGAGCTCTCGCTCCGCTTTCTCACGGGCCTTCGCGAGCGGCTCGAACGGCGTCCGGGCGCGGCGTCCTGATCACGGCCGGGGTGCGCCACGCCGAAAGGCGCGCCGGGCACGCCGCGCTGCCCGGCGCCACATCGGTGCGGGAGGCTTCGGGGGCTTCGACGGAGGACGCCGCGCAGTCGGCTTCGACGGCTCGGCGGCCGTCTTCTCGATCGGCGTCAGCCAGGAGCTGTCGACGTCTGTCAGCCGCAGCGCGGGATCCGCGAAGAGCCGCAGGAACTCGCTGATGATGTACCGCACCGCGTGCCGCTCGATGTGCCGCCCGTCGTCGCGGAAGTAGTCGCTCTGACGCTCGGCCGTCACGACCATCTCGTAGGAGTGGAAGTAGCGGACGTCGGGGAACCTGTCGACGAACTCGGATACGGCGGCCCGGATGCGGCTCTTCGATTCGACGTTCGCGATGCGGACGTCAAGCGGGGTGAACGTCGTGTGCAGCGGGACCGGCGACGTCGTCACGATCATCGTCGCGCCCAGGTCGTCGACGATGACTCGCCTGATCCGCTCGAGGTCCTCGAGCATCTCGGCGACCGTGAGTCGATGGAACTCGGGGCGGAGCTCGTCGAACACGGCGGGGTGGGGGATCGCGCGGAAGGTGTTGCCCGTCTGGGGGCTGCGCCACGTCTCGATGAGCCCCAGCGTGACCACCACGACGCTCGCCCCACGGAACAGCTCGGCGGCAGCCTCGTCCGCGGCCACGCGGCTTGCGATGAGCGTCGCCTCGTCAGGATGTCCAAGGTCGTACGAGCGGAACGGGTCGACGAGGCCGCCGGGCGTCCGCCAGAGCGGCTCGTCGTCGCGCTCACGCCAGCCGCCCGCGAGCGATTCGAGCTCCTGCCGGATCGAGGCGGTGGAGTAGAACAGCCCCGACGGGTGCATCGCCCCGTTGACGTTGACCTTCGCCATCATCTTGGCCAGCTCTTCGGCGAAGCAGCTGCCGATCGTGGCGACCCGCGTGTCGGGCCGGATGACGATCGATTCCGGCGCCCGCATCTCGAGCGTGCGCTCAGACCAGGCGTGGACGTTGTCGAGGTGCCATGTCCCGAGTCGGCTGCGCAGCTCCGGCATCTGGACAGGATACCGAATCGCTCGCGACGGACCCAGCATCCGCTACGCTCGAGCTCATGGGACAGCATCGTGCGCCGGGCGGAGATCGGGCCACGGTGACGTTGCAGCTCTCACAGTCTCCGCGCGACGCAGAGAATGCGATTGTCCTCGTGCTCGATCCGGCGTGGACACCCACCGCGGCGGAGCGCGCTGCCGGCCACATGTTGCCGATCCGGGACTTCGTCGACGAGACGCTCCATGCGATCGACCCGGTCGCCGAGACGTCAATGCACCTCGACCGCTGGGCGGCGGCCGCAGGAGTCGTGGACGTGCTCCAGATCGGAGGGACGTCGTTCTGGTACTACGTGCGCCTGCGCCACTGGCTGTGGCTCCAGGAGCGTGTCGTCTGGGCCCACGTGCTGGAGCGCGTCGTCGATGCCGTGCGACCTGCGCGGATCATCATCGGCGCCGGCACCGACGCGGCCCTCGTGGATGTCGCACGGCTGGGTGCCGCGGCCGGCGGCTGTCCCGTCGCGAGCGATCCCGATGATGCGTCGCCCCAACCGGCGGCGGGTGCGCCGTCGCCACTGGCGACGGATGTCGTCGCCGCGAGCCGGCCACCCACGGCCCCACTCCCCTCGGCGTCCGTCCTGCGGAGCGCACGGAGGCTTGCCCGGCGCGTCTTGAGGCCGTTTCGGCGATCCAGCCCGGCCGTCGGACGGCCCACCCACGCGGCCGCGCCACGTCCGCCGCTCGCGCCAATCCTCGACAAGGTCGCCCGCCTCGCCGACGAGGGCCCACGCCTGCTCGTCGTGGGCACCCACGACCGGCACCTCGTCGACGGCCCGGAAGGGCCGCGACTCATGAACCCGTACCTCGGCCCGGTGGCGGACAGGCTCGTCGGCACGTCGCTCGAGCCCATCCATCTCGAGTGGCGGGTCAAGCGCTCCGATCCGGAGGCGTTCAGCCGGACGGTCGGTCCCGGGACCGACCGCGTCCTCCCGCAGGACGCGTTCCTCGTGGACGACGTCCCCGAGGACCCGGCGACGCTAGCCCGGGCCGAGGCCGCCGCCCGGTCGATCTCCAGCCTCGGTGTGCCCCTCGTCGTCGCCGGTGTCGATCTCGGGCCGACGCTTGCCACGGTTGTCGGAGAGGACGCCGTGCGGTGGTTTCCGGGGATGCACCGCACCGTCGCGCGGATCGAGCGCCTCCTGCGTGTGCTGCGCCCGGCCGGCGTCTTCATCGCCGACGAATACCACCGGCAGGACTGGCGCGAGGCCACGACCCGAACCGGGACCCCGTTCATCGCGATGCAGCACGGCACGATCAATCGCCATCACCAGGGGTACATCCATCCGGCCCGCCCGGCGTCCCTTCGCCTGCCAGACCGCACGTACGTGTTCGGCCGCTGGGAGCTCGACCGGCTCGTCCGGGACAGCGTGTATCGCGACGACGAGGTCATGGTCGCGGGGTCGCCGCGGCTCGACTACTTCCGGCCGGGTTCCGTCGATCGCGAGGCGGTCCGCGCGGAGCTTGGCGTTGCGGCCGGCGATCGGCTGGTCGTGCTCTCGGGGACGTGGGGGGACCTGTACCGCCGGTTCCACTACCCGGCCGTCCTGGCCCGGATCTTCGACCGTCCGCTTCCCCGTGTGCACCTGGTCGTCAAGCAGCACCCCGCAGAGCACGACCCCGGCCCCTATCGTTCCGTCATCGAGGGTGTCGCCAGGGCCGGCGGCTTCGCCCCACCGCCGATCACCGTGGTCCAGCACGTGGACCTCTACGCGCTCCTGGCCGCAGCGGACGCGCACCTCGGGGTGCACTCGACCGTCCTGACCGAGGCAGTCTTCGTGGGGACGCCGAACCTGCTCGCCGCCGGGATCCGGGGCTCCGACTTCCTGGACTACGTCGCGGCCGGCGTGGCCATCCCGGTCGAGACGGGGTCGGACCTGCTTGCGGCGCTCGATGCCGTCGCGCAGGGCGCGATCACGACTGAGGCGAGGGCAGCATTCCTCGCGCGCCAGTTCGAGCCGGGAGCGGCGTCGCTCCGGATCGCCGACGACCTGCAGGCGCGCCTCGGCACCCGCGGTGGGTAGGATCCGCGTATGCCCGGCATGATCCTCCACGTGGTCGGCGCGCGGCCGAACTTCATGAAGGCCGCGCCGGTGCTGAGGGCGCTCGAGCAGCGTGCGATCCCTCAGCGGGTCGTCCACACCGGCCAGCACTACGACGCGGCCATGTCCGACGTCTTCTTCCGGGACCTCGGGCTGCCAGAGCCAGACATCAACCTCGGCGTCGGCTCGGGCAGTCATGCGGTCCAGACGGCGGCGATCATGGTGGCCCTCGAGGACACCTTCCATCGGCTGGCGCCCACGCTCGTGGTCGTGTACGGCGACGTGAACTCCACGATGGCGGCGGCGCTCGTGGCGTCCAAGATCGGCCTGCCGCTCGCCCACGTCGAGGCTGGCCTTCGGAGCTTCGACGACTCGATGCCGGAGGAGACCAATCGCCGGGTCACGGACCTGCTGTCCGACCTCCTGTTCGTCACGAGCCCGGAGGGCGTGGACAACCTGGCCGGGATGGGCGTGGCCGCGGACCGCGTCCACCTGGTCGGAAACCCGATGATCGACACCCTGCTCGCGAATCTCGACCGCTTCGATGCCGACGGCGATCCGCGGCAGGCTCGGCCTCCCGGACCGGTACGCGGTGGCGACGATGCACCGGCCCTCGAACGTGGACGACCCGGCGCAGGCCGCCCGCGTCGTCACGATGCTCCGTGCGGTCGCTGCCCAGCTACCGCTCGTCGTCCCGCTCCACCCGCGGGGTCGGCCGGCGCTCGAGGCCGCGGGTCTGGTGTCGGACGCGCAGCTTCGGGTCATCGAGCCCGTCGGCTACGTCGACTTCCTCTCGCTCGTGCGTGGTTCGACGGTCGTCATCACGGATTCAGGCGGCATCCAGGAGGAGACGACCGTCCTCGGTGTCCCGTGCCTCACGGTTCGCCGCAACACGGAGCGCCCGATCACGATCACGCATGGCACGAACAGGCTCGCGGAGCCCGAGGGCGTCCCCGGGCTCGTGGCCGGCGTCCTCGCAGGCCGCTTCCCCCGGCCGGCCGATGGCCCGCCGTTGTGGGACGGCCACGCCGGTGCGCGCATCGCCGACATCGTCGCCGCGTGGCTCGCGGGCCGCTGACGTGCCCGCCGGCTCGATCCTGTTCCTGGTCCCGGCCCGAGGCGGCAGCAAGCGCGTCACGGGCAAGAACCTGCGCACGGTCGGCGGGGTCTCGCTCGTCGCCCGGGCCGTGCACGTCGCACGGGCCGCGGCCGTGCTGCTGGAGGGAGGGCCGCACCTCGTCGTCTGCAGCACGGACGACGCGCTCATCGCCGCGGCCGCAGCCGCGGCGGGCGCGGAGGTCCTCGCCAGGCCGCCCGAGCTCGCCACTGACAAGGCTGCATCGGTCGACGTCGCCCTTCACGCCGTCGATGTGCTCGATGACCCGGCGCGGCCGATCGAGACGCTGGTGCTCCTCCAGCCGACATCCCCACTGACGGACCCCGCTGCAGTCGCGGCGGCGGTGAGAAGGCATCGCGAGGCCGGACTCGCCGGGGTCACGAGCGTCGTCGCGACGCACCCGGTGACATGGCATCACGGGCTCGGGTCCGACGGCAGGCTCCGGGACGCGGCCACCGCAGCCGACGCGCTCGACGTCCTGCTCGCGGGTGCCTTCTATGTCGTGGCTCCGAGCTCGCTCCGGGCGAGCCGGCGGTTCGTCGAGCCCGGCGTCACCCTGGGCCACGTGATCGCGCCCGATCGGGCGATCGACGTCGACGAGGAGCTCGACCTTGTCCTCGCCGAGGCGATCCTCGCGTCGCCTCGCCGCCCCGAGGCGGCCCTGCCGACCCCCGGCACCGCGGCTGCCCTCAGCCCCGCGGCGGCCACCGGGGCTGCGCTTGCCGCCGCCGCCGGGGTGCCGTCGCCGGACGCGGCGGGCCGCCGCCGGATCACCGTCCTCACGACCGGCCGCCAGGACTGGGGGATCCTCGCGTCGACCTGCGCGGCCATCCGCGCGCACCCGGATCTCGAGCTCGATCTCGTCGTCGGGGGCATGCACCTCTCGCCCCGTCACGGGCACACCGTGGACGAGGTCCGCGCCGACGGCTTCGAGCCCGCCGCGGCACTCGCGTGGCTCGCAGAGGATGCCTCGCAACCCGACCCGACCGCCGCCGTGCAGGCGGCCGCGGCCCTCGCCGCGGTGAGCGACCATCTCGCCGCGCGACGGAGCGACGTCCTCGTCATCGCCGGCGACCGGTTCGAGACGGCCGTCGCCGCGCTCGCGGCGACGGTCAACCGCGTCCCGATCGTCCATCTCCACGGGGGTGAGCAGACGCTCGGAGCGTTCGACGACGCCCTTCGCCACTCGATCACGAAGCTCGCCCACCTCCACCTCGTGAGCAACGACGAGCACGCGCGGCGCGTGATCGCGATGGGCGAGGACCCGGCGACGGTCGTCGTCATCGGCACGCCCGGCCTCGACGCGCTCCACCGCCCGGACCTGCCGGGTCGCGACGAGCTCGGTGCCGGCCTCGGCATCCCGCTTGACGCGCCGGTCGTGATCGTCACCGTCCACCCGGCGACGCTCGAGGAAGACCCGGCGGCCGCGGCCCGCGCGGTCGTGGCCGCGATGGACCTGGTCCCGGCAACCTACGTGGTGACGCTCCCGAACGCGGACCCGGGCGCTGCCGAGGTCCGCGAGCTGCTCGCCGGCGCAACGGGCCGGCCCGGACGGGTCGCGGTCGACGCCCTGGGATCGCGCCGCTACTGGGGCCTGCTGCGGATCGCGGACGCGATGCTCGGGAACAGCTCCAGTGGCATCGCGGAGGCGCCCGCGATCGGGCTGCCCGTCGTCAACGTCGGGGATCGGCAGGCCGGTCGGCACCGGGCCGGGACCGTCATCGACGTCCCCGCCGACGCGGAGCGGGTCGCGGCGGCCCTGCGCGAGTGCCTGGCCCCCGGGTACCGCGAGTCGATGCCACCGCCCGACCTCGGGATCGCGGACGGCCGTGTCGGGGAGCGCGTGGCGAATATCATCGCCGCATGGCATCCGACGGTTCCGCCGCGCAAGGCGCCGATCGGCGTCGTGTCGTGACCGCGGGGGGCGGCGCATGACGACGCTCGGCATCTTCGGGGCATCCGGGTTCGCGAGGGAGGTCGCGGACGTCGCCGAGGACCAGGGGCATTCGCCCGTGCTCATCGCGCGCGACAGGGCGGAGCTCGACGGCTGGACCTTCGGCGGCGAGATCATCCTCGAGGACGACATCGCGCGCTACCCGGACATGGCGTTCTCGATCGGGATCGGCGAGAACGAGGTCCGCGAGCGGGTGGCCCGGCGCTTCGCGGATCGGCGGTTCGTGACCCTGATCCACTCGAGCGCCACGTTCGGCCGCCGGCAGCGGCAGGCCATCGAGGAGCGCAGCGGGGTCGTCGTCTGCGCGGGCGTGCGGTTCACCAACAACATCGTCGTGGGCGACTTCTCGGTGTTCGATCAGAATGCAACGATCGCCCACGACGTGATCGCCGAGGACTATGTGCACGTCGCGCCGGGGGCGTGCATCTCCGGCAACGTCCACCTCGGCCGGGGGTGCTGGATCGGCACCGGGGCGGCCGTGAACCAGGGCGACGCCACGCACAAGCTCACGGTGGGGGAGCGGACGATCGTCGGGTCGGGCGCGGTCGTCGCCAAGGACTGCGACCCCGACGCCGTGTATGTCGGCGTTCCGGCGAGGAGGATCCGATAGGCACGCTGATCGTCGCCGAGGCCGGGGTCAACCACAACGGCGACCTGGGGCGTGCCCGTGAGCTCGTTGCCGCCGCCGCGGCGGCGGGCGCGGACGTGGTGAAGTTCCAGAGCTTCGTCGCGAGCGAGGTCATCGCCAGGGGTGCCGGCGAAGGCGGACTACCAGCGCGAGTCGACCGACCCGGCCGAGAGCCAGCTCGAGATGGTCCGCCGGCTCGAGCTCTCGCGCGACGATCACGTGGCGCTCGTCGCCGCGTGCGAGGCGCATGGGATCGAGTTCCTGTCCACGGCCTTCGACCCCGGCAGCTTCGATCTCCTGGTCGAGCTCGGGATCAGGCGGGTCAAGGTGCCGTCGGGCGAGCTGACCAACCGGCCGCTGCTCGAGCACCTCGCGCGTCACGGCCTCCCGCTCATCATGTCGACCGGCATGGCGTCTCTCGGCGACATCGAGGCCGCGCTCGAGGTCGTCGAGGCGGCGGGGACACCGCGAGGGCAGATCACGCTGCTCCACTGCACGACCGAGTACCCCGCGCCGTTCGACGAGGTCAACCTGCGCGCGATGACGACGCTCGCCGCCACGTTCGGCCTGCCCGTGGGCTACTCCGACCACACGACCGGGATCGAGATCCCCGTCGCCGCCGTGGCACTGGGTGCGACGGTCATCGAGAAGCACTTCACGCTCGATCGGGCGCTGCCCGGGCCCGACCACCGGGCGAGCCTCGAGCCGGACGAGCTCGCGGCCATGGTCGCGGCGATCCGGAACGTCGAGATCGCGCTCGGCGACGGCGTCAAGCGGCCCACGCCGAGCGAGGTGCGCAACCGGGCGGTCGCCCGAAGGTCGATCGTCGCGAGCCGCCCGATCGCGGCCGGCGAGCCATTCAGCCAGGACAACCTCGCCGCGAAGCGGCCCGGCACCGGGATCTCGCCGATGCGCTGGCACGAGGTCATCGGGCGGCCGGCGTCCCGCGACTTCGCGCCGGACGAGGCGATCGAGCTGTGAGCGGCACGGATGGCGGGTCGACCATGACCGACCGGCTCGGCGCGACGATCGTGCCCGCCACTGGCTCCCTCCGCGACGCCCTCGAGGCGGTGGACCGCGGCGCGGCCGGGATCGCGCTCGCCGTCGACGAGCACGGCCGGCTCACCGGCGTCGCCACCGACGGCGACATCCGCCGGGCGCTCCTGCGCGGCGCGACCCTGGACGATCCGATCGCGGGCGTCCTCAGCACGACGTTCGTGTCGGTCGATGCCCGCGGCGGACGCGCGGATGCGCTGGACCTCATGCGCGCCCGTCGGATCGACGCGATCCCGGTCATCGACGCGGACGGCCGGCCCGTCGCCCTCCACCTGCTCCAGGCGTTCATCACGCCCGAGGCTCGCCCCAACTGGGCGGTGATCATGGCGGGCGGCGAGGGACGGCGGCTGCGACCGCTGACCGACAGCGTCCCGAAGCCGATGCTCACCGTCGCGGGGCGGCCGATCCTCGAGCGGATCGTGCTCCACCTCGTCGGGGCGGGCGTCACCCGGATCTTCGTCTCGGTCAACTACCTCGCCGACGTCATCGAGAGACCACTTCGGCGATGGCGCCCGCCACGGCGCGCGGATCGAGTACCTGCGGGAGAGCCTGCCGCTCGGCACGGCCGGCGCGATCGGGCTGCTGCCGGCTGCGCCCGTGGACCCGGTGCTCGTGCTCAACGGGGACCTCGTGACCACCGTCGACGTCGGCGCATTGCTCGCGCTGCACGCCGCGCGTGGGTTCGCCGCGACGATCGGCACCCGGCGGTACGTGCACACCGTGCCCTTCGGGTGCGTGACCCGCGACGGCGATCGCGTGACCGCGCTCGAGGAGAAGCCGTCGATCGTGCGCGAGGTGAACACCGGGATCTACGCGATCGACCCGGCCGTCGTCCGCCTCGTCGAGCCGGGTGTCGCGCTGACGATGCCCGAGCTCATCGGCCGGGTGATCGACCAGGGCAGCCCGGTGGGCGCGTTCGAGGTCGAGGACGACTGGATCGACGTCGGTCAGCGCGACCAGCTGGCACGCGCACGGGAGGGTGGCTGATGTCGCTCCGCGGGGTGCGGGTCCTGGTCACGGGGGCCGACGGGTTCATCGGCAGCCACCTGGCGGAGCGCCTCGTGGCAGAGGGGGCCGTCGTCCGGGCGTTCTGCATCTACAACTCCCGCGGGTCCGCCGGCTGGCTCGACGAGGCCGACCCCGACGTCCGGGCTGCGATGGAGATCCGGCTCGGCGACATCCGCGACGCGCGCTTCGTCGAGGAGTCGATGGACGGGATCGAGGTCGTCCTCCATCTCGCCGCGCTGATCGCCATCCCGTACTCGTACACGGCCGCCCAGTCGTTCGTGGACACGAACGTCGGCGGCACGCTCAACGTGCTCGAGGCGGCCCGGCGCGCCGGTGTCCGACGGGTGGTCCAGACGTCGACCTCCGAGGTCTACGGCACACCCGAGACGCTGCCGATCCGCGAGACGCACCCGCTCCAGGCCCAGTCGCCCTACGCGGCCACGAAGGTGGCGTCGGACCAGCTCGCGCTCGCGTTCCAGCGCAGCCACGGCCTGCCGGTCGTCGTCCTCCGGCCGTTCAACACCTACGGACCCCGCCAGTCCGAACGCGCGGTGCTCCCGACGATCATCCGCCAGCTGCTTGCCGGCGCGAGCGAGCTGAGGCTCGGACGGCTCGACACCCGGCGCGACCTGACGTATGTCGCAGACACGGTGGACGGGTTCGTCCGGGCTGCCACTGCGCCGGGCATCGACGGGCTGACGATCCAGCTTGGCACGGGCCGCGCGGAGCAGATCGGCGACCTGGTCCAGCTCGCCGCGGGAGCTCACAGGCAACCCGGCGACGGTCGTCCAGGATCCCGCAGCGCATGCGGCCCGATGCGAGCGAGGTGCTCGTCCTCCAGTCCGATCCGGCGCTCGCTGCACAGGTGCTCGGGTGGCGCGCGGAGACGAGCCTCGAGGCAGGGATCGCGGCGACCGTCGAGTGGCTGCGCACGCAGCCCTCGATCGCGGACGCCGCCCGGTTCCAGCTCTGATCCCGTGACCCAGGACCGGATCCCCCTCGCGGTGCCACGCATCGGCGGCAACGCCGGCGCCTACCTCGAGGAGTGCCTGCGCACGAACTTCGTCTCCTCGGTCGGGCCGTTCGTGACCAGGTTCGAGGAGGCGTTCGCGGCCGCGGTCGGCTCCCGGTACGCGGTCGCCTGCTCCTCGGGCACCGCGGCGATCCATCTCGCGCTGCACGTCGCTCGACGTCGGGCCGGGCGACGAGGTGCTCGTCCCGACGCTGACGTTCGTGGCGTCCGCGAACCCGGTGCGGTACGTCGGCGCGACGGTCGTGCTCGTGGACTCGGAGGACGAGACGTACAACCTGGACCCGTCCCTCGTCGTCGAGGAGCTCGATCGGCGGGCGGGTGCGGGCGAGCGCCAGCCGGCCGCGATCGAGGTGGTCCACCTCGTCGGCCACCCGGCGGCGATCGACGCGATCGCCGTCGCCGCGGAGCGTTACGGGGTGCCGCTCATCGAGGACGCGTCCGAGGCGCTCGGCGCCACGTACACGACGGGCGCGTGGGCGGGACGCCAGGTCGGGACCATCGGGCGCATCGGCTGCTTCAGCTTCAACGGCAACAAGCTGATCACGACCGGCGGCGGGGGGATGCTCGTCACGGACGACGAGGCGCTCGCTCGTCGCGCGCGACACCTGTCCACCCAGGCGCGGCTCCCCGGCCTCGCGTACGACCACGACGAGGTCGGCTACAACTACCGGCTGTCCAACCTCGCCGCGGCCCTCGGGCTCGCGCAGACCGAACAGCTCGGCGAGCTGCTCGCGGCCCGCCGGGCAAACGCCGCGACGTACGACGACGCGATCGCGGGGATGCCATGGCTGCGCCCGGCGCCGCGCGTGCCGTGGGCGAGCTCGAGCTACTGGCTGTACACCGCAGCGGTCGCCTCGCCCGGTGGCTCCACGGCGATCCGGGATGCGCTGATCGAGTCCCTCGGCGGCGCCGGTATCGACGCGCGACCGATCTGGACGCCGCTCCACCTGACCCAGCTGTATCGCGACGCCCCGCGCATCGGCGGCGACCATGCGGCGGCGATCTTCGACGGAGCGTTCAGCCTCCCGTCATCATCCGGCCTCGACGACCGCGCCCGTCGGCGTGTGGTCGATGCGCTTCGGGCGGCGCGGCCAGCCGGCACGGCCGGCTAGCGCCCGGGGGCGACCATCCGGAGCGCCGCGCGCCGTGCGCGCTCGGCGAGGCTCACGACGGCGATCGACGGCGACCGGACGGCGTCCGGCAGCCTGAGGAACGCGTGTGGTGGGACGAAGCACGGCGGGAGCGCGTCGAGGATGTCGAAGTAGGTGTGCCTGGCCCCCGGCGTCATCCGGTTCCAGCGCCGGAGCGGCGTGCGGACGATCTTCGCCACCGACGGGGCGGCCTCGAGCGCCGTCCGTGGGACCGCGTGCACGAACGCGAGGAGCGCCTCGAACAGGCGATCCATGCCCGGGTCACGCGCCTCGAGGGCCCGGTCGACCGGGCCCGAGAAGTCGGACCGCATGAGCCGCTCGGCGTACGCGGCGCCGATCCGCTCCTGGTGCGCGGGGTCGTCCAGGACGCGGACGGCCTCGTCGTGGACGGACGTCCAGGCGTCGATGGCCACGAGCACCGCCTCGGCGGCGAACGCCGCGGAGTCATGCTTGCGCGAGGTGATCGACGATTTCGTGCTGCCAGGTGCCGGCCGGGTCCACTCGTAGACGTCGTCCGCGATGACCTCGATCCGGTCGCCGGCTCGCAGC
>CAVYGJ010000002.1:0-922382 GCA_963768035.1 uncultured Chloroflexia bacterium
GTTAGATCGGATGGGGCACCGCCGCGGCGTCATGGTGTCGAGCGGCGCACGCGAATGCATGTCGTCAGGGCCTTGCCGTTGCCCGTGGAGGTACCAGATGCGTCACCGCCAGATCGGCATCGCGCTCGGACTCGCGGCGCTCCTCGCCGCCCTCACGATGGGCCCAGTGGCAGCCACCTATCCCGGCGAACACAACGGCCGCATCGCGGTCGGGGTTCGGGCGAACGGCGCCGCGAACATCTTCACGATGCGAGCCGACGGGTCCGGCATGCGTCAGCTCACCTTTGGGACCGGCTTCAAGCTGTGCCCCTCGTACTCGCCCGACGGCCAGACGATCGCCTACTGCGCGACTGCCGGCGACGCCTTCGAGATCTGGACGATGAAGCAGAACGGGAAGAAGCAGCGCCAGCTGACGCACCTCGGCGGCTTCGCGACCTTCCCCGACTTCTCGCCCGACGCGTCGAAGATCGCCTTTGCAGGGAGTGAGGGGAACGACCCGAACGGCGAGATCTACGTCGTGAACGCGCGGACCGGAGGCAGCCTGCATGCCCTGACCAGCTGCGCGTCGTTCGCGCCCGGCTGCTTCAACGATCTCCCGGTCTGGTCGCCGGACGGGACGAAGATCGCCTTCATCCACGCCGACGACAGCAACGACGAGGGCGTGATCAACCAGCAGGTCTGGGTCATGGACTCGGATGGGCAGCACCAGCACCCGCTCACGAGCAGCCCCGTCCCGCATGACCAGGTCGCGGACTGGAGCCCGGACGGCTCCAAGATCGTCTTCCACGCCGGCGGCTTCGGCAGCGGCGGGATCTGGGTGATGAACGCCGATGGAAGCGACCAGCACCAGGTGAGCGGCTGCGGCGCGACGGATCCCTCCCCCTGCGCCGCAGGCGACGACTGGGGCCCGACATGGTCGCCTGATGGCAGGAAGATCGTGTTCCTGCGCGATCTCCAGGCCGCTGGGAACCTCGGATCGCCCGATCTACGTGATGAACGCCGATGGGAGTGGCCAGCACCGGATCACGTCGGCGCCGATCACTCCGGGTGTCCCGGCATGGCAGCCGCGCGGCGTACCCCAGGGCGGCTGATCGTCATCCGCGTCGCGGCGGGCCCGTCACGGCCCGCGCGCGACGCCTGGGGCAGCGCCCGGGAGCTAGCCCTCGGCGCGGCCCGACCGGTACTCGAGGCGCAGCCCCAGGTCCTGGGGATAGTTGCCGAACCCGCGTCCGAACAGGTTGAGCCCGCCGACGTTCGCCGCGTCGGGCCGGACGCCGATGCGCACGACGATGGGCTCGCCGTGGGCAAGCCCGAGGGATGTGACCTCGATGGTCGACAGCCCGATCCCGTCGATCGTGGTTCCCCGGTCTGTCACCAGCCACCGCTTGAGCACGCCGAACTGCGAGTCCTTCTCCTCCCACCACGACGGCGTCAGCCGGCCGCGCTGGCCGCCGAAGTCGGACGGGCACGTCCAGTCTCCCAGCGGGGTCCCGTTGATCCAGACGGTGATGTCGCTCGGCCAGTCGAGGTCGTGCAACGGCGCCTCGCTGCAGATCTCCGCCGTCAGCTGGAGTGACTGCACCCGTGCGCCAGGTGGCACGCGGTTCGGGAAGCGGTACTCCACGTACCCGGCCCGGAACCAGAGCAGCTGCGCCGTCAGGCGATCGGGCTCGTAGAACGCCGATGGATCGTCGAGGAAGCCGATGAGGCCGGTCGCGCTCACCAGGCCGCAGGTGGGCTCGACGACGAAGTCGGAGTAGCCGCCGATCGGCATCTGGACGTCGACGGCGTCGTGGGAGTCCTGCGCGCCGCGGGGCAGGTCGAAGACCAGCTCGTCGTAGGTCCTTGCGCACACCTTCTGCAGGCCGCGACTCGCCGGTCGCAGCTCCGTGTGAAGCAAGCCTGCCCGTTCGAGCACACCCACGTGCATGGTGGCGGTGGAGGCCGGCAGCTCCATGTCCTTTGCGATCTGGTTCACCGCGACGACGCGATCGCCGAGGTAGCGGAGGATCGCGACACGGGTGTCGTTGGCGAGTGCGCGGAAGACCACGGCGGCGTGCCCCTCGCCGGTCGTCCCGTCAACGCGAAGGCTCTTTCGGGCCGCGAGCCGATGGTTCGTGTCCATGTGTCAGCCAGCCTAGTATGCGTGACAAGGGGTTACAAGAGGCGTTTCGGGCGCACATCGTCCGACCACCAAGCGTAACCGCGTTGCTATTGACACTTCGTGCTACGGTAACCCGGCTTGATGCAGCAAAACCTGCGTGGAATGTATCAGGCGCTGACAACAGGTGAGTGCCGTTCGGGCATCGCGGAGGAGAAACGTCCATGCGCATTCCCGTCGCCAGTCTGCCAAAGCTCGCAGGCCTGATGGCAAGCCTCATGGTCGCCGCAGCGTGCGCCAGCCCCGGTGCCTCGGCGCCTGCGGCCAGCGGTGGCGCGCAGGTTGTCCAGACGGCCGCGGCCGGCGAGGCCTGTACGTTCGACAAGTACAACGGCAGCGGCGTGCCGAAGCTCGACCTGAAGACCGCGACGATCGGGTTCGCCCAGTCCGAGAAGGAAGCCAACCCGTTCCGGATCGCGGAGACCCAGTCGATCAAGGACGAGGCCGCGAAGCTCGGCGTCAAGCTGATCACGACGAACGCCGAGTCGGACCTCAACAAGGAGATCTCCGACATCAAGGGGATGATCGACCAGGGCGCCCAGGCGCTGATCATCTCGCCGCTCAACTCCGAGGGCCTCGATCCCGCCCTCGAGTACGCACAGTCCAAGAACGTGCCGATCATGACGATCGACCGCTTCCTCACGACCAAGACGGCCTGCAAGGACTTCGTGGGCTGGGTCGGATCCGACTTCGTCGAGCAGGGGAAGCGCGCGTTCGACGCGCTCAGCGCGGCGACCGGTGACTCGTGCAACCTCGCCGTGCTTCTCGGAGCCGCCGGGGTCAACGTCACCAACGACCGGCAGCAGGGCTTCGAGGACCAGATGGCCGCGAAGGCCTCCAAGATGAAGGTCGTCGCGAAGCAGGCGGCCGACTACGAGCGGGCGAAGGGCCAGACGGTCACCGCGCAGCTCATCCAGGCCCATCCCGAGATCAACTGCATCTACGCCCACAACGACGAGATGGCGCTCGGCGCCGTCGCGGCGCTGAAGGATGCCGGCAAGGCGCCCGGCGACGTGAAGATCCTCACGATCGACGGCACCAAGGGCGCCGTGCAGGGCATCATCGATGGCTGGATCAGCGGCGTCATCGAGTCGAACCCGCGCTTCGGCCCGCTGGCCTTCAAGGCGCTGTCCGACTTCTACGGCGGCGCCGGCGTCCCGGTGAAGACCATCATCTCCGACAAGGAGTACACGAAGGACAACGCCGAGAGCGAGCTGCCGAACGCCTATTGAGCGTCCACCAGCGGTACCGGCCTGCATGATTTGAGGTCTCCTCCTGGGTCATGCAGGTCGGTACTGATTCCTGCCACTATCGGCGAGTGAGGGTCGCATGACGACGATCGCCGAGCCCCCCATCCTCGACGTGCAGGGCGTGTCGAAGCGCTTTGCCGGCGTCGTGGCGCTCGCGGATGTCTCGGTCGCGCTGCGCGCGGGCCAGGTGCACGCCCTCGTCGGGGAGAACGGGGCCGGCAAGTCCACCCTGATCAAGGTCATCACCGGCGTGCACCAGCCGGACCAGGGCACGATCGTGTACCGCGGCGAACCGGTTGCCTTCGCGAGGCCGCTGGACGCGCAGGCCGCCGGGATCAGCACGATCTACCAGGAGGTGAACCTGGTCCCGCTGATGAGCGTCGCCCAGAACCTGTTCCTCGGCCGCGAGCCGCTCACGCGCCTCGGGCTCATCGACTTCGGGCGGATGCGCCGGGAGGCAACCGCCAGCCTCGCGCGCTACGGGATCCACGTCGACGTCAGGCGTCCGCTCAGGGAGCTTGGGCTGGGCGTGCAGCAGATGGTCGCCATCGCCCGCGCGATCGACGCCGATCACCGGGTCGTCATCATGGACGAGCCGACCTCCTCGCTCGAGCCACGCGAGGTCGAGCGCCTGATGGAGGTCGTCGATCTCCTGCGCCGGGACGGCGTGGCGGTGGTGTACGTCTCGCACCGGCTCGACGAGGTCTTCCGGCTGTGCGACGCCGTGACCGTGCTTCGCGACGGACGACGGGTCCACAGCGGACCGATCTCGGAGATCACGCGCCTCGAGCTGGTCTCGACGATGCTCGGCCGCGACCTGTCCGAGGTCGCTCGAGCCAGGACGAGATTCGGGACCCACGACACTGCGCAGGAGTCGCGCCCGATGCTGCGAGCGACCGGCCTGTCGCGACGCCACGTGCTCGATGACGTGACGGTCGAGGCACGCGCCGGCGAGGTGGTCGGGCTCGCCGGCCTCCTCGGGTCGGGCCGGACCGAGACCGCCAAGGCCATCTACGGCGCGCAGCCCCTTGACAGCGGTGTGGTCGAGGTCGGCGGCGAGCCGGTCAGGGCTCGATCGCCGCGGGCCGCCATCTCGGCCGGGATCGCCATGATCCCGGAGGACCGCAAGGCCGACGGGATCATCCCGACCCTGTCGGTGCGCGAGAACATCGTGCTCGCGGCCCTGCCGACCATCTCCCGTGCGGGGTTTGTCTCCGAGCGCCAGCAGGACGCCCTCGTCGAAGCGTTGATGCGCCGCCTGCGGATCAAGGCGTCGAGCCCCGATCAGCGGGTCAGCGAGCTCTCGGGCGGGAACCAGCAGAAGGTCCTGCTCGCACGCGTCCTGTGCCTCGAGCCGCGGGTGCTGCTGCTCGACGATCCGACCCGCGGCATCGACGTCGGCGCCAAGGCCGAGATCCAGGGCCTGATCAGCGACCTCGCCGAGGCGGGGCTGGCGGTCGTGCTCATCTCCTCGGAGCTCGAGGAGGTCGTCGAGGGCGCCGATCGGATCATCGTCCTGCGCGACGGGGGAGTCGTCGGCACCCTGTCCGGCACCGACGTCACGCAGGACGGCGTGCTGGGCCTCATCGCGGCGGCGGCGCAGCGGGCGGAAGACGAGACACCGGTTGCCGCGAACGGTCGTGCCGCCGACGGGGGCGACGATGGCGTCCGCTGAGGTGGCCACCGGACGGCGCTCGCCGAGTCGCGACCAGGTCCTCGACTGGATCGCCGAGCGCGGGGTCTACGCAGGGCTGTTGCTCCTGATCGCGTTCAACCTGGTCTTCACGCCCGCGCTTCGCCGAGATCGACAACATCCGCCTGCAGTTCGTGCAGGTCGTCCCGGTCGCGATCATCGCGCTCGGCATGGCGCTGGTCATCGGCACCCGGGGCATCGACCTGTCCGTCGGCTCGGTCATGGCGATCGCCTCCGCGCTGCTGGCGCTGTACCTGGGCTACGGACCGGTCGTGGCGATCACGATCGCGCTCATCGGTGGCGCCGCCGTCGGCGTGGTGAACGGCGTGCTGATCTCGCGCTTCGGCATCCAGCCGATCGTGGCGACGCTCGCGCTGCTCGTCGGCGGCCGCGGCCTGGCGCTCGTGATCGCACAGGGTCGGCTGACCGAGATCTTCGATCCGGCCCTGAGCTCGATCGGATCGGGCAGGGTCCTGGGCGTGCCGTACGTCGTCCTGATCGCGCTGGGCATCGCCCTCGTCGTCGCGGTCCTGGTCGCGCGCACGACGTTCGGGCGCTACGTGGTGGCCATCGGCGGCAATCCCGAGGCGAGCGCGCTCGCCGGCGTCCCGGTTCGTCGGACGCTGCTCTCCGTCTACATCCTGAGCGCCTCGCTCGCGGCGGTCGCGGGGATCATCCAGACGGCTCGCCTGAGCGCGTCGGACCCGTCGTTCGTGGGCAACCTGATCGAGCTCAGCGCGATCACCGCCGTCGTCGTCGGCGGGACGCCGCTGTCCGGCGGCCGGGTACGGATCCTCGGCACGCTGGCCGGCGCGATGCTGATGCAGCTGATCTCGGCCACGCTGATCACGCACAACCTGCCCGACTCGGCGACCCGCATGGTCCAGGCCGCCATCATCCTCGGCGCCGTCTTCATCCAGCGCCAGCGGAGCGCGTCGTGACCTCGACGGCCGGGACGCCCGGCGGCCCGGGTCCGGCATCCGGCTCGGCCGCCGGCCCGGTCGACGACGCCGCGCGCGTGACCACTCGGCGCGAACGCACCGCCGCGATGCTGCAGCGCAGCGGCGCGTTCCTGATCCTCGCGGTGGTCACCGTCATCGCGTCGCTCGTGTTCGGGACGCGGTTCGCCAGCGTCGACAACTTCCTGAACATCCTCGAGGCGAGCTCGTTCCTCGGCCTGATCGCCGTCGGCATGACGTTCGTGATCATCGGCGGCGGGATCGACCTGTCGGTCGGCTCGCTGCTCGCGCTCTCGGCGGTCCTCGCGGCGTACGGCTCGCAGTACGGCAGCGTGGTCGCCGTGGCACTGCCGATGGCCGTGTGCGGGCTCATCGGCCTGTTCAACGGTCTGCTCATCGCCCGCGCCAGGATGGCCGCTTTCATCGTGACCCTCGCCGCCCTCCTGTTCGCGCGCGGCCTCGCCTTCGCGGTGTCGGACGAGGGCAACACGATCTTCCACATCGACAGCCAGCTCGCCGTCATCTGGCTGGGCCAGGGGTCGATCGTCGGGATCCGGGTGCCGATCATCATCGCCGCCGTCGCGTTCGTCGTCGGTGGGGTGGTGCTGACGCGGACCCGCTACGGGATGGCGGTGATCGCGATCGGCGGCAGCGAGGACGCCGCGCGGCTGATGGGCCTGCCGATCGCCCGCGTGAAGACCGCGATGTACCTCACGAGCGGTCTGCTCGCCGGCCTCGCCGGACTGCTGGTGGCGGCACGCTCGTCGTCGGGCCAGTCGACCATCGGCGTCGGCCTCGAGCTGCAGGCGATCGCCGCGGTCGTCATCGGCGGAACGCTGCTGACCGGCGGCTCGGGGTCGATGATGGGGACGCTCGCGGGGGTGCTGCTGCTCAACGTCATCAACAACGTGATCAACCAGGTCGGGACGCTCAGCTCCTACTACCAGCAGGTGGTGAGTGGCGTGTTCCTGATCGTCGTCGTGCTCATCCAGCGATACCTGAGTCGGGAGCAGCGGCAATGACCAACCCAACCAGCCTGCGGTTCGGGCTCTTCCTCAGCCAGGCGCGCAAGAGCTGGGACCAGGTGCTCGACGACTTCCTCGAGGCGGAGGAGCTCGGCTTCGACCATGCGTGGCTCGTGGACCACCTGGTCGACACGGACGGCAGCCCCGAGGACGGCTGCCACGAGGCGTGGACCCTGCTCGCGGCGATCGCGGCGAAGACGTCGCGCATCCGCCTGGGCGTGCTCGTGTCGAGCAACACGTTCCGGCATCCCGCGATCCTGCTCAAGGAGGCGGTCACCGTCGACCACATCAGCGGCGGGCGACTGGTCCTCGGGATCGGCACCGGGTGGCACGAGGACGAGCACCGCCGCTACGGCATCGACCTGCCGCCGGCTCCGGAGCGGGTCGACCGGTTCGAGGAGGCCGTCGAGGTGATCAGCCTGCTGATGGGCCAGGAGCGGACGACCTACACGGGTCGGTACTACCAGCTCGACGATGCGCGGCTCGTGCCAGGCCCCGTCCAGCGGCCCCGGATCCCGATCCTCATCGCGGCGCACCGCCCCAGGATGTTGCGGATCGCGGCCCGGTACGCCGACCAGTGGGACACGTTCGGGTTGATCCCCGGCGCCGCGACGGAGGGCGTGGAGACGGATCTTGCGGATCGGATCGCGGCGCTCGACGACGCCTGCCGGGCGATCGGGCGCGACCCTGCCGACATCCGCCGGTCGACCTGGGCGACCAGCGAGGCGCTGCGGTCGAGCGATGCGTATCTCGACTTCGTCCGCCACCACCATCGCCTCGGGTTCACGGACTTCTCGACCGTGCGGCCCGAGGCGGGAGACGTCGGCGTGCTCCGGCACGTGGCCGCCGAGATCATCCCCGAGCTGCGGGCCGGCCGGCTGCTCCAGTAGGACGGCGAGCGCCGACGCGCTCAGGCGTCAGTCGGCCTTCGGGGCGCTCTTCGCCAGCGCGGTCACGACGGAGGCGGTGTCGGCCGCGACGGCGTCGTTGAACGCCTGCTCCGCGAAGGTCATCGCCTGCTCGACGGTCATGCCGGTGGACTCGCGCACCTCGCCGCGATAGGCGTCGCGCAGGGCCATCAGTCGTTCGAAGTAGAGCTTCCGCTCGTATCTGGTCATCTCGAGGTTCTCCCTGGATCCCGTCAAGGGGGATCTGATGACCAGAACGATGGGCCTAAGGCGGCGGCGAGCCATCGGGCGGGAGCCTTATTCCGATGCCCACGGGTATCCCCAATCGTGGTCGACCAACGTCCATGTCGAGGCGCGACTGACGTCGCGGCATAAGGCACTACCCTTCCCACAGATCCACGACCGAACGGAGCCGGGACGTGAGCAAGGGGAGTGCATCCATGGGATCGAACGAGCCGGTGAGCTTCGAGGCCGACGTCAAGCCGCTGTTCCGCGAGCGTGACCAGCGATCGATGGCGTTCATGTTCGACCTGTCAGCCTTCGACGACGTCAGCGAGCATGCCGACGACATCCTCGAGCGCGTCCGCGACGGCAGCATGCCGTGCGACGGCGAGTGGACGCCCGCAGAGGTGGATCTCTTCGAGCGCTGGATCGCCGGCGGCAAGCGACCCTGAGGTCCGCGGCGATCACGCGGGGAACGTGACAACGCCCGAGGACTCGCATCCTCGGGCGCTGACGGGGAGTGGTTCGTCGACGGTCGTCCTACTCGCCGGCGCTCTCGCGCTCGCTGGCCCGGAACTCGATCGCCGCGGGTCCGACGAGCGGGTCGGCCTGGACGCTGGTCCCGACGCGCTCGCCGGCCCGGAACTCGATCGCCGCGGCTCCGACGAGCGGATCGGCCTGGACGCTGGTCCCGACGCGCTCGCCGGCCCGGAACTCGATCGCCGCGGCTCCCGCGAGCGGATCGGCCTGGGTCGCTGCGCCGAGGGTGCCACGGGACTGGTCGACCAGCACCGCCGCGAGGAGCGCCGTGCTGACGACGCCGGTCATGACGCCCGCCGCGAACTTCGCCCGGCCGGTCCGGGTCGCACTCGCATGGCCGATCTCGACTGCGCTGGTGGTGCTCTGTGCCAGGTCCATCACGATCCTCCGGTTCCGCCCCGCCGATGGTTCCGGCCCGGGAAGGCGGACCGTGCGGCGGGTGCTTCTGTCCCTCAGGCGTGAGAACCGACGGAACGACTGTGCGGCCCGATGTCACGACACCGGACCAGCGATCCGGCGCCGACGCGCGTCGTTATGCTTCGAGGCCGCACGCAGCACCATGGATCGGAGCGCGATGCACGAAGGGGCCCTGTTCGTCGGTCGCGACCGCGAGCTCGCGGAGATGCTCGAAGCGCTCGATGCATCCGGGTCCGGACGAGGTCGGGTCATCCTGGTCGGCGGGGAGCCCGGCATCGGGAAGAGCCGCCTCGCGGACGAGCTCGCGACGCGTGCCCGAGCGAACGGGCACGAGGTGCTGTGGGGTCGCGGCTGGGATGGCGCCGAGCGACACCTGGCGGCCTCGGTCGAGCTGAACACGGCACTGGGTGCTCGACCATGGACTGCCCATGCGCAGCATGACCTCGCCGTGTTGCTGCGACGGCGTGGCGGCCAGGGGGATCCTGCTCGGGCCGATGTCCTTGACCGCGCCGCCCGCGAGACGGCGGTAGCGCTGGGGATGGCGCTCGCCGAGCGGATCGCGCCGGTCGCGGACGCGACGACGGTCCCGACCACGAACGCCAAGCCCGAGCACCGTCGGCTCGATCGAGTCGGCGACGTTCCGCCGCGAGGGGGAGTACTGGACCCTCGAGTTCGGCGCCGACACGTTCCGCGTCCGGGATGCGAAGGGGATGCGCCACCTGGCACGCCTGCTCGAGTCGCCGGGTCGCGACGTCCACGCCCTCGAGCTCGCGCGGTTCGAGGCGCCGGTCACCGAGCAGCGCGGCGTCGTGGATCCGTCGATGACCGACGTCGGCGGATCGGACGACGCCGGTCCGCTCCTCGACGCCGAGGCGAAGGCCGCCTACCGGGAGCGGCTCCGTGACCTGCAGCAGGAGCTGGCCCAGGCCGAGGAGTGGAACGATCCCGAGCGCGCGTCGCGCCTCCAGGACGAATCCGACGCGTTGACCCACGAGCTGGCCGCGGCCCTGGGGCTCGGGGGTCGCGACCGCGTCGCGTCGTCGGCGGCCGAGCGCGCCCGGATCAGCGTCACGAGGGCGATCCGCTCATCGCTGACCAGGATCGGCGAGCACAGCGACGGATTGAGCGCGCACCTCGAGGCCACCATCCACACCGGCACGTTCTGTTCCTACACGCCGGACCCGCGCGCACCCATCACCTGGCGGCTCTGACGTGACTGCTCCCCCGGCTGCCGACACGACGCGGATCGATCGCTGGCTGTGCGCGGTCCGCCTCGTGAAGACCCGCCCGCTCGCGACCCGGTTGTGCGAGGCCGGCCATGTCGTCGTGAATGGATCGCCCGCGAAGGCGTCGACGAAGGTTCGGGCGGGTGATCGGGTGGAGGCGTTCATCGCCGAGCGCGAACGCATCGTCGAGGTCGTGCTGCCGATCGAGTCGCGCGTCGGGGCCGCCGTGGCGGCGACCTGCTACGTGGACCACAGCCCGCCCGTCGTGCCAGAGGTCGCGTCGGGGATCACCCTCGTACGTGGAGAGGGCCGGCCGAGCAAGCGCTTGCGCCGCGAGCTCGACCGCTTGCGCAGGGCTGCCGACGGCTGAGCGAGACGCGCCGGCCGATCTCGACGGCTCGGGAGGTCGTACGATCACGACCGTGAGCGCCAGCGGTGCCGGGAGCGAGCCGCCTGCAACGCCGACCGACGACATCGTCGAGCGCGCGGTTGCGGCCGCGCCGTGGATCGCGCTCCGCGCCGGCGTCGTCGTGCTCGCGCTCGTGCTCGGAGTCTGGTTCCTCTTCCAGGTGTCCTCGGTCCTGCTGCTCGCATTCATCGCGGTGATCCTCGCGGCGGCCATCGCCGGACCGGTCTCCTGGCTCGAGCACCGCGGCGTCCCAGGCGGGCTCGCCGTGCTGGCGATCTACCTCGTCGTGGCGTTGGTGCTCGGCCTCCTGCTGTTCCTCGTCGCTCCGCCCCTCCTGCAGCAGCTGACCCAGCTGCTCAACAGCCTGCCCGCCATGGCGACCTCCATCCTCGACCAGCTCGAGAGCCTCACCGGAACCTTCGGCCTGCAGCCCGACCTGAGCGCCATGACCGGGACGGCCATCGACACCTTGCGCGGCGCGACGAGCGTCCTCGCGGGCGTCCCGCTGGGGCTCATGGGTGCGATCGGCGACGTGCTGATGATCCTCACCCTCGGCGCGTTCATCGTCCTCGAGCGTCGGCGGGCCCGGCGCTGGATCTCCAAGTTCCTTGCGCCGGACGACCGGGCGGTGTTCGTCCGGCTCGTGGACAAGGCGGCCCTTCGGCTGGCCGCCTACGTCGAGTCCCAGCTGCTGATCATGGCCGTCACCGGGATCGGGGCGACCGTCGGCCTCACGCTGATCGGCGTGCCGTTCGCGCTCGCCCTCGGAACCTTCGCGTTCCTCACCCAGATCATCCCCGTCGTGGGGCCGTTCATCGGGGGCGCCGCAATGATCATCGTGGCCTTCATGCAGTCCCCGGCACAGGGCCTCCTCACCCTGGTGCTCGTGATCGGGCTGCAGCAGCTCACGGGCAGCGTCCTGCTGCCGCTGGTGCAGGGCCGACTCATCGCCATCTCGCCCGTCGTGGCGATCCTCGCTGTCCTGGTGGGGGGCAGCCTTGCCGGCCCAATCGGGGCGATCGTCGCGGTGCCGGCCGTCGCGATCCTCAGCGTGATCATCGACGACATCGTGCTGCCGTGGCGGCGCGGCGAGATCCGGCGCGAGGCGCAGGCGGAGGCGCCGGCGCCCGACGCTCAGCCCTGAGGAGCTCGAATCGCGCTCGGCAGGACGCTACGCCGGCGTGTCGCTCATCGCTTCTTGCCCCCGAAACCGGGCATCGCCGCGGCCTGTTCCATCCACGACGCGAGCTGGCGCTCGTCGATGTCGTCCACTGATTGGAGGTCGACGCTGCGCGTGTCCTTGCCCATCCCGATCGGCGTCACCGGCGGTTGGGGCGTGAGCGACGTGCCGCGCCCGAAGGCGAGCTTGACGTGCCCCTCGAAGCCGCCGCACGAGAAGCACCAGCCGTCGCCGACGCCGTACCACGCCATGCCCCACTTCACGGAGCGCTCGAGGGCCGGCAGGGTCCTGGCGGCCAGGGCATCGACGCGTTCGGCGATCGATCGCTGCGGCTGCGGCAGGCTGCCGATGTAGGCGAAGACGGGCTTGTCGCCGACCGCCGCCTTCGCGGGGCTTGCCCTGCCGGTCATGGCGGCCGGCAGGTCCGTCAGGACCTCGCTCTGCGCCGCCGCAGGTTTGGTGGGCTTGTCAGGCGATGTCATGGCCGAAGGCTCCTGGTGCTGGTCGCGGGATCAGTCGGGCCGGGTCAGCTTGAACAGGTTGCGCTCCCCGGCGATCCCCTTCAGCTCATGGGCGCCGGCATCTTCGAGCACGAGCCCGGACCCATCGAGCAGGTCCTTCGTCGTCGACGAGACGACCACCTCGCCTGCGCCAGCGAACGACATCACGCGAGCAGCCGCGTGGACGGCCAGCCCGCGAGCATCGGGCCCGACGAACTCGACCTCGCCCGTGTGCACGCCGACGCGGATCGCGATCCCGAGCCGTTCCGCCGAGCGCGCCATCGCGACGCCGCAGCGAACGGCCCGCGTGGCGCCATCGAACACGGCCAGGAACCCGTCGCCCGTCGTGGTGACCTCGCGTCCCCGGAAGACGTTGAGCTCCTCACGCAGGAGCCGGTTGTGCGTGAACAGCAGCTCGCGCCACGCGGCATCGCCGATCCGCTCCAGCGTCGCGGTGGAGTCGACGATGTCCGTGAACAGGACCGTCGCGAGGACCCGCTCGCCGGGCCCCTCGGGCGGGACGCCGAACGACCTGGCGCTCGTCCACTCCACGGTCACCCACGGCTCGTCGCCGACGACCCAGGCGTCGTGACCCGACGGGATCTCGTAGACCGACTCGGGAGCGATGTCCAGCTCCTGCCCGTCGTCGGTCACGACGTGCATGAGCCCGGAGATCGAGTACCCGAGGTGGTGGAGCTGGCAGGTCGACGTGCCGGCGACGTCCGGCATGTCCGTCGTCCATCGCCAGCCGGGCTCGTAGGTCGGCGCGACCCACCAGCGTCTCGTCGAGCCTGACCACCTCGGCGCTGCCGTGCACAAACGTCCGAAGCTCGTCGGGTGTCGCGAAGGGGCGCGATCGGAGGCGGGGCATCGACGCCATTCTGGACCAGGCGGAGGCGCCCAGCCCATACAGGACGGTCAGGATGGAACGGTCGCCTAGGCGGGCAGATCGCCGGTCGAGCGCGGGGTGTCGCGTCGATAGCTGACCGGTCCGCCCTGGCGGCGGCCCCACGCGACCCGCAGCAGGACCACCGCCCACATCCGGTACGGCACCCACGCCTCGGCGAGGCGGGCGACGTCGGCCGCGCCGGCGTCGGGGATCTCGTAGAGGTCGCGGACGACCTCGCGGCCGAGCTCGTCGGCATCGGGGATCCCGTCGGCCACGCCGCAGCCGCGGTAGTAGACGCCCTGGGCCGTGAACGGCCCGACGCCGGGGAGCTCCTGCAGTCGAGCCAACGCCGTTTCGGGCGGCAGCGTCCGCAGGACCTCCGTATCGAGTCGGCCGTCGAGCGCGGCCCGCGCGAGCCCGTGGAGGCGCTCGACCTTGGTCGGGTTGAGGCCGCGCGCTTCACGCAACTCGAGGAGCCGCTCCGGCCGCGGGAAGGCCGGAACGGCCGTACCACCCACGGTCGGGCGGTCACCGAGGCGGTCTGCCAGGTCACGCTTGATCACGGCGGCCTGGCGGCGCGCGATCCGCTGGCCGATCACGAACGACGTCACGGCCTCGTACGCCGAGTAGAAGCACACGGGCCGCAGGTTGTCGAGCTCGCGCTGGGCCGCGCCCACGATCGGGTCCCGGGCACCGACCGCAGGCCAGCCGGCGCCGTCGTGATCGAGCGAGAGCGAGCGGGCAGCCTGGTGGAGCGCCGCCGCGCGGATCGCGGGCGGGGCATCGGTGCGACCGCGGACGACCCCGTCGGCGTCCTGCCACAGCTCCAGCGCGGCACTCTGGTCCGTGCCCTCCACCGGGAATGCGAGCGTGATCGACTCCGTACCGACGCCCCCACCGCCGATCCCGGCGGGGAAGCCGTCGGCGAAGCCACGGGCGGCGGCAAGGCTGAAGGGGCCTCGGGGGACGATCTCGATCTCGGGCATCGACCGAGTATGACGGCGCCGGCGGCTGCCATCCACGACTTCTCGCGTGGCCGCGCTGGGCGCCGGCCGCGATCCCGCGCAGATCGTCCTCGTACGAGCCTCGGTCATCGTGCCGTCATCACGCGCTGGCAGGATGTGTCCATGACAGACACCCGGAACCCTGCCCCGAAGATCCAGAAGTCGGACGCCGAGTGGCGCGCCGACGCTGACGCCGATCCAGTACCACGTCCTCCGCGAGAAGGGGACCGAGCGAGCCTTCACGGGCGACCTGTGGGACGAGCACGCGTCCGGCACCTACCGCTGTGCCGGCTGCGGCGCCGAGCTGTTCCGGTCCGAGACGAAGTTCGAGTCGGGCACCGGCTGGCCGAGCTTCTTCGCCCCTGCGGCCGACGACGCCGTCGCGACCGAGACCGACCGCTCGTGGCTGATGACGAGGACCGAGGCGATGTGCGCGTCCTGCGGCGGGCACCTCGGCCACGTGTTCGAGGACGGCCCGCGGCCGACCGGCCTGCGCTACTGCATGAACTCGGCGTCGCTGACCCTGGACCCGGACGACCCTGCCTGATGTCCTGATCTGCGCGTCATTCCCCGGCACGCGACCGACGGCGACCCCTTCGATTGGACGCTTGTGCGGCGAGCACTTATACGTACAATCGAGGGGATGACCGACACGGCCAGCACCGCCCCCAGTCACGACGGCCGGCCGCGTGACCTCCCGGCCGACTACGCCGACCGGGTGTACGCGGGTGTCCTCGGCAAGATCATCGGCGTCTACCTGGGACGGCCGGTCGAGGGCTGGACATACGAGGCGATCCAGGAGCGCATCGGCGACATCAATGGGTACGTCCATGGACGGCTCGACACGCCGCTGGTGGTGACCGACGACGACATCACCGGGACGTTCACGTTCGTCCGGGCGATGTCGGATCACGGCCATGATCCGGCGATCACGCCGCGGCAGATCGGCGAGTCGTGGCTCGACTACCTGATCGAGGGCCGGACCATCCTGTGGTGGAGCGGACTCGGCAACTCGACCGAGCACACCGCCTACTTGCGACTGAAGGCGGGCATCCCGGCCCCCGCCAGCGGATCGATCGCCCTCAACAGCCAGGTCGTCGCGGAACAGATCGGCGCCCAGATCTTCATCGACGGCTGGGCAATGCTCCACCCGGGCGATCCCGAGGCCGCCGCGGACCTGGCTCGCCGAGCGGCGTCCGTGAGCCACGACGGTGCGGCGGTCCATGCCGCCCAGGTCCTCGCAGCGATGGAAGCCCAGGCCTTCGTCGACGATGACCTCGACCGCTTGTTCGACGTCGGCGTGGCGCAGATCCCGGGCGACTCGATCATCCGGCGCCTCATCGATGACCTCCGCGACCGGCGTCCCAGCGAGCCCGACTGGCGCGCGGCGCGGCGATGGATCGAGGAGCGCTACGGGTACGACCGCTACGGCGGCAACGTTCATGTCGTGCCCAACCACGCCCTGATGGCGATGTCGCTGCTGTACGGCGACGGTGACTTCGGGCGGACGCTGGCGATCGTGACCACGGCGGGCTGGGACACCGACTGCAACGCCGGCAACATCGGATGCCTCATGGGCATCCGCAACGGGGTGGCCGGGATCGACGCGACACGCGACGGCACCGACTGGCGCGGGCCGGTGGCGGATCGCCTGTACCTCCCGACCGCCGAGGGCGGCCGCGCGATCTCCGACGCGGTGCGCGAAGGGGACGCCCTGGTCTCCATGGCGCGACGGATGCGCGGGTTGCCCTCGGCGGCCCCCAAGGGCGGCGCCCGCTTCCACTTCGAGCGCCCCGGGTCCGTGCAGGGTTTCGAGCCGCAGCCTGACAGCCCGTCCGTCACCGTGGCCAACGTCCCCGGCCACTCGGCTTCCGGCACGCGTTCGCTCCGGATCGAGGCGGGCGCCCTCACGCCGGGCGAGCGCGCGCTCGTCACGACGCCGACCTTCGCGCCGCCGTCCACCCGGGAGATGCGGACGTACGACCTCCTCGCGTCACCGACGCTCTACCCCGGGCAGATGATCGCGGCGCGCCTCGAGACGGATGCCGGCAACGGCGGGATGCTCGAGGCGAGCCTGGTCATCCATCACGCGACGGGCGATGGCGGCCGTCGCGACGTGCCGGGGTCCCGTTGCGCAGCTCGAACCCGGCGCCGAGGCCGAGCTCCGCTGGTGCGTCCCGGACCTCGACGGGCAGCCCGTCACCGACGTCGGCATCGAGATCGCCCCGGCACGCGACCGCCTGGCACGCCGCTCACCGTGTACCTCGACCGCCTGGGGTGGGACGGCGCACCCGACGTCCGCCTGGGCCGCCCCCATGACGGTGGCGAGGAATGGCGCCGGGCATGGATCGATGCCGTCGATCACGTCGACGATCGCGCCGCGGAGCCCTACCGGGTGATGCACGATCGCGGGACCGGCCTCCTGATGCAGGGAACCGAGGAATGGCACGACCTGACGGTCGAGGCGGTCGTGCGGATCCATCTCGCGAAGCATGCCGGGATCGCCGTGCACGTCCGGGGCCTGACGAGATGGGTCGCGCTGCTGCTCGACATGGCCGGGCGCGCGAGCCTCGTTCGATCGCAGTTCGAGCGCGAGGTGATCGCGCAGGCGGACCTCGGCGTCGACGTGACGACGCCGCACCGTCTGCGCCTCGATGCATCGGGCGATCGGATCCGGGCGCTGGTGGACGGCCGCCTCGTGTTCGACGTCTCCGATCCGCGGTTCGCCGCGGAAGGCGGTGCGATCGCGCTTGTCTGCACAGAGGGGCGGATCGAGGCGCAGGAGGTGCTCGTCCGGCCCGCCGACCTGGGATCTCCCGCCTGATACGCTCGCCGTCGTGAGCACCCCACGGGGATCAGGTCGGCGACGACCGACGCAGGCCGACGTTGCCCGTCGCGCCGGCGTGTCCCAGGCGCTCGTCTCGTACGTCCTGAACGGCAACCAGGTCTCGCTGCCCGAGGCGACGCGCCAGCGGGTGCTCGATGCGATGGACGACCTGGGGTACGTCCCGCATGGCGGCGCCAGGGCGCTCCGTCTCGACCGCACGATGACGCTCGCACTCGTGATCCCGGACATCACGAACCCGTTCTATCCGGCCGTCGAGCGCGGGCTGCAGGACAGCGCGGAGACCGCCGGCTACCAGCTGGTCACCTACAACACGGACGGCATCGCCGACAAGGAGCGAAAGGCCCTCCGGTCGATCCGGGAGACGCGCGCCGATGGCGCCGTCGTCTACGACTTCCACCTCGGGCTGGACGACTACCGCTCGTTGCTCGACGTCGGCACCGCCCTCGCAATGGTCGTCCCGGATCCGCGCAAGGTCGGCGACCTGCCGATCGACCACCTTGCCGTCGACGTCCGCGGTGGTGTCGTGCAGGTCACGAGCTACCTCATCGATCGCGGCTACGCGCCGCTCGGCACGATCGCGGGACCCCTGGACTCTGAGATCGGGCGTGGGCGGCACGATGCCTTCCTCGACGCGTGCGCTGCCGCCGGTATCGACGTGTTGCCGTCCCACGTCGTGGAAGCCGACTTCACGTACCTGGGTGGCCGCGAGGCGATGGCCACACTGATCGCCGAGGGGCAGGCGCCCACGCGCCGTCTTCGCCGCCAACGACCTGATGGCCCTGGGTGCGCTCGAGGCGTGCCTGGCGGCAGGGCTGCGCGTGCCCGGCTGACGTCGCCATCGCCGGCTTCGACGACATCGAGGCGAGCCGGATGGTCACTCCCGCCATCACGACCGTCATCCAGCCGGGTCGATGGATGGGCCAGGAGGTCGGCAGGCTGCTGGTCTCCCGTCTCGCCGGTGACCTCGACGCGCCGGCGCGCGTGGTCCCAGTCGCACTTGAGCTCGCGATCCGCGACTCGGCCTGAACGTTCGCGCCTCGCAACCACACGGATCCGGCACAGCTGCATGGGTGCCGCGGAGGGGCTTGACCGCCATGTTACTGATACGTATCATCAGCCGGACGTCCGCCGGTCTGCGTGCGGCATGGAGGAGTCGAGCGATGCTGGTCAAGGGTCGGCGTCTGGCCGTGCTGGTCGTCGCGGTTGCGATCGCGGCGTGTTCGCCAAGCGCCACGTCGAACAGTCCGGCGCCCCTCGTCGGGCTCCGGTTCCCCGGCACCGGCTGCCTCCGCGGCGCCTGGGGCATCGACCTCGGGCGATGCCGTCACGCTCAACGTCTGGACCCTCGAGGGCGAGGAGGAGTTCCTGCCCAAGATCAAGGACGCCTTCGAGTCCAGCCACCCGGGCACGACCCTCGAGTTCACGGTCCTCCCGGAGGACCAGTACGGCACGAAGGTCGACACCGCCCTTGCGGCCGGCGCGCCGCCGGACATCGCCTTCGTCTACGACCCCCGGTACATCAAGCAGGGCCACATGGTCGAGGTAGGCGAGGTCCTCAAGGAGCGCGGCGTGGACCTGACACGGTTCGCGCCCGGGCCGCTCGGGCCGTGCACGATGGACGGCAAGCTCTACTGCATCGGCACGTACACCGGCGCACTCGTGCTCATGTACAACAAGGACCTGTTCGACAAGGCGGGCATCCCGTATCCGTCGTCGACCGTCCCGATGAGCGTCGACGAGTACGCGGAGATTGCCAAGAAGCTGTCGGTCGACGACGCCGGATCCGGCCAAGCGGATCTGGGGCGGTGAGGCCGGGCCCACCTACTGGTGGACGGACCTGCCCGACTTCCTCGGCTCGGACCTCAAGACGGTGGTCGGCGCGCTCGACGACGACACGACGATCCGCACGTGGGACGTTCTTGCCGGCCTCGTCCGCGACGGGTACGCGCTGACCGACGACATGGTCGTCTCGATGGGTGCCAGCAGCCTGCTCGCGACCGGGCAGCAGGGCATGTCGTTCGAGGACAACTTCGCGATCGGCGACCTCCTCGAGCAGGGCGTGAACCTCGGAGTGGCGCCGCTTCCGGTCGAGTCGTCGGGCCAGCCGGCGTTCGTTCCGTCATGGACGGACGCCTGGTCGACGTTCACGGCCAGCGCCCACCCGGACCAGGCGCTCGACTTCATCACGTTCATGGCCACCGAGGGCAACGTCCTCCGGGAAGCCGGCGGCGCCTACCCGCTCGACCAGCAGGTCGCCAAGGACGCGGACTACGGCGCAGACTCGCCGGCGAAGCAGCAGATGGTCGACGTGATGGGCCTGACGCGCACGCGTCCCGTTCGTGCCCGGCTGGTTCACCGTGTACGGCCAGTTGGAGGACACGTTCCCCCAGGTGATCGAGAACGGCGATGCCGCCTCGGCCCTGCACGCGATCGCCCCCGTCATCCAGGACGACCTGGCGCGAGAATGGGAGACGTGGGACAGCCAGTAGTCGCAATCGGGAGGTTCACGCCCCGATGACCGCGGGCCAGCCGTCCACGTTCGTGGCTGGCTCGACGGCCGAAGCCGGCCGGAAGGGACGACGTCGAGCGCGCGATGGCCGCGCGGCCGTGCTCTTCCTCTCGCCCTGGCTGCTGGGCCTCGTCCTCCTGATCGGCCTCCCGATCCTGATGATGATCGCGGTCAGCTTCACCGACTGGTCGCTGACCTCGACGCCGCGTTTCGTGGGTCTCGACAACTACGCGCGGATGCTCAGCGACCATCGCTTCTCGCAGTCGATCAGCGTCACGATCCGCTATGTCGTGCTGTCCGTGCCGCTGTTCATGCTCACCGGCCTCGGGCTGGCCCTCCTCCTCAACACGAAGATTCCCGGGATCGGCGTGTTCCGGACGGTCCTGTTCGTCCCATCGATCCTCGCGGGCGTGGCGGTCGCGGTCCTGTGGCTGCAGATCCTGAGCCCGGAGACGGGGCTCCTCAACCAGACGCTGCGGGCGCTGGGCGTCCCGAACCCGCCGCGGTGGCTGACGAATCCCGACTGGGCGGTGCCCGCGGTCGTCCTGACCGGTATCTGGACGATCGGCGGCGGGGCGATCATCTACCTGGCCGGGCTCCAGAACATCCCGCCCCACCTGTATGAGGCCGCCGAGCTGGACGGTGCCGACACGGTGGCGCGGTTCCGGCACATCACGATCCCGATGCTCTCGCCGACACTGTTCTTCGTCCTGATCACCACGCTCATCGGGGCATTCCAGGTCTTCGACGTCGCCTTCGTTCTGGGCGGCAGCCGAGGCGGCGGCGGGAACCTGCTGTTCTACCTGCTCAACCTGTGGAACGAAGGATTCCGCAACGGCCGGTACGGCTACGCGTCGGCGCTCGCGGTCGTGTTCGTCGCGTGCGCGGCCGTCGTCGTCATCGTCGCGATGCGGCTGTCCGAGCGCTTCGTGTACTACGAGGGCGACGATCGGGGTAGCGGCGGATGACGGCTGCCCAGCGCGATCGGGCGGCGGACGGCCTCGGCCGGCGAGCAGCCAGGCGTCGGCGCCTCCGGCCCGGCAACGCCCTCGCGCTCGTGCTCCTCGTGATCGCGTGTGCGATCGTGCTCCTGCCAATCGGCTGGATGCTGACCATCGCCCTCAAGCCCGACAACGTCGCGGCGTTCCGGATCCCGGCCGAGTGGTTCCCGACGCGCTACTTCCAATTCGACAACTTCGTCCGGACGCTGACGCTGCCTGACAGGCCGTTCGGGCTGTACATCGTGAACACGCTGATCATCTTCGCCGGCAACGTGGTCGGGACCCTGCTCTCGTGCGCGTTTGCGGGCTACGCGTTCGCGCGCCTCCAGTTCCGTGGTCGGGAGCGCCTGTTCCAGCTGCTCATCCTGACGATGCTCATTCCGTGGCAGGCGCTGATGGTCCCGCAGTTCCTGCTGTTCTCGTCGATCGGCTGGTACGGCACCTATCTGCCGCTCATCGTGCCGGCGTTCCTGGGCAACGCCTTCTTCATCTTCCTGATCCGCCAGTACATGCGGACCATCCCACGCGAGCTCGACGAGGCGGCCGTGGTGGACGGCGCCGGGCACATCCGGATCTTCTGGTCCGTCATCCTCCCGCTCTGCAAGCCCGTGCTCGCCGTGTGCGCGGTGTTCGTGTTCCTCGGTACCTGGAATGACCTGCTCGGGCCACTGATCTACCTGGATCGCAGCAGTCAGTTCACCGTTGCCATCGGGCTGGCAAACTCCGTCACCCGGCGGGACACGGAGTGGAACCTCGTGATGGCCGCGAACCTGCTGATGATGGTCCCCCCGATCCTGCTGTACTTCGCCCTCCAGAAGCGACTCATCGGCGGCATCGCCTCGGTCGGGCTCAAGGGGTAGCGGCCGCGACGGGACCGTCAGTCGTTCAGCGCCCGGCTGCGGCGTGCTCAGGGGACGGTCACTGCGACGCAACGGTGCAGGATGATCGGCGTCAGCCGGCCTTCGCGGCACCGTTCGCAAATGCCGTTGCCGGGAGGTGTCGGTCGAGGTGGTCGAGGCCAGCCTCGCGCAGGCAGCGGAGGAAAACCCGTCCCACCTCGGGCTAGAGTGACCTGAACCCGGTCGTGGCTGGGTGTCCAGGAAACGTCGCCGGAGAAGGGGACCGACACGTGCATCTTCCGGGCCGGCCGCCGTCCGGTGCTCGGCGACCGCGCTCGTGATCGCGGCGTCGCTCGCCCTCGCCGGATGCGACGTCTCGGGTGACATTGCGATCCCTCGCCCGGCTGCCGCGCCGGGCGTCGCGAGCGCCGAAGGCACCGACGCCGTCGCAACCGCGGCGGTGGCAACGCCAGTCCCGGCGACCGCTGCGCCGGCCTCGGCAGTGACGGGTGCCGGCGCCTGCGCCCCCGGTCTCTGGTCCGCGATCAAGGACCACATCGACGACCCGGCCGTGGCGGTGGTCGGCCTCGTCGACGGCTGCCGACTGGTCAGCATCGCGACCGGGCTCAGCAGCTCCAGCGTGTCCGTCGCGGTCGCGATCTGCAACAAGGCGGCCGAGGTCGCGTACGCCAGTGGCGTCAGCGCGATCACCGTCACCGCGTCGGACACCCGAGCGCTCGCGACCGGGGTCGCCGGCTCGGCCTGTACGGGCCAACCCTGACCGTCGCCTGGTCGTGGCTCAGCCGCGGCCGGCGCAGTCGTAGAGCGTGTCGAACGCTTCCACCCGTGCGCAAGTCGCCACGACCCAGTCGAGCACGACGTCCGAAGCGGTCGGGTTCGCCGCCGGCGGGTCGCCATTGGCATCGCTGACCTTCTGGCCGGCAGACGCGAACCTGATTCGGCCCTGGCGCACCAGCAGGCGGAAGCCCTCGAGCGCGATCGCCGGGTCCCTGCCCTGGAAGCCGCCGATCGCCATGACGGGCATCCCAGTCTGGACGATGATCGGTGCCGCCTCGAGCCCGCCCTCGACCGCCAGGATCCAGGTCGCGCCGCCACGGTTCGCGCGGATGTAGTCGAGGAGCGTGGGGTCGGGCCGTGGGTCGAAGAACCGTCCGCCGCCGTCTCCGCCGCCATTGATGGGGCCGGGTCGCACGTTGGCGATCGGCGGGCCGCCCGTCGGCAGGGTCGCGTCGATCGGGTCGTCGCCGGCGATCGTCCAGACGGACCACGCGGCGGGCGGCACGAACGCGGCGATCAGGGCGAGCGCGGCGAGGACGGCACCTGCGCGGGCCGTCAGCGCATGCGCACGCCCGTCGCTGCCCCGGGTCAGCAGCCAGGCGGCCCGGACGACGGCGAGCGCGACGCCGAGCAGGAGGCCGGTGAGCAGCACCGGCTCCGCGAGCCAGCCGAGATCAGTGGCGTACGCGATGGTGAACGAGGCGATGAGGCCGGTGGCGACGACCGCGATCGGCGGCAGCCAGCCCGCGGCACCGGTCCTCCGGTACGCCCGCCAGCCGAGGCTGATGGCGATGCCTGCGAGGACGGCGACCGCTGGGGCCATGACGACGAGGTAGTGGCGGTGCCAGAAGCGGGCGACGCTGAAGAAGACGAGGCAGGTGACGAGCCAGCCGGCCCACAGGACGAGCGACCCGAGCCTGGCTCGCCGCAGGCCGGCGTCGCGGCTCGGGTCGTCCGAGCCGCGGTCGGTCGTGCGGGGCCACACCGCGACGAGGCCGAGCACGACCCCCAGCCCGGCGAGTGGCAGCAGCCATCCGACCTGTCCCGCGAGGACGGGCTCGAGGAACCGGAGCGGTCCCGCGGTGCCGGTGTCGCCGAACGCGGGGCCGGTCGCCAGGCGATCGAGGCCGTTGTAGCCGAACGCGAGGTCCAGCAGCGAGTTCGTCGTGCTGCCACCGATCCACGGCCGGTACTCGACCGGCCAGGCCGCCACCACGGCGGCCCACGAGAACGACACCACGACCAGCGGCAGGGTGGCAACGACGAGATCGCCCACCCGCCTCGCCAGTGTTCCCCGAGCAGCGACGAGCCACGCGGCCGCGAACGCCGGCAGCACCAGGTACGCCTGGAGCATCTTCAGCTCGAACCCGAGGCCCACCAGCGCGAAGGCGAGGGCGAGCCACCGGACATGCCCGGTGCGGAGGCCGCGCTGGAGGGCGAGCGCGCCGAGCAGGAGGACCGCCACGAGGGTGGCATCGACCGTCGTGTTCCGTGCCACGGCGACGGAGACCGGGGTCAGCGCGAGCGCGAGCGCTGCCACGAGGGCGGCGAGCGATCCCCATGCCGGACGAACGAGGAGGTACACGAGCCAGATCGAGATGACGGATGCCACCAGCTGCGGCAGCAGGACGGCGAACCCGCCGAACCCCAGGACCGCCGCGGAGACGGCCTGGAGCTGGTACCCCAGCGGCGGCTTGTCGATCGTGATGTAGCGCCCGCCGTCGAACCCTGCGAACAGGAACGCGACGGGGTCATCGAGCATCGAGCGGACCGCCGCGGCGTAGTAGTCGTTGGACAGGCCCTCGCGTCCGATGTTCCAGGTGACGAGCAGCGCCGCGACGGCCAGGATCGCGAGGAGCGCGAGACGCGTCAGCCAGGTGGTCGTGGACGCGGGTCGGGCGACTGCCAGAGCCGTCGAGGGGGAGGCAGTAGGCGCCGTCATCGAACCGTGAGGCGAAGCATCGAGGCCTGTGGGCCGGTGCGCAGGCCGATCCGGGTGGCACGCGTCCTCGTCGCCGACCATGCGTCCTCGGCAGTGCCCGGGTGAAGGATGTACCGGGGAAAGGCGCTTGCCGCGACGTCGAGGCGCAGCCTGTGATCCGCTCGCACGCGGTAGCCCGTGTGGCCGAGGTCCACGACGACGCGGGTGTCGCCGCCTCCCGATGGGACGAGGACGGCACCGTCGACGATGCGGCGCGCCTCGCCAGTCGGGTAGACGTCACTCAGCTTCACCATCAGGTGGCAGCCGACGGACGGCGCCGTCACGACAAGCTCGGCCGCGATCGGCCCGGCGAGATCGAGGGAGGCGCGATACGGATCGGACGTGTACGTGAGGACGTCGTCGCGGACATGGGTCAGGCGCTCGTCGGGCTGCCGAAACCAGCCGTCCACGGCCTCGCCCTCGAGCGAGGGGACGGGGTCAGCCGGGTCGTGCCGCCACCTCGCATCGACCGGGACACGATCCGGTCGCGAGGACAGCCCGCCACCCTCCGGGCCATGCAGGGCGCGACCACCGTCGACGAGGTGGAGCGTCATCGGGGCGGCATCCGGTGGCGGCCAGCTCGGTGACTGCTGCACGCCGGCGTGGGTCAGCATCCACGAGACCGCCGACGCGCCGTCGTCGACACCGAGCAGGTGCTTGCGCAGGAAGCCGAGCTCGCTCGCGAGGACGACTGGCATCCTGGCGGCCAGCGCGTCGAAGTCGGCGAGGGGGTCGGGCGTTGGCCCATCGCCCCAGTCGTGGCCCGCATGGTCGGTCGGTTCCGCAACGAGCCTGCTGTCGACGCCCGGTCGGCTCGAGAGGCGAGTCCAGTCCCGGGTCGCACCCCGGACGAAGAGATCCCACCAGCCCGTGGTCAGGTGGGTGGGTACTCGCACCCGATCGATGAGGGATGGGAACTGGGCTTCGTGGCGGGGCATGTCGACCGGCTGGCCGCCCGTCACCCAGCTGTCGAGCACCGCCGGGAGCCGTTCCTGACCCACGATCGGCGACAACGCCTCGACGATCTGGGCGGGCGGCCGCTGCGTCCAGTCGAACTCCGGCGCGAGGTTGTCCTTGCCGGACCACGCGGCAAGCGCCCAACGGAGGACGAACTCGAGCCGGAGCACGCCCTGGTGGCGGAGCCAGTCGCCGTCGACGTCCGTGCCCGTGTTGCGGAGCGCGGCTGCCCGGAGCGAGGGGTGTGCGGTCGCTGCAGCGGCGATCGCGGTGAACCCGACATAGGACTCGCCGAAGACGGCACTCGATCCGTCCGACCACGGCTGGCGGGTGATCCACTCGAGGGTGTCCCAGCCGTCGGATGCTTCCACGAACGGTGCAAGCTCGCCCTCGCTCGCATAGCGGCCGCGCGTGTCCTGGGCCACGAATGCCATGCCGTTGTCCGCGAACAGCCGCCCGATGGCCGGGAACCACACGACGTTGCTCGCCTTGCCGTACGGCGTTCGGGCAACCACGGCCGGGACGCGACCGGGTCGCCGCGGAAGGTAGATGTCCGTCGCGAGACGGGTTCCATCTCGAGCGACGACGAAGGTCGTCGCGTCCGGCTCGTACACGGGTGATCCCCTCCGTCAGGTCGCGGTGGCTGCAGCCGCCCGCTCGATCCGGTAGAGCAGGATCGCGATCTGCGTTCGCAGGCGAGCAGCCGGATCCTGCAGCTCGATGCCGAGCACGAGCTCGATCCGCTTGAGCCGGTACTGGACGGTCGTGTGGTGCAGGAGCACCTGCTGGGCCGTCTGGCGCAGCGACATCGTCGCGAGGTATCGCTCCAGCAGATCCAGATCGCTCACCGGTGCGCCCGTGGTCTCGAGGGCCGCGACGCGGACGACGTCGCGGTAGCTGGCGAGATCGTCGGTCGGGATCTCGGCCAGCAGGTGCAGGACGCCGAGGTCGTCGAAGTGGGTGACGGGCGAGGCGGCGGCCATGACGGGGCGCAGCAGGAGCGCCTGTGCGGCCTGTCGCCACGACGCATGCAGCATCACCGGCTCACCTGGCGTACCGGCGCCGACCTCGATGTGGACGCCGAGCCGGGACAGGCTCTCCGACGCCGCCACGATCACCTCATCGATCGTCGCGCCAGCCTCCACGACGACCGCCGCGGAGCGGCCGATCACGGTCGACCGTGAGGACAGCCCCGCCTGCTCGAGCGCCCTCGCGAGCGTCTGGCCGAGCGCCTCCGGACCGACGTTGCCGCCCGGCGTGGGTCGGGCGGCAAGCGCCATCAGCGAACGACCCGGGCGGAGGCCGGCCCGTCGGACGGCCTCGGCGGCGGCCTCCTCGGTGAGCGGCGCCGAGAGCAGCTGTTCGAGCGCCGCGTAGTCGAGGCGGCCGTGCGTCGCGCGCTCGTCCCTGAGCCGGACGCTGCTGATCGCGGCAGCCGAGGACAGGCGCTGGGCGACGAGCTCGTCGAGTGGTCTCCAGGGCACACCACCATGCGCGAGCCAGCACAGGCCGATCCGCCCGCCAGCGTCGTCGACGCTCGCGGCCACGACCTCGGTGTCGGCGATGGTCACGATGCCCGTCTCACGACCTCGGAGCCTCGTCGCCGTCAGGCCGCCGATCACGTCCCCGTAGGCTCCGGGCGGATCGCTGATCGAGCCGTCCTCGCCGGGCTCGGCGGCGCACAGCCGGCCGTTGAGGGCGTCCAGGACGCACGCCCGCCGATCCGTGATCCGGGTGGCAGCCTCGACGAGTCGTTCAAGTGGGGCTCGATCGGCGACCAGCTGGTCGAACTCGTCGATGACGGTCAGCCACTCGGTCACCTCGCGACCGGTCCGCCGCTTCTGCCGGATGATCGTGCGCATGTCGCAAACGTAGCATCAACGCGTCCCGACGATTCTACGGATGTAGGAACGTTGGCAGCGGCGCAGCGTGGTGTCATGGCGGTGTCGGATGGAAGCGGTTCCGCAACCCGTCCGTTCCGCCGTGGAGCCCCAGTGGCAACGATCAACGACGTCGCCGCCAGAGCCGGTGTCAGCCGTACCACGACCTCACGTGTCCTCAACAACCACCCCAGGGTGGACGATGAGACGCGCCGCCGCGTGCTGGTCGCGATCGATGAGCTGCGGTACGTGCCGAGCCCCACGGCCCGCCGCCTGAGCCTCGGGCGAACGTGGACGGTGGACGTGGTGGCGTCGTACCTGACCCGGCCCCAGGCGATGGAGCGGCTGCGAGGCGCCGAGTCCGTGCTCGGCGACAGCGCCTTCGACATCGTGATCCACAACGTCGAGAGCCCTGACCGTCGCGAGCGCTACCTCCGCCAGCTGCCGACGTCGAACCGGACCGACGGCGTCCTCCTCGTCTCCCTGCCGCCGGCGTCCGAGAACCTTCACGCGTTGGCCGCGGGACCGGTTCCGGTCGTGCTGATCGATGTCCACGGCCCGGTCGCCGCGGGTCTGCCGGTCGTGCGAGGCGACGACGTCGCCGGTGGCGGGCTCGTCGCCCGCTATCTGCACACGCTCGGCCACCGCTCCATCGGCTTCGTCGCGGACGCGTTCGAGAACCCGTACGGCTTCACCTCGAGCCGCGACCGGTTCGAGGGGTTCAAGCGGGTGCTCGATGAGCTCGGCGTCGAGGTGGAGGCCGCACTCGGCGCACATGGGTCGCGGACCGCGCGCGATCTCGCCCTGCGCATGCTCACGGGCTCACGTCCCCCCACGGCGATCTTCGCGGCCTCCGACACCCAGGCCCTCGGCGTCCTGAGCGCCGCGCGCGACCTCGGCCTCGCGGTGCCGACCGATCTGACGGTCGTGGGCTACGACGACATCGCGATCGCCGAGCCGATCGCCCTCACCACGATCCGCCAGCACCTCTTCGAATCCGGCCGCGCCGGCGCCGAGCTGCTCCTCGCCGAGATCCAGCAGCGCTCCGCCGTCCCGCCGGTCGTATCCCTCGAGCCGGAGCTCGTGATCCGCGCGACGTCGGGCGCGCCGAAGGAGGGCCGTGGGTAAGACAACACCAGCCACCAATCGCCACACTGGTTCGTCGATGGAGGAGAACACATGGCACTGACCATTGCAGGGCGGCATACCGCCCGAGCGACGCTGGCGACCCTCGGGCTCGCCGCGATCGTCGTCACGGGGTGCGCTGCGCCGGGTGCCGTCGCAACGCCGACGCCAACGGCCCCGCCGGCATCGGCCACGCCCGGCGACTCGAGCGCGCCCTCAGCGTCAGCCGTCGCGACGGTGCCGGACTGCGGCACCGACCCGGTCACCCTGAACATCTACCACGAGACGATCTCGGAGCTGATGCCCCAGCTGTCCGCGGAGTTCACCAAGCAGTTCCCGAACGTCACGTTCGAGCTCAAGTCGGACGCCTTCGCGAACGCCACCGCCAACCTGCCGCGGCTGCTCGCGAGCGACAACCCGCCGGACATCTCCCGGGCGGCCCAGCTCATCGACCTCGTGAAGGACGGCCTGCTCCTGAATTTCGATCCGTACGCCACGGCGTACGGGTGGGACGCGTGGCCGCAGGGCCAGTTCGAGGCCGTGCGCGTCAACAGCGACTTCAAGCGGGGGACCGGTCCGATCATCGCGTGGCCCGTCCTGCCCAGCACCGTTGGAGTCTTCTACAACAAGGACCAGGCGGCACAGATCGGCATGACCGCGCCGCCGAAGACGGTCGAGGAGTTCGACGCGCTGCTGGCCAAGGCGAAGGCAGCCGGGCTGCAGCCCATCATGGAATGGAACGCCTCCACGAGCGGCGGCGGTCTCGCGTTCCCCCTCCAGAACCTCATGGCCGCCTACGGCGACCACTCGACGATCAACGACTGGGTCTTCCTCAAGGAAGGCGCGACCATCGAGACCCCGGAGTTCCTCCAGGCGACGGAGAAGCTCGACGAGTGGATCAAGAACGGGTACTTCCCGTCCGACGTCAACGCGATCGAGTACTCCGACGCCGCGGGGCGGTTCGGCAAGGGCGAGGGCGTGTTCACCTTCAACGGCGACTGGCAGAACGCCGGCTATGACACTGATCAGCCGGGCAAGGTGGGCTTCTTCACCTTCCCCGAGAGCGTCAGCCAGTCCGCCGGCGTGACCTACGTCATCGCCGCGAAGTCCAAGCACCCGGACTGCGCCGCGTTCTTCCTGAACTGGGCGTGGACCAACGACAAGGCGCGCGAGATCGACGTCAAGGTCGGCGGCGCGAACCCGGGCGGCCCGCCCGATGGCTCGATGCCGTCGGTTCCCGCCGACTCGGTCACGTCCGAGACCCTGAGTGCCGGCGCCGGCGTGACGGCGAACAGCGGTGCGATGGACTTCATCGCCAACGCGACGAGCTCCATCTTCTTCGAGAGCTGGACCCCGAACCTCCAGAAGCTCGTCGCGGGCAAGATCACCCCCGAGGAGCTCCTCAAGGACGTCCAGGAACACTGGACGACCTCGCAGTAGACCAGGTGTCCTCGAGCACGGATCGGATGGCTTCCGCTGATGTCCAGCCCTGACCGTGCCGCCACGTCGCGGCGGACCCCCAGGCTCCTCCGGGGGGCCCGCCGCGAACATCTCCTTGGCTGGCTGTTCGTCGTCCCAGCGCTCGCGTTCTACGCGATGTTCGTCCTCCAGCCGCTCGTCCTGAGCCTCCAGTACTCGTTCTATGACTGGAACGGCGTCGGGGTGGCGACCTGGGTCGGGCTGGACAACTACGCCAAGGTCTTCACCGACGAGGAGCTGCTCAACTCGATCTTCAACGCCTTCAAGCTCATCGTCTTCTTCAGCTTCATTCCGGTGGCGCTCGGCCTCGTGACCGCGTCGTTCATCCGGGGAGCCGTGGGCGGGCGATTCGGGACCGTGTCCAGGACCGTGCTGTTCCTTCCCCAGATCATCCCGCTCGTCGCCGCCGGGATCATGTGGAACTGGGTGCTCGCGAAGTCGGGCACCGTCAACCAGCTGCTGTCGGCGATCGGGCTCGGCGACTTCACCCGGGCCTGGCTCGGGGACTTCGACTGGGCGCTCGTCGCGGTCGGGTTCATCGGGATCTGGGTCCTGCTCGGCCTCACCACGCTGCTGCTGCTCGCGGGCGTGACGAAGATCGATCCCGCCCTCTTCGAAGCGGCACGCATCGACGGCGCCAGCGCCTTCCAGGAGTTCCGCTCGATCACCGTGCCGGGCGTCCGGAACGAGCTTGCGGTCTGCCTCACGGTGACCGTCATCCTCGCCCTGTCGGCGTTCGACGTGATCTACATCTCGACCAACGGCGGCCCAGGGTTCGCGACCCTCGTCCCCGGCCTGAAGATCTACATCCTCGCGTTCGTCGGCCGGGACGTCGGGACCGCCTCCGCGCTCGCGATCGTGCTGATGCTGCTCGTGCTCGTCACGATCCTGCCCATCCAGCGCCTCGTCCGGGAGTCGGACTCGTGAAGGTCTCCCGTGGCGAGCTGTGGGTTGGGCGCAGCCTCCTGATCGTCCTGATGGCGATCACGATCCTGCCGTTCATCAGCCTGTTCACGACGGCCCTCCACCCGTCGGGCTCCATCCCGCTGGGCATCGAGTGGCCGGCCGAGCCCCGATGGGACAACTTCGTGAAGGCGTTCAACCAGGCGAGCATGGGCACGCTGCTCGTGTCGAGCGCGACGATCGTGCTCGGCGTCGTGCCGATCGCCCTGCTCATCTCGACGATGGCCGGCTTTGCGATCGGGCACCTTCGCATCCCCGGCTATCGGCTGCTGCTCCTGTTGTTCATCTTCGGCCTGACCCTCCCGTTCGAGGCGGTCATCACCCCGATCTACTACATCGTTCGCTCGCTGGGGATCCTGAACACGCGGCTCGCGATCATCGTCCCGCTCATCGGCCTGTACATGCCGTTCGCGGTCTTCTGGATGCGCGCGCACTTCGTGAACATGCCGCGGGAGCTGTCCGAGGCCGCCCGCGTCGACGGGGCCGGGATGTGGGTCCTCTTCTGGCGAGTGCACGTGCCGCTGGCCAAGCCCGCGATCGTCTCGCTCGGGATCCTCATGTCGGTCTGGACGTGGAACCAGTTCATCCTGGCCCTGATCCTCGTCGACGATCCGAAGCAGCGGACCGTCGCCGGGGCGCTCGGCGCCTTCCAGGGCCAGTGGGGAACGGACATCCCCCTGCTGAGCGCGGGATCGATCCTGATCCTGCTGCCCTCGCTCATCGTGTTCGTGATCTTCCAGCGCCAGGTCATCACCGCCCTGCTTCAGGGCTCGGTGAAGGGCTGACCGGCGCGATCCCAATCGGCAAAGGAGCCCCCGCGTGAGCAACGCGTACCAGACGCGTGCCGGCATCGCCGTGCACGGCAACGTCGATGACGGCTACGGCCCGGTCATGGACGAGTTCCGGCGCAACTTCGACGAGCGCCACGATCTCGGCTCGGCGTGCGCCGTGTACGTCGACGGCCGGCCCGTCGTCGACCTCTGGGCGGGCACGGCAGACCGCCGTGACGGCCGGCCCTTCGAGCGTGACACCGCAACGGTCATCTTCTCGTGCACGAAGGGGGTCATGGCCGTCTGCGCGTACCTCCTCGTCCAGGAGGGCCTGCTCGAGCTCGACAGCCCCATCGCGCGCTACTGGCCCGAGTTCGCCCAGGCCGGCAAGGAGCGGATCACCGTGCGCGATGCGATGGCCCATCGCGCCGGGCTGTCCTACCTCGACACGGACCTCACGCTCGAGGACGTCGAGGCATGGGACCCGGTGATCCGCGCCATCGAGATCCAGCGGCCGCACTGGGCGCCCGAGGACGGCCACGCGTACCACGCGTCGACCATCGGCTGGCTGCTGGGCGAGACCATCCGACGGATCACCGGGCTCTCCGCCGGGACCTACTTCCGCCGGGCGCTTGGCGATCCGCTCGGGCTCAACACGTGGATCGGCCTGCCGGCCTCGGAACGGGCGCGGGTCGCCTGGATGGAGCCGCCGCTGCCCGACGAGGACAGCGAGATGGCCCGCGGATTCGCGGCCCTGGGCGGCGAGCGCCACCTCGTCCGTGCGATGTCGCTGGGCAAGGCGTTCGCCTTCCCGGCCGCCAACGGCTCGGTCACGTTCAACGATCCTCGGATCCAGGCGTCCGAGATCCCGGGCGCCGGTGGGATCAGCGACGCGGCCTCGCTCGCGCGCCTGTACGCGGCATGCGTGACCGGGGTCGATGGCGGCCGCGCCCCTCCTGACGCGTGCCACGATCGACGACGCCCTGCGCGTGCGATCCGAGGGCCCGCAGCTGACCGGCCAGCCGAACGACGGGGCGCGGTGGGGCTCCGGCTTCCAGATCACGTCCCCGCCGTACTTCCCGATGCTCGGCTCCTCCAGCTTCGGGCACACCGGGGCCGGCGGGCAGCTCGCCTTCGGCGATGTCGAGCACCGGGCGAGCTTCGCCTACCTGACGAACCAGATGGGCGGCTTCGGCGACCGCAGGGCGACGTCGCTCACGGCTGCCCTTCGCGGTGTGCTCGGTGACTGATCCGGCACCTGCGATGCCTCCGGCGATCCGCCCGAACCGTCCGCAGCTGCTGACGTATCCGGACTCGCTCGGGGGCACCATCGCGGACGTGACGGCACTCCTGCGGGGGCCACTCGCCGGCCGCTTCAGCAGCGTCCACGTCCTGCCCCCGTTCCCGTCCTCGGGCGACCGCGGGTTCGCGCCGATCACCTACGACACGATCGATCCCCGGTTCGGAACCTGGGCGGACATCGAGGATCTCAGCCGCACGCACGGCGTGCTCCTCGACGTGATGGTCAACCACCTCTCGCGTCACAGCCCGGAGTTCCAGGCATACGCGCGCGAAGGCAGCCGCTCGCCGACCGCCGACCTGTTCATCACCCCCGACAAGGTCTGGCCCGTCGGCGAACCGCCCGCGGATGACCTCGCGCGCTTGTTCCTTCGACGCACCACCGGCCCGTTCTCGACGTTCACGACCGACGGCGGCGAGCGGGTCACGGTCTGGACCACGTTCGGCGAGGGCGAGGTGTCCGAGCAGATCGACCTCGACCTTGCCTCGCGCGCCGGGCGTGCCCTGGTGGAGCGGTGGTTGGCAGGGTTCGCGGCACGCGGGGTGCGGATGGTCCGGCTCGATGCGGTGGGCTACGTGGTGAAGAAGGCGGGCACGTCGTGCTTCATGGTCGAGCCCGACATCTGGTCCTTCCTGGACTGGGCGACGGACGCCGCGTCCCGGTACGGCCTGACGCTGCTGCCCGAGATCCACGACGTCCCAGCCACGCACGAGAAGCTGGCGCAGCATGGGCACTGGACGTACGACTTCGTCCTCCCCGGCCTGGTCCTCCACGCGCTGGCGACCGGGCAGACCGAGCGCCTCGGGGCGCACCTCGCATCGTCGCCCGACCGACAGGTGACGACGCTCGACTGCCACGACGGGATCCCCGTGCGCCCCGACCTCGAGGGCATCCTCGCTCCCGACGAGATGCGATCCCTCGGCGCGCTTGCGCTCGCCCGCGGCGGCAACATCAACCGGATCCTGTCGCAGTCCCATGCACCTGACGGCGTGGATGTCCACCAGCTCAACGTGACCTACTACTCGGCCCTCGCGACGGACGACGACAGGTACGTCACGGCCCGCGCGATCCAGCTCTTTGCCCGTGGCATCCCGCAGGTCTACTACGTCGGCCTCCTCGCAGGCGAGAACGACGCAGCCGCGGTGGCGGCGACCGGCGAGGGACGGTCGATCAACCGGCACAACTACAGCCGCGCCGAGGTCGAACACGCCCTGACGAGGCCGGTCGTGCGCCGGGTGCTCGACCTCATCGAGCTGCGGAACACGCACGACGCCTTCGATGGCACGCTCACGGTCACGCCAGGCGATGGACGGCTTCGCCTGTCGTGGACCAATGGCGCGCACCGGGCAACGCTCGACGTCGACGCGAGGGCCGGTACCTGCGCCGCTGGGGCCACCGATGGCGGCGACTGGCGGGAGGTCGCCGCCTGAGGCGGCGAGGCGAACCCCCCGACTCCACGCCGCAGTACGATGCCCGGAGCATGAGCTTCGACCATCACGACCCGCCGTTCGTCCGGGATCCGGAGAGCGTGTTCGGGCCGATGCGGGAGGAGCACCCGCTCGTGCACTCGGACCTGTACGGCGGGTTCTGGGTGCTCACGCGCTATGACGACGTGACGGCCGCGGCGCTCGATTGCGAGGCGTTCACCTCGGCCGTCGCCGGCACGACGCTCATCCCCTCGACGCAGCCGCGCGTGGACCCGCTGCTCCCCCTCGAGCTCGATCCGCCCGAGCACAGCGTGTACCGCGCGCTCGTCAACCCGCTGTTCGCGAAGCCGCGCATCGACGCCATGCGTCCCGAGCTCGAGGCGCTCGCGACGAGGCTGCTCGAGCCGTTCGTGCGCAACGGCGGCGGCGACGTGATGGCCGAGTTCGCCCATCCGATGTCGCTCGGCTCGCTCGCGCGACTCATGAACCTCCCCGAGAAGGACGAGCCGCGCTGGTTCGACTGGGTCGAGCGGATGTACTCGAACGCGATCCTCGACAGCGCCGACCACGCCGAGGCGGCGCACGAGGCGGAGGCCTACATCGACGAGCTGATCGAGGAGCGCAAGCGCACGCCCCGCGACGACTTCCTCGGCAGCCTGCTCAAGGCGGAGGTCGACGGCACCTGCCTGTCAGACGCCGAGGTGCGCCAGTTCGGCATGGTGATGCTGCTCGCGGGCTACGAGACGACGTCGGGCGCCATGGGCATGAGCCTGCTCCACCTCGCCGAGCACCCCGAGCTCCGGGCGCAGCTGTTCGGCGACGTCGAGGCGCTCGAGCACACCGCCGTCAACGAGTTCCTGCGGTTCGTGTCGCCCGTCCAGGTCTTCGGTCGCAACGCGCGGCACGACATCGAGCTCCACGGCGAGACGATCCCCGCCGGCGACGTCGTCCTGCTCGCGTACGGCTCGGCGAACCACGACCCGGACGCCTTCGAGCAGCCCGAGCGGTGCGTCCTCGACCGCCACCCGAACCGCCACGTCGCGTTCGGCCACGGCCGTCACCTGTGCCTGGGCGCGAACCTCGCCCGGCTCGAGCTCACGATCATGCTCGAGCAGTTCGCGGTCCTGTTCCCCGACTTCCGGGTCGATCAGGACCGGCCGCCCACGTGGAAGCCGCGCGGCGACGTTCGCGCCTTGGCCTCGCTCAACCTGCTCGCAGGCGGGTCGTAGGAGCCAACCGGATCAGTCCGGGAACGCCTCCGGCCCGCGCTCGTGGAGGTGCCGCGCCTCCTCGGCATGATCGGCGCTCTCCAGCCAGGTGAACGGGTACTCGGGGTTCTCGAGCGCCGCCGCCTGCTTCGTCAGCCACAGCGGGCGGAACGTGTCCACCATGACCGCCAGCTCCTCGGTCGCCTCCTTGCCGATGGACGCCTCGACCGTCCCCGGGTGCGGCCCGTGCGGGATGCCGGCGGGGTGGAGCGTGAACGACGAGATCCCCACGCCGCGCCGGCTCATGAAGTTGCCGGCCACGTAGTAGATGACCTCGTCGCTGTTGATGTTCGAGTGGTTGTACGGGCGCCGGGATCGCGAGCGGGTGGTAGTCGAACTTGCGGGGCACGAACGAGCAGACCACGAAGTTGCGCGCCTGGAACGTCTGGTGGACGGGCGGCGGCTGGTGGACGCGGCCGGTGATCGGCTGGAAGTCCGCGATGTCGAACGCGTACGGCCAGAGGTAGCCGTCCCAGCCGACGACGTCGAACGGGTGGGTCGCGAAGTGGTAGGCCGTGTGCCGGCCGCGCGCGCGGACGATGACCCGGAAGTCGCCCTCCTCGGTGCTCGGCTCGCGGAAGTCGGGGATCCGGATGTCGCGCTGCGAGTACGGCGAGTGCTCGAGGAGCTGGCCGTAGTCGTTGCGGTACCGCTTCGGCGGCTCCAGCTCGGACGGGCACTCGAGGTAGAGCATCCGCTGGGTCGACGCCGGCGTCGGGATCGAGCCGCCAGGTCGTCCCGATCGGCAGCACCAGGTAGTCGCCCGGGTGGTAGGCGAGCTCGCCGAAGTTGGTGCGCAGCGTGCCCGTCCCCTCGTGGACGAACAGCATCTCGTCGCCTTCGCCGTTGCGGTAGTACGTGTCGGCCGGCATCGCCTCCGCGGGAAGCACCACGCCCAGCACGACATCGGCGTTGTGGAACAGCGGCACGCGCCCCGTGATCGCGTCGCCGGCAGGCCCGAGACCCGAGCTGTCGACGAGCTGGTGGTGGTGCGCCTCCTCGTCGGCCGTCTCGATCCTGATCCGGCCCATCGGGTCGATCCGCGTCACCCGTGTCGGCGGGACGAGGTGGTAGAGCAGCGAGCTCCGGCCCGTGAACCCTTCGACGCCGAACAGCTCCTCCGCGTACAGGCTGCCATCGGGCCCACGGTGCTGGGTGTGGCGCGTGGGCGGGATGCTCCCGCGGGACGTGTAGAACATGGGCGTCGGGTCTCCTCGCTCAGCGGGCCGGCCGACGCACGGCCCGTTCCTGGTTCATTGTGCGGGTCGGTCGCCACCGGGCGGCCGCGCGATGATCGGCGAGACCAACCGGCCGAGCCGCTCGATCTCGAGCGTGACCTCGTCGCCAGGCTCGAGGTACCGGCCGAGCGTCTCCTCACGGATCTCGAGCAGGCAGCCGCCGCCGACCGTCCCGCTGCCGATCAGGTCGCCCGGCCGCAGGCGGACGTCCGCCGAGGCGCGGGCGATCATCGCGCCGAACGAGTGGTGGGCCGAGGCCAGCGTCCCGCGCGAGGTCTCGACGACCCTCCCGTCGACGGTCCGGACGGTCGCCGTCATCGTGAGGTCGGCCCCGGTCGAGCCCGGCGCGCGCCGGTCCGCGAGCTCGTCGGGCGTCACGAGCCACGGGCCGATGGAGATCGCGAAGTCCTTGCCCTTGGCCGGCCCGAGCCTGACCGTCGTCTCGTCGCGCTGGAGGTCACGCGCCGACCAGTCGTTGAGGACGAAGTAGCCGCCGATCGCCTCCTCGCCACGCTCGGGCGTGACGTCGCGAACCGGGGTGTCGATGAGCGCACCGATCTCGAGCTCGTAGTCGAGCTCGAGCGAGTCGCGCGGCGCCCAGACGGCCTCGCCCGGCCCACGCAGCTCCGAGACGTTCGAGAAGTAGAAGATCGGCAGCCGGAACCACGCCTCGGGGATCTCCTGGTCGCGCCGTCGCCACATCGTGCCGACGTGCCGCTCGAACGCGTAGAAGTCGCGGAACGAGCCCGGTCGGAGGATCGGCGGCCCGAGCTCGAGGTCGTCGGCGTCGAGGACGGCGTCATCCTCGTCGGCCCGCGGGGCGAACCCTTCGACGAGGTCCGCGAGCGCCTCGACCCGCAGGCCGCGGGCAAGGTGGTCGTCGAGGGTCGTGACCGGCTGGCGGTGGAGGACGGAGTCGTGGGCGAGGCTCGACCTGGCCGCGACGGCCCGTCGACGGGCCACCTCGATGTCGAGCCAGGTCGTGGCGGCGGGGTCGAGCGCCGCGGCCAGCCGCCACGGCGTGCCGGCGGCGGCGTTGCGCTCCCGGACATGGGCGAGTCGCATGGGCGGAGTGTACGCAGGGGGCACGGCCACGTCGTGTCGGCCGAATACTGAACGCTGCGACCATCGCGTCTCCCTAGAGGGTCGGAAGGCGCCCCCGAAGGGCGCACACGAGGACGGATCCACGTGGATCGCGAGCTCCTGGCCGCGGCGCAACGGGGCGACGAAGCAGCCTTCGTCGACCTGATCAAGGTGCGCAGCAACCGGCTGTTCTCGATCGCGCAACGGATCCTCCGCGACATCGACCGGGCCGAGGACGCCCTGCAGGATGCGCTGGTGATCGCATGGCGCGACCTGCGTGGAGTCCGCGATCCGGACCGGTTCGATGCCTGGCTGACCCGCCTCGTCGTGCGGGTCTGCATCGCCCAGGCGACGCGCGAGCGCCGCCGCACCGCGAACCTGCGGGTCCTGCCGGTCGACGGGCCGGCCGCGCCCGACGAGCTCATCTCGGTCGGAGACCGGGACCTGCTCGATCGCGGATTCCGGCGGCTGGCGCCGGATCAGCGGGCGATCCTCGTCCTGCACCACTACCTCGGGTACGCCCCGTCCGAGATCGCCGAGACCCTCGGGATCCCGCCGGGCACGGCCCGTTCTCGCCTGTTCAACGCCCACCGCGCCATGCGGGCCGCCCTCGAGGCGGACGCGCGGGTCGCAGCGGCTGGAGGTCGCACGGCATGAACGAAGATCGCGACCTCGATCGCCTGCTCGACGCATGGTTCGCCGAAGGTCCCGTCCAGGTCGCCGACCGCGTGGTCGCCGGCACGGCGGACCGGATCGCGCGCCAGCGCCAGCTCCCCGCGTGGCGCCTCCGTTCCTGGAGGTTCCCCACGATGTCCACACCGCTCAAGCTCGTGGCGATCGGCGCCGCGCTGCATCGCAGTCGCTCGCCGCGGCGCCGTCCTCACCGGCGGCGGCCGGGGCCAGAGCGTCGTCGTGACGCCCACGCCGACGCCCACCGTCGCCCCGACACTCACCCCGGTCGCCGCGTCCCTTCCCAACGGCAGGCTGGACGCGGGGACCTACACCGCGCATCCGCTCCCCGGCTCGATGACGTGGACAATCACCGTCCCGAGCGGGTGGACCGGCTCCGATGACTGGTTCGTGTCCACGACGTGGTCCCCGAAGTCCACAGCGTGTCCGTGGGCGGCCCCACGGAGAACGAGAACGTTCCGACGGACTCGTGCGCCGCGGCGGGCACCAAGCCGGCCGCGTCGGTGGACGAATTCATCGCGGCTGTCCAGGCGCGCGAGGACTGGACCGTCTCCGCTCCGGTCGACGTGACCCTGAGCGGATACGCCGCCACGCGCATCGACCTGGAGGTGCCGGCCGGCGGTGACCTGTACGAACGGCAGCGACTACATGGTGCTCGCGATGCCGGATGGCGCCGGGTACCGTGCCTTCGGCCCGAACAACCGGTTCCGTCTTTGGATCTTCGACTTCGATGGCAAGCCCATCGTCATCTTCCGCAACACCGGCCCCGACTCCCCGGCCGAGCGGGTGTCCGAGGGCGACGCCATCGTGGAAACGGGGGTCATCAAGCCCTGACCCGGCGGGTCGCCACGACGGCGCGGGGGTCTCGACTAGAGGTTCCCGCGCCGGGCCTGCTCGAGCTCGATCGCCTCGAACAGCGCCTTGAAGTTGCCGACACCGAACCCGCGCGACCCGTGGCGCTCGATGATCTCGAAGAAGAACGTCGGGCGGTCCTGGATCGGGCGGCTGAAGATCTGGAGGAGGTAGCCCTCCTCGTCTCGGTCGGCCTCGATCCCCAGCTCCTCGAGCGTCGCGATCGGGACGCCGACGTCGCCGACCCGGTCCGCGAGCGACTCGTAGTAGGCGTGCGGCATGCCCAGGAACTCGACGCCGTTCTCGCGCAGCCGGCGGACCGTGCTCACGATGTCCTCGGTCCGCAGGGCCACGTGCTGGACGCCCGGCGTGTGGTACCAGTCGAGGAACTCCTGGATCTGGCTCTTCTTCTTGCCCGGTGGCCGGCTCGTTGATCGGGAACTTCACCCGCCCGCTGCCGTTGGTCATGACCTTCGACATCAGCGCGCTGTAGTCGGTGTGGATGACCTTGTCGTCGTAGTGGATCAGCTGGGCGAAGCCGAACACGTCGCGGTAGTAGTCGACGAACCGGTCCATGTCGCCGAGCCCGACGTTGCCCACGCAGTGGTCGACCTCGAGCAGGCTGAGCCCGGTCGCCGCGGCGGCAGGCTTCTTGACCTTCCGATACCCGGGCGCGAACACGCCGTGGTAGTCGCGGCGGTCGACGAAGCTGTGGCGGACGTCGCCGTACGTCCAGACCGCGCTCCGCCGGAGGATGCCGTCCTCGCCGCCGTCGAGCTCGACCGGCTCGATCGCCGACCGGGCGCCGCGGGCCGTCGTCTCGCGCCACGCCGCCGCCGAGTCCTGGACCGCGAACGCGATGTCGCGCACGCCGTCGCCGTGGGCACGCACGTGCTCCGCGATCTCGCCGTCGGGGGTGAGCGGCGCCGTCAGCACGATCCTGATGTCGTGCTGCTGCATCACGTAGCTCGCGCGGTCGCGGACGCCGGTCTCGAGGCCGGAGAAGGCGACCGGGGTGAAGCCCCAGAGCGCGCGGAAGTAGGCTGACGCCTGGCGGGCGTTGCCCACCCAGAACTCGACGTGGTCGATGCCGTCGAGCGGCAGGAAGTCCTTGGCCTCGGCGTAGGCGTCGGCGTTGACCCGCGCGCCGGACTGGTTGGCGGCGGGCGTGCCCGTCTCGCCCGACTGCACGGGGTGGGGGGCGGTCTTGGCCATGGGATGAGCTCCGGTGTCGAGCTGCCGGCCGGGGGCACGCGCCACGCGGGCCGGATGGATCTTGGCGTCCACTCTGGTCCACGCGACGCGGACGGTCAAGTCGCAGCGTGCATCGCAGTTGGGGTAGCGCGCGGGCTGCTCCACATCCCGACGGGCGGTGCCCACGTCGCGCCCACTGTTTCCACGAGCGTCTCGTGGATCGTGGGCAGGTCGTCACGTCGCGGAGGTGTCGCCGAACGTCGTGACGAGCCGCTCCGCGTTGACGCGCGCTCGGTCGAAGCGGCGGTACCCGGCCCTGGATCGCACGCCGGACGGGCTGGAACAGGCCGCGACGAGCGTGGATGCAGCGACCGCGAGCGTGTTCGATTGGGTGACCGGCGCGAGGACGCGTCTGGGCAACGATACGGCCGGTGGCGAAGGCCGCAGCAGGAAGGTCGCGGTGACGAGCGTGTACCCGACGGCGCGCGAGGACGACCCGGTCGATGTCGTAGAGGCGGTAGCGGAGGATCGCGAGTCCGATCGCGAGGGGCAGGAACGCCATCGTAGGACGCCAAGCGCGCGCGACGCGATACTCGGCGACTCCGCGTCGGGACTCGAACAGCACGGTGGGGCGGCGGCAGACGAGCAGGAACCACTAGATCGTGGCTGGCCGACGCCGGACCGACAGGCTCGGAGCGCGAGCGCGAAGCCGTCGAGCATGGCGTCGTTCCGGACCGTCGAAGTCCGAGCTGCTCGGGGGACGAACGGGTTGGCCCGCGGATCGCCTCGGGCCGAGGACGACGACGTTGACGTGCGAGACGCCGACGATCGACCATGGCTGCTCATCGCCACGTGGGCTCGCAGGTGCCGCCAAGATAGCAGCGGCAGGAATCACGACGAGGATTCTCGCGGGGACGCTTGCGGATGCCACCCACGCGGCCGGGTCACGATCAGCGACCAGTCCCAGCGGCCGCGGCGATCGGCGGACGTCGACTCGCCGCCGCGAAGGTCAGGCCCGCGACGCTCCCGGAGACAGGAGCAGCAGCCGATGGGTCTGGCCGGACGACGGGTCGGCAACAGCGGCGCCGAACGAGGCCGAGGCTCGTCGAACAGGAGCAGGAAGACAGATGCTCGGGGATCGCTGCAGGTCGCCGCGACGCCGGCAGCCAGGTCTCGATCGCGAGCGGGACGAGCGCGACGGCGACGATCGAGGTAACGGCGCGACGGCGTCTCGACCGTGACGCGGCCGCGAACGGCGCGGTGGATGCGGTCAAGCGCGCGGGTGCAAGCCTGTCTTCCGGCGCACACGGAGTCGTTCCGGCAGGTTACGAGCGGCTGCTCCATGGCGATATCGCTGGGCAGGTTCGACTGCCAGCGCCTCCCGTAGGCACGGTCCTCGGGAGCGCCGGCAGGGTGAAGATCGCGGCCTGGGTCATTGGCGGAGTATCGACCCGGTACCCTCGCGCGATGGACGTTCCCCGCGAGACGGCCCGGCGGTTCCTGCTCGGCCGACAGGGGCTGTGGCCCGGCCGGCGCTGGCGCGGGATGACCGGCACCGAGCGGGCGATGCGCACGATCGGCGACCTCCAGCTCGACCCGCTCCAGGTCGTCGCGCGGGCGCAGGATCTCGCCCTCCAGGGCCGCGTGATCGGATACCAGCCCGACGACTGGGGCCGGCTCGTGTACGAGCGGCGCCGGTTCTTCGAGGCCGGCGGCTGGCTGGCGGTGCGGCCGATCGACGAGCTCCCGTACTACCGGGTGGTGATGGACCGCGAGCGGGACCAGCCCCGGATCCACCGGATCGCCGAGGAGCACCCCGAGGCGGTTGCCGAGATGCGGACACTGCTCGCGCCGGGCGCGACGTCGCCAACCGGGAGTTCGCCATGGGCGACCGCGTCCGGGTGAACAGCTATCGCGGCCGCAAGGACAGCGCGCTCGCGCTGCACTACCTGTGGCGCACGGGCGAGGCGATGGTCACCCGGCGCGAGCGCTTCGAGCGCGTCTACGCCGCGACCCGGCGGGTCGCCCCGGCACGCTACCTCCGGACGGTCACGGACGCCGAGGCCGACGATCACCTGCTCCGAAGGCACGTCCATCGGGCGGGGTTCTCCAAGCTCACCGGGGTTCGCTGGCACCTGATGCGCGACATCACGACCGCCGAGGTCGCAGCGTGGCGCGACAAGGCGCTCGCCGACGGCTCGCTCGCGGAGGTCGACGTGGAGGGCCTGGGGCGCCGGTTCGTGCTCGGCGAGGAGGTGCCGATCCTGGAGACCCTCGCGCGCGGCCGGGTACCCCGCGGCTGGCGGCCGCTCGAGACCTCCACGGAGGACGAGGTGACGTTCCTCTCGCCGCTCGAGCCCGTGATCCACGACCGTGACCGGGCCCGCGCCGTGTTCGAGTTCGACTACCTGTGGGAGGTCTACACGCCGGCGGCCAAGCGGACGTACGGCTACTACGTCCTGCCGATCCTGTGGGGCGACCGGCTCGTCGGCCGAACAGACCTGCGCCTCGATCGCGCCACGTCGACGCTGGTCGTCAACGGGCTGTGGTTCGAGGACCCGGCGACCGAGCGCGACGAGCGCTTCCGCGTCGCCCTGGTCGCAGGGATGGACCGGTTCCTCGGCTTCCTCGGCGCCACGGGGCTGTCCGCACCGGGGATCCCGCTGCTCCGCTGACGGCGTAGCGCCGCGCCCGGTCAGCTCCCCCGGCTGGTGGGCAGGAGCCCCCGCTCGAAGGCCGTCGCGACGGCAGCCGCCCGGTCGTTGACGTCGAGCTTCGCGTAGATGTGGACCAGGTGCGTCTTAACGGTCGCCTCCGAGATGAACAACCGCGCGGCCGCGCCGCGGTTCGTCTCCCCTTGTGCGATGAGCGACAGGACCTCGAGCTCGCGGTCGCTGAGCGTCTCCGAGGCCTGGCCCCGGAGCTGGCTCATGAGTCGGGTGGCGACCGACGAGGCGAGCACGGATTCCCCGCGCGACGCGGCCCGCACCGCGCGGAACAGCTCGTCGCGTGGCGAGTCCTTGAGGAGGTAGCCCGTCGCCCCGGCCTCGATCGCCGGCACGACGTCGCTGTCCGAGTCGAAGGTCGTCAGCACGAGGACGCGCGACGGGATCTGCCGGTCGGCGATCCCACGGATCGCGGCCGCGCCGTTGACGCCGGTCATCCGGAGGTCCATCAGGATCACGTCCGGGACAAGACGTTCGGCGAGCTCGATCGCCTCGGCGCCATCGGCAGCCTCGCCGACGACCTCGAACTCGGGGTCGCCCGAGAACATGCCGCGCAGCCCGTCGCGGACGACGGGGTGGTCATCCACGATCAGGAGCCGGATTGCCGTCATGCCCGGCCGACCATGCCGGGCGCGACGATCGCCGGGACCCTCGCCGAGATGGCCGTTCCGCCGCCCGGCTCGGACTCGATCGCCAGCGTCCCGGCCACCCGGTTCATCCGTTGGCGCATCGCCGACAGCCCGAACCCGGACCCACGCTCATCGCTCGCAGGTGGCACCGTGAACCCGACGCCGTCGTCGCGGACGTCGAGCGTCACGACGTCGCCCATGTAGGACAGCGTCACGCCGGCGCGCGAGGCGCTGGCGTGCTTCGCGACGTTGGCCAGCGCCTCCTGTGCGGTACGCAGCAGCGCCACCTCCACCTCGGGGTGGAGCGGCTGGACGTCGCCGGTCGTGACCATCTCGACCGGAACGCCGTTCAGGTCGGACCACTCCTTGGCGACCGCGGTCAGCGCCTCCGGCAGCCGGGCGGCCTCGAGAGGCTCGGGCCGCAAACCCTCGACGGATCGGCGCGCCTCGGACAGGCTCTCGCGGGCAAGGCCGATCGCCTTGCGCACGTGCCGCTGCCACGCCTCGGGACGGTCGCGGGCCTGCTCGGCCGCCTCGAGCTGGGTGACGATCCCGGCCAGGCCCTGGGCGATCGTGTCGTGGATCTCGCGGGCCATCCGCTGCCGCTCGTCGAGCACGCCGGCCTCGCGGGCCTGGGTCAGGAGTTGCGCATGGAGGCCGGCGTTCTCCCCGAGTGCGGTTTCCAGCCGGGCCACCGCCAGGCGACGCTGCTCGCTCACCTCCGCCATGCGCTCGCCGAGGATGCCGCCGCCCCCGATCGCGAGCGTCTGGATCGCGATGATCGCCACCCAGATCGCCAGCCACTCTGGGTTCGTCGGGAACCCGCCGATCACCGTGTTGACGATGACGGAGGTGGCGAACACGCCGGCGATCAGCAACGGCCATGGCCGCAGCACCATCGCGTGGAAGAAGCCCGTGATCAGGAAGAGGAAGAACAGGGACTCGCGCAGCGAGAGCAGCGTCGCGATCACGAGCAGGCCGATGAAGTAGACGAGCATCCGGACCGGATGCGCCTGGCGCGGCCTCGCGGCCCGGGTGTAGCCCACGTACACCCAGACCGCGGCGAGGGCGACCAGGCCCGCGGTGACCAGGCGTTCGCCAGCGGTCTCGGTCGACCAGGGGAGCGTCAGGGCCGACGCCACGGCCAGCGTGACGTACGGGCACCAGTCGCTCAGCCGATCGTTCCATCGCTCGTAGAGCGACGGAGCGGGTCTCGACGTGCCCGGTGTTGCGGAGCCGGTCATTCCCAGCGGAACCGCCGGGCGGCCGTGGCGCCGGCCACGATCGTGATCACGGCCATGACCGCGAGCTGGGTGGGCTGCGGAGACGTTCCCGTCCAGGCATCCAGCAGCGCCTGCACGCCCGGAGGCGTGTAGTCACCGATTCGGATCAGGACCTCCGGCAGCAGCATTCGCGGCAGGTATACCCCACCGAGGAACATCACGAGGGCGAACAGCGGCACGAACATGGCGGTTGCGGTGGCCGGGGTGGGTGCCACGGCGGCGACCAGCAGGCCCAGGGCGAACAGCGCCGACATGCCGAGCAGGAACGCGACAGCGAACCCGATCGGGTCCTTCGGCATCGGGATCCCGAACACGACGTAGCCGACGACGAGCAGCACCGCGAGGCTCACGAGCGCCGCGCCCATGTTCACCGCGAGCTGCGCGACCAGCAGGGACCGCGGGTTGGCCGGCGTCGTCGACAGGCGGCGCAGGACGCCCTTCTCCCGGTACTTCACGAGCCGGCCCGGGAGCGTGTTGACGCCCAGGACCGCCAGCGTCATGACGACCATCGACGGCGCGAACGTGTCGATCCATCGCAGCCCACCGAGTTCCGGGTCGGGCTCGGTCCCGAACAGCATCCCGACGACGACGAGGATGATCGTCGGCAGCAGGATCGTGACGAGCCAGATCCCGGGCTCGCGAACGAACAGCTTGGCCTCGACGGCCGTGATCTTGGTCAGCATGGAGGGACTCCTCGAGCCTAGGAGGCGAGCTTGCGGCCGGTCAGGGCGACAAAGGCGTCGTCGAGACCCACCTGGTCGATACGCAGCTCGTTGGCCAAGATCTGGTTTCGTGCAAGGACCGCCGTGACCGCCGACACGAGGTTGCCGGTGCCGGACACGACGACCGTCTGGCCCTGGCGGCTCACGCTGTGGACCTCGGGCAGGCCGGTGAGCAGCCCATCGTCGATCGGGACCGACGGCCGGAATCGGAGGCGCTGCTCGGCGTCGACGCGTGACACGATCCCGGCCGGCGTGTCGAGGGCGACGAGGCGGCCGGCGTCGATCAGCGCGATCCGGTCGGCGAGGCGCTCGGCCTCCTCCATGAAGTGCGTCACGAGGATGACGGTCACGCCGCCGGCGCGGACGTCCTCGATGAGCTGCCAGGTGTCGCGCCGGGCCTGCGGATCGAGACCAGTCGTGAGCTCGTCGAGGATCGCGATCTTGGGGTTGCCGATCAGCGCGAGCGCGATCGAGAGCCGCTGCTTCTCGCCGCCCGACAACTTCCCGAACATGGACTTGCGCTTGTCGGCGAGCCCGAGGTCGACGAGCAGCTGCTCGCCGTCGCGCGGCGCGGGGTAGAACGAGGCATAGAGGTCGATGGCCTCCCACACGCGGATCTGGTCAGGAAGCTCGCTCTGCTGGAGCTGGACGCCGACGACGCGGTGGAGCTCGTCACGGTCGCGCTGCGGGTCGAGCCCGAGCACGCTGATCGTGCCTGAGTCCGGCGTCCGAAGCCCGCCGATGGACTCGACGGTGGTGGTCTTGCCGGCGCCGTTGGGACCGACGATGGCAAAGATCTCGCCCGCCTCGACCGAAAAGGAGACGCCGTCGACGGCCGTGCGGTCGCCGTAGTGCTTCGTGAGGTCGGTGACTTCGATGATGTTCATCGTCGGAGTGTCCGTGCGGGACCGGTCCGCGGTCATCGCCCGGCTGGCTGCAACCCACGCTCGAACCCGGTTGACCGGGCATCAACCGATCGGTTGGCGGGGCTCCGTCATCCGTGCCGCCCCACTGATCTTGCGACGACCCTGTTATCGCCCCGCCCGTTCGGGGAGAGGCGGCGTGTGTCACGGCACGCGGATGATGGCCGCGATCCCCAGATCCGAGCAGCGCAAAGGAGTCAGGTCCATGTGCATGAACTGCGGTTGCGGCGAGCCCGAGAAGCGACACCAGCCCACCGACATCACCAAGGACGATCTCCAGAAGGCCGCGGACGGCGGCGGGATCTCCATCGAAGAGGCGACCAGGAACCTCCGCACCTCGCTCGACAAGGTCGAGCAGGGGGCGTCGGCGACCACGACCTCGTAACCCGGACGCTGGCGGCTCCGCGTCAGCTGAGCCGCCAGCGCATCCCGCCCTTGCTGCCCAGAAGCAGGAGGAATGCCGGCGTCGCGCCGGTCGGGACCGCGAAGACGAGCGGTCCGCGGACGCAGTCGTTCGCACCGAACGACCCCTCCGAGGCGTAGACCTCGTCGGGTCCATCGGCGTTGGCCTCCGGCTCGATGGTCGTGTTGTCGTCGAGCAGGAGCCCCAGCTCGTAGCGGAGATTGCCCACCGTCACCTGGCTGACGATCGTGGGCGGCAGGCACCACTCGAGGTCGGCCTCGTACCAGGCGGCGCCCGCGGGCGGTTCGGGCGAGCGGTCGCTGGGTCCAAACGAGTGGACCGTGACAAGGCTGCCCCGCGGGGTGGTGCCCACTGCCCCGAGATCGACCGTGACCGCGGCCGAGGCGTCGGGCGACGATGCTGTCGCCGATGCCGACGGCGGGATGGAGCTCGCGGGCGCCGAGGATGCGCTCGCGGCCACCGACGGTCCGAGCGAGACCGGGGCCTCGCTGGGCGACGACGACGCCCCGCCACACGCGCCCACAGACAGGCAGACCGCGATGGCCAGGAGACTGCCGCCGACCGATCGTCGCGCCGCCATGGCCCGGAGTATGGCAGCCGGGTCAAGCCTCGGGATTTCGCCCGGTATCGGTGCGGATTCCCAGAGGGGGTTGACGACGGCGGTACGTTACCCGTGTGTCATGTTATCGATAACCCAAGGTATCGATAACAGGTTGCGGGCGCGCCGGTCCTCCTCCCGGCGCGCCGCGCCCCTTGATCAGCGCGACCGCCCCACGCGCGGTGGCGGTCCGCCACCAACTCGAATCCAACTCGTGCCGCCAGGATGGCTTGACAGGTGCGGTAGCGTGTGGATTCGCAATGTGTTATCGGTAACTGGGTTATCGATAACCGGCTGACCACCGTCGTTCGTCACGCGCCCCAAGCGAACCGCATCCGGCTCCGTCTCATGCCGCTGGGAGAAGCTCGACGTGGATGAACTCCTGGTCGAGATGATCGACATCGAAAAGAGCTTTCCGGGCGTACGGGCGCTCGAGAGCGCGCAGTTCGAGCTCCGTGCGGGCGAGGTGCACGGGCTCGTCGGCGAGAACGGGGCGGGCAAGTCCACCCTCATGAAGATCCTGGCCGGCGTCTACCGCCGCGACGCGGGCGTCATCAGGATCCGTGGGCAGGAGCAGGACATCACGTCCCCGCGGGCGGCCCTGGACCTCGGGATCAGCATCATCCACCAGGAGCTGAACCTGATGGGCCACCTCACGGTTGCCCAGAACGTGTTCATCGGCCGCGAGCCACGCCGCGGACTGCTGCTCGACGAGAAGGCGCTCAACCGCAAGACCACTGAGCTGTTCGAGGACCTCCACATCCGGCTGGATCCACGGGCGCGTGTCTCCCGCCTCGCCGTTGCACAGCAGCAGATGGTCGAGATCGCGAAGGCGCTGTCGTACAACTCGGACGTCCTGATCATGGACGAGCCGACAGCGGCGCTCACCGACACGGAGATCGACGAGCTGTTCCGGATCACCCGTCACCTGCGGGAGCGGGGTCACGGGATCGTCCACATCTCCCACCGGCTCGAGGAGCTCAAGCAGATCACCAACCGGGTCACGGTCATGCGCGACGGGCGCTACATCAAGACCGTCGACACGATGGCTGCATCGACCCAGGAGATCATCGGCATGATGGTCGGCCGGGCGGTCTTCGAGGCGACGCCCGAGCTGCCCGACAAGCCCGACCCGACGGTGATGCTCGAGGTCCGCCACCTCAACCGCGGGCGGCAGGTGCGGGACATCAGCTTCCAGCTGCACAAGGGCGAGATCCTCGGCATCGCCGGGCTCGTCGGCGCCGGCCGCACCGAGGTCGTCCGCGCCATCTTCGCCGCGGACACGCCCGAATCCGGCGAGATCCTCGTCAACGGCGAGCCGGTCACGATCCGGACGCCGTCCGACGCGGTGGGCCACGGGATCGCCTACCTCTCCGAGGACCGCAAGCGGTACGGCCTCGCGCTCGGCATGGACGTCGAGGTGAACGCGGTCCTCGCGTCCCTGGGACGGTTCACCAACCGGTTCGGCTGGGTCAGGACGGACGCGACCCGGCGGAAGGCCGAGGAGCTCGTCACCACGCTGGCGATCAAGACGCCGCGGGTCACCCAGCGGGTGAAGAACCTGTCGGGCGGCAACCAGCAGAAGGTGGTCATCGCGAAATGGCTGATCGCCGACACCGACATCCTGATCTTCGACGAGCCGACGCGGGGCATCGACGTCGGCGCCAAGAGCGAGATCTACAAGCTGCTGAACGACCTCGCCCGACAGGGAAAGGCCGTGATCATGATCAGCTCCGAGCTGCCCGAGATCCTGCGCATGAGCCACCGGATCCTCGTCATGTGCGAAGGACGGATCACCGGCGAGCTCACGTCGGCCGAGGCAACCCAGGAGGGAATCATGACGCTCGCGACGCAGCGCGATTCCGTGGCCGCCGCATGAAGCCCGTCCCGTCCATCCCCGTGGGAGTGATCTGATGCAAGCCGCTGCCGCACCCTCGCGCGTTCGGACGTTCCTCACCGGCGAATCGGTCCAGCGGCTGCTCGCCCTCGGCGCCCTCGTCATCCTGCTCGTCTTCTTCTCGATCTTCGTTCCCCACTTCGCGAGCCCCAACAACTACATCGACATCCTGACCGCGACCGCGGTCAACGGCGTGCTCGCGGTCGGCGTCACGTTCGTGATCATCACCGGCGGCATCGACCTGTCCGTCGGGACCGCGATGACCTTCTCGTCGGTCGTGGCGGGCCTCGTCTCGGTGAGCCTGGGCCTCCCCCTGCCGCTCGGCCTCCTCGCCGCCCTCGGGGCCGGAGCCCTCGTCGGCGTCGTCAACGGCAGCCTCATCGCCAAGGCCAAGCTGCCGCCGTTCATCGCCACGCTGGGCATGCTCTACGTCACGCTGGGCCTCGCCCAGGTGCTCTCGGACGTTCGCCCGATCTACTTCGAGGCGACGCAGCCCGGCTTCCAGACCTTCTTCATGGGCAAGACGCTCATCGGCATCCCCAACATCGTGTGGGTCATGCTCGGTGCCGCCGCGATCGCCTGGGTCCTGCTCAACAAGACGACCTTCGGGCGGTACACCTTCGCCCTCGGCTCCAACGAGGAGGCGACGCGCCTGTCGGGCGTGAACGTCGACCGCTGGAAGATCATCGTCTACGCCGTGAACGGGCTCTTCGTGGGGCTCGCCGGCATCGTCATCGCCTCCCGCATGAACTCGGCGCAGCCCGGCCTCGGCGTGGGCTACGAGCTCGATGCGATCGCCGCGGCCGTCATCGGCGGCACGTCCCTGTCGGGCGGCGAAGGCAGCGTCGTCGGGACGGTCATCGGCGCCTTCCTCATCAGCACCCTGCGCATCGGCCTGTCCGTCGCGGGCGTTCCCGACCAGTGGAAGTCGGTGATCACGGGCCTCGTGGTCATCGGTGCCGTCTGGCTCGACATCCTTCGCCGCCGCGCCCAGGCCTGACCATCAGGTCGGACCAAGCGGCGGCTCATCGTGGACCTAACGTCAGGCCCGTGCTGCGGGCCGGATAGACCGGTCAAAGGCAGTTCTCGTATGGAGGAGCTCATGAAACTCACGCGTATCCTGGGACTGGCGGCCACTGTCGCGATCGCGACAGCCGCCTGCTCCGGCTCCGCAGCCACCCAGGCGCCGGCCGCATCCGCGCCCGCCGCGTCCGGCAACAGCTCCGGCGCCGCCTCCGACTACACGCCGCCGACGGACGGCGGTGCGGCCAAGGGCAAGACGATCGCGATCATCTCGAAGGGCGAGCAGCACCAGTTCTGGCAGGCCGTCAAGAAGGGCGCGCTGGATGAGGCTGCGAAGCTCGGCGTCACCGCGACGTACCAGGGCCCCGCGACGGAGTCCGAGGTCGACAAGCAGCTCACCATGCTGCAGACGGCCCTGAGCGGCAACCCGGCAGCCGTCTGCTTCGCCGCTCTCGACAGCAAGGCCGCAGGCTCCCTCCTGCAGCAGGCGAAGGACGCCAACATCCCGGTCATCGGCTTTGACTCGGGCGTCGACAGCGACATCCCCGTCACGACGGTCGCCACCGACAACATCGCCGCCGCCGGCGTCGAGGCCGACAAGCTCGCCGCCCTGATCGGCGACACGGGCAAGGTCGGCGTCATCGTCCATGACCAGACCTCGCAGACGGGCATCACCCGCCGCGACGGCTTCGTCAACCAGATGAAGGCCAAGCACCCGAACATCACGGTCGTGGACGTCCAGTACGGCGCCGGCGACCCGGTGAAGTCGGCGGACATCGCCAAGTCGATCATGACCGCGAACCCCGACCTCAAGGGCTTCTTCGGTGCGAACGAGGGCTCGATCAAGGGCATCCTCAACGCGCTCAAGGAGACCGGCAACGAGAACAAGATCGTGGCCGTCGGCTACGACTCCGGTCAGCAGCAGCTCGATGCCATCAACAGCGGCGTCGAGGCCGGTGCGATCACGCAGAACCCGGTCGGCATCGGCGCCAAGTGCGTTGACGCCGCCGTCGACGCGATCAACGGCAAGACCCTCCCCAAGAACATCGACACCGGTTTCTACTGGTTCGACAAGACGAACATCAACGACCCCGAGATCCAGGCGGTCCTCTACAAGTAGGGCCCGTCTGACCCAGGCGTCGTATCCGGAGGCTGCCCGCGCCGCGGGCAGCCTCCCGTACAGATCGGGGCATCGATGCGAACCCACCGATCGCGAAGATGAGCAGGATCACCGAGGTCGCGGACCATGCCGGCGTGTCGGCCATGACCGTTTCCCGCGTCCTCAACAACTCCGGCTACGTGAGCGCGGCGACCCGACAGCGGGTCGAGCTGGCGATCGCTGAGCTCGGATACGTGCCGAACGCCCTCGCCCGCCAGCTGCGTTCGAAGCGCACCAAGATGCTGGCCCTGGTCGTGTCGGACATCTCCAACCCGTTCTTCACGACCATCGCGCGCGGCGTCGAGGATGCGGCGAGCGCCCGCGGCTTCGCGGTGATGTTCTGCAACACCGACGAATCCGACGAGGAGGAGGCGCGCTACGTGCGCCTGCTCGTGGAGCGCCAGGTCGACGGCGTCCTGCTGGTGCCCGCCGAGAATGCCGCGGCGTCGCTGCGGCTCCTGCGCACCCACAAGATCCCGGTCGTCGTCCTCGACCGGCGCGCGTCGCGCCGGGTGGACAACGTGCGCTGCGACTCGGAGGCGGGCGCCTATGCGCTTGCCAGTCACCTGATCGAGCTCGGCCATCGCCGGATCGCCGTCCTCACCGGGCGACGCGGCATCTCGACGTCGATCGATCGCGTCGCGGGCGTCCGCCGCGCGCTCGCCGAGGTGGGCCTGACGCTCGACGAGTCGCTCGTGCGCTACGGCGGCTTCAACTTCGGAAACATGAACCTGGCCGATGGCCGGCGGATGACGCGCGAGGTGCTGCAGGCGACCGACGACGCGCCGACGGCGATCTTCGCGGCCAACAACTTCATCGCCTTCGGGGCCGTGCGCGCGCTGCGCGAGCTCGGGCTCAGGGTGCCGGACGACGTCTCGGTCGTGGCGTTCGACGACCTGCCGGCCGAATGGGTCGATGAGCCGTTCCTCACGGTCGCCGCGCAGCCCGCGTACGACATCGGGCGTCGCGCCGCGGACCTGATGATCGATCGACTGCTCGGGGAGCGCACCACGGCCGGCGAGTCGGTGGTGCTGCCGTTCGAGGTCATCGTCCGGCGGTCAACCGCCGCACCCCGCGTGCGCGTGGCGTCGGGTCAGGGTGACGCGCGGCAGCCCGAGCCCGTCGAGCTTCCGTTGCAGCCGGTCCGCCTGCCGTGACGGCCGAGGCGGTCCACGGCGCATCCGTCGACTTCCGGCTCGGCACGCGGCGCGGCCTGGACGCGTGTGCCTCGGCACGCGGGACGTTCGCCGTGCTCGCGCTCGACCACCGCCAGAACCTGCGCAAGGAGCTCCGGCCGGACGCGCCCGAATCGGTGCCTACGCCGAGATGGTGGAGTTCAAGCGCGCGGTGATCCGGGCCCTCGCGCCGTCGGCGACGGGATCGCTGCTCGACCCGGAGATCGGCGCGGCGCAGTGCATCGTGGACGGGTCGTTGCCCGGGGCGGCCGGCCTGCTGGTCGCGATCGAGGCGACGGGGTACGAGGGGCCGCCGACGGCACGGGTCAGCCGGGTGCTGCCGGGCTGGTCTGTCGAGCAGGCGAAGCGCCTCGGTGCGTCCGCGGCCAAGCTGCTCGTCTACTACCACCACGAGGCGGCGAACGCCGCCGACCAGGAGCGGTTCGTGGCGGACGTCGCCGCGGCCTGCCGGGCCGCGGACCTTCCACTGTTCGTGGAGCCCCTGGGCTTCGATCCCGCCACCGGCGGGAAGCTGACCGGCGAGGCGCGACGGCGAGGCGTCATCGAGACCGCGCGCCGACTCACCGCGATCGGCGGCGACATCCTCAAGGCCGAGTTCCCCTACGACCAGGCCGTGGATGACGCGGCCGCGTGGGCGGACGCGTGCGCCGAGCTCGACGCCGCGAGTCGGCTGCCGTGGGTGCTGCTCTCGGGTGGCGTCGACGACGTGACCTTCGAGCGCCAGGTGGCCGTGGCCTGTGGCGCGGGCGCATCCGGGGTGCTCGTCGGCCGCTCGGTGTGGGCGCCCGCCGCGACGATGCCTCCCGTGGAGCGCGACGCGTGGCTGACGACCGAGGGACGACGGCGTCTCGAGCGGCTCGTGCGCCTCGTCGACACGCAGGGCACCCCGTGGCACGCCCGGCAGAACCCCGTCACGGGTGCCGCGACCCCGGGCGACGGGTGGTACCGCGACTACGAGGCGCGCTCATGAGCCTGCAGCCCGTCGATCCCGCCCTCGTGCCCCAGCGCCTCGTCGCTGGCGGGGCGCTGATGCCCGGCATCGGCCTCGGGACGTTCGGCTCGGACCACGTGCCGGGAGAGCGTGTCGCGGCGGCCGTGTACGACGCGATCCAGCTGGGCTATCGACACATCGACTGTGCCGCCGTCTACGCCAACGAGCACCTGATCGGCGAGTCGCTGGAACGCGCGATCGCCGACGGCGTGCGGCGCGACGAGCTGTGGATCACGTCCAAGCTCTGGAACGACAGGCACGAGCCGTCGCAGGTCGCGCCGGCGCTCGAGCAGACGTTGCGCGACCTCCGCCTCGACCATCTCGACCTGTACCTCGTCCACTGGCCGTTCCCCAACACGCATCAGCCGGGCGTGGACGTGGGCTCCCGGGACTCGAATGCGCAGCCGTACCTGCACGACCGCTACATGGCGACCTGGGCCGAGCTCGAGAAGCTCGTCGAGCGGGGCCTCGTGCGGCACATCGGCACCTCGAACATGACCGTCCCGAAGCTGCGGCTGGTCCTCCGCGACGCGCACATCAAGCCCGTCGCGAACGAGATGGAGCTCCACCCGCACTTCCAGCAGCCCGAGCTGTTCGAGTTCGTGCAGGCGAACGGGATGATCCCCATCGGGTTCTCCCCCGTCGGCTCCCCGGCCCGTCCGGAGCGCGACCGGACGCCCGAGGACAGCGTCGACGTCGAGGACCCGGTGATCAAGGGGATCGCGGAGCGTCTGGGCGTCCATCCCGCTGTCGTCTGCGTCAAGTGGGCGATCAGCCGCGGCCAGGTCCCCATCCCGTTCTCGACGAACCGTGCCAACTACCACGCCAACCTCCTGGCCGCGGCCGGGGAGCCGCTCACCGACGCTGACATGGCGGCGATCGCGGCCATCGACCGCAACTGCCGGCTGATCAAGGGCCACGTCTTCCTGTGGAAGGCCGGCCAGCGATGGGAGGACCTCTGGGACCTCGACGGCACCATCACGCCACCATAGGAGCGCCGTCCGGGACCCCGCCGGCTGCGAACGCCAACGACCGTGCACATCGTCACCGTTGACCAGGGAACCTCGAGCATGAAGACCGCGCTCTGGGATTCCCACGGCACCCCCGTCGCCGAGGCGTCCGCCTCGTACGACCTGGATCGGCCCGACGCCGCCCGCGCCGAGATCGATCCCGAACGGTGGTGGGACGCCTTGTGCGGGACCGTTGCCGACGTGCTCGCGGCGGCCGGCGTGCCGGCCCGGGACGTCGCCGCCGTCGCCGTGGACGGCATCGGCTGGACGCTGGTGCCGGTCGACGACGACTTCCGGGCGCTGACGCCGGCGATGACCTGGCTCGACCGGCGCGCCGAGGCGGAGGCGGCGGCGCTCAGGGCAGGACCCGGCGCCGCCCACCTCGTCGATCTCGTCGCCAACCCGCTCGACGCCGCGTACATCACGCCCAAGCTCGCCTGGCTCAGGGCGAACGAGCCGGCGATCTTCGACGCGACCCGCTGGTTCCTCACCGCGTCGGGCTTCCTGACCGCGCGGTTGACGGGCGAGGCGACCTGCGACCTGACCCAGGCCTACGGCTTCCACTGCTTCGACATCCGACGCGAGCGGTGGGACGAGGGTGCCGCAGCCGAGCTCGGCATCCCGCTCGATCGGCTCCCCCCGCTCCGCGAGGCGCGGGAGATCGCCGGCGGCGTCACAGCGGCCGCGGCCGCCCGGACGGGCCTCGCGCCGGGGACGCCGGTGCTCGTCGGCGGGCTCGACGCCGCGGTCGGCGCGCTCGGTGGCGGGGTCACGCGGCACGGCCAGACGCAGGACCAGGGCGGGCAGGCGGGCGGGATGGGCATGAGCGTGGCGGAGGTGGTCGTCGAGCCGCGCCTCATCTTCAGCCACCACGTCCTCCGCGGGCAGTACCTGCTGCAGGCGGGGACGGTCGGCGGCGGTGCGCTGGGCTGGTTCCGGCAGGTCCTCGGACGCGAGGAGGCGACCTTCGAGTCGCTCTCCGCGGAGGCCGGCACGGCGCCCGCAGGCAGCGGTGGCCTCGTGTTCCTGCCGTACCTCGCCGGCGAGCGAACGCCGATCTGGAGCACGTCGGCGCGCGGCGTGTTCCTCGGCATGTCGTACGCCACCACTCGGGCGGAGATGCTGCGCTCGATCATGGAGGGCTGCGCGTTCGCCGTGCTCGACAACCTCCGCGTCGCGGAGGCGACGGGCGTCCGCGTCACCGAGTGGCTCGCGACCGGGGGAGCGGCCCGCAGCCCGGTCTGGAACCAGATCAAGGCCGACGTGACCGGGCGGCCGCTCGTCGTCGCGCGGCGGGCGGACGGGGGCGAGGGCGGTCATGGCCTCGGCCTGTACGCCCTGGCCGCGGAGGCGGTGGGCCTGGCCGGGGACGCTGGCGAGACCGTCGAGCGCCTGCTGCCCCGGCGAACGACCTATGAGCCGGATGCGGGACGGCATGCGCAGTACGAGGCGTCGTTCGAGGTCTACCACGACCTGTCCCGCGGGCTGCTGCCGACCTTCGACCGGCTCGCCGCGCTGCCGGCGGTGGCGCGATGAAGGCCGCGGTCCTCGAGGGCGAGCGCCAGCTCGTCTATCGCGACGTCGCGGATCCGGTCCCGGCGGACGGTGAGGTCCTGCTCGAGGTCCGGGCGAGCGCGGTCTGCGGCTCCGACATCCACCGCTACCTGCGCGGGCACCGGACGTATCCGATGATCCTCGGCCATGAGGCATCGGGGATCGTGACCGCGGTCGGGCCGGGCGTGGATTCGAGCCTCCTCGGGCGGCACGCCGCACTCGTCCCCCTCGTGCCGTGCCATGTCTGCGCGCAGTGCCGTGCCGGACGCTTCTCCGCGTGCGTGGCGTACTCGTTCATCGGCTCCCGCCGTGACGGCGCCTTCGCCCAGCTCGTCGCACTGCCCGCGACCAACCTGCTGCTCGTCCCGGACGACCTGCCGTTCGAGGCCGCGGCGCTCATCGAGCCGTCGACCGTCGCGCGGCACATGCTGGACCTGGGCCGCTTCCAGCCCGGGGACGCGGCGGTCGTCTTCGGCGCAGGGTCGATCGGCCTGATGCTCGTCCAGTGGCTCCGGATCGCCGGCGCGCGGCTCATCGTGGCCACCGACCTCGTCGCCGGGAACCGCGAGGCAGCCCGGGCGCTCGGCGCGCACGTCACGCTGGATCCCGCGCACGACGACGTCCCGGCGGAGGTCATGCGCCTCACCGATGGAGGCGCCGACCTCGTGCTCGAGGCTACGGGCTCGCCCGCGGCGCTCGGCCAGACGATCGAGGTTGCGCGCCCGCGTGGCGCGATCGTGCTCGGCGGCAACCAGCCGCCCGACGCGAGCCTGCCCATGACGTTCATGGAAGGGCTCATGCGCAAGGAGCTCACCCTTGCCGGCTGCTTCATGTCGTACTCCGCGCCGTGGCCCGGTCACGAGTGGACCGACGGCCTGGCGGCCGTCCTCGACGGCGGGCTCGACACGGCCGGGATGATCTCCCACCGCGCCCCGCTGTCCGAGGCGCCGGCGCTGTTCGCCGAGATCGCCGCGCACCGGCTCACCCACCGCAAGATCGTGTTCGACCCCAGCTCGTAGAGGACGTCACATGCTCAAGACCCGTCTCCTCCACCCAGGGATCCTCCAGGCGCTTGGCGAGTCCGGCCATGGGGCACAGGTGCTCATCGCCGACGGGAACTACCCGCTTCGGAGCGGCTCGAACGAGGCGGCGCATCGCGTGTACCTCAACCTGGCGCCGGGCACGGTGAGCGTCACGGAGGTGCTGCAGTGCGCTCGTCGATGCGATCCCGATCGAGGCCGCCCACGTGATGTCCCCGGACGACGGGCCCGAGCCCCCGATCTTCTCGGACTTCCGAGGACTGCTCCCCGGTCTCGAGCTCGAGCGCCTGGGACGGTTCCCGTTCTACGACGCCGCGCGCGCTCCCGGCGTCACACTGGCGATCGCGACGGGGGACCAGCGCCTGTACGCGAACCTGCTGCTTACCATCGGCGTGGTGACGCCCGACTGATACCGCGTCCGCCGCCGGCACTCGGCGCGGGCGAGCCACACATGTCCCAGAGAGGAACCCACATGGCCTCCATCAACACCACCGGCCGCTTCGTCGGTGAATGGCCGCGGATCGGGATCCGGCCCGCCGTCGACGGCCGGCAGCACGGCGTGCGCGAGTCGCTCGACGAGCAGACGCGCGCGATGGCCCTGCGCACCGCGGAGCTCATCCGCGCCAACCTGCGGTACCCCGACGGGCAACCGGTCGAGGTGGTCGTGCCGGACCACAACATCGGCGGCGTGTACGAGGCGGCCAAGGTCGCCGAGCTGTTCCGCCTCGAGGGCGTCGGCGTGTCGATCACGATCACGCCCTGCTGGTGCTACGGGTCCGAGACGATGGACATGGACCCGCTCACGCCGAAGGCCGTGTGGGGCTTCAACGGCACGGAGCGGCCCGGCGCCGTCTACCTCGCGGCCGTCCTCGCCGCGCACACGCAGAAGGGCCTGCCGGCGTTCGGCATCTACGGCCGCGACGTCCAGGACGCCGGCGACGGCGACATCCCGCCCGACGTGCAGGGACGGATCCTGCGGTTCGCGCGCGCGGGCCTCGCGACCGCGATCCTGCGCGGCAAGTCGTACCTCTCGCTGGGCGGCGTCTCGATGGGCATCGCCGGCTCGATCGTCGACCAGCCGTTCTTCGAGCGCTATCTCGGGATGCGCGTCGAGACCGTCGACATGTCCGAGTACACGCGGCGCATGGAGGAGGGCATCTACGACCCGGTCGAGTTCGACGCGGCGCTCGCGTGGGCGCGGGCGAACTGCCGCGAGGGCGGGGACCGGAACCCCGCCGAGAAGGCGAAGAGCCGCGAGGAGCTCGACCGCGACTGGGAGGTCGTCGTCCGGATGGCCCTCATCACGCGGGACATGCTGGTCGGCAACCCGCGGCTCGCGGAGCTCGGCTTCACCGAGGAGTCGATGGGCCGGAACGCGATCCTCGGCGGGTTCCAGGGCCAGCGCCAGTGGACCGACCACAGCCCCAACGGCGACTTCATGGAGGCGATCCTCAACTCCAGCTTCGACTGGAACGGGATCCGCGCGCCGCACATGTTCGCGACGGAGAACGACTCGCTCAACGGCGCGACGATGCTCCTGATGTACCTGCTCACGAACCGGGCCCAGATCTTCGCCGACGTGCGGACGTACTGGAGCCCGGAGGCGGTCGAGCGGGTCACGGGGCATCGGCCGGAGGGCCTGGCCGCCGACGGCTTCATCCACCTGATCAACTCGGGGGCTGCGACCCTGGACGCGACGGGCGCGATGACGGACGACGCGGGTGAGCCCGCGATGAAGCCGTTCTGGGACATCACCGACGAGGACGTGGCCGCGGCGCTCGAGGCGACCACCTGGTACCCGGCGAACCGCGGCTACTTCCGCGGGGGCGGGTTCTCGTCCCAGTTCGTGTCGCGCGGCGGGATGCCGGTGACGATGGCGCGCATCAACCTCGTCGCGGGGGCGGGACCGGTCCTCCAGATCGCGGAGGGCTGGACGGTCGACCTCCCGGCACGAGGTCCACGACGTCCTCGACCAGCGCACCGATCCCACCTGGCCGACCCACTGGTTCGTGCCCGCGCACGACGGGCAGCGGCCCGTTCCGCGACGTGTACACGGTGATGGCCAACTGGGCCGCGAACCACGGCGCGATCAGCTACGGCCACGTCGGCGCGGACCTGATCAGCCTCGCGTCGATCCTGCGGATCCCCGTCCACATGCACAACGTGCCCGAGGAGGACATCTTCCGGCCGTCCGCGTGGTCGAACCTCGGGACGGCGGACCTCGAGGGCGCCGACTTCCGGGCGTGCGCGAACTTCGGGCCGTTGTACGGCCGGCGCTGAGTGACTGACAACGCGACGGGGGAGCTCGCCCCGGGCGCCGACCTCGAGCTGCTCGAGGCGGGCGCGGCGCTGTCGCGGCTGTTCGGCGAGGACCCGCAGTTCTCGCGCGCCGGCGGCGGCAACAGCTCGGCCAAGACGGACGAGGTGCTGTACATCAAGCCCAGCGGCGTCTCGCTGGCCTCGATGACCGCAGCGGCGCTCATGCCGCTCGCGCTCGCCCCGTTGCTGGAGCTGGCCGACGGTGCGCCCGGCGACGCCCCGCCCGGCAGCGAGGCGGTCATGCGGACCGCGATGGCCGCACGGCTGCGCGACGAGGGTGACCGGCGGCCGTCCGTGGAGTGCGTGTTCCATGCGCTCATCCCGAGCCGGTTTGTCATCCATACCCACCCGACGCTCGTGAACTCGCTCACGTGCGCGCGCGACGGCGAGGCGATCGCGAAGGACCTGCTGGGGGACGACGCGCTGTGGGTCCCGTACGTGGACCCGGGGCTCCCGCTCGCACGCGAGATCGCGCGCCTCCGGCGTGCGCACGTCGCGCGGACGGGTCAGGCCGCCCCCGACGTCACGCTCCTCCAGAACCACGGGCTGATCGTCGCCGGCGACGACCCGGCAGCCGTCGTCGACCGGTCGTACGCGCTCGTCGACGCGCTGCGGCCGCACGTGGAGGGCGGGCCATCAGCCGCGGACGCATGCCCCGTCGGCGGCGGACCCGGCGACGGTCGACCGCCTCGTGCGCGTGCTGGGGAGGCGGCTCGCGACCGGACCCGAGCCGCTCGACGTCGCGTTCGACGGGTCCGCGGATGCCGCGTGGCTCGCAGGGACCACCGATGGCGAGGCGCTGGCCGGGGGCGGCCCGCTGACGCCGGACCAGATCGTGTACGCGGGGTCCTGGCCGCTGTGGATCGAGCCGGCCGTCGATGACGAGGCCGGGCTCGACGCGCTCGTCGCCGCGGCGGTCGCCGCGTACGTCGCGACCAGGGGCGAGCGGCCGATCATCGTCGTGGTCGCCGGTGTCGGCGTGTTCGCGGTCGGCGGAACCCCGCGCCAGGCGGAGACCGCGCGCGAGATCTACATCGACGCGACGCGCGTCGGCCGCGGCGCGCTGCGGCTCGGCGGCGTCCGGCCGCTGGCGACGGCCGAGCGCCGGTTCATCGAGACGTGGGAGGCCGAGGCGTATCGCCGCGGGATCGAGCCCCAGCCCGGCGCCGAAGCGAGGAGCTCGTTGTCATGAACATCAAGGTGGCAGAGCCGATCCAGGAGCTGCTCGCGAGGTCGAACCGACTTGGGGCCGACCCGCGAAACACGAACTACGCCGGCGGCAACACCTCGGCCAAGGGCACCGACCTCGACCCGGTGACCGGCGCGGACGTCGAGCTCATGTGGGTCAAGGGCTCCGGCGGAGACCTCGGCACGCTCACGGCGGCCGGCCTGTCCGTCCTCCGCCTCGACCGGCTCCGCTCGCTCGTGGACGTCTATCCCGGCGTCGACCGCGAGGACGAGATGGTCGCGGCCTTCGACCACTGCCTGTTCGGCAAGGGCGGCGCCGCGCCGTCGATCGACACGGCGATGCACGGCCTCGTCGAGGCGCCGCACGTCGACCACCTCCACCCGGACTCGGGCATCGCGTTCGCGACGGCCGCCGACGGCGAGGCGCTGACGCGCGCCTGCTTCGGCGACCGGGTCGCCTGGGTGCCGTGGCGGCGACCGGGTTCCAGCTCGGCCTGGACATGGCCGCCGTCCAGCGGGACAACCCGGAGGCGATCGGCGCCGTGCTCGGCGGCCACGGGATCACCGCCTGGGGCGAGACGTCCGAGGCGTGCGAGGCCAACTCGCTCGAGATCATCCGGACCGCCGAGCGGTACATCGCGGAGCACGGACGGCCGGCGCCGTTCGGGCCGGCGATCGCGGGGTTCGAGGCACTGCCCGTCGACGAGCGACGCGAACGCGCGGCGGCGCTCCTGCCGGTCATCCGCGGCCTCGCGTCCACCGATCGGCCGCAGGTCGGCCACTACACGGACAGCGACGTCGTCCTCGACTTCCTCGCCAGCGAGGCGCATCCCCGCCTCGCGGCGCTCGGCACCTCGTGCCCCGACCACTTCCTGCGCACGAAGGTCCGGCCGATGGTCCTCGACCTGCCGCCGACCGCGCCGATCGAGGAGGCCGTCGCCCGGCTGCGCGAGCTCCACGAGGCGTATCGCGCCGACTACGCCGCCTACTACGAGCGCCACGCGACGCCGGACAGCCCCGCGATGCGCGGCGCGGACCCGGCGATCGTCCTCGTCCCGGGCGTCGGCATGTTCAGCTTCGGCGCGAACAAGCAGACGGCACGGGTCGCGGGCGAGTTCTACGTCAACGCGATCAACGTCATGCGTGGCGCCGAGGCGCTGTCCACGTACGCCCCGATCGCGGAGTCGGAGAAGTTCCGGATCGAGTACTGGGCGCTCGAGGAGGCGAAGCTCCAGCGGCTGCCGAAGCCGAAGCCGCTCGTCGCGCGGGTCGCGTTCGTCACCGGCGGCGGCTCCGGGATCGGGCGCGCGATCGCGGTCCGGCTCGCGGCCGAGGGCGCGTGCGTCGTCGTCGCGGACATCGCCGCAGACACCGCCGTGGCCGCGGCCGCCGAGATCGGCAACGCGGATGTCGCGCTCGGCGTGCGCTGCGACGTGACCGACCCGGCGCAGGTCGCCGCCGCGATGCGCGACGCCGTGCTCGCGTTCGGCGGCGTCGACATCGTCGTGAACAACGCCGGCCTCTCGATCTCGAAGTCGCTGTTCGACACGACGGTGGACGACTGGGACCTCCAGCACGACGTGATGGCCCGCGGCTCGTTCCTCGTCGCGCGCGAGGGCGCACGCGTCATGCGCGACCAGGCGATGGGCGGCGACCTCGTCTACATCGTGAGCAAGAACGCGTTCTTCGCCGGCCCCAACAACGTCGCCTACGGGGCGACGAAGGCCGACCAGGCGCACCAGGTCCGGCTCCTCGCCGCGGAGCTCGGGCAGTTCGGGATCCGGGTCAACGGGATCAACCCGGACGGCGTCGTCCGCGGCTCGGGGATCTTCGCCAAGGGCTGGGGCGCGGACCGCGCGAAGACCTACGGGGTGCCCGAGGAGAAGCTGGGCGAGTTCTACGCGCAGCGGACCCTGCTCAAGAAGGAGGTCCTCCCCGAGCACGTTGCGGCAGCCGTGTTCGCGCTGGTGGGCGGTGACCTCGCGCTGACCACCGGTCTCCACGTGCCGGTCGACGCCGGCGTCGCGGCGGCGTTCCTGCGGTGAGCGACGGGGTCGTCGCGGCCGTCGACATCGGCGCGTCGAGCGGCCGGGTCATCCTCGGCCGCGTCGGGCCGGACGGGCTGGCGCTCGACGAGGTCCACCGGTTCCCGAACGAGCCGGTCCAGCTGTCGGACGGACTGCACTGGGACGCCCTTCGCCTGCACCACGAGATCCTCGCGGGCCTTCGTCAGGCGCGGCGAGCTGCACCCGACCTGCGAAGCATCGGCATCGACACGTGGGGGGCCGACATCGGCTGGCTCGACGCGGCGGGGTCGCTCGTCGGCAATCCGTTCCACCACCGCGACCCTCGGACGATCGCCGCCGCCGAGCGGGTCCACGCGCGCATCCCGCGCGCTGCGCTGTACCGACGGAATGGCCTCCAGGTCCTGCCGTTCAACACGCTCTACCAGCTCGAGGCCGGGCGGGAGACGCCGGCGTTCGGGATCGTGCGCACCGTCCTGCCGATGCCCGACCTGTTCGGGTTCTGGCTCACCGGGGTGCCGCTGGTCGAGCGCACGATCGCGTCGACCACCGGACTGCTGGATCCTCGGACACGGGCGTGGGACACCGCGCTCGTCGAGGACCTCTCCCTCGACCCGTCGCTGCTGCCACGCCTCGGCGAGCCGGGCGAGGTCCGCGGACGACTGCTGCCCGGCGTCCGCGAGGCGACCGGGCTCGGCGAGTCCACCATGGTCACCCTCGTCGGCTCGCACGACACCGCGTCCGCGGTCGCTGCCGTCCCGGCGACGTCCGACAGGTTCGCGTACATCTCGAGCGGGACGTGGTCGCTGGTCGGCGTCGAGGCGCCCGGGCCGATCCTGACCGAGGACAGCCGGGCCGCCGACTTCACGAACGAGGGCGGCGTCGACGGCACGACGCTGTTCCAGCGAAACGTCACCGGGCTCTGGCTGCTCCAGGAGTCGCTGCGCACGTGGGAACGGGCCGGGACGCCGGAGTCGCTCGAGGCGCTCCTCGAGGCCGCTGGGGCGCTCCCGCCTGGGGGACCGATCGTGGACCCGGACGACCCCGTGTTCATGGCTCCCGGCGACATGCCAGTCCGCATCGCCGCGGCGCTCGTCGCGAGCGGCCATTCGGTGCCCCAGGCGCGACATGCGATGGCTCGGTGCATCCTCGACAGCCTCGCGGCCGCCTACGCTCGCGCCGTCGACAACGCGGCGCGGCTGACGGGCCGGACGATCGAGGTCGTCCACGTCGTGGGAGGTGGGTCGCGGAACCGGCTCCTGTGCCAGCTCACCGCGAACGCCTGCCGGCTGCCCGTCATCGCGGGCCCGGTCGAGGCGACGGCGCTCGGCAACATCCTCGTGCAGGCCCGCTCGCTCGGGCTTGTCTCGGGCGACCTCGGGAGCTTGCGGGCGCTCGTCAGGGAGAGCCAGACCCTCGTCCGCTATGAGCCCCAGCTGACACGCGCTCAAATGGACGGCTAGGCCGTGAGGGTCGCCCTGTTCATCGCCTGCTTCAACGACGCGCTCGCGCCCGACGTCGGCCGGGCCACCGTCCGGATCCTCGAGCACCTGGGGCACGAGGTCGTCTTCCCCGAGGCGCAGACGTGCTGCGGCCAGATGCACTTCAACACCGGCTACCGCGACCAGTGCGTGCCGCTGGTCCGCGCGTTCACCAGCGTCTTCGAGCCCTACGACGTCGTCGTGACGCCGTCGCCGTCGTGCGCCTCGATGGTCCGCCATCACCACGGGACCGTGGCCGAGCACGCCGGCGACGAGGCGCTCGCGGCGGACGTCGCCCGCGTCGCCCCGCGGGTGCTCGAGCTGTCCGAGTTCCTCGTCGACGAGCTCGGCGTGACGGACATCGGCGCCGCGTTCCCGCACCGGGTCGCGTTCCACCAGACCTGCCACTCGGTCCGGATGCTCGAGATCGGGGATCGCCCGCGGCGCCTGCTCGGGGCCGTCGAGGGCCTCGAGCTCGTGGACATCGCGGGCGCCGACCAGTGCTGCGGGTTCGGCGGGACGTTCGCGATCAAGAACGCGGAGACGTCGCTGGCGATGGGCGGGGACAAGCTCGCCGCCGTCGAGGCGAGCGGGGCCACGGTGCTCACCGCCGCCGACACGTCGTGCCTGCTCCACCTCGGCGGCATGCTCAGCCGCGCGCGGTCGCCGATCCAGGTGCTCCACCTCGCCGAGATCCTCGCCGCGGGGCTGCCGGCATGACCGCGCCCCGCCAGGTCCCGCCGCCGACGCCCCGGTTCGCCGGCACGCCGCCGTTCCCCGAGGCGGCACGCGAGGCGCTCGCGGACGAGCAGCTGCGCACCAACCTCAAGCGCGCCACGACGACGATCCGCGAGAAGCGCTCACGGGCGGTGACCGAGGTCGAGGACTGGGAGGAGCTGCGGCTCGCCGGCGCCGCGATCAAGGACGACGTCCTCGCGCGCCTGCCGGAGCTCCTCGTCGAGCTCGAGGCGAACGTCACCGCGGCGGGCGGCGTCGTCCACTGGGCGCGCGATGCCGAGGAGGCGAACGCGATCGTCGTCGGGCTCGTCCGGGAGGCCGGCGCGGACGAGGTCGTCAAGGTCAAGTCGATGGCGACCCAGGAGATCGAGCTCAACGAGGCGCTCGCGCAGGCGGGGATCGCCGCCTGGGAGACGGACCTCGCGGAGCTCATCGTCCAGCTGGGCCGGGACCTGCCGTCCCACTTCCTCGTGCCCGCGATCCACCGCAACCGGACCGAGATCCGCGACATCTTCCAGGCCGAGATGGCGGGCGTCGGGCGACCGGCGCCCGAGGGCCTCACCGACGAGCCCGCGGAGCTCGCCGAGGCGGCGCGCCTCCACCTGCGCGAGAAGTTCCTCCGGGCGCGGGTCGCGATCTCGGGCGCGAACTTCGCGGTCGCGGAGACCGGCACGGTCATGGTCGTCGAGTCCGAGGGCAACGGGCGGATGTGCCTGACGCTCCCCGACGTCCTGATCACGGTCATGGGGATCGAGAAGCTGCTCCCGGCCTGGCGCGACCTCGAGGTGTTCCTCCAGCTGCTGCCGCGGTCGTCGACCGCGGAGCGGATGAACCCGTACACGACGATGTGGACGGGCGTGACCCCGGGCGACGGCCCGCAGGCGTTCCACCTCGTGCTGCTCGACAACGGGCGGACGGACACGCTCTCCGACCCGGTCGGCCGCCAGGCGCTGCGGTGCATCAAGTGCTCCGCGTGCCTCAACGTGTGCCCCGTCTACGAGCGGACGGGCGGCCGCGCCTACGGGTCGCCGTACGCGGGGCCGATCGGCGCGATCCTCACGCCCCAGCTGCGGGGCATCGCGAAGCACCCGGTGGACGAGCAGACGGCGTCGCTCCCGTACGCGTCCTCGCTGTGCGGCGCGTGCTTCGAGGTGTGCCCGGTCCGGATCGACATCCCCGAGATCCTCGTCCACCTCCGGGCGAAGGTCGTCGAGCAGCACGGCTGGCGCGCCTCGCACCTGTCGCAGGAGGCCGTCCTCCTCGGCGGGCTCGGATCGACGTTCGCGTCGTCCGGGAGGCTCGACACCCTCGAGCGGGTGAGCGGCGTCGCCGCACGACCGCTGAGCCGCGGCGGGAGGATCGGCCGGCTCCGGCTCCCGGGGATGCTCGGCGCCTGGTTCGGCGGCCGCGACCTGCCGCCGCCCGCGAGGCCGTCGTTCCGCCGCTGGTGGAAGGGGCGGGCGCGATGACGGACCAGTCGGCGCGCGACGCCATCCTCGAGCGCGCGAGGGCATCGCTCGCCGATCGGCCCGCATCGCCGGATGTGCCGCGCGAGTACAACCGCGGGACGATGGCCGACGGCGCCGACCCGCTCGAGCGCTTCGCCGACCGCGTCGCGAGCTACCGGGCATCGGTCGTGCGCTGCGCGGCAGCGGACGTCGGCCGCGAGGTCGCGGCGGTGCTCGCGTCCATCGGCGCCGCGCGCTTCGTCGCGCCAGCAGGCATCCCCGAGGCGTGGCTCGCGCTCGCGTCGGGCGCCGTGTCGGACGAGCCGCCGCTGTCACACGAGCAGCTCGACGGGATCCCGGCCGTCGTCACGGGCTGCGCGGTCGCGATCGCCGAAACGGGGACGATCGTGCTCGATGCGGGGCCCGGGCAGGGCCGCCGCGTCCTCACGCTGCTCCCCGACCATCACCTGTGCATCGTCCGCGCCGACCAGGTCGTGCCCGACGTCGCCACGGCGCTCGAGCGTCTCGATCCCCGCCGGCCGCTCACGTGGATCAGCGGGCCCTCCGCCACGAGCGACATCGAGCTCCAGCGGATCGAGGGCGTCCACGGCCCCCGCAACCTCCATGTCCTGATCGTCCTTCCCGCCGGCGGATCGCCGGCCTAGCCCACCAAGGATCGCCCTCATGCCCGTCAAGGAACCCTTTCCCGAGCTCGACGAGGTCATCGCCTCGATCGGCGCCGCAGGCCACCGGATCGCCGAGATCGACGCGAGCGAAGGCGCCGCCGGCAACATCTCCGTCTGCCTCGGGTGGCCGGTCGAGGTCCGCCGCCGGTTTCCCATCGAGGAGCCGATCGAGCTCCCGGTCCCGGCCCCGAGCCTCGCCGGCCGGACGGTGATCGTCACCGGCTCCGGCCGTCGGCTGCGCGCGCTCGTCAGCGACCCGGACGCGAGCCTCGGCGCCGTCCTCGTCGACGAGGGCGGCCGGACCGGCACGCTGTTCACGTCGCGCCGCCGCCTGTTCGACCGGGTGACGTCCGAGTGGAACTCGCACCTCGCCGTGCACGAGGACGTGATCGGCCGCACCGACACGAACTTCCAGGCGATCGTCCACGCCCAGCCGCCGCACCTCACGTACCTCAGCCACGTGCCGGCCTACCGGGACCAGGCCTACGTGGACGCGCGGCTCCTCCGCTGGGAGCCCGAGACGCTCGTGGCGCTCCCGGCGGGCATCGGGATGCTGGCGTTCGCCGTGCCGGGCTCGCCGGCGCTCATGGCAGCCAACGTGGAGAGCCTGCGGACGCGCCGGATCGTCGTGTGGGCGAAGCACGGCGTCATGGCGCGCTCGAACCAGTCGGTGACGCGCGCGGTGGACCGGATCGAGTACGCGGAGACCGCCGCCCGCTACGAGTACATGGACCTGCTGGCCGGCGGCCGGGGCGACGGGCTGACGGTCGACGAGATGCGCTCCGTGAAGGACGCCTTCAACGTCGACACGGACCTCGTGTAGGTCGGGCCTGACCTACGCTAGCTGCGTGAACCCGCTGCTCCCACTGATCCGCAGCGCGGCACCGGCGGTTCGCGAGTCGAGGTTCCGATGACGATCGCCTGGCAGCCGGACACCCGTGAGTGGCATCTCGGAAACGGGCAGCTGAGCTGGGTGCTCGCGGTGCTGGAGAACGGCTGGATCGGACAGGTGCACGCCGGGGCGCCGCTGGCCCAGGGTCCCTCCTACCGGCACCTCGCCGGGGTCCCGTTCGACGGCTACGACAACCGGCTCGGGGAATCCGTGCCGCTGGCGCTCCCGGTTCCGGGCGTCGGCGACTATCGCGTGCCGGGGCTCGTCGTCCGGCAGGCGGACGGGAGCACCGTCCTCGACCTCCAGTACACGGGTCACCGGATCATCGCCGGCAAGCCGTCCTTCGCCGACCCGCTGCCGTCGAGCTACGTGGAGTCCGACGCCGAGGCGGACACCCTCGAGATCGACATCAAGGATGACCGGTCAGGGGTCGTGGCCACGCTCGTGTACACGCTGTTCGCCGATCGTCCGGTGGTCGCACGACACCTGCGCATCACCAACACCGGCACGGCTCCGGTGGATCTCACCTGTGCGATGAGCGCCACGCTCGACCTCCCGGACGCATCGTGGACGCTCCTCCAGCTGAGCGGGACCTGGGCTCGTGAGCGGGCGGTCGTCGAGCGGCCGATCATGCCCGGCCAGCAGGGCGTGGGCAGCACGCGCGGGGCGTCGAGTCACCAACACAATCCGTTCGTCGCCCTCCGCAGGCCCAGCACCACCGAGGAGGCAGGAGAGGCGTGGGGGGCCGCGCTCGTCTACTCCGGCAACTTCATCGCCGAGGTGGAGGTGGACTCGATGGCCACCGCGAGGCTCCGCCTGGGCATCCACCCCGACGGGTTCGAGTGGCGCCTCGAGCCGGGTGCATCGTTCTCCACGCCGGAGGCGGTGTTCGCCTGGTCGGCGGACGGGCTCGATGGCCTGAGCGATACGCTGCACCGACTGTTCCGCGAGCGCGTGGCGCGTGGGCCGTGGCGCGACGCCGACCGGCCGATCCTGCTCAACAGCTGGGAGGGCGCCTACTTCGACTTCGACCACCGCCGGCTGGTGGGGATGGCGACGGCCGCCGCGGCGGTCGGGGTCGAGCTGTTCGTGCTCGACGACGGATGGTTCGGCGTTCGCGACGACGACCGGAGCTCGCTCGGCGACTGGGTCGTCGATCGTCGCAAGCTGCCTGACGGCATCGACGGTCTTGCCCGCGACGTCCACGGTCTCGGCCTCAAGTTCGGCCTCTGGTTCGAGCCGGAGATGGTCAGCCCGGACAGCGATCTGTTCCGGGCGCACCCCGACTGGGCGATCGGCGTCCCGGGCCGACACAGGACCCAAGGACGCTGGCAGTACGTCCTGGACCTCGGCCGGCCCGAGGTGGTCGACCACCTGGCCGAGGCGGTGGGCGACGTCATCGCCCATGGGTCGCTCGACTACGTGAAGTGGGACTGGAACCGAACCATCACCGAGGCCGGGACATCGGGCCTGCCACCCGATCGTCAGGACGAGCTCCAGCACCGGTACGTCCTTGGCCTGTACGACCTCCTGGGACGCCTGACGCGGCGCTTTCCGGACGTCCTGTTCGAGTCGTGCGCCGGTGGCGGTGGACGGTTCGATGCCGGCATGCTCGCCTTTGCGCCCCAGGCGTGGACGAGCGATGACACCGATGCAGTCGAGCGCCTGAAGATCCAGTGGGGCAGCTCACTCGCGTACCCGCTCTCGAGCATCAGCGCCCACGTCTCCGCGGTTCCCAACCACCAGACGGGTCGCGTGACGCCGCTGGCATTTCGAGCTGCGGTCGCGATGTTCGGCGCGTTCGGCTACGAGCTGGACCCGAGTGCCCTGCGTGCCGAGGAGCTGGAGGAGGTCGCGAGCCAGGTCACGTTCTACGGGGATCGCCGGCACCTGTTCCAGCGGGGACGGTTCGTGCGGCTCCGTAGCCCGTTCGACGGTGACGGCAACGATACGGCGTGGATGGTGGTGGATCGGGACGGGTCGAGGGCCGTAGCGGCCCACTACCGCGTCCTCAACCGGCCGATCCCCGTCCGGGACCGCCTGCGCCTCCGCCACCTCGACCCCAACGCCCGGTACGAGGTCACGACATGGGACGGCTTCGACCGCCCGACAGGGACGGCCATTCGCGGCGGAGACGAGCTGCTGACAGTCGGCTTGGGCATCGATCCGCCTGATCCCCCGCCCCCCACCGCGGCCCATGCGGGACCGGTGCCTGTCGGGGCCGACTTCCGGGCTCGCGTCTACGACTTCCGGCGGCTGTAGACCGTAGGGTCGTCCCGCCCTCGGCCGACTGGGGATACGCTTTCGTTGGCGCCCCCAGTCCCACCGCCCGTTCAGGGAGAGTCTGTTGGAGCACGCCCGCAATGTCCCGTCGATCGTGAATCCCATCGGCGTCTCGACCTGGCTCTGGACCTCGCCGCTGTCCGATTCGGACCTCGACCGGCTCGTGCCGTCGATCAGCGGTTGGGGGTTCGACATCATCGAGCTGCCGATCGAGCAGCCCGGCGACTGGGATCCCGCCCGCACCGCAGACCTCGTGGCAGGCGCCGGGCTCGGCACCACGACATGCGCCGTGATGACCCCGGACCGGGACCTGACGACCACGGACCGGGCCGTCACCGCCGCGACCCAGGACTACCTCCGACAGTGCATCGACATCGCCGCGGCGGTGGGCTCACCGGCGGTGGGCGGGCCGATCTACGCGCCCGTCGGCCGCCTCTGGCGGCTCGATCCCGACGAGCGCCGGCAGACGATCGACCGGCTCGTGGAGGCGCTCCGGGTGGTCGCCGATCATGCCGAGCACGCCGGTGTCCGCCTGGCGCTCGAGCCCCTGAACCGGTACGAGACGAGCCTCATCAACACCGTCGAGCAGGCGATGGACGTCGTTTCCGGCGTCGGCTCCCCGGCGCTGGGCGTCCTGCTGGACACGTTCCACATGAACATCGAGGAGAAGGATCCGGCCGCGGCTGTCCGGATCGCGGCCGGGCACATCGCCCACGTGCAGGCCTGCGGTACCGATCGCGGGACGCCGGGCGCCGACCAGTTCGCCTGGGACCGGTTCGCCGACGCGCTTGCCGATGCGTCCTACGCGGGCCCGGTCTGCATCGAGTCATTCACGGCCCACAACGCCGCCATCGCCCGTGCAGCATCGATCTGGCGCCCCCTCGCGGCGACCCAGGACGCGCTCGCCGTGGACGGCCTGGCATTCCTGCGGCCGTTGTTCCAGGGCGAACGAGGAGGCAGTTCCCGATGAAGAAGCTCCTGCTGCTCGCGGGCGCACCGTCCCATGGCCCGGGAGCACACGAGCACCGTGCCGGCTCGTTGCTGCTGCAGCGGTGCCTGCTCGCGGTGCCTGACCTCGAGGTCGAGGTCCACACCGGTGGCTGGGTCGCCGATGAGGCGGCCTTCGAGGGTGCCGATGCCATTGCGATCTACGCCGACGGCGGAGAGGGTCACACGATCCTCGTCGGCGACCGGCTCGAGACCCTCGGCCGCCTGGTTGACCAAGGCGTCGGGTTCGCGCTGATGCACTGGGCCGTCGAGCTGCCGGCCGATCGCGGCGCGCCCCAGGTCGACGCCTGGATCGGCGGCCACTACGAGGACCTCGTGAGCTGCAACCCGATGTGGGACGCACGCTTCGACACCCTTCCCGAGCATCCGATCACGAGTGGCGTCCCGCCGTTCGAGACCCACGACGAGTGGTACTTCAACATCCGCTCCGAGGGCGACGCCCTGGCGAACGAGGCGACCGTCCGTGCCGGCACGCAGGTCAGCCCGATCCTGGTCGCGACGCCGGACGACGCGGTGCGCCAGGGTCCGTACGTCTGGCCCCACGGCCCATACCCGGATGTCGTGGCCGCGCGAGGGCGCCGCGAGAGCCTGCTGTGGGCCGTCGAGCGTCCCGATGGCGGCCGTGGGTTCGGACTGACGGGTGGCCACTATCACGCCAACTGGGGCAATGACGCGTTTCGCACGACGGTGCTGAACGCCCTCGTGTGGCTTACGGGCGCCGACGTCCCGGCAGGCGGCGTCGCCTCCGCCGTCTCCGCGGACGACCTCGCCCGTGACCTTGACCCCAAGGGGTAGCGCCGACCCGGCGAACGACAAGCTTGCGTCCAGCACTGATCCGATCGGGCTTCGTCCCGGCGCCGAGCAAGGAGTAGTCAAGATGTGCTTCGACACCGTCCATTCGATCGTGCGTGGCCGCGTGGCCGCGGAGGCCAACGCGCCCTGGAGCCCGGCGTGACGCGCGCAATCGACGGCATCGTCGCACGCGGCGAGGTCGGCGGCAGGACCGTCCAGATCGTCGAGACTGGCGCTGTCGAGTGCCACGTGTACGAGCCCGCACCGCTCGCTGACGGGCAGGTCCGGGTCAAGACCGTCCGATCCGCTGTCAGCACCGGGACCGAGATGACGTTCTACGGGAAGGACGCATCCAACGTCTATCTCCACAAGCAGTGGAACGAGGAGCTCCGGTTGTTCGAGCCGGGCACCCCGTCGGTCGACTACCCGTTCGTGTTCGGGTACCGGGCGTCGGGTGAGGTCGTGGAGAGCCGGTCCGCTGACGTGGCCGTCGGGCATCGGGTCTACGGCAACTGGCGCCACACCGAGTTCACCACCATGTCCGCGCAACGTGCCCTCGACCACACGCTGCCCGCGGACCTGACCTGGGACGACGGGGTGGACCTCGGGCAGATGGGACCGATCTGCGTCAACGCGGTCGCCTTCGGCGAGGGGGAGCATGCGGGCGGGCCGGCGGTCGTCCTGGGTGCGGGCCCCGTCGGCCTCATCACCGCCCAGATCGCGGCGGCCGAAGGCGCACAGGTCTTCGTCGTCGACCGCGTCGCGGAACGGCTCAAGGTTGCGCGCGACCTCGGCCTCGAGACTGTCGAGGCGGCCGAGGGCGTCGACGTGGCGGCGACCCTCAAGCGCCGGTTCGGCTCGGAAGGGATCGCGGTCGCCTGGGAGTGCACCGGCTCGACCTTTGCGCTCCACGAGGCCATCCGCGTCGTGCGCCGCAAGGGCCTGGTCGTGGCCGTCGGGTTCTACCAGGGCGAGAGCCGGGGGCTGCTGCTGGGTGACGAGTTCCACCACAACGGGATCCGCGTGGTGTGCGGCCAGATCGGCAACATCCATGCGTCCTACACGTGGGACACCCTCCGCGAGCGGATCACCGAGCTCGCGCAGGCCGGCACGGTGAAGCTCGGCTCGCTGCCGCGCCTGACGCTGCCGGTGGAAGAGGCTGCGGAGGCGTTCGCTGCCTTGACCCGGCCGTCCGAGGTTCTGCAGACGGGGTTCCGCTACGACCCGGCGACCTAGGCCGCGCAGCTAGGTCGCGGGCCGGTCCGGGCGCAGCCGGGATCCCCGGGCGGACGGGTCGGGCGCCTCGTCGCCGGCGGGCTTCGGCTCGGCTTGGGCGACGTCGTACTCGATCCGCAGATCGACGTCCTGGGGGTAGTTGCCGAAGCCCCGTCCGAAGATGTTGATCCCGCCGACATTGGCCGCTTCGGGATGGATGCCGATCCGCACCGCGATCGTTTCGCCGGCGCGCAGCCCGAGCGCGTCGAGAGAGATGGCCGAAAGGGCGACTCCATCGACGGTGGCGCCGTCGTCCGAGACGCGCCATCGCTTGAGGACGCCGTACTGGGAGTCGCGATCGTCCCACCAGCTTGGCGTCAGCCGGCCGCGCGTCCCCCCGAAGTCGCCGGGACAGGTCCACGCCCCGAGGTGGACGTCGTTGATCCACACGCTGATGTCGCTCGGCCAGTCCGGGTCATGGAGGGGCGCCTCGCTGCACACCTCCGCCGAGACTGCGATCGCGGAGATCACCGATCCGGGCGGCACCCGGTTCGGGAAGCGGTACTCCACGAAGCCGGCGCGGAACCAGACGAGCTGGGCCGCCTGCCGGTCGGGCTCATAGAACGAGGCGGGATCGTCCATCAGGCCGATCAGCCCGTTCGGCCCGGCAAGCCCGCAGGTCGGCTGGACATCGATGTCGGAATAGGCCCCCACGGGCATGCTCAGCTCGTAGGTCCGGCGGGCGTGTCGGTCTCCCCTGGGCAGGCCCAGCACGACCTCGTCGTACGTCCTCGAGCACACCTTGCGCAGGCCGCGGCTGGCGGGCCGCAGCTCGCATGTGATCAGCCCGGCCTGCTCCAGCTCGGCCACATGCATCGCGGCGGTCGACGGTGGCAGGCCCAGGTCGGTGGCGATGCGGTTGACCGCCACTACCCGGTCGCCCAGGTAGCGGAGGATCCGCAGCCGTGGTTCGCTCGCGAGCGCCTTGAGCACGTCGAGCGCCCGGCCGTCAGCCTCGCTCGCATCGACATGGGTGCTCCGTCGCAGGACTGATCGGTCGGTCATGGGCGTCGAGTTGTCCAACTATTCCTGTTCGACACGGGGTCAACACGCAGGATAGCAGGCACCGACGACCCATTTGCGGGCTAGTGACACGCGTTTTCCTGTATTACACTCACGCGTCTTGGGAGCAATCAAGTTGCCACCCATTGGGGCCTTGAAAGGGGCAACATGCGGCCTGGTGTCTTCGATCCGGTAGCGGAACGGTCGAGCCTGCCCCTCGCGCACGGCTGGTCGTTCGTGCCCGATCCGGACGCGACGCTCACGCCTTCGGACCTCCCGCCCGGCGACGCCATCGACGTGCCCGGCGCCTGGGAGGACCACATCGGCGGCGTGGGCGGGCTCGTGACCGGGTGGTACGTGCGGCGCCTGGCGATCCCGCCCGAGTGGGCCGGCGACGCCGCCGTGCTGCGCTTCGGCGCCGTGATGTCGAGCTGCATCGTCTACCTCGATGGCTCGCGGGTCGGCGGTCACGAAGGCGGCTACCTGCCGTTCGAGATGGACCTCACGGCGCATGTCCGGGCCGGCGCCGCACACGACCTCGCCGTTCGCGTCCGCAACCCGTTCGGCGTGTTCGACCGGCAGCCGGTCTACAGCGAGCCCGGGGCGATCGACGCCGCCGCGACGTTGCTCGGCGAGGAGCTCACGGCGGCGCCCGGCGGCAAGCAGACGTGGTACTCGTCGACCAGCGGCCTCGTCCGACCCGTGGTCCTCGAGCGTCGTCCCCGCGTGCACCTGGGAAAGCTCGCCGTCCGCCCCAACCTGGCCGGCTGCCGCACGAGCGTCCGCTGGTCGGTCGATGGTCCGTCACGCGATGCCCACGCCCGCGCCGCCCACCGGATCTCGATCCAGATCCTCGACCCGGACGGCCAGCACGTGGCGAGCTGGACGCGGGACGGCGTCTCTCCGGGCGACGGGGGAACGGTCGATCTCGAGATCGCCGATCCGGTTGCCTGGGGGCTGGGAACCCCGGCGCTCTACCGCGTCGAGGCGCGCCTCGTCGGCGCAGATGGCGCCACGGACCTCGTGACGGCGTCGTTCGGGATGCGCGACGTGGGCGCGCGCGACGGGCGCGTGACGCTCAACGGGCGACCGGTGTACCTGCTCGGCGCGCTCGACCAGGACTACTACCCGGACACGCGCTCGACCGCACCGTCTCGGGCCTTCCTCGATGACCAGGTCGCGAGGGTGCGCGAGCTGGGTCTCAACCTCCTGCGCTGCCACATCACCATCCCCGACGAGGCGTATCTCGACGCAGCCGACGAGGCCGGCCTGCTGGTGTGGTGCGAGCTGCCCAACTGGATCCGGTTCAGCTCAACGGCGTCTGCGGCGGGCATGGCGATGCTCACGGAGATGGTCGACGCCTTGGGCAACCACCCGTCGATCGTCGCCTGGACGATCATCAACGAGGACTGGGGAACGGACCTGCGTCGGGTCGCGGACCACCGTCGCTGGCTGGCCGACGCGTACGAGCATCTCCGCCAGCTCGACCCGACCCGGCTGATCGTCGACAACTCCGCGTGTGGCGGGCCCGGTGACGAGAACTTCCACGTTCGATCCGACCTGGCCGACTTCCACGTCTACAGCCTCGCGCCGGACCACGCCGCGGCGTGGCGTGATCGGGTCGCGGACTACGCCACGCGGCCAGGGTGGCTGTGGAGCCCGGAGGGCGACGCCCGGGAGCAGGGCGACGAGCCGCTGATCCTCTCGGAGTTCGGATCGTGGGGGCTGCCGGACCCGCGTGCGTTCATCGGACCGGACGGCTCCGAGCCCTGGTGGTTCTCGACCGGCCCGCTGGCCGGGCGGCCGGCGGACATGGCAGCGCGCATCGAGGCGTTCGGCCTCGATCGCGTGTTCGACGGCGTCACGGGTCTCGTTCGTGCGACCCAGGAGCACCAGCTCGAAGCCCTGCGCTACGAGATCGCGGAGCTGCGACGGCATCCGTCGATCTCGGGCTACGTCATCACGGAGCTGAGCGACATCTACTGGGAGGCGAATGGCCTGCTCGACCTGGCCCGCAGGCCGAAGGCGTTCCATGACAGGCTCGCCGCGATCAACGCACCGACCGTCGTCGTGGGCGATCTCCACCCGCGTGACTGGCTCGCGGGCGATCGCATCCGCGTCCCCGTCACGGTCTCCGCCTGGGATGACCCCGAGTCGACGGGCGGGACCGTGGACTGGGAGATTCTCGTGACGGGGAACGTCGTGGGCCCGTCCGGCCGGATCGAGTTCGACGGCTGGCCCTCGTGGACGGCGCGGGTCGTCGGCGAGCTGGAGGCCGAGCTGCCTGCGGTGGACGCCGCATCGCGCGCCGCGCTCCGCCTCGTCCTGAAGGACCGGGATGGACGCCGTCGCGCGACGGCCGAGGTCCCGTTCGCCATCGTCCCGCGCGGACTCGGCGACATCGACCTGGCCGAGCTGGCCGATCGGGCCGGCGTCACGATCACCGACCGCCTCGGTCACGCCACGTTGGAGCGGGTCCGGGCCGGGGCGCGTGTGGTGGTCCTCGCGGCGGGGCCGGCGTCGATCGAGGAGCACCTGGAGCTCCCCGTCCCCCTGCGCGTCCACCGCCGGTCGTCCGCGTACCCCGACGAGCCGACTGCCGGCGCGGTGTGGCAAGGGGACTGGATCACCACGTTCGCGTGGACGACCAGCCGAACGCTGGCTGACCTCACGGATGGGCAGTGCCTGGACCTGGCGTTCCAGCGCGTCCTTCCGGATCACGTCCTTGGCTGGGACGAGGGCACCGACCCAACGACGGTGGCTGCGGGGCTGTTCGCCGGCTGGGTCCACGCGCCGGCGGCGATCACGGTCTCACTGCCGCTCGGTGCCGGACATCTCGTCGTGACGACGTTCAGGCTCGACCCGGACAACGGGCCGATCGCACGAGCCCTCCTGGCAGATCTCATCGGCCTGGCGGGGGAGTCCCGGCGATCCGAGGAACATCCACGGGCGGTGCCGGCGCCCTGATGCCGGTGATGAAGAGGTCCGTCGCCCAGGTCGGGCGGCGGGACCGAAACGAAGTCGGCGCGGCACGAGCGGCGCCGGAGAGGAGATGACCCACATGCGCAGCAACACGTGGCTCCGGGCGGTCGCGGGTGCGGCCGTGCTGGGGCTCGTCCTGGGGGCATGCGGCCCTCGAGGCGGCACGGCATCGGAAGGCCCCGCGGTGACGCGCGCCGCCGCCGCCGACACCGGCGGCCTCGGTGGACGCCGGCGCATCGGTCGAGCCGACGGCGAAGCCCGAGCTGACGGGAGACCTCAGCATCTGGACCTTCCCCCAGGGAGACGACGAGAAGTCGCTCAAGGCCTACAAGGCGGCCTTCGAAGCGCTCTACCCCAACGTCACCGTCAAGATCAGCGTCGTTCCCGAGGACACGTACCAAACCAAGGTGAATACGGCCCTCCAGGCCCACAAGCCGCCCGATGTGGCTGTCATCGAGGATCGTGGCTGGATGAAGGCGGGCCGCGTCCTCGACCTGACGCCGTACTACGCCTCGTGGGGCGTCGACGTCGCGGACTTCAATCCCGGCGGGATCGCCCGAGGGACCGTCGAGGGCAACGTCGCGGATGGCGTGTATGCCGTCGGCGACTTCCTCGGCGGCAACATCTTCGTCTACAACAAGGCGATGTTCGACGCGGCCGGCATCCCGTATCCGAGCGCCGAGAAGTCGCTGACCATCCAGGAGTACGCGGACATCTGCCGCAAGCTCGCGAAGCCGGACAGTGACCCCGCCAAGACCGTCTACGGCTGCTCGATGCCCGAGTGGGCCCCGGGCATCCAGTCCAAGGACGTGTTCGGCGCCGACGGGCGCACGGCCGAGGGCAACCTCAACTCGCCCGAGATGGTCGAGGCGTTCAACATCGCGGGCCAGCTGGTGCGCGAGAAGGCCGCTCCCGGTGGGACCGCCCTGACCGCCATCGGTGAGTCCGACCTGTTCGCCGATGGTCGCCTCGGGATCACGTGGACGGACTTCACGGAGACCCCGAAGTACGACGCCGCCGGGCTCCAGTACGGGCTCGCCCCGTTCCTCGTGATCAAGTCCGGTGAGTCCTTCGTGGACACCTGGACGGCAGCGTGGGGCACGTTCACCGAGTCCGCGAACCAGGCCGCGGCCCTCGAGTTCCTCCGGTGGCTTGCCACCGACGGCCAGGTCGTCCGGATGGAGACATCCGCCGATCCCTCGCTGTCGATGCCCGCTGCAGAGGCGCACAACTACGGCGAGGGAGATCGCGACCAAGGAGGCCTACCTGCAGGTCCTCTCGGCGGCTGCCCAGCCGCAGGTCTTCGTGCCCCCGGGCGTCGAGGCCTGGGACCCGGCCGAGGTCCTCCGCCTGCTGACCATCGGCAAGCAGACGGACGCGAAGCCCATCCTGGACAAGATGGCCGCCGAGACCCAGACGGAGCTGGACCGCGTGTGGACCGAGTGGGAGAAGCTCGGCCAGTGACAGCGTGAGGCACTCCCCCGGGCCGGCGCCGCCGGCCCGGGGAGGATCCACGGGAGGCTCAATGAGTCGATTGCGGGGCGCGACCACATCGAAGCGGATCGGGGGTCAGGCACGGGCCGAGGAGCGCGCCGCGTACGCGTTTCTCACGCCGTGGCTGATCGGGATCGTCGTGTTCCTGTTCATCCCGCTCGTGTACTCGGTCTGGATCAGCCTGACCGACGAGCAGCTGCTGCGTCAGGGCACCTTCGTGGGACTCGACAACTACGTCACGATCCTGGGCGGCGGCGACCCCTACTTCTGGAAGGCGATGCAGGTCACCTTCTCCTGGGTGCTGCTGACGGTGCCCCTGTTCATGATCGCCGGCTTGGGCATCGCGCTGCTGTTGAACCAGAAGCTGCGGGGGATGCACATCTTCCGCACGCTCCTGTACATCCCGGCCGTACTGTCGGGCGTGGCGGTCGCCGTCCTGTGGTTCGTGCTCCTCAACGGCGAGTTCGGGGCCGTCAACCAGCTGTTGCGCGCCATCGGCATCGAGAACCCGCCCTACTGGTTCGAGGATCCCAACTGGGCGATGCCGGCCCTCGCGATCGTCGGCCTGTGGGGGATCGGCGGCAACGCCGTGATCTACCTCGCCGGGCTCCAGAACATCCCGCCGCACCTGTACGAGGCGGCATCGATCGACGGGGCCGGCGCGCTCGCGAAGTTCCGACGGATCACGCTGCCACTGCTCTCGCCGACGCTGTTCTTCGTGCTCATCAACTCCCTCGTGGATGCGCTGCTCGTGTTCCCGGCCGCGGTGTTCGTCATCTCCGGCGGGACCTTCCGGGGCGGCCCTGACGACTCGCTCCTGTTCGCCATGTACTACATCTACCGCAAGGTGTTCATCGAGGGGCTCATGGGCTACGGCTCGGCGGTCGCCTGGCTGCTCACGATCTCCGGCTGCATCGTCGTGTTCGCCGCCTTCCGCCTCGAGAAGCGGTTCGTCTACTACGAGGCGCAGTAGGTGCGCAGCCTTGCCCGACTCCCGAGCCCTCGGCGGTCGGCGCATGCCGCAGTGGTGTATGCGCTGCTCATCGCGTTCACGATGTTCATCCTGCTGCCGATCGGCTGGATGCTCACCGCCGCCCTCAAGCCGGACACGGCGACGATCTTCACCTTTCCGCCGGAGTTCTTCCCGACGACGCACTGGGAGTGGGGCAACTTCGTCTCGTCGCTGACCGCGGAGGGGGAGCCGTACCTGCGGTTCGTCGCCAACACCACGTTCCTCGTGCTGATGAACATGATCGGGGCCGTCGTCTCGAACTCCCTCATCGCCTACCCGTTCGCCCGGCTGCGCTTCCGCGGCCGGAACGTCCTGTTCCTCGTGCTGCTCGGCACGCTGCTGCTGCCCGCGCCGGTGCTCCTGATCCCGCAGTTCCTGCTGTTCTTCAACATCGGCTGGTACGGGACCTATCTGCCATTGATCGTGCCGTCGTTCGCCGGGAACGCGTTCTTCGTGTTCCTGCTCCGCCAGTACATGCGCACGATCCCGCGCGAGCTGGACGAGGCCGCGAGGATCGACGGCGCCGGCTACTTCACGGTCTATCGTCGGATCATCCTGCCGCTCACGACGCCGGCCCTGACGGTCGTCGCGGTGTTCACCTTCCTCGGCACCTGGAACGACTTCTTCGGACCGTTGATCTACCTCCAGGATCCGGAGATGTACACGGTCGCCGTGGCGCTGGCCACGCAGATCAGCCGAACAGGCGTCGAGTGGAACTTCCTGATGGCGAGCAACCTGCTGGCGATCATCCCGCCGCTCGTCATCTACTTCGTTGCCCAGAACAAGCTCATCGGCGGCATCGCGTCGGTCGGGATCCGCGGGTGACCGCCCGGATGAACGGGCGGATCGCTCGCACCACGCTGGCACTCCTGCTCGTCGCGGCGTCGCTCGTCGCGGGGTGCGCCGAGACCGCATCGCCCGCATCCTCCGCGGCCGGGTCGCCCGGTGCGACGCCGGCGCCGGCCTCGATCCCCGCGTCACCGTCGGGCTCGGCATCTGCGTCACCGGTTGCCGGGTACGTGAACCCGGTGCTGGCCAACGACGCTCCCGATCCCTCGGTCATCCGGGGCGAGGACGGCGCCTTCTACGCCTACACCACGCAGGCCTACCACGACGTCGAGTTCACCACCGTGCCGATCCTGCGCTCGACGGACCTCGTCACCTGGGAGCTGGTCGGCGATGCCTTCGCCGGCGATGCCCGTCCCCCGTGGATCGTGCCCGGGCAGGGCAACGGCGACGTCTGGGCGCCGCACATCGCGCGGGTCGACGGGAAGTACCTGCTGTACTACTCGGCGAGCTCCGCGAGCACCCTGGCGTTCGGGATCGGCGTGGCGGTGGCGGACTCCCCGACCGGGCCCTTCCGCGACCTGGGCGAGCCGCTCATCACCGGCCCGGGCTTCACGACGATCGACCCGTTCGTCCTCGACGACGACGGCGACCTGTACCTCTACTGGGGCTCGGCGGGCGAACCGCTGTGGGCCCAGCCGATGGCCCCCGACGGCCTGTCGCTCACCGGTGAGCGGACCGAGGTGCTCGACACCTCCGACCGCCCGTATGAGTCCCTCATCGAGGGCCCGTGGGTCGTGGTCCGGGACGGGATGTACCACCTGATGTACTCCGGCGACGCCTGTTGCGGGGAGAACCCGAACTACGCCGTGCTCGACGCGCGCTCCAGCTCGCCGCTCGGGCCGTTCGAGCGAGATCCCGGCAACCCGGTGCTGGCCGCCAACGAGCGCTTCAACGCGCCGGGCCACAACGCGGTCGTCACCGACGACGCCGGCACGGACTGGATCGTCTACCACGCGATGGATCGCCAGGAGGGTTCCGGTCTGCGGTTCCTGATGGTCGATCCGATCGACTGGTCCAGCGGCTGGCCCGTCGTGAACGGCGGCCGCGGTCCGTCGTCCAGTTCCCCGACAGTGCCCACGATCAGGTCGGGCGGCTGATGGCTGTGCAATCCAGGACGGAGGAGGACTCGATCGGCGATCTCGTGCTCGTGACCGGCGGCGCCGGCACCCTGGGACGTGCCCTCGCGCAACCGCTGCTGGAGCGGGGATACCGCGTCCGCGCCGTCGACGTCCGACCGATCGAGGGTCTCCCGCCCGGCGTCGAGACGGCAGTCGTCGACCTCCGCGACAGCGGCGCCGTCGAGGGGGCGATGGGAGGGGTGGGTGCCGTCATCCACGGTGCCGCGTGGCACGGCATCCATCTCCGTGACCACCCCGCCCGCGATTTCTGGGAGTTGAACGCCGACGGGACGTTCAACGTCTACGAGGCCGCGCTGGCAGCCGGAGCCCGAGCGGTGATCCTGTGCTCGACGATGGGTGTCTACGGCGAGTCCAGGCGACCCGAGCCCGACGGGCCGGCAGTCCGGATCCGCGAGGACCTGCCGCTCCGCCCGGGCGATGTCTACGGGGCATCGAAGGTCGTCGCCGAGGAGCTGTCGCAGTACTACGGCCGGCGCGGGGTCGCCGGCGCCTCCATGCGCTTCGGCATGTTCGTGCCGGAGCCATTCCTGCGCGCCGGGATCCGCTTCCTCTATGGTGGCGTTGACGAACGTGACGTCGCCGGGGCCGTCGTGTGCGCCCTCGAACAGGCTCTCGATCGCGGCGGACACCTCGGCGCCTTCAACGTCGAGTCGGCGCTGCCATTCGACGAGACGGATGGGCGAGCGCTCCGTGAGGATCCGCTCGCGGCGATTGCGAGGCACTGGCCCGACGCGCCGGCCCTCCTCGCCGGCGCCGGCGTGGAGCCGTGGGGGCCGATCAACGAGGTCTACGACATCGCGCGAGCACGCGAAGAGCTCGGATGGGAGCCCCGCCACGGGTTCGCCAGCTTCCTCGATGCCCTCCGGCAGGGACGCAGCAGCCTCTGAACGGGCCTGCCGCCGGTCAACGCTACCCGCGCTCAGGCCGCCGGTCGCGCTCCCGTCCGGCCCCGAGCCTGCCGCGACCAGGCCATCGGGCAGCGGAGCCCGGAACGGGAGCCCCGGCCGGCGGGATGCCGGCCGGGATGTGATCGCTCAGGCCGGGACCGAGGTCCGCAGCGTGAGGGCCAGCGGGGTCTCGTTCGAGACGAGATCGAGGACCGGGCAGTGCGCGTCGACGTGCGCCTTGAGCCGCGCGAGCTCGTCGGGTGACGCCTGGCTCTCGAGCGTCACCGTGCCGCGGATCTCGCGGAAGCCGGGTCGAACCGAGTGATCGACACCGAAGAACCCACGCAGGTCCAGATCGCCCTCGAGCGACACGGCCACCGAGTCCAGCGGGATGCCGAGGTGGTCCGCGTGGAGTCGGTACGTGATCTCCTGGCACGAGGCGAGGGCGAGCAGCGCGTACTCAACGGGGTTCGGCGCGGTGTCGGCACCGCCGAGGGTCGGCGGCTCGTCGACGGCGACCGCGAAGCTGCGGATCGTGGCGTCGCTACGGAGGCCGTGGGCCTGCCGGCTGTCGACGCGGAAGGTGGCCAGCGCGGCGTCGGGCGGGGCGGCCGCGAGGGCGTCGCGCGTGGCGGAGACAAGCGATGCGAAGGCGAAGTCGGACATTGGGGTCGAGTCCTCCCAGGACGTCAGGGTCGGCGAACAGGGAGGTCCGGGGCGGGTTGGGGGCTGCGGCGGCCACCCATCGCGGTGCCTGAGGCGATCGTCGGGACCTCCTCCGAGGACCCGACGCGGGTCAGCTGACCCAGCGAGCGCGACCTCGGACCCCAGCCTCAGCACGACGGGGCCGCCGTCGCATACACATGGCCGCCAGGGTGGCGGCTCCGGTGGGGGAGGTCATGCGCGGCACGCTACAGGCCGCCCGGTTGCGGCACAAGGACCGGTTCGGTTGCGGCGTGCGCTTGCGGCGCTGGTGCGGATCAGCCCGCGCTGCGAACCTGCTTGACGCCGCGGGCCTTCTCCATCGAGATCTGGAGGTCCTGGCTGAGGCCGGTCGCGAAGCCCGCCTCACTCAGGGCCAGGTAGTAGTCCCACATCCGGATGAACCGCTCGTCGAACCCGAGCGCGCGGACCTCGTCGAGCCTGCCGAGGAACGCCGTCCGCCACGCGGCCAGTGTGCGCACGTAGTCGGCCGCGATGTCGGTCACGCCGCTGATCAGGAGCGACGTATCGCGGGTCGCCCGCTCGATCACCGCGAGCGAGGGGCACAGGCCGCCCGGGAAGATGTACGTCTGGATCCAGTTGGCGCCCCGGAGCTGTCGCTCGTACGCGGCGTCCGGGAAGGTGATGACCTGGAGGCTCAGCCGGCCGCCCGGACGCAGCGCGCGATCGCACGTCTCGAAGAACGTCGCGTGGTACTCGGCGCCGACCGCCTCCAGCATCTCGATCGACACGATGGCGTCGTACGTGCCCTCGATGTCCCGGTAGTCGCGCAGCTGGACATCGACCAGGTGGTCGAGGCCGGCATCGTGGACGCGGGCCCGGGCCAGCTCGAACTGCTCCTTCGAGATCGTGATCGTGGTCACCCGGCAGCCCAGCTCGCCCGCCGCGTAGAGCGCGAACCCGCCCCAGCCCGTGCCGATCTCCAGGACGTGCTGGCCGGCCTGCAGCTCCGCGTTGGCCGCGAGCTGCCGGTACTTGTTGCGCTGCGCATCGGCCAGCGACTGGTCCGCGGATGCGAAGACCGCGCTCGAGTACGTCATCGTCTCGTCGAGGAACAGCCGGTAGAGGTCGTTGCCGAGGTCGTAGTGGGCGGCGATGTTGCGCCGGCTGCCCGACCGCGTGTTGCGGCGCGCACGATGGGCGACCGTGCGCGCGAGCTGGGCCGGGACCCGGAACCAGCCACCGGACAGGGACGAGCGCCTCGCGGTTGCGCGCCGCGAGCCGCAGCAGCGCCGGCAGGTCGGGGCTGGACCACAGGCCGTCCATGTAGGCCTCGCCGGCGCCGGTCTCACCGCCGCCGAGGATGCGGGCGAGGGCCTCGCGGTCGTGGATCCGGATCTCCGCGCTGCCCTCGGCCTCGTCGCCGCCGAAGGTCTGGACGGAGCCGTCGGGGAAGACGACGCGCAGGCGACCGATCCGGATGCGCTCGGCCGCGGCGAGGGCCACCCGCCAGGCGAGGCGGTCGAGGAGGCCGGGCGCGGCGACGCGCTGGACGGGGAGGGTGGGACTGCTCATCGGGCGACCTCGTGATGTCGATGGAAGCGGGCGCCGCGCAACCACAGCCGCAGCGCGTGCCAGTGGATGAGGGCGGTCGTCCGCTGGGGGAGGAGCGGGTGTCGGAGGACGAGCCGCAGCAGGTTCCGGTCGGTCAGCTGCGCGCCGGGCGAGGTCCAGGCTCGCGTGGAGCTCGAGGCCCTCGGGCTGGTGCTGGTTGATCGAGATGCGCAGCCTTGACGGCTCGTCGCGGACCCGAACCTCGTAGCCGCCCCGCATCTCGATGAACGGCGAGACGTAGAACGCCTTGTCCATCGTGGCCACGAAGGTGTCCGAGCCGCTGTCGCGGGGCCGGAGCGTGTACAGGTGGCGCTCGCCATGGGTGTTGTGGACCTCGACGACGACGACCCGCAGGTTGCCGTCGGCGTCGCGGCAGAGGAAGAAGCTGGCCGGGTCGAACACGTAGCCGGCGACGCGGAGGTTGGCGACGAGCGTGATGTGCCAGCCGCCTGGATTCTCACCCTGCGCGCGGAGATGGTCGAGGAACGCTGACCGGACGTCGGTCGCCGGCGGGACGAGGTGATCCTCGTCCCGAAAGCTGACGGGACCGGGGCGGTTCCGACGGAACAGCCGCAGCGAGCGGTCCACCTCGTCCAGCTCGTCGAGATCGAGCGCGGCGTAGAACACGGCGTGCCTGAGGCCGTAGGTGAACGGCCGGGCACGGCGGTGGCGGACCACCCCGTGGAGCAGGTGCGACCTCATGCCGCCCGCTCTTCGGCGATCGCACCGGCGACGAGCGCCGCCGCCTCGAACCCCGATCGACAGCCGTCCTCGTGGAAGCCGTAGCCGAGGTGTGCCCCGGCGTACCAGGTCTGCCGCCAGCCCTGGACGTCCGCCACGGCCGCCTGGGCATCGAGCGTCGCGAAGGTGTAGCTGGGATGGCGCATCTGCCGGTCCGCCACGATCCGGGACGGGTCCAGCCGCTCGTCCGGGTTGACCGTGACGCACCACTCGACCGGGCCCGGGAGCGACTGCAGCCGGTTCATGTGGTACGTCATCGACAGCTGGTCGGCGGGATGACGGCAGTCCGCCTGGTCCACGTTCCACGAGCCGCGCGCGGCCGGCCGGCGGGGGAGCAGCCGCTCGTCGGTGTGGAGGACGACCCGGTTCGTCGTGTACTCGAAGCCGGCGAGGGCGCGGCGCTCGCGTGGATCGGCGTCGTGGAGCAGCGCGAGCGCGTCATCGGCGTGGGTCGCCATGACGACGGCGTCGAACGTGTCATGAGTGCCGCCGGCGGTCCGCACGATGACGCCGGCGCCGCTCCGCGCGACATCGACGACCGGGTCACCGGCACGGACGGCGTCCGCCCCGATCCGGGCCAGGATCCGGTCCACGTAGGCCATCGAGCCACCCGTGATCGTCCGCCACCGGAGCGCCCGCCCGACGCCGATGAGCCCGTGGTTGTCGAGGAACCGGAGCAGGTAGTCGAGCGGGTAGTCGCGGACCCGGTCCGCGGCGGTCGACCACACGGCCGACGTGATGGGCACGAGGAAGTGGTCGCGAAACGCATGCCCGAACCGCATCTCGTCAAGGTAGTCGCCGAGCGTCATCCCCGATGGCACAGCCCCGTCGAGCCGCGCCCGCGCGTCCCGGTAGAAGCGCAGGATGTCCGGGAACAGGCGCCAGTGGCTCGGCTGGATCGCCGCGGCGGGCTGGGCGAACCAGCCCCGGGCGCCGCGCGAGCTGAACTCGACGTCGCACGCCCGGCACGCCGAGCCCAGGCTCATGTCGCTGGGCTGCGTCTCCACGCCGAGCTCGCCGATCATCCGGAGGAACGTCGGATAGGTGACGTCGTTGTGGACGATGAAGCCCATGTCGACGCCGACCGGCCCTTCGGCGGTGTCGACCTGCACGGTCTTGACGTGGCCGCCGACCGGCGACTCGGCGTCGTAGAGGACGACGTCGTGGTCGCGGTGGAGGGCGTAGGCGGTGCTCAGGCCGCTGACCCCGCCGCCGATGATCGCGACGCGCATCAGCGACCGCCCGGGCGTTGCTCGCCCGACGCAGCCAGACCCGCCAGCGTGGAGGCCATGCCGGCTGCGGCATCCCGCCCGATCCGCTCGAACGTGCCCCCGAGGAACGGCTGGATGAGGCCTCGAACGCCGCGCAGCCGGATGTCGGCCGTGTAGTCGATGGTCGTCCCGTCGCCGGTTTGCTCGAACCGGATGTCGTCCACGGCATCGACACCCGATCCGGAGCCCTCGAGGACGACCCTGTTCGGACGCTCGAAGCGCATGATCCGGTAGGTCATCGGTGCGACCTGCTTGCCCATGACCACGCCGAGCTCGAACGCCGTGCCGACCCCGATCGGACCTTCCCGCGGCTCGCTCCTGCGCGACCACGCGGTGCCGGGATCCCAGGCGTGGGAGTTCGCGAAGTCCGCGATGAAGTCAAAGGCTGCCTCGACCGGCAGGTCGGTGCGAAGGCGCTCGTGCAGGCGGGTCATGACACTCCAATCGAGGTGCGATCAGGGAGGGGATCGGCGATCCCGGCCAGCTGGACGACGGCGTCCCAGAGCCGGCGGCGATCGGCCGGTGAGACGCGGGTCGAGGGGATCCGGTCGAATGGCCGCGCGCGACGATCAAGCACGAGCCGGCCCGAGAGGCCGGTCGCCCCCGGTTCGGCGGCCAGCCAGACCATCGTGTCGACACCCTGGGCCGGACTGCGCAGGATCGGGCCCATCAGGCGCTGGAAGCCCGGCAGGGCGGCCGCGATCCCGGGGGTGTCAGCCCAGCCCGGATGCATCGCGAAGAAGGCGGCTCCCGTTCCGATGGTGCGGCGTGCCCATTCGCGCATCAGGCTGACCTGGGCTCGCTTCGCCCGGGCGTAGGCCCGCGTGCCGTCCCAGGGCTCGGAGGTCCACTGGAGGTCGTCGAGGTGCAGGCCCTGGGCGTACTGGCCGCCGGAGGTCACGGAGATCACGCGCGCCCCCGGCGTCGCGTCCAGGACCGGCAGCAGGCCCCCGACCAGCGCGAACGGCCCGACCACCATCGTCGCGAGCGTCGCCTCGAGGCCGTCCTCGGTGACCCGCCTCGTCGGGAACATCGCCCCCGCGTTGTCGATGACCACGTCGAGCCGCGGCTCTGTCGCGAGCACGCGGTCCACGGCGCCGCGAACCGACGCGAGCGACGCCATGTCCACGACGACGGTGGGGAATCGGTCCTCGCCGTGCGCGCGGAGCAGCGCGCCGCGCACCGTCGCCAGCTTCGTCTCGTCGCGCCCGGCGAGGATCACCCGCGCCCCGAGGGCCGCCAGCTGGTCCGCGGCCTCCCGGCCGAGCCCTGACGTCGCGCCGGTCAACAGGACGGTCCGGCCCGCCAGCGACCCGGGCGTGGGCATTTCCCACCCGAACAGGCGCCGGCGCACGGCGTACCCGATCCGGGAGAAGCTGCCGATCACGGTGATCTCGAGCAGGTCGTCGATGACGGCCGCTGGGTGCATCTGAGGCTCCGCTACGTTTGCGTGTTCACGGTTTGTAGAGTGTTTGGCGACTCTAGCCCGTGTGTGGACGCATTGTCAAACGTTGTGCGGGTGCTAAGGTAGACAAACCATGTACACGATCAAGCAGGCAGCCCTGCGCGCCGGGCTGACGATCCCGACCATCCGGGCGTGGGAGCGCCGCTACGGGGTGGTCGCCCCGACCCGCACCGCGGGTGGCTATCGCCTGTACGACGACGAAGCGATTGCGCGCCTGGCGGCGATGCGCCGGCTCGTCGAGGTCGACGGCATCCGGCCGAGTCAGGCCGCCGACGAGGTGCGGACGCGTGGCGCGGCGAGCGTCGCGGGCTCCACACAGGCTCTTGACGGCGACGGCGAGCTCGCCGAGCGACCCGATGCCCAGCGCGGGGCGCCGATCGCACCGACCGCGTCGCTCGTGGCGGCACTGCAGGAGGCCGCGCGACGCCTGGACCTCGTCGCATTCGAGCGGCTGCTCGATGAGGCCTTCGCGGCGCAGCGGTTCGAGGCGGCTGCCACGGCTGTCATCTACCCGGCGCTCCGCGCCATCGGCGAGGACTGGGCGGCGGGCCAGATCGACGTGGCGATGGAGCACGCCGCGAGCGAGGCGATCAGACGACGCCTGGGACGGTTCTACGACGCGGCCGTCGACGTGACATCACCGCTCGACGTCGTGGTAGGCCTGCCGCCGGGCTGTCAGCACGAGATCGGCGCGATGGGGTTCGCGGTCGCCGCACGTCGACGCGGCCTGAGCGTCCTCTATCTCGGAGCGAACGTGCCCGTCGACAGCTGGGCCCTGACGTCGGACGCCCTCGGCATGGCAGTCGCCGTCGTCGGGGCGATCGGCGAGGACGACGTCGCCGAGGCGTCGGCGGTGGTCGAGGCGCTCCGATCGTCCTCGAACCGTCCCGCGGTCGTTGTCGGCGGACGAGCGGCGTCAAGCGTTGCCGCCGCGACCGGGGTCGTCGCGTTGCCGGATGGGATGGATGCGGCCGTCGACGTCGTCCAGGCACTCGTGCGGGCGCGTCCCGGTCGCGCTCGATCCTGACGGCGCTCCGCTGTCAGCTCGGGGGCTTCCCTCCGCCGCCCGCCCGACTCGGGCGACGCGCTCGGCCCGGAAGGATGATGAAGGCCGCGAGGGCCAGGTAGCCGAACACCGCGATCGTTGGGGCGAAGAGCCCGATGACGATCAGCACGACGTAGCCGCCGAGGCCCGGCGTCACCCGCTGGGACAGGAGCACGACGTCCTCGTCGCTGGCGTCGGGGTGGATCAGGCGCCTGGACGCGGCGTACCGCCAGAGCACAGACAGCAGCACCGACGCGAGGAGCAGGTTGACGCCGTACATCGTGACCGCGACCCGTTCGTTGTCCGTCGACCGCAGCGACTCGGCCACGAGCCTGGTCGGGAACGGCAGGAAGGCGACGACCAGCAGCAGGAGGAGATTCAGGCGCAGGAAGACCGAGTCCGCGTGGTCGAGGAACTCCGTGATGACGGTGTGCCACAGCCACACGGCACCGATGGTCGCGAAGCTGACGAAGTAGGCGAGGTACGACGGCCAGGCGTCGACGACCGCCTGGAGCAGGTTGGTCGAGGCGGCGGTGGGCACGGCGATCTCGAGCACGAGCAGGGTGATCGCGATGGCGAGGACGCCGTCGCTGAACGCCTCCATCCGGTTCGTCCGGAACCGGATCGTCGGCGTTCGCCGGCTCGCTCGTCGTCTCGTTCACGGTGGGACCTCGAGTGGCTGGCTGGCTGGACCGTTCGAGACTACGCGCCTTCGAGCCCAGGCGAACGGCAGGCTGCGGTCCGGATAAGGAATCGCAAGGCGGCGCCGCCTATCACCAAACCCTCAGAAAGCTGGGCGAGCGTGGGGACCAGAGAGCCCGTGCTCATCGTGCCGACGGGTGTCGGTGCCCCGGGCCAGAGGAATTCCCAGCATGCAGGATCCCCAGTCGCCGTCCGCAGGCGTGCCGCAGCCGCCGGCCGGGCCGGCCTTCGCACCGCCCGCGACCTCCGACTCGCTGACCGAGCCGTTCATCCCGACCTTCGCCCCGCCGTCGGCGCCGTCGCAGCCCGCGCAGCCCGCGTGGAGCCAGCCGGCGTTCAGCCAGCCCGCGTTCGGTGCGCCCCAGCCCCCGTTCGCGGCGCCTGAGCCCGCGACCCCGGCCAAGAAGGTCCGCTCGACCCGTCGCCCCGCGGGCGCCGGCATGGTCGTCACCGCCGTCCTCGTCACGGCCGTCCTCGCCTCGGGCGGCACCGCCGTCGCCCTCAACGCCGCAGGCGTCGGCCAGGCGGCGGCCACGCTGCCCCCGTTCACGCCGACGGCCGCCGGCTCCGGCGTCCAGCCGTCGCAGGCACCCGCCAACGGCGCGCAGCCCCCGGTCGCGGGCGTCCAGCCGACCCAGCCCCCGGCCAACACCGGCAACGGCGCGCAGGTCCCCGCTCCCGACGGTCGCCCCGCTCGCCCCGGGCGCCCAGGCGAACGTCGTCGAGATCGTCAAGGCGGTCAGCCCGGCCGTCGTCACGATCGTCGCCGACGGCGTCACCGAGACCGACCCCACGACCGGCATGTCCGGCACCGGCACGGCGACCGGCTCGGGCGTCATCTTCGACGCCGAATGGCCTGATCCTCACCAACCACCACGTCGTGGCCGGCAACCCCTCGAAGCTCACGGTCAACCTCAAGGACGGGCGCTCGTTCGACGCCACCGTCTACGGCGTCGACACGCTCACCGACCTCGCCATCGTCAAGGTCGACGCGACCGGCCTCCCGACCGCCCCGATCGGTGACTCGTCCTCGATCCAGGTGGGCCAGCAGGCCATCGCCATCGGCAGCCCGCTCGGCCAGTTCACGGACTCCGTCACGAGCGGGATCATCTCGGCCATCGGCCGGAGCATCCCGGTCGACCAGAGCACCGTCCTCAGCAACCTCATCCAGACCGACACCGCGATCAACCCCGGCAACAGCGGCGGCCCGCTGCTCGACCCGACGGGCTCGGTCATCGGCATCAACACGGCCGTCGCCGGCGGCAGCCAGGGCATCGGCTTCGCGATCCCGATCAACATCGCCCGCCCGCTCCTCGCCCAGGCCTCGGCCGGGCAGGCGCTCGCGCGACCGTGGCTCGGCATCCGGTTCCTGACGATCGACCCGACGGTCAAGTCCGAGGCCGGCCTGCCGGTCGACAACGGCGCCTGGATCCCCTCCGCCGAGGCGCTCTCCGGACAGGGCTCCGCCGGCGACGGCTCCACGGGGCTGGCACCGGTCGATCCGAACGACCCCAACGCGCTCCCGGTGTTCCCCGATCCCAACACGCAGGGTCAGGGCGGCGCGGCGACCGGTGCCGACGACTCCGTCGTCGCCGGCGGCCCGGCTGCGCAGGCCGGCCTCCAGGCCGGTGACGTCATCACCGCGGTCGACGGGACGGCGCTCGACGCCACGCATCCGCTCGACATGGTGATGAGCCAGCACGCCCCGGGCGACACCGTCACCCTCGACGTGCTCCGCGGCGGCCAGACCATCCAGGTCCAGGTCACGCTCGGGACGCGCCCCGCCACGTCCTAAACCCTTCGCCACACAGCAAACGAGGGCCGGGTCACCCCGGCCCTCGTTCCGTCTGTTCAAGAACCAGCGCCACCGCCACCGCGTACCCGTGCATGTATCAACGGATCACGGAGACGACCATGCGCACGCACAACGCCCTGACCGCCAACCTCATCCAAGCGGTGCGCCTCACGGTGCTCATCGTGCTGCCGATCCTCGTCGCCGCGTGCGGCAAGGGAACCGGCGGCTACTGAGCCACTCCGTCAGCCGATGACGATCCAGCCCACGGGCGTCGTCGCGGTCGTCGAGGCGACCTTGTTGAGCTGGATGCGCGCCTTGCCCGACGTCGGGTAGTTGATCCGCACGCTGGATACCCAGACGCCGGTCCGCGCCGCCTGGAGCGTCGCGATCACGAATGCCGAGGATGCGAGCCCGCCCGACACGGTGACGTCGACGTAGGAGCGGTTCTTGGGGATCGACGTCCGGCCGGCACGGCTGAACGACGCCTTGCCCTGGACGCGGATGGCGTTGCCGGTCGGTGACGAGAAATAGCCGCCCGTCCCGGATCCCTGCGTCGTGCCCTGCACCCCGGTGTTGGCCTGGGTGGCGGCCTGGCTGTCGCCGGCATGACCGTGGACGCCCGCCGACCCTCCCAGGGCCTGCGCGAACACCACTGCTCTGTCCGGCGCGCTCGACGTGACGAACACGCCGTATCCACCGATGCCCTCCGCATAGATCGCAGCTCCGCCACCGCTGCACCCCGCGTACAGGGCGTTCTCGCCGGTGCTCGTGGCTTGAACGCCCGTGCCGTAGACGCTGGAGCCGAAGACGCCGGCCGAATTGGTGCTCGACCCGCGAACGCCGATGCCCATGCCGCTCTCGCCGTGCACGCCGGTCCCGTACGAGCTGCTGGTCCCCTTGACCGCGACCCCGGTGGCGGACGCTCCGTTGAGCGCGATACCGCTGTGGGTGCTCGTCGACGAGAACACCGTTGCGTCGTTCGTGTGGTTCGTCAGGCCGGACGTGGTCGAGACGTCGCCGTACTGGATGCCGACGTACATGTCGGCGTTGTCGTCCGCCGCGGCCAGGACCGCGGCCGGCTTCGCGACAGCGCCCACGACGGCCGCGGCCCCGGCAGCGACCGCGGCGGTAAGGAGCGCGCGGCGCGTGCGTGGGGCGTCGTTGACCAGCTCGACCATGGACGTGATCCTCCCCCCCGGGTATTCGGCTGTGGGCATCCGGCGGGCAGGCCCCGCGGTTGCGCGGACGATAATGGCCGCGTCCGGCGGCAACAAGCCCAATTTGCCGGTGCGGCCTGGAGCTCGTGCGTGCTGATCGTCCTGCCGCCCTCGGAGTCGAAGCGGCCTCCGTCCGTCGACGGCGCACCCGTGGTCCTCGACGACCTGTCCTTCCCGGCCCTCCGGGCGACTCGCGCCCGCGTGCTCGAGGCGCTGCTCGTGACGAGCGCCGCGCCGGACGCGTTCCGTCGGCTGCATGTCGGGCCCGCGATGGCGCGCGAGGTGGAGCGCAACACCAGGCTCCTCGAGCTGCCGGCCCGGCCGGCCCTGGAGGTGTACACGGGACCGCTCCACCTGGGTCTCGAGGCCGCGTCACTGACCCCGGATGCCGCGGCCAGGGCGGTCGACGAGGTGATCGTCGTGTCCAGCCTGTGGGGACTGCTGCGGCCCGTCGACCGGATCCCGCCGTATCGCCTCCACCTCGACTCGCGCCTCATCGGCATGGACCGGCTGCGTGACACCTGGCGTGCGGTCCTGCCGGGCGTGCTCGCGGCCGCGGCCGGTCCGCATGGCGTGGTGCTCGACCTGCGGTCACCGGGCTACCAGGCGACCGGCATCCCCGAGGGCCTCGGCGATCGGACGGTGACGCTCCGCGTCCCGCAGTCGAGGTTCGGCGCCCGGATGGGCGACGTCGTGGCGAAGCGCATCCGCGGTCAGGCGGCGCGGCACCTGCTCGAGTCCGGCGAGGCGATCGACGATCCAGCAGGCGCTCGCCGACGTGCTCGGGGAGCGATGGCCGGTCGAGCTCGCGCCACCCGCCCGCGCGGGCGGCACGTGGACGCTCTCGCTGTTCGCAGCCGATTGAGCGATCGCGGTCGCTAGGCCTGGAGGTGCGCCCGGATCGCGTTGATCGACCGGGCGTCGACGTGGAGCACCTGCGAGCGGCGCGCCAGGTCGGATACGTCATTCGACCGCGTACGCTGCCCGCCACATGAGCACCGCCGCGCTGACCGTCACCATCCGGCGACCCGTTGCCGATGTGTTCGCGGTGTTGACCCACCTCGAGAACGCCTCGAGATGGTCCAGGGCGATCGAGGAGACGGTCATCACGCCCGGCCCGTTCGGCGTCGGCACCCGGCGGCGCGCGGTCGTCCCGATGGTCGGTGGCCGGACGACCGAGAACGTGATGGAGCTCACCGAGTTCGAGCCGGACCGGCGGCTCGCGATGCGCAGCGTCTCGGGCTTCCCGTTCGAGGTCCGGATCGCCATCGACCTCGTCCCGGTCGGCGACGACTGCCGGCTCGACTGGCTGGTCTCGTTCGAGCCCGGCGGGGTGCTCCGGCCCACGGGTCCGCTCCTCGCCGCCGGCTACAAGCGGGCGTTCACGAAGGACCTCGAGAACCTGAAGCGGCTGATGGAGGCGGGCGAGCTGTAGCGGGGGTCAGCGGCTGAGGGTGCGCTCGATCCGCGTGTCGGGCACGACCCAGATCACCGCAACGGCGACGTACATCGCGAACGCGATCGCCGGCGCGACGAGGGCGATCGGGATCGCGAGCGCGTAGATCAGCGGCGAGATCTTGCCCTTCGCGTCGTTCCCGATCGCCTCGCCGAGCCGGGTCCCCTCGGGCTGGATGGGCAACAGCGTTCGGACGAGGACGAAGTACGCGACCGCCGCCGCCAGCAGGATCACGCCGTAGAGCGCCACGGGCACCGACGCGAACTCGTGCTCGCCCATCCACGCCGATGCGAACGGCAGGAGCGACAGGCAGAACAGCAGGAACAGGTTCGCCCACAGCACCCGCCCGTCGACGGCACGGACGGCCTGGAACAGGTGGTGATGGTTGTTCCAGTAGATGCCCACGAACACGAAGCTCAGGACGTAGCTGATGAAGACGGGACCGAGCTCGCGGAGGGCCTCGAGCGTCGTGCCCTCGGGCGGCCGCAGCTCCAGGACCATGATCGTGATGATGATCGCGATGACGCCGTCGCTGAACGCCTCGATCCGACCCTTGCCCAGCTGTCCGTCCCTCCTTCGTGGTGGCGGGAGTGTGCCGCCCGTTGGCGCGCCCGTCGAGTCTGTCGCGCGGTCACGGCCCGGAGGACAATGCGGCGGTGCGACGACCAACTCCATCGCTGACCTGGCGCGGGGTCACCGCGCGCCGCATGGATCGCAGCTCGCTCATCGAGCCGGCGGCGAACGCGGACCCCGCCGACATCGCCCGGGCGCTCGTCGGCGCGCACGCGCAGATCCTCCAGGCGGGCGAGGTCTCGATCGCGCGTCGAGCCGGCCTCACGCGCGCCGACGTCGAGCGTGCGCTGTGGGTCGATCGGACGCTCGTGAAGACGTTCGGGCCGCGCGGGACCGTCCATCTCCTGGCCACGGCCGACCTCCCGATGTGGACGGGCGCACTGTCGGCCCTGCCGCAGTCGGCGCCCGGGCACCCGGAGGGCGTCCGGTTCACGCCCGACGAGGCCGAGGAGGTCATCGCGGGCATCGGGGACGCCCTCGCCGACGCCGAGCTGACCGTCGACGAGCTGACCGAGGCGCTCCGCGAGCGGGTGGGCCCCTGGGCGGTCGAGGAGACGATGGCGGCGTTCCAGGTCCTGTGGCCGCGATGGCGCCAGCTGACGAGCAACGCCGCCGACCGGGGCGTGCTGTGCTTCGGGCCGGACCGCGGGCGCAAGGTCACGTACACGAACCCGCACCGCTGGCTGTCCGGCTTCGTCCCCGAGGACGGGGCGACGGCGTCGCGGGCGCTCCTGCGCGCGTACCTCCACGCCTACGGGCCCGCGACGCCCGCGAACTTCGCCCGGTGGCTCGCGATCGCACCCAAGCGGGCTGTCGCGCTGTTCGACGAGGCGGCAGACGACCTGGAGCCCGTCGAGCTCGAGGGCGTGCCCGCCTGGACCCTGGCCGGCGACACGTCGGCGCCGGAGACGCCCGTCCCGGGGATCCGGCTGCTGCCGTACTTCGACGCGTTCGTCGTCGCGGGCCAGCCGCGCGAGCTGCTCTACCCGGGCGCGGCCGCGGCACGCGCGGCGCCCACGGGCCAGGCCGGCAACTACCCGGTCCTGCTCGTCGACGGCGTCGTCGGCGGCATCTGGCACCAGCGGCGATCCGGCCGCCGGCTCGTGATCACGGTGGAAACGCTGGTGCCGTTGCGCACGGACCAGCGACGCGAGCTCGACGACGAGGTCGCGCTGATCGGGCGGATCGTGGGGGCCGAGCCGACCCTGGTCCTCGGCCAGGTGACGGTCGGCCCCCACGCCTGAGCGTCGCGCGGTGCGCGATCGCTACTTCGTGAACGTGAACAGGAGGCTGCGGAAGGTGCCGTCGTCGAACGTGAGCACGAGCTCACGACAGGTCCCGGCCCAGGCCTTGTTGGTCTTCCAGACGTAGGTGTAGGTGTCGGACGCGGGGTCGTAGCCGAGCCCGGAGGAGCCGGCGCTGACCGTCTGCTCGACGGGGTCGACCGGCGCGGAGCCGTCGCAGCTGATCGATTGGGAGGTCGGGGAGCCCGCGGCGAGGACGTCGAGCCCGAAGTCGCCGCCGAGGCTGAACCGCACCGGGATCGCGGCCCCGGCCTTCATCGAGTTGACCGCCGGCGCGTTGTCGACGGGGCTGAGGAACCCGCTGAACTCGTACGCGATCGGGTCGAGCCCGACGATCACCGGATCGTGGTCCGACGTCCGGTACGCGTTCGGCTCGTAGAGGGCGTCCTGCGCCGGGGGCTTGAACGACGTGTCGTAGTCGAGGATGTCGGGCTCGTCGCTGTTGATGTGCCAGTCCTCGGCGGCGGTCGTCTGGCCGAGCATCGTCGCCGTGGACAGCGCGTGGTCGAGGTAGCCCGCCTGCCCGTCGAACGTGTACGAGTAGGCGTACGGGCCACCGAAGGTGGCGATGAGGTTCGTGTAGTCGTCGGCGGTGCCGACGGTGTCGTCCGGGCCGGCCTTGATCGCCGAGATCGACTGCTCACGGGCATAGCTGTTGAGGTCGCCCATGATCAGGACGTCGCGGTCGCCGGAGCCCGTGGGATCGCTCTCGATCCAGTCCACGAGCGCCCGCGCGGCGGCCAGCCGGGTCTGGCTGCAGTTGCCCTGCCCGTCGCCGAGGTCGGGGTCGCCGACGTCGTCGCACGCCGAGCCCTTGCTCTTGAGGTGGTTGACGACGACCGTGAACCGCGCGCCCGTGGCGTTCACCTCGAACGTCTGGGCGAGCGACGGCCGGCTCTTGGTGTCGATGAAGCGCGGGTCGACCGCGGAGGTCAGGAGCGCGTACGGGCCGACCGGCGTCACGACCGCCGGCCGGTAGATCAGCCCGACCTTGATGGCGTCGGTGCCGATGGTGCCGGTGTCGATGTAGTCGTAGCCCGGGAGGCCGGACACGATGTCGGCCAGCGGCTCCACCTCGGGCGTGTTCTCGAGCTCGTTGAGCCCGAGGACGTCCGCGTCGAGCCCGGCGAGGGCCTGGAGCAGCTTGTCGCGTTGCCGGGTGAACTCCGCCGGCTGGTCGGCATCGGCGCCGCGGCAGTCGAGGTTGGCGTTGCCACCACACGGGCCCGGGCCGGTGTCGTTCGTCGTCGTGTCGAGGGTGAGGAAGTAGTTGAGCGTGTTCATCGCCGCCGCGCGGACGGTGCCGCCCACGGGCTCGGGCGCCGTGGTCCGCGGGTTCGCGGCCGTGTAGTCGGCGCCGGTGGTCGGGTAGATGCGGTACAGGCTGAAGTCGAAGCCGATGACGCCGGTGGCGTTCGCGACGAGGTCGCCGCCCCGGAACCGGTTGGCGAGCGTGAACGGGTTGCCGTTGGGATGCCGCAGGACCGGCGGGTTCTGCGCGCTCTGGGCGTCGTCGAGCGTGATCCGGCTGCGGGCGTTCGCGGCGGTCCGCGCGTTGGCGGCCGCGCCGGGGGCGTCGATCGCCGTCCCGCTGAACGGGCGGGGCTCGCCGTCGAGCGGTTGCGCGAGGACGATCTCGCCGAAGCGGTCGAAGTTGAAGTACTCGGCGATGACGAGCGACTGCGGGAAGCGGACGAGCATCCCCTCGTACCGCTCGGGATAGCCAAGGCTGTCGAAGGGCAGGGTCACGTCCGTGGCGGCGACGCTCCCGGTGCCGCACCCGATGATGTTCGCGGCCGGGACGGCGGCGGTGTTGCTGCTCGACCCGTTGAGCGTCGTCTGGTCGAAGCGCTCGTGCGCGAAGCCCGTGACGCGCACGACCTGGCCGGCGCTCACGAGGTTCGAGCTGCCGGTGAACACGAAGATGCCGTCCGACGTGGCCGGATCGCCGTCGCCGGTGAGGTCCTGGAGGAAGAAGCCCGAGTTGGCCGCGGTGCCCTCGAAGTCACCGACGACGACGCCCTGCGTCGTGACCGTTCCCGTGATGGCCGCGGCGGAGCCGCTGCCCTGGATGTCGTACGCCGCGGTGTAGGCGTCGAGGCACGCGTCGTTGGCCGAGAACCCGACCACGAAGCTCGCGACCATCGTGTCGGGCGGATCGTTGCCGTCCTGGTCGTGGACGGCGTCCTTGTCGATGGTGAGGGTGCACGTCTCGCCGTCCGTGAGCGTCACGGCCGGGTCGAGGGTCCAGGTCGTCGGTCCGCCGCCGACGGACGCCGCGACGGGGCCGGTCACGCTGCACTCGAGCGAGAACCAGGGGTCGGTGACCGTGACCGGCTCGCTGAACGTGACGGACAGGTTGGCGCCGATCGGGAAGTCCGTGGCCCCGTCGGCCGGGACGGTCGAGGCGACGGCCGGCGGATCGTCGGCGACGACGGCGCCGTGCGGGGTGATCGAGAAGTCGTCGATGGCGAGGCCGTCGTCCGCGCCTGGGATGAGGTCCATGTCCGTCCAGCGGAGCCAGAACGTGGCGCCGTCGGCGATCGACAGGCCGGTGATCGTGAGGGAGCGCGACGTCCGGTTGGGCGAGACGTTGCCGTTGAGCGCGCCCACGGTCCCGGCGACGACCGGACTCGCGAAGTCGAGGCCGTTCTGGTCGACCCAGGTCCTCGGTGACGTGAGCGAGGTCGCGTCCGTCGACAGCTGGACGTCGAGCCGGTCGGCGGCTCGACCGGCCGTGTTCTGGCCGAGTCGCCACTGCTCGCCGATGTATGAGATGTCGAGCGAGTCGATCGTCGCGCCCGTGTCGTTGGTGAGCTGGACGCCGATCAGCGGCACGAGCGTGCCGCTGCGCAGGCCGCCGAGGGCCCGATCCTCGCTCGACGCGGCGCCGAAGCTGTAGGTGTCACCCGCGGTGCCGGAGCCCGTGCCGGCGGTGTACGTGGTGTTCGCATTCGTGCCGGACTCGCTGAAGTCCCAGCCTGTCGGCACCGTGCTCGCCGTGCCAGACAACGCGAGCCCGTCGAAGGTCTCGATGTAGGCGGTGTCGAGCGCCGTGAGGCTCACCGATCCGGCGGCCAGCGCCGGTCCCGCGACGACGGCCGACCAGGCGGCGACGAACACGGCGGACAGCAGCACCGGGGATCGGCGTGCGTGGGGGCGGCGGGGGGCGGGCATGGGGCGCTCCCTTCCAATGGGGGCGGCGTGCCGGACCAGTCCATCGGGCCGGCGGTGCCGACAGTCCAATAGTGCCGTCCCCGGACCCGCGGCATGTGTCCGGGTTGTCAACAACTGTGGACAGCATCGGGCACGCTGTCCCCATGCCGGACCTGCAGCGTGGCGTCGTCACCGTGACCCACGTCGTCATCGTGGGTCTCATGGGGAGCGGCAAGACCACGGTCGGGCGCGCGTTGGCCGCTCGCCTGGGCTGGCCGCTGCGGGATTCCGACCCGGAGATCGAGGCCGCTACGGGACGCACGGTCAGGGCGCTGCGGGACGAGATCGGCGTGGACGCGATGCACGAGCTCGAGGCGCGCCAGCTCCTCGACGCGCTCTCGGCGCCGGGGCCTGCGGTCGTCGCGCCGGCCGCCTCGGTCATCGATGTCGCGGCGTGTCGCGTGGCGCTCCAGGCGGCTGGCGTGGTGGTCGTCTTCCTGGCGGTTACGCCAGCCGTCGCCGCAGCCCGCTTCGCCGCCGGCCCGCACCGCCCGTGGTACGGCACCGACCCGGAGACCTTCCTCACGGAGCAGGCCGCGGACCGTTACCCTCGGTTCAGGAGCGTCGACCCGGTGGAGCTCGCGACGGATGACCGCGACCCGACCGCCATCGCCGAGGCGGCGCTCGATGCGATCGTGGCACGCGGCCTCATCCTGGCGCCCGCACCCAGCCCGAAGGGAGACGAACCATGACGACCGGTGGCCCGTGGCCGACGCTTGACGAGCTGCGCGACCAGGAGCGGCGACTCGTCCTGCCGTCGCTCGACGAGAACGACGCGATCGACATCGGGCTGCGGCTGCTCCAGCTGGCGGTCGACCGCGACCTGGCGGTCACCATCGAGATCCGCATGGCGGCCAGGGTCGTCTTCCGGGCCGCGAGGACGGGGACCGACGCCGAGAACGACAAGTACGTGGCCGGGAAGGCAAAGGTCGTCGAGCGGTTCGGGCACGCCACGCTGTTCGAGCGAACGCGTCACGAGGATGCGGGCACGACGTTCGCCGAGGCGACATCGCTGCAGTTCCCCGAGTACGCCCCGCACGGCGGCGGCGTCCCGCTGATCGTCGAGGGCACGGGCCCGGTCGGTGTCGCGATCGTGTCCGGGCTCCCGCAGCAGGACGACCACGCCCTGATCATCGAGTGCCTCGAGGCGTACCTGGCCGAGCGCCGCTGAGGGCTCTCTCGTCGACCGGAGCCGACCTCAGAAGTCGCGCCGGCCCTCGAAGTGCTCGAGGACGCCGGGCCGCACCAGCTCGTACAGCGCGATCCGGTGGCCGCTGGGCGTGGTGAACGACGTGCACGGTCCGGGCGGGATCTCGAGCGACCGATGGGGCGTCCAGCCGCGCCGTGCGAGCTCCGCGACCGCCACCGCAAGGTCGGTGACGCGGTAGACGAGGATCGGCCGCTCGCCCTCGACATGGTCGGTGAGCAGCACGGACGGAGGTCCCGAGCCGAGCTCGACCATCGCGACCCGGATCCCGCCGTCCTCGATCGCGAACACGAGGCGGCCGCCGAGCACGGTCGTGAAGTCGACGACGTCGGCGGCGACGTCGCGGCTCGGCGTGTACAGGAAGTCGAGGCTCTCGATGCCGATCGGCCCGGCCATGTCGACAGCCTACGCCCGTCCTATGCTCGACGGCAGCGAGGCACGAGAGGGAACGAGCGGACGGATGACGACCGGCAACGGCGATGAGACGGAGGGCGCATGGGCGCTCGATGGCGTCGTGCGTGACGCGCTCGCGGGGCTGCCCGGCGGGGATCCGGCTGCGGAGCTCGAGACGGTCGACGACCGCTGGCTGTCCGCCGGCATCAGGCTCGGACTGGCCAGACCCGATCAGGCGCGCGTCCTGCTCGAGCTCATCGCCAACCGAGCGAGCGGCGACACCGTGGACGCCGCCGCGGAGGAGCCTCCTCCCGTGGCCGATGAGGCAGAGGAACCCGAGGACGGCGACGGACCTCCACCGATCCCGGTCGCCTCTGCGCTCCTGGCGCGGGCGGCCGCGCTGCCGCCGTCCGAGTGGGCGAGCCTCGGGCCGGACGTCGTGTTCGGCTGGGTCGCGCGGCTCAAGCCCGCAGACGTCCTCCATCTCGGCCGCGTCGTCGGCGAGATGCTCGCGGCCGGCTCATCTCCCGACGTCGAGCGCGGCTTCGGGCTCGCCTGGACCGGCGGCGTCCGGATCCCGCGGCCCGAGCTGGACGTGATGCTCGAGGAGTTCACGGACCTCGAGATCACGGTGGGACGGATCCTGGGTGGCGGCGAGCTCGGGGCGACGTATCGGCCGGAGGCGCGCTCGGGCCTGGCGTCGTGGTTCGGCGACTGGATGCCGCGGACGCGGCCCGGGGAGACGCAGGCAGCCGGGGTGATCGAGCGCAACGGCGCACCGGGTCGACGCGGCCTCGTCGCGCTCTGGAACGTCTGGATGGCGATGCGCTACCGGGAGCTGATCCCGGTATCGACCTTCGAGCTGCTCGTCCAGCCCTGGGTCACCGTCATCGGACGCCTGCCGGAACCCGCCTGACGACGCCTCAGCGGCCGATGCCCGCTCGCTCGTCGAGGAGCTGGAGCAGCTCGTGGGCCGCGAGCTCGATCGCCTTGTGCCGCCACTCGGCCGCCCGGAAGTGGCAGGCGATGATCGCGGATCGGTGGATGCGTCGGAAGTCGCCGAACACGAACGCGTGGCGCGCCTTCGTGTCGTCGTTCGCGCCGTCGGTCAGCCCGAGGTGCCAGGCCGCGTAGTCGTCCCAGTCGTTGCGCTCGAGGAATCGGTTCTCGTCCTCGGCGCTCGGCTGGACCTCGCCCCAGTCGCTCCGGAGCACGTACTGCCTGCCGGCGATGAGCTTCCGGGCATGGGCCATTGCCGCGTCGTTGAGCGTGTAGCTGGCCATGCGCGCAGGATGCGACGGCAGACGCTACGGGCGCACTCGCGCACGGGGAGATCGGGTATCGGCTGGATGACGTACCACCAGGTGACATGTCGGCAGGTGGGCAGACGACCGGCAAGGGAGCAGGGCAATGAAGATCTTCATGGACACGGCGGCAATCGACGACATCCGGACCGCGGCGCGCTGGGGCGTGCTGGACGGGGTGACCACCAACCCGACCCTGTTCGCGAAGGTCGGCGGCAGCTACGACGACGTCCTCCGCGAGATCTGCGCCATCACGCCCGGGCCGGTGAGCGCGGAGGTGGTCGCGGCGGACGTGGACGGGATGCTCCGCGAGGGCCGGCACTTCGCGACCCTGGCCCCGAACATCGTCGTGAAGATCCCGATGAGCGAGGAAGGCCTCGAGGCGATCGCGAAGCTGAAGGCGGACGGGATCAAGACCAACTGCACGCTGATCTTCAGCGCCAACCAGGGCCTCCTCGCCGCAAAGGCGGGCGCGTCGCTGCTGTCGCCGTTCGTGGGCCGGCTCGACGACATCAACGAGGACGGCATGATCGTCGTGCGGGAGCTCGTGACGATCGTCGACACGTACGACCTCGATGCCGAGGTCCTCGCCGCCTCGATCCGCCACCCGCGCCACGTGACGGAGGCCGCGCTCGCGGGCGCCCACATCGCGACGCTCCCGATCAAGGTGCTGACCCAGATGGTCCACCACCCGCTGACCGACTCGGGGATCGAGACGTTCCGCCACGACTGGGAGGCCGCACAGGCCGGGGCGAAGGCGAAGGCGAAGGGAAAGGGCTGACCGCTCGTCGTCCGGCTCGTGCCGAGCGCGTAGCCTAGCCGCATGGACGACGGTCTCGCGACGCTCGACGAGGAGCATCTCGGCTGGCACGAGCTCCTCGCGCTCATCAACGACCTGACGCCCGAGGAGCGACTGCTTCCGGGGTACTTCACGGACCCGGACTGGTCGGTCGTGGACGTCGTCGGTCACGTCGGCGCCTGGCTGGCGGAGGCCCACCTCCAGCTCGAGCGGATCGTGGCCGGGAGCTATCGGCCCCACGAGGTCGACATCGACGCCATCAACGCCCAGCTGCTGGACGCGATGCACGGCCAGTCGTGGACGGTCACGTGGACCCAGGCCAACTCGGCGAGGACGATGCTGCTGCTCCGCTGGGCGGCGCTCGTCGAGCCCGACGCGGACGCGCGGTGGTGGATCCACAAGGCCGGCCCGGAGCACTACGCGGAGCACCTGCCCAGGCTCCGCGAGTGGGTCACCGAGCTTGCCGGGCGGCGCGTCGACTGAGGAGCAGTCTCCCCGCGTGATCGCTCGGCGGTCATCCGGATGCGCGCCTCATCGTGGTGCGCGGCCACCGAGCACGGCGATGAGCGCGTGGCGTCTGTGCTCGTCAGGCGAGCAGCTCGATGCAGCGCGCATCCCAACGATCGCTGATCGAGCACCGGCCTGGGCACGAGCACCCGGCCCGCGCCCCGGGACGAGCACCAGCCGGACAACGAACGACGCCGGCCTCGCGGCCGGCGTCGTCACCTGGTGCGGAAGAGGGATCAGATCGCCGGAAGGTCGTTCTCCGCGAACGCGACCTTGACGTCGTCCGTGCTGAGGTACCACAGGATCAGGGCCGGCATGATCGCCATCGCGAAGCCGATGCCCGTGCCCGGGAACTGGAAGAACGCCAAGGCGGCCTCGAAGATCGCGAAGCCGGCCATGATCTGGACGAACAGCCGGGCCCACGGCTGGAGCGCCCAGAGCCCGAGCGCCGCCAGGAGCCAGAAGATCCCGGTCGCGACCGCGAGCCAGCCCCAGAGCCCGACATGCTCGAACTGGGGGAGCTCGCCAAGTGCGCCGAACCAGTCGAACCCGATGACTCGCAATCCGAAGAACAGGAAGCCAAAGCCTGCCAGGGCCGCAAAGAATCCGAGGACCGAGACCAGGATGGGCGGGTTCTTCATTCAACTCCCTTCGCTGTCACGCGGCTGACGTCGCGCCAACAGGTCTGCGCATTTCGCCGACGAACGCCGGCACATCACGGCCCACATCGTAGCGAGCGCGTCCAGCACGATGTTGCTCACACCGCGCACGCTCGTTCGATCGCCATGGAATACCGGTCTTGACTTATATAAGTCGTGACTTGTATTGTTGCCCAACGATGCACGCCTTCGACGTCCTGGGTGACCCCGTCCGCCGCCGGATCCTCGAGCTGCTCGCCGAGGGCGAGCGCCCGTCCGGCGCGCTCGCGGAGATCGTCCAGGCGGAGTTCGGCATCTCGCAGCCGGCGGTCTCGCAGCATCTCAAGGTCCTGCGCGACACCGGGTTTGCGACGGTCCGGCCCGAAGGCACCCGCCGGCTGTACGCCGTCGACGCGGCACCCATGCGCGAGCTCGACGACTGGCTCGACCACTTCCGGCGGTTCTGGGACCAGCGCCTCGACTCGCTCGCGACCGAGCTCGCGCGCGGCAAGCGCGAGCGTCGCCTCGCCGCCACCAGCGACGCCACCGACACGACGAAGGGAGCGTGACCCCGATGATCGACATCGCCCGAGAGATCCAGGCCATCCACCGCGGAGTGGGGGAGGCGACGACGCCCGGCGGCGAGGCCCACGTCGTCCGCTTCGAGCGCACCTACGACGCCCCGGTCGACGACGTCTGGGACGCCGTCACCAACCCGGAGCGGATCACGCGCTGGTTCCTGCCGATCAGCGGCGACCTCCGCCTCGGCGGCTCCTACCAGTTCGAGGGCAACGCGGGCGGCACGATCCTCGCGTGCGAGCGGCCGAACCGGCTGCAGGTGACCTGGGTGTTCGGCGATCCGACGGCCGACCCCTCGATCCTCGAGCTGCGACTCGCGGCCGCCGACGGCGACACGACCCGGCTCGAGCTCGAGCACACCGCGATCGTGCCCGAGGAGTTCTGGACGGCGTACGGGCCGGGCGCCGTGGGCGTCGGCTGGGACGGGGCGGCCCTCGGGCTCTCGCTCCACCTCCAGGGCGGCAGCATCAGCGATCCGGGCGCATGGGCTGCGTCGGCCGAGGGCCGCGAGTTCTATCGCCAGAGCAGCGACGCCTGGGGTGCCGCCCACCTGGCGGCGGGGGCAGATCCCGACGCGGTCGCGCAGGCGGTGGCAGGAACGTACGCGTTCTACGCGCCCGAACCCGCACCCGGCGCCTGAGCCGGAGCCTACTCCCGGGCCGGGAGCTCGCGGAACCAGGAGATCCACTGGCCGGGAACGGCCGGGTCTGTCTCCAGGTGGTACTCGATGTCGAAGTCCTCGCCGGTCCGGCGGCGCATGAGCGAGGTGGAGTGCACCTCGCCCGTGTCGTGCAGCAGCTGCTGCAGCCATGGGACGTTCTCGCGGTTCTCCGGCGACGTGAAGTCACCGGCTCGCGCCTCCACGAGCTCCTCCCGCGTGATGCCCAGGAGCTCGAGTGCGGCGTCGGTCGCATCGACGTACGCGCCGTCCGCCGCGATCACGAGGCGCGCCGCGCCAGGCTGCGTCCACCAGCGATCGTCGCCGAACGGGCTGACCCGTCCGTCCCGATAGACGTACCAGCCCCGATCACCGAACCCGGCGACGTCGGCTCGCTCGCGGACGACGACCCGCGGGTAGAACGGCCGGAGGCTGGACTCGAGGACGCGCGGTGCCCGCTCGTCGAGCGTCTCGAGCGTCTCGGTCGCCTTCCGGCGCAGCGCGCGGTCAGTTGGCGGAAAGCACAAGCAGGACGATTCCCTGCGTCGTGATGCTGCTGTACGGCATCTCGGCGGCCCCTCGACCTGCCCCCGGAGGGTAGTTGACGCCGCGCACTGTAGCGCGGGCCGGGCCCGTTGAGGAGTACCCCGGGAAAACTGCAAGGTCAGGGCTCCTCGAACCAGGCGCTCGCCTGGTCGTTGTCGGGATAGCCGCTCGTCCCGACGACCACTGGCAGGCTGGCCGCGAGCGTGGCGCCCGCCAGGCTCGCGCCCGACATGCTGACCTGGTCGGGGAGCCGCTCCCAGGCGACCCCGTCCGCCGACGTCCACACGACACCCGACCCGTTGCCCGCGTCCGACTTCCAGCCCGCGCCGAGGAGGGTCCCGTCGCCCGCGGCAATGGCGAGCAGCCGGATCGCCTTGCCGTGGTTCTCCAGCGAGGGCGACGTCGGCTGGGCCGTCCACGTCTCGCCGTCCGGCGAGGTCCACGCCATCGCCCGATCGTCCGCCGTGGCGTACCCCACCGCGATGAACGAGGTCCCGGTCCAGGCCACCGCCCGCATCGTGCCCTGCTCGAAGGCCGGCGTATCGATCCGCCTCCACGCGGTCCCGTCGTCCGAGATCCAGGCGACGGCGTGTCCGGCCGGCTCCCCGGTCGCCTCCCCGACCACGACGAGGCGGTCGTCCGAGCCAGCGACCCCGTACGCGGCCGCGCCATCGAACGCCTCCGTTTCGCCGACGAGGACCCATGCGAGCCCGTCCGACGATGTCCAGGCCGCCTGCCGACCGCGTGTCCGCGTCGGTGTCGCGGCTCCCGGCAGCCACGATGAGGTCGTGCCAGGTCGTGACAGTCCGCAGCTCGGCGGTTCCACCGGCCGGGGCATCGAACGACGGGCCGGCCGCCGCCGCCTGCCATGCGCCGGTCCCGGACGGCTTCACCCACGCCGCCCCGGCCGTGCCGCGCCGGCCGACGACGACCTCGCGCTCCGCGTCAGCCGCCACGGCGAGCGCGGCCGTGTCCGTGTCTGCGGGGAACCCGGGCTCGGGCGCCCATGCCCGCCCGTCGGTCGACCGATAGGCGATCGTGCTCGACGGTGGGAGCTGCAGGCCGACCGCCAGCAACCCGCCCGCGGTGGATGCGACCCCGGTCATGAGGCTCGCCTGCTCCGCGTGGCACGGCGAGCAGATCATCCCGCCGCTGCTGCCCGGGGCGAGATCAACGACGTCCGATGGGAGCTCGATGGCGGCGCGCGACCAGGCGAACTCGGGTCGGAGGGTCGGCGAGGCCGTGCTCGAGCCGCAGCCGACGACGAGCGCCGCGACCAGCGCTGCTGACAGGGACCCTCGGAGGATGCGCATCGACCGAGACGGTAGCGAACGGTTGCCTTCGCCGCACACGAAAACGCCCGAAGGAACCCAGATCACTAGCTGCTCCGACACCGTAAACGACGACGGATCACTAGATGTTCGAGGCCCCTTCGGGCAAGACCAACAATAGGCGACGGGGATGCCCGCAGGCATCGCGAATCACGGGTCGGCCGTCTCGCGCGCGTTGCAGTCCGTCACCCGCCCGCCGCGAGTGCCGCGACGGCCGCCGCCGCGCCGCCCTCGATCGGATCGCCATGTCCCACGAGGAGCGTGTCGAAGGCGAGCGCGGCGAGCTTCGCGACCGACGCCCTGGCGCCCTCCATGTCCTCGGTGAACTGGCCGTCCGGGTAGGCCGGTCGGCCGCCCGTCACGCGGAGGGCGTCGCCCGCGACGAGGACGCTGCCCGCGGGGTCGAGGACGCTGATGCTGCCCGCCGTGTGCCCGGGCGTCGTCACGATCTCGAGGTCGAAGACGTGATCGCCGTCCTGGACCGGGGTCAGGGCCCGCGGGACGGTGATGTCTCCGATGTCCTCCGCCCCCGCGTACGCCATGGCGTCCGGCGCCCGCTCGAGGACGACCCCGGCGCTGCCGGCGTGGTCACCGTGCTTGTGGGTGAGGATCACGTGCCCGACGGCCGCCCACCCGAGCGACAGCGCGCCGAGCGCCGCCCCGATTGCGTCGGCGCTGTTCTCGACGCCCGTGTCCACGAGGGCCGCCTCGCCGCCGCGGACGAGGAGGTACGCGGACACGAACCCGAGGTTCACGCGGCTCCAGGTGAGCGCGCCGCCGCTCGCTGCCGACGCCGACGCGGATGCCGAACCCGGCGGGGAGGACCCGTTCTCTGGCGGGGACGTCGCGCCGTCGGGCGTGGCCGATGCCGATGCACCGGCCGACCGCGTCGCCGGCGCGCACGCCGCGATGCCCAGGATCGTCACGGCGAAGGCGCCGCGGCCGAGGTCCGTGACGAAGGTGCGGCGGTCGATGAGGCGCGGCGACGCGGTCATCCGCCGATCACCGGCGCGTCCGCGGGCACGACGCGCCCGAACGGGGTGGCGGTCGGGTTGTGCCACACGCCCTCGCGCGTGTAGACGTCGTCCTCGACCAGGGCGATGGCGTCCGCCTCGCTCGGGGCGCGGAGGAGCAGGACCGCCTTGCTCCAGTCGGCGCACCCGCCGGCCTCGATCACGGTGCCGTCGCGGATCAGGCTCGCGATCCGGCCGAGATGGACGGGGCGATGCGGCGGTCGAAGCGTCGGTGCGTCCGGCGTGTACGGCACCTCGACGAGCCAGACGGTCTCGATCGAGAGGTCCGGGGGCAGGTCGGTCACGGCGTCCTCCAGCTCGCGTCGCGCGATGCGGAAACCGTACACGGATCTCGTCACAGGCCTGTCGATCGGTGGCGTGCCCGTTCGTCGTGATCGTGCAAGGGCGGCACGAGCCGTCCGGGGACGGCGACGACACGACGGTCGCGCCACACGGAGGTGCACGCAATGGGCAACTACCTGCTCACGTTCCACGGCGGCTCGATGCCCGAGGGCAAGGAAGCCCAGGACGCCGCCATGGGCGCATGGAACTCGTGGTTCGGGACGCTCGGCGACGCGCTCGTCGACGGGGGCAACCCGATCTCGCACGCCAAGGCGATCTCTCCCGACGGCTCGGTCATGGACGCCACGTCCGCCCCGAGCGGCTACACGGTCCTCAAGGCGGACTCGCTCGACGCCGCCGTCGCCCTCTCGAAGGGCTGCCCGGTCCTCCAGGGTGGCGCGGTGGTCGTCGTCTCGGAGACGATCCCGCTGATGTAGCGAGCGCACGCGTCGAATGGAGCCCCGGCCGCCGGGTTCGACGGCCGGGGCTTGGTGCCGCCTAGACGTCCGAGGTGTCGACGCTCGGCGACGTGGTCGTCGTTCCCGGCGACGGGGTCGTGCCCGACGATGGCGCGGTCCCAGTGCCGGAGCCGTCCTTCGGCGGGCAGTCGCCGCGGCCATGGTGGCCGGCGCCCGGTGGGGTGGTCCCTGGCGACGTCGTGCCGGCGTCGGGCGTCGTCGTCCCGCCGTCGGCGGGCTGGGCCGTGGCGGACGGGTCGGGCGAGGCGGCCGGGTCGGCTGCGAGCGCGACCGCCGAGCCACCGACGACGAGGAGCGCCGCGGCGAGCGCCCCCATCGCGATGGTGCGCCGGGCGCCGGCGAGGAGCCTGTCGCCGGGCGGCGCCTGCTGCGGGGTATCGGAATCGGGGTGCATGGCCGATCTCCTGCGTGGCCGGTGACGGACCCGGGAGGGCCCGCGGCGGCAGGAGGATCGTCTGAACGAGCGCCTGAGAGCCGGATGAGGAACGCGGCCAGCCGGGCAAACGCCAAGGACATTCACAGCCCGCGCACAGCGGTCAGCCCCAGTGCGACGGGCGCTCCATGCCCACGGGGATGGCCGTCCGCGCGTCGCCCCGCGCCGCGCGGAGCTGGGAGGCGGTCAGGAACAGGGCGGCCGAGAGGTTTGCACCCCGCACGTCGCATCCCCGCAGGTCTGCGCCGGTGACGTCCGCGAGGTCGAGGTCGGCGCCACGGAGGTCGGCGCCGATGAGATCAGCGCCACGCAAGTCCGCGCCCCGCAGGTCGGCGGTGCGCAGGTCCGCCCCGATCAGGTCCGCGCCGCGACGATCGAGCGACGTCCCCGCGTACCGTGCACGCGTGAGCGCGCTCGCCTCGCGCAGGAGGTCGTTGACGCGCGCACGGTGCGCGTTCACGTCGGGCGGGGTGGCGTCGATCGCGGACCGGGCCGCGAGCGCGTCGGTCGCGTCATAGGCGGCCTCGAGCGCAGCGCGGAGCGGCGCCGCGATGGGCAAGGCGGCCGCCGCACGGAGGTAGAACAGCAGCTCGTGGAGCGGCCACGCGACCGTGAACGCCGTGAACATCGCCGTGGCGTCGGCCTCGCCGGTCCTCCAATCGGTGCCGGGAAGCAGCTCCTGGGTCACGCGCTGCCCGGCGCCGAAGCAGTCGAACACCACGCAACCGGGAAACCCCGACTCGCGGAGCCGCGCGTGGATCCCACAGCGGTTGTCGGCCTCGAGGTTGGGGCACGGGTCGCCGGCCGGCTTGTCGAAAGCGAAGTCCACCGATGCCGCGAACGCCGGCGCGACGCAGCACAGCCCGACGCACTGCGCACAGTCTGCGGCGAGGACCCGGAGCGGTTGCGCGGTGGTCACCGGGGCATTCTCGCCCCGCGGGCTACGCGGCGGGTTGCGAGGACCGCAGCAGGCGCGGGACCGCGAGCATCACGGCGCCACCCGCCAGCGCCAGGAGGGCGAGGCCGATTCGGACCTCGTCCGAGGGAAGCAGCCCGATGACCGCATCAACGCTGAAGGCACCCGGTCCGGCTAGCAGGATCGCGAGAAACCCGGCGCCCAGGACGAGCGGGAACTCGAACCCGTTGTCGCGGTTGAAGAAGCCGCGCTTCCAGTGGACGCCGAACACGATGACGACGCTCTGGCCGACGACGAGCAGGCCCGCCAGTGGCGTCAGCAGGCCGACGGCGATGAGCAGCCCGCCGACGAGCTCGGCGAGCGCCGTGAGCACCGCGGTCGGGTACCCGGGCCGGTAGCCCAGGCGCTCGATGGTGCCCTGCCAGCCGCGCAGCCCCTGGCCGCCCCACAGCCCGAACGTCTTCTGCGCCCCGTGGACGGCGAACAGGAGCCCCGTCACGAGCCGCAGGACGAGCAACCCGGTGTCAGCAGCCTCCATATTCGTTGTCCTCGGCGCGGAGATAATTGTCTGCGCAACCACTGTACGCCCGATGCGGTTCTGCTGCCCCCGGGCTCAGCGGAGGATCTCGACGACGTCGCCGTCGAGGACCTCGTGCTCGCGTCCCACGCGCTGCCCGTCGAAGCGCGACGACGGTCCCCACACCCGCGCGCCGATGGCCTCGGCGCCCAGCTCGTGGTGGACGCGGTCCGCGACGTCGGCCACGGTCGACCCGGGCGGGATCGCGATGGGCTCCTCGTCCACGCTGCCGGCGTGCCGAAGCCGGACCCGGATGAGCCCGGTGAGCGACCACACGGCTTCGCGCAGCGCGTCGAGCGCCGCCTCGTCGAGGACGGAGACGCCCAGGACGTCGAGCGCCGGGAACGCTGCGCGATACGGCGCGCACGGGTCGCCGTCCACCTCGTCGGCCCGGGTCACGGCGATGAACGACGGCGCCTCGATGCCGGCGAGCGAGACCTCGTCCATGACCTCGCCCAGGAGCGCGGGCGGCGAGCCGGCTCGGCCGCACCAGACGATCGCGTCCGCGGAGCGGAGGACGCCGAGCAGCGCCCGGCCGCCGCCCCGGTCATCGGTCGCGCCGCCGATCAGCCCGGGGATCTCCACGAGCTGGACGAGCACGCCGCCGATCCTGGTGAGCGCGGGCACCGGCCGGAGCGTCGTGAACGCGAAGTCGCCGGTCCTGATCTGGATGGCGGACAGCGCCTGGAGGACCGTCGACTTGCCCACGTTGGGCGGCCCGACGAGCGCGATCTGCGCCGCGCCCTCGCGACGGACCGCGATCGAGTCGCGCTGGACGGCGCCGGCTCGGACGCGGGTGTCCTCGATCTCGGCAAGCAGGGCCTTGCGCAGGTCCGCGTACGGCCCGTTGCGGTAGTCCGGCAGCTCGGCGAGCAGGGCCCGTACCTCGCGGACGCGCTCCCGGCCCTCCTTGCCCACGAGCCGCCGCTTGGCGACCTGGGCGAACGTGCGATGCGGCATCGGCATGACGCCACGCTCCTTCGAACTCACGGCGAGCGACGCGGCGCGCACCGCGACATCCGCGGTGTGCTGCAGCACGCGTCATGTGCTCGCCCCTTCCACTCGACGCTGGTGAGGGAAGGGGCCGATCAGCCTGTCTTGTTCGAGATGGAGACGGTCCAGGCGCGGAGCACGCGCCCGGAGTCGAGAATGCTCATGGCGCGGTCATGCTACACGCTCGGCTGGGACACGACGCACAATCGGGGCATGGCAACGACAGCCCCCGACATCGATGCCGTCCTCGGTCAGCTGCGCGCCGTTCGCGTGGTCCCAGTGGTCACGATCAACGACGCCACGTCCGCCGTGCCGATGACGCGCGCACTCGTCGAGGGCGGTCTCACGGTCGTCGAGATCACCCTCCGGACCGCCGCGGGGATGGAGGCGCTCCGGGCTGCGGCGGCGGGGGTGCCGGACGCGCTCGTCGGAGCCGGGACGGTGACCACGGCCGAGGCCTGCGAGGCGGCGATCGACGCCGGTGCGCGCTTCGTCGTGTCGCCCGGGCTCGTGGACGAGGTCGTCGTCGTCTGCGCCCGCCGCGGCGTGCTCTCGCTCCCGGGCATCGCCACCCCGACCGAGCTCTACCGCGCCATCGCCCTCGGCTGTCGGACGGTGAAGCTGTTCCCGGCGTCGGTGATCGGCGGCCCGGCGATGGTGAAGGCGCTCGCGGCGCTCGGGACGGGCGTGTCCTTCGTGCCGACGGGCGGGATCGGCCTCGACACGGCGCCCGGATACCTCGCGATCCCTGACGTCGTCGCCGTCGGCGGCAGCTGGATGGTCCCCGCGGACCGGCTCTCGGCAGGGGACTGGGCGGGCGTCCGCGACCTCGCGGCCGCGTGTTCCGTGCTCCGGGAGGCCCGCTGATGGCCGCCGACGTGCTCACGCTCCACCCGGCAGCCGAGTGCCGGTTCGACGCCGTCGCGCTCGGCGAGGTCATGCTCCGGCTCGACCCCGGCGAAGCCTGAACCGGGCACGGCTGGGCCGACGGCTGTCACGCGGCTGACACGCGCCTGCAACGCGGAACGGTGATCCGGGCCACGGGCCTCCCGCGAACATGCGGTGACCCCCCAAGGAGACCCGATGGCACAGACCGGCACGTTCCGCCCAGACGACCTCGCAGCCGTCGCCGAGCGCATGCGCGAGCTCGACATCTGCATGCTCTCGACGCGCACCGACGACGGCATCGCCTCGCGCCCGATGTCCAACAACGCCCAGGTCGAGTACGACGGCGACACCTGGTTCTTCGCCCGTCGCGCGAGCGCAGTGGTTCGCGAGATCGAGACGGACCCGACGGTCGCGCTCGGGTACATCGCGACGGAGCGCGGGACCTGGATCGCGATCGATGCCGAGGCGGCGATCGACGACGATGCGAACCACAAGCGAGAGCGCTGGTTCGAGGAGCTCCGCCGCTGGTTCGAGAATGGTCCCGACGACCCCGAGGTCGTCCTCATCCGGGCCACCGCGACGCGGATCCGGGCATGGGGCGGCGACACGGACCTGGACGTGCGCCGAGCGGACTGAACGTCGGCGGGATGACCGGCGGTAGGGTGGGCGGCGGCGGCCTGCGGGTCATCCGCCAGCCCAACCACGACATGGGAGATCGCCGTGCGCCCCCTCATCGCAATCGAGTTCCTGTCGCTCGACGGGGTGATGCAGTCCCTCGGCAGCCCGACCGAGGACACCGAGGGCGGGTTCCGACATGGCGGCTGGTCGGCGCCCTACGGCGACCAGGTCCTGGGCGAGTGGGCGGCCAAGGGGATGGAGACGGTCGACGCGTACCTGTTCGGGCGCAGGACCTACGAGAAGATGGTCGCGTTCTGGCCGACGCAGCCCGACGAGAACCCGATGGCCGCGCACCTCAACCGGCTGCCGAAGTACGTCGCGTCGCGGTCACACCCCACGCTCGAGTGGGAGGGCGCGGTGCTGCTCGACGGCGACGCGCATCGAGGCGGTCCGGGCGCTCAAGGACTCGCCGGGCGGCACGATCACGATCCTGGGCAGCGGCGTCCTCGTCCGGTCGCTGCTCGATGCCGGGCTCATCGACGAGCTCCACCTGTTCGTCCACCCACTGGTCATCGGGAGCGGCAAGCGCCTGTTCGGCGAGTCGCCGGACATGCGCCCGTTGCGACTCCTGGACACCCAGACCACGACGACGGGCGTGATCCTGACCCGCTACGCCGTCGACTGAGCGGGCACCCAGCGGCCGGTCGGCGTCAGTGCGCGACGGTCCGCCTCGGCAGGTCGAGCGGGTTCGCGTCTCGGAGCTCGTCGGGGAGCAGCGCGTCGGGCACGTTCTGGAACGCGACCGGGCGGAGGAAGCGGCGGATCGACGTCGCGCCGACGCTCGTGTGCCCGGCGTTCGTGGAGGCCGGCCACGGGCCGCCGTGCATCATCGACCAGTTGACGGCGACGCCGGTCGGGTAGCCGTTGACGAGCACGCGACCGGCGAACTGCTGCGCGGCGGCCAGCACCTTCGCCGGGAGCGCCGTCTCGTCCGCGCCCACGTGGACGGCTCGCCGTGAGCGAGCCCTCCATCCGCCCGAGCGTGTCCAGCAGGTCCGCCTCGTCGCGGTAGCGCGCGAGCACGCCCACCGGCCCGAAGCACTCCTCGAGCAGCGGCGAGCCGTCCGCGTGGAGTGCGGCGGTTGTCGTCTCGACGAGGGTCGGCGCGACGGCGAAGCCCTGCGGCGTCCGAGGCGTCGCCCGCGTGGACGGACGCGCCCGCGACCTCGCCCATCCGCGCCGTCCCGGCCTCGTACGCGCGCTGCATGGAGCCGTTGAGCATCGGCGTCGCCGCGATCGTGGCGGCCTTCGCCAGCGCGGCATCGCGGAAGGCGTCGCCGTCGGGTCCGTCGGGGACGAGCGCGAGCCCCGGCTTCGTGCAGAACTGCCCCGTGCCGAGGGTGAACGACCCGACCCAGCCCTCGGCGATCTCCACGGCGCGCTCCGCCGCGGCGGCCGGCGTGACCGTGAGCGGGTTGAGCGACCCGAGCTCGCCGTAGAAGGGGATCGGGTCGGGCCGGGCGGAGGCGATGTCGAACAGGGCCCGGCCGCCAGCCGTGGACCCGGTGAACGCGACGGCCCGGATGCCCGGGTGGCGAACGAGCGCCTCGCCCGCGGCCGCGACCGAAGACGAGGCCGATCGACGCCCTCGGGGGCGCCGACCCTGCCGGCCGCGCGCACCAGCGCCGCGTGCACGGCAACCGACAGCGCGGGGTGCGAGCTGTGCGCCTTGGCGACGACCGGACAGCCGGCCGCGATCGCCGCGGCGGTGTCGCCGCCCGCGACCGAGAACGCGAACGGGAAGTTGGACGCCCCGAACATCGCGATCGGCCCGACCGGCACGAGCAGCCGCCGGACGTCCGCGAGCGGCCCCATCGGCGAGTCGTGGGCCGGATCGATGATGATCTCGAGATGCGCGCCGTCCCGGATCACGCCCGCGAAGAACCGCAGCTGGTAGATCGTGCGGTTGAGCTCGCCGGGCAGCCGTGGCCTGCCCAGCGCTGTCTCGCGATCGGCCAGGTCGACGAGCGCGTCGCGGTCCTCGTCGAGCGCGTCGGCCATCGCCTCGAGGAGGCGCGCGCGACCCTCGATCCCGAGCGCGGCCAGCCCCGGCGCGGCCGCGACGGCCGCTCGGACGGCGGCATCGACGTCGTCGGGGGTGCTCTCGGGGGCGACGTCCTCGACCGCCTGGCCGGTGCGCGGGTCGATGGAGCGGACGGCGGCGACCATGGGTGGCGGATCTCCTCGGGGCGGGGGCACAGGCCCGGATGCGTCTGTACAGTGTGACATGATACTCCCGTGATCAGCCCCACCCCGGACGTCATCGTCATCGGCGCAGGGATCGTCGGTGCCGCATGCGCGGATGCCTTCACGCGGGCGGGGCTGCGGGTCGTCGTCGTCGAGCGCGGCGCGATCGCCGGTGGCACGACGAGCGGGGGCGAGGGCAACATCCTCGTCAGCGACAAGGAGCCGGGGCCGGAGCTCGAGCTCGCGCTCCTGTCCGCCCGGCTGTGGCGCGAGCTCGCGGACGACCTGGGCGAGGCGCCGCTCGAGTACGAGCCCAAGGGTGGCGTGGTCGTGGCCCGTGGTCCCGACACCGCCGCGGCGCTCGCGCGGCTGACCGCGCACCAGCGGGCCGCCGGCGTGGTCGTCGACGACGTCGATGCGGCCGGCCTGTTCGAGCTCGAGCCGAACCTGACCCGCGACGTCGCCGGCGGCGCGTGGTACCCGCAGGACGCGCAGGTCCAGCCGATGCTCGCCACGGCGAGCCTCCTCCGGCGTGCCCGGTCCGCGGGCGCCGAGGTCCACGCGGGCACGGCGGTCACCGGGTTCATCCGGGACGGGGGCGGAGCGGTCACGGCGTCCGCACCGACAGCGCAACGACCCCCGAGCTGCGCGCGCCGTGGGTCGTCAACGCCGCGGGCACGTGGGCCGGCGAGGTCGCGGCGCTTGCCGGGACGCCGCTGCCGATCCTCCCGCGTCGCGGGTTCATCCTCGTGACGGAGCCGCTGCCGCGTGTCGTGCGCCACAAGGTCTACACCGCCGAGTACGTCGCCAACGTCGCCTCCTCGGACGCGGACCTCCAGACCTCGGTCGTCATCGAGGGGACGCGCGGCGGGACGGTGCTCATCGGCGCGAGCCGGGAACGCGTGGGCTTCGACCGGACGATGTCGCTCGAGGTGGTGCGGCGGCTCGCGGCCCAGGCGATCGGCCTGTTCCCGTTCCTCGCGGACGTGTCGCTGCTCCGCACGTACCTCGGGTTCCGGCCGTACTGCCCGGACCATCTCCCGGTCATCGGGGAGGATCCGCGGGCGCCGGGGCTGATCCACGCCTGCGGCCACGAAGGGGCAGGGATCGGGCTGGCGGCGGCGACGGCACACCTCCTCGCGCAGCACGTCACCGGCCGGCCGACGGACCTCGACCTCGCGCCGTTCCGACCGGACCGCTTCGCGGACGACGCGGCGGTGTCCGCGTGACCGACGGCGCGCGCGAGCGGTTCACGATCACGTTCGACGGCCAGGAGCTCCCGGTCGAGGAGGGCCAGACGGTCGCCGCCGCGCTCATCGCCGCGGGCCGTCGCTCGTGGCGGACGACGCGGTCGGGCGGCGCGCCGCGGGGCGCGTTCTGCGGGATCGGCGTGTGCTTCGACTGCCTCGCGACGGTGAACGGGCGCCCGAACGTGCGGGCGTGTCTCGAGGCCGCCCGGCCCGGCGACGTGGTCACGACCCAGGACGGAACGGGGCACGCCGATGACGCCGTCTGAGGGCGTCGGGCCGTTCGATGTCGCCGTCATCGGCGCCGGGCCGGCCGGGCTCGCCGCCGCGGGCAGCGGCGGTCGCGGCCGGCGCCCCGTCGCGCTCGTCGACATGGCGCCGAGGCCGGGCGGGCAGTACTGGCGTCACCGTGACGGCGACGACGGCGCGCGTCACCACGCCTGGCCGGCGTTCCTGGCGCTGCGGGCGGGGGTCGACGCGGCTCGTGCCGCGGGGTCGCTGACATCGTTCGCCGGCACCCAGGTCTGGCACGTCGAGCGGACGGCCGACGGCTTCGCGATCCACGCGCTCGCGGACGGTGCCGGCGTCGTCGTGCGATCGCGGACCCTCGTCGTCGCGACCGGCGCCTACGACCGGCAGCTCCCGTTCCCGGGCTGGACGTTGCCCGGGGTCTACACGGCGGGCGCCGCCCAGGCGCTGCTCAAGGGCAACGGCGTGCTGGTGGGCTCGAGGGTCGCGGTCGCCGGGACCGGCCCGTTCCTGCTTCCCGTCGCGACGGGGCTGGCCGAGGCCGGTGCGACGGTCGTCGGCGTGTTCGAGGCCGGGCGGCCGACCGCGTTCGCCCGACACCCGCTCACGACGCTCCGCAGCGTCTCGAAGCTCATCGAAGGGGCCGGCTACCTGCGCGTCCTGCGCCGGCACGGGGTGCCGTACCGGATGCGGACCACGGTGATCGAGGCGCTGGGCGAGACGCACGTGACGGGCGTGCGGGTCGCCGCGCTCGATGCGGGCTGGAGGGTCGTGCCGGGGTCGGAGCGCACGATCGAGTGCGACGCCGTGGCGGTCGGCTACGGGTTCACGCCGCAGACCGAGCTGCCGGTCCAGCTGGGCTGCGAGATGGTCCTCGACGCGGATGGGAGCCTCGTCGTGCGCGTCGACGACGCGCAGGCGAGCACGGTCGATGGCGTCTTCGTCGCGGGCGAGGCATGTGGCGTCGGCGGCGCGGACCTGGCGGTCGCGGAAGGCGAGATCGCGGGCGCCTCGGCCGCTGCGGCGACACGGGCCGGGCGTCCGCAGTGTCCGGATCGGCGAAGCGGCGGCGGTCGTCGGGTCGGGCGTTCGCGAAGGCGATGCACGAGGCATTCGCGGTCCCGCCGGGCTGGCAGGACTGGCTCACGCCCGAGACCGTCGTGTGCCGCTGCGAGGAGGTGACCGCGGGCCGGATCGGCGACGCGATCGCGGACCTCGGCGCCGCGGACGCGCGCACGGTGAAGCTGCTCGCACGCCCGGGGATGGGCCTCTGCCAGGGCCGCGTCTGCGGCTACGCGACGGCGTGCATCGTCGCGTCCTCGGGCGGCCGCGCCGTGACCGCCGCCGACCTCGCCGCGTACCGCCTCGCGCCCGATCGCCCAACCGGTGCCGCTGTCCGTCATCGCCGGCCTGACCGAGCCGCCGGGCGAGTGAACTGGGGCCTTGTCCGCACCGATAGTGCCATGTAACATTGCACAGACGACGCGATGACCAACCGACACGACCGAGGAGCAGACACGATGACCGCCCCGTCGAAGCCCTGGCACGGGATCCTCGTCGCCACGGCGCTGCCCATGCGTCCCGATGGCCGGGGCGAGCTCCAGCCCGACTTCGACGAGTACGCGGCCCACGTCGCCTGGCTCGCCGAGAACGGCTGCCACGGCGTCGTCCCGAACGGCAGCCTCGGCGAGTACCAGACGCTCAGCCGCGAGGATCGCGCCCGCGTCGTGGAGACCGCCGTCGCGGCGTCGCCGGACGGCTTCGTCGTGATGCCGGGCGTCGCCGCCTACGGCGCAGACGAGGCACGCCGATGGGCCGAGCAGGCCGCCGAGGCCGGCGCCCAGTGCGTGATGCTCCTCCCGCCGAACTCGTACCGCGCGGACCCCCGGGCGGTCGTCGGCCACTACCGCGAGGTCGCGAAGGCCGGGCTCCCCGTCGTCGCCTACAACAACCCGTTCGACACGAAGGTCGACCTCGTCCCGGAGCTCCTCGCCGAGCTGTACGCCGAGGGCCTCATCGTCGCGGTCAAGGAGTTCTCGGGCGACGTCCGGCGCCTCTACCAGATCAACGAGCTCGCCCCCGGGCTCGACGTCCTGTGCGGCTCGGACGACGTCACGCTCGAGCTCGCGATCGCCGGCTCCCCGGGCTGGATCTCGGGCTACCCGAACGCGTTCCCCCAGGCGTGCCGCCGGCTGTGGGACGCGGCCACGGCGGGGGACCTCGCGACCGCGATGCCGCTCTACCGCCAGCTCCACCCGCTCCTGCGCTGGGACAGCAAGACCGAGTTCGTCCAGGCGATCAAGCTCTCGATGGACCTCGTCGGCCGGTACGGCGGCCCGTGCCGCCCGCCGCGCGTCCCGCTCACGCCCGAGCAGGAGGCGATCGTCCGGCGGGACACGCTCGCCGCGATCGAGGCCGGGCTGGCGCCCGAGCGCGCCGCCGTCGCCGTCTAGGCGCCGCAGCGATGCGAACGTCGCGGGTCTTCCACGCCGTCGACTCGCACACCGAGGGCATGCCCACGCGGGTGATCACGGGCGGGGTGGGCGTCATCCCGGGCGCCACGATGTTCGACCGACGCCGCTACTTCATCGACAACCTGGACCACATCCGCAAGCTGCTGATGTTCGAGCCGCGCGGCCACTCCGCGATGAGCGGCGCGATCCTCCAGCCGTCCACGCGGCCCGACGCCGACGTCGGCGTCCTGTACATCGAGGTGAGCGGCTGCCTGCCGATGTGCGGCCACGGGACGATGGGCGTGGCGACGGTCCTCGTCGAGACGGGGATGGTCCCGGTCGTCGAGCCGGTCACGACGATCCGCCTCGACACCCCGGCCGGGCTCGTCGTCGTCGACGTGGACGTCGAGGACGGGGCGGCGATGCGGGTCACGCTCCGCAACGTGCCCTCGTTCTGCTACGCCACGGACCGCACCGTCGCCGTCCCGGGGCTCGGCGACGTCCGCTACGACATGGCGTTCGGCGGCAACTTCTACGCGCTCGTGGAGCTCGACCAGCTCGGGCTGCCGTTCGATCGCTCGCGCAAGGACGACCTCCTCGGCGCCGGCCTGTCGATCATGGAGGCCATCAACGCGGTGGACGAGCCGGTCCACCCGGAGAACCCCGAGATCGCCGGCGTCCACCACGTCTACCTCGCGGCGCCGGGGTCCGACGCCAGCCACAGCCGCCATGCGATGGCGATCCACCCGGGCTGGTTCGACCGCTCGCCGTGCGGCACCGGCACCAGCGCGCGGATGGCGCAGCTCCACGCCCGCGGCCTCCTCCCGCTCAACCAGGACTTCCGCAACGACTCGTTCATCGGCACGACGTTCATCGGCCGGCTGGTCGAGGAGACGACCGTCGGCGGGCTGCCCGCGGTCGTGCCGACGGTCTCCGGCCGGGCCTGGATCACCGGGACGGCCCAGTACATGCTCGACCCGCGGGACCCGTTCCCGGAGGGCTTCGAGCTGTGACCGTGGGCCTGCCGTCGCTCCGGGGGCGGCGCAGCCTGCGCGACGAGATCACGGGGCTGCTGCGCGCGGCGGTCATGGCCGGCGAGCTCGAGCCGGGCGTCGTCTACTCCGCGCCCAGCCTCGCCGAGCAGTTCGGCGTGTCGGCGACGCCGGTCCGCGAGGCGATGCTCGACCTGTCGAAGGAGGGCCTCGTCGAGATCGTCCGCAACAAGGGCTTCCGCGTGACCCGCCTCTCGGCGGCCGAGCTGGACGACGTGACCGAGCTCCGGGCGCTGGTGGAGATCCCGACGATCCGGCGGCTCGCGGAGCAGGGCATCGACCCGGCGGACCTCGCGCGGCTGCGGCCGCTGGCGGCCGAGATCGAGGACGCGGCGCGGCGGCGCGACTTCGTGGCCCACGTGGCGACCGACCTCGAGTTCCACCTCGCGCTCCTCGACCTCGCGGGCAACCCCCGGATCACCGAGCTCGTCCGATCGCTGCGGATGCACGCCCGCCTGTACGGGCTTCGCGACGAGACGCACCGCGACGAGCTGTTCGCCTCGTGGCACGAGCACGCCGAGCTCCTCGACCGGATCGAGGCCCGCGACGCCGCGGGCGCGGAGGCGGTGATGCGCTCGCACATCGGCCACGTCCGTGGCATCTGGGCGGAGCCGGCGTCGTCGGGCTAGCGCGCTGACCTCGAAGCTCGCGCTCCGGCGCGTCACGTGGCCCGCCACGTCGCGCACCGCCCAGATGACCGTGTGCGAGCCGGTCGCGAGCGTCGCTCGGGTCCACCGCGAGCGTCTGCGTCGTCGCCGGTGACGTCCAGGTTCCACGACCAGCCGCGCTTCTCGACGCCGTCGACCTGCACCCAGCCGTCGGACAGTCGGAATCCGTCGCCGAACGATGGCCTGCGAACGTGATCGTCGCCTTTGCGCAGCGAAGCGCTGTTGTCCGACGAGGCCGCCGACGGTCGGGTAGGCCGTGTCGATCTTCTTGGGGCCGCCCTTGGCGAAGATGCAGGCGAAGAACTTCCTGTCGCCCGAGCCCTGCCAGGCCGCGCACCCGAACCGGTCGTAGTCTCCAGTTCAGGATGTTCGCGCGGTGGCCCGAGCTGCGCATCCACATCCGCTGGACGGCCGCCACGGGCGCCGGGCTCGGCGTGCTGCCCTTGCAGCTCGTCCCGGAGCTCGAGCAGCCGTACTTGTAGGTGGCGCCGGTGTCCGGCCAGTTGTTCACGCCGATGTTCTCGCCCGTGTAGGTCGAGTAGCCGACGCGTCGCAGCAGGTTCTGGATGGTGTAGGCGCTGCCGCTGCTCGTGCGGCAGCCCTTGATCGCGTGCGACAGGTAGTCGCGGGCGGCCATGTCGCGGGCGCGGCCGCGATACGGTCTTGCCGTTCGACGGGCAGGTGAACGGCATGTCGCGCGCGAGCGAGACGAGGTACTGGTCGACCTTGAGCTGCGGTCCGCCCGAGCGCGTGACGGTCGATGTTGGTGAGCCGCATGAGCGACATCGCGGAGAAGTCGGCGTAGAAGCCGCTGTAGTCGGCGGCGCTGACAGGCAGCGGCGGCGAACGCGGGAACGATCGTGGCTGCCAGCATCAGGGCGATCGCGGCGCGTCGCAGGGCGGCGAGGCGTGAATGCACGAGCGGTGCCCCCGGCATGTCTCGGGTTGTTTTCATCAGCCCAACCGTAGGCAAACCAGCCCGCCCGGGCCACGGCTCGAACGTCCTGCGGAGGGTGGTGCCTGCCGTCACCCATAAGGGCCACCGGGGTGGTGCGCGGGGGCACCGCGCGATCGTGATCCGGCGGTGCCAGACGCCGTCGGCGAGGCGACAAGGGACACCGGAACGCAACGTTCGGCGCGCCCCGCCATCCCGTATATTCCGGCCGATGACGTCCCGCCTCGCCCCCATGTGCCTGTGTTCCGCGTGTCGGATGTGCATGCGCGCGGCCGGGCGACCCGGCGAGGCGTCGAGGGCCTAGCCCCTCCGCTTCGCTCCCCCGGCCTCCCCACTCGTGAGGCCGGTGCCGGACCCGGGATCGACCTCGCTCCTCCGAGGTTCCCGACCCCGTGGCTCCCCAGATACTCCCGTTCTTGTCGCCTGTCGTCGGCTCCGCGCGCCCGGTGGCGCGATGACCGGCGAGCAGCAGACGCGCGAGATCCTGGTCGAGCTCCTGCACGAGTTCCACGGCCGCGGCTGGGTCTCGGGCACGGGTGGCGGGATCTGCGGCCCGGCCGACGACGGCGGCCTGCTCCTCGCGCCGACCGGCGTCCTGAAGGAGCGCGTCCGCCCCGGCGAGTTCTTCGTCGTCGACCCGCAGGACGGGCACGTCATCCGACCCGCCGACGATCCCGCGCTCCGCCCCAGCGAGTGCAACGCGATCTTCGGGCTGACCCACCGGAAGCGTGACGCGTGGAGCGTCGTCCACTCGCACGCCCTGACCGCCGTGCTGGCCGCGGACCTCGTCCCGCGCCTCACCGACCACCTCGCGATCCGCGGCCTGGAGATGCTCAAGGGCATCCCCGGCGTCGGCAACCAGGACACCCACCTCGTGCCGGTGATCCGGAACACCCCGCGCGAGTCGGAGCTCGTGGAGCAGCTCACGGCCGTGTTCGACGACCCGCGGTTCGCGACCGCGTCCGCCGTGCTCGTCCGCGACCACGGCGCCTACATCTGGGGCGACGGCGTCTGGGACGCCAAGCGCCACACCGAGGTCTACCACTTCCTGTTCGAAGCCACGGTCGCGCGTCGCGGCCGCCAGCTGGAGGGCTGAACCAATGACCCACGGTCACGACGGCGAGGACGCCGAGCACCGCCACCTGTGCCCCACGTGCCAGCAGTCGCTGCCGCTGACGAAGGTGGACTTCGTCGACGTCGCCAAGGCGGTCGACGCGGACAAGCTGACCGATGCCGACGTGTTCAAGCGCACGTACCTCGGCCACGGCACGCAGTCGAGCGTGTTCGTGTTCCAGGGCCACGCGGGCCCGTTCCGCAGCCACGTCCACGTCACCCATGACGAGATCGGGTACGTCCTCGAGGGTTCGGGGTCGGTCACCGTCGGCGGAGTCACCCGGCCGGTCAAGAAGGGCGACGTGTGGGTCATCCCGGCGAACACGCCCCACGGCGGGCAGTTCGACACCGAGCCCCAGGTGCTGTTCATCTCGTCACCGATCGACGATCCGGACAACCAGGACCGGGTGTGGATCGACTGACCGTTCCGGCCGGCTACGAGGCGCTCGAGGCGGGCACCGTCGAGGCGTACCTCGACGGGCGCCCCGACCTGCGCTCGCGGCTCCCGGCCGGCCCGCTCACGGTGCGCGAGGTGGGGGACGGCAACCTCAACCTCGTGTTCATCGTGCGCTCCGCGGCGTCGCCGGACACCCCCGGCATCGTGCTCAAGCAGTCGCTGCCGTGGGTCCGGGTGTTCGGCGAGGGCTGGCCGCTCACCGTGGAGCGGGCGGTCCGCGAGGCGCACGCCTACGAGGCGTTCTCGCCCGTCGCGGCCGAGGCGCTGCCCGCCTACCTCGGGTTCGACGAGCCGCGCTACGTGCTCGCGCTCGAGGACCTCGGCGACCTCCGCGTCTGGCGCGGCGCGCTCAACGACGGCGAGATCCACGCCGGGGCGGCCGCGGTGGTCGGCACGTTCGCCGCCCGGATCGCGTTCTGGACCTCGGACTTCGGGCTGCAGCCGGAGGAGCGCAAGGCGCGCCTCGTGGCGTCGAGCAACCCGGAGCTGTGCCGGATCACCGAGGACCTCGTGCTCACCGAGCCCTACCTCGAGCACGAGCACAACTGGCATCACCCGGCGCTCGACCCGCTGGTGGCGGAGGTCCGGGCGGACGCCGGCGCTCCGGCGCGAGGTCGGCGTGCTCAAGCACGTGTTCCGGACGCACGCCGAGGCGCTGATCCACGGCGACCTCCACACCGGGTCGGTCATGGTCGGCGGCGGGCGCACGGTCGTCATCGACCCCGAGTTCGCGTTCTACGGCCCGGTCGCGTACGACCTCGGCGCCCTGTGGGCCAATGCGGTGATCGCGGAGGCCCGCGCGACCAGGCTCGGGCGGCCGGATGCCTTCCGGGCCCACCTCGCGGCGATCGTCCGCGCGTCCTGGGACGCGTTCGGCATGGAGCTCGAGCGGCTGTGGCCCGAGCGCGCGGACCCGTTCCTCGAGGACGGCTTCCGCGAGGCGTGGCTGCGCATCGTCTGGCATGACGCGGTCGGCTTCGCGGGCACGAAGATGATCCGCCGGATGATCGGGTTCGCGCACGTGACCGACATCGAGACGCTCGACGAGCCGGACCGGTCCACGGCGGCGGCAGCCGTCCTCCGTATCGGGCGCCGGCTCATCCTCGAGCGCGCCGACATCACCGGTCCGACCGCGCTGTGGTCCCTCGCCCAGGACGAGCTCGCCGTGCCCGACGGAGCGACCGAGGTGATCCGCCGGCCCGGGCTGCGCATGCGGTGTACCCGGCGAGTGCGATCGCGGTCCTCCTGACGGAGCGCCGCCCAGATCGGCCTCGCGACCCCGATGTGCCCGGCGACCGCCGGGCGTGTCCCCACGTTGTGTTCAGAAGCGTTTTCACGTCATGTCCGAAGGAGTCACCGTCCGATGTCAACGTCACCCGGTTATCGACGGCTCGCGTTCGCGAGCCTGACCGCCGTCTCCCTGTTCGTCGCCGCGTGCGGCCAGGGGGCCGCCAGCCCCAGCGCCACGGCGAGCGCGGCACCGTCCGCCGCCGCCTCCGAGTCCGCACCCGCGAGCGAGTCGCCCTCCGCGGCGGCCGCCGTCCCGGCGCCGTTCGACGCGGGGCCCGTCAAGATCGCGCTCGTCCGCCAGCTCGGCTCGGGCGACTACTTCGAGCAGTGGCTCGCCGGCGCCGAGGCGCAGGCCGAGAAGCTCGGGATCGAGCTGCTGACCTCCGACGCCCGCGGCGACAACGCCGCCCAGGCGACCAACCTCGAGACGGCCATCAACCAGGGCGTCAAGGCCATCATCATCGACCACGGCCAGACCGAGACCCTGACCCCGGGCATCGACAAGGCGCTCGCCGCGAACATCCCGGTCGTCGCCTTCGACGCCAACGCCAACAACCCGAAGGTCCCCCAGATCGAGCAGTCGGACGCGCAGCTCGCCCAGCTCGCGCTCGACCAGCTCGTGACCGACACCGGTGGCGAGGGCGACATCGCCTACGTCTACGTCGCGGGCTTCGCGCCGCTCGACCGGCGCAACGAGGTGTTCGAGCAGGTGCTCGCCGCCAACCCCGGCCTCAAGAACGTCGCGACGTTCGGCACCGTGAGCGAGTCGACCGCCGCCGAGGTCCAGACCCAGGCCGCGGCCGTCCTCACGGCCAACCCCGGCATCAAGGCGATCTTCGCCCCGTACGACGAGTTCGCGAAGGGCGCGACGCTCGCCGTCACGGCCGCCGGGCTCCAGGACAAGGTCAAGGTCTACGGTGCGGACGTCTCGACGGCCGACATCGACGTGATCACGGCCGACGGCAGCCCGTGGGTGGCGACCGCCGGCACTGATCCCGGCAACGTCGGGCGGGTCGCCGTCCGCGCCGCGGCGCTGCTCGCGGCGGGTGAGGCGGTCGATCCCCAGATCGTCGTCAACCCGGCGCTCATCACCCAGCAGTTCCTGCGCGACAACGCGGTCACCACGATCGAGCAGCTCGGCGAGAAGCTGCCGGCCCTGGACACCCCGGAGCTCGTGACGGCGCCCTGGTTCGAGTCGCTCGGGCAGTGACCCACGGCCATCCGGACGCCGCGGGCCATCCCGCGGCGTCCGGGGCCGTGGTCACCATCCACGGCCTCCGCAAGCACTACGCCGCGACCCAGGCGCTCGCCGGGGTCGACCTCGAGCTGCGTGCCGGGGAGGTCTACGGGCTCGTCGGCGCCAACGGCGCCGGCAAGTCCACGCTCATCCGGATCCTCGCGGGCGCGGTCGTCCCGGACGCCGGCGAGGTCCTGGTCGCCGGGGTCCCGCTCGCGCTCGGCAGCCCCTCGTGCCGCGCTCCGCGCGGGGATCGTGACGGTCCACCAGCAGATCGACGCCGGGATCCTGCCCGGCCACACGGTGGGGGAGAACCTCGCGCTCGACCTCCTCGGGAGCGACGGGCGCGGGCCGCTCTACCGGCGGCGCGACGTGACGCGTGCGCGCCCGGGAGATCGCGGACCGGGCCGGCCTCGACCTGTCGCTGGACGCGGTCGTCGACCGTCTCGGCTCGAGCGACCGCCAGCAGATCGTCCTCGCCCGCGCCCTCGCCCACGAGCCGCGCCTCCTGGTCCTCGACGAGCCGACCTCCGCGCTCTCGGAGCGCGAGACGGAGCGCCTGTTCGCGACGATCCGGCGGATGATCGGGCTGGGCGTCGGCGTGCTCTACGTGTCCCACCGCCTGCCCGAGGTCGCCGGGCTCGCCGCCCGCGTCGGGGTCATGCGCGACGGCCGCCTCGTGCGCGAGTTCGCGGAGACGACGTCGGCGCGCGAGATCGGCGCCGCGATCCTCGGGACCGCGCTCGCCTCCCAGGACGACCCGCTCGCCCGGCGCCGCGACGCCGCCGCCGCCGGCTGCGGCCGCGCGCGCCGGCCGCCCCGCCGGTGCTCGTCATCCGGGGCGCCCAGACCCGCCCGACCCGGCCGCCGCTCGACCTCGTCGTGGGCGCGGGCGAGATCGTCGGCCTGTTCGGGCTCATCGGCGCCGGCAAGACGTCGCTGTTCGAGGCGCTGTTCGGCATCCGGCCGCTCGCCGCCGGCGACGCCACGCTCGATGGCCGGCCGCTCGCCGCCGGGTCGCCGCGCGAGGCGATCGACCGGGGCGTGTACCTCGTCCCCGAGGACCGCGCCGCGCAGGCCGTGCTCCCCGAGTGGTCCATCGCGCGCAACCTGAGCCTGCCGTTCCTGCGCGAGGTCGGCCGGCGTGGGTTCCTCGACCGCGGCGCCGAACGACGCCGGGCCGTCGCGGCCATCGCCGACCTCGGCGTCGTCGCGGCGGGGCCGTCGGCGCCCGCTGCGCTCGCTGTCGGGCGGGAACCAGCAGAAGGTCGTCGTCGGCCGGTGGCTGGGGCAGACGGCCCGGCTGCTGCTGCTCGACGAGCCGTTCCGGGGCGTCGACCTCGGCGCCCGGGCGGACATCGGCACGCGGCTGCGCGACCGGCGCGGGGCGCACGCGACGCTCGTGGCGTCCGCGGACGTCGACGAGCTGCTCGAGGTGGCGGACCGCGTCGTCGTCCTCCACGAGGGCGCCATCGTCCACGACGGACCCGTGGCGGGCGTCGACCGCGAGGCGCTCGTCCACCTCGCCGCGGGCGGCGTGGGGGCGGCGGCGTGACGGCGGTCGAGCTCCTCCGCCGGGGCTGGCTGCTCGCGCTGATCGTCGGGATGATCGCGTTCTTCACGCTCACCCAGCCCGCCTTCGCGTCGGTCGCCAACGGGTTCGCGATCCTGCGCGGGATCTCGATCGTCACGATCATCGCGTGCGCCGTGACGATCAGCCTCGTCGTCGCCGGGTTCGACCTGTCGGTCGGCGCGAACGCCGGGCTCGCGATGATGCTGTCGGCGATCAGCCTCGTGATCTTCCGGCTCGACGGCCCGTCCGCGGTCGCGGTCGCGCTCCTCGGCGGGCTCGCCGTCGGCGCGCTCAACGTCCTGCTCGTCGTCCGGTTCGCGATCCCGGACCTGCTCGCGACGCTCGCGACCCTGTTCGTCGTCCAGGGGTTCCAGCTCGTGATCACCGGCGGCCGCTCGGTGGCGACGGGCTTCCGGCTCCCGGACGGGGCGGCCGCGTCCGGCGTGTTCACGCCCGAGTTCCTGGCGCTGGGTCGCGGCGTCGTGGGGCCCGTGCCCGTGCCGGTGATCGTCACCCTGGTCGTCGTCGTCGTGCTCCAGGCGTTCCTGACGTACACCCGGTACGGCCGCCAGCTGGAGGCCGTGGGCGCCAACGCCGAGGTCTCGCACCTCGCGGGGATCGGCGTCGGGCGCTCCCGCGCGACCGCCTACCTCGTGTCGGGCGTGCTCGCCGCGCTCGGCGGCGTGGTCCTCGCCTCGCAGGTCGGGCGGGGTGACGTGAACGCCGGCGGCGCGTACCTGCTCGACGCGGTCGCGGCCTCGCTCATCGGCCTCGCGGCGTTCGGGACCAACCGCCCGAGCGCGATCGGCACCGCGCTCGGCGCCGTGTTCGTCGGGGTCCTGCTCAACGGCCTGACGATGGCCAACCTGCCGTACTACGCGCAGGACCTCGTCAAGGGGATCGTGCTCGCGGTGGCGCTCGTCGTGACGTTCGCGCCCCGGCTCCGTCGCGGCTGAGCCGCGCGGTCAGCCGTCCCCGGCGAGCACCCAGGTGGACCCGTCCTCGCCGTCGCGGACCTCGACGCCGGCAGCGGTCAGCCGGTCGCGGATGAGGTCCGCGGTCGGATAGTCGCGGTTCGCGCGGGCCGTCTCGCGCACGGCGAGGAGCGCGCGGACCAGCTCGTCCGCGGTCTCGCGCGGGATGCCCGTCCCGGTCCCGGCCCGCTCGCCGAGGCGCACGATGAGCGACCGGAACGTCGCGCTCGCGTTGTCGAGGTCCGGGCTGTCCTCGCCGGCGCGCACCCGCGCGGCGATCGCCGTGTCGAGGTCGAGCAGCGACCCCACGGCGTCGCGGACGTCACCTCGATCCAGGGCCTCGACGAACGTGCCCTTCGAGCGTCGCCATCTCGTCGCGCAGCGGCACCTCGCCCGTTCGCCTGCCGGCCGATCCGCCGTCGTCGGTCCCCGCGAGCGCCGCGTCGAGCACCGCCTGTGCCGATTCGCCGGCTGCGAGGCCGCGTGCCGCCTCGCCGAGCGCCTCGATCGAGAGCTCGGCCCCGGGCTCGAAGCGGGTGCTCCGCCCGTCGACCCGGACGGTCACGCCGCCCAGCCCCGCGACGGTCACGAGCCCGGCCTCGAGGTCCACGACCAGCGCGGTGTGGCTGTCGACGCCGAGGACGAACGACCCCTCGGGCCGCATCGCCTCGAGGTCCCGGAGCCGTCGCTCGCCCATGTAGCAGAAGCGGGTGTCGTGGTTGCCGCCCTCGGCGTTGTCGTAGTGGGGGACGACGGCCGCGCGCAGGCCGGTCGCCGCGCCGAGGAGGTCCAGCCCCTCGAGCCAGTGCGGGTCGTCGCCGACCTTGTAGATCTCGTACACCGGGATCGAGACGACGCCCAGGGTCAGCGCGGCCGCGCTCGCCATCGTGAGGATGCCGCCCCCGGACGAGCTTCTCGGCGAGCGCGTCCGGGATGCGACGTCCCCGCCCACTGGCGAAGCGCGTAGCTCGGGCTGCCCGGCCCGGCCATGAGGTAGCGCGCGCCGCGGATCCGGGCCACGGCCGTCGACTCGGTCACCGCGTCCACGTCGTTCGCGCGGAACGACGCGACCTCGACCGGGTTGCCGACGTTGGTGGCGAAGAACTCGAGCGTGCGGGCGCTCAGCTCGTCCGCGTTCTCCTGGAAGCCGTACGGCGTGTCGAGGATCGCCGCGGGGACGCCCTTCTCCTCGAACCGGTCGAACAGCGCGCGGTGGACCTTGGCCATCGTGGGCGCCGTCTCGCCCGAGCCCATGATCGCGAGCACGCGAGGACCGGTCACGCGCGGCGCGGTCACGCGAAGAACCCGTCGGCGACCTGGTCGAGCATCACGTCCGCGAGCTCGACCGGGTGCTGGGCGTGGATGTCGTGGTCGCCCGTCGATCCAGTGGACGCGCGCGTGCGGGAGCCGGTCCATCGCCATGTCGACGCCCTCGCGCTTCTGGGTCACCCGCTCGTCCGCCCCGGTCTCCGCGGGGACGAGCAGGACCGGCGTCCCGATGCCCGGCGTAGATCTCCGACGGGCGGTGGTCCCACAGCCCGCGCAGGACCTCGATGTGGCGGTCGTACGTGAGCCACGGCGCGATCGTCCCGTCGGGCCGCTGCTCGAAGTTGGCGAGCGTCCCCGCGATCCCGGTCTCGGGCCAGTCCGCGTGCGCGCCGCGGATGTAGCCCTCGATCTCGCTCCGGCGACGCCCGGCCAGCCGCGGCGGCGCGAGCCGGGCCTCGCACGCCTCCCAGCTGTCGAACGCGGCGCACGGCTCGAGCCAGCCACCGTCGACGCACACGATCCCGCGCGTGGCGTCCGGGTGGCGGTTCGCGAGCTCGAGGACGACGTTGCCGCCCCACGACTGGCCGGCGACGACCGGCCGCTCCCAGCCGAGCGCGCCGATCACCGTCGCGAGGTCGTCCGCGACGGTCGCCATGTCGTACGGGCCGTCGGGCTTCGCGGACCGGCCGTGGCCGCGCAGGTCCACGGTCGCGGCGGCGTGGCCGCGCTCCACGAGCCGGGCCGCGACGCCGTCCCACATCCGCGCGTTCGACGCCAGGCCGTGGACGAGGACGAACGACGGGCTGCCGTCGGCGGGCGCGCGGTCGGGCATGAACGTGTCGACCGCCAGGTCGACGCCGTCGGCGACCGGGACGCGGGTCGTCTGCATCACCGGATGATACGGTCGCGGACCGTAGACTTCGATGACAGGCCAGGTACATCGAGGAGTCACATGCCCCGTCCCGCCACGGTCGCCTTCGGCGAGCTCCAGCCCAGCCTCGTCGCGGACCCCGCGCTCGCCGACGAGGGCGAGAAGCGCGTCGCGTGGGCGCGGGCGCACATGCCGGTGCTCGCCCGGTTGCGCGCAGAGATGGAGCGGGACCGCCCGCTCGAGGGGCGGCGGATCGGGATGTGCCTCCACGTCGAGGCCAAGACCGCGGTCCTCGTGGAGACGCTCCTCGCGGGCGGCGCGGAGATCGCGTGGACCGGGAGCCCCGCCACGACCGACGACGGGGTCGCGGCCGCGATGACGACGCGCGACAACCTCCGGATCTACGCCCTCAAGGCCGACGACACCGATGCCCACCACGCGCACATCGGGCGCGTCCTCGCGTCCGACCCGGACATGCTGCTCGACAACGGGGCCGACCTGATCGCGGGGACCGTGGACGACCCCGCGTCGCGCGTGCTCGCGGCCACCGAGGAGACGACCTCGGGTCGCCTGCGCCTCACCGGTGAGCTGGCGGGCCGCGTCCCGTTCCCGGTCATCGTCATCAACGACTCGCCGATCAAGCTCTCGTTCGAGAGCGAGCGCGGGATCGGACCCGCGGCGGTCGACGGCTTCTTCCGCGCGACCAACACGTTCATCGCGGGCAAGACGTTCGCGGTCGTCGGCTTCGGCTGGTGCGGCCGGAGCCTCGCCCGGACCCTGCGGGCGATGGGCGCGGTCGTCATCGTCGTGGAGATCGACCCGGTCAGGGCCCTCGAGGCGGCCTACGAGGGGATGCTCGTCACGACGATCGAGAAGGCGGCCGAGCGGGCGGACACGATCATCACCGTGACCGGCCGGCCGGGCATCGTCCGGCCCGAGCACTTCGGGCTGCTCAAGGACGGCGCGATGCTCGGCAACATGGGCCACTTCTCGACCGAGATCGACGTCGCGGGGCTGCGCGCGATGGCGACCGGCTCGCGGATGGTCAACACGCACGTCGAGGAGTTCGACCTCCCCAACGGCCGGCGCGTCCATCTCCTCGCGCGCGGGGAGATGCTCAACCTGACGGCGGCGATCGGCCACCAGATCGAGGTCATGGACCTCGGCTTCGCGCTCCAGGCGCACTCGATGCGGATCCTCGCCCAGGACGCGGCCGGCGTACGCGCCCGGCTACCAGCCCGTCCCCGAGCACGTGAACCGCGCGATCGCCGAGCACGGCCTGCGCACGATGTCGACCGTCGACCTCGACTGACGTTGTCGATGCGCCTCACGCTCCTGTTCGACGGCGACGACACGCTGTGGGCGAACAACCACCACTTCGAGGTCGCGATCGAGCGGTTCACCGCGCTCGTGGCGGGCGGGCAATGGACCGAGGCCGCGATCCGCGACGAGCTCGACCGGGTCGAGGAGGCGGCGTTTCACCAGGGAGGTGCGGGCAAGGACGCCTTCGGCCGGAACATGCGCGAGGCCGCGGCGGGGATCGTCGCCGCGGGGAGGCTGCCGGCGGTCCTCGAGGCGGTCGACGGGATCGTCCGCGACATGGGCACGACCGAGGTGGCGCTGATGCCGGGTGTCGTGTCGACGCTGGAGGAGCTCGGCGGGCGACACGTGCTCGGGATCGTGACCCGGGGCGACCCGGCCGAGCAGTGGGCGAAGATCGACGGGTCGGGGATCAGCGGGCGGTTCACCCACATCGAGGTCGTCCCGGACAAGGACGAGGCCACGTACCGGCGGCTGGTCGCGGGGTGGCACCTCGATCCCGCGACGACGTGGATGATCGGCAACTCGCCGCGCTCGGACATCCTCCCGGCGCGCGCCGCGGGGCTGCGGGCCGTCTACATCCCGAACCCGTCGACGTGGCGCCTCGAGCACGCGGAGCTCGACCCGGCGGACGACGGGGTGATCACGCTCGGGTCGTTCGAGGAGCTCCTCGGGCGGTTCTAGCGCGGTTCACTCGTCCATGCCTGGATCGCCCAGCGTTCCAATCGGCGCCCGCGGCCGTCGTCTGGAACGGCGCGTGTTCCAACTGGCGCCGGATCACCCCAGCTGGAACGCCGCGCGTTCCATCCGATCCCTTCCGGCCGCGCGTTGGAACGCCCAGCGTTCCACGGGCCGGAGAGACGAGGGCAAACGTCCGCTTTACGGGAAGCGGTTGAACCACACGGCGGCGAGGCCGGCGCCCGTGATCACGAGCAGGAGCGCAGCGGCGGCGAACCACTGGGTCACCTCCTGGTCCTGCGTCGTGAAGCCGACCCGGGAGCCGAGGCTCTCGTAGACCGCGGCGAGGTCCTCGGCCGACGGGGCGTCGAAGAACCTGCCGCCCGTCATGTCCGCGACCTGCTTGAGCGTCTCCGTGTCCGGCGGGACCTGGAGCTCCTGGAGCTGGCCGAACTGGTCCTGGACCTCGACCACGCCGTCGGGCGTGCCGAGCGCGATCGTGTAGATGGGCATCCCGGCGTCGACCGCGTCCTGCGCGGCGTCGAGCGGCTCGCGCTGCCCGGTGGAGTTCGCGCCGTCGGACAGGAGCACGGTCGCGGTGACCGGCGTGCCGTCGCCGGTCCCGGTCGAGGGATCGGGCGACCCGGAGGGCGTGGGCGTGGCGGAGGGTGACGGTGAGGGCGACGCCGCGCCGTCGACGACGTCGGTCGAGGCGGCCCGTGCGTCCGCGGTCGCGTCCACGGACAGGGCGATCGCGTCGCCCAGGGCCGTGCCGCCCGTCGGGTTGAGGTTGGCGATGGCGTCGAGGACCTGGCCGCGGTCGGCGGTCGGGGCCACGACGAGGCGGGCGTCGGTCGAGAAGGCGATCACGCCGACGCGGAAGGCGGCGGGCAGGCTCTTCACGAACGAGGTCGCGGCCTCCTTGGCGGCGGCGAGCCGGGTCGGATCGACGTCGGTCGCCTCCATCGACTTGGAGACGTCCATCGTGAGCATCACGGTCGCCTCCTCGCGGGGGACCTGGAGCGTCATCGACGGGCGGGCGAGCGCGATCGCGAGGAACGCGATGGCCCCGAGGTAGAGGGCGGTCGGGACGTGGCGGCGCAGGCCGGGCGTCCGCGGCACGAGGTTCGTGAGCAGGTCCACGTTCGTGAACCGGACCACGTAGCGCTGCCGGCGGCGCTGGACGAGCAGGTACGCGCCGAGCGCGATCGGCACGAGGAGCAGGGCCGCGAGGAACGCGGGATCGGCGAAGGTCATGGGAGCATCCCCTGGAGACGGAGCTGGTCGGCGAGCGAGCGCAGCCAGCTGCCGGACGTGGACAGGACGACGTGACGGACGCGGAGCCGGCGCAGCTCGTGCGCCACGTGCTCGCGGTCGCGGACGGCGGCCTCGGCGAACCGGGCCCGCAGCCGCGCGGATGAGGTGTCGACCCGGACCTCGCGCCCGGTCTCGGCATCGACGAGCGTGAGGTCGCCGACGTCGGGCAGCTCGTCCTCGCGGGGATCGCGGATCTCCACGACGAGCACCGCGTGGCGCTGGGCGACGGCGCCCAGCTGCGGGAGCCAGTCGACGGGCCCGCGGAGGTCGGTGACGAGGACGACCTGGCCACCCGGCGGCGTGCCCCGGGCGACGAAGCGCAGTGCCGCCTCGGGCGTGCGCGCGCCGTCGGGGAGCGGCTGGTCGTCGGCGCCCCGGGCGCCATCGGTCTCGGCGTCGAGGAGCGTCGCGAGCAGCGCCGCTCGCCCGGTCCGGGGCTCGGTGCGGACATCCTTGCGGCCGCCGAACGTCATCACGCCGAGGCGGTTGCCGCGCTGCGCGGAGAGATGCGCCATCGCGATGGAGACGCCCTCGGCCACATCGGCCTTGCGGCGGTCGGCGGTCCCGAACTGCATGGAGGGTGAGGAGTCGAGGAGGAGCCAGGTCGTCAGCGCGCGCTCGGGCACGTGGACCCGGACGTGGGGCTGGTTCATCCGGGCGGTGACGTTCCAGTCGATCCGCCGGACGTCGTCGCCGGCCTCGTACGGGCGGACCTGCGCCAGCTCCGTGCCGCCACCGAGGTCGCGGGCACGGTAGTCCCCGGTCACGAGGCCGCGGATCTGGCGCGCGATCGAGAGCTCGAGCGCGCGCAGCAGCGCCTCCGGCGTGGAGCCGGGCCCGGGTCGGGCGGGCGTGCGCTCGCGGCCGGCAGTCCGGACCCGCTCGCGCGCCGCGGTCAGTGTCACGCGGTGCGCTCCTCGGTGATCTGCCGCGGCGCGGGAACGGCCGGGAGGATGCGGGCGAGGATCGTGTCCGCGGTGACCTCCTCCGCCAGGGCGGCGAAGGACGGGACGATGCGGTGACGCAGGACGTCGGGCGCCAGCTCGTAGATGTCGCTGGGGATGACGTAGCGGCGGCCGCGGAGGAGCGCGAGGGCACGTGCGGCGTGGATGAGGTTGATCGAGCCGCGGGGGCTCGCGCCGTAGGCGATGTACGACTTGAGGTCCGGCTGGCCGACGAGGGCGGGCTCACGCGTCGCCGACACGATCGCGACGGCATACGCGACGAGGACCGGGTCCACGTAGATCTCGGGGGTCGCGGCCTGGAGCAGCTCGAGCGAGCGGGCGTCGAGGACGCGGCGCACGGCCGGGGCCGGCCGGAGCGAGCGCTCGACGACGGTCTGCTCCTCGGCGGCCGTGGGGTAGCCGACGACGACCTTCATCATGAACCGGTCGACCTGCGCCTCGGGCAGCGGGTAGGTGCCCTCGGACTCGATCGGGTTCTGGGTCGCCATGACGAGGAACGGGCGCGGGACGGGGTAGCTCTCGCGGCCGATCGTGACCTGGCGCTCCTGCATGACCTCGAGCAGCGCGGACTGGACCTTGGCCGGGGCGCGGTTGATCTCGTCGGCGAGGAGGAAGTTCGTGAACACCGGGCCGAGCTCGGTCGCGAACGTCGCGTCGCCCGGGCGGTAGATGCGGGTCCCGACGAGGTCCGCGGGGACGAGGTCCGGGGTGAACTGGATCCGCCGGAACGAGGCGTCGAGCGACTCCGCGAGGGTCTTGATCGTGAGCGTCTTGGCGAGGCCGGGGACGCCCTCGAGGAGCAGGTGGCCGCCGGCGAGCAGCGCCACGAGCACGCGCTCGAGCATCGCGTCCTGGCCGACGATGACGCGCCGGATCTCGTACAGGACCGCCTCGGCGGTCGCGCGCGGGTCGAGCGTCTCGGCCGTGGGCTCGGGGTGCAGCGCCTGCGGCTGCGTCTGATCGGGCTGCGGTGCGGTCATGCGGGTCCTCCGTCGCCCGACTGGCGGGCTGGATCGGCGTTGGCGTCGGTCGCCGCGCGTTCCGCCCGGCACCTGTTCGCCCGACCCTGCGGGGACACGATGAGAGTTCGCTGACAAGGCCCCGTCGGTGGACGGACCGATGCCGTGAATTAACCGGGACGCAATCCCGCGCGTGCCCGACCTACGCCGGCGAGGCCCCGCTGCCGTCGCCCGGCTCGAGCGCCACCTCGTCGGCCTCGGGATCGACCCGCACCCGGTTCCGGAGCAGCGCCGCCACGCCGCTCGTGGACGGGTGGGACTCCATGATCGACACGAGGCCCACCGTCATCGGCACGGCGAGCAGCGCGCCGGCCGCGCCGAGCACCCAGGCCCACAGGACGACGGACAGGAACACGACGAGCGGGCTCAGGTTGAGCTCCGAGCCCATCACCACGGGCTGGAGGAAGTGGTCCTGCGCGAAGTTGATGAGCGTGTAGCCGATGACGACGGCCAGCGCGGGTGCGAGGCCGCCGGTCAGGAACGCGAGGATCGTCGGCGGGATCACGGCGATGAACGTCCCGACGTTCGGGATGAAGCTGGCGCCGAACACGAGGAACGCCCACAGCAGCGGGAACGGGATGCCCAGCACCCACAGCAGCACGAGCGACAGCACCGCGGCGAACAGGCCGAGCAGCGCGCGGACCAGCAGGTAGCGCCGGAGGTCGGAGCCGAACTGCGTGGCGCCCCCGATCAGGGCGTGCTCGGCGCCGAACGCGTCGCGGGTCCGCGCGACGAGCGCCGACCCGCCGAACAGGGCGTAGACCATCGTGAGCACGAGGACGAAGATCGTGACCCCGGCCCCCGACAGCGCCGACGCGAGCGGCCGCGCAACGGCCACGACCTGCTCGCCCGAGATGATCGAGGTCAGCGCCTCGGGGTCCACCACCACGCCGAACCCGGCGAGCAGGTCGATGAGCGCGTCGACCTGCACCTCCAGCTGGCTCGCGTAGCGCGGGACCTGGAGGACGAGCTCGGCGATCGAGAGCGCGATGACGAACGCCGCGGCGACGACGATCACCAGGATCACGAGGATCGCCCCCGTCAGCGCGAGTCCGTGGCCCACCCCGCGGCGCTCGAACTTGCCCACGAGCGGCCACGCGACGAGGGCCAGGAACAGGCCGAACAGGACGGGGACGACGAGGCTCGCGACCTCGCGCAGGGCGAGCAGCCCGACGAGGACGAGGACGATGGCCGCGAGCGCGCCCAACGGGCCGCCCGCGACGGCGGCGAGCGATGAACGACGATCGGGCGCGGGATCGCCCACGGGGACGCCAGGCTGCATCGGGGACCCTCGTGTGCCCGCTCGTTCGCGGGGTGTCGATCATAGGCGCACGGGCCGGGCCGAACGGCCGTCCGCGCCTCGCGCACCTTTCCCGAACGTGCGTGCGTGCCTATGATCGTTGCAGGTACGCGCGGTCGCCCGGCCGTGCATTCGGAGGGAGCACCTACATGCAGCTCGTCATCGCGTTACTCGCGGTCATCCTGGGGGTGCTGTTCGCCTTCGGCGGATGGCGGTTCTTCCTGATCCTGCTGCCCTTCTGGGGCCTGTTCATGGGGTTCAACATCGGCACGGAAGCCACCCGTGCGCTCCTCGGCGACGGCACGTTCGCGACGCTGACAAGCTGGGCGATCGGCATCATCCTCGCCCTCGTGTTCGCGGCCCTCTGCTACCTGTACTGGTACGGCGCGATCGCGCTGCTCGCGGGCACCGTGGGCTACCTCATCGGCGCCTCGGCGTGGGGCCTGATCGGCAGCGAGCAGGGCGTCCTCGCCTTCATCATCGGCATCGCCCTCGGCGCGATCTTCGCGATCGGGGCGCTCGTGCTCAACGTGCCGAAGTGGCTCGTGGTCGCCCTCACCTCCATCGGCGGGGCGGCGTTGATCGTGGCGGCGTGGTTCATCCTCACGGGTGCCATCCCGACCGACAACATCACCTGGAACGCGATCGGCCACGAGATCAACGAGAGCTTCATCTGGCTCGTCGTCTGGCTCGCCCTCGCGGCTGCCGGGTTCTTCGCCCAGATGCGTGCCCCGTCCATCGGGCCGGACACGTTCGAGTACGACCAGTCCTCGTACCGCTACGGCGGGACGACGACCAGCATCTGAGGTCCAGCTGACGACGCCGGGTCGCGACGAGGGGTCGCGGCCCGGCGTTCGTGTGTCAGGCGCCCTTGAGCTGGCGCTGCATCCCGAGGAAGTCGGCCTGGTGCCAGTGCTCCGCGATCCGGCCGTCTCGCACCCGGAACCAGTGGATCTCCTCGATCTCGTACCGCTTGCCGCTCGGCGGCATGCCCATGAACGGCCCGGTCTGGGTCGCCGCGGACGTCAGGCGCACGGCGACGCGGTCGCCCTCGGCGATCATGTCGTCGATCGTCATCACCGGATCGCTGAGGCCCTCGGCGACCCTCGCCATCGCCGCCTTCAGGCCGTCGCGGCCGGGCTCCATCGGGCCCCACGTGTGCGCGGTGAAGTCGTCGGTCAGCAGCTCGTCCACGGCGTCGGTCCGGCCGCCGACGAAGACCTCGTCGATGAGCCGGCGGACGACGGCCTTGTTGGCCTGGGTGGTGACCGGCTGGGTGTCGGTGGTCATGTCGATCCTCCTCGGATGCGTGCGTCGACCATAGCCGCGGTGCCGTCGCCCGCCCGTTGCGATCTCGCCGCACCGGGTTTCGGCGATGCGACGGCCGTCCCTGTGGCACCATCCGCCCCGATGGCCAGCCCGTACCTCGCCGTGGACCCGTCGACCGTCCTCGAGGACGTGGTCGAGAGCCGGCTCGTCCCTGCGCCGCGCTGGATCGTCATCGTCTGGAACGACCCGGTGAACCTCATGACCTACGTCACGTACGTGTTCCGCAAGCTGTTCGGCTACAGCGAGGCGCACGCGCAGGAGCTGATGCTCAAGGTCCACAACGACGGCCGGGCCGTCGTCTCGGGCGGCACCCAGGAGCGGTGCGAGTACGACGTCCAGCGCCTCCACGCCCACGGGCTGTGGGCAACCATGCAGCCGGAGTAGCCGTGGCCTCGATGCGCGACAGCGTCGTGCGGCTGCCGGACGGCACGATCGGGCTGCGGCTCGTCGAGCGCGAGCGCTCGATCCTGCGGGCGCTGCTCGGCGACCTGCGCGAGATCGTCGGGGAGGAGGCGGACCCGCCGGGGCTCACCGAGCTCGACGAGACGGGCGACGACGAGGACGCCGACGCCGCCGGCGAGGCCACGGCCGCAGCCGACGAGGACGACGCGGACGCCGAATCGGACGACGTCGAGCTCGTGGACGTCCTCACGGACCCCGTCCTCATCCGCCTCTACCCGGACGCGCGGCCGGACGACCCCGCCTGGAGCGCCCGGTTCCGGGACATGATCCGCGGCGACCTCGACGACGCGCGGCGCGAGAACCTCGCCGTGGTCGAGGACACGCTCGACGCGCGCTCGATCGACGACGACCAGGCCGAGGCCTGGCTCCACGTGCTCAACGACCTGCGGCTGGTGATGGGGACGCGCCTCGACATCACCGAGGAGCGCGAGGCCGAGCCGTTCGATGCCGAGGATCCCGATGCGGCGGCGATGATCGTGTACGCCTACACCGGCTGGCTCGAAGGGCAGTTCGTGGACGTGCTCGCGGCGGTCCTGCCCGACATCCCCGAGCCCGCCGACGACCCGGCCGACGACGCGTCCGCCGGCGACGACTCCTAGGAGGTCGGCGCGGCCGCCGCGTCCCGGCGCGCGGTCTCGAGCGCCTGGAGGAACAGGTCCGCGGGCTGGGCGCCGGAGATGCCGTAGCGACGGTCGATGACGAAGAACGGGACCCCGTTCACGCCGAGCGCGTGTGCCTCGGCGATGTCGGCCTCGACCTCGGCGGTGTAGGCGTCGGACTCGAGCACCCGGCGGGTCTCCGCCTCGGGCACGCCGACCTCAGCCGCGAGCCGGACGAGCGTGTCCGGGTCGTCGAGGACCTCGCCCTCCACGAGCTGGGCGCGGAGGAGGCGCTCGTGGATCGGCAGGCCGAGGCCGAGCGACTTCGCGAGGTGGGTCACGCGGTGGGCGTCGAACGTGTTGATCGTGACGTAGGTCTCGAAGTGGTACTCGAGGCCCTCGGCGGCGGCGAGTGAGACGACCCGCTCGTTGAGCTCGTGGACCTGCTCGACGCTCGCGCCGAGCTTCCGGGCGAGGCTCTCGTCGTGGGCCTCCCGGAGGCCCTTCGGGTGGGTCGGGTTGAGCTGGAAGCTGCGCCACACGATCTCGACGTCCGCGGCGCCGTCGAACCGCTCGAGCGCAGCCTCGAAGCGGCGCTTGCCGATGTAGCACCAGGGGCAGACGACGTCGGACCAGATCTCGACCTTCACCGGGTGGCCTCCGCGGGCAGGCACAGCTCGTCGACGCAGGCGAGCGCGTCGTCGGCGGCAAGGAGGACGAGGGGACGGGCGGCGGGCGACGGGCGCGGCGGGCGCGGGCACCGCGGGCCCGGCGGGGGCGGCCGATTCGTCGGCGGGGGAGGGTTGCGGGTCGATCACTTCGGGCGCTCGTGCGGTTCGTTGCACCTGCAACTATACCCGGATCGCAATCAGGCCCGCGGCGCCTCGAAGGCGTGGTAGACGGTGTCGGACACGGTCCGCGCGAAGTCGTCGCCGAGGTCGCCGCCGAAGATGAGGCGGAAGTACACCGGGCCGACGAGGAGCTCGGTCGCGACGTCCGCCGCGCAGTCGGGTCGGAGGTCGCCACGCTCGATGCCGAGGGCGACGACGCGGGCGATCTCGGTCCGCCGGGCGAGGACGACGGTGGCCCGGAACGGGTCGCCCAGCTTGGGGTTGATCGCGATCTGCGAGACCAGCGCCCGGATCACCGCGCCGAACGGCGTGTCGCGGATCGCGTGCAGCGCGTTGGTCACGCAGCGGTAGAGCTCCTCGCGCGTGTCACCGAGGTCGTCGACGCCGATGTGGGGCGCCGCGAGGTCGGCCAGGAGGTCCTGCGCGAGCGCCTCCTTGGAGGACCAGCGGCGGTAGAGCGTCGACTTGCTCACGCCGGCGCGGGCGGCGACGTGCTCGAGGCGGAACTTCGTGAAGCCGTGCTCCACGAGCTCCTCGCGGGCCGCGTAGAGGATCGCCCGGTTCGCCGCGTCCGATCGCGGCCGACCGATCCCGCGCTTCAGTGGCGCCGCGGTGTCCGAAGAGTTTCGATACGGAACGTTTTGATTTTCTGCGGCCATTGACTTATGATACGGACCGGATCGTATTTCTCGCAACAGGTACTCATCGCCATGAACAGCTCCACCTCGCTCGTCAGCTACATCGAATCCGCCGTCGACCGCACCCCCTACTGCGCCTGCGGCGCGACGATGATCCCCGCCGATCACGACGGCGCCCTCTACCTCGAGTGCGTCCGCCACGACGAGGAGAAGCACGGCATCACCGCCCGGCTGTGGGCGTTGTTCGGCCACGACCGCCAGCTCCTGATGGCCGCCGACGAGCTCGCCGCCTAGGTCGTCCGTCGCCCTGGCCCGCCTGACGGCTAGTCGCCGGGAGACTCAACGGTTCCGCGCCGGGACGTTGATGCGCCCGCGAATGGACTGTTCCGTGGAGGCCCGTCGCGGAACGAACGAGTCCCAGGCGACTGAATCGTCTCGCGACGGAACCGTAGAGTCGGCAGCGACTAGCCGGCCGGCGGCGCTCAGGCGCGGTGCGCGCGCCGCCACTCCGCGGCTCCGAGCGCGACGCCGACCGCCACGAGCGCCGCGCCGACGATCGCCCAGAACAGCGAGCCGTTCATCGCCTCGCCTGGAAGCAGGCCGATGCCCTGACCGAACCAGACGGCGCCCAGCAGGGCGACGATGACGGCGATGGCGATGCGGGCGGGACGCATGGGTCGGGCTCCAGGCTGCGAGGTGCGTGCTCCAAGGGTACGGCCCGTACAATCGAGGTGCGCGTCCCACCGCAGCAGTCGAAGGGACCCCCCGATGATCGACCCCGAGGCCCAGATCGAGCGCGACGGGCTCAACCACTACCCCACGGCCTTCCTCCAGCACCTCATCGACAACGGTGAGGGCTGGCAGTCGGAAGGGTCGCTGTCCGCCGCCGTCGTGCGCGCGCTCGACGACGGGACCTGCGTTCTCGGGCGCTGCCGCGCACCGCGACTACCACAACAACGTCGTCCCGGCGCGCGGCGACGTCGCCGACGGCGCAAAGGGCAGCCTCGCCTACGCGAACGCCCGCCGCGCCGATCGCGGCCTTCCCCCGCTCGTCGAGGAACCCGACGGCGCCGTCCACGAGGAGACTGTTCCCGCATGACCTACGAGGCCGCGCCCGACCGCTACGACACCATGCCGTACCGCTTCTGCGGACGCAGCGGGCTCAAGCTCCCGGCCCTGTCGCTCGGGCTGTGGCACAACTTCGGCGACACGACGCCGATGTCCGTCCAGCGGGAGATGGTCCACACGGCGTTCGACCTCGGGATCACCCACTTCGACCTGGCCAACAACTACGGGCCGCCGTACGGCAGCGCGGAGACGAACTTCGGGCGGATCCTGCGCGAGGACCTCGCCTCGTACCGCGACGAGGTCGTCATCAGCAGCAAGGCGGGCTGGGACATGTGGGCCGGTCCGTACGGCCAGGGCGGCGGCGGCCGGAAGTACGTGCTCGCGAGCCTCGACCAGAGCCTGCGGCGGGTCGGGGTCGACTACTTCGACATCTTCTACAGCCACCGCTTCGACGCGGACACGCCGCTCGAGGAGACGATGGGCGCGCTCGCCCACGCCGTCCGCCAGGGCAAGGCGCTGTACGTCGGGATCAGCTCCTACTCGGCGAAGAAGACGCGCGAGGCGGCCGCGATCCTCAAGTCCGAGGGCGTCCCGCTCCTGATCCACCAGCCCAGCTACAACCTGTTCAACCGGTGGGTGGAGCCGGACCTGCTCGACGCGATCGGCGAGCTCGGGGCGGGGATGATCTCGTTCACGTCGCTCGCCCAGGGCCTGCTCACGACGAAGTACCTCGACGGCATCCCCGAGAACGCCCGGGTCAACCGGCCCGGCGGCGACAGCTTCAAGCGCGACTCGATCAACGAGGACAACCTCCGCCGGGTCCGCGCGCTCAACGAGATCGCCGGCCGGCGCGGGCAGTCGCTCGCCCAGATGGCGCACGCGTGGGTGCTCCGCGACCCGCGGGTCACGACCTCGCTCGTCGGCGCCAGCTCGCCCGAGCAGATCCGCGAGAACGTCGGCGCGATCGCGAACCTCGCGTTCAGCCCCGAGGAGCTCGCGGAGATCGACAAGTACGCGGTCGAGAGCGGCGTGAACCTCTGGGAGAAGCCGTCCACCGACCAGCGCGCGTAGCCTCGCGCCGCCCGGAGCACCCGCCGATGCCGACGCTCGCCGACTATCCCCGCGTCGACCTCCGGTTCGGCCCGTCGCCGCTCCAGCGGCTCGACCGGCTGACCGCGCACCTGGGCGGCGCGACCGTCTGGGCGAAGCGCGAGGACGTGCAACTCGGGCCTCGCGTTCGGCGGCAACAAGGTCCGCAAGCTCGAGTACCTGCTCGCCGACGCGCTCGCCCAGGGCTGCGACACGCTGGTCTCGATCGGCGGCGTCCAGTCGAACCACACCCGGCAGGTCGCCGCGGTCGCCGCGCACGCGGGCCTCCGCTGCGTCCTCGTCCAGGAGCACTGGGTCGAGTGGCCGGACGTCACGTACGACCGCACGGGCAACATCCTCATGAGCCGGCTCATGGGCGCCGAGGTCCGCCTCGACCAGGCCGGCTTCTCGATCGCGTTCCGCGACAGCTGGAAGCAGGCGCTCGCCGACGTCGAGGCGCGGGGCGGCAAGCCGTACCCGATCCCGGCCGGCGCGTCCGACCATCCGCTCGGCGGGCACGGGTTCGCGGGCTGGGCGTTCGAGCTGGCCGAGCAGGAGCGCGAGCTCGGCGTGTTCTTCGACACGATCGTCGTGTGCTCGGTCACGGGGTCCACGCAGGCCGGGATGATCGCCGGGTTCGCCGTCCTCGAGGACGCGGGCGGCCGGCCGCGCCGGGTCATCGGGATCGACGGCAGCGCCACGGTGCCCGAGACGCATGCCCAGGTCGCGCGGATCGCACGCCGGACGGCTGCAGCCATCGGGCTCGAGCGGGACCTGGGCAGCGACGAGATCGTCCTCGATGACCGGTACCACGAGGGCACGTACGGGATCCCGGGCCCCGGCGACGCTCGAGGCGATGCGGCTCGTCGCGCGGCTCGAGGGGATGATCACGGACCCGGTCTACGAGGGGAAGTCGATGGCCGGGCTGATCGACCTCGTGACGCGCGGGGAGATCGCGGCCGGGTCGAACGTCCTGTACGCGCACCTCGGCGGCCAGCCCGCGCTCAACGCGTACGCGTCGCTGTTCACGTAGCGGGTCGGACGCGCTAGCCGCGGACCTCGTCGAGCGCCGCGTCGAGCGCCGCGAGGCCGCCACGCAGCTCGTCGAGGGTCGGCCAGCCGTAGCCGAGGCGGAACGAGGTGCGGGGCTGCTCGAACCAGTGGCCCGGCCCGACGATCGTCCCGTGGCGCTCGAACAGCGACGTCGTAGAACCGGTCCACGTCCAGGCCGGCCGCGACCTCGGGCCGGATCCGCGGGAAGCCGACGACGCCGCCGCGCGGCGGGACCCACTCGAAGCGCGGGTTGCCGTCGATCCACGACGCCGTGACCGAGAACGCCGCCGCGATCCGGTCGCGGATCTCGGGCAGCCACGTCGGCCGGCGCTCGAGCGCGCGGACGGCGATGGTCTCGTCCACGAGCGACCCGCTGATGAGGATCTGCTCCTTCGCGGCGAGGAACCGCCCGAGCAGCTCCGGGTCGCGGGTCACGAGCCATCCGACGCGGATCCCCGGCAACCCGTAGGTCTTCGAGAGGCTGCTCACCGAGATCACCCGGTCGCTCAGCGACGCCGCGACCGGCAGCGCGTCGCCGAACGTCATCTCGCGGTACGTCTCGTCGACCAGGAGCCGCGCGACGCCATGGCGCTCGACGAGCCCGATGACCGCGTCGAGCGTCTCGCGCGACAGCGTCGCGCCGGTCGGGTTGTGGGGCGTGGTGAGCGAGACGAGCCGCGTCTCGGGCCGGAGCATCGCGGCGATGCGGTCCGGATCGACCGTCCAGCCGTCCTCGAACGCGAGGTCCAGGTACTCGACGTCGGCGCCGACCGTCCGCGGCGTCTCCACGTTGGTCGCGTAGTTGGGCCGGGCGACGATCGCGTGCGAGCCGGCCTCGAGGAGCGTCGTGTGGATGATGAACAGGGCGGCGACCGCGCCCGGCGTGACCAGGACGTCGTCCGGCGTCACCCCTGCCCCGTCAGCGGCGACGAGCTCGCGCAGGGCCGGGAGCCCGAGGTGGTCGCCGTACTGGAGCACGAGCCCGCCGAGGTCCGCGGACGAGGTCCCCGAGCGCAGCGTCCGCCACCGAGCTCTCCGCGAGGTTGTGGCGGATCCGCCCGTAGCCCAGCTGCTCGGGCGACTCCTCCTCGATCGGCATCCGCCGGTAGCGCAACCGCATCTCCAGGGCGAGGGCCCGACGGGCGGCGGGCGTCAGCCCCGATTGTGCCCGGGCGTGGCACGATCGGCGGGATGGATTCCACCGCGTTCCGCGCCGCCGTCGACGCCTCCGAGGTCATCGTCCTCGACGGCGGCCTCGCCACGCAGCTCGAGGCGCAGGGCGCTGACCTGTCGGACGCGCTCTGGTCCGCGCGTCTGCTCGCGGATGCGCCCGGCGAGATCGTCGCGGCGCACGTCGCGTACTACCGAGCCGGGTCGCGGGTCGCGACGACGGCCTCGTACCAGGCGACGTTCGAGGGGTTCGGGCGGCGGGGGATCGCGCACGAGGAGGCGGCCGCCCTGATGCGCCGGAGCGTCGAGCTCGCGTCCGAGGCGCGCTCGATCGTGCTCGCTGAGCGAGCAGCAGTGGACGCACCCGAGCTCACGCTGTTCGTCGCGGCCTCGATCGGCCCGTACGGCGCGATGCTCGCGGACGGCTCCGAGTACCGCGGCCGGTACGGGCGCACCGTCGCCCAGCTCCGCGACTTCCACCGCGAGCGGCTCGCGGTGCTCGCATCGACCGAGGCGGACGTCCTCGCCATCGAGACGATCCCGGAGCTCGAGGAGGCCGTCGCGGTCGCAGGGCTCCTCGCGGAGACGGACGGCGCGGCGGCCTGGATCTCGTTCACGTGTGCCGACGGGACCCGCCTCCGCAGCGGCGTCCCGATCGAGGAGGCCGTCGCCGCCGTCGACGGCACGCCCGGCCTGCTCGCGATCGGCGTCAACTGCACGGCGCCCGAGCACGTCGACGAGCTCGTGGGGCGGATCGCCGCGACCACGACCCTGCCCGTCGTCGTCTACCCGAACAGCGGCGAGGGCTGGGACGCGGCCCGTCGCACGTGGACCGGCGAGGTGGCCGGTCGCGTCGACGCCGCGGCAGGCATGCGCTGGGTCACCGCCGGCGCGCGGCTCGTCGGCGGCTGCTGCAGGGTCACCCCGGACCAGATCGGCGCCCTCGCCGACGGGCTCCCCGCGAGCGCCGCCGCACGGTCGTAGCGCCGCCGACGCACGCGGGCGCTAGCATCCGGCGATGACCACGCCGAACGGCAACCCCGGCCCGCGGATCCTCGCGCTGGTCCCCGGCTACGAGGAGGGGCCGCGGATCGGCGCGGTCGTGGAGGCGGCCCTCCGGCACCTCCCGGTGCTCGTCATCGACGACGGCTCCTCGGACGACACGGCAGCGAACGCCGAGGCTGCCGGCGCCGAGGTCATCCGCCAGGTTCCCAACCAGGGCAAGGGCGCCGCGCTCCGCGCCGGGTTCCGCCGCGCGCTCGACGACGGGTACGAGGCCGTCCTCACGCTCGACGCGCGACGGGCAGCACGACCCCGACGAGATCCCCCGCTTCGTCGCGGCGTTCGGGGCGCCCGGTGCGTCGGGCCCGAGGCCGGAGCTGATCATCGGCCGCCGCGACTTCGCCCGCATGCCGTTCGTCCGGCGGCTCGCCAACACGCTCGGGACGGCGACGTTCTCGTGGGCGGTTGGCCGGCACATCCCCGACAACCAGTCCGGCTACCGCCTGCTCGGCCGGCGGCTCATGGCGGCGACGCTCGACTCGGCCGAGACCGGCTTCGAGTTCGAGGTCGAGATGATCGCCGTGTGCCTGCGCAACGGCTGGACGCTCGACTGGGTGCCGATCTCGACGATCTACGCCGGGCAACCGTCGCACGTGCGCCCGATGGCCCACCTGCGCCACTTCGTGCGCGCGACGCGCGCCGCGCGCCGGCTGATGCGCGAGGGCCGCTGACACAGGCTCCGGGGCGTGCGGCATGGTCAAGCGTCCATGCCGCCGGACGGCGGGCGTCCACGCGGGGAAGCCATCCGCGACGGGTGGCCGGGACGTCGGGCGCGGCGAGCATGAGGGCCATCGTCCTCGCCTCACCGAGCGACCCGAAGGAGCCCTCATCCGATGTCGAATCCCGCCGCCGGCACGTCCACCAGCGTGCCCGCCGCCCTCGCTCCCGCTTCCTCCAGCCCGCTCGGCGCCGCCGACCTGCGCGCCCTCCGCGACGCGGTCTCGGGCCAGGTCCTCGTCGACGGGGACCCGGGCTTCGACGCCGCCCGCGGTCTCCACAACTCCCACTACGACCGCAAGCCGGCGGCCATCGTCCGTCCCGCCGACGCGATCGACGTGTCGCGCACCGTCCAGACCGCCCATGCGCTCGGGCTCGAGCTCGCCGTGAAGAGCGGCGGCCACAGCGTCGCCGGCCACTCCGCCACGGACGGCGGGATCCTGCTCGACATGCGGACGCTCAACGCCGTCGACATCGACCCGATCCGCTGGGTCGGCTCGGCCCAGGGCGGCACGACCGCCGGCGAGTACACGATGGCCGCCGCCGCACACGGCATGGCCACCCCGTTCGGCGACACGCTGTCGGTCGGCCTCGGCGGGCTCACGCTCGGCGGCGGCATCGGCTGGCTCTCCCGCAAGCACGGCATGACGATCGACAACCTGCTCGAGGCCGACATCGTCACGGCCGACGGCCGCCTGGTCACCGTCTCCGAGGAGTCCGACCCCGACCTGTTCTGGGCGATCCGCGGCGGCGGCGGCAACTTCGGCATCGTCACCCGCTTCCGCTACCGGCTCCACCCGGTCGAGATCGTGACCGGCGGCGCGCTGTTCCTGCCGCTCAGCCAGCAGGTCCTCCGCGGCCTGATCGACGTCTCGGTCGAGGCGCCCGAGGAGCTGACCCAGATCTCGTTCGTGATGCCGCTGCCGCCCGCGCCGTTCATCGCACCGGAGCTCGTCGGGACCCCGGCCATCGCCGTGATGCCCGTGTTCTCCGGCCCGCTCGACGAGGGCGAGGCCGCGATGGCCCCGTTCCGCGCGCTGGCGAAGCCGTACGCGGACCTGCTCGGCCCCATGCCGTACACGGCGCAGTACCAGTTCACCTCCGGCGGCGAGGAGGCGTCCGTGGGCGTGCTCCGGTCGTCGTTCCTGCCGGATCTCACGGAGGGTGCGATCGACGCGATCGTCGAGCGCCACTCGAACCCGGTCCCCGGGATGGCGTTCACCCAGCTGCGCGTCCTCGGCGGCGCGATGGCCCGCGTCCCCGCCGGCGCGACCGCGTTCGCCCACCGCGACGCGACGGTCATGGCATCGATCATCACCGGCACGGACGAGGAGCACTACGCCGACGCCGTCGCCTGGACCGAGGCCTACCAGGCCGAGCTCTCCGAGGGCTCGACGGGCGTCTACTCGAACTTCCTCGCCGACGAGGGCGCGGGCCGGCTCGCGAAGGCCTACCCCGGCGCGACGTACGAGCGGCTCGTCCAGGTCAAGCGCCGCATCGACCCGGACAACTTCTTCCACGGGAACCACAACATCCGCCCGAGCTAGGGTCCCTCCCTGTCTCGCTCCCGCACCCGCGACCCTCGCGCCCCCGGTGGCCACGCCACCGGGGGCGCATCCGCGTTCGTCACCTGGTCCCTCCCGCATGGGCAATGGATCTGGCGCGCCGATGTGAGTCCAGCGTTGCCACCGCAACGCGTCTGCCCGGCCGTCGGGGGTACGGTGAATCGTTCGAACGGAAGGAGGCAGCCAGTGGGCAAGGTATTCGCAGGCGCAACGATGTCGCTCGACGGGTTCATCGCCGGCCCTGAGGACACGGGGTTCGACCTGCTGTTCAAGTGGTACCAAGGGGGCGATGTCGAGGTGCCGATGCCGGACTCGACCGCGGGCGTGCCGCCCTCGCACGTTGCGCCGGCCACTGCCGAGCTGCTGCGGCGCGACTTTGCCTCGTGGGGCGCGCTCGTCGTCGGGCGGCACCTGTTCGACCTGGTGCACGGGTGGGGCGGACGACATCCCCTTGGCGTGACGACCGTCGTCCTCACCCATCACCCGCCCGAGGACCGGCCCGCCGCGGACGAGAACTTCGTGTTCGTGACAGAGGGGATCGAGGCGGCCGTGGCGAAGGCCAGGGAGATCGCCGGTGATCGCGACGTCGCCGTCAACGGCGGCCAGATGGCGCGACAGGCCCTCGAGGCCGGGCTGCTCGACGAGATCGGCGTGGACCTCGTGCCGGTGGTCCTTGGTGCGGGCACGCCGCTGTTCGCCGACCTGACCTCGGGACCGGTCGAGTTCGAGGGGCCGATCCGCTCCGTCGACGGCATCGGCGTCACGCATCTGCGCTACCGCGTGAAGCGCTAGCCGACGTCGCCCGGGCGAACCGCTTGAGCGTCGCACGACGAACCTGTGTCAAGGCAACTTCATCTCCCCACCACCCGGTTTGAAGGCGGAGGCGTCATGCTGGGAGGACGCCAACCATGCCCAACTCCGTGCCCGAGAGCCCGAAAGACCCCATGACCGAACCCCTCGATCCCTCGACGCCGGCCGACGGCACGCCTCCGCCCGACACTGCGCCCGTCCGCCGAGGCGGGCGTCGTCCCGCCGCCCCCGGCATCGGTCTGGGCACCGCCCGCACCGCCGGCCTCGGCCGAGCAGCCGGGCGGCGTCGGCTTCGCGGTCCCGCCCTCCGTCGTCTCGACCACCCCGTCGAGCCATCCCCCCGCCTCGTCCGGCGGCGGCTACGGGAAGTGGCTCATCGCGGTCCTCATCCCCGTCATCGCCGTCGTCACCTTCGCGGGCGGCGTCGCCGCGGGTCGGGGCGACCTCTTCGGTGCCGAGGCCGGTCCTGCCGCGACCGCCGCGCCGAACACCGGCGACAAGAGCCTCGACCTCATCGAGGAGGCCTGGCGCACGATCCACGAGAACTACGTCGACGCGAAGAACCTCGACGACACAGGACATGGCGTACGGCGCGATCCGCGGCCTGACCGACGCGGTCGGCGACGAGGGGCACACGAGCTTCCTCACGGCCGACGAGGCCAAGGCGATGGACCAGTCGCTGTCCGGGACGTTCGTGGGGATCGGGGTCCAGGTGAGCGACGGCGACGGGACCGGTCCCGTGATCAGCTCGATCATCCCCAACACGCCCGCGGCGGAGTCGGGCGAGCTCAAGCGCGGCGACAGGATCGTCGAGGTCGACGGCTGGAAGACCGAGGACCACACGACGGACGAGGTCGTCTCGCGCGTCCGCGGCCCCGAGGGCGAGCCCGTCACGCTCACTCTTGCCCGCGAGGGCACCGAGAACTTCGACGTCACGATCACCCGCCGCAAGTTCGACCTGCCGCTCGTGTCCTGGGCGATGGTCCCCGGCCGCGACGTGGCGATGATCCGGCTCGAGCAGTTCGCGACGGGCGCCACGAAGGCCGTCCAGGGCGCCATCACCGAGGCCAAGGCGGCCGGGGCGACGGCGATCATCCTCGACCTCCGCAGCAACCCCGGCGGCTACGTCAACGAGGCGATCGGCGTCGCCAGCCAGTTCGTCGGCGACGGCATCGTCTACCAGAACCAGGACGCGTCGGGCAAGACGACCGACGTGCCGGTCGAGGCCGGCGGCCTGTACACCGAGGGACCGCTCGTCGTCCTCGCCAACGGCGACTCCGCCAGCTCGGCGGAGATCGTCACGGGCGCCATCCAGGACGCGAAGCGCGGCACCGTGGTGGGGGAGAAGACGTTCGGGACGGGCACCGTCCTCGGCCGGTTCGACCTCACCGACGGCTCGTCGATGCGGATCGGCGTCGAGCGCTGGCTCACCCGCGGCGGCCGCCCGATCTGGCACGAGGGCCTCGAGCCCGACGTCAAGGTCGTGCTCCCGACCACGACCGCGCCGCTGCTCCCCGACGAGCTCAAGGACATCTCGGCCGCAGAGCTCGCGAAGAGCCCCGACGTCCAGGTCCTCAAGGCCCTCCAGGAGCTCAAGGGCGAGGGCTGATCGGACGCCCTGCGCCTTGCGGCCAGGGCCCGACCCCGGAATCGAAACGACCGCCGGCATGCCGGCGGTCGTCTTGTCGTGCGAGGTGGCGTCAGGTTCGGGCGACCCGGCCTGCTGCCACGTGCCGACTCCAGTCGGAGGTCCGTCCGTCCGGTGACTGCGAGCTACCCTGCCAACCGCAGATGCAGGTCACTTCCTGCGTGCGGTGGCGGTACTCGGCAATCACGTGCTTCCGCTCATCGACCGGCGGTGCCGGTCTGCGAGGCGGGAGCCCGTTGCCCGGACGTCGGGGCTCCGTCATAGAACTCAGGCCCGCCGCTGGGCGAAGCAGGAGCTGCAGTAGACCGGCTTGCCGGAGGTCGGCCGGAACGGGACCTCGGTCTCCTGCCCGCAGGACGAGCAGGTGGCCGCGAACATCTCGCGCGGGCCGCGCGATCCACCGCCGCCGTAGCCGCCACCCGAGTTGGAGTGGGAGCCATAGCTGCTGCCCGCGCCGCTGGAGTAGCCGCCGCCGCTGGAGTAGCCGCCGCCGGAGCTGTAGCCCCCGCCGCCGCCCTCAGCGTTGCGCTGTGCCTTCTTGGCTGCACGGCAGCTCGGGCAACGCCGCGGCTCCGTGAAGCCGCGCTCGGCATAGAAATCCTGCTCGCTGGCAGTGAAGGTGAACGACTGGCTGCAGTCGGCACACGTGAGCGTCTTGTCGACGTTCATAACGATTCCACTTCCTCGTGGTTGCGACGGTTTCCGCGATCTTCCTCGGCGGAATCCGTGAGGGAGTGGATCGAGTCGGCCGTTCCTGGCTTCGCCCTCCGATCGGGGCGTACCTCCGAGCATACGCCATAAATGGCCTCGTGCCCAGCCCGCAACCTTTCTCGCCTCGGCCACCGGCGTGACGACCCGATGGGCTCTCGACCACAAAGCCCACACGGACCCGCTGCACCCATAGACATGATGCGTCGAAATGCCGATACTTCCGCGGTATGACCTCTGCAGCACGATCCGATGACGCCCGGGTCCGGGTGGGCCACGCCGCCGAGATGCTCGGCGTCTCCGTCGAGACGCTCCGTCGCTGGGAGCAGGAGGGCCGGCTGCGGATGGACCGCTCCGACGGCGGCCAGCGGCTCGTGCCGATCGAGGAGATCACCCGGCTCCTGTCCGAGCGCCGGCGCCAGTCGAGCGACCGTCCCATCGTCGCCCAGTCGGCCCGCAACCGGTTCTCAGGGATCGTGACCCGGATCGAGAAGGACCGCGTCGCCGCGGTCGTGGAGGTCCTCGCAGGCCCGCACCGCCTCGTGAGCCTGATGACGGCCGAGGCGGTCGACGAGCTGGGGCTCGTCGTCGGCCAGGAGGCCGTGTGCGTGGTCAAGGCGACCAACGTGATCGTCGAGGTCCCGTCGTCGAGAGAGAGCCGCGGGTGAACCGTCGCCGGACCCGTCATGCCGCGGTCCTGCTCGCCCTCGCGCTCCTCGTCGTGGGGTGCTCGAGCGGCGGCGCCGTATCGCCGACCGCCGCCGCGGCGGAGCTCCAGCTCTACGCAGCCGCATCGCTCAAGAAGGTGCTGACGGACGCCACCGCCGCCTACACCGCGGCGAACCCCGGCGTCACGTTCGCGCTGTCGACCGACTCGTCGGCGGCGCTCGAGACGAAGATCGAGCAGGGCGCCCCGGCCGATGTCTTCCTGTCCGCCGACACGAAGAACCCGCAGAAGCTCGTCGACGGCGGGCTCGCGTCGGGTGCCGTCACGCCGTTCGCCGGCAACCTGCTGACCGTCGTCGTCCCGGCGGGGAACCCGGCGGGCATCGCGAGTCCTGCCGACCTCGCCAAGGCGGGTGTGAAGGTGGTGGCCGCCGGCGACGACGTGCCGATCACGAAGTACGCGGCGCAGCTCGTGGACAACCTCGCGAAGGAGCAGGGCTATCCGGCGGACTTCGCCGCCTCGTACGCGGGCAACGTCGTGAGCCGCGAGGACAACGTGTCGGCGGTCCTCGCGAAGCTCGCGTTGGGCGAGGGCGATGCGGGGATCGTGTACGTGACCGACGCGAAGGGCGCGGACGGGATCGAGACCGTCGCCGTGCCCGACAGCGCCAACGTCCCGGCGACGTACGGTGGCGTGGTCGTCAAGTCGAGCGCGTCGCCAGCCGAGGCGGCCGCGTTCCTCGAGTGGCTCACCGGCCCGGCCGCCGGGGCCGTGTTCGCGAAGGCCGGGTTCACGCCCGCACCATGACCTCAGAGCAGGTGGCCGGCCGGTGATCGCGCGGGCGGCCCCGGCAGGGACGAGCGCGCGCGCCGGTCTCGGGCGGCCGTTCGACGCCGTCGCCATCGCGGGCGGGCTCGTGCTGGGGCTGCCGGTGTTCGTGCTCGTCGGGCGGGCGATCCTCGACGGCTCGCTGCTCGAGACCGCGGGCCTGGCGGTCGTCGCCGATGCGCTCGCGCTGAGCCTCGCCACGACCGCGGTCACGGCCCTGCTGACGGTCGTGTTCGGCACCCCGCTCGCGCTCGCGCTCGCCCGCCGCCGGTTCCGCGGCCAGGTGATGGTCGAGACCCTGATCGACCTGCCGATCGTGCTGCCGCCGTCCGTCGCCGGGCTCGCGCTGCTGCTCGTGTTCGGGCGACGCGGGCTCCTCGGCGAGCCGCTGTCGGTCATGGGCATCGAGATCCCGTTCACCGTCATCGCGGTCGTGATCGCCCAGCTGTTCGTCGCGGCGCCGTTCTACATCCGCAGCGCGCGGACCGGGTTCGCGTCGGTGGACCACGATCTCGAGGACGCCGCGCGCGTCGACGGGGCCACCGAGCGCCAGCTGTTCGTCCGGGTCACGGTCCCGCTGGCGTCGAGTGCGCTCGCCGCGGGCCTCGTGATGAGCTGGGCGCGGGCGCTGGGCGAGTTCGGCGCGACGATCATGTTCGCGGGCAACGTCGAGGGCCAGACGCAGACGCTGCCGCTGGTCGTGTACTCCGAGTTCCAGTCGGGGAACCTGGAGGCGTCGATCGCGGCCGCGGCAATCCTCGTCCTCGCCGCGTTCGGGGTGCTGATCGCCGTGCGGCTGCTGCACTGGGGCCGCGCGCTCGACTGGCGCGGCTGAGCCGGGTCGCGGCGCCGTTTCCACGGTTTAGTACGCACTGGGACGGGGAAACGGCGCGAGCGAGGTCCGCTCCCGGCGATCAGCCCTTCGCGGGGAGGCTCGCGGCGAACGAGAACGCACGATCCAGCCAGCGGTCGAGCGCGGCATCGTCGGCGACCACGTCGACCGGCAGGCGGCCCCAGCCCTTCGTCGCCTTGCCGGCCATCGGGGAGAACGTGTCCGCGCCCGGCGTCGCCAGCAGCGCCGCGAGGTCCGCTTCCGCGAGCCGCACGACCCACGACTCCTCGAACAGGCCCGTCGCGAAGTTGCCGCCGACGAACATCGCCGGATACCCGAACATCTTCCGTCGCTGCGCGCGCCGGGTGACGCGCCGCCACCTCGTCGAAGCGGGCGACGAGCTCGGGCGAGGACTTCGTGAACGGCGGCATGGCGACGACCTCCGCGCGGTGGCTACTCGATCCCGGGTCGGATCCGGCCCGTCGGGACGACCAGCATCCACTGGCCGGCGAAGCGCTGCGCGCCCGGCAGCAGGTTCCAGGGGTTGCCGCGGTGGGGGTCGCGCTCGATGAACTGGCGCCCGACCGCCGCGACCGAGATCGCCGTCCCGGGCTTGGGGCTCGGGCCCCAGACGTCGTCGCCGTACGGGTAGAGCGGGTCGAGGATGTACGCCTTCGTGACGTCGTACTCCTTCGCGAGCAGCGGGTCGCCGGTCGCCTCGAACCCGGCCATCACCCAGGCGTGCTTGCCGCCCCAGACGAGGAGGCCCACCGGTCGGCGGTACTCGCGGATGGCGGTTGCCGCGACGCGCATGGCGTCCTTGAGGCTCCTGGCGCCGACGACGCGGTAGGCGCCGCCACCACGGATGACGAGGCCTGCGGCCCAGCCCCGGATCGATGCGCCCTTGCGCACCATGCCGCGGGGCGCCGGGCCGCTCCACGCGCGCGCCAGCTCCTGGAGCTTGCGCTGGGTGCCCTTGGTCCGGTCGCGGCCGGGCTCGATGATGTTGAGCATCATCTGGATGCTCGTGCCGACGCACTGGACGAAGTTCTTCTGCTGGACCCAGTCGTGGCGCGTCGCGAGGTTCATCTCGTACGTGTCGCGCGCTGCGGCGTCCGCGGGAGCGGGCGCGATCCCGACGCCGAGGACCACGGCAAGCGCGATCGCCACCAGCGGCGCGAGGCGGCGGGCGATCGGCTGGGGCGCGACGGGGACGGGATCGGAGAACGGGTCGAGGCGCATCGTTGTCCGCAGGATACGACGACTCGTCAGGCAGGGCGCTCGGCGGCCACCTCGACGGGAACCTCGGCGACGACCTCGTCCGCCAGGTTCGGCGCCAGCCAGCGCTCCGCCTCCTCGACCGGGATGCCCGCCCGCCGCGCGTAGTCGCCGAGCTGGTCGCGTCCCATCCGCCCGATCCCGAAGTAGTGCGACTCGGGGTGCCAGAGGTAGATCCCGGAGACGGACGAGGCCGGGAGCATGGCCATCGACTCGGTCAGCTCGATCCCGGCGCGGCCTTCCGCATCGAGCAGGCCGAACAGGGTCCCCTTCGTGAGGTGGTCCGGCGTGGCCGGGTAGCCGGGCGCGGGGCGGATGCCCTGGTATCGCTCGCGGATGAGGTCCTCGTTGGCCAGCGCCTCGTCGGGGGCGTAGCCCCACAGCTCGCGGCGGACGCGCTCGTGGAGGCGCTCCGCGAACGCCTCCGCCAGGCGGTCCCCGAGCGCCTTGGCGAGGATCGAGCTGTAGTCGTCGTGGGCCGCCTCGAACTCGCGGGCGAGCTCGTCCACGCCGTGCCCGGCGGTGACCGCGAACGCTCCGACGTAGTCCGCGACCCCGACCGGCCCGACGAAGTCCGCGACCGAGACGTTCGGGCGACCGTCCGGCTTCGCCATCTGCTGGCGCAGCGCGTGGATCCGGGCGGCCTCGGTCGTCCGCGTCTCGTCGGTCCAGAGCACGATGTCGTCGTCGGGCATGGCGTTGGCGGGCCAGAACCCGACGACCGCGGACGCCCGGAACAGCCGCTCCCCGACGATCCGGTCGAGCAGCGCCAGCGCGTCGCGGTGGAGGTCGCGCGCGGTGGCGCCCACGCGCGGGTCGTCGAAGATCGCCGGGTACGCGCCGCGCAGCTCCCAGGTCGTGAAGAACGGGGTCCAGTCGATGCGCTCCACGAGCTCGGCGAGCGGGTAGTCCTCGAAGGTGCGCACGCCGAGGAACGTCGGGCGCGGCGGCGGCGCGGACCAGTCCACGACCGGCCGGTTCGCCCGCGCCTCCGCGATCGAGAGCCGCCGCTCGCGGGTGTCCCGTTCCGCCCGTTCCCGTCGGACCGTCTCGTACTCCTCGCGGATGCCGGCCGCGAACGCCTCGCGCGCCCCGCGGTCCACGAGCGCCCCCGCGACCCCGACCGCGCGCGACGCGTCGGCCACGTGGACGACCGGCTGCGAGTACGCGGGTGCGATCTTCACCGCCGTGTGGACCCGCGACGTCGTCGCGCCGCCGATGAGCAGGGGCGTCGTCATGCCCTCGCGCTCCATGAGCGCCGCGACGTGGGCCATCTCGTCGAGGCTCGGGGTGATGAGCCCGGACAGCCCGATGATGTCCGCGTTCACCTCGCGCGCCTTCTCGAGGATCCGCGCGGCCGGCACCATCACGCCGAGGTCGATGACCTCGTAGTCGTTGCAGCCGAGCACGACGCCGACGATGTTCTTGCCGATGTCGTGGACGTCGCCCTTGACCGTGGCCATGACGATCGTGCCTGCGCGCTTGCCCGTCCCGGCGCGCTCCGCCTCGAGGTACGGGATGAGGACCGCGACGGCCTTCTTCATGACCCGGGCGCTCTTCACGACCTGGGGCAGGAACATCCGCCCCGACCCGAACCGGTCGCCGACGATGTTCATGCCCGCCATGAGCGGGCCCTCGATGACGTCGAGCGGACGGGCCGCCGCGAGCCGCGCCTCCTCGGTGTCCTCGACGACGAAGGCGTCGTTGCCCTCGACCAGGGCGTGGGTCAGCCGCTCGGCGACCGGGAGCTCGCGCCAGGAGAGGTCGTCGCCGGTGCGCTCCACCGCGGCGCCGCCCGCGTACCGCGGCGCGATCTCGAGCAGGCGGTCGGTGGCGTCGGCGCGGCGGTTGAGGACGACGTCCTCGACGCGCTCGAGGAGCTCGGGATCGATGTCGTCGTACTGCGGGATGACGCCCGCGTTGACGATCGCCATGTCGAGGCCGGCCTTGATCGCGTGGTACAGGAACACCGCGTGGATCGCCTCGCGGACGCGGTCGTTGCCGCGGAACGCGAACGAGACGTTGGACACGCCGCCGCTGACGCGCGCGTGCGGGATCGATGCCTTGACCCGGCGCGTCGCCTCGAAGAACGCGTTCGCGTACTCCGCGTGCTCCTCCATGCCGGTCGCGATCGCGAAGATGTTGGGGTCGAGGAAGATGTCCTCGGGCGCGAACCCTGCCTCGGCGATGAGCAGGTCGTGCGCGCGAGTGAGGACGGCGACGCGTCGCTCGACCGAGTCGGCCTGACCGGCCTCGTCGAACGCCATGACGACGACCGCGGCCCCGTACCGCCGGCACAGTCGCGCCTGGCGGAGGAACTCCTCCTCGCCCTCCTTGAGGCTGATCGAGTTCACGACGCCGCGGCCCTGGAGCTGGCGGAGGCCGGCCTCGATGACCCCCCAGCGCGAGCTGTCCACCATGACCGGGACCTTCGCGACGTCGGGCTCGGTGGCGAGCCGGCGCAGGAACCGGGTCATCGCGGCGACGCCGTCGAGCATCGCCTCGTCCATGTTGACGTCGATCATCACGGCGCCGTTCGCGACCTGGTCGCGGGCGATCGCGACCGCCTTGTCCTCGCCGTCCCGGCCCGCGGCCATGAGCTTGGCGAACGCCCGCGAGCCCGTGACGTTGGTCCGCTCCCCGATGTTGATGAACGCGCCGCCGGGCATCGGGATCGTGAGCGGCTCGAGGCCGGACAGCCGGGTGACCGGCGCGAGCTCCGGGATCACGCGCGGCGGGATGCCGCGGACGGCCTCGGCGATCGCGGCCGTGTGCTCGGGCGTCGACCCGCAGCAGGACCCGGCGAGGTTGACGAGCCCCGCCCGTGCCCACTCGCCGAGCGCGGCCGAGGTCACCTCGGGCGTCTCGTCGTAGCCGCCGAGCTCGTTTGGCAGGCCGGCGTTCGGGTAGGCGGCGAGCGGCACGTCGGCGATCCGACCCAGCTCCTCCACGTGCTCGCGGAGCTGCTTCGCCCCGAGGGCGCAGTTCAGGCCGACCAGCAGCGGCCGCGCGTGCCGGATGGCCGCCCAGAACCCCTCGACCGTCTGGCCCGAGAGCGTCCGGCCGGACGCGTCCACGATCGTCCCCGAGACGACGACCGGGAGCCGATACCCGAGCGCGTCGAACGCCGCCTCGATGCCGAAGATCGCGCCTTTGGCGTTGAGCGTGTCGAACACGGTCTCGACGAACAGGATGTCCGCGCCGCCGCGCGCCTGGCCCTCGGCCGCCTCCTGGTACGCCTCGGCCAGCTCCTCGAACGAGACGTTGCGGGCCGCGGGGTCGTTGACGTCCGGGCGAGATGGAGCCGGTCCGGTTCGTCGGCCCCAGCGACCCGCCGACGTAGCGCGGCTGCCCGTCGCCGGCCTCCGCCTCGTCGGCCGCCTCGCGCGCGAGCCGTGCCCCAGCCTCGTTGAGCTCGCCCGCGATGTGGGCCAGCCCGTAGTCCGTCTGGGCGATGCGCGTCGAGGTGAACGTGTTGGTGGACACGATGTCGGCGCCGGCGGCGAAGTACGCCCGATGCACGTCGCGGACGATGTCCGGCTGCGTGAGGCTGAGCAGGTCGTTGTTGCCCCGGAGGTCCTTGGGGTGGTCGGCGAAGCGCTCGCCGCGGAAGTCCTCCTCGGACAGCTGGTGGCGCTGGAGGAGCGTGCCCATCGCCCCGTCAAGCACGAGGATCCGCTCGCGCAGGAGCCCGTCGAGGCGCTCGAGGCGCTCGGCGCGGGTGAACGGCGTCCGGGGAGGCGAGAGGGTCATCGGGAGCCCGAGTGTAACGCCGGTTTCAGCCGGGCCTAAGAGCACCTGAAGGGCGGCCGACGAGGATGCGCACAACAGCAACGCCATCCACGCGGCCCGGCTCGCCGGATCGCCCCACCAGGGACCACCACCGATGATCGCCTACGACGAGTACCACACGGGCTTCCTCCCCTTCGGCCGACGCGTCCGCGCACTCCGCACGGCCCGCCCGCTGGCGATGGGCGAGCGGCAGCCGATGTCGATCGTGCCGCAGCTCCCGACGCTGCCGGCGACGTCGGTCGCCAGCCCCGTCATCGCCCCGAGCAGCGACGGCCGCCTGCTGCGCCGGCTCCGCCACGTCGTGCGGCGCCGCGTCCGCGTGGACCTCGACGGGCTCGTCAGCGCGACCGTCAGCGACGGCGAGCTGACGCTCCGCATCGACACCCTGTCCGCCCGCGACCCTCGGATCGTCGCGTGGAGCGCGGACCGCCTCGTCGCCCTCGTCGTCCTCCATGACGGCTGCGGCGCCCGGGTCATCGGCGGCGGCGGGCTCATGGGCCGACTCGAGCTTCCCTCGGTCACCGGCGATGGCGCGTTCCTGGCGTTCTGCTACGACGCCGAGGCCGCCGCGTCCCTTTCCTGAACATCGGTGCCGGAACCCGCTTTAAGGGAACTTGAAGGCCGATGGCGATGCTGCATCCCGTGGACACCTTCGTGATCCGACTCTGGAGCCCCGCCGACCATGCCGCTGACACCGGCGACAGCCCTCGTGGCGTCGCACGGCACGTGGGAACAGGTCGAGCGGCGCCATTCCGGGACGGGGACGAGCTCATCGCGCTGCTCCGGGAGCTCCCGACGCGCGACGACCTCACCGCCATCCCGGAGCCGGAGGCGGACGCAGCCACGGCGCCTGACTGACTGGCCGGGAACGCGACTCCTCCCGCGAGCCCACCTCCCCGACCCCGATCCGGAACCAGACCCGGGTCGGGGTCGTTTCCGTTCTACGATCCCCTCGAGCACGACGTCAACGGAGGTGATCGGATGCGCATCCTGGTGATCGGGGCCGGCGGCGTCGGGAGCGCGGCCGTGGGGATCGCGGACCGGCGGGCGTTCTTCGAGCACATGGTCGTCGCCGACTACGATCCCGCGCGGGTCGATGCGGCGCTGGCCCAGGTGAGCGGCGACTCGCGGTTCTCGGGTGAGCGGGTGGACGCCTCCGACGTCAGCGCGATCATCGAGATGATCCACGAGCACAAGGTCACGCACGTCCTCAACGCGGTGGACCCGCGGTTCGTGATGCCGATCTTCGATGCCTGCTTCGCCGCCGGCGCGACGTACCTCGACATGGCGATGTCGCTGTCGCGGCCGCACCCCGAGCGGCCGTACGAGCTGTCGGGCGAGAAGCTGGGCGACGCGCAGTTCGCGAGGGCCGCGGACTGGGAGGCGAAGGGCCAGCTGGCGCTCGTGGGCATGGGCGTCGAGCCCGGGCTCTCGGACGTGTTCGCGCGCTACGCGCAGGACCACCTGTTCAGCGAGATCGACGAGGCGGGCGTGCGCGACGGCGCGAACCTCACCGTCGACGGCTACGACTTCGCGCCCTCGTTCTCGATCTGGACGACGATCGAGGAGTGCCTCAACCCGCCCGTCGTGTGGGAGGCGGACCGCGGCTGGTTCACGCTGCCACCGTTCAGCGAGCCCGAGGTGTTCGACTTCCCGGAGGGCATCGGCCCAGTCGAGTGCGTCCACGTCGAGCACGAGGAGGTCCTCCTCATCCCGCGCTGGGTCAAGGCGAAGCGGGTCACGTTCAAGTACGGCCTGGGCAACGAGTTCATCGAGGTGCTGCGGACGCTGCGCAAGCTGGGCCTCGACCGGACCGAGCCCGTGTCGGTGAAGGGCGTGCCCGTCTCACCGCGCGACCTCGTGGCCGCCTGCCTGCCGGATCCCGCCGGCCTCGGCGACCGGATGCACGGCAAGACGTGCGCGGGGACCTGGGTCACCGGCCGCGGCAAGGACGGCGAGCCGCGGCAGGTCTACCTCTACCACGTGGTCGACAACGCCTGGACGATGGCCGAGTACGGCTCGCAGGCGGTCGTCTGGCAGACCGCGATCAACCCGATCGTCGCGCTGGAGCTGCTGGCACGCGGGACGTGGAGCGGCGCCGGGGTGCTCGGGCCGGAGGCGTTCGACGCGGTGCCGTTCCTCGACCTGCTCAACGAGTACGGCTCGCCCGTGGGCGATGCGCGAGGAGACGCCGGCGCCGCGCTGACGGCGATTACAGGTCGCTGATCCGTCGGGTCGACAGCCTCGGGCCGTAGCGAGGGGCTCGGGCGCCGGTCAGCTCGAGGAGGCGGGTGACGCGACCGCGCTGGCCACGGTAGGGCTCGAGGAGCTCGAGCATCCGCTCGTCGGTGCCGCGGGGTTCGCCGGCGAGGGCCCAGCAGACCATGTTCGGGATGTGGAAGTCGCCGACGCTGACGGCGTCGGGGTCACCGAAGGCGCGGAAACCGACCTCCGCCGCCGTCCACGGGCCGATGCCCGGGAACGCGCGCAGCGCGGCGTAGGCGGACGCCAGCGCGGCCTCGCGCGATGCGCCGGGTTCGGCTTCCGCCACGACAACCGCGAGCCGCTCGAGCCGCGGCGCCTCACGGGCGACGGCACGGACGAGCTCGGCGCGGCGGCGCTCGAGGCCGAGGGGATGGAACGCGTGGTAGGGGAGCGCCGCGAGGACCTCGGGCGTGGGCGGCAGGCGCAGGCCCGGCGGTCCGGGCGCGTCCTCCCCGTAGCACGCGGATGAGCGCCCGGTACGTGCGGCGCGCCTCCTCGCCGGTGATCTTCTGCTCGAGGATCGCGGGCATCAGCGCCTCGAACACGGCACCCGACCGGCCGATGCGGAGGCCGCGGCCCTGCCGAACGCCCTCGGCGACCGCGGGATGGACCGGGACGAGCGCCGACGGATCGTCGTCCGCACCGAGGAACGCCGCCGCGCCGGCGACGGCCTCGACGGCTCCGGCACCCCACGCCCGCACTCGCACGCCACCCGGTGACCGGCTGCAGGAACAGCGTCGCCGGACCCGTCGAGCGTCGCGTCGCGACCCACACCGCGCCCGACTGCTCGATCCGGAACGCCGGGTCGCCGCCGCCCCTTCGATGGATCGCGAGCGTGCCCGCGAGCCGGTACGGCACCGGCATCGCGACGATCGTCTCGGCGTCCGCCGGTCCCGCACCCGTGCGCTCGCCCACCGAATCCGTCACGCCTTCGAAACCCTGAACCCGAACCGCGCACCCGCTCCCGTCATGGCGGCCAGCCTACCGTCGGCGGCCTACCGTGCGAACCAGCCCCATCGTCGCGGCATCGGCGCTCATCGCCGTCGCCGTCCTGGTCGCCACCGCGAGCCCCGGCACCGGCCAGGCTCCCGGCACCATCGAACCGCTGGACTCGAGCGCCTTCACGCGCCTCGTCATGCCACCGATCGATGCGGCGACGACGAGCCCCACCCAACGCATCGTCGCGATCCCCGCCGACCCGGCCGAGCGGCTGGTCGAGCTCGGGCGTCGCGCCCGTGCCCACCGCCCGCCCGCGACTCGCCGCGCCGCTCCTCTCGACGCCGCGCCTCGCCGTCGGCGTGGTCGTGAAGCCGACGCCACGGCCCGCGCAGCCCGCCGGGTCAGGATCGGGGGCGGGATCAGGCTCAGGGTGGGCCAGGGCCGAGTACTCGTGGTACGGCCCGGGCTTCTACGGAAACGGCACCGCGTGCGGGCAGACCTACTCGAAGACGATCCTCGGCGTCGCGCACAAGACGCTCCCGTGCGGCACGCGGGTGACCCTCCGCAACCCGAAGAACGGCAGGTCGATCACGGTGAAGGTCATCGACCGCGGGCCCGTACGTCGCCGGCCGCATGTGGGACCTGTCGTACGCGACCTGCATCGTACCTCGACAACTGCTACACGAGCACATCCAGTACCGGATCCGCTGATCGTCGGCCGATGGTCCCGGATTGACAGCCCCGGGTAGGCTGGCGGTCCACGTGCGAACCAGAATCGTCGTCGCGTTCGCGGCTCTCATGGCCGCGTCCGCCCTGGTCGCCGTCCCGGCTCCCGCGGGCTCGCAGTCTCCGAGCCCCGAGCGGTCGCTCGATCCGGCGCTCCTGAGTGCCGTCTCGGTCGCCCTGCCCAAGGACCAGGCGGCGGCGTCGACCCTCGATGCAACGGCGCAGGGCTCGGCCGGATCGGTCGGGCCGGCGACGGCATTCGCGGAGCCGGGCAAGAACGGCGCGGCCTCGAGTCGCCCGAGCGTCCGCGTGCCGGCGCCGGCGCGGGGCACGGTCGAGAAGAACGACTGGCGCTTCGACCCCAACATCAGCTGGTACGGCCCGGGGTTCTACGGCAACGGGACCGCCTGTGGCCAGACGCTCACGAAGGAGCTCGTCGGGGTCGCCCACCGCAGCCTCCCGTGCGGGACGATGGTGACCTTCCGCTACAACGGCAAGACCGTGTCGGCGCCCGTCATCGACCGCGGCCCGTACGTGGCGAGCCGCACCTGGGACCTCAGCAAGGGCCTGTGCACGCTCCTCGACCACTGCTTCACGGGCACGATCGAGTGGAAGATGGGCGGGGGCGGCTGACGCCCGACCCGGGCGATCAGCCGAGCGGCGCGAACGTCGCCGTGAAGTGACGAAGCTGGCGTGGCTGCGTCGCGATCCGGAAGCCGCGCAGCGTCGAGGCGCGTGACGCGACGTCGCGGGCGACCTCGATGACGTAGTCGATGTGGCTCTGGGTGTACGTCCGGCGCGGGATCGCGAGCCGGACGAGGTCCATCGGGCCGGGCGTCTCGGTCCCGTCGGGGTGGAGCCCGAACATCACCGTCCCGATCTCGCAGCCGCGGATGCCGCCGGCGCGGTAGAGCTCGACCGCGAGCGCCTGCCCCGGGTACTCGAGCGGCGGGATGTGGGGCAGCAGCCCGCGCGCGTCGAGGTAGACCGCGTGGCCGCCGAACGGCTGGACGCACGGGATCCCCGCGGCGACCAGCGCGTCGCCGAGGTACGCCGTCGAGCGTGTCCGGTAGCGCAGGTAGTCCTCGTCCACGACCTCGGTGAGGCCCTGGGCGATCGCCTCGAGGTCCCGGCCGGCGAGCCCGCCGTACGTCGGGAAGCCCTCGGTCAGGATCAGCAGGTTCCGGCACTGCTCGGCGAGCAGGTCGTCGTTCATCGCGAGCCAGCCGCCGATGTTCGCCATGCCGTCCTTCTTGGCCGACATCGTCATCCCGTCCGCGAGGCTGCCGATCTCGCGGACGATCTCGATGACCGGCCGATCCGCCTGCCCGGGCTCGCGCTCCTTGATGAACCACGCGTTCTCGGCGAACCGGCAGCCGTCGAGGAACAGGGGCTTGCCGTGCGCGTCGCACACGTCGCGGATCGCGTGCAGGTTCTCGAGCGAGACCGGCTGCCCGCCGCCGGAGTTGTTGGTGATCGTGACCATCACGACGGGCACGTCGTCGCCGCGCTCGCGGAGCAGCGCGTCGAGCGCCGCGGTGTCCATGTTCCCCTTGAACGGGTGGATGAGCGACGGCTGGCGGCCCTCCGCGATGACGAGGTCCACGGCCTCGGCGCCCGTGTACTCCACGTTGGCGCGGGTCGTGTCGAAGTGGGTGTTGCTCGGGATCACCTTGCCCGGCCCGCCCAGCGCCGTGAACAGGAGCTTCTCGGCCGCGCGGCCCTGGTGGGTCGGGATGACGTGGCGGAACGGGAACAGGTGCTGGACGGCCTCGAGGAACACGTACCAGCTGGGGCTGCCGGCGTAGCTCTCGTCGCCGCGCTGGATCGCGGCCCACTGGTCGCGGCTCATCGCGCCGGTCCCGGAGTCCGTGAGCAGGTCGATGAGGACGTCCTGCGCGTGGATGCTGAACAGGTTCCAGCCCGCCGCCTCGAGGGCCCGCTCGCGCTCCGCCTCCGTGGTCAGGCGGATGGGCTCCACGGCGTGGATGCGGAACGGCTCGATGATCGTCTGCCAGCGGTCCATGCGGGCGAGCATACGCGTGGCGCCGAACGCGGCGCGGTCGCTCCTTGGCTCGCGGCCGGAAAAGGACGAAGCCGGTGCCCCCGACACCGGCTTCAATCAGTCCTGGGTCATACGACCTGCCCGTATCGTTCCACGAGTAGCCCGATCGTGTAAAGCCCCCAGGACCACGTTCTGGCGCGTCCCCGCACCGCGCTACCCTCCACCGCATGGATCGGTTGGTCGTCACCCGTCGCCTCGCCACCGCCGCCGCGATCCTGCTCGTCGGGATCGTCGCGCTCGGCGGTCGGCTGCTCGCGGTCAACGTCCTGCCGATCGACTTCGACGAGGACGACTATCTCCGCGCGGGCCAGCAGTATGCGATCGGGCTCCAGGCGGGTGACCCGGGCGTGTTCCTCCGCGACAACTACCGGAGCGAGCACCCGCCGCTCTCGAAGATCATCACGGGCCTCGTCCTCGCGCCGCTGCCCCCGGCGCCCGAGATCCCCGACCGCCCGACGACCTCGCCGCCCGCCAACGAGCTGCCCGAGCCGCTCCTCACCGCCGCCCGGACGACGCAGGCGGTGTTCGGCGCCGCGACCGCGGTCCTGCTCGCATTCGTGTCGCCCGTCGGCGGGCTGTACCTCGCGCTCCACACGTGGACGGTGAAGTACTCGAGCCAGGTGATGCTCGAGGCCGTGCCGGCGTTCCTGTCGCTGCTCGCGGTCGTGCTCGCGACACGCGCGTGGAGGACGCCGCTGCCCGGCCGGCGGCGGGCGTGGCTCGTGGCATCGGCCGTCGCGTTCGGCATGGCCTGCGCCGGCAAGTACCTGTACGGCGTCGCCGGCCTCGCGATCGCCGTGGACTGGCTGTGGCGCACGCGGGCGGCGACCGTCGCGCCGGGCGGAGGGCGCTCGGCGGCGGGGATCGGCCGGTGGGCGCTGCCGGTCGTCGGGTGGCTGGCGCTGGGGTTCGTGGCGTTCGTCGCGTTCGATCCGTACCTCTGGCCGGACCCGATCGGGCGCCTCGCGGAGTCGATCGCGTACCACGGCGGCTACGCGACCTCGGCCGCGGTCCAGGACACGGGCTGGCCGTCCTGGCAGCCGCTCGTCTGGCTCATGGGCTCGGTGCCGTGGCACGACTCGGGCACGTTCCTCGTGACGGCGGACCTGCTCATCGCGGCGCTCGCGGTGGTGGGCCTGCGGCCGATGTGGCGCGAGCACCGGATCTTCGCGCTGTGGCTGGGGATCGGGCTCGCGTTCCTCCTCGTCTGGCCGACGAAGTGGCCGCAGTACGTGCTCCTGGTCTCGGCGCCGCTGTCGCTCGCCGCGGGCATCGGGACCGGGCTGATCCTCGAGCCGGTCCGCCGGTGGTTCCGCGGGCTCCGGCGCCGCCGCGACACGGACGACGACGACGCGGCCACGACGACCGGCAACGGGCGCACCCAAGCGCGGCGTCCGGGCCGGCCTCCGCGACCTCCGCCACGCGGCGCCGTGGCTCCTGCCGGGCGTCATCGGGATCACGATCCTCGCGATCATCCCGATCGCGTACGAGATCCTCATGTCGCTCACCGACCTGCGGACGAGGAACCTCCGCGACGGGCTGCAGGGCGGCGTCCTGCGCGAGGGCCTCGGTGGGCTCGCGGGCCAGGTCCCGGCCGTCCCGCTGGACCTCGGCGGCCCGAGCCACCAGGTCCAGTACGTCGGCATCGACCTGCTCAACGGGTTCCAGTCGGGGTTCTGGTTCGGGCAGAACTCCACGGCCGCGGTGATCACGTTCTCGATCCTGTGGATGGTCAGCTCGGTGACGCTCCAGGCGGTCCTCGGGATCGCCGTCGCGCTTGTGCTCGAGCGGCCGGGCGTCCGGTTCGCGAACGCGTGGCGGGTGCTGTTCATCCTGCCGTGGGCGATCCCCGAGGCGGTCGGCGCGATCGCGTGGATGGACATCGCGCACCCCCAGCAGGGGCTTGCTCGCGCAGCTCGTCGGCGGCGACGTCCCGTGGCGCGACAGCCCGGAGCTGTCGCTGCTCGTGCTGCTCCTCGCCGCGACCTGGATGGGCTGGCCGCTGTGGATGCTCGTCGCGACGGCGGGGCTGCGGACGATCCCACGGTCCATCCACGAGGCGGCCGCGATCGAGGGCGCCGGCCGCTGGCGGACGTTCGCGTCCGTGACCCTGCCACTGCTGGTGCCGCTCCTCGGCGCGGCGTTCGTCGTCCGCGGCGTGGCCGCGTTCAACCAGTTCTACCTGTTCTACGTCCTCGCGCCCGGGTTCCAGACGCAGACCCTCGCGACGTTCAGCTTCGACCTGTTCAACTCGAGCTCGGGACCAGGGCTGTTCTCGGTGAGCGCGGCGATCAACGTCGTGACGTTCATCGCGCTCGCGGTCCTGGTGGCCTGGTTCCTCCGCTGGCGGTCGCGCCAGGAACGGGTGGCGTACCGATGAGGGCGGGTCCATGGGCCGGCTGACCCGCCGCGGCCACCTCGCGCGGCAGCTGTTCCTCGTCGCGGTGGGCGTGTTCGTGCTGCTGCCCGTGTGGGTCCTGATCCTGATGGCCACCGACGGCTCGATCGTCGGCTACCCGTCGGGCTTCCACCCGTTCCCGGTCCAGCCGACGCTGGAGCGCTTCGAGCAGGCGTTCTTCAGGCCGGGCGCGGTCCTCGACTACTGGGACCTGCTGCGCAACAGCCTCATCGTCTCGGTCTCGTCGGCGCTCGTCGCGCTCGTGCTCGGCGCGACGATGGCGTACGCCTTCGCGCGGATGCGGTTCCCCGGCAAGGACGTGGGGCTGGTGGCGATCCTGGTCGGGGTGTTCCTGCCGCCGGTGGCGCTCGCCCTCCCGCTGTACCTGCTGTTCAACTCGTTCGAGCTCCAGGTCCCCGCGATCAAGGAGTGGGGCTTCCGCGACTCGCTGCTCGCGCTGTCGATCGTGTATGCCTCGTTCGCGATGCCCGTGTGCCTGTGGCTCATGCGGGCCGCGTTCCGGGCCGTCCCCGAGGACCTCGAGGAGGCCGCGTTCGTCGATGGCGCGAGCCGGTTCACGGCCTTCCGCCGGATCACGCTGCCGCTCGCGATGCCCTCGATCCTCGTGGCCGCGCTCATCGCGTTCCTGCTCGCGTACACGGAGTTCGCGCTCGCGTGGCTGTTCATCTCGACCAACGAGAACGTGACGCTCGCGATGATCCTCGCGGAGGCGACGACGGGCTTCTACACGTCCAACTGGAGCGCGACCGCGGCGTACGCGCTGCTCATGGCGATCCCGGTCGTGATCGTGTTCATCGTCCTCCAGCGGGCGCTGCTCCAGGGCGCACTCGCGACCACCGACACCGACTGATCGGGGGCGTTTCCAGCGGTCGATCTCGACGCCGGGCGGTACCCTTCGCGCATGTGCCGAAGCATCCGCCAGCTCCGTCGATCCGACGACGCCGGCCCCGCCACGACGGGCGAGGCCCACGCCGCCGCCCTCCAGTACGTCCGCAAGATCAGCGGCTTCCGCGAGCCGTCCGCCCGCAACGCCGAGGCGTTCCGTGACGCCATCGACGAGATCGCCCACGCCACCCAGCACCTCCTCGAGGCCATCGGGACCGACGTCACCGAGGGACCCGATCCGTTCGCGGACCCGGTGACCCGGCGCGCGATCCTCGCCGCACGGCCGGTCCGGCCGTCGCGCGTCGCCCGGACGCCCGCCCCGGTCGCGCCCGCTGCCGACGGCCGCGCGTGACGACGGAGGCCGCGGCCGTCGCGGTACCGGCCCCCGGCTGGTGGCGCAGGCCCGGCCTCGACGTCGTCGCGGGCTCGTTGTCGGTCAACGGCGCCGACCTCGAGGCGCTCGCCCGCGAGCACGGCACGCCGCTGTTCGTCTACGACCTCGCGCGCCCGGCCGAGAACCTCCGCGCGCTCCAGGGCGCGCTGACCCGGGCCGGGCTGCGGCACGCGGTCCGGTTCGCGCTCAAGGCGTCGCCGGACCCGGCGATCCTGCGCGTCATCCGAGGGCTCGGGGAGCCGGGGCAGCGCCGACGCCGTGGGGATCGACGCCTGCTCGCCGGGCGAGGTGCTCCACGCGCTCGCCAACGGCTGGGAGCCCGCGGAGATCAGCCACACCGGGACCAACGTCTCCGAGCGTGACCTCGACGTCCTCCTCGCCCACCCGATCCGGCTCAACCTCGACGCCGTGAGCCAGGTCGAACGCGTCGGGCGTCGCGCGCCGGGTCGCGCCATCGGGCTCCGGATCAACCCCGGCGCCGGGGCCGGCTACACGGAGCATCTCTCGTATGCGGGTGAGCGGCCGACGAAGTTCGGGATCACCGCGGACCGGCTCGACGACGCGATCGAGGCCGCGCGCCGCCACTCGCTCGTCGTGGACACGCTCCACTTCCACGCGGGCTCGGGCTGGCTCGGTGACCAGCTCGCGGGCTTCGAGCAGGCGCTGGTCAACGCGACCTCGTTCCTCGACCGGCTGCACGACGCGGGCTGCCCGATCCGCGAGGTGAACGTCGGCGGCGGGCTCGGCCGGATCGCCCGTGACGACGAGCAGCCGGTCGACCTCGACGCGTACGCGGCGGTCGTCGCGCGCCACCTCGCGCCGTACGACGTGACGGCCGCGTTCGAGCCGGGCGACTTCGTGATGAAGGACGCGGGCGTGCTGCTCGGCGAGGTGGTCACGGTCGAGGACCGGGCCGGGACCCGGTTCGTGGGCCTCGACATCGGGTGGAACGTCAGTCTGCTCGTACTTCATCTACAAGTACGCCCAGGAGGTCCTCCCGCTCCGGGAGCCGCTCCGCGAGCGGACGCAGCGGGTGACGATCGCGGGCCACATCAACGAGGCCGGCGACCTGTTCGCCGAGGACTACCCGTTCGCGGACGTCGCCGAGGGGGAGCTCGTGGCGATCCTCGGCCAGGGCGGCTACGACCAGGCGATGTCGATGACCCACTGCCTGCGGCCGCTGGCCGGGGCGGTCCACCTCGAGCGGGGGAGCGACGCATGAGCGACTTCGAAGGCCTGATCGACGTCCCGGGCGGACGCCTCTGGGCGCAGTGGGCCGGCGAGGGGAGCGCGGTCGTGCTCGTCCACGCGGGCATCGCCGACGCGCGGATGTGGGACCCGCAGTGGGACGCGCTCGTGGCCAGTCACCGGGTCGTCCGGTACGACACCCGTGGCTTCGGACGGACCGAGACCGACGATGTCCCGTACTCGAACCGCGCGGACCTCGTTGCCGTGCTCGACGCGGCGGGGATCGACCGCGCGGTGTTCGTCGGCTGCTCGCGGGCGGGGGCGATCGTCGTGGACACCGCGCTGGAGTTCCCGGACCGGGTCTCCGGGCTCGCCTGGGTGTGCGGCGGCCTGTCCGGGTTCGAGTGGGAGGAGACGCCCGAGGAGGCAGCGGCGTTCGCGCGCGGCGAGGCGCTCGAAGAGGCTCGTGACTGGGCCGCGGTCACGGACCACGAGGTGCAGATCTGGGTCGACGGGATCGGCCAGCCCGCGGGTCGCGCGCCGGCGTTCGCGCGTGACCTCGTCCGCAAGATGACCCTCGAGACGTACGTCCAGGAGAAGGAGTTCGGCCAGCCGATCGTGGCCGACCCCCCGGCGGCCGGACGGCTCGGCGAGCTCCGGGTGCCGGTGCTCGCGATCGTGGGCCTCCTCGACGAGTCGTCAGTCCCGGCTGCTGCAGCGCTGCTCGTGGAGCAGGCTGGCGCGCGCCGGATCGACCTGCCGGACGTCGCCCACATGCCCAGCCTCGAGCGGCCCGAGTGGTTCGCCGAGACGCTGCTCGCGTTCCTCGCGGAGGTCGACGCCGGCGATCGCTAGGGCGTCGTGTCGCCCCACGAGACGACGCGGTCGATCGCGATCCGGATGATCGGGCGGCCGTCGAGGCCCTGCTGCTCGTACTGCGGGTACTTCGCGCGGAGGGCAGCGACGGCGGCGGCGTGCTCCTCGACCTCGCGGGGCTCGGGCTCCAGCAGCTCGCCCGTGCCGTAGAGGCGGATCCAGCCGAGGCGCGACCAGTCCTCGTCCCAGCGATCGACGACGAGCGTCGCCTGCGGCAGGACGAGGAGGTCCCGTACCCGGGCGAGGCCCCGCGGATCGACGTCCTGCTTGGGCTTCTCGTCGAGCGGCGTGTACAGGATCAGCCGGCCCATCGCGTCGTCGACCGGGCCGAGGACGAAGCACACCGGGACGAGCCGCGGCCGGTTGTCGGGCGCGGTGGTCGCGAGGATCGCCCGGCGGGTCTCCGCGACGAACCTGCGCTGTGCCTCGTCGAGGAGCGGGGGACGCGTCATGGGCGGAGTATGCGCGACCGCTCGTTGCGTCCGGCACGATCGAAGGGACCGACGCGTCTCAGCGCCGTGAAGTCGTGGCTCGGGTGGCTCGCGGTGGTCTGTGCGGTCGTCGCCGCGTGTTCGGCGACGCCGGGACCGTCGCCCGTGGTCTCCGCGGCCGCGTCGCCGGTGACGATCGTCGTGGACACGCCGTCACCGCCCAGCGCGCAGCCCAGCGAGTCGGTGACGCCGCGTTGCGCGCCGCTCGTGATCGATGCGACGGCGTCGCTCGATCCGGTGTTCGACCACGACATCTTCGTCCGCGACGAGTCCGAGGCGATCGCCGCCGACTTCCTCGCCGGGCTCTCGGCGATCTACGCCGATCCCGACACGGCGGACGTGTGCGCGCTGTTCACCGAACGGGGCTGGACGGAGGCGCTCGCGTTCGACCCGCGGCTCCGCGCAGCTGGTGGTGGCGCCGCCGGCCCCGGCACGGACCTCGTGCTCCGGATCGCGTTCGAGGGAACCTACGACCTTCGGGATCGACCGCCGGTCGTCCCGCTCGACATCATCTTCGACATCCCGGCGGGGACCGGCACCGGCGTCACCCGCGACGGGCTCCACGTGGACTTCGTGTTCGATGGCGAGCGCTGGCGTGCCGACCGCGTCGGCGAGGTCACCCCGGAGAACCTCGCCTGGACGGTTCTCCCGTCGCCGCCGCCGCCGGGTGCCGCCGTGCGCGGGCTTCGTCCGCGACCCTGACGGAGCGTCGTTCGACGAGCGCGAGGAGCGCCCGTGGTGCGACGAGGGCGGCCTGGGTCGGTCCATCTCGAGCGACCAGCTGGTCCTGCTGACGCGGTATCCGTGCGACACCGGCACGGCCGCGGTCCTCAACCTCGGTCGGCCGCTCGGGACGAGCCTCGATCCCCTCGACCGCTGGGAGTACGTCCGCGACCCAGCCGGCGAGTTCCTCGCGCAGGACTGGCTCACGGCGCCGTACGACGGCCACGCGACGCTCCCAACCGATGCGACCGACACCGGGTGGACCAACGGCAACGTCGACCTGTGGATCAGCCCGTCGGATCTCGACCACGCCGTCTACCTCGTGCGCGGCGATGTCGTCGAGCGCTGGCCCCGCGCCGCCCGGTCCTGGGGCGTGATCGACTGCAACTAGGCCGGGCGTCCGGGTGGGGCCGGGCGACGCGGGCGCTACGATCCGCGCATGGACACCGAGCCGATCTCGATCGAGCGCCAGGCGACGCGCGTCACGATCACCGCCTACCGCGCCGGCGCCGTCGAGGAGCGCGAGGACCGCCTGAGCGGCGAGGAGCCGCTCGCCATCCGCGCCGCGGGCCCCGGCCAGCCACCCGTTGACGTCGCCGTCACGATGCGCACCCCCGGTCACGAGGAGGAGCTCGCCGCGGGCTTCCTCCGCACGGAGGGGCTGATCGACGACGCGGACGCGATCACGGGCTTCACGACCGGCGACGCCGCGACGGACAGCCGCCCCGACGACACGATCACCGTCCACCTGTCCCGGCCCTTCGACCCGAGCCTCGTCGCGGAGCGGCACTTCGTCGCCACGGCGTCGTGCGGGATCTGCGGCAAGGCGAGCCTGGACGAGGTGGAGGTCCGCTCGGCGCCGATCCCGCCGGGGCCGGCCATCGACGCGGCAACGCTGCTCGCCCTCCCGATCGCGCTTCGCGCGGCCCAGCAGGTCTTCGAGCACACGGGCGGGCTCCACGCGGCGGGCCTGTTCGCCAAGGACGGCACGCTGCTCGAGCTTCGCGAGGACGTCGGGCGGCACAACGCGCTGGACAAGCTCGTCGGCTCGCAGGTGCTCGCGGGCGCCCTCCCGCTCCACGACCGGATCGTCCTCGTCTCGGGTCGCGCGAGCTTCGAGCTCGTCCAGAAGGCGGCCGTCGCCGGGGTGCCGATCCTCGCGGCGGTCAGCGCGCCGTCGGACCTCGCGGTCGACGCGGCCGAGCGGCTCGGCGTGACCCTCGTGGGCTTCCTGCGTGGCGACGGGTTCAACGTCTACGCCCACCGCGACCGGGTACGGGTCGGCGCACCCGCGACCTAGTCGGAGGTCGTGACCTCGAGCAGCACGGTGAGCCGGCAGTGGTCGCCGGCGAGGCCGCAGTCCTCGTCCACGGTGACGGGCGCGATCGCCGATCCCGTGAGGACGTGGTCGATCCGGAGCAGGCCCGCGTTGAGCGGCTCGAGCCATCCCGGCCGCCACGTGAAGCCGGTGCCGGACCCGATCCGCTCGTGGGCGTCCACGAGCCCGTCGGCGACGATGCCGAACCCGGGCTCGAACGGCGTCGTGTTGAGATCGCCCACCAGGATGACGCGGGCCTGGTCCGGGGCCCGCTCGACGGAGGCGCGGAGCGACTCGAGCTCCTTGTCGCGCTGCCGGGTGTCGATGCCCCACGGGATGCCCGCGATCGTCGAGACCTTGGGCGGGAACGGGTGGACGTCGAGCAGCGAGACGCGGGTGTCGTCGGGGAGCAGCAGGTCGGCCGTGAGGAGCATGGGGAACGCGCCATACGCGCCCTTGACCAGCGGGATCGAGCTCAGGATGCCCATCCCGCGGACGTCGTCCCGCGGCTCGAGCATGCGGTAGGGATACGCCGCGTCGATCTCGGCCGACCCCTCGAGCGCATCCGCGACCGCGGGCGTGAGCTCCTGGAGCGCGACGACGTCGGGCATGTCGCGGCCCGGCGGGTCGAGGATTCCGGCGAGCGTCTGCGCCGTCGCCTTCGAGCCCACCTCGAGGTTCCAGCTCATCACGCTGACCCGAGTCGTACCTGCGGTCTCGATGACCGGGTTGGGGCCGTCGTCGGGCGACCACCACTCGCCGCCCACGCGGACGAGCGCGACGACGATCACGACGATGCCGAGGATCCGGATCCGGTTCGCCGCTTCCGCCCGATCCGACAGCGTGAGGAGCATCGCGATGACGCCCGACACGGCCCCGACGACGAGCAGGTGCGGCTCGAACGCCGCGCCCAGCGCGGGCGGTCCGGACTGCGGACGGAGGACGAGGTTGACGGCGAGCTCCACCAGCGCGAGCGCCGCGATGCCCGCGAATAGGAAGCTCACGCGCGCGGCGTGAGCCCCTTCGGAAGGTACCTGCGACGAACTCGAACCCGAACCGGCCCTTCACGCACAGGTGGCCGCTCGTGACCGAGCTCTCCATCGGGGAGGTCACCTTGACGATCCGGTTGTCCTGGACGGCGAGCGACAGCGTGCAGCCGACCCCGCAGTACGGGCAGATCGTGTCCGTCTGGGTCTGCTCCTCGGGGCGCCAGTCGCCGGCCTCGCGGAGGTCGAACTCGGAGCGGAACATCAGCGCGCCCGTGGGACAGACCCCGATGCAGTTGCCGCAGTACACGCACGCGGACTCGGGGAGCGGGACGTCGAACTCGGTGGAGATCCGGGCGTCGAAGCCGCGGCCGGCGACCGAGATCGCGAACGTGTTCTGGGCGTCCTCGCCGCACGCCTCGACGCACTTGTAGCAGAGGATGCAGCGCGAGTAGTCCCGCACGTAGAGGTCGTTGTCGACCTTGACCGGCTGGGCGACCGTCTCGGCGACGGGCTGCCCCTCCGCCGCGTGGTGGTGTCCCGGTTCGCGGGCGTCGCGCTCGCCCGCGGCGGCCGGTGGTGCGGGCGGCCCGAACCGCGTCGAGTCGGCGTCGTAGCGCTCGGCGTATCGCGCGAGGTCCCCGTCGGGCGCGACCGGACCCGCGAGCGACAGGTCGACGGACGACCCGAGCAGCTCGAGGACGACCTTGCGTGACAGCCGGACGCGCTCCGAGTCGGTCTGGACCTCCATCCCGGGCTCCACGGGTCGCGAGCACGCGGGGACGAGGACGCGGGACCCGGTCACCTCCACGACGCACACGCGGCAGACGTTCACGGGCGTCAGGTTCTCGACGTAGCACAGCGTCGGCGTGTCGATGCCGACGGAGCGGGCGGCCTCGAGGATCGTCGAGCCCGCGGGGACGGCGACGGTGGCCCCGTCGATCGTGACCTCGACCGTCGCGATGTCCGCTGACGGCGGCGCCACGGGGACGTGCGGGGAGCGCGCCGGCGGATCGGTGTAGATGTGGTCGATCGTCATGCGCCCGCCCCCACGCCGTCGAGATGGACGAGGCCGGACCGGAGCGCGCTCTCGATCGCCGACGAGGCGGTCTGGCCGAGCCCGCAGATCGAGGCATCGCGCATCGCCTGGGCGAGGTCGGCGAAGCGGGCGAGCTCACCGTCCACGGAGTCCAGGGGCGAACCGGCGGCGAGCCGCGCGAGGAGCTCCTCCTGGCGGACCGTCCCGACCCGGCACGGGACGCACTGCCCGCACGACTCGTCGCGGAAGAACTGCGAGATCCGCCGGAGGGCGTCCACGAGGTCCGCCGTCTCGTCGAACACCATGACGACGCCGGAGCCGAGCGTCGCGGCGGCCGCGCGCGTCCCCTCGAAGGTGAGCGGCATGTCCAGGCGGTCCGGGCCCACGAACACGCCTGCCGCCCCGCCCAGGAGCACGGCCTGGATCGCGCGGCCGCCGGGGACGCCGCCCGCCAGCGCGAGGAGCTCGCGCAGCGTCGCCCCGAACGAGACCTCGTACACGCCGGGTCGCGACGACGTTGCCCGAGACGCAGAACAGCTTCGGCCCCGTGGAGCCCTCGGTGCCGATCGCGACATACGCAGCCGCGCCCATCGCGAGGATGACCGGGACGTTGATCAGCGTCTCGACGTTGTTGACCGCGGTCGGCTGCCCGAACAGCCCGACCTCGACCGGGAACGGGGGCTTGTTCCGGGGCTCCGGGCGCCCGCCCTCGATCGACTCGAACAGCGCCGTCTCCTCGCCCACGATGTACGCGCCTGCGCCGACCCGGAGCTCGATGTCGAACGACCAGCCGGAGCCCGCGACGTCGTCGCCCAGGAGACCGGCCGCGCGGGCCTGGGCGATCGCGCCCTCGACGCGCTCGCGGGCGAGCGGGTACTCGCCTCGCACGTAGAAGTACCCGCGCGAGGCGCCGACCGTGAACGCCTCGATCGTCATCGCCTCGATCGAGCGCGAACGGATCCTCCTCGAGGATCAGGCGGTCCTTGAACGTGCCCGGGCTCGGACTCGTCGGCGTTGCACACGACGTAGCGGGGCGTGGCCGGCTGCGCGGCGACCGCGGCCCACTTGCGGCCGGTCGGGAACGCGGCGCCGCCCCGGCCCACCAGGCGCGCGGCGGTCACGGTCTCGATCACGGCGGCAGGGCCCATCGAAATCGCCTTGGCGAGTGCCTCGTAGCCGCCGGAGGCGCGATACGCGTCGAGGCTCGTGGGGTCCACGCGCCCCACGCGCGCGAGCAGCACGAGGCCGTCGTCGCCTGCCTGCGGGGCGAGGCCGCGGACCCACTCCAGCGGCTCGGCGGGGACGTCTCGCAGCTCGGCGCGGACGCGGGCAGGTCCCTCGTGGGCGACCTCGGCCACCCAGCCCAGCGTGTCGACCACCGCCTCCGCGTTCTCGATCTCGCCCACGACGAGCCCGCCGGACTCCGGCCCGGCGACCGTCACGAGGACCGCGGGCGCACGCTCGCACTGGCCGAGGCACGGGCTCCGGAGCCAGGTCGTGTCGCCGTCGCCGAGCGGCGCACCGGCGTGCCCGACGGTCGTCTCGAGCTCCTCGCAGATCCGCTCCGCGCCAGCGAGGCGGCACGCGATGTCGTCGCACACGTGGGCCGCGATCGGCGCCCGGGGCGTCGTCGGCGTCAGCGCATAGAACGAGGCCACGCCATACGCGTCGGCGGGCGGGACGGACAGCCGCTTGGAGATGTGGTTGAGCGCCCCGCGGCTCACCCAGCCCACGCGCGAGGCGGCGGCGTTCAGCGCGGGCAGCAGCAGGTTCCGGTGCGCGCGGGCGTGGTGACCACCGTGCGCCACGTGCCCGTCGAGCGCGGTGTCTCGCGTGCCGCCGTCCCAGCCGGATCGTGCCGGCCCGATGAGCGGATCGAGGACGGCGTCGATCGCCGCACGCTCATCGGGGGTCGCGGCAGGGCCGACGACGTGGAGATCCATCGCGCCCGAGTGTAACCGCGCGGCAACCTGCGCCAGCGCCCGGTGGCGTCAGCCCTTGACGGCGCCGCTCATCCCGGCCCCGTTGAGGAACATCCGCTGGAACACGAGGAACAGGGCGATCGGGATGATCGTCGCGATCGTCAATGCCGCGATGAAGATGTCGAGCTCGGTCGAGGGCTGGAGCGTCGGCAGGCGCACGGAGAGCGGCTGGAGGTTCGGGTCGCGGAGCACGAGCAGCGGCCACAGGTAGTCCTTCCAGGTCGCGATCACCGCGAACACCGACACGACCCCGAGGATCGGCTTCGACATCGGCAGGACGACCGACCAGAACAGCCGGAACGGCCCCGCGCCGTCGACCTTCGCGGCCTCGAAGATCTCGCGCGGCAGGCTGCTGAAGAAGCGGGTCATGAGGACGATGTTGACGGCGCTCGCGCCGGCCGGCAGCCAGACCGCCCAGAAGCTGTCGATCATCCGGATGTGGAGGAGCGGCACGTCGACCACGGTCAGGTACAGCGGCACGAGGAGCACGATCGGGGGCACGAACAGGGTCGCGATCACGAGCGCGAGCATGACCCGGGTGTAGCGCGGCTTGAGGATCGCGAGGGCGTACCCGGCCGTCGTCGCGACGACGATCTGGACGAGCCACGACCCGAACGCGATGCACACCGTGTTCCACAGGTAGCGGTCGATGTGGGTCCGCGACCAGGCGTCCGCGAACGTCCCGAGGTCGAAGCCGTGGGGCCACAGCGCCATCGGCATCCGGAGGGTGTCCTGGGTCGGGGTGATCGACGACTTGATCATCCACAGGATCGGCCCGAGCCCGATGACGAGCAGCAGGATCAGGGTGCCGGTGTGGAGCGTGCGCATCGTCCAGCGGACGCGGCGGCTCTGCCACTCGGACTTCGAGATCACCGAGCGGTCGCGGGTGGGGGCCGCGGTCTGTCCGCCACCGGTCGCCCGTCGCCGGAAGACGCTCATGTCGCGCTCCACGATCGGGTGAGCCAGAAGTAGAGGGCCGTGAACACCGCGAGGAACGCCGCGAGCATCACGCTCAGCGCCGCGGCCATGCCGTAGTCACCGCCGAGGCTGTTCTGGAACGCGTAGTGATAGATCAGGAGGAGCACGGTCATCGTGGAGTTCGCCGGCCCGCCGCCCGTGAACAGGAGCGGCTCCGTGAACAGCTGGGCCGTGGCGATCAGCTGCAGGATCAGGGTCACGAACAGCACGGCCCGGATCTGGGGCAGCGTGATGTGCCAGATCTTCTGCCAGATCGACGCGCCGTCGACCTCGGCCGCCTCGTACAGCTCGGGCGCGACGCCGGTGAGGGCCGCGAGGTAGATGATCACGGTGGCGCCGGCCGCGGCCCAGGTTGCCTCGATGACGATCGATGGCATCGCCGTGCCCGCGCTCTGCAGCCACGGCAGCGGCCCGATCCCGACCGCGCCGAGGATCGAGTTGAACACCCCCGTCGGCGCGGCGTTGAAGAAGAACCGCCAGAGCAGGACGGAGACGACGGGCGGGATGACGACGGGGAGGTAGACGAGGGCGCTGTACAGCCCGCGGTGGCTGCGCGTCTCGCTGATCAGCACCGCCAGGATGATCGGGATCGGGAACCCGAACAGCAGGGCGAGGAGCGCGAACCAGGCCGTGTTGCGGACGGCGATGCCGAGCAGCGGGTCGGCGAGGACGCGCCGGAAGTTCTCGAGCCCGACGAAGACGGGGTCGGAGACGAGGTTCGTGTCCTGGACGCTCATGACGAACGCCCGCAGGATCGGGAACCACGAGAACAGGCCGAAGACGAACAGGAACGGGAGGAGGAAGACGAGGGTGCTCAGCCCGTCGCGGGTGACCCAGCGCCGCCGGGTGCGGCGCTCACGGCGCTCGTGCGCGTCGTCGGCGACGATCACGACATCGGCCTGGGTGCTCATGGTGGGGTCATCCTCGCGCACTCTCGTCGTCCATGTGAGATGACGTCGACCGGGCCCCGGAGGAGTCGGAGCCCGGTCGATCGAGTACGGGTCAGCCGGCGTCGATGATCGCCTGGACCTGCTGGTTGGCCGCATCAAGCAGGGCGTTGATGTCGGCGTCCTTGTCGGTGAGCACGGCCTGGACGACGGGGTCGAGGGCCGCGTAGAGGTCCTGGGTGTGGACGGTCGGCTCGGTCACGATCTGCTGGTCGAAGATCTGCGACGTGAACGGGGCCATCTGCGCCGTCGGGACGTTGATGTAGTCCTTGATCCACTCCTGGGACTGGTCGTAGGTCGCCTTGTCGAAGATCGGCAGGGCGGGCACGCCGACCGGCTGGTTGTTGGCCTTGAGGGCCTCGGCGTCGGCGACGGCGCCCTCCTGGGTCAGCAGCTTCTGCATGTAGTAGAAGTCGATCCAGTTGACCGCGGCGTCGCGCTGGTCCTCGTCCGTGACGACGTTCACCGCGGCGAGGGTGCCACCGCCGAGGACGCCGGCGTCGGCGCTTGCGGCGAGCGGGATGACGGTGACGCAGTAGTCCTCGGGCTTGATGCCGTTGTTCTGGACCATCGCGGTGTACAGGTCGGAGCCACCGGTGAACATGCCGATCTGGCCGGACGAGAAGGCCTGGTTGATCGAGCCCCAGTCGTAGTCGAACGTGGAGCCGAGCGAGTTGTCCTCCCAGCGCATGGCCTTGAGGTTCGCGAGGGCGGCCTTGGTGGCGTCGTTGTTGACCGTCGCGGTGACCTTGCCGTCGTCGCCGACGGTCTCCATCCGGCCGCCGTTGGCGTAGGTCGACGTCGTGAGCTGCCAGCCGCCGGTGTTCGAGGTCGCCATCTCGGCATAGCCGGCGACGCCCGTCTTCTCCGCGATCTGCTTGGCCGCGGCGCGGACCTCATCCCAGGTCTTGGGCGGGTTGGCCGGGTCGAGCCCTGCGGCCGTGAACAGGCTGCAGTTGTAGGTCAGCGACATGCCGTAGGCCTGGGTCGGGACCGCCCACACCTTGCCGTCGGCGTCCTGGCCGTTGACGAGGACGTTGGGGTTGAACTTGCTGACGTAGTCCCATGCAGCGACGCGATCGCTGATGTTGACGATCTGGTGCTGCGCGATGAGCCCCTTGCCGTCGGTGAACGGGATCGTGAACACGGTCGGCAGGGTGCCGGCCGCGAGCGCGGTGGTGAACGTGGGTGCCGTCCAGTTGTACTCCGCGGGCTTGACGCTGATCCACGGGTACTTGTCCTCGAACTCGCTGATCTGGAGCATCAGCGCGTCGACGGCTTCCTGGGTGGCGCCGGGCCGCAGGGCGCCGACGGTGATCTCGACCGGCTCGTGGCCGGCGGCCGGATCGACGCTGGCCGCGGGGGCGGTGGTGGCGGCTGCCTGGGACGCTGGCGCCGTGGTCGGCGACGAGGAGCCGCAGCCGACCACCACGATGGCGGTCAGCGCGACGGCGGCAAAGGCCGCCAGGCGCTTCGGGTGAGCAGATCTCATTCGGGTCGACTCGCTTTCGTGGGTTCGTCAGGGTCCAATGATGGATCGCATCGCTGCGGCTCGCCCCAACCGAGGGGCTCGGCGGTCATCAGCTCCTCCTCATCCCGCTTCCCTTGTCGGCCACCCGGCACCCCGGGCGAGGCTGTCGTCGTGCAACCGGATCCAGGCGGAGGCGTCGGACGGGAGACGCCCGTCCTCGAGCTCCGCGCTTGCCAGCAGCAGCTCACCGTCGGCGGGCAACGCGACCGCGTCCGGCGAGAGGTTGGTGATGGCGACGAACCGCGAGCCACGCGCGAAGGCGAGCACGCCCTCGGGCGCGTCCAGCCAGCGCATCGACTCCGTGTGCAGGTCCTGGTCGTCGCGCCGGATCCGGAGTGACGCGCGATAGAGGCTGAGCATCGAGCCCGGGTCGTCGTGCTGGGCCTCGACGGTCCTGGCAGCCCAGGAGTCGGGCTGCCGGAGCCACGTCTCGGCGGTCGCGCCAGCGGGGCTGAACCCGAACGGCGCCTCGGTGCCGGACCACGGCAGCGGCACGCGGCATCCGTCACGGCCGGGATCGACCCCGCCGGAGCGGTGGTACATCGGGTCCTCGAGCTGGTGCTCCGGGAGGTCCTGCACCTCCTCGAGGCCGAGCTCGTCGCCCTGGTAGATGTACAGCGAGCCGGGGAGGGCGGCGCACAGCAGGGCGGCGGCGCGCGCCCGGCGGTTCCCGAGCTCGAGGTCCGAGGGCGTCCCGCGGCGCTTCGCCAGGAACGCGAACGAGGAGTCCGCGCGGCCGTAGCGGGTGACGGGTCGGGTCACGTCGTGGTTGGACAGCAGCCACGTCGCGGGCGCGCTGACCGGCGCATGGGCGGCGAGCGTCGTGTCGATCGACGCGCGCAGCGCGCCGGCATCCCACGGCCGGGCCATGAAGTCGAAGTTGAAGGCCGTGTGGAGCTCGTCCGGGCGCAGGTAGCGCGCGAAGCGCTCGACCTCCGGCAGCCACAGCTCGCCGATGAGGATCCGCGTGCCGGGGTAGCCGTCCGCGATCGAGCGCCAGCTGCGGTAGATGTCGTGGAGCTCGTCGCGATCGGTGTTCGGGTGCTCGCCGGGCGCGGGCGCCTCGGGCTCCTCGGGCAGGGTCGGGTCCTTGACGAGGAGCGCGGCGGAGTCGATCCGGATCCCGGCGACGCCCCGGTCGAACCAGAACCGGAGGATCGCCTCGTGCTCGGCGCGGACGTCCGGGTGATCCCAGTTCACGTCCGGCTGGGCGGCGGTGAACAGGTGGAGGTACCACTCGCCGGGCGTGCCGTCGGGGTTGGTCGTGCGCGTCCACGTCGGACCCGAGAACGGCGATCGCCACGCCGTCGGCATCTCGTCGCCGTGCTCGCCCTTGCCCGGGCGGAACCAGAACCGGTCGCGCTCGGGCGACCCGGGAGGCGAGGCGAGGGCCGCCTGGAACCACTCGTGCTGGTCGGAGACGTGGTTGGGGACGACGTCGACGATGGTCCGGATCCCGAGCGCCGCCGCCTCGGCGATGAGCAGCTCCGCATCCGCGAGGGTCCCGAAGACCGGGTCGATCGCCCGGTAGTCCGCGACGTCGTAGCCGCCGTCGGCCATCGGCGAGCGGTACCAGGGAGTCAGCCAGATCGCGTCGACGCCGAGGTCCGCGAGGTAGGGGAGCCGGCTGCGGAGGCCCGCGAGGTCCCCGACCCCGTCGCCGTCGCCGTCCGCGAAGCTCCGGGGATAGACCTCGTAGATGACCGCCCGGCGCCACCAGTCGGCATCGCCGGGGACGCCGACGGATGCGGAGGACGTCCCCTGATCGACCGTGAGAGCGAGCTCGGTCACGCTGCGGCCTCGTCGTGCGGTCTGCCCGTCGTCCCCGTGGGGCAACGTTGGCGCCGCTGGGCCGCAAGGTACACGACTCTACATATCAATGCAAGAACTTGACAATAGATTGTGGAAAACTCTGGCGCCGAGCACGATCAACCGCGGAAACGGGCTCGGTTCAAGGGCGGCGTGTCGCTCAGCGAGGGCACGTGGCGACCCGAAGGAGGGCCGGCGTCAGGTCCCGGCGGTCGCCGCCACGGCCGGTCCGGTCGATCCCCGGACGACGAGCTCCGGCTCGAACAGGACCTCGTCGTGGGTCGTCGGGGAGCCGGCGATCTGGCCGACCAGGAGCTCGATGACCATCCGGGACATCGGCTCGATCGGCTGGCGGACCGTCGTGAGCGGTGGCTCCGTGCAGTTCATGAGGAACGAGTCGTCGAAGCCGACGATCGACACGTCGCCGGGGACGCTGAGCGACGCGCGCCGGGCGGCGCGGATCGCGCCGAGCGCCATGAGGTCGCTTGCGCAGACGATGCCGGTCACGCCCGCGTCGAGCAGGCGCGTCGCGGCGGACTGCGCGGCCTCGATCGAGTACCAGGCACGGGCGACGTGCGACTCGGGGAAGAGGAGCCCGGCGCGAGCGGCGTGTGCCCGTGCGGCGGCGAGCTTGCGGTTCGACGGGACGTGGTCGGCGGGACCCGCCAGGAGCCCGATTCGTGTGTGGCCGAGCGAGACCAGGTGGCCCATCGCCTGGTCCGTCGCCACCGCGTCGTCGGTCGAGACGGTCGGGAAGCCGAGCCCATGGATCGACGCGTTCACGAGGACCGTCGGGACGCGCCGCTCGCGCAGCCGGGCGTAGTGGCCGTGGGGGGCGGTCGCCTGGGCGTAGAGGCCGCCGGCGAAGACGACGCCCGACACCTGCTGCTGGAGCAGGAGGTCCACGTACTCCGCCTCGGACACGCCGCCCGCGGTCTGGGTGCACAGGACCGGGGTGAACCCGCGCTGGGCGAGCGCGACGCCCATGACCTCCGCGAAGGCGGGGAAGATCGGGTTCTGGAGCTCGGGCAGCACGAGCCCGACGAGCCGGGCCCGCTCGCCGCGCAGCTTCGACGGGCGCTCGTAGCCGAGGACGTCGAGCGCGGTGAGGACGGCCTCCCGCGTGGAGGGGGAGACGCCGGGCTTGCCGTTGAGCACCCGGCTCACGGTTGCCTCGCTCACCCCGACCTTCTTGGCGACCTCTGCGAGTCTGCGCGTCATGTCGCAAGTGTACGCAAGATTCCGACAATCGTTTGCGTGACCCTGCAACTCGTTCGCCCGGCTGGCGGGGCTGCCGCGCTCCGCGCGCATCATCTGGCCATGTCGCTCCGCCACCACGAGATCGCCGAGGCGAACCACCGCATCCTCGATCCGCTCGTCGACGCGCAGCTCCACCTGATCGGTGAGGTGGCGGGCGTCGCGGAGGGCACGCGCGTCCTCGACCTCGCCTGCGGCAAGGGCGAGCTGCTGTGTCGCTGGGCGGGCTGGTTCGGGTCGACCGGCGTCGGCGTCGATCTCAGCCACGTGTTCCTCGCCGCGGCGCGCGAGCGGGCCAGCGAGCTCGGCGTCGCGGACGCCGTGACGTTCGTCCAGGGCGATGCCGGCGTCTACGAGCCCGAGCCCGCCGCCTTCGACGTCGCGTCCTGCATCGGCGCCACCTGGATCGGCGGCGGGATCGCCGGCACGATCGAGCTCCTGCGACCGGCGCTCCGCCCGGGCGGGCGGCTGCTGATCGGCGAGCCGTACTGGATCGAGCCACCGCCGGCGGAGGCGCGTCGCGGCATTCGGGTTCGGCCCGGCCGAGGACTTCGTGTCGCTCGTCGGCACGCTCGACCGCCTCGATGCGTCCGGTCTCGAGCTCGTCGAGCTGGTGCTGGCCAACCCCGACAGCTGGGATCGCTACGAGGCGTCGCAGTGGCGGACCGTCGCGGCGTGGCTGGCGGCGAACCCGGACGATCCTGACCACGCGGCGATGCGCGAGTTCCTCGACCACGGCCGCCGGACCTACCTCGAGTGGGGCCGCCGCTACCTCGGCTGGGGCGTGTTCGTCACCCAGCCGCGCTGAGCGTCACTGTTGCCTGGCGAGCGTGTCTGCGGCATCGGCATAGCCCCGGTAGCGTGGCTCGAGGGTCGGCGGTTCGGCGGTGGCTGCGACCGTGCGTCGACGGGAGCCGAACGGAACCGCGGGGTCGAGGACGATGAGTGAGCTGGTCGAGCCAGGTCCCGGTTGATCGCCTCGGAGCCAGGCCGCGAACGCGTCGGGGTTGTCCGGGCACAGCGCCGCGAACGATGCCCGGCGGAGGCGGATCGCGTGGAGCACCTCCGATGACCAGAGGCAGGCCATGACATGCGTGACGCTTCGCCACCCGCGCGACCCGATACCTGCGCGATCGGCGATCGCACGCGCGAGGTATTGGCGCTTCGCGTTCCAGGCGCCGGCGGCCTCCTGGAGGTTGCGGGAAGCGGGTGCGGTTCTCGATGTGGAGCAGGTTCGCAGTCGTCCCACGCAAGCACGTCGGCGCGGCCCGCGAACTGGTAGTGCTGGTAGGGCTCGTCGATCGCGATGGTGCGCCAGGGTCGCGCCAGAGCTCGTGCCTCGACCTCGCCCATCGCGGCATGGACGAAGTCCGATGCCGCGTACGTTGTCGGTCCGGTCGTGCGCCGCGTGCGTGGGTCCGCGAGCGCGACCTCCGGCCGGAGACCGAGCGCAACGGCGAGGCGTGCGTACGACTCGAGCGTGGCCACGTCGCCCGCCTCGACGCGGTGCGCGACGGCGACCGCGGTCCCGGCCCGCTCAGCGAGTTCGCGCAGCGTCCATCCGCGGCGGATACGCTCGTCGTGGAGGCTCCGGCCGGCATCGACCGCCATTCGCACGAGCGCCGCGCGGGCAGCGGGCTGCATGGGTTCGGGTCGTCTGCGCGGTGACATTCCGTTCGGATTGAACGCGCTCGGCCTTATCCGGGACTTGTCGGGGGAACCTGGGCCGTGAGGGGTCGGAATGTTCGTTCCGAAGGGAGATAGGCGGCGTTGCCGAGCCGATCAGGCGGGACGAGGCTCGTCAGCGGGCGGACGGGTTCATTCGGAATGGAAATCGGGAGGACACGGGTCGCGTGAGGCCGCGAGAACCGCGCATCGGCGAGGCGGTCAGCCGGCGACGGCGGTGGCCAGCTTCTCGATGCGGATCGCGGTCGCCTTGAACTCCGCCGTGCCGGACTTGGGGTCCGTGGCGTCGATCGTCAGGTTGTTGACCTGGACCTCGTCCTGGAAGTGGAAGGTCATGAACGCGAGCCCCGGCCGGAGGCCCTCGTCGAGGCGGACCGGCGCCTCGACCTCGCCCCGGCGCGACACGATGCGCACCCGCTCACCCTCGACGAGGTCCAGCCGCGCGAGGTCCTCGGGCGACAGGTCCAGCGTCTCGCCCTTCCGGCGCGGGTACTTGTAGCGGCTCGACTGGACGCCCGTGTTGTAGGAGTCCAACCGCCGCCCGGTCGTCAGGCGCATCGGGAAGTCGTCGTCGAGGCGGTCGACCGGCGGGTCGTGCTCGACCGGCACGAACGGCGCGCGGTTGCCGGGGACGGGATCGGCCCACAGCCTCGAGTGGAGGAACAGCTCGCCCGGATGGTTCTCGTCGTAGCACGGCCACTGGAGCCCGCCCTCGGCCTCGAGACGCGCGTAGCTCATGCCGGCGTGGACCGGCGACAGCTGGCGGACCTCGTTCCAGGCCGCCTCGGCGGAGGCCTCGCCCCAGTCGTGCCCGAGCCGGCGCGCCAGCTCGTAGATGATCCACAGGTCGTCGCGCGCCTCGCCCGGCGGGTCGAGCGCCTTGCGCACCCGCTGCACCCGTCGCTCGCTGTTGGTGACCGTGCCCTCGCTCTCCGCCCACGCGGCCGCGGCCGGGAACACGACGTCCGCGATCTCGGCGGTCGCGGTCATGAAGATGTCCTGGACGATCAGCAGGTCGAGGCCGCGCAGGCGGCGCTCGGTGACGTGGCGGTCGGCCTCGGACTGGAGCGGGTTCTCGCCGATGACGTAGAGCGAGGTGAGCTCGCCGCGGTCCATCGCCTCGAACATGTTCGAGAGGTGCCAGCCACGCTTGGGCGGCACGCGACGTTGCCAGATCCCCTCGCACTTCTCGCGAAGCTCGTCGTTCTCGACGAACTGGAAGCCGGGCAGGCGGTCGGGCAGCGCGCCCATGTCGCCGCCGCCCTGGACGTTGTTCTGGCCGCGCAGCGGGTTGAGCCCGCTCCCGTATCGACCGACGTGCCCCGTCAGCAGCGAGAGCGAGATGAGCGCGAGGACGTTGTCGACCGCGTTGTGGTGCTCGGTGATGCCGAGGGTCCAGCAGATCATCGCCCGGTCGGCCTTTGCGTACGCGTGGGCCGCCTCGCGGATCGCCTCCGCCGGGACGCCGGTCTCGCGCTCCGCGTACTCGAGCGTGTACGGCTCCACGCCCGCGCGGTAGGCCTCGAACCCGGACGTGGCGCGGCCGATGAACTCCTCGTGGGCCAGCCCGGCGTGGATGATCTCGCGGGCCATCGCGTTCGCCAGCGCGATGTCCGACCCGACGTCGAGGCCGAGCCACAGGTCCGCCCACTCCGCCGAGCTGGTGCGGCGCGGGTCGACCGTGATCAGCCGGGCACCACGGTTCACCCCCTTCAGGAGGTGGTGGAAGAAGATCGGGTGCGTCTCCCGGGCGTTCGAGCCCCACAGGAGGACGACGTCCGTCTCCTCGATCTCACGATATGAGCTGGTACCGCCGCCAGCGCCGAACACGGTCGCCAGACCGGCGACAGAGGGGGCGTGTCAGGTGCGGTTGCAGCTGTCGATGTTGTTGCTGCCCAGGACGGTGCGGGAGAACTTCTGGGCTGCGTAGTTGACCTCGTTGGTCGACTTGCTGCAGCTGAAGAGCCCGTACGTCCGGGAGCCGTGCGCCGCGCCTGCCGCCCGGAGCCCGTCGACCGCCCGGTCCAGCGCTTCGTCCCAGGTTGCGGGACGCAGGGTGCCGGTGAGGCGGTCGCCGTCGCGCACGAGCGGCGTGGTGAGGCGGACGTACTCCTTCGGCATTGGCATACCTCGGGTGGTTGGTCCGACCCGGCCAGTCTAGGCGCGCCGGGCAACGACGTCGCGGGCGTTCCGTGGGCGGTACGCTCGATCGCGTGAACAGCAGCGCGCCCAGCAAGCGACCCGGCATGGGCGCCCTCCCGTACGACGGCGGGACCACGTTCCGCGTCTGGGCGCCGCACGCGGACGCCGTCTTCGTCACGGGGACGTTCGACGACTGGGCAGGCGACCGGACGCCGCTTACGCTGGACGGCGACAGGACCACGGGCACGTGGTCCGCGGACGTCCCGGGCGTCGAGGTCGGTGCCGAGTACCGGTTCACGATCCGCACGCCCGACGGCGACCTGTCGCGCATCGACCCGTACGCACGCCAGGTCACGAACAGCATCGGCAACGGCGTCGTCTACGACGGCGCGGCGTTCGACTGGTCCGACGACGACTTCCGCCCGATCGGGTGGGACGAGCTCGTCATCTACGAGATGCACGTCGGGACGTTCGCCGCGACGGCCGACCGGCGCGGCACCTTCGACGCCGCGCGCAAGCGGCTGCCGTACCTGGCGAAGCTCGGGATCAGCGCCGTCCAGGTCATGCCGCCGTTCGAGTTCGCGGGCGACATCAGCTGGGGGTACAACCCCGCGCACCTGTTCGCGATCGAGTCGGGTTACGGCGGCCCGGACGCCTTCAAGCGCTTCATCCACGATGCCCACGCGAACGGGATCGCCGTGATCGTCGACGTCGTCTACAACCACCTCGGGCCGTCCGACCTCGACCTGTGGCGGTTCGACGGCTGGGGCGAGGGTGACGGCGGCGGGATCTACTTCTACACCGACGAGCGTGCGCAGACGCCGTGGGGCGCGACCCGCCCGGACTACGGCCGGGGCGAGGTCCGCACGTTCCTGCGCGACAGCGCCCTGACCTGGCTCGAGGAGTTCCGCTGCGACGGCCTCCGGTTCGACTCCACGATCTACATCCGGAACGTGGACGGGCACGTCGGCACGCAGCCCCTCCCGGACGGCTGGTCGTTCATGGCCTGGATCAACGACGAGGTCCGTGCCCGGCAGCCGTGGAAGATCACCATCGCGGAGGACCTCCAGGGATACCCGTCGCTCGTCGCGCCGACGGCCGAGGGCGGGGCCGGCTTCGGCGCCCAGTGGGATCCTGCGTTCATCTTCGGGGTCCGCCCTGCGCTCCATGCCGCGAACGACGCGGACCGGAACATCGGGGCGGTCGCGGCCGCGATCGCGGGCGAGGGTCGCGGCGCCCCGCTGACACGGGTCATCTACACGGAGTCACACGACGACGTGGCGAATGGCGCCGTCCGCGTCCCGGAGTCGATCTCGCCGGGCGACGCGCACTCCTGGTGGGCGAAGAAGCGGGCGATCCTCGGCTCGGTGCTGGTGCTGACGTCGCCCGGGATCCCGATGCTGTTCCAGGGTCAGGAGCTGCTGGAGGACCGCTGGTTCGACGACAGCGTCGCGCTCGACTGGGACAAGGCGCGGTCGAACAGCGGGATCCTCCGGCTCCACCACGACGCGATCGCGCTCCGGCGGGCCCGCGACGGCGCGACGCTCGGCCTCCGCGGGACCGGGCTGCAGGTCCTCCGGGCCGACAACGAGCTGAAGCTGTTCGCGATGCACCGCTGGCACGAGGGCGGTCCGCACGACGACACGGTGGTCGTGGCGAACTTCGCGGACCGGGTGCGCGACGACGTGCGGATCGGGTTCCCGGCGCCCGGCCGCTGGCGGGTCCGGCTCAACACGGACTCGGCCGCGTACGACCTGGGCTTCGACGGTCACGAGGCGTTCGACACCGACGCCGACGGCGAGCCGATGGACGGCTGCGACCAGAGCGGGCTCGTGTCCCTCGGGCCGTACTCGGTCGTGGTCCTGTCGCGCGAGGACTGACCGGAGCCGCGCCGATCCGGACCGCGCCCCCGATCGAGGTCAGGCGGAGGTCGCGACCTTCCAGAGGTTGCCGTCGGGATCGGCGAAGTAGCCGAAGTAGCCGCCCCACTGCGCGTCCTGGGCGGGCGCCGTGACCGTGCCGCCGGCCGCCTCAGCGCGGGCGAGCAGCTCGTCGACCGCGCCGCGGGTCTCGACGAGGTAGTGGAACGTCACGCCCGAGAAGCCGGAGCCAACCGGGTCGACGCCCGCCTCGGCCGCGAGCGCGCTCCGCCCGTACACCCCGAGCAACGACCCGCCGCCGAGGTCGAACGAGACGAAGACCCCGTGGTCCGCCGAGATCGGACAGCCGAGGCCGTCGGCGTAGAACTGCTTCGCGCGATCGAGATCGAAGACGCCGATGGTGACGACCGTGATCTGGGGATGCATGTGGGCGTGACCTCCAGTCGCTGTCAGGTGAGGGCGATGCCTTCGCCGGGCTCGACGCCGCCCACGCGCCACGATGCCACACCGGCCGCGGCGAGGTCGGCCTCCACGGCCTCGACGTCCGACGCGGGCACGGCCGCCAGGAGCCCGCCCGACGTCTGCGGATCGTGCGCAAGCACGACGAGCGCGGCGGAGACGTCGGCGCCGACGTCGAGCGCGGGCGTCGTGAACCGCCGGTTGTGCGCCGCGCCGCCGGTCTCGACACCGGCCGCCGCGAGCTCGAGCGCGCCGTCGAGCGCCGGCATCGACGACGCGTCGAACACGAGCCTCGCACCCGAGGCGCGCGCCATCTCGAGCCCGTGGCCCAGGAGCCCGAAGCCGGTGACGTCGGTCGCGCCGCGGATCCCGTGCCGGACGAGGACCTCGGACGCGGCCCGGTTGAGCGTCCGCATCTGGTCGATCGCCGCGTCGAGGTCGGCGTCCGTCGTCCGACCGGCGCGGCGCCCGCTCACGAGCAGCCCCGTCCCGAGCCGTTTCGTCAGCAGCAGCACGTCGCCCGGGCGCGCGCCGCCCTTCCGGAACAGCCTGTCCGGGTGCGCCGCGCCGATGACCGCGAGCCCGTACTTCGGCTCCGGGTCGCGGATCGTGTGGCCGCCGGCGAGGATCCCGCCCGCCTCGCGCACCTTCGCGGCGGCCGCCTCGAACACCGTCGCCAGCGCGTCAGCGGGGAAGTCCTCGGGGAAGGCGGCGATCGACAGCGCGAACAGCACCCGCCCGCCCATCGCGAACACGTCCGACAGGGCGTTGGCCGCGGCGATCTCACCGTACGCGGCCGGGTCGTCGACGAGCGGCGGGAAGAAGTCGAGCGTGCCGAGGATCGCGAGGTCGTCGCTCACCCGGTACGCGGCGGCGTCGTCGGGCGGCTCGAGGCCCGCGATGAGGTCGGCCGATGCGGCGCCCGCGACCCCGCCCGCCCCGAGCCCCGAGAGCGCCTCCGCGAGCAGGTCCGCCCCGAGCTTCGCGGCACAGCCGCCGCACTCCGTGAGCTCGGTGAGGCGGATCGGGGTGGGCGAAGCCGGTCGGGACGCGGTTGTCATGCCGGAATCATAGGCAGCCGGTCGAATGGGCGGCGACCGGACCGGTACGATCACGGGGCTCCGGGAGCGGAGGGGTCCCGGTGGGTCCCCCGGTCTTCAAAACCGGTGGCGCGGCGCCCGGCGTCGCGCGGTGGGTTCGACTCCCATGCGCTCCCGCCACCCGCCCATCGACATCGCGGAAAACGCCATGAATGGTTTGGCGGATGCGGACGCCATACCCTAGTGAGCGCGGCCATCGGAGCCGTGCCGCTGAGGGATGCGGAACGTGGACCAGGCAGGTCTCGTCGTCCGGGCTCGGGGAGGCGATCACGACGCGTTCACCGCGCTCGTCGACCTCACGGTCGCGCGGCTGGATTCGGCGGCCCGCCTCATCCTCCGGGACCCGGAGCTGGCGCGCGATGCGGTCCAGGAGTCACTGATCCGCGCCTGGCGCGACCTCCCGGGTCTGCGCGACCCGGAGCGGTTCGACGCCTGGGTCCACCGGCTCACCGTCAACTCCTGCCTCGACATCAACAGGCGTCGACGACGACGGGTGATCGAGGTCGAGCTCGAGCAGACCGACGTCGTGTCATCGACCGACTTCTCGAGCGCGGTCGCCGACCGCGAGCAGCTCGATCGCGCCCTGCGCCGTCTGGATGCCGCGCATCGGGCGGTCATCGTCCTGCACTACTACCTCGACATGCCGATGCCCGAGGTGGCGGTCGGCGATGGGCATCCCGCTGGGAACGGCGCAGTCGCGCCTCCACTACTCGCTGGTGGCGATGCGGGCGACGGTGGCGCGGGATCCGATCGCAGCGCCTGCCCGTGGCGGCGGGAGGGCAGCCGGCATGACGCACCTCGATCGCTTCGAGCAGGACCTGCCCGGCCTCATGGCCGAGCTCGCCCCCCGGGCAGGCCCGACTACCGGGACGACATCGTCCGGCAGACCGCGACCATGCGGCAGCGGCCCGCCTGGGTGTTCCCCGGACGGTGGCTGCCCGTGTCTGCGATCACCACGCGGGCGATCCCGGCCCCACCGATCCGCTGGCGGGTCGTGGGCATGATCGCCCTCCTGGTCCTCGCCCTTGCCGTCAGCCTCGCGCTTGTCGCAGGCTCGCGGCCGCACGTGCTGGCGCCATTCGGTCCGGCCGGCAACGGGGTCGTCGTCTTCGAGAAGGGCGGCGACATCTACACCGCCGACCCGGTCACGGGTAACGAGGCGACCATCGTCGCCGACACCAACTGGGACGTGCGCCCGGTCTTCTCGAGAGATGGCAGCCACGTGGTCTTCGAGCGCGAGACGGGCGCGCTCGGTCGCCTGATGGTCGCCAACGCAGACGGCAGCGGCCTCGTCACGGTGACGCCCCGATGCCCTGGCCGGGTTCGACACGTTCCCGCTCGCGACCGCCCAGTACACCTTCTCGCCCGACGGAACGGAGATCCTCATCTGGTCGACGGCCGATGCCGGCGGACGGCTGTGGATCGCGAAAGCGGACGGAAGCGGCGTCCGGCCGCTCGACGTGCCCATGACCGTGCGGGAGGCGGCATATCTTCCGCCCTATGGGGCCGAGCTCATCGTCACCGCCAGCACGAACGGCGGGCAGAACGGCATCTTCGCGATCGATCCCCGGACCGGAACGCAGAGGACGATCGTCGCGCCCAGCCCGGACTCCGGCCTCGACTTCGTCCGGCTTTCGCCCGACGGGACGCGGCTCGCCTACGTCAGCTCGTCGCCGACGGTCATCGGCCCGAGCAGCTACCGGGTCCACGTCGTCGGCGTGGATGGCAAGAACGACGACCGGCTGCAGCTGCCGCCGGGCGCGGTGTTCCAGGACGCGCCCGCCTGGTCGAACGACGGCGCACGTCTTGCCATCACCCGCGGCTATCAGCCGAACAACGGGGAGATGGCCGTGGCAGTGGTCGCTGCCGACGGGTCGGATCCGAAGGGCGTCGAGTCCGCCCACGGCATCACCGGTTGCTGCGACACCATCCTCCAGTGGGCACCCGACGACACGTCGGTGCTCGTCGTGCCCGAGGATCAGGGCGGTCCGGACCCGGCGGCGGCACAGCACCTGCTCGTCGACCCACTGACTGGCAGCGTCTCGTGGGCGCCCTGGGCGGGGGAAGACCCGCCGACCTGGCAGCGCCTCGTCCCGTAGACCGATCGCCCGCGTATCGACGCCCGCCCGGCAACCGACCGGCGGACTCTGCGCGCCGGTAATCGGGTGCGTCGGCGCACCATGCAATGCCGCTGTAATGCGCCGGTTATGCCTTGTCGACCCTGTCGGGGCTACAACTGTCGGGCGCACGTGGATGGGACGGGCGCACAACGGGGGTTGGGAACATGGCGCGAACATCGATGCCGTCACGTGCGACAGCACGACAGGCCGCGAGCGGCTGCGGGTGCGAGAGCCCCGTCTGCCCCCGGCCGCATGCCGAACGGTCCTGCCAGCTCGGGCCCGTCGCTCATGCGCCGGCCATTTGTCTGGGCGCAGCGGCCGGACACCGGTCACGACGACATGAGCGTCGAGGGTCACGCCGTCCGTCGCTGACGCCCGGGGCACGGCGCACGAGCGTGGGAGTCGCCATACTCCCGCGATGGCCGAGGACGCGCGCACGCCCCACGACACGTCGGCGACGACCGCGGCGGACGGCGAGGCGTCGACCGGGCCGGACTGGGCGGCCTACTACCGGCACACGCTCGGCCGGGTGCCGCGGCCGCTGTTCGTGAAGGGCATGGCCGCGGTCGACGCCGCGGGCGTCGCGCCCGGCCAGGCCGTCGAGATCGGGTTCGGCGACGGGACCGAGACGCTCGCCCTGCTCGACGCGGGCTGGCGGGTCCTCGCGGTCGACCAGGCGCACCAGGCCGAGGAGGTCCTCCGGCCGCGCGTCCCGGAGGGCGCCGTCGAGCGCCTCGAGGTCCGCATCGCCTCCGCCGCCGGCCTCGAGCTGCCGCCGTTCGACCTCATCTACGCGGGCTTCGCCCTGTCGTTCCTCGCGCCGGACGAGTTCCGCCGGTTCTGGACCGAGGTCCGGTCGATGCTCCGGCCGGGCGGGTTCGTCGTCGTCAACGTGTTCGGCGTCCGCGACACGTGGGCCGGCGACGAGTTCATGACGTTCGTGGACCGCGACACGGTCGACCGGATGGCCGCGGGCCTCGAGGTCATCGCGATCGACGAGGAGGACGCGGACGGCAGCTCGTTCGTCGGCGACAAGCACTGGCACGTGTTCGACATCGTCGCGCGGCGGCCGTCTCGCTGATCTCGCCGATGCCACGGGGCCGACGGCCTGCGATGATCGGCGAGTGAGCGTCGAGCCGTCCCGCACCCGACCGCCCAGCGTCGAGCGCGTGCTCGTCGTCGTCCGTCCACGGGCCGGCGAGCGCGATGCCGGGGCGGTTCTCGCGATGGCGCGCGCCGTCGTCGACGAGGAGCGCGCGCGCCTGGCGGCGGCGATGCCGGCCGGCGCTGCCCGTTCCGCCGAGGAGCTCGGCGAGCTGGTCGTTGCCCGGCTGGAGGCGCTCGAGCACGGCGGCGGCCCGACGCGCGTCATCAACGCGACCGGGGTCATCGTCCACACGAACCTCGGCCGGGCGTCGTGGCCCGAGGCGGCCGTGCGCGCGGCCCGCGAGGCCGCGGAGGGGACGATCTTCCTCGAGCTCGACCGCGGGACGGGCCGCCGCGGTCGCCGCTATCGCGAGGCCGAGGAGCATCTCGTCGCGCTCACCGGTGCCGAGGACGCGCTCGTCGTGACGAACAACGCCGCGGCGCTCGCGCTCGCCGTCGGGCTCGCCGGCCGGGGCGGCGTCGCCGTGAGTCGCGGCGAGCTCGTGGAGATCGGCGGCGGCGTCCGGATCCCGGACATCGTCCGTCGCGCGGGCGCTCGGCTCGTCGAGGTGGGCACGACGAACCGGACCCGCGACGACCGACTTCCGCGAGGTGCTGGCCGACGGCCGGGCGCGGATCGTGCTCCGCGTCCACCCGTCGAACTTCCGCCAGGAGGGGTTCACGGAGGCGCCCGACGCACGCGAGCTCGCGGACGCGGCGCACGCGCACGGCGCGATCCTCGTGGACGACCTCGGCTCGGGGGCGCTGCTGGACACGGCGGCGTTCGGGCTCGCGCACGAGCCGACGCCCGCGGAGCGACTCGCCGACGGCGCCGACCTCGTGACGTTCAGCGGCGACAAGCTCGTCGGCGGGCCGCAGGCCGGGTTCGTCGTCGGGCGCGCGGACCTCGTCGCGAAGCTGCGCAAGGACCCGCTGGCGCGCGCGATGCGCCCCGACAAGGCGATCCTCGCGGCGGTCGCGGCCACGCTCGCGCTCTACCGGGCGGGCGTCGCCACCCGCGAGATCCCGGTGTGGCGGCAGCTCGCGGCGCCGGTGGACGAGCTGGATGCGCGTGCCTCCGCGATCGCCGCGCGGATGCCCGGGACGCGCGTCGCCGAGGTCCGATCCACGGTCGGCGGCGGGTCGCTGCCCGGCGAGACGCTCCCGTCGCGCGCGGTGGCGATCGAGGGGCCGTCGCCGGACCGGCTGCTCGCGCGGCTGCGGGCCGGGACGCCGGCGGTCGTCGGGCGGATCGAGGACGGGGTCGTGCTCCTGGACCTGCGGACGGTCGAACCGGCGGACGACGAGGCGCTCGCCGCGGCGCTGGAGGCGGCGGTCGCAGCTGCCCGCGGGCGGCGTGGCTGAGCGCGAGCGCCCCGTCGCGAGCGTCGTCGTCGGGACGGCCGGCCACATCGACCACGGGAAGACGACGCTCCTCCGGGCGCTGACCGGCATCGACGCCGACCGCCTCCCCGAGGAGCGGCGACGCGGGATGACGATCGACGTCGGCTACGCGCACCTCGGGCTGCCCGACGGGCGGGTCGTGGACTTCGTCGACGTCCCGGGTCACGACCGGCTCGTCGGCAACATGCTCGTCGGGGCGGGCGAGATCGACGCGGCGCTGCTCGTCGTCGCGGCGGACGACGGCCCGAACGCCCAGACGCTCGAGCATCTCGAGCTGCTCGACGCGTTGGGCATCGCCGACGGGCTCGTCGTCATCACGAAGGCGGACCTCGCACCGGATGCGGACCGCCGGGAGGCGCTCGTGGCCGAGGTCGGGGCGCTGCTCGCGCGGACGTCGCTCGCCGGCTCGCCGGTGCTCGTGGCGTCGGCGCAGACCGGGGAGGGGATCGAGGCGCTGCGCGTCGCGCTGGCGGCGCTCGTGGATCGGGTGGCGGCCCGGCCGTGGACCGCGGAGGGTGCGCGGCTCGCGGTGGACCGGATCTTCACGGTGAAGGGTCGCGGGACCGTCGTGACGGGGAGCCTCCGGGGTGGGCCGATCGCGACCGGCGCGACGCTGCGCCTGCTCCCCGCGGGCGTCGACGTGCGGGTCCGCGAGGTGCAGGTCCGCGGGACCGCGGTCGAGGCCGCCGCCGGTGGCCGGACGGCGCTCCTCCTGGGCGGCGTCGATGCCTCGGCCGTCACGCGCGGCGCCGTGCTGTCGGCGGACCCGGCGGTCGTCGCGACATCGCGGGTGCTCGTCGCGATGCGGGGTCCCGCGGGGCTCGGCCGGCGCGGTGGCGACGGCGCCCCGGGCGATGGCGACCGGCCTCCGGCTCCACGCCGGCACGGACCAGGTCGATGCGCTCGTCGTGCGCGGGCCGCGCGAGGCGATCGACCTCCCCGACGGCACCTCGCTCGCGATCCTCCGGCTCGCGCGGCCCATCGCGGCCGCGACCGGCGACAGGTTCGCGCTCCGCCATCCGTCACCCGGCTCGACGGCGGGCGGCGGGGTCGTCCTCGATCCGTCGCCGCCGCGCGGCGTGTCGCGGCGCCGAATGACCGTTGAGCGGGCCGGGATCCTCGCGGCGGCCGTCGGCAGCGGCGATCCCGCGGCGATCGGGTCCGCCCGGCTCGACCTCCACGGCGCGCTCGAGACCGACGGGTCCTGGTCGGTCGCGCCCGATGTCGAGGCGGCGCTCCGCGAGATCGCGACCGCGCTCGTCGCCGCGCATCACGCCGCCGAGCCCGCGTCTCCCGGACTCCCGCTGCCCACGCTGCGCGCCGAGGTCGCGCTCGCGGCCCGGCGGCGGGTGACGCTCGGTCGCGTGGCCGGAGACGCCGTCGCCCGCGTTGTTGTTGATCGCGCGATCGCGGACGGCCTCCTCGTCCGTGACGGTGACCGCGTCCGCGACCCGGCCCACGCGGCCGGCCTCCCGGACGACGTCCTCGCGGCGATGGACCGGCTCGAGGCCGCGCTCTCCGTCCCGGCGCCGCCGGCCCTCTCCGCCGCCGCTCGTGAGGCCGGCTGTCCGCCCGACGGCATTCGCGCGCTCGAGACGAGCAACCGGATCGTCCGGCTCGAGGACGACCTCGCGTGGGCCGCGGCGACGCACCGGGACCTCGTCGCGCGCGCGATCACGATGGCGGCGCGCGGGCCGCTCACCCCGGCCGCCTTCCGCGACGAGACCGGGACGAGCCGCAGGTACGTGCTCGTGATCCTCGAGGACCTCGACCGGCGCGGGCTCCTCCAGCGCACGGACGCCGGGCACGTCCTCGGGGCGAAGCTCGTCGCCCGACTCCGCGCAGGCGCCGCGGCCGCCGCCACGCCGCCCGGGACCGACGGATGACCGTCGTCGCGATCGTGCTCGCCGGCGGCGGGTCGACGCGCTTCGGCACGGACAAGCTCGCGGCGGAGCTCGACGGCCGGCCGCTGCTCCACCACGCCCTCGAGCGGGTCGCCGAGGCCGCGGACCGGATCGTCCTCGTGCTCGCGCCAGCGGCCGCCGTGCCCACGCTGCCGCTCGGGCATCGCCGACCGCATCGACGTCGCGTGGGACGAGGCCAGCCACGAGGGCCCGCTCGCCGCGGTCGCCGCCGGCCTCGCCGGCCTCGAGGAGGACGGCCGTCGCCATCGTCGTCGGCGGTGACATGCCGCGACTCGTGCCGGGTGTCCTCCGGCTGCTCGCCGAGCGTGTCGCGCGCGACGGCGGAACGGCCGCCGCCGTGCTCGAGAGCGATCCGGTGCCGTCGCTCCCCGTGGCGCTCCGCGCGTCGGCGGCGCTCGATGCGGCCCGCACGCTCCTCGCGGCCGACCGGCGCAGCCTCCGCGCCCTCCTCGACGAGCTCGCCGCGGTGACGATCCCGGCAGGGGAGTGGCGGCTCCTCGATCCGGCGGGCGCGACCCTCGCGGACGTCGACACGCCCGAGGACCTCGCGCGGGACGCCAAAACGCCCGCCCCTGGGAGGAAGGACGGGCGTTCTGCGTGATGTGCGCCGGGCCTGGGAGGAGCCGTGGCCCGGGGGAAGCAGCCGGTCGGAGGTGTGCCGACGGCCGGGTTGATCAGAAGTTCGCGTAGGCCTTCGTGGGGCCCGCGGCCGGGGCGGCGGATGCCGTCCGACCGGAGAACAGCGAGGTCACCAGCGAGAACCGGCGGCCCTTCGGCTTGGCCTCTCGGACCAGGCGCTCGGCCGATGCCTCCGCCATCAGATCGGCGAGGTGCTCGTTGACCCGGTAGATCGCAAGGACGTGCATGTCGGTGACCTCCTTCCCGCGGCAGCTGGGGGTTCGTGTGGTGTGGTGCCTGCCGCTGCGAGAAGTGTCATCGAACGGGCGCGCGGAACAGATGGACGCGCGATCTCGATGTGCCTACGTCATCTGACCGACGGCGCGTGCGCCGTCCGTCGCTCCCTCAGTCGAGGCCGGGCGCCTCGTGCACGAGGACGCCGTCGACGAACGTGGCGAGGACCGACGCCTCGCCGATCGGACCCGCGGCCTCGTCGAACAGGTCGCGATCGATGATCGCGAGGTCGGCCAGCTTGCCGACCGCGAGCGTCCCCGTCTCGTCGAGGTGGTTGGCGTACGCGGACCCGGCGGTGAACGCGGTCAGCGCGTCCACGAGCTCGAGGCGCTCGTGGGGGAGGAACGGCTCGCGCTCGCCCCGCGAGTCGTCGCTGACGCGGGTCACCGCGATCTCCATCTCGAGCAGCGGGTCGGGCGTGGAGACGCTCCAGTCCGAGCCCATCACGAGCGTCGCGCCGTGGCGGCGAAGCGACCGGAACGGGTACTGGCGGGCGCTCACCTCCGGCCCGAGGACCGGCAGGGTGAGCTCGGTCATCTGGTCCTCGAGCACCGCCCAGTACGGCTGGGCGTTGGGCAGGGCGCCGAGGAGCCGGAAGCGCGGGATGTCGTCGGGATGGACGACCTGGATGTGGGCGAGGTGCGGCCGCGTGTCGGACCAGCCGTTCGTCTCGCGGGCCGCCTGGACGGCATCGAGCGCGTGGCGGACGGCCCGGTCGCCGAGCGCGTGGAAGTGCGGCTGGAACCCGAGCGCGTCGAGCCGGACGGTCGCGGCCTTGAGGGTCTCGGCGTCGATGAAGTCGAGCCCCGAGTTGTCGGTCGCGTGGCCGTGGACGTCGAAGTAGGGCTGGAGCATCGCGGCGGTGCCGTTCTCGATGATCCCGTCGCACATGAGCTTGACGCTCGTCGCCGCGTACCGGCCGAGGACGCCGTTCGCCCGCCGCTCGACGAGCTCGTCGATCTGCTCGAGCCCTCGCGTGCGGTCCCACCAGAGCGCCCCGACGACGCGCGCGGTGAGCTCGCCGGACGCGGCGAGCGCGAGGTACGCGGCCTGGTCCGCGGGCTCGACCCAGGCGTCCTGCCAGGCGGTGATCCCGAGGCCGTGCAGGTAGCGCTGTGCCTCGAGCAACCCCTGGCGGTACTCGGCGTCGCTCGCCTTCGGCACGAGCGAGCCGACGAGGTCCATCGCACCCTCGTGGAGGGTGCCCAGCGGCGAGCCGTCGGGGTCGCGGGCGATCCGGCCCGAGACAGGATCGGCGGTGTCGGCCGTGATGCCCGCGCGCTCGAGGGCAGCGCTGTTGACCCATGCGTCGTGGCCGTCACGGTTGGGGAGGAACACCGGTCGATCGGGGACGACGCGGTCGAGGTCCTCGCGCCGGGGAAGCCCGCCCGGGAAGTCCGCGAGCGACCAGCCGCCGCCGAGGATCCACTCCCGGTCGGGGTTGGCCGCGGCGTACTCGGCGATCAGGCGCAGGTACTCGTCCTTGCCGCGGGCGTCGTGGAGCTCGCACCGGATGCGCGCGAGCCCGCCATGCGTCGGGTGGACGTGGGCGTCCTGGAAGCCCGCGGTGACGGTCCGGCCGCGAAGCTCGATGACGCGCGTGCCCGGGCCGATCAGCGGACGGACGTCGCGGTCCGCGCCGACGGCGACGATCCGGTTGCCACGCACCGCGAGGGCCTCGGCCCAGGTCTTCGCTGCGTCGCCCGTGAAGATGCGGCCGCCGGTGAGGATGAGGTCTGCGTGCTCGTTCGACATGGGCGGCAGGATCGCAGGACCGTCCGCCGTCGTGCTCGGCCGTTTCGCCCGTCGCGCCCGCCGCGCGTCGCGCGCGCACGACGCCTAGGCTTGGCGCCATGACGTCTGTCCACCTGCTCCACGCCGGCTACGCGGGCGACCGCGTCGGCTCGTCCATCGTCCTCGTCCGTGACGCGGACGCCCTCATCGTCGTCGACCCCGGGATGGTCGCGCGGCGGTCGCTGATCCTCGACCCGCTCCGCGAGCTCGGGGTGGCGCCCGAGGCCGTGACCCACGTGTTCCTGAGCCACCACCACCCGGACCACACGGTCAACATCGCGCTGTTCCCGAACGCCGAGGTCGTGGACTTCTGGGCCCGCTACAAGGACGACCTGTGGCTCGACCACGACGGCGAGGGCCACCGGCTCTCCCCGAAGGCCGAGCTGTGGCTCACGCCGGGCCACACCCAGGAGGACGCGACCCTCGTGGTCGAGGCCGACGACGCGGTCTACGCGATGACGCACCTCTGGTGGCGCGAGGACCGCACCCCCGAGGAGGATCCGCTGGCCGACGACCAGGCCTCGATCGAGGTCCATCGCGCGCGGGTGCTCGCGGCGGCCGACATCGTCATCCCGGGCCACGGCGGGGCGTTCCGCGTCCGACCGTAACCGCCTCGGTCTGCGGCCGGCTCAGGCGCGAGTCGCGAGGATGTTGAGCCGCACGTAGCCGATCTCGGGCGCCGGGAGCGCCGCGGCGACGGCATCGACGAACGCCTCGCGCTCGGCGTCGCTGCCCAGCCGCTCGAGGTGTGCCCCGAGCACGACCGTGCGCAGGTACTCGCGGAACGGCTCGCCGGGCTCGAAGCGCTCGAGCTCGTCGTGGAGCCACGTCTCGATGTCGGTGAAGCCCGCGGACTCGAGGCGCGTGCGCGTCTCCTCGGGCGTCGCGAACGTCCACGGTCCCGTCCAGCCGTCGCCGATCCCCGCGAGGGCTCGCTGGACGGCACCGATGTTGCCCGCGCCGCCGCACTGCGCCACGAGTCGACCGCCCGCGCGGAGCGGCGACGCGAGGTGGTGGAACACGGAATCGTGGTCGCGGACCCAGTGGAGCGTCGCCGTCGACAGGATCGCGTCGACCGACGCGGGCTCGAGCGGCAGCGGCCGGCCGAGGTCCGCGACGACGTACGTCACGCGGTCCCCGAAGCGGGCCAGCCGGTCGCGGGCGGCATCGACCATCGACGGCGAGGCGTCGAGCGCGATGACCCGGCCGTCGGGCAGGCGGTCGAGCAGCTGCTCGGTGACCCGGCCGGAGCCGCAGCCCGCGTCGAGAACCGTCTCGTCGCCGCGGAGCGGGAGGCGCTCGAGGACGCTCGTGCCCCAGCGGGTCATCGGTCCCGCGACGCGGTCGTAGGTGGCGCCGTCCCAGTCGTGCGGCTCGGCGCCCGGCGCCTCAGCCAACGGACACCGCCTCCTGCGACGCGGGCCGGTCGGGTGCGCCCTCGCCCGCCGCGCCCTCGCCCGACCGCGACCGGAGGCCGATCCCGTTCGCCGCCGCACCGCCCGCCAGGAGCGCCGCGCACACCAGCGACGCGAGCCGCATCGCATCGACCGACGCCTCCGTCGCCGCCGCGGCGACCTCGGGTGGCGTCCCCGGCGCGGCCGGGTTGAGCGGCTGGACCTGCGCCCGGAGCGCGGGATCCTCGGGGTCGAGGCCCGGCACCGATGAGGCGAGCGTCGCGTAGAACGAGCCCGAGACCACGACGAAGATCAACGCCGAGAGCAGCGGCTGGCCGATCCTGCTGATGGAGTTGTTGATCGCGGACGCGAGACCGGCGTTCGACACCGGCACCGACGACATGAGCGTCGACGTGAGCGGCGCGACGACGAGCGAGATCCCGACCCCGAACAGGAGCACGAACGGGAGGATGTCGGTGATCGTCGAGAGCGGCGGGATGTACGTCGAGGGGTCGCCGAGCGCGAGCATCCACGGCTCGGTGTCCGCGGGGACGCGTGCGAGCCACGCCAGGCCCCCGGCCATGAGGAGCGGGCCCGCGACGAGGAAGCGCCGCGGCCCGAGCCGGCCGGCGAGCGTCCCGACCCGCGTCGAGAGGACCGTGAGCAGGATGCCGGTCGGCAGCCCGATGACGCCCGCGGCCGTGGCGCTGTAGCCGACGACGCCCTGGAGGAACAGGCCCTGGATGTAGAAGATCGTGTACATCGCGCCGTAGATCAGGAGCGTCGAGAGGTTGATCGTCGCGAACGCCCGGCGCCGGAACAGCCCGAGCGGCACGAGCGGGTTCGGGCGGCGGGCCATGAGGATCGGGAACGCGATGAGGGCGATCGTGCCGATGATCAGCGCGGCCCACGCGACGGGGTCCTCCCAGTTGCGGTCCTGGCCCCGGATCGCCCCGAACGCGAGCCCGCCGACGGCGATGACGGCAACCAGCGCGCCGAGCCAGTCGAACTTGCCGGTCGCGTCCTGGGCCTTCGTCTCGGCCATGTGGCGTCGCGTCGCGTACAGGGCGACGAGCACGAGCGGCACGTTGATCAGGAACGCCGCGCGCCAGCTCACCCCGTCGACGAGGAGGCCGCCGATGACGGGCCCGAGCAGCGAGGTGGCCGACGTCGCGGACGCCCAGATGCCGAACGCGCGTGCCCGGGCCGGCCCCTCGAACAGCGCGGTGAGGATCGCGAGCGAGCCCGGGACGAGCAGGGCGCCGGCCGCGCCCTGGAACAGGCGGGCGATGACCAGCAGCTCGAGCGTCGGCGCGAGGCCGCACAGCACCGACATCAGGCCGAAGCCGATGAGCCCGATCGTGAAGATCTTCCGCCGGCCGTGGTAGTCGGCGAGCGCGCCGCCGAGGATGAGCAGCGCCGCGAGCACCGCGAGGTAGCCGCTGACGGCGTACGTCTGGCCCTCGAGCGTGGACACGTACGTCCCGGGGAGCTCCTTGCCGATCCTCGGGAGCGCGAGGTTCATGACGGTTCCGTCGAGGAACACCATGGAGCTGCCGAGGATCACGGCGACCATGGTCCAACGCTGGGACGACTGCATCGTCCGGCGAGTGTGCCGCCGGTGCGTCACGGCGTCCAGCAGGGGCGACGGCCGGGATTCCGGCCCTGCTCTATGCTGCGCCCGTGCCCGGTCCCGTGGCGCTCGTCGGCGCCGGTGAGTTCCTTGCCCCGATGCTGGAGTTCGATCGAGGACTCCTCGAGGCGACCGGCCGTCCCCGTCCGCGCGTCGTGATCCTGCCGACGGCGTCCGCGCTCGACGGCGAGCAGACGTTCCGGACCTGGGCGGAGATGGGCGTCGAGCACTTCTCGGGTCTCGGGGCGGAGGTCGAGCCGGTCCTCGTGCGCAACGTCTCCGAGGGCCACGACGCCGCCGCGATCCAGGCGATCGGGGAGGCCGACCTCGTCTACCTCTCGGGCGGGCATCCCCGCTACCTGCTGGACGTGCTCCGTGGGTCACCCCTGGGGGCCGCGCTCACGCGGGCCAACGCGCGCGGCGCGACGATCGCGGGCTGCTCCGCGGGGGCGATGGCGATCGTCGGGCGGACGATGGACGTCCGGTTCGTGCCCAAGCTGCGGATCCCGGTCCCGTTCCCGATCCGGTGGCCCGAGGGCCTCTCGCTCGTGGACCAGGTCGCCGTGCTGCCGCACTACGACGCGTGGCCCGAGGCGCTCGCGGCGTTCCTCGCGTTGCAGGCCCCGCGCGGCGCGATCGTGCTCGGGATCGACGAGGAGACCGCGGTCGTTGGTCGCCATGGCGCCTGGCAGGTCCACGGCGCCGGCCGCGTGACCGTGTGGCGCGGTCGCCGCCGCGAGCGCTTCCGCAGGGGCGACGCGTTCAGGCTGTAGGTGCCCGTCTCCCGCCGTTTCCTCCGCCTACCACTCAGGCGGGTGCAAACCGGCGATTCCGGCCCGAAACCGCCGAACCCGGACCCCGCCAGCACTCACGCGGGTATCCGGGCCCGGATCGGGACATCGCACCCGTGTGAGTGCTGAACGGGGAAAGAGGGCTGGTTCGCGCGGCGCGAGCGACCGATCGAGCGGGGCGAGCCCGATCAGTCGGGCTTGATCTCGCGGAAGCAGTCCGAGCAGTAGACCGGCTTGTCCATGCGCGGCTTGAACGGCACCTGGGCCTGGTTGCCGCACGACGTGCAGATCGCCGCGAAGTACTCGCGAGGTCCGCGGTCGTCGGTGCGCTCGTAGCCGCGCGGGCCACCCAGCGAGGCCGAGTCGTAGCCGCCGCCGTCGCGGGTCGAACGCCGGTAGGCGCGGCACGAGGCGCAGCGCTTGGGGTCGGAGGTGAACCCCTTCGCGAGGTAGTACTCCTGGTCCGCGGCCGAGTGGATGAACTCCACACCGCAGTCCACGCAGTTGATGGTCCGATCGACGTAGATCACGAAGCTGCTCCTCCCGAGCGCGCTCGGAGACGCGGACGGTGCGTTCGTGGGGACGTCACCCGGGTCGGAGGAAGCGGCGGGGAGTCAGACCGATGACCGCCGGCCAGGTGCCGTATCTCGGAGTCCCCGCGGGGCGCACCGGATTGTCCAGTTGCCCGAGCCTATACCCGGGGTCCCGGAACGGGGCCTTAAGGAGGCGTTGCAATCGACCCCCAACGCTCGAGAGACCCGGATTCCGGACGTCCGCCGGTGACACTCGACCTGTCACAATGGCCGCCGAGACTCGGCGTGCCGGGACGGGAGCGATGGGGGCGCCCGGACCGGTACCGGGTCCCGGGGGCGACCGGCCCGGCCTTCCAGTCGAGCTCGTGACCGTGCCAGGTCCCGGGGGAGGAGGGCTCGTGGTGCGGCCGCTTGCGGGCCCGGTCGGGCACGTCGGGCGGGCACCGCGTTCACCAGGGAGGCAGCCCACCGCATGCTCCGCTTGCTGCACACCGCAGACGTGCACCTCGGCGCTCGCCACGCAGACCTCGGCGACGCCGCGAGCGCGCAGCGAGAACGCCAGTTCGCCGCCTTCAAGGCGAGCGTGGACCTCGCGATCAAGGAGAAGGTCGACCTGTTCCTCGTGGCGGGCGACCTGTTCGACTCCAACGTCCAGCCCCGCCGATCGGTGGAGCGCGTGGCCGCGGAGCTCGCGAGGCTCGCGGAGGCGCGGATCCGCTCCGTCCTCGTCCCGGGCACCCACGACGTCTACGACCGCTCCTCGGTCTACCGTGCCTACGACCTCGCGGCGATGGCGGGGACGCGCCGCCAGGACGAGCTCGTGACCGTCCTCACGCCGGATCACCCGTGGATCCACCTCCAGGCGCTCGACGCCGTCGTCCACGGGCCCTGCTTCCCGACGAAGCGCGCCCCGTACTCGCCGCTCCGCGACCTGGCCGCGCTCGAGGTCCCGCCTGCGACCTGGAAGATCGGCGTCCTCCACGCGAGCACCGCGATCCCGGGTCGGACGGACCAGGACGAGGTCGTCGTGACCGTCGAGGAGATCGCCGCCACCGGGCTCGACTATCTGGCCTTAGGCCACTGGCACAGCGCCCAGGTCGCGAAGACCAAGGGCGTCACGTACGCCTACGCGGGCGCGCCGGAGCCCGTCGCCGTGGACCAGGACCGTGCCGGCAAGGTGCTCCTCGTGACGCTCGACGACGCCGCCGGCGCCCACACCGTGAAGGTGGAGGAGCGGACGGTCGGGCGCACGACGTTCGAGCGGCGCGAGCTCGACGCCGCCACCCTGGAGACGCAGACCGCCCTCATCACGAAGCTCAAGGCGCAGGCGAACCCCGACCTCGTGCTCGACATCCGGCTCATCGGGGTCCGGCCCGACTCGCTCGACCTCGAGCCGCTCGAGGTGGAGGACGCGCTCAAGGGCAGCTTCCTCCGCGTTCGCGTCCGCGACGTCAGCCAGCCCGCCCTGAGCGAAGGCGCCCTGCCGCCGGCGGAGACGATCGCCGGTGCCTTCATCCGCAACGTCGAGGGCCGGATCGCGGACCTCGAGGCGTCGGGCGAGAAGCTCGCGGAACGCGAGGCACACGAGCTGCGTGACGTGCTCCGGCTCGGGCGCCTGCTGCTCGCGGGCGAGGAGGTGACGCTGTGAGGATCACGGACCTCAGCCTGCGCGACCTCCGCCGGTACAAGGACACCAAGCTCGAGCTCGCACCGGGCTTGACCATCGTCCGCGGCCCAAACGAGGCCGGCAAGTCGACGATCCAGCGCGCCATCGAGCTCGCCCTCACCCGCAAGGTCACGAGCTCCGCCGCCGACCTCACCGGCCTCCAGCCGTGGGACGGGGAGGCCGACGCCCGCACCTCGATCGGGATGGGGTTCACCTGGGAGGACGAGGACGGCGGTGCCCACGAGGGCCGGCTCGAGAAGTCGTTCCGCGGGAACAAGGGCGAGGTCCGCCTCGAGCTCGACGGCGACGTCACCACCGACCCGGCGCGTGCCGACGAGCTGCTCGCCGAGCTGTCGGGCGTCCCCACCGAGGGCTTCTTCCGCTCGACGGCCTCGATCCGCCACCACGAGCTGGCCGCGCTCCAGCGCGACGAGGGCGCGCTCCGGGACCGCCTCCAGGCGTCGATCTCGGGCGCCGACCGCGGCACGAGCCGGGCTCGCAAGAAGCTCGATCGCGCGCTGTACGCGCTCCAGACCAAGGGCGTGAAGAACCCCGGCCGCCTCAAGATCGCCGAGGACGCCGTGACCGACGTCAGTGCGAAGCTCCAGGCGGGCGAGGACGCGCTGTCGCGCCTCGAGCACGACCGCGATGCGCTCGCGGTCGCCCGCGAGCGTCGGGCGGAGGCCGATACGGCGCTCGTGGAGCGCCGGGCGATGCTCGAGAAGGCTCGCCAGGCGGAGCGGATCACGGTCGAGAAGGCGGCGGCCCAGGAGCGCTTCGAGCGCTACCGGTCGGCCGTCATCGTTCGCGACGAGATCACGGAGCTCGACCGGACGCACCCGTCCCCGACGCCGCTCCCCGTGCTCAAGTCCACGGTCGAGCGGCTGCGCTCGGTCGACACGAAGATCACCACCCTCACGGCGATGCTCGAGGGCGAGGTCCAGGTCAACTTCGAGGTACCGCCGGAGGTCCGCTGGCGGCCGCTGTCGCGCTGGGCGCTCGTCCTGATCGGCATCGGCCTCGTCGTGGCCGTCGCGGCGGTGGTCCTGTCGTTCATCGGGTTCGACCTCGGCGCCGCGCCCATCTACGTCGGCGGCGCGATCGCCATCGTCGGGCTCGCGCTCGCCGCCGTCGGCTACTGGCTGCGCCGCGGCGACAACGTCCAGAGCCAGCTCAAGGATGCCGAGGTCAACCGCAGGCTCCGCGGCCGCTCGGAGATCGAGCAGGACCTGCGCGAGGCCCAGGCCGAGCACGACGATCTCCTCTCGCGGCTGGGGCTCGAGTCGAGCGAGGAGGCCGAGGCGCAGCTCGCCGCACAGGAGGCGCACGTCGCCGAGATCGAGACCCGCCGGGCCCGACTCTCGGGGCTGATCGGCGTCGAGCCGCTCGACGCGTTGCCGGGCCGACGCGATACCGCCGCCCTCGAGGTGGAGCAGAAGACGGCGGCGCTCGAGGCCCTCGGACCGATCGCGAAGGAGCCCCGTGCGCGCGAGCGGCTGGAGGTCGAGGTCGCGGACGCCGAGCGCGCGCTCGAGCGTGCGCGCGACGAGGAGGCGAACGCCAAGGCGCGCGTGGAGCAGAACCCGGTCGACGCCGAGGAGGTGGCCGGGCTCGCCGAGCGCCTCACCGGGTGGAAGGAGGAGCTCTCGGCCCTCCGTCGCCGGGAGCGCATCTACGCCCGAACCCTCTCGGAGATCAACGCCGCCGAGCAGGCGACGATGCAGCTCGCGACCCGCTACCTCGAGCGGCGCATGGTCGGCGACATCGCCCGGATCACCGACGGCCGATACCGTCGCGTGCAGGTGGACGACTCGGACCTCGGGATCAACGTGTTCTCGCCGGAGCGCAACGACTGGGTGCCGGTCACGGAGCTCTCGCAGGGCACGCTTGACGCGATCTATCTCGCGGCCCGGCTCGGGCTCGTCCGGCTCGTCACCGGCGACCGCCGGCCGCCGCTCATCCTCGACGACCCGTTCGTGACGCTGGACGACGCGCGCGCCCCACGTGCGCTCGAGCTCCTGCGCGAGACGGCCGGCGACTTCCAGGTGATCTACCTCACGACCTCGGAGCGGTACGACGCCCTCGCCGACAAGGTGATCGTCCTCGACGGCCCGACCGCCGCCGACAGCCACGAGGAGCCGCAGGAGGCGACCCCTGCCTGACCCGTTCGGGCCGGGCTCCGCCGTCATCATCCTCGGCCTCGTCAGCGCGCTCGCCTGGGGCGCCGGCGACTTCGGCGGCGGCACGCTCTCGCGGCGCGCGCCGGTCCTCGGCGTCGTCCTCGGGACGCAGCTCGTCGGGATGCTGCTCGCGCTCGGCCTCGCGCGTCGCCCGGGGCGAGCCGTTCCCGCACGGCACGGACCTCGCCTGGTCGGTGGTCGCGGGCCTGGCCGGCGTCGTCGGGATCACCTCGCTCTACCGCGGGCTCGCCGTCGGCCGGATGGGCGTCGTCGCCCCGACGACCGGCGTCATGGCGGCCGTCATCCCGGTCGTCGCGGGGTTCGCGCTCGAGGGCGTGCCCCAGCCGGCCGTCATCGTCGGGATCGCCACCGCGCTCGTCGCGGTCGTGCTCGTCACCCGGGCGCCCGCCCACGACGACGGCCGGCCGTCCGGGCTCCAGTGGGCGCTGCTCTCCGGCCTCATGCTCGGCGCGTTCAACGTGTGCATCGGCCAGCTGTCCGGGGAGAGCGCCTTCGCGCCGCTGGTCGTGATCCGACTCGTCCAGGCGATCTCGCTCGCGTCGTTCGTCCTCCTCACCCGCCAGCCCTGGCGGGTCGGCCGCGACGTCCTGCCGATGCTCCTCGTCGTGGGTGCGCTGGACATGACCGGCAACGCCGCGTTCATCCTCGCGACGCAGTCCGGGCAGCTCGCGATCGCCGCCGTCCTGTCGTCGCTCTACCCGGTCACGACGGTGATCCTCGCGATCGCGATCCACCGCGAGCGGCTGACCCGAAGCCACGTCGCCGGGATCGTCCTGACGGCGGTCGCGATCGCCCTGATCGGGCTCGGCACCGCTACGCTGTGACGATGACCGACACGCCCGTCCCGGACCACGCGATCGAGCCCGCCTGGCTCGTCCAGTGCACGTACGCGCCCGACGCGGAGGAGACGCGCGTCCCGTTCCGCGCCGCCCACCTCGCGCGCGCCGCGGAGCTCAAGCGCCAGGGCGTGATCATCGAGGTCGGGGCGTTCGCGGACGTCTCCGCGTCGGTGCTCGTCATCCGGGCCGCGTCCGAGGCCGACGCCCTCGAGGTCTGCCGCGAGGACGTCTACATGCAGAACGGCGTCTGGGTGGAGCTGCGCGCGAAGCCGTTCGGCCGGCTCCGGCTCGCCGAAGAGGGCTGACGCCCGACCCGTCGCAGCGGCGCGCCTCAGCCGCGCGGCGCCGGCTCCCGTCGGACCACGACCCGGTCCACGTCCGCGGCGGTCACGAGCCGGTGGACGGCGGCGAACCCCGGCCACCCGGCCTCGTCCTCCATCGCGATCGAGCGCGCGAGGTCCGCGAGCTGCGCGTTGACGGCGTCCTCGGGGATCGCCGCCCGCCCGTCTCGTGACCGGTTGCGCGCTCGAACGACGTCCGGAGGCAGGTCGAGGACGATGCCGACGGCGGGGACGCCGGCCGCGCCCGCCCGGGCGAGCAGCCCGCGCCGCGCGTATGGCGTGACGCTGGTCGCGTCCACGACCGTGAGGACGCCGGCGGCGAGCCGGCGGTCGAGCTCGCGATGGAGGGCCGCGAACGCCGGCTTCGTTGCCCGCTGATCCGCGGCGTCCCCGGCGATCAGCGCCCGGAACGCGTCCGAGGACAGCACCTCGTGCGGCGCGAAGTGCCGCGCCGCGAAGGTCGACTTTCCGGCACCCGCCGCGCCGACGAGCACGACGAGCGACGGGTCCGGCAGGACGATGACCAGGGGTTCCATCGGGGCGATGATGACGCCCGCCGAGTGGTCCGCGGATGGCGCTCGTGCGAAGAAGGAGACATGCCGAGCATCGCGATCGTCTGGTTCCGACGAGACCTCCGCCTGCATGACCACCCCGCGCTGACGGCGGCCATCGAAGCGGCGGACGTCGTGATCCCGGTCTTCGTCTTCGACGATGCCCTCCTGGGGGGACGAACGGCGTCCGCGAACCGGGCCTGGTTCATGCGCGAGAGCGTCGTCGAGCTGTCGCGGGCGCTCGCGGCGCGGGGTGCGGCGCTCCGGGTCGCGCGAGGCCGGCCCGAGGACGTGATCCCGGCACTCGCCCGCGAGATCGGCGCCGATCGCGTGTACGTCACCCGGGACGCGGCTCCGTACGGCCGACGGCGCGACCGCGCGGCCGCCGCGCGCCTCGACGCGGAGGGCGTTCGGCTGGTGGAGCTGCCCGGTCTCTACGTCCACGAGCCCGACGAGGTCACGACCCGCGACGGCCGTGGCTTCAGCGTCTACGGCCCGTTCCGCCGCGCCTGGGAGGCACGGGACCGGCGCCCGATGCTGCCCGCGCCGGACCGCCTGCCGTCACCGCCGGGAGGCCCTCGTCGCCCCGACCCCGTCCCGGAGCTGGCACCGCCGACCGCGGATCGCGGGCTGATGCCCAGGCCCGGCGAGGCGGCCGCGCGCGATCGGCTCGAAGGTTGGCTCCAACGCGGGCTCGACGGCTACGCACAGACGCGCAACCGCCTCGGCGACGAGGACGGGACGTCGCGCCTGTCGCAGGACCTTCGCTGGGGGTTGCTCTCTCCGCTCGAGGTTGTCGAGCGCGCCGGGGTCGGGAACGAGGGCGTCCGCGTGTTCGTGGCGGAGGTCGCGTGGCGTGAGTTCTACGCCCACGTCCTGTGGCACCACCCGCGGATCCTGCGGGAGCCGTTCCGCGAGCGACGCACCGCCCTCGAGGTGCACGAGCGATCCGTCGACGTTCGATGCCTGGGCCACGGGACGCACGGGGTACCCGGTCGTCGATGCCGCGATGCGCCAGCTTCGCGCCTCGGGCTTCGTCCACAACCGAGCGCGCATGATCGCCGCCTCGTTCCTGGCCAAGGACCTCCTGCTCGACTACCGGCTCGGGGAGGCGGAGTTCATGCGCCACCTGATCGATGGCGACGTGGCGTCCAACAACGGCGGCTGGCAGTGGACGGCGGGCACGGGAACGGATGCGCAGCCGTTCTTCCGGATCTTCAACCCGGTGCTCCAGGGCCGCCGATTCGACCCGGACGGCGTGTACGTGCGGCGCTGGGTGCCGGAGCTCGCGGGCGTCCCGGCGGCCCGGATCCACGATCCGTGGACGATGACCTCGGGCGAACAGGCGGCGGCGCGTGTCGTCATCGGCGTCGACTACCCGGCCCCGATCGTCGACCATGCCGATGCGCGCGTTCGGGCCCTCGCCGCCTACGCCGCAGCCGCCGCGCGTCCCGGCTGACGGCCTCAGCCCGAGGCGCTCGGGCTCGGATCGGGCGGCGGGGTGGGCTCGGGCGTCGGCGTCGCATCCGGCGTGGCGGTCGGCTTCGGCGTCGGCTTGGGGGTGGGCTTCGGCGTCGGCTTGGGGGTCGGGCGCGCCGTCGGCCTGGGTGTCGCCAGCCCGCAGGTCGTCGAGGTGCCGACGCGGCGCGTCGGCCCGGAGCCCGAGGACGGCATCGTGTCGAAGCCCTTCGGCTTGACCCCGGTGTCCGTGAACAGCTTGGCCGCCATCGCCCGGATCGCCTTGATGTTCGGCTTCTGGATGGAGCCACGCGAGTCGTATGTCCCGCGGACGAGCGGGTGCGTGATCACGGCCCGGTAGACGGACTTGCGCCCGATGTCCGAGGCGACCTCGATCCAGTCGGCGATGAACGACGGCTTGATGTTCGTGAGCACCGTGTCCGACAGCCCGCGCAGGAACTTCGAGGGGTCGTCCAGGAACGCGCCATGGACGATGCGGTCGCGCAGGGCGCCGACCACCTCCTGCTGGCGGGAGGCGCGGGTGAAGTCGCTCTCGCCCGACGCCTTGCGGATCCGCGCGTAGGCGAGCGCCGCGTTGCCGTCGAACCGGTAGCGCCCGGGCGAGATCCCGAAGCCGTGCATCCCGTATTCCTTGTAGTGGGGATCGCAGAAGCCGTCGGTGACGTTGACGACGACGCCACCGACGCTGTCGACGAGGTTGACGAACCCGCCGAGGTTGATCTGCGCCCACTTCGTGATCTTCAGGTTCAGCAGCTCGCCGAGCGCGCCGGCGAGCACCGACTGGCCGTTCTTCGCGCCCGGGAACTTGCCCGGGTTCCAGCGGACGTATGACACGAGGCTGTTGATCTTGCCCTTGTAGGTGCGGCCGTCGGCGAGCGGCACGTCCACCATGTCCCGGGGGATCGACACCATCGAGACGGTCTTCGCGACCGGGTCGAGGCTGGCGACGATCATCGTGTCGGTGAGGGCGGTGTTCCGGCCGACGCCGCTGTCCATGCCGATGAGGAGCACGTTGATCCGCGGCACTGCGGGTGTCGGCGACGCCGACGGGGTTGCGGACGGCGACGCCGACGCCGTGGGCGACGGGCTGGGGCTCGTGACGGCGAAGTCGGGGTCGTTCGAGGCGACGGGCGGCGGCGTGAGGTCGGGCTCCGACACGTCGCCCTCGTCGACGAACACCTCCGACGCGGCCTGGCGGGCGTCGAGCGTCACCCCGGCGACGAACAGCTGTGGCCCGACGACGATCGCGAGCGACACCACGACCGCGGCGAGGGTCGCGGCCGTCGGCCGGATCGGCGTGAGCGCCCGGGTCGCGCCGACGGCGACGAGGCGCCACGCGAGGATGACGCCCTGGGCCACGAGCAACGCGGTCAGGACCACCGGATCGAACAGGCGCGCGGCGAGCGCGGTGGGGTTGCTCGTCAGCGCGGCGCCCGCGAGCACGATGAGCGGGACGAGCATCGGGACGCCGAGGATGATCGCCCACTTGACGCGCCCTGCGGACAGGTGCCCGAGGCCCGGGAAGACCGCGTTGAGCATCAGCAGGCGCGGCGCCGATGGACTCGGGGAACCGGTCGTCGGCGCGGGCACCCCGGGCGGGTCGGGTGACAGGGCAGGGGCCGGGACGGCCTCGGGGTCGGTGGGCGGCTGGGGGTCGGACATCGGCCTCTAGGATGACGTGCGAGTGGTGCGCGGGCGCAACGTGACGATGGTCACGGCGATGGCACGCGACTCGGGGTTGGATGGACCCGCGCGCCCGTCACCCCCACCACGACGGGCACGCGGTCCCACTCCGACGAGGATCGGGCCCGGCGCGTGACGCGGACCGCCTCCGGTACCTTCGAGACGTGACCGGTCCCGCCCCGCGCCCCGCCCAGGACTGGCGCGTCCTCGTCGCGATCTTCTGGGTCACCCAGCTCGTCGAGAGCATGGGCGTGAGCCAGGTGTACGCGCTGCTCCCCGCCTACCTGCGCGAGCTCGGCGTGCCCGACGCCGACCGGCTCGCGTTCGTCGGCCTCTATGGCTCGCTCGTGTTCGTGCTCGGGCTGCCCCTCGTCCCGCTGTGGGGCGTCTGGGCCGACAAGTACAGCCGGAAGGTCGTGATCGTCCGGAGCGCCCTCGTCGAGGTCGCGGTGTTCGGGCTCGCGGCGCTGGCCCGCGAGCCGTGGATGATGGCGCTCGCGGTCCTCGGGATCGGGTTCCAGCTGGGCAACACGGGCGTGATGCTCGCGGCGATCCGGGACGTCACGCCACGCCACCGGGTGGGCACGACGATCGCGATCTTCGGCGCCGCCGGCCCGATCGGCTTCGCCATGGGACCGGTCCTCGCGGGCGTGCTCATCGACGGCGCCGGGTGGGCCATCTCGAACGTGTTCGCGCTGTCGGCCGTGTTCTCGATGGGGACGGCGCTCGCCGTCTGGTTCGGGACGCACGAGGTCCGGCCCGCCGTCGTCCCCGAGGGCCGGACGATCACGCTGGCGTTCGGTGCGATGCGGAGCGTCCTCGGCGACCCGATCGTGCGACGGCTGTTCCTGATCTACGGCGTCGTGTTCCTCGCGAACCAGGTCTCGCGGCCGTACACGCCGGTCCTCGTGGAGGACATCGTGGGCGCGGGGACCGGGCTCGCCGCCTCGATCGGCCTGGTCATGGGCGCGGCGTCGCTCGTCGGCGCGCTCATGGCGCCGCTCGCGGGGTACCTGGGCGACCACATCGGGTTCCGCCCGGTGCTCGTCGTGGCACTGGCCGCGGGTGCTGTGGCGAGCCTGCTCATGCCCCTGATGCCGGCGCTGGCGCCGCTCGCCGGGGCTGCGCTGCTCCTCGGGGCGGCCGCGGCCACGACCGGCGCGATGGTGTTCAGCCTGCTCGCGACCGAGGTGCCCATCGAGCGACGCTCGCAGACGCTCAACCTCGTCTACCTCCCGCTGTATGTCGCGGGCCTCATCGGCCCGGCCATCGGGGCCGCGCTCGCGTCGATCACCGGACCGCACGGCCCGTTCGTGGCGGGCGCGATCGTGTTCGCGGCCGGCGCAGTGGCGGTGGCGTCGATGCGCGTCGTGGGGTCGGCCGGCTCGGCGGGCGAACCGGGCCGGGAGGGCGCGGCGACGCCACTCGGCTGACCCGGATCGGGCGTCCCGGTGATCACATGCCTGCGCTACGATCCGGGCATGCGGACAGGGATGCCTCCAAGTGCCGAACATCGCGCTTCGCCCACGCCTGCGCGGCGTGCGGCCGGGGGTCCTCGACGGGCCGCTGGATCCGCTCGCCGCTGACGAGTCCCAGCCGGACATCATCAGCGCCGGCGACGTCCGGTGGCTCCATCTCGAGCGCCCCCGCGAGGCGGATCGCGACTGGCTCGAGCGCGAGTTCGGCTTCCACCCGCTGGCGATCGAGGACGTCGCGTCGCGCAACCAGCGCCCCAAGCTCGACGCGTACGACGACTACCTGTTCATCGTTCTCCACTTCGCGGTGTTCGACAAGCCGTCGGGCCGGCTGCTCACCGCGGAGCTGGACCTGTTCGTCGGCCCCGACTTCCTGATCACGCTCCCGGACCAGACGATCCCGCCCCTGGCCGCGATGTTCGAGCGCTATCGCGAGCGCGAGGAGGTCCGTTCCAACACCTTCGGGAAGGGCACCGGGTACCTGCTGTACAAGATCGTCGACACCTGCGTCGACGCGTCGTTCCCGATGCTCCGCAAGATGGGCGCGAAGCTGGACGAGCTCGAGGACGACATCTTCGAGGGCCGCTCGGACAAGATCGTCCAGGACATCTCGAACGCGAAGCAGGAGATCATCAACTTCCGGCGGGTCGTCCGGCCGATGCGCGCCGTGCTCCGCGACCTCGAGCGCACGAAGCAGCGCTATCTCCAGGAGGACCTGGACGTCTACTTCGACGACATCACCGATGCCGCCGAGCGGATCTGGGACGTCCTCGAGAACTACAAGGAGGTCGCCGAGGCGCTCGAGGACTCGAACGAGTCGGTCCTGTCGCACCGCCTCAACGAGTCGCTCCGGGTCCTCACGGCGTTCAGCGTCGCGATGCTGCCGCTGACGCTGCTGGCGTCGATCTTCGGCATGAACGTGACGCTCCCCGGGCAGCCCGGCAGCCAGACCGAGTTCATCGTGATCATCGGGATCATGCTGGTGACCCTCCTCGGCGTGCTGCTGTTCTTCCGTCGCCGCGGCTACCTCTAGCCGTCGCGTGGACCCGCTCTCCCGGGAGGCCGTGACCGCGTCCGTCGCGGGTCATGCGGACCACGGCGCGTCCTCGCCCGTGCAGGATCGCGCGTCGGCGATCTACGGCTCGTTGCTGGTGGTGACCCTCGTCGCGGCCCAGGCGCGGAGCGACGCGGTCACCGCGTTCATCGCCGGGACGGTCGTCGTCGGGGTGGGCGTGTTCTGGCTGACCGAGGTCTGGACGGAGGTCATCACGCTCCGCACGCTCGGCCCGATCACCCGCCACCAGGTGGCCAGCTCGCGCGCGCCGAGCTCCCGATGCTGTCGGCGGCCGTCATCCCGACGATCCTCCTCGCGTCGGCGTCGCTGGGGGTCACCACGCCAGAGCTGGCGACGAACCTCGCGCTCGCGGCCGGCGTCGGCCAGCTCTTCGTGTGGGGCCTGATCGTGGGCAAGGCGATGGACCGCGGCTGGGGGATCGCCCTGGCGGTCGCGCTCGTCGACTGCGCGCTGGGCCTGCTGATCGTCGCGCTCAAGGTGTGGGTGCTGCACTAGGGGTCGCCCCGGTTTGTCCCATTCAGCACTCACACGGGTCGTATGTCGCGATCCAGCACGCGATACCCGCCTGACGACTGAGGCGTGCTGGATTCGGCCGATTCGGGGCTCGATCGCAGCTTTCCACCCGGGTGGCGACTACGCGGGGGAAACGCGGGCAGCGCGGACGGGACGACGCCCGGCAGCTACGCCTCGGCGAGCGGTCGCGAGCCCGGGCCGACGTACTTGACGTCGGGGCGGATGAGCCGGTTGTTCGCGCCCTGCTCGATCGCGTGGGCCGTCCAGCCGGCGTGGCGCGCGAGGGCGAACGCGGCGGGGAACAGGTCGGGCTTGAGGCCGACGCCCATGAGGACCGGCGCGGCGTAGAACTCGACGTTCGTCTTGAGCGCGCGGTCGGGGTGCTTCTCCTCGAGGACGCGGAGGGCGACGTCCTCGACGGCCATCGCGAGCTCCAGCCACTCGGGCTTGTGCTCCATGCCCTGCGCGACCTCGCGCAGCGCCGCGGCGCGCGGGTCGTACGCGCGGTAGACGCGGTGCCCGAAGCCCATCAGCCGGACCTTGTTCGCGAGCGCGTCGCGCACCCACGCCTCGGCCCGCTCCGGCGAGCCGACCTGGTGGATCTGCTCGACGACCTCGGACGGGGCACCGCCGTGGAGCGGTCCCTTCAGCGCGCCGATCGCGCCGCACACGGCGGACGCGATGTCGGCGCGGGTCGAGGTGATCACCCGTGCCGTGAACGTCGAGGCGTTGAAGCCGTGCTCCGCGCCGACGACGAAGTACGCGTCGAGCGCCCGGGCCGCCTCGGCTTCGGGCTTCACGCCGTTGAGCTGGTAGAGGAAGCCCGCCACGAGGTCCAGGTCCGGGTCCGGCGCCACCGGCTCCAGACCCTGGCGGAGCCGCGCGAAGGCGGCGAGCGCCGACGGGGAGGACGCCGTGAGCTCGCGTGCCTGCTCGGGCGTGGGCGGCCACGACGGGTTGGCGACCGCTCCCCAGACCGAGACCGCGGTGCGGAGCGCGTCCATCGGCCGGGCGTCGGCGGGCAGCGCGCGAAGCGACGTCATCACCGCATCGGACACCGGGAGGCAGGGCAGCTTCGCGTCCGGCCGCCACTCGCCAGTCCAGAGGAGCTCGGCGATGGCGGCATACGAGCCCTTGTGCACGAGCTCGCCGATCGAGTAGCCGCGGTAGAGGAGGCGGCCGGCCTCTCCGTCGATGTAGGACAGGGCGGTCTCGCCGGCGATCACGCCCTCGAGGCCCGGTGAGTACGGACGGGTGTCGGCGGGTGCCGCGGCGAGCTCGCTCATGCGTGGATGGTAGCCCTACGCGCCATACCGTGACGGCCGGTCGGCCCCTCCGCGGGTGCCGAACGGCGGGTCGCGACTACCGGTTCTTCTCGAGCGCCCGGAGGACCAGCCGGACGACGACCGCCCCGATCGTCGCGAACAGGAGCGCGCCGATGAAGCCCTCGACGCGGCCCATCCCCATCGCGCCGCTCAGCCAGCCGCCGATCACCCCGCCGATGACGCCGACGATCATCGTCGGCAGGCAGCCCTGCACGGAGCGCGATCCGACGAACCAGCCCGAGATGGAGCCGGCGAGGATGCCGATGACGATCCAGCCGAAGAGTCCGAGGTCCATGTCGTGAGGATGCCATGGGTCGTCAGGACGCGAGGAAGCGCTCGACCGCCGCCAGGAACGCCTCGGGATGGCTGTGGTGGGCCGCGTGCCGGGCGCCATCGATGACCTCGAGGCGGCCATGCACCAGGCGCGCGTCCAGCGCCTCGGCACCCTCCAGGAACCCGGCCGTGCCCTCGGACCCGACGAGCTGGAGCACCGGGACCGTCACCGCCGAGAGCGCATCCAGCCCGACGGCGGGGTCGCCCTCTGCGGCCTCGAGCTCGCGCACGATCGTCGGCGCGGCCGCGGCACGGCGTGGCCAGATCGGGTCGGCCCGGAACGCCGCGAGCTCGCCCTCGGGCATGCCGACGGCCTCGGTCATGAAGCGCGCGAGGAGCGCGTCGTTGTCGCCACGCGCGAGATCGGCGCGGAGCGCCTCGAGCAGGTCGTCCCGCGCGCCGGGGTGCCGGTGCATCGACCGTCGGCGCGCTCTCGTACGCGACGACGCGCCGGATCGCCGACGTCCGCAGGCTCGCGCCGAGCGCGATCCGCCCGCCGAGCGAGTGCCCGACCACGTCCACTGGGCCGCCGACCGCACCCGCGAGCGCCTCGGTCACGGCGGCGACGTCCTCGAGCTCGCGCTCGATCGCGTAGGCCCCTGTCGGGCCGTCCGTGGAGTCGCCCCGGCCGCGTCGATCGATGGCGTGGACCGCCGCCGCGCAGCGCGAGCTCCGGCGCCACCACGCGCCACGTCCGGTGGTCGGCGGTCGTGCCATGGACGAGCAGCAGCGGGCGGTCGCGCGCCATCCGGGACACCCGCGGAGAAGAGCGCGATCAGCGTGCCGTCGGGCGAGACGACGTGTCGTGACGGCGTGTCGGGGAACGGGGCGACCATGCCGCCAGCGTACCGCCGTGCGGTCGCCGTCCGACGGTCAGGCGCCGGGCAGCCGGACCGTGAACACGGCGCCCCGCCCGTCCGGCCGGTTGGCCGCCGTGACGGTGCCGCCGTGGCGCTCGGCGATCCAGCGCGCGATCGCGAGACCGAGGCCGGTGCCTCCCGGCGGCGCGTCGGGCGCGCGCCAGAACCGGTCGAAGACGTGCTCGAGCGAGGCGGGATCCAGGCCGGGTCCCTCGTCCGAGACCGTGAGCCATGCCCCGGGTCCCGCGGCGACCGTGACCCGGCTGCCCGACGGCGCGTGGCGGACGGCGTTGTCGAGGAGGATGGCGACGAGCTGACGGAGTCGGGCCTCGTCGCCGTGGACGGGCGCCGGCGCGATGTCGAGGACGACGCGGACGCCGCGCGCCGCTGCCACGGCCTCGAACGACTCCGCCGCCTCCGCCCCGGCGTGCGCGAGGTCGGTGTCGGTCATCGCGAGCTCGACGGCCTCCGCGTCGGTGCGGGCGAGGAGCAGGAGGTCGTCGACGAGGTGCTCCATCCGTGCGGTCCCTGCCTCGATGTCGTCGATCGCCCGATCGACGACGGCCGGGTCGCCGTCGCTCCGGCGGAGCTCCGCGATCGCGGCCCGGGTGATCGCGAGCGGCGTCCGAAGCTCGTGGCTCGCGTCCGCGGCGAACTCGCGCTGGCGCGCGAGCGAGTCCCGGATCGGCACGAGCGCCCGGCCGGCATAGACGTAGCCCACGGCAACGGACGCCAGGAGCACCGCGAGACCGCCGCCCAGCAGCACGATGAGCAGCGTCCGGAGCGTGTCCAGCTCCGCGCCGCGGTCACCGAGCACCACCGCCGTCATCGAGCCCGTCGGGGTGTCGATCGACGTGGCGATGAGGCGGACGGCCGCCGACCCGAGGGTCGCCTCGCGGACGACCGTCTCGCCCGGTTCAAGGTTCGCCACCGAGGAGGCGGCGATCACCGCCGGGAGCCCGCCGACGCCCGGACCGAGGACGTCGCCGACCCGCGCGCCGGAGCCGGCCGGCCCCGTCGTGGTCGCCCCCTGGCCCGCGGTGGGCGGCACGACGCCGGCACTCCCGGTCATGACGAACCCGATCGTGCCCGAGGTGTCGCCGCCGAGCACGAGGCCCGGCAGGCTGGGGTCGCTCGTGACGGCAAGCGCCTGCGGCGGCCTCGCGGCGACCGCGAACGTCGCCCCGGTGAGCTCGTCCATCCGGGACTGGAGCTGATCGATCGAGGCCGCCTCGAGGCTCCGCGCGGCCGCGACGTAGATCGCGGCCCCGAGGACGACGAGCACGACGAAGGTGCTGCCGGCGCTCCATGCGATGAGCCGCCGCCGGGTCCGCCGCAGGACGGGCGCATCCGCGCCGGCCGCGCTCACGCGAGCACCCGGTAGCCGATCCCGCGGACCGTCTCGATCGCGCCGCCGCCGACCGGGCCGAGCTTCCGGCGCAGGAAGTAGACGTAGGTGTCGACGATGGGCGGCACGACCTCGGAGTCGTACGGCCAGGCGTGGTCCAGCAGCTGGTCGCGCGACAGGACGTTGCCGCGGTGACGGAGCAGGCACTCGAGCAGCGCGAACTCGCGCGGGCTGAGGTCCACGCGGACGCCGTCGACGGTGACGACACGACTGGCCTCGTCGAGCGCGATCGGGCCGCTCGTGAGCACGGAGCCCGGCTGCGTGTCGGTGCCGTTGCGACCGCGCCGCCCGAGGGCGCGCACGCGCGCCGACAGCTCCTCGATCGCGAACGGCTTCACGAGGTAGTCGTCGGCCCCGGAGTCGAGCCCGGCGACCCGGTCCGAGACGCTGTCACGGGCGGTGAGCATGAGGATCGGGACGAGCGAGCCGGCGGCTCGCAGCCGCCGCGCGACCTCGAGGCCGGAGACGTCCGGGAGGCCGACGTCGAGCACGATCGCGTCGATGCCCGGGCCGCCGGCCATCTCGAGCGCCGCGGTCCCGGTCGCGGCCCGCTCCACGAGGTGGCGCTCGCCACCGAGCAGTCGCGCCACGAGGTCGCCCAGGCGGGGGTCGTCTTCGACGAGCAGGAGGTGCATCTCGCCTGTGTACGCCCCGAACATCAAAGGTTTCTGAAAGCGGCTTTGAGGCTGTCTTGATGGCCAGGCCCGACAACTGGGCCACGCCGCGACGCCACTCAGGCCCGCCGCATCGACGGAGTCCCCGAACCATGACCGTTCGTCTGTCCACCCTCGCGGGGGTGCCGCGAGCCCTCGCGCTCCTCGCGCTTCTCGCGCTGACCCTCACCGTCGTCGCGTGCGGCGCCGGCCCCGCGGCCAGCGACGACGGCGTCGTCAGCCTCGCCTCGCCCACGCCGGTCCCGACCGGCTCGAGCGCGCCCGCCGCGTCGGTCGATCCCGAGGTCGCGATGGCGGCATTCACGAAGTGCATGAAGGAGCACGGCGTCGACGTCTTCGTCGCCGTCGCGGGCATCGACGGTGGCGGGACCGTCGGGAACGGCCCCGTCACCAACCAGCACACGGCGAACGGCGACCCCCAGAGCGGCCCCAAGCAGCTCGATCCGAAGGCCATGCAGGAGGCCGACAAGGCGTGCCGCGACCTGCTGCCCTCGGGCATGATCGGCGACCCGAGCGCGACGATGGACCCCGCGGTCGCGGACCAGATGCTCGCCTTCGCGAAGTGCATGCGCGAGCACGGCATCGACTTCCCCGACCCGAAGTTCGAGGGCGGCGGGGTGTCGGTCTCGCTCGGCGAGAACGGCGAAGGCGGCATCGACCCGAGCTCGGACGAGTTCCAGGCGGCCCAGGAGGCCTGCGGCTCCGAGCTGCCCGGCGGTGGGCCGGGCTTCGTGAGCGGGCCGGCAACCCAGGCCAAGCCGTGAGGCGGGCCGTCGTCGCGGGGGCGGGGCTCGCCCTCGTCGTCGCCGCGGGGGCGCTGGCCGGGACGAGCGGCGCGCTCGGCGGGCTGACGCTCCCCGGTGGGACGGGTGCCGCGACCTCGCCGGGCGCCTCGCCCGACAGCGGGACGCCCGTGAAGACCGCCGAGGTCGTCCGCCAGGCGATGCACACGGCCGCCGAGCTCGATGGCACGCTCGGCTACGAGGGCGAGATCTCCGTCCTCGCCGGCACCGCCGGGATGGTGACCCGGCTCCCCGACGAGGGCAAGGTCATCCGCCGCAACGGCACCCTGTACGAGCTCGACGGGAAGACCCACCCGCGCCTGTTCTACGGCGCCCGGCCGATGTGGCGCCCGCTCGGGCCGGGCATCCCGGACGGTGCGGACATCCGGCAGCTCGAGGTGAACCTCAAGGCGCTCGGGTACGCGCCCAAGGGGATGAAGGTCGACCGCCACTGGGACGCGAAGACCACCCGTGCCGTGAAGCGGTGGCAGCGGGCGACCGGCCGCACGCGCGACGGCACGATCGACGGCCGCGACATCGCGTTCCTCCCGGGCGCGATCCGCGTCTCGGCGCACAAGGCACCGGTCGGGACCGCCGTCGGGCCGGGCGCGCCGGTCCTCGACGCGACGACGGCGAAGCGCGTCGTGACGCTCGACATCTCGGCCGGTCGCCAGGACCTCGTCAAGCCGGGCCAGGCGGTGAGCGTGGAGCTCCCGGACGGGACGCGCGTCGACGGGGCCGTGCGGTCCGCCGGGCGTGTCGCGAGCCCGGGCGAGAACGGCGGCGACCCGACCGTGCCGGTGACGATCGACCTCGATCCGTCGGCGACGCTGCCGGCCATCGACGCGGCGCCCGTGACCATCGACGTCGTCACGGTGACCCACGACGGGGTGCTCGCGGTCCCGGTCAACGCGCTCGTCGCGCTGCTCGAGGGCGGGTACGCCGTGGAGGTCCGCGACGCGGACGGGACACGGCACTTCGAGGCCGTGGAGCTCGGGCTGTTCGAGAACGGCCTCGTCGAGGTCACCGGCGACGGGATCGCCGAGGGCGACGACGTGGTGGTGCCGCAGTGAGCGCCGAGCGGGTCATCGACCTCCGGGGCGTCGCGAAGCGCTACCCGGGCGAGCCGCCCGTGGAGGCGCTGCGGGACGTGGACCTGGCGATCGGCGAGGGCGAGCTGCTCGCGATCGTCGGGCCGTCGGGCTCCGGCAAGACGACGCTCCTCCACATCCTCGGCACGCTCGACCGCGCCGACGCCGGCGAGGTGACGGTGGCGGGGGAGCGGGTCGACCGGCTGTCGGATCGCCGGCTGTCCGCGCTCCGCGCGTGGCGGATCGGGTTCGTGTTCCAGCACTTCCACCTGCTCAACGGCGAGACGGCGCTCGAGAACGTGGCCGACGGGCTGCTCTACCGGGGGATCGGCGGGCGCGAGCGGCGCCTTGCCGCCGAGGCGGCGCTCGAGCGGGTCGGCCTCGCGCACCGCGGCCGCCACCGGCCGGGGCAGCTCTCGGGCGGCGAGCGGCAGCGCGTCGCCGTCGCCCGGGCGCTCGTCGGCCGGCCGGCGATCGTGCTGGCCGACGAGCCGACCGGCAACCTCGACTCGGCGACCGGCGCCTCGCTCATCGACCTGTTCCGGGACCTCAACGCGACGGACGGCGCGACGATCGCGGTCATCACCCACGATCGCGACCTCGCGGCGTCGCTCCCGCGGCGCGTCGAGCTCCAGGACGGGCGGATCATCGCGGACCGCCGCACGGACGGGGTGGCGGCATGACGGCGGAGCTCCGGGTTGCGCGACCCGCCCTCCGCACCGGCGGACCGGGGCCGCTCGGCGTGGCCCGCATCGCCGGCCGCGGGATCAGCGCGCGCAAGCTGCGCTCGACGCTGACCGCGATCGGGATCGCCATCGGCATCGCGGCGATGGTCGCCGTGCTCGCGATCTCGGACGCGAGCCGCGCGTCGTTGCTCCAGGTGCTCGACCGGCTCGGGACGAACATGCTCACGGTCTCGCCCGGGCAGTCGTTCCTCGGCGACGACACGGACCTTCCCGACGATGCCGTCGCGATGATCAAGCGGATCCGCCCGGTCCTCGGTGCGAGCGCCGCCACCCCGCTCGACACGAGCGTCCGCCGGACGGACCTCATCGACCCCGACGAGACCGGCGGCATGTCCGTGATGGCCGTCGACCGGTCGCTGCTCGAGACGCTCGGCGGGACCGTCGCGAAGGGCCGCTTCCTCGACGCGGCGCTCGAGCGCTACCCGACGGTCGTCCTCGGGTCGATCACGGCGCGCCGCCTCGGGCATCACCGACCTCGCCGAGCCGGTGAACGTCTTCATCGGCGGACGCTGGTTCACCGTCGTCGGGATCCTCGACGAGCTCCCGCTCGCACCCGAGATCGACCGCGCGGCGCTCATCGGCATCCCGGCCGCGGAGACGTACCTCGGCGTGGACGTCTCGCCGTCCACCGTCTACGTGCGGGTCGATCCGGCGCACGTCGCGGAGGTCCAGGCCGTCCTCGGTGCGACCGCCAACCCGGAGCGGCCGGAGGCCGTCAACGTCGCGCGCCCGTCCGACGCGATCGAGGCGCGGGCCGCCGCGGCGACCGCGTTCACCGCGCTGTTCCTCGGGCTCGGCGCGGTCGCGCTGGGCGTCGGGGCGCTGGGGATCGCGAACGTGATGCTCATGGCGATCCTCGAGCGCCGCTCGGAGATCGGGCTCCGCCGGGCGCTCGGGGCGACCAAGGGCGCGATCGCGGGCCAGTTCTTCGGCGAGGCGCTGCTCCTCGCGGCGCTCGGCGGGGTGCTCGGCGTCACGGTGGGGATGGCGATCGGCGCCGCCTACGCCACGAGCCAGGGCTGGCCCGTCGTGATCTCGCCGCTGGGGATCGCGATCGGCATCGGCGCGACGGCGGCCGTCGGCTCGATCGCGGGCCTGTACCCGGCGCTGCGAGCCGCGACCGTTCCCCCGACGGACGCCCTCAGGGCAGCGTGAGCTCCGCGGCGGCGGCTTCGTCGAGGAGCCAGACGGCGTTCGGGAGCCGGGCCGCGCGGAGCGGCAGCTCTCGGGCGTCGTCGCCGGTCCAGGCGAGCCCCAGGTTCGCCGCCTTGCCGGCGCCGGTCGTCACGACGAGCACCTCGCCGGCGGCCGCGAGGAGCCGCGGATGGATCGTCACGCGTTCCACGTGGGGCTCGACATGCGTCGGTGCGGGGACAGGCGCGACGTTCGTGCCGGCATCCCAGACCGCGGAGCCCGGGAAGACGGACAGGACATGGCCGTCAGGCCCGACGCCGAGCCAGACGAGGTCGAACGCCGGAAGCCCGTCCGGGCCGGAAGGCACCAGCGCCGCGAGCTCGATCGCGTAGGCCGCCGCGGCGCCCACGACCCCCGTCCCGCGGCCGATCGCCATCGACATCGGGATCGGGTGGAGGTTGCCCGCCGGGATGTGGACGCCCAGCCCCGCCTCGCCGACATCGGAGGTCGTCGCACCGATGTCGGAGTCGTCGCCACCGCTGTCGAGCAGGATCTGCTCGAGCGGGAGGACGTTGGACAGCGGGTGGTCGGTCGGGACGAAGCGGTCGTCGCCCCACCAGACGTGGACACGATCCCAGTCGAGCGCCTCGCGGAGGGGCGGCTCGCCGAGGTGGCGGTAGACGGGCGGCGCCGCCGAGCCGCCGGTTGTCGCCCAGTGCGCGACGCCGCGGTCCCGGATCGCGTCACCGAGGACGCGGACGATCTCCTCGGCGGCGGCCCGGGCCACCTCGTCGGCGGAGGGCAGGACGCGGACCTGGGGCAGGGACGACATTGGCAGCCTCGTGAAGGTGCGGGCTCAGTCGATGTGGCCGTGGCCCACGAGCTGGGCGGCCTTGCGGATGGTCTCGACGGCGAGCGGGTCCTTGCCGCCGGTCTCGAGCGCCTCGCCGAGCAGGTCCACGTCCCCGCGCCGCGGCGCCTTGAACGTGCGGTCGATCGCCTGGACGCCGTCGAGGAAGGTGTGGACGTGGACGTTGTCGGCCTCGGCGGTCACGTCGATCCGGAGCTCGGAGCCGCGGCGCTCGGCGAGGATCTCGACCCGCAGCGTGGTGCCGGGCGGCGACGACGACGCGACGGGTCGCATGACGACGGTCACCTCGCCGGACGCCCCTCGCAGCTTGCCCACGAGCCCGCGGTCCATCGGCGGCTTCTCGCCGGGGCGGAGGCGGGTTGGCGCGCCGGGACGTCGCGAGTCGACGTGGGCGAGCGGCACCGTGACCCTCATCCGGAGCCGCGACGCCAGCCAGGCGACGTGGTACAGCGGCTTGACGACGTTCGTCGATCCCGGGAGGCCGACCTCGTCGTGGGTGCCGTAGGTGACGGAGATCCGCTTGATCGACGCGAGGAACGGCAGGAACTCGGGGATCTCGAACACGGACGCGATCGCCTCGCGCCAGCGGGACTGCCGGACGAGCGCGAAGTCGCGGATCGAGAGCCGGTCGAACTCGTCGTAGAGCTTGGCCAGCTGGTGGAGGCGCCGCAGCCCGTCGCCGCTCCACGACGAGGCATCCACGACGAGGCGGTCGGTGACCTCGAGCAGCTCGCGGGCAGGCTCGAGGTCGAGCGGCGGCTCGCCGGGCCACCACACGGTGACCGGCAGGTCGTGGACGAGCAGCGGCTCCACGAGCGCGGTCAGGTGGCGTCCCGTCTCGCCGCCCGCGGTGAGGAAGATCATCTCCGTGCACGTCTCGGGCGCGTCCTCGCGGGGGAGCACGCAGTGCGCCTGGATCCGCGCCTCGAGCCACGGCGGGCCGTCCGGGTCCGCGGACAGGACGATCAGCGTCCGCGACGGGTGGCGACCGGTGAGCCGCTGGATCGTCTCGGCCGTCCGCTCGCCGACCTCGGGCTGGCGCGCCACGACGACGAGGTTCATCACCGACGTCCGGGCCGCGATGTGGCGGAACGGCCGCTCCTCGTCGCTGCCGACGACGAGGTCCGGCTGCGCCCAGATCCGGTTGAGCTCCAGCTCGATCTCGTCGATCGAGTGGGCATGGCTGATCCAGCGCATCGTCGGCTCGCCGGGCTTCGGCGGCTCCACGAGCGCGACCCGGCCGCCGCCCGACGGGCGCATGCCCACCGCGACGATGTCGCCCAGCTCGTGGCCCCCCGCGTTGGGGCCGCTCAGATCCTTCGCCACCGTCGGCCCTCACGGGCGAGCAGGTCGTCGGCCGCCTCCGGGCCCCACGTGCCCGCCTCGTAGTTGGGGAAGTTCGGCGCCGGCATCTCCGCCCACGACGAGATGATCGGGTCGACGATCGACCACGCCTCCTCGACCTCGTCCGCGCGGGTGAACAGCGACGCGTCACCGAGCAGCACGTCGAGGATCAGCGTCTCGTAGGCGTCGGGGCTGTCGACCTGGAACGCCGACCCGTAGGTGAAGTCCATGGTCACGTTGCGGACGTCGATGCCGAGCCCCGGGACCTTCGCCCCGAAGCGGAGCATGATCCCCTCGTCGGGCTGGATCCGCATCGCGAGCAGGTTCGCCTCGGGGTCCGTCGCGCTGTCCTTGAACAGCTTGTGGGGGACCTCCTTGAACTGGATCGCGATCTCCGTCGCCCGCTTCGGGAGGCGCTTGCCCATCCGGAGGTAGAACGGGACGCCGGACCAGCGCCAGTCGTCCACGGTCAGCCGCGCGGCGATGAACGTCTCGGTCTCGGACGCCGGGTCGACCTCCGCCTCCTGGCGGTAGCCGACGACGGGCTTCGCCGACACCCAGCCGGGGCCGTACTGGCCGCGGATGACGTCCGACTGGATCTGCTCCGGCGAGAGCTCGGTCACCGCCCGGATGACCTTGACCTTCTCGTCGCGCAGGGCGTCGGCCTCGAACGTCGCGGGCGGCTCCATCGCGACGAGGCTCAGCAGCTGGAGCAGGTGGTTCTGGAGGAAGTCGCGCGACGCGCCCGTCTCCTCGTAGAACGAGCCCCGGTTCTCGATCCCGATCGACTCCGCCACGGTGATCTGCACGTGGTCGATGTGGCGGCGGTTCCAGATGGGCTCGAAGATGCCGTTGCCGAACCGGAACACGAGGAGGTTGCGGACGGTCTCCTTGCCCAGGTAGTGGTCGATGCGGTAGACCTGCCGCTCGCGGAAGACCTTGCCGACCTCGCGGTTGAGGCGGATCGCCGAGTCCAGGTCGTGACCGAACGGCTTCTCGATGACGACCCGCCGCCAGCCGCCCTCGTGGCGCTCGTGGTCCAGGCCCACCCTGCCCAGCTGCTGGACGATCTCCGGGAACGCCGACGGCTGGGTCGCGAGGTAGAACAGCCGGTTGCCGCGGGTGCCGCGCTCCTCGTCCATCGTCTCGAGGCGCTGGGCGAGCTCGCTGTAGGTGACCGGGTCGGCGAAGTCGCCGCGGTGGTAGACGATCCGCTCGGCGAGGTCGTCCCAGGTCTCCTGGTCCACGGGCTGGACACGGCTGTACTTGTCGAGCGCCTCCTTGAGCTCCGTGCGGAACGCCTCGTCCGTGTACGGCCGCCGGCCGACCGCGACGACCGTGAACTCGTGCGGGAGGAGGTGGGTCCGCCACAGCTGGAACAGCGCGGGGAGCACCTTGCGATGCGAGAGGTCGCCGGTGGCGCCGAACAGGACGAAGATCGCGGGGTCCGGCACGCGCTCCAGGCGCAGGCCCTCGCGGAGCGGGTTCTCGAGCGTCTTGGGCGCCGACGCACGGCGCTTGCTCTCGGTCGCGAGGCGGAGGTCGCGCATCGTGCGCGGGAGGTCCTTCCTCGGTGCCGGGGCGGCGGGCGCGGGGCTCGCGGGCTCGGCCACCTTCGCGGCCGGCCGCTTGGCCGTCGCTGCCTTCGGCTTCGAGGACGCGGTCATCGTCGCCACCCGCGAGCAGGTGTCGTGCCCGGTCGAGGCGGGTCGCGGCGGACGGTGCGCGAGGCGCGGATCCCGACGGGCCGGACGCTCAGCGGGCCCGGGCCTGCCACCACGTAGGCCCGCGCGTCGCGCACCTCGCGGGCACGCGACCACGAGCCGGCGGCCGACGAGCGGGCGTCGGTCGCGAACAGGAACCGGGGCGCGCGCTGGATCACCACGACAGGGGTTCGTTCGTGGGGGTCATGGCGGATCGGCTCGGGACTGGCACGACGCACCCTCGTGGATGGGGCTGGGACGCCTGGCGTCTTATTCCGACTTGACCGCGTGGCCGCCGAACTCGTTGCGCAGGGCGGCCAGCACCTTGGCGCCGTACGAGTCGTCCTGGCGGGAGCGGAGACGGGTGAGCAGCGCGAGCGTGATGACCGGCGCCGGGACGTCCTTGTCGATCGCCTCCTGCACCGTCCAGCGACCCTCGCCGGAGTCCGCCACCCAGCCCTTGAGGTGGGTGAGGTCCTGCCCGTTCGCCTTGTAGGCGCGGACCATGAGCTCCAGCAGCCAGCTGCGGACGACCGAGCCGTGCATCCACATCTCGGAGATCGCGCCGAGGTCCAGCTCGTAGTCGCTGGCGTGCATGATCTCGAAGCCCTCGGCGTAGGCCTGCATCAGCCCGTACTCGATGCCGTTGTGGACCATCTTCACGTAGTGCCCCGCGCCCGGCCCGCCGACGTGGAGGTAGCCGCCCTCCGGCGCGAGCGAGGTGAACACCGGCTCGAGCGGCTTCACCTGCGCGTCCTCGCCGCCGACCATCAGCGCGTAGCCCACCTGGAGGCCCCAGATCCCGCCCGACGTGCCCGCGTCCACGTAGCCGATGCCCTTCTCCTTGAGCGCGGCGTGGCGGCGGACGTCGTCGTGGAAGTTCGTGTTGCCCCCGTCGATGATCGTGTCGCCCGGCTCGAGGTGCTCGAGCAGCTCCTCGATCTGCGCCTCGGTCGCGTCGCCCGCGGGGACCATGATCCAGACCGCGCGCGGCTTCTCGAGCTTCGAGACGAGCTCCGCGATGGAGTACGCCGCCTCGGCGCCCTCGCCCTCGATCTCCTTGGTCTTCTCGGGGGTCCGGTTGTAGGCGACGATCTGGTGCTCGTCGCGGAGGAGGCGGCGAACCATGTTCGCGCCCATCCGGCCGAGGCCGATGAAGCCGATGCGCATGGCGGGGATCTCCGTGGGCAGGGGAGCAGTCGGGGTTGTCGGTAGAGCATAGGACCCACGGTCGCTCGGCGCGTCCCCCGAAGTTTGGCTGCGCCGTCATTCGTCCGCACCACGGCCCGTATCTATGGGAGCAGGGCCTCGCGGACGGCGTGAGCCTGCGCCGGCATCGAAACCGGCGCCGTCCTCCGGGCGGCCCGTAGTCAGCGATTCGTTGTCCAGGGTCCGCCCGACGGACCGTGTCACGGAATCGCGTCCGATCGGCTGCCCACGGCTCGGTTACGGTCCGCCCCGAGGACCGTGGCGGGAGGTTCAGGCCCGTCAGGTCCGGGCGTGTTCTAGGCGTCGCCCATGGACTCGGCCTCGATCGCGAGGACCTTGGCCAGCCGGCGGACGTGGCGCGGCTCCGCGCTGAACGTCGCGCCGAGGAACGCGAGCGAGCACTCCGCGGCCGGCTCGATCCCGATGACCCGGGCGCCGAGCGTCAGCACGTTCATGTCGTCGTGCTCGACGCCCTGGTGCGCGCTGTACGTGTCGTGACACACGGCGGTCCGGACGCCGCGCATCTTGTTCGCCGCGACCGACGCGCCCACGCCCGATCCACAGATGAGGATCCCCCGGTCCGCTCGACCCTCCTGGATCGCGAGGCCCAGCCGCTGGGCGAAGTCCGGGTAGTCGTCCTGCGGGTCGGACCCGTCGCCGCCGAGGTCGATGAGCTCGTGCGCGCCACCGGTGAGCCCCGCGAGCTTCGCGATGAGCTCGTCCTTGAGCCTGGCCCCGGCGTGATCTGCGGCGAACGCGACGCGCATCGGTCGGCCCGGCTCAGTCGTGCCCGGGGTCGCTGGACGGCGTGCGATCCGTCCCCGAGTCGCCGGTCTCGAGCGTCGGGTGCTCGCCGTGCGAGAGGTTGAGCGTCTTCTGCCGGCCGTGAAGGCCGGCGCGGACGACCCGCCGCCCGACGTCGGCGACACGGTCGGTCGTGAACCCGAACTCCTTGAAGATCGTGCCCGCCGGGGCGCTCGCGCCGTAGTGGTCGATCCCGATGATCGCGCCCTCGTCGCCAACCCAGCGCTCCCACCCGAGCGAGATGCCTGCCTCGACGGAGACGCGCTTCTTCACGGCGGGCGGCAGGACGCGGTCCCGGTACGCCTGGTCCTGGGCGTCGAAGCGCTCCCAGCACGGGAGGCTCACGACGCGGGTCGGGATGCCGTCCGCCTCGAGCGCCTCGGCGGCCGTCGCGCACAGCTGGAGCTCGGACCCCGTCCCGATGAGGATGAGCTGCGGCGTGCCGCCGCTCGCCTCAGCTGAGGATGTAGCCGCCCCGCAGCACGCCCTCACGCGCGAGCTCCTTGGTGCCGGCGAGCGTCGGCAGCTTCTGGCGGGTGAACGCCAGGGCGACGGGACCGACGAGCGCGCCGGGGACCGCCTGCCGCTCCACCGCCATCGCCCAGGCCGCGGATGCCTCGTTGGGATCGCCCGGGCGGACGAACCACAGGTTGGGGATGGCGCGCAGCGCCGCGTAGTGCTCGACCGGCTGATGGGTCGGGCCGTCCTCGCCGAGGCCCACCGAGTCGTGGGTCCAGACGTACGTCACGTGGAGGCCGGAGAGTGCCGCGAGCCGGACCGAGCCGCGCATGTAGTCGCTGAAGGTGAGGAACGTGGCCGCGTACGGGAGGAACCCGCCGTGGTACGCGATGCCGTTGACGATCCCGCCCATCGCGTGCTCGCGGACGCCGAACCGGAGGTTGCGCCCGGCGTGCCCGGCCTCGAAGTGGTCGTGCCCGTTGGCCTTGACGTCGGTGAGGTTCGACTCGGACAGGTCGGCGGACCCGCCGAACAGCTCCGGCAGCGACGCGCCGAGGATCTGGATCGCGTCCTGGCTCACGTTGCGGGTCGCGGCCTCGGAGCCGGTGTCGAAGGAGGGCAGGCCCGCGTCCCAGCCGTCGGGCAGGCGGCCGGCGATCCGGCGCCGCAGCTCCGCGGCCTCGGCCGGATACGCCTCGGCGTAGCCCGCCAGCGCGGCGTCCCACGCGGCGACCAGCTCCTTGCCCTTGGGGACCGCGCGCAGGAACAGCTCGCCCGCCTCGTCGGGGACGTAGAACGACTTGTCCGGGTCCCAGCCGTACGCCTCCTTGGTGAGGCGGACCTCGTCCGGGCCGAGCGGCGCGCCGTGCGCCTTCTGCGACCCGTGCTTGTTCGGCGAGCCGTAGCCGATGACGGTCCGGACCGCGATGATCGACGGCCGCTCGTCGGTCTTGGCGGCCGCGATGGCGGCGTCGATCGCCTCGATGTCGTTGCCGTCGTCCACGCGCTGGACGTGCCAGCCGTACGCGGCGAACCGCTCGAGGACGTTCTCGGTGAACGCCCACGCCGTCGGGCCGTCGAGCTGGATCCGGTTGTCGTCGTAGAGCGCGATGAGCTTGCCCAGCCCGAGGTGACCGGCGAGCGAGCTCGCCTCCGCGCTGACGCCCTCCTGGAGGTCGCCGTCGGAGCAGATGACGTACGTGTGGTGGTCGATGAGCTCGTGGCCCTCGCGGTTGAACTCCGCGGCAAGCCGCCGCTCCGCGATCGCCATGCCCACGGCGTTCGTCAGGCCCTGGCCGAGGGGTCCGGTCGTCGCCTCGACGCCCGGCGTCAGCCCGTACTCCGGGTGGCCCGGCGTGATCGAGCCCCACTGGCGGAACGACTTCACGTCGTCGAGCGTGACCCCGTACCCCGTGAGGTGGAGCATCGAGTACAGGAGCATCGACGCGTGGCCGGCGCTCAGCACGAACCGGTCGCGGTTCGGCCAGGCGGGGTTGGACGGGGCGTGGCGGAGGTGGCGCGTCCACAGGGCAAACGTCATCGGCGCCATGCCCATCGGCGCACCGGGATGCCCGGAGTTGGCCTGCTGGACGCCGTCGATCGAGAGGGTGCGGATCGTGTCGACCGCCAGCTGGTCGAGCTGGTCCGTGGCGGTGGTCATCGCTGTCTCCGGGTTCGCGGGACGCTGGGCGGACCGGCGCGACCGTGCGACGGCGCGCGCGGCGCGGCGCGTGCGGCCGCGAGCCCCCATCCTACCGTGCAGGTACCGCCCGGCCCATGCCGTGAACGTTTCGGTATCGCCTTCACTCAACAGGGGTGACCGGCAGTGTTGGCCGGCACCCGGAGGGACAGGTGGACCGAAGGCTCGTCGAGCTGGCGCAGACAGGGGACCGCGATGCGTTCGCGGGTCTCGTGCACGCCGTCGGTGATCGCCTGTACGCGATCGCCTTCCGGATCCTGCGCGACCCGCACGTCGCCCAGGACGCCTACCAGGACGCGATGCTCGCGGCCTGGAAGCAGCTGCCCTTCCTCCGGGACCCGGACAGCTTCGAGCCCTGGATCCGCCGGATCCTCGTCCATGCCTGCTACGCGGAGTCGCGCAAGCGGACCCGCTGGTCCAGCAACGTCCGGGTCCTCGACATCAACGAGGACTTCGCGGGCGAGAGCGGCCATGCGATCCACGACCGCGAGCAGATCGAGCTCGCGTTCCGTGACCTGACCCTCGAGCAGCGGGCGATCTTCGTCCTCCACCACCACGACGGGCTGCCACTCGTCGAGATCGCCTCGACGCTCGGGATCCCGGCGGGCACGGCGCGCTCGCGCCTCCACTACGCGACGCTTGCCATCCGGCGCGCGCTCGAGGCCGGCGATGCGCCGGTGGTCGTCAAGGAAGGTGTGGCGTGACCGACATGCAGCTCGACCCGCGCGCCACAGACTGGCTGGACCTCGGTCCGACCAGGGCCCCGGCCGACAGCTTCTCGGCGATCATGGCGGCGGTCGTCGCGACCCCGCAGCCCCGACCCCGGCTGCGACTGCGCGGACGGCCGGTGATCTTCGCGCCGCGCATGCTCGCGGCCGCCGCGGCGGTCGTGGTCGTGGTCGCGGGGCTCGGCGGCTACGTCCTCCGCGACCCGATCCTCGACGTGCTCGCGCCCCCGCCGACGCGACCTGCTGTCGCCGTTCCCGGAGACGCGCTCGATCCTCGACGCGTCGGGCGGACCGGCGGACGAGGACGCGACGGTCGTGATCGGCGCGCTTCCCAAGGGCCACGCGTTCGTGATCGCCGGGACCTGCTCCGGGACCGGCTCGATGCGCGGTCGCCGCCTGGGACCGCGGGATCGACTACGGCCCCGACGTTCCCGAGGACGAGAAGCACCCCGAGCGCACGTTCGACGTGCCCTGCGACGGCGCGGTCGTCGACGAACGGTTCGCCACCGGCGTGATGTCGTCCGACCAGATCGAGCTGACGGCCGACGTGCCGGCCGGGGCGACCTGGCACGTGGGAGTCGGGCAGGTACGCGGCGGCCTCGACGAGCCCAGCTTCCCCGCGCTCGACGTCACCGATGGCACGGTCCTGATGATGGACGGCACGCCGATGCTCGCGTTCGGCCACCCGGGGCCGGGCATCGGGCTGCAGGCGCCTCCCGCCGGCGGCCTCGTGACGGTGCTCGTCCAGTGCCTCGGCGACCCGGTCACCGTGACCAACGACGCGGGCGTCGCGCCCGTCGAGGTGACCTGCACCGACGCGGCCCGGACGACCCGGATCGACATCCCGGTGGCCGAGGGAGCCACCGTGCTCGCGGGCACCGACGGGTTCGCCTGGGTCCGCCTGGCCGCCGAGGCCCCGTCCGGGCCTGCCGAAGGCGGACGCCCCGCGGCGCCGGCGATGCCGGCCGAGATCGCGGCGGTCCCGTTCGCGGAGGGCGACGGCCAGAACGTCGCGTTCGGGACGCTCGGCTCGAACAGCCAGCAGGTGGTGCGCGTCGCCGACTCGACCGTCGGGCAGGCAGGGGGCGACGTCGTGGGCATCTCACGGGCGGGCGGTACGGTCGTCGAGCTGTGGTCGATGCGCGATGCCGCCCCGATCCGGACCCTGGCCACCGCGGACGGGGGCACGATCTTCGACAGCTGGGCCGACGCGACGCACGAGCAGCTGTTCTACGGCGTCACGACGCTCACCGGGCACGAGTGGCGGCGCGTCGGGTTCGACGGGACGGGTGACACCGCCATCGCGAGCGGAGTACTCGCCGTCCGCTACGCACAGGCGGTCCTCGCTGCCGACGACTCCCAGTTCGTCGCCGAGTGGTGCCCGATCGTCGGGTCCTGTGAGCGCGCGATCTACGACACCGCCACGGGCGAGACGCGGCGCGACACGTTCGAGGGCGAGCCGCCGTGCATGGTCGCTGGCGTCCTCGACGGCCGGATCGTCGCGACGACCTCCGCGTGCGATGCCGGGGTCGATGACGGCGTGATCGGCGTCCAGGCGCTGGGCGGCGACGGCACGTGGACGACGATCTTCGAGGACTGGGCGAGCGTGAGCCTCGTGGACGGCTCGAGCGGGCCCGCAGGTGGTGCTCGTGCACGGCCAGGGATCGCAGACGGTCGTCTGGGCAGTGGGGCTCGACGGATCGGGCATGCGCGAGGTCGCGACCTTCGACCACGAGCCCGACTCCGGCCCGACGGCGTCTCGGATCCGGATGCCCGCTGGCGACTGGGTGCTGTTGGCCGGCCCCGTCGGTGACACGCCCGGAGGCGGCACGGGCGCCAGCGGGCCCGTGCTCCTCAACATCGCCACCGGCGAGAAGGTCGAGCTCCGGAACCTGCCCGGGTACTAGCCCCGCCGACCGCTAGACTCGGCGCCATGCCCGCCATCCGGCCCCCGCGACGACTTCCCGACCCACGACGTTCGCGCGGGGTCCCGGCCGGCCCCGCGGTCGTGGTCGTCGGCGACCTCGTCGTCGACGTGATGCTCCTCCCGGCCCGCGACCTCCGCCGGGGGACCGATGTCCCGGGGCTGGTCCGCCTGCGCCAGGGCGGGAGCGCCACGACCACCGCCCGCTGGCTCGGCAGGCTCGGCGCGCGGAGCAGCCTCGTGTGCGCGATCGGACGCGACGCGGTGGGGCGGGCGCTCGTCATGGCCGTTGCCGGCGACGGCGTCACCGTGCGTGCGGTCCGCGTCGCCGGGGCGCCGACCGGGCGCATCGGCGTGCTCGTGGAGCCCGGCGGCGAGCGGTCGTTCGTCCAGGACCGCGGCGCGGCGCTCCGGCTGCGGCCACAGGACCTCAAGCCCGACTGGTTCGCGGGCGCGGATGCGGTGCACCTGCCGGCCTACTCGCTGCTCGACCAGCCGCTGGGGCTCGCCGGGATGGCGGCGACGCAGCTCGCGCGCGAGGCCGGCGCGCTCGTGACCGTGGACCTCAGCTCCACTGCCCCGCTGCTGGCCAAGGGCCGCCGGGCGGCGCTCGAGCTGATCGACGAGGCGCACCCCGACCTCATCTTCGCGACGCGCGACGAGTCGCGGGCGCTCGTCGGGTCCAAGAAGGACGACGAGGCGCTGCTGGAGCTCGCGCCGATCGCGGTCGTCAAGCGTGGCCGCAAGGGGGCGACGATCCTCGCCCGCGACGGCAAGCGCGCGCTCCGGTTCGAGGTCGCCACGACACCCATCAAGGCACCGGACACGACCGGCGCCGGCGACGCGTTCAGCGCCGGGTTCCTCCACGGCTGGCTGGACGGCAGGCGCAAGGGCCTCGCCTCGTCCGCGGCGCTCCAGCGGGGTGCCGTGGCAGGCAACCGGGCCGCGCTGCGTCACCTGTCGAACCCGCCGGGCGAGCTCCAGCTCGGCTAGGCAGGCTGCCCGCGCAGACGGGCCTACGCGCGCACGAAGCGGTCGAACCAGTCGAGCATCCGCGTCATCCGGTCGATGCGCCGGTCGATCCGGCCGCTCGCCTGCATCACGTGGTACTCCTCGGGGTAGATGACGTACTCGACGGTCCGGCCCATCCAGCGGAGCGTGACGAAGAACTGCTCGTTGTCGCCGGACGGGCAGCGCTTGTCCGCCTCCGACTGGAGCATCAGCAGGGGCGTGTGGACGTTGCCCACGTTGCGCAGCGGCGACTGGCGCCACAGGTGCTCGACACCCTCGGGCGTGGTGGGGTCGCCCATCTTCGTGGCGCGGCAGTACTCGGGCCCGGAGTCGCTGTTCGCCCACGCGGCGACCTGGTTCGTGACGCCGTTCTCGGACACCGCGGCGCGGAACCGGTCGGTCGTCCCGACGAGCCAGTTGACCATGAACCCGCCGTACGACAGCCCGAGCGCGCCGAGCCGCTCCGGGTCCGCGAGCCCGAGCCCGATCACGTGGTCGAGCGCCGCGTGGACGTCGTCCGCGTCCGGGCCGCCCCACTCGCCGAGCTGGGGCTCGATCCAGTCGCCGCCGTACGACGCCGAGCCGCGGATGTTGGGCAGCACGACCCGGTAGCCGCGGGCGCAGAGCAGGACGACCTCGAGCGACGGGGCGGGCGCCCACGCGCCGAGCGGGCCGCCGTGGACGTCGACGATCGTCGGCAGCGCGGCGTCGCCCGCGCCGGCCGGGGAGGCGATCCAGGTCTCGATCGGGCCGCCGGGGCCCGGCGCCTCGACGACCTGCATCTCGGGCCACGCGAGGCCGTCGATCCACGAGGAGCCCATCGTGGTGACCGGGCGCAGCGTGCCGTCGCTGTCCACGACGCACAGCTCCGGGGGTCGCGGCCCCAGCGTCGCGAGGACGGTCACGCGTCCCGCGCCCACCGCCAGCGACTGCGACATCACGTCGCCGCTCGCGAGCCGCTCGGGCTCGCCCGTCGGCTGGCCCGTCGTCGGGTCGACACTGAAGCGCCACGGGTGCGTCCGTCCGCGGTCCGTGACGAGCGCGACGATCGCCTCGCCGTCCCACGCCGGTCCCGGCCGCGAGTCGACCGTCCAGCCGGTGAGGTCCGTGTCCGCCCACTGGCCGACCGGCCGGTCGAGGTCCGGCGCGAGCGCGACGGCCGGGGCCGACTCGTCCGCGCGGCCGACGTACAGGGTGGGGGACAGGTCGTCGAAGAAGTCCGGGTCGTCCACGCCGACGCCCGCGATGAGCACGCAGTCGCGCGAGTACACGGGCCGGCTGACCGGGCCGCGGAGGGCGAGGATCTCGCGCGGCTCGTGGCCGACGGCGCCCGCACCACGAGCTGCGGCGACCTCCCAGATCGAGGTCCGCGGCGTGCGGTCGGCGTCCGGCCGCGGGTCCGCCACGAACGCGATCGCCCGCGAGTCCGGTCGCCACGCGATCCCGGACACGCCGCCCGCGATCGTCGTCAGCTGGCGCGCCCTGGCGCCCTCGTGCGCGGCCACGACGAACAGCTGCGCCCGGCGATCGAGGTAGTCCTCCTCGTCCCAGCGGTAGTCGATCGTCGTGACGTGCCGGGCGCGCGGCGGCTTGCCGTCCTTCGGCTTCGGGCCGACGAGGAACCGCTCGGGGCCGGTCTCCGCGGTGAACGCGAGCGTCCGGCTGTCGGGCGCCCAGGCGAGCTCGTCCGGGGACAGCTCGCCCAGCGCGAGCACCGCCGGCTCGCCGCCCGCGAGGTCGAGGAGCATGAGCACGGGGTCGTCGCTGCCTTCGACCTTGCGGGTGAACGCGACCCGGTCGCCGTGCGGGGAGACGCGGGGCCGCTTGTCACGGCTCGCGCCGTTGGTGAGGCGTCGCGGCTCGCCGCCGTCGAGCGGCACCAGCCACAGGTCGGAGACGTATCGGTCCCCGTCGACCGTCCGCCGGGAGACGACGGCGAACGACCCGTCGGCGGCGACGTCGTGCTCCTCGAGGACGACCTGGTCGCGGAGGGTCAGGGGCTCGGGCGGGCGGAGGATGCGGCGCGAGGGCCGGGTACGGGCTGCCATGCACTGAGCGTAGATCGGCGCGGACCCGGGCCGTCGGCCACGGGTGCACGGGCCGGTCCGCGGGTACCCTCAGTCCCATGATCACGCCCGACCGCCTCGCCATCGCCCCCGAGGTCGCCGACGCGCTCGCGTCGGGGATCCCCGTCGTCGCCCTCGAGTCCACGCTCATCAGCCACGGGCTCGCGTACCCGGACAACGTCGAGGTGGCTACCGCGTCCGAGCAGGCGATCCGGACCGCGGGCGCTGTGCCGGCGACGGTCGCGCTCAACGAGGGCCGGCTGCTCGTCGGCCTGTCGCGCGACGAGCTCGAGCAGCTCGCGACGGCGCCGCACGGGTCGGTGCGCAAGGTCTCGCGGCCGAACCTCGGTGCGGCGATCGCGTCCGGCGGCTGGGGCGGCACGACCGTCGCGGCGACGATGATCGCGGCGCACGCCTCGGGGATCCGGGTCTTCTCGACCGGCGGCATCGGCGGCGTCCACCGGGGCGCGCTGGGGGACGCCGGTGGCGTGCACCAGCCGACCTTCGACATCTCCGCCGACCTCGACGAGCTCGCCCGCACCCCGGTCGCCGTCGTGTGCGCCGGGCCGAAGGCGATCCTCGACGTGCCGCTCACGCTCGAGTACCTCGAGACCCGGGGCGTGCCCGTCGTCGCGCTCGGCATCGACGAGATCCCGGGGTTCTACGCGCGGCGGTCCGGGATCCCGGCGCCCGTCTCGGTGCCCGACGTGGCCGCGGCAGCGGACGTCATCCGCGCCCACGAGGCGATGGGCCTGACGTCGGGGCTCGTGATCTGCAACCCCGTGCCGGAGGCGGATGCGCTCGACGACGTGCTCGCCCGCGAGGCGATCGAGCAGGCGCTCCGGGAGGCCGAGCACACGGGCATCAGCGGCGCCGCGGTGACGCCGTGGCTCCTCGCCAGGGTCGCGCGGCTGACCGACGGGGCGTCGGTCAAGGCGAACGTCGCGCTCATCGTCAACAACGCGAAGACGGGCGGCGAGCTGGCGGCGGCGCTCCTCCGCTGACGCCACCCGGGCAGGCGCCGGACATGCGGATGCGCCGGCCCGGGGAGGTTCGCCGGGCCGGCGCGCGTGTGGTGGGGGGTCAGCGACCGCCGAGGCCGACCGGCGGCAGGTTGCCGGGCGAGAGGCGGAAGTCGCCCGGGACAGGCTCCGGGACGCCGAGCCTGACGACGACGCCGGGGGCCGGTTGTTGCCGGGCCGAGGCGGAACTCACCGGGGACCGGGTCATGCGACACCGGCTGTCCGCCGCCGAGCTTCGACACGGGGCCGCCGATGCCGCCGTCGACGTCGACGGGGACCGGCGCGACCGGCGTGACCGACGCCATGGCGAAGCCGCCGATGACGTAGCCGATCGCGAGCAGCGCGGCCGCCGCCAGGATCTTGAGCGTGCCATCCAGGCCCTCGTCGTCGCGGGGGTAGGCGGACGCGGGTCCGGCGGGGCTCTGGTAGTGGATCCGGATCGCCTGCGAAGGGTCCACCGGGTTCGAGAACAGCATCTGGTTTGACTCCCTGGAGATCGGTCGACCAAGTAGTACGACCGGTCGTGCTAAGTGACTGACCGAACAGTACGAACGGTCGTGCTAAGTTCCGCATGGACAGCCGCCACCAATCGCCGGAGACAAATGACGTAATGCCCCCGACGAACGCCATCCGGGCGACGCGCAGCGACGGAGAGCGGACCAGGCGCGAGATCCTCGCGACCGCCGCGCGCCTCGCCACGGTCGAGGGCATCCGGCACCTCTCGATCGCGCGCCTCGCCGACGAGGTGGGCATCAGCAAGAGCGGCCTGTACGCGCACTTCGGCTCCAAGGAGGAGCTCCAGCTCGCGACGATCGACACGGCCGAGGAGATCTACGGGCGCGACGTCTACGACCGCATCGTGGGTGTGCCGGCCGGGCTCGATGGCGCGATCGCCCTGGCCGACGCCCACCTCGACCACATGCGCCGGCGGGTGTTCCCAGGGGGCTGCTTCTTCGATGCCGCGGCCGGCGACCTCGCGCTCGAGCGGGGGATCGTCCGGGACAAGGTCGCGGCGTTCCAGGAGGAGTGGGTCGCGCGCCTCCGCCGGAACCTCGAGGCCGCCGTCGCGAAGGGCGAGCTGCCGCCCGACGCCGACCTCGTCCAGATCCTCTACGACATCACGTCGTACCTCGTCCTCGCGCACTCGCGGCTCGTGTTCGACGGCAACGACAGCGGGCTGCCGCTCGCCGCGCGGGCGGTGCGCATCCGGCTCGGGCGGGCGTAGCAACCGGGGCTTGCTGTTCGATATCGCTCTCGTCCGTGTAAGACGGACGTCTTCCATCGGGGCGTCATCCGTGCTACGCTCCCGGACCCCGCCACTGCCCGAGGGAACCCATGTCCGTCGCTCCCCAAGGCGCCGCTCTGCCCCCCGCCATCTCGGTGCGCGGCGTCCGCCGCGTGTACGACGCGAAGCCCGCGGCCGTCACGGCGCTCGCCGGCGTGGACCTCGAGGTCGCCCCGGGCGAGTTCTTCGGGCTGCTCGGGCCCAACGGCGCGGGCAAGACGACGCTGATCAAGATCCTCACGACGCTCCTGCTCCCGACGAGCGGCGAGGCGCGGATCTTCGGGTTCAACGTCGTCGACGAGACGCGCCGGATCCGGCGGATCATGAACATGGTCGCGGGCGGCGAGCAGTCGGGCTACGGGATCCTCACGGTCCGCGAGCAGCTCTGGATGTTCAGCCAGTTCTACGGCCTCGGCACCGGCGAGGGCTGGGCACGCGTCGACGAGCTGATCGAGGCCACCGGCCTCACCGACCAGCGGTTGCAGCGCGTCAGCACGCTGTCGACCGGGCAGCGCCAGAAGATGAACATGGCGCGCGGCCTGCTCAACGACCCGTGGATCCTGTTCCTCGACGAGCCGACGCTCGGCCTCGACGTCGCCGCGGCCCGCTCGATCCGCGAGCTCGTCCTCGACTGGAAGGCCGCGGTCCCGGGACGGACCGTCCTGCTCACGACCCACTACATGGCCGAGGCCGACGAGCTGTGCGACCGGATCGCGATCGTCGACCACGGCCGGATCCTCGCGATCGGCACGCCCGACGAGCTCAAGAAGCGCGTCCAGCGGGAGTCGATCTTCCGGCTCGAGCTCGACCACCTCGACGGCGGCGCGGCGACGCTCGCCCGGCTGCCCGGCGTGGAGTCCGCCGCGCTCGCCGAGTCCGACGCCGAGGCGCAGCGGGTCGTCGTGAACCTCGTCCTGACCGACGACGCGGCGCTGGGCGCCGTGGTCACCGCCCTGGGTGGCACCGGGTCGCACATCCTCGCCCTGCGCAAGTCCGAGCCCACGCTCGAGGACGTGTTCGTGGAGCTCGTGGGCCGCGGGTTCGGCGACGAGTCGGACCTGGCCGCGGCGGCCGAACCGGTCGAGGCCGCCTGATGACCGCGCGTCCGGTGAACCCGGTCTTCGCGACCTCGCGCGGCGGGACCGACCCGCGGACCGCGTCGGACTGGACGGGCCGCCAGGTGTTCAGCAACAACCTGCGCTCGCTCGTCGGCCGGGCGTACCCGCGCGTCCGGGGCATGGTCCGCGAGCCGTCGTGGCTGTTCTTCGAGATCGCCCTGCCGTTCCTCACCACGGCGGCGTTCGTGCTCGTCTATCGCGCCCTCGGCGCGCCCGAGGCGTACGTCGGGTTCGTCGTGCTGGGCGGGGCGATGGCCGCGTTCTGGCTCAACGTCGTGTGGATGATGGCCGGGCAGCTCTACTGGGAGAAGAGCCAGGGCAACCTCGAGCTCTACTTCGCCGCGCCGATGAACCTCATGGCGATCCTGCTCGGGATGGCCGTGGGCGGGCTCGTGATGAGCTCGGTGCGCGCGGCCGCGGTCCTCGTCATCTCCACGATCGTGTTCGGGGTGACGTTCCACGTCGAGCAGTGGCTGCTCCTCATCGCCGTGTTCTGCCTCACCCTGTCCGCGCTCTACGGCCTCGGGATGATGCTCGCGAGCCTGTTCCTGCTGTGGGGCCGCGAGGCGTTCCACATGACGAACCTCGTGATCGAGCCCGTGTACTTCGTGTCGGGGCTCAACTTCCCGGTCGGGCGGCTCGGCGCGATCGGCGCGCTCGCCATCGCCACGATCCCGTTCGCCGTCGGCCTCGACGCGATGCGCCAGCTCGTGTTCGCGGACCAGCCGTACATCACCGGCACGCCGTCGCCCGAGGTCGAGGCGCTGATCCTCGTGGTCATGACCGTCGTGTTCTCGCTGCTTGCGCGCTGGATGATCCGCCGGATCGAGCGGATGGCCCGCGCGCGCGGCAGCCTGTCGATCCGCTGGCAATGAGCACGACGTTCGACACCACGCGGGCCACGTCGTTCGACGCCGAGCGGACGGAGGGCGCCGGGTTCGCCGACACGATCCGCAACCTGCGCACCGCCCTGTTCCTCGGCTGGCGGGTCGAGGCGAACTGGACCGACCCGCTCCTGTTCGTGATCTACACGGTCGTCAAGCCGATCGCGAGCCTGCTCCTGCTGGTGATGATGATCCAGATCATCGGGGCGGGGGCCACCGGCGCCAGCGACGACACGGTCCGGACGTTCGTCGTCCTCGGGTCGGCGCTGTGGGCGATGCTCGTGGCCGGGATCGCCGGGCCGGCGTGGTCCGTCCTCGAGGACCGCGAGCGCTACCGGATGCTCAAGTACCTGTACGTCTCGCCGGCCACGTTCCTCGTGCTGCTCGTCGGGCGCGGCGGGGCGCGGCTCGCGGCCGGCGCGATGGGCACGCTCGTCGCGCTCGTGTTCGCGGTCATCGTGCTCGGGCTGCGGATCGACCTCACGGCCGTGCACTGGCCGCTGCTCGGGATCTCGCTCGTGCTGGGCATCGTGCCGATCCTCGCGATCGGCGTGCTCCTGGCCGCGATCTGCCTCCAGACGCGCCAGGAGAGCTGGTCGTACCCGGACGCGTTCGCCGGGGCGCTGTTCCTGGTCACGGGCGTCGTGTTCCCGCTCGCCGTCCTGCCCGACGTGCTCGAGGTCATCGGGCTCATCAACCCGGTCACCTGGTGGGTCGCCGGGCGTCCGCCTCGCGGTCACCCCCGACGGGCCGTCGTCCATCGGCGGCGAAGGATCGCTGTGGACAGCTGTCACCGGTTCTGCCGCACCGGACGCGACGACCATCGTGATCGCGTTGTGCGTGACCGGGGCGCTGGCTACACTCGCGGCGACCGCCATCTTCCGATCGAGCGAGCGCCACGCGAGGGAGCTCGGCCTGCTCGACCGGACGACTGGCTCGTAGCGGCCCGGCGTTCGACCGGGTGCGGCACGCGCCGCAGCGAGGGAGCAGGCGATGCGCATCTACGAAGGAAGCCCGCGCCAGGACTTCGAAGAGGTCTTCCGTTCCATCGGGGCGTTCCTCGATGGGCGCGGCATGCGGGACATCCTCCTCCTCGAGGTTCCGGACGGGTTCGTCGTGCAGGGGCTCGTCACGGCGGGCGGGTCCGCCGGGGCCTGGTCGGACACGATCGGCACGGTCACCAAGGAGACGCTGACCTTCGTCGATGACGACATCGCGAAGTTCATGGAGGAGGCCGTCGCACGACGTGGCGGCGGCGCCCCGACGGGCCCGGGCGCCGGCAACCACGAGCGAGCGCTCCGGGTGATGGGCCGCTGGATGGACGAGCAACGGCCGCACGACGTGTTCCTGTTCGAGCAGGAGGGCGCGTATGTCGTCCGGCTCCACCACGCGGGTCAGGCGAGCTCGCACCACACCCTCGCAGAGTTCACCCGCGACGACATCCAGGGCCTCGTCGCCCAGGGTCCGACGCTGCGCGGCGTGAAGAGCGCGGTGGCTTCGGCACCCGTCCCGCCGCCGCCGTCCGAGGCCCCGACATCGCCCGACACCACGCCGGCGGACCCCGACCAGGCCGGCTCCGAGGGCTGATCCTCGGGTGACAGCACGCCCTGCAGGGGGCACAATCGTTTTCCAGACGTCGTATGAAGGAGGTCCGGCCCATGAAGGCCCTGCGGACCGTCGCCGTTGCCCTTGGCGTGACGCTCGCCGCCCTCATCGTGATCCCGCTGGTCGTGCTCGCCGGACTGTTCGTCTGGCTCAAGCTGACCGAGGAGGACGACGAGGAGGCGCTGGAGCTCGAGCAGGAAGGCATCTGATCGAGCCTTCTCCGCAGTCGGGCCCGGATCCCGGGACCGACACGCGCGCTGACCTCGAGTCGACGCCCGCCGGCGAGGCGGGCGTCTTCGTGTCCGCGTCCGGCGCCGACGACGTCGACGCGCCACCGCCGCACGCGCACGACGAGTCCGTGCCGCCCCACGTCCACGCCCGTGCGACCCCGCGCGAGCGCCGGCTCGCGGAGATCGGCGTCCTCGTCACCGTCCTCATCTGGTCGGCCAACTTCGTCGTCGTCAAGGCGGCCATCGGCGAGCTCGGGCCGCTGACGTTCACCTCCCTCCGCTACGCGGTCGCGGCGATCACGCTCCTGCTCGTCCTCCGGTGGCGGCAGGGCTCGATCCGGTTCCCGCACGGCCACGGGCGCCAGCTGTTCCTCATGGGCGCCCTCGGGTTCGGCGCCTACCAGGTGCTGTGGACGCTGGGCCTGACGCAGATCACGGCTGGCGACTCCGCGCTGCTCATCGCCGCCTCGCCGGTGTTCGTCGCGCTGCTTGCGGGCGCGGTCGGGATGGACGTCCTCTCCCCGCCGAAGATCGCCGGGGCGCTGATCTCGTTCGCCGGCGTGGCGGTCATCATCGCGGCCGGGCACGAGCTGTCCCTCGGGGCGAGCCTGCTCGGGGACGCGCTGACGCTCGGGGCCGCGGCGCTGTGGGCCGTCTACACGACCGCGGGCGCCCGGATCATGCGCTCCGTCGACCCGCTCCAGGCGACCGTCTGGACCGTCGTCAGCGGGGCGATCGTGCTCGCGCCGTTCGGCGTGTGGGAGGCGGTCAGCGCGCCACCCGCGGCGTTCACGCTCCCGGTTATCGTCGCGATCGTGTACGCCGGAGCGCTCGCCGCGGGGATCGCCAACGTGTTCGTGTTCAACGCGATCCGGCTCGTCGGTCCGACCCGCGTGACCGCGATGCAGTTCCTCGTTCCGGCGGGCGCCGTGATCCTCGGCGCGCTGCTCCTGAACGAGCCGGTGGGCTGGGCGCAGGTCGTGGGCGGGGCGATCATCGTGCTCGGCGTGTGGCTGACCCGGCGGCCGAGCGTCCTGCCCGCGTCGCGCGGGTCGCGGTCCGGAGCCGTCGCATGAGCTACCCGCTGCCCGATCCGCCGATCACGCCGCCCGGCCCGCCGATGCCGGTGCCGCCGCTGGTCGCCGGGATGCCGCCGATCGCGTTCCTCGTGGACTACGACGGCACCATCGCCCAGACCGACGTCTCGGACGCGCTCATGGCGGAGTTCGTGAACGCGGACTGGGAGTCGCACGTGGAGGCGTACGACGCCGGGATCGTCGGCTCGCGGCGGCTCATGGCCTGGGAGGCCGGGCTCATCACCGCGGACCCCGACGCGCTCAGCGCGAAGGCGGCCGCGCAGCCCCACGACGGGTCGTTCCGGGCGTTCGCCGAGGCGGCCCGCGCGGCGGGCATCCCGGTGGAGGTGGTGTCGGACGGGTTCGGGTTCTTCATCGAGCCCGCGCTCGTCGCCCTTGGCGTGGGCTGGATCCCGGTCGTGACGGCGGCGATGTCGTTCGGCGGCGAGCGGCCCGAGATGACCTTCCCGAACGGCAACGCCGACTGCTTCCTGTGCGGGACCTGCAAGCGCAACCGGGTGCTGGCCCACCAGGCGGCGGGCCGGCGGGTGGTCTTCGTCGGCGACGGCGAGTCGGACCGGTTCGCGGCCGGCTACGCGGATGTCGTCTTCGCCAAGCACTCGCTCGAGACGTTCATGCGCGAGCGCGGCTGGCCGTTCGAGCGCTGGACCGCCTTCAGCGAGATCCATCGCTGGCTGGACGGGGAGCTCGCGGCGTTCGCCGCGGACCCGTCGTCGCTGCCCGGCCCGGTCCCGCGGCCGCCGTTCTGCGGCGCCGAGGTCTGGGGCCCGGGCCGGATCGACCCGCCGACGGGCTGAGTCCCGGCCTACTCCCAGCGATCCCAGCGGGCGAACTGGTCGAACGGCACCCAGCCGCGCTTGAGGCTCGGCGAGCGGACATCGGGGAGCGGCCGCCCGACGGGCATGACGCCGATCGGCGTGAACTCGTCCGGGATGCCGAGGAACGCCCGGATCTCGTCGACGTCGCCACCCGCGAACCCGGAGCCGAGCCCCTCGTTCACGGCCGCGAGCATCACGTTCTGCATCGTGGCGCCGACGTCGATCCACCAGAACGGCACCGGCCAGACGATCTCGTTGCCGGCCTCGTCGATCTTGTCCGCCTCCTGGTAGCGGCGGTGGTAGATCGCCTCGCTGACGCACGGGACGAACTGCGCGGCGCACTCGCTGATCCACGGCCCCATGTCGAGGTCCTGGTAGTCGTCCTCGTGGCAGATGCGGGCGAGCTCCTTGCGCCGCGCGGGATCCGTGACGACGATCAGCCGCTGGCCCTGGCTGAACCCCGCCGACGGGGTCCGCTGGGCGAGCCGCGCGATCCGCTCGATGACCTCCGGCTCGACCCCGCCCTCCTCGAACCGGCGGACGGCGCGGCGCTTCATGACGACGTCGGTGAACTCCACAGGTGCCTCCGTGAGCGGGGCGCAATCGTCGCACTCCGCCGATCCGACCGCATGGGTCGCTGGCAAGGCACTTGAACGTTTGACGCCTCCGCCCTACCCATAGGGGGCAACCACGGCGATGATCGCCGCGGCAGGGAGGTTGAGGCCCGGTGCGAGACGTCGTCGAGCTGGCGATGCGCGGAGACCGCGAGGCATTCGGCGTGCTGGTCAACCAGACCAGTGACCGGATGTACGCGATCGCCACGCGGATCCTGCGCGACACCCATCTCGCGGAAGACGCCCTGCAGGGCGCCCTGATCACCGCCTGGCGCGACCTCCCGACCCTTCGTGACCCGGACCGCTTCGAAGCCTGGGTCCGGAAGCTGGTCGTCCATGCGTGCTACGCCGAGGCCAGGCGCCGCAACGTGTGGGCGGCGAACGTTCGGATGCTGCCGGTCGACGGGCCGGCGGGTTCCGACGAGATCGTCTCCGTCGCGGATCGCGACATCCTCGACCGCGCATTCCGGCGGCTCACCGTCGACCAGCGCGCGGTCTTCGTCCTGCACCACCACCTCGGGCTGCCCCTGGTCGAGATCGCCGAGACCCTCGGCGTCCCGGCAGGGACCGCCCGATCCCGATTGCACTACGCAACCCGGGCGCTGCGCGCGGCGATCGAAGCCGACGCGGTCCCGGCGATTCCCGAAGGACGGATGGCATGACCACGCCTCGCGACGCCGACCGCATCCTTCGAGCCTGGCTCGACCTGATGCCCGACGAGGCGCCCGACCGCACGGTCGCCGCCGTCCTCCAGGCCGTCGAGACGACGCCGCAGACGCGGCGACCCGTCCTCCGCGGCCCGAGGAGGTCAGCTTCCATGAACCGCTTCTCGCTCATCGCCGCCGCCGCCGTGCTGGCGGCCGCCGTTGTCGGCGTCGCCCTGTTCGCCGGCGGGGCTCCGAACAACCAACCGGCGCCGACCCCTGCGGCCGTCGCCGCGACGCCCGCGCCGTCAGCATCGACCTCGCCGTCGGCATCTGCCGATGCCAAAGCCCCGTCGTCGCTCGTCGGCACCTGGTTCGGTCCGGGCCGCGACGTGCCCGGAATCGTCGGCGGCAGCGGGTCCAGGCTCCTGATCACGGACACGGGTGTCGCGTTCGGGACGCCCAACGACCAGGGCAGGCCGCTCCTCTCGGCGGAGCTCGCCGGCAGCGTCGGAGACACGCTCACCGTGACGTCCGGCCTCGGCTCCTGCGCCGAGACCGACACCGGCACGTACCAGTGGAGCCTCAGCGCGAGCGGCACCGTGCTCGCGGTCACCAGCAGCGGCGACCCGTGCGCCGAGCGCGCCTCAGCGTTCGAGGGCACCTGGTGGAAGGCCGCGTGCAAGATCGGGCCGACGTGCCTCGGAGACCTCGAGGCCGGCACCTACGCCTCGCAGTTCTTCCGCCCGGACCACAACCAGGCGAGCGAGTGGGGGCCGCTGTTCGGCGGGATCGGCTACACGGTGCCCGAGGGATGGGCGAACTCGGCCGATTGGCCGAGCCGGTTCCTGCTCACGCCATCGACGAGCTATGCGGACGAGGATTCGTCCGGTGGCGGTCCGTTCGGCGTCGTCCACGAGGTCGCCGTGTACGCGAAGGTGCGGCAGCCGCTCTGCAGGACGGATCCTGCCGCGTCGACCGTCGACCCTGCGGCCGGACAGACGGTCGCCGACCTCGAGCAGTGGATCGCCGGCCTGCCCGACGTCGACACGACGGCGGCGGCGCCGATCACGATCGACGGTCACCAGGGCCGGATGCTCGACCTGCGGCTCCGGCCCGAGCGCGACCACGACGTGCCCGGGCGAGGCCAGGCCGTCCGTCGAGCTGCTGGCCGGTGCCGGCGCGCCGAGCGACGGCAAGCTACGGCGTTCGCCCTCTTCCAGGGTGAGCGCATGCGCCTGATCCTCGCTGGACACGGGCGGCTCCGTCCTGGCGATCGTGATCGACGACCGCAACGACACCCTCGGCGAGGATCCGGCGCGGTACCAGGCACTCGAGGACGCCGCGATGCCCGTCGTCGAGTCGTTCACCTTCAAGTAGCCCGATCAGCGCCCGAGCCGGCGAGGCGGCCTCGGCTCCGCCTCGCCGGCGTTCCAGCCGTTTCGTTCGCAGCGCGGCCTCGACCGCCTGCAGCCGCCAGATTCCGGTTGTCCCGGGTCCCCCGATTCGATAGCATTGGAAAAACCCCCGGAGGACCCGACCCATGGCGAAGTATGTCTTTGTGACCGGAGGAGTCACCTCCTCTCTCGGCAAGGGCATCACCGCCGCCAGCGCCGGTCGCCTGCTCAAGGCACGCGGTCTCAAGGTCTCGATCCTCAAGCTCGACCCGTACATCAACGTGGACCCGGGCACGATGAGCCCGTACCAGCACGGCGAGGTGTTCGTCACCGACGACGGGGCCGAGACCGACCTCGACCTGGGCCACTACGAGCGGTTCATCGACGAGAACCTGACCCAGGGCTCCAACGTCACGACCGGCCGCATCTACCAGGCCGTCATCGCCAAGGAGCGGCGCGGGGACTACCTCGGCGGCACGGTGCAGGTCATCCCGCACATCACCAACGAGATCAAGGAGCGGATCCTGCGCGTGGCGCGCGACGGCGATCCGGACGTCGTGATCGTCGAGGTGGGCGGCACCGTCGGCGACATCGAGAGCCTCCCGTTCCTCGAGGCGATCCGCCAGATGCGCAAGGACGTCGGGCGCGCGAACGTGCTCTACGTGCACGTGACGCTGCTGCCGGCGCTTGCCGCCACGGGCGAGCTCAAGACGAAGCCCACCCAGCACTCGGTGAAGGAGCTGCGCGGGATCGGCATCCAGCCGGACGTCATCGTCCTGCGCTCCGACAGCGAGGTCCCGGACGAGATCCGCGAGAAGATCGCGCTGTTCACGGACGTGGACGTGGAGGCGGTCGTGCCGGCCGCCACCGCCTCGACGATCTACGAGGTGCCGCTCCAGTTCGAGGCGTTCGGCTTCGGCCGGCTGCTCGTCCGCGAGCTCGGCCTCGGCGACCCGGACGTGGAGCCCGATCTCGCGGGCTGGCGCGCGCTCGTCGAGCGGATCAAGGCGCCCAAGCCCACGCTCGAGATCGCGCTCGTCGGCAAGTACGTCGAGCTGCCCGACGCCTACCTGTCCGTCACCGAGGCGCTGCGCCACGCGGCCTGGGCGAACGGCGTGGACGCGAAGGTCCGCTGGGTCGACAGCGAGCGGCTCACGGCCGAGAACGTGGACGAGCGCCTCGGGGGCGCTGCCGGCGTGCTCGTTCCCGGGGGCTTCGGCCACCGCGGCATCGAGGGCAAGGTCCTCGCCGCCCACTGGGCGCGCGAGACCGGGCTTCCGTACCTCGGCCTGTGCCTCGGCCTCCAGTGCGCGGTCATCGAGTTCGCGCGCGAGGTGCTCGAGAACAAGGACGTCAACTCGACCGAGTTCGACATGTTCACGGCGAACCCGGTCATCGACTTCATGCCCGACCAGCGGGACCTCGAGGACAAGGGCGGCACGATGCGCCTGGGCCTCTACCCGGCGAAGCTGCTCGCGGGCTCCAAGGCGCGCCAGGTCTACGGCAGCGAGGTCATCTACGAGCGCCACCGCCACCGGTTCGAGGTCAACAACCGCTACCGCGCGGCCCTCGAGGGCGCGGGGATGCTCCTGTCGGGGATCTCGCCCGACAGCCGCCTCGTGGAGATCGTGGAGCTCAAGGACCACCCGTGGTTCGTGGCGAGCCAGTTCCACCCGGAGTTCAAGTCCCGCCCCGAGCGACCCCACCCGCTGTTCCACGGGTTCGTGGCCACCGCCCTCGCCCTGCGCAACGGGGAGGAGCCGAGGCTCACCGCGGTCGGGCCGGGCCCGGACGCCGACGAGCAGGCGCAGCGCGACACGGGCACCGAGCTGGGCGACGCGACCGGGGCGGCGTCCGCCTCCTGACCGCGCTCGCGAACGGGTCGTGGACGACACGAACCGGTTGCGGCATGACGACACGCCCCTGATCGCTGTACCGTCCGCGACACCGTGACCGTCTCCGCGCCATCCACCGCGCCCTCGGCCTCTTCGAGCGCCGCCAACCCGTCCATCCTCCGGCGGGCGGGAACCGCGATCCCGATGGCCCTCCTCGCGGGCTCGATCCTGGGGGCGCTCGCCTGGTTCTCCGATGACCTCGGCTACCCGTTCGGGCTGCTGATCCCCGCCAACCTCGTGGGGGTCTGGGGCCTCGTGGCGTTCGGGGCCGGCGCGGGTGCCCGCACGATCGTCGGCGGCGCCGGCCGCGGGCTGTTCGCGCTCCTCGCCGCGGTCGCGGTCTACTACCTCGCCTACGGCCTGCTCGGCGACGGCTGGCGCGCGGCCGGGGCCTTCCGGGCGGCGACGATCTGGGGCGCGGTCGCGGTCGTGGCCGGTCCGGCGCTCGGGCTCGCCGGGAGCGCGTGGCGCCATCGGACCGGGTGGCCGCGGAGCCTCGGGATCGCGGTCCCGGCCGGGCTGCTCATCGCCGAGGGCCTCGTCCTCGGGGCGCAGGTCCCCAACGACCCGCCGGCGCGGGCGCTGCTCGCGGTCGAGGCGCTCGTCGGGCTCCTCCTTCCGGCGTTCCTGGTCAGCGGCGCACGCTGGCGCGCTCATCGCCTACGCGGGGACCGCCGCCGTGGCGGGCGCGGCGATCGTCGGGCTGCTCATCGTCCTGCCCGCGCTCCGGACGGCCGCCGACACGTTCTGATTCCGGGTAGGGCCATTGACGCCGCGCGTCGCGGTCCGATATGCTCCAAGCATCCCCAACGGCCGCGCGCGACGGTTCGCCGATTCTGCGCGACGCACGGCCCTTGGCGCGCCCAATCCCTCCTTCCGCCCGGACCGCCGGGCCACACCCCTACCCGCTGAGGTCAGCCGACCCTTATGCCGAACGGCCCCGACCAGCGCGCAAGCCGCAACCGCCGCCCGCGCCGTCGATCCCAGTCCGCGAACCGCCTGCCGGTCACCGAGCAGGACGAGGTAGCCGAGCTCGAAGCCGCCCGCGAGCGGAACGACCTCGACATCTCCGACCTGCGCGAGCTGTCGGTCAAGGAGCTCCAGCAGGTCGGCAAGAAGCTCGACATCGAGGGCGGCGAGCGTCGCGAGGAGCTCGTCGACCAGATCCTCCAGGCGCAGACCGAGCGCGCGGGGCTCGACTACGCCTTCGGCATCCTCGACGTCGTCGACGACGGCTACGGCTTCATCCGCCGCCACGGCCTCCTGCCGAGCGCCGAGGACGTCTACGTCTCGAGCTCCCAGGTCCGCCGCTTCGGGCTCCGGATCGGCGACCGCGTCGCGGGCGCCGTGCGCGCCCCGCACGAGGGCGAGAAGTTCTTCGGCCTCATCCGCGTGGACAGCGTCAACGGCGTCGACACCGAGACCGCCCGCCGGCGCCCGGTGTTCCAGGACCTGACCCCGATCCACCCGATCGAGCTGATCAACCTCGAGTCGGACCCGAAGAACCTGTCGCAGCGCCTGGTCAACCTCGTCAACCCGCTGGGCAAGGGGCAGCGCGCGCTCATCGTGAGCCCGCCGAAGGCCGGCAAGACGATGCTCCTCAAGAACATCGCCAACGGCATCAGCTCCAACTACCCGGACATCCTCCTGATGGTCGCCCTCATCGGCGAGCGGCCCGAGGAGGTCACGGACATGCGCCGGTCCGTCCACGGCGAGGTCATCAGCTCGACGTTCGACGAGCCGACCGAGAACCACACCCACGTCGCGGAGATGGCGCTCGAGATCGCGAAGCGCCAGGTCGAGACCGGCCGCGACGTCGTGATCCTGCTCGACTCGATCACCCGCCTCGCGCGTGCCTACAACCTGGCGCTCCCGCCGAGCGGCCGGACGCTGTCGGGCGGCATCGACCCGATCGCCCTCTACCCGCCCAAGCGGTTCTTCGGCGCCGCGCGGAAGATCGAGGAGGGCGGCTCGCTGACGATCATCGCCACCTGCCTCGTCGACACCGGGTCGCGCATGGACGACGTCATCTACGAGGAGTTCAAGGGCACCGGCAACTCGGAGCTCATCCTCGACCGGAAGCTCGCCGAGAAGCGCATCTTCCCGGCGATCGACGTCCAGCGCTCGGGCACCCGCCGCGAGGAGCTCCTCCTCGAGGAGGGCACCCTCAAGATGGTCTGGACGATGCGCCGGATGCTGTCCGCGGTCGGCACCAACGAGGGCATCGAGCTGCTCCTCAACCGGATCGCCAAGACCGAGAACAACGCGCAGTTCCTGGCGACGCTGACGAAGAGCCTCGACGAGGCGTCGGCCGGGCGGCGCGGCGGCGACTGACCAACCGCGCCACGAGGCGTGGCAGCGTCGTTCCCGTACGCGCGACATGCCGCGCGATTCGCCCAGAATCGCGCCAATCGGCACCCGATTGCGTGCCTTCCGGACCCCCGTTTGCGGGGGTGACGGGTTTGCGCCGACTGCAACAATTCTGGTAGGGTTCGGGACGAGTTGACGGGTCGTCCCCTTATGCGGGATCGGCCTCGGGGGAACAGCACCGAGAACCGATAGCGACCCCGGGATGTTGGGCCGTGCCACTGCGGTGGCGGCGGAATGGATCCGACATCACCTCCAGGGAGACCGTATTGCAGAAGCCCACGGGCGGCGCGCCGCGTCCTGAGGACGCCCGGCAGACCGACCGCGAACAGGCCCTCGCGTCCTCCCCGATCCACCGCCTCACGAGCCGCGCCACGCGCGCCGTCCGGGGCTGGGCGGGGACGCGCACCGCCGCCGTCAGCGACACCATCGTGTCGTCGCTGCGCCCGTTCACCTCCGCCGAGCGCGCCCTCCCGATCGCCGTCGCGTCGATCGTGGCGGTCGCAGCGCTCCTCGCGTTCCTTCCCACGACCCCCCAGGGCGCTGTCAGCGGCATCCAGGGTGCAACCTCCGCGCCCCGACTCGCCGTCGGTGGCAGCGAGCGCGATCCGCGGCGCGACACCATCGACGACACCGGTGTCGACGGCGCGCCAGCCGCGGCGCTCGGGAACCGAGGACACGAGCTTCACGCCGATCACGCTTCCGGGCGAGGTCCAGAACAACCCGGTCGTCGAGCCGTCGGGCGGCTTCGAGCCGACCACGCAGGCCCGGCTCCGTCGTGGCGCCGACCGCCACCGACGAGCCGGAGACCGCCGTCCAGGACGACGGCACGCTGATCACGGGGTACGCCCCCGAGACCGCCGTCGAGGACGGCGCCGACCTCATCCGCACGTACAAGGTCCAGAAGGGCGACACGCTCCAGGCTGTCGCGAAGAAGTTCGACGTCTCGATGATGACCCTGTGGTGGGCGAACAAGCTCAAGAAGAAGGACCTCCGGTCGGGCCAGCTCCTGCGCATCCCACCCGTCTCGGGTCTCGTCTACACGGTCAAGGACACGGACACGCTCGCGACCGTCGCCAAGAGCCACAAGGTCAGCGCCTCGCGGATCGTCGCCCTGAACGGCCTCGAGGACCCGACGCTCGTCGTCGGCCAGGTCCTCGTGCTCCCGGGCGCGAAGGGCGCCCCGATGCCAACAGCCGAAGCCGGTCGTCCATCCCGACTTCAACACGTCGAGCACCGGGAGCGGTGGCGGCGCGGTGCTCGGCGGCGGACCCGCCACCTATCCGGGCGGCAAGTTCAACTGGCCGGTCATCGGCGGCGACAACTACGTCAGCCAGTACTTCCACTACGGCCACTGGGCGATCGACATCGCGGCGGACTACGGCGCCAAGGTCGTCGCGGCCGCGCCAGGCAAGGTGATCTTCGCCGGCTGGAAGTCGAATGGCGGCGGCTACCAGGTCTGGATCTCGCACGGGTCCGGGATCTACACCACGTACAACCACATGTCGTCGATCAGCGTGTCCAACGGCGCCAGCGTCGGACGCGGCACGCAGGTCGGCCGCGTCGGCGCCAGCGGCAACGCCAGCGGGCCACACCTCCACTTCGAGGTCTGGAACGGCCGGGTGTGGGACGGCGGCACAGCGCGTCAACCCGCTGCCGTACTTCTAGGCGCGACGCAGCCTCGCTCGTCCTGACCGGTCGCGTCGACCGGTCCGCGCCGGGTCGCATGCGACAATCACCACGATGTTTCTCGATGATGTCCGGATCTTCGTGCGTGCCGGCAAGGGCGGCGACGGCGCGGCGACGATGCGCCGGGAGGCCCACGTGCCCCGCGGCGGCCCCGACGGCGGCGACGGCGGCCGTGGCGGCTCGATCTACCTGCGCGTGGACGCCGGCCAGACCGCGCTCCACGACTTCCGCTACAAGCACCACTTCGGGGCGACGCCCGGCGGCCGCGGCGAGCGCCAGAAGCGCCACGGCAAGGCGGGTGACGACCTGTTCCTCGCGGTCCCGCCCGGGACGGCCGTCCTCGACGGCGAGACCGGGGCGCTGATCGCCGACCTCGTCGCGGTGGGGCAGGAGGTCATGGTCGCGAAGGGCGGCCGCGGCGGCCTCGGCAACACGCACTTCGCGACCGCGGTCCACCAGGCGCCCAAGCACGCGCAGCGCGGCGAGCCCGGCGAGGAGCAGTGGCTCCGGCTCGAGCTCCGGCTGATCGCCGACGTGGGGCTCGTCGGGCTCCCGAACGCCGGCAAGTCCACGCTCCTCGCGGCGCTGACCAACGCGACGCCCAAGATCGCGTCCTACCCGTTCACGACCCTCGAGCCGAACCTCGGCGTGATGGACCTCGGCGTCGAGGACGGGCGCCTGCCGACGATCGCCGACGTCCCGGGCCTGATCGAGGGCGCGTCGGCGGGCCTCGGCCTCGGCCACGCCTTCCTGCGCCACGTCGAGCGGACGCGGATCCTGCTCCACGTCGTGGACGGTGCCGCCAAGGACCCCGCCTGGGACCACGCGGTCATCCGCGACGAGCTCGAGGCGCACGACCCGGCGCTGCTCCAGAAGCCGATGCTCGTCGTGTTCAACAAGCTCGACCTTGCCGCCGCCCGCGAGGCGTGGCCCGCCTTCCGGGCGTCGCTGGACGCCGCCGGGACCGGCGTCGTGGGGATCTCCGCGGACGAGGGCGAGGGGCTCGACGAGCTGCGCGCGGCCGTCGCGGACCTGCTGCCCGATCTCGAGGGGCTCGAGGCGCCGCCCGATCCCGCCGGCGTCGTCGTCCACCGCCTCGAGGCGGCCGGGGACGGCTACACGATCGAGCGCGAGGACGGGGCGTTCCGCGTCCGCGGCAAGCGCGTCGAGCGGCTCACCAACCAGACGAACTTCGAGAACGAGGAGTCCGCCGAGCGGTTCCAGCGCGAGCTCCGCCGGACGGGGATCGACGCGGCACTGCGCAAGGCCGGCATCCGCGAGGGCGACCAGGTCCGGATCGCCGCGTACGAGCTGGAGTGGGAGCCGCCGGAGGACGACGAGTGACGTCGGCTCCCGTCGACGATCGCGCCACCCGCGCCGGTGGTGCCGGGCTCGGTGGGGATCTTCGGGGGCACGTTCGACCCGATCCACCACGGGCATCTCGCGATCGCCGAGGAGGCGCGCGAGGCGCTGGGCCTCGAGGTCGTCCGGTTCGTGCCGGCGGCCGTGTCGCCGTTCAAGCCCGATCGTGCCGTGACGGACGCGGCGCATCGGCTCGCGATGGTCGAGGCGGCGATCGCCGGCAACCCGGCCTTCGAGGCGAGCCGGGTCGAGCTCGATCGCCCGGGCCCGTCGTACACGGTGGAGACGCTCGAGGCCGGCGCGGCCGCGGGCGACACCGACGCCTGGCTCATCGTGTCCTCGGAGGCGCTGGCGGGGTTCCCGCGCTGGCGCGAGCCGGATCGCATCCTCGAGCTCGCCCGGCTGGCGGTGGTCCCGCGGGGCGGGTTCGAGCCCCTCGGCGAGGCGTGGGTCGGGTCGCAGTTCCCGGGTCGCGAGGACCGGTTCGCCTTCCTCCCGGGGCCCCTCTTGCCGATCTCGGGTAGCGTGGTGCGACGCCGCGCGGCCGCGGGCCGCTCCGTGCGCTATCTCGTCCCGGAGGCGGTCGCCGCCTACATCGCCCGGAATCGCCTGTACGCTGAACCCGCATGAAGGATCCCGATCACGTGACCGACCCCGTCTCGTCCACCGCCCCGCGCCCGGACGGTCTCCCGGCCCGCGACACCGCGGCGCCGAAGTCCGACCTCGCGCCGCTCGATCTCGCCCGGCGGATCGTGGAGCTCGCGGAGGACAAGAAGGCCGCCGACATCGTGCTCCTCGACCTCGGCGAGCTGACGACGCTGGCCGACGCCTTCGTCATCTGCTCCGGCGGGTCGGAGCGCCAGATCAGCGCCATCGCCGACGGCATCCTCGAGACCCTGCGCGACGAGGGCGTCAAGCCGATCGGCCGCGAGGGGACCGCGGAGTCGCACTGGGTCCTCGTGGACTTCGGGTCCGTCATCGTGCACGTGTTCACGCCCCCGGAGCGCGACTACTACCAGCTCGAGAAGCACTGGGCGGGCGCGAAGACGATCCTCCGCGTCCAGTAGGGCTCGCGGGGTACGGGGAGGACCGGTACCGCTGGGTCATGTCCCCGGCGCACCACCGTTCCTAGCATCCATCCCAGGTCGTAGGCCATCCCGGTCGACGCCACCCGGAGATGGACCCGATGTCGGGCCTGCGAGATCGCTGCCCCAGCTGCAGCCGGCGCCTCATCATCACTCGCTTCGATACGACGTTCCGGCTGCCGGATCGTTCGGAGCGGCTGTGCTTCGGCATCCCCGGCGGGCTGTGCGAGGACTGCCACCAGCTGTACATCGACCCGGAGCTGATCGAGCTCCTGGATCTCGGCGACGGCCGGTGCGTGTTCGCGATCGAGAGCGACGTCGTCCTGCAGGAAGAGGCCTGGTCCTCGGCGGACTGACAGCGGTCATCGCCCGGTCCCGCGGCGTCGCGACGAGCGGCGCCGTTTCGATTCCCGGCGCCGGTTGCGCGGTCAGGCGCGACCGGCGGTCGCCTGTCGCCTGGGGGCGACCCTCGCCTCGATCCACAGCGCGAACGCCAGCCGTCGCTGGCGCTCGGTGGAGCCCGAGTCGGGGGCGTTCTTGACCATCGCGTCGAGGTCCATGACGCCCTCGATCGCGTCCTCGAGCTCGGTCACCGTCCACGCGCGAGCCTGGTCCGCCAGCTTCTGGGCGCGGAACGGGTGCCCGCCGATCGCCTTGACGATGTCCGCCGGCCGCGCGCGCCGGCTCACGAGGTCGGCCGCGATGAGCAGCTCCCGGAGGCGACGGTGGAGCTGGACCGTGATCACCGGCTCGGGCGTCGTCTCGAGGAGGCGGTCGAGGGCGGGCGCGGCCATCGCGACGCGGCGCTCGGCGACGGCGTCGAGGAAGGCCCACGTGGAGTCGGGCACCACCTCGGCGACGAGCGCCCGGACGTCCTCCTCGCTCACCGGGTCGAACGGCCGGTAGAGGGCGAGCTTGTCGAGCTCCCCGACGGCGAGCGCGCCCATGCGCTGGCGGTCCACGTCACCCTCGCTGACGAACCCGCCGACGCGCCGGGCGAGCTCCTTCGCCGCCGCGGGCTGGAGCTGCATGCCGCGTTCCGTGGCGCGGGCGACGATCCAGCCCGCGAGCTCGGACGCCCGCGGAGCCTTGAACGCGCGCGCCTCGCCACCGGCCTTGAGCACCGCGGCCTCGAGGGCGCTGAGCGACGCGGATCGCTTGTTGCCCGCGTCACCCTGCTCGAGGAACACGAGCGCGTTCCCCGGCGCCACCGTCCTGATCGCCGCCTCGAGCGCCTCGCGCTCCGCCTTCGCGCGGAGGAGGGGAGCCGGGTCCACGACGACCGCCACCGTGCCGCCTCCGAACAGCGGCGAGGTCGCCACCCGTTCGCCGATCGAGGACGCGGTCGTCTCCGCCCCGGTGACCCGCCAGCGGTCGGGCCGCGCGCCCGTGTCCTGCTCGATCCGGCGGGCGACGAGCTCGACGGCACGGTCGAGCGACCAGCCGTCGTCGCCCCGGTAGAAGGCGATCACGGGGACGTCGCCGCTCATCGCCCAACCTCCGCGAGGGCGCGCCCGGACCACCGGAGGCGCCGGACGTCGCCCGGTGCCACGCCGGCGGCCTCGCACACCGCGCGCTCGAGCTCCCGGGCGCGCGTGGCGACGAGTGCCGCGACGTCGTCGTCCCAGCCGGCCGGGTAGCGCCGGCGCCACGAGGCGAAGCGGGCGTCCATCGACTCGAGCCGCTGGCCCGCGCGCTTGTCGGCGTACGCCACGATCCGGGCCTCGGGCGCTGCGGTCGTCGTCCACGACGCGAATGCCGCCTCCGCGAGCCGCGTGACCGGATGGTCACGGACCACCGGCCCGAGCTCCTCCATCCCGTGCGCCGCCAGCCAGGCCGCCGAGCCGTCGCCGTGCCGCAGGTGGGCCGGGGCCGCCGCCAGGGGAAGCTTGTCGACGTCGTGGAGCAGCGCCGCCGCCTCCACGAGCCCGACGTCCACCGCCGCGCCGTGCGCCCTCGTCCTGGCCGCCAGCCACCCCGCGACGTCTGCGACCGCGCACGCGTGCCGCACGAACCACGCCGGCGGCTCGAGCGAGGTCAGCAGGCGGGCGGCCTCGCGGCGTCCGGGGATCGTCATGCGAACGATCGTAGCCGGTGGGGACGGCCCAGTCGCCCGATCCGGCACGGGTTGTCGTCGCGAGGACGGTCGTCCGGCGCACGGGAACGCCGAGCGGCGAGCCGGCCGGGATCGGGATGGCGCAGGTGTACGCGACGGCGCCCGTGGTGGCGGGCGTCCCGCGCGACGGGGCGCGAGCCGCGATCGCCGGCACGCCGGCCCGGGCGCCGGTCGCGGCGACGTGGAGCCCGTCCTCGCCCAGCTCCACGGAGACCGAGCCGTCCTGGTCGGTCCGGTAGACGCGGGCGCCGCTCGCCCGGAGCCGGTCGAGGGTCGGCTTGGCCGGGTGGCCGTACGTGTTGCCCGCCCCAGCCGACGCGACCGCCACCCGCGGGCGAACCGCATCCACGAACGCCTGCGTCGTCGCCGTGCGGCTGCCGTGGTGCGCGACCTTGAGCAGGTCGACACGCGGCAGGCCGCGGGCCAGCAGCCCGGGGTCGATGCCATCCTCGACGTCGCCCATCAGGAGGAACCGCCGCCCGTTCGCCTCGCCGAGCAGGACGATCGAGACGTTGTTGATCGCGGTGCCGGTGTCGGGCGGCTCGAGCGGCACCGTCCCCGGGTCGGGCCACAGGACGGACATCGACACCTCGCCGAGCCGGAGACGCGCGCCCGTGGCGAGCAAGCCGTGTGGCGGGCCGTCGCGCAGCTCCGAGTGCCACGCCTGCCATCCGGGACCGGGCCCACGCATGCCGGGCTCGTAGACGCGGCCCACGGCGTAGCGCTCGAGGATCCGCGCGAGGCCGGCGACGTGGTCCTCGTGCGGGTGGGTGAGGATCACGACGTCGAGCCGCCTGTCCCAGGGCGGGATCCGCTCGTCCAGCGCGACGAGGATCCGGTCGGGGTCCGGGCCGCCGTCGACGAGCATCCGGGCCCCGGTCCGCGTCTCGAGCAGGATCGCGTCGCCCTGCCCGACGTCGAGGACCGTGATCCGCGTCGTCCGTCCGCTCGCGTCGCCGACGGCGGCGACCGAGATCGCGACCACGATCGATCCCGCGACGAGCGCCGCCCGATGGCGGGCCGTGAGGACGGGGCGCGAGCGAGCCTGGCGGCCGGTGGCCCGTGGCGGCGCTGCCCGCGATCGGGACGGGCGGCTCCGACGACGTCGCCACCTCCGCAGCGCGGACGGCGCGGCGAGGAGGCCGGCGGCCGTGAGGGCCGCGAGCGGCTGGGCGACACCCGGCGGGAGCGTCACCGCGGCGAACGGCACCGCGGCTCCGACGCGGACGATCGCGATCACGACGTGGAGGACGAGCCAGCCCGGCAGCCCGACGAGCGTCCCGACGAACGCCGGCGCCCCGACGGCCGTCGCCAGCCCGCCGGCGAGCGCGAGCACGCCGCCGGCCATCGCGACCGGGACGAGCGGCACGACGGCGAGGTTGACGGCCGGGGAGACGATCGAGAGGCGGCCGAACGTCGCGAGCACGTCCGGCAGGGTGGCCGCCTGTGCGGCAAGGGAGATCCCGAGGCTCTCGGCGAGCCAGGCCGGCGTCCGTCCACCACCGAGGCGCGCGAGCCACGCGCCGATCGGGTTCGCCCACGCCAGCAGCCCGGCGGTCGCGAGGACCGAGAGCCGGAACCCGGCGTCGCCGATCAGCGCCGGATCGACGAGCAGCAGGATCGCCGCCGCTGCCCCGAGCGCGGCGGCCGCCCGTCCCGCACGACCGGACTCCCTTGCGAGCAGCACGACGCCCGCCATGACCGCCGCCCGGACGACGGACGGCGAGCCGCCCGCGGCGACGACGTACGCGCACACCGTCCCGAGCACGGCGATGGTCACGAGCCGCCGTGGCCGGCCCCGCAGCGCCGCACCGACGAGCGCGGCGACGATCGCGATGTTCCAGCCGGAGATCGCCACGACGTGGCTCACGCCCGCGGTCGAGAAGTCGGCGGCGAGGTCGCGGTCCACGCGTTCGCGCAGCCCGATGAGGATCCCGGCGGCAAGCCCCGCCTCGGGCTCCGGGAGGGCGAGACGCAGGGCGTCGCCGGCGCCATCCCGGGCCGCCTGGAGCGAGAACGCGGGTGGCTCGAGGATCCGCAGCGAGCGCGCGTCGAGCGACCCGGAGGCGCCCGTCCGTCGCAGGTACTCCCCGTACGGGTCGTCGTCCGGTGGGGGACGAAGGCGGCCGTCGACCGCCACGACCGCGCCGGCCGCCACGACCGGGAACGGTGGCAGCGTCGCCGCGACGACGACCTCGCCCGTGTCGTCGAGGAGGCGGAGCCGCGCGACCTGCTTCCCGTCGCGCGGCGACCCCAGCGACTCGACGACGCCGGTCCACGGGCCGCCATCAACCGGCAGCGGCGGCGGTGGATCGGCGCCCGGTCCAACGAGCACGCGGACGCCGAGGGCAATGGCGCCGATCCCGGCCGCGAGCGTCGCGGTCCGGCGGGTACGGCCGAGGCGCGACCCGGTGCCGGCGGCCAGCGCAACGACGAGCAGCCCCACGACGACGACGGCAGGCGCCGGCACCCCAGCGCTGGACGCCAAGGCTGCCGACGCGACCCCGACCGCGACCCAGGCGGCCCGCGGCAGCCCGCCGCCGCTCACGACCCGACGGTGACGAGCGCCCGGATCTTCTCGAGCGTCGCTGGCCCGAGGACCTTGCGCGTCCCGAGGTCGTCCACGGACGCGAACCGCTGTTCCTCACGGGCCGCGATGATCTTCGCCGCGGTCGCTGGCCCGACCCCCGGCAGCGTGTCGAGCGCCTCGGCCGTCGCCGTGTTGAGGTCGATCACCCCGGGCGCACCACTGGACGCGCCACCGTTGCCACCGCCTCCACCGACCTGCGCCTCGCCACGCGCCGGGACGTGGATCTCGTCGCCGTCATGGACCGTCGCAGCGAGGTTGAGCTGGCGATCCGCGAGCGCGGCGTCCACGCGTGGACCGAACCCGCCTGCCGCCGTCACGGCGTCCATGACGCGCGACCCGCCGGGCAGCCGGTACACGCCGGGAGCGACCACCGCGCCGCCGACCTCGACGACGATCTCGACCGCAACCACGCCATCCGACGTGGTCGCGTCCACGCCCGACACGTCGCCCGACGCGCCGACAGCCCCGTCGACCTCGACGCCGGGATCAGGCCGGAGGGCGAGGAGCAGGGCCGACCCGCCGACGACGAGGGCGATCAGCAGCGCGCCGATCGCCACCCACGGCAGGTCGCGCGGTTTCGGTTCGGGCGGGTCGCCGGAACCCTGCGGATCGGCTTCGACGACGCGCCACGGCGCGCTGGACGGCTCCACGGTGGGGAACTCCCCGGCGGGCCGCGGGCGGGCGGTGGGGAGGATCGCCAGCCCCGTTGGGGGCACTTCCGACGGGGCTGGCGTCCGGGACGCATGCTACGACGCGCCACTTATCTGCCACTTATCGCCCGTGATGTGCCCTGCGGGCTTCACCGGCGGCACCCGGGGCGCGCGCCACGATGCCCCCAGTCACCTGCTGCGGATCGCGCGGAAGTCGCCTATGCGGGCTCGGTTGCGGCCTCGTCGGCCAGCTCGCGCTCGGCGACCGTCTTGGGCACGATGGCCCTCGCGACCTTCTCGGCCTCGGCGGACAGCCCGGCCAGGTCCGGATGCCCCTCCGGCAGCTCCTGCTTGCGTTCCTCGATCTCGCGGAGCCGCTCGGCATCCGCGACGATCGCTTCGCTCGTCGCCCGCAGGTCGTCACCTGTCTCGGTCAACGTTGCTCCTCCTCGACTGGGGGTCAGGCGCGGGGCACCCAGTGCCCATCACGATAGACGTACCACACCGTTGTCCGCTCGCTCGACAGATCGCGGGGTCGCACGGCCGCCAGCGGGTAGCGCTCGCGCAGCCGCCGCTGGAGATCATCGGGCGTGAGATCGTTCGCTGTCGCCAGCTCCTCGGCATAGCCGGTGAAGGCCGTGTCGTCTCGTGGGTTCAGGATCAGGATCGGTCGGGTTGACATGGGTTCAAGTCGTCCGTGGCGAGCGTCGCCGGGGGGCTGCGCGCCCGCAGTCGCCACGCTACGGCAATGGGGGTTGCAGAGGCGTTAACGGCGACGGCGCATTCGTCCGGCTACGATCCATGCATGACCGAGGATCCCTTTCCGCGCGAACGCGTCGGCGTCATGGTGCGGCGCATGCCCGCCTACCTGCGCCTGTCGTGGCGACTCGCCAAGGACCCGCTGCTGTCCAAGGCAAGGCGCGCGGCCGTCGTGGGGGCCGCCGGCTACCTCGCGTCGCCGATCGATCTCGTGCCGGGCGTCATCCCGGTTCTCGGGCAGCTGGACGACCTCGCGGTTGCGCTGGCCGCGATCCGGATCGCCCTCGCGGGTCTCAGCCCGGAGCGCCGGGCCGTACACCTCGAGGCGGTCGGCCTGGGTGATCAGGATCTGACGGACGACCTGCGAACCGTCGGCGCGACGACCGCGTGGATCGGACGAGCGGGCTTCCGGACGACGAAACGGGCGGCGGCCGTCGGTACTCGCGCGGCAGGCTCCGCGGCGCGGACGACCCGGAGCGCGGTTGATCGCGCGACGCCGATCGCGAAGTCGACGGCCGCCAAGGTCACCCCGGTCGCGCGTTCGGCGGCCGCGAAGGCCGTCCCCGCGGCGCAGGCGACGGGCCGCGCGGCGAAGGGTGCCGGCGTGGCGGCGAAGGACGCCGGCGCGAAGGCCGCGCGCTTCGGTGGTCGGGTACGCGTGATCACGGTCGGCCGCTTTGCCGAGGACACCCGCCGACGATCCCACGGTGACGGTCAGCAGCGTCGACATCCCGCTGCTCCCACCGACGACGCCGCGAACGGACGACTGACGCCGGCGACGCTCCTGCATCTCAGCCGGCGAGCTGCTCCCACTCGACCCAGCGCGTGCCGTCCCACCAGCGATGCCAGGTGTCGCCGTCGATCCCGGTCGCGAACACGTCGAGGCGGCCGCCTTCCCACGAGGACGCGGCCGGGGTCGGTCCGATCGCGAGCTCGCCGCCGAGCGACTCCCACGGGTGCCACGCGGCGCCGTCCCAGTAGCGGTTCCACAGCGTCCCGTCGGGGAACACCGCGAACACCTCCATCTGGTTGACCGCCCACGCGGTTACGGCCGGCCCGGACGCAAGCGTCCCGCCGAGGTCCTCTGGCGCGGCCCATGCCCCGCGATCGAACGACCGGTGCCACAGGGCATCGGCGTCATCGCGCCAGAACAGGTCGACCCGACCCTCGCCCCAGGACACCGCGGCCACGTCACGCATCGAGCACCTCCGTGCGGACCTTACGCGGTCCGCCGGTCGATGCGCGCGGCGGCGTCGCACGCCGCGTCCGACACGCTGCCGAACGCGCCCGAGACGGCGCGCAGGAGGGCGGCCGCGGCGACCCGGGGTCGGCTGGGAGAGACGGCCCGGGGATGCCGGCGAGCCTCGTCGGCGCGCTGGAGCCGCGCCTCGTTGACGAGTGCCTGCTTGCGGGCCTCCTCGACGCGCTCACGTGCGAGGTCGAGCGCGATCTGTGCCTGGAGCTGCCACATGGGGAGCCTCCTTCAATGCGTGCGGATGTCGGCGGGGTGGAACGACTCGGGCCGGTCCTCGGCGTCAACCGAGTCGCGGTCGAAGCCATCGCGGCTCTCGACGCCGGCGAGCGCGGCGACGATGCCGAACACGGCCAGGGCGGAGAGGACGAGGGGAACCATTGCGTCCATGGCGGGTGCTCCGGGGGATCCGGTAGCGGTAACCGGATCAGTCGATTTGAACAGTTACATCCTACCCGGTTGCGCGTAACCCGTCAAGGCGTATATATTGGTTACCGATAGCGATGACAACCCACGCCCACACGCACTCCGCCCCCGCCCCGACGGTCGACCACGCCCACGTGGCCGACCTCGACGCATGTCTCGACCTGATCAACAGCCTGGAGCTCGACCGCGCCCCCCAGGAGCACCTCCTCACCCCCGACGACGGCGTGGCGTACTTCACGAGCCGGGGCCTGGCCCACGAGGACGCCCTGCGGGCCCAGGCGGGGAGTGGGGACGAAGCGTGGCTCGAGCGGGTGCGCGACGTGCGCGCGGCCCTTCGCGAGGTCTGGGACGCGGCCGTCGAGGGGCGCACCGTGCGAGCCGACGCCGTGACGACGCTCAATCGCGTCCTGGCCCACACGCCGCACGCGGAGCTCCACGCGGCACTCGCCGGCGTCGTCGTCGGCCATCGCCACGACGCCGCCGACCCGACGGGCGAGGCGCTGGCGCGTGTCACCGCGCCGCTGGTGGCGGCGATCGCCGCGGGTGAGACGGCCCGCTTCCGGATCTGCGCAAACGAGGACTGTCGCTGGGTGTTCGAGGACACGTCCCGCGGCGGCCGCCGCCGCTGGTGCGACATGACCTCGTGCGGCAACCAGGCAAAGGTGCGCCGCTTCCGAGCGAAGCGTGCCGCGGGTGGCGCGGACGGTGACCCGGAGTCGACCGCCGGTTCCGAGGCCGGCTAGCCCCGCTCGAGCAGCGGCTTGACCTCGGTCGCGAAGCGGACCATCGACTCCTCGTCGTAGTCCGCCGGCATGCCGGCGATGAGATGGCGGTAGCCGAGCGCCACCTTCGGGGCGAGCTTCTCGACCACGTCCTCGACCGTGCCCACGGGCTGGTCGGTCCAGTGGCGGGCCACCCGGTTGCGCTCGAACGCCTCGCGGAACAGCCGCTCGGCCTCGGCGCGGTCGTCCCGGATGAACACCGTGCCGATACCGGTCGTCCGCTCGATCTCGGACGGGTCACGCCCGACGGTCTCGCAGTGGCGGAGGAGCACGTCCTCCTTGTGCCGCAGCTGGTCGACGGTCCCGCCCACGTTGTTCATGTCGCCGTACTTCGCGACGAGCTTGAGCGTGACCTGCTCGCCGCCGCCGCCGATGCAGATCGGCAGGTGCGCCTGGACTGGCGCGGGCAGGTTCCGGGTGTCCTGCGAGTGGTAGTGCGCGCCCTTCGCCGTGGGCTCGGTCCCGTCGAGCATGCCGCGCATGACCGGCAGCGCCTCGCCGAGCCACTTGAGCCGCTCGGGGAAGCCCGAGCCGAAGTCGAAGCCGAAGTCCTCGTGCTCCTCCTCGAACCACGCCCCGCCGATGCCGAGGATCGCCCGGCCGCCCGAGATGTGGTCGAGCGTGGTCGCCATCTTCGCCGTGAGCGCCGGTGCCCGGAACGTGTTCGCCCCGACCATCAGGCCGACGGTCGCGCGCTTCGTCGCCTGCGCCCAGGCCGTGATCGTGAGCCAGCCCTCGAAGTTGGGGCCGGTCGAGTCGCCGACGATGGGATAGACGTGGTCCCACGTCCACAGGCTGTCGTAGCCCACCTCGTCGGCGCGCACGCCGGCTGCGAGGAGGCTCGACCAGTCGCTGTACTGGTTCCAGCAGAGCGCGCCAATCTTGATGGTGGTCATGGTGCGAGTCTATCGTCGGTGCGCGGCGAGCCCGGGTCGACGCCGCTCCGGACCGGGCGATCTGCGAGGATGCCCGGGCCGGGTCGTCGAGCCCGCCGACGCACGAAGGAGCCGCACGTGGACAGCGGGCTGGTGGACCAGGTCATCGCCGCGGCAGCGGCCGTCATCGGCGGTGGCGCGATCTCGACCAACGGGCACGGCAACGTCAGCGTCCGGGTGCCCGGCGCGGACGAGATGTACTTCACCTCGGCGCCGTCGCTGCGAGGCCTGACGGCGTCCGGGGTCGCTCGCGTCGGCCTCGACGGGGCCCTCCGCGAGGGCGTCCTGCCGCCGATCCAGGGCGCCGTCGTCGCGATGCACACCGCCATGTACGAGGACCACGAGGACGTGGGCTGCGTCATCCACACCCACTCGCCGTACGCGACCGCGTACGCCGTCGCGAACCGTCCGATCGAGTGCTGGATCGAGGCGCTCGCGATGTTCGGCCTGCCGGACGGGGTGCCTGTCGCGGGCTACGCGCCGCGCGGGTCGGCCGAGGCCGTCGCGAACATCCGGGCCGCGGTGATCCCGGGCAACCCGGCGGTCCTCCTCGCGAACCACGGCGTGCTCGTGTTCCACCGGACGCCCGAGCTCGCGGTGCTGGCCGGTGGCGTGATCGAGGAGGCGGCCCAGGCGTCGATCAACGCGAGCGGCATCGGCGGCCCGGTCGCGATCCCGGCCGAGATGCGGGCGGCCGCGCTCCAGCGCGTGATGAGCTTCGACGCGGCCGGCACGCGCTCGGCCTGAGGACCGCTACCCGCGCAGGACGATGTTGACGAGCTTGCCGCCGCCCGCGTAGATGACTCGCGCGACCTGCGCGTCGCCGATCGCGGCGATGACCTTGTCGCGGCTCATCACGATCTGCTCGAGCTCGATCTCGCTGATCCCGACCGGGACGGTGATCCGGTCGCGCAGCTTGCCGTTGACCTGGATCGGGACCTCGCGGGTCTGCTCCACGATCGCGCGCTCGTCGACGATCGGCCACTGCTGCGTGTGGATCGACGCCCACGGCTCGCCCGCGGCCTCGAGACGCCGGGACCACAGCTCCTCGGTGATGTGCGGCGCGGACGGCGCCAGCATCAGCAGGAGCAGGCTGACCGCCTCGTCCCACTCGGGCAGGTCGGTGACCGTCGTGCCGCGGTAGCGGAACAGCGTGTTGGACAGCTCCATGAGCTTCGCGACCATCGTGTTCCAGCGGAAGCCCTCGAAGTCCTCGGTCACGTCGCGCAGCGTGCGATGCGCCGCCGCGCGGATGCGGTCGCGGGCCGCCTGCTCGTCCTCGCCCTCGGGCAGCTGGCCCGACGACGGGTCGCCCGACTCGCGACCCGTGCGGTCGAGCGTGATCGTCCAGACGCGGGCGAGGAACTTGGCCACGCCGCCGATGCCCGTCGGGCTCCAGGGGCCGCCCTGGTCCCAGGGACCCATGAACATCAGGTACAGCCGCACGGCATCGGCGCCATAGCGGCCCACGAGCTCGTCCGGGTCCTGGACGTTGCCCCGGGACTTCGACATCCGCTCGCCGTCGGCGCCAAGGATCTGGCCCTGGTTGAACAGCCGGCGGAACGGCTCGCTCTCGTCGACGAGGCCCAGGTCGCGCATCGCCTTGGTGAAGAACCGGCTGTAGAGCAGGTGCATCACCGCGTGCTCGGCGCCGCCCGTGTACTGGTCGACGGGCGACCACGTGCGCACCATCTCGGTGTCGACCGGCGCATCGGCCTTGTCCGGCGACAGGTAGCGGAACCAGTACCAGGAGCTGTCGATGAACGTGTCGAGCGTGTCCGTCTCGCGCTTCGCCGGGCCGCCGCACCGCGGGCACGAGACGTTGAGGAACGCCTCGTCGCGGTTGAGCGGGTTCTCGCCGCTGCCCTGGTAGTCCACGGTGTCGGGCAGCAGGACCGGCAGGGCCGACTCGGGCACCGGCACCGCGCCGTCGACCGGACAGTGGATGACCGGGACCGGCGTCCCCCAGTAGCGCTGGCGGCTGACGAGCCAGTCGCGCAGGCGGTAGGTGACGGCCTGTCGGCCGAGCCCGCGCTCCTCGAGCTCCGCGACGATGCCGTGCCACGCGTCGATCGCGGGCTTGCCGTCCCACGGGCCCGAGTTGACGAGCACGAGCCTGCCCGCGCTGTCCCTGCCGATGTTGATCAGCTCGATGTCGCCCAGCGGGCCGTCGTGGCGGCCCGTCTCCCGGGGCGCCTCGTCCGCCGCCTTGTCCACGAACGCCTCGGTCAGGGGCTCGTCCGGATCGGCGTCGCGGGGCGCGATGACGCGCACGATCGGCAGCCCGAACGCGGTCGCGAACGCGAAGTCGCGCTCGTCGTGGGCCGGGACGGCCATGATCGCGCCCGTGCCGTAGGTGCCCAGCACGTAGTCGGCGATGAAGATCGGGATGTGCGCCCCGTTGACCGGGTTGATCGCGTCCGCGCCGATCGGCACGCCCGTCTTCTCGCGATCGGCGGACAGGCGGTCGATCTCGGTCTTGTCCGCGGCCGCCTTGACGTACGCCTCGACGTCGGCCTTGCGATCGGGGGCGGTGAGCTCGGCGACCAGCGGGTGCTCGGGCGCGAGGACCATGAAGGTCGCGCCGTACAGCGTGTCCGGCCGCGTGGTGAAGACGCGCAGCTCCTTGCCGCCCTCGTGGTGCGGCGCCGGCGCCGTCTCGAACACGATCTCCGCGCCCGTCGAGCGCCCGATCCAGTTCGTCTGCATGATCCGGATCGGGTCCGGCCAGTCGATGCCCGAGAAGTCCAGCAGCTCGTCCGCGTAGGCCGTGGTCCGCAGGTACCACTGGGCGAGCTCGCGCTTCTCGACCTTCGCGCCGCAGCGCCAGCAGTGGCGGTCGGCGCCCTCGACCTGCTCGCGCGCGAGCGTCCCGTCGTTGGGGCACCAGTCGACCGGGGAGACGGCGCGATAGGCGAGGCCCTGCTCGAGGAACTGCAGGAACAGCCACTGGTTCCAGCGGTAGAAGTCGGGGTCGCAGGTGACGACCTCGGCCCTCCAGTCCCAGCCCGCGCCCATGGTCCGCAGCTGGCGCCGCATCGTGTCGATGTTCGCCATCGTCCAGGCGCGCGGGTTGATCCGGTTCTTGATCGCCGCGTTCTCCGCGGGCAGCCCGAAGGCGTCGAACCCGATCGGCTGGAAGACGTTGTCGCCGAGCATCCGGTGATAGCGGCCGATCGCGTCGGTCGGGGTCTTCACGTACCAGTGCCCGATGTGCAGCGACCCGGAGGGATAGTCGTACATCGTGAGCAGGTAGAACCGGGGCTTCGAGTCGTCCTCGAGGTCCGTCTCGTAGAGGTGGAGCTCGTCCCAGCGCGCCTGCCACTTCGGCTCGATGGCCGACGGGTCATAGCGCTCGATGCGGGACCGTGCGTCCCGGGCGTCAGTGGTCGCGCTGTCGCTGGTCGTCACTGCTGCTAGGCCCCATTCCGTGTGAACGAACGAACCCCTCGCCGGTCCCGGCGAGGGGTCAGGTTGTCGGCGTCAGCGGGGTGTTGGTGGAGCTAAAGGGATTCGAACCCTTGACCTTCTGAATGCCATTCAGACGCTCTTCCAGCTGAGCTATAGCCCCACGCCGGACCGGGAGTATAGCGTAAGAAACCGTGCACGCAGGACCACGGCTCGTGCACGCGGACGGGCGTCGCGAGGTGCGGCGCGGCGTGGTGCGCGGACGCATCTACCCGTTCGACCGCGGAGGGCACCAACGCCCCCCGGACCACCCGTTTCCGACCGGACCTCCGGTGCCCCAGCGCACCCACCTTGCGGGACCCTCGTACTATGCTCGGGCGCAGCCGGGGTGCGTCATCAGGCGACTCCCCACGGCGGGCCCGCTCGGGGCACTCGGGGATCCGGGGAGGTTCAGGCATGTCGCTCACGCAGCGGGTAGAGCGGGCCCAACAGGCCCAATCGGGCGAGCCGGCGCCGCCGGGCGCCATGGTTCCCGTGCCCCAGCCGCCGACGCCGTCGGGCCGGGGGCTCACCCCGCGCGAGGTGCTCCTGCGCGACCTCCGGGTCGCGATGCTCGCCGAGATCGTCCGCGCGTTCGACGCCATCCTCGATGCGCCGCCCGACGAGATCCGCCCGCGCGTCGAGGCGCTCGCCGACCGGGTGATCTCGCAGCAGGGCGCGGCCGTCACCCGCGACGAGCGGATGCTCCTCGTCCAGCAGCTGCTCGACGAGGTCCAGGGCTTCGGCCCGATCGAGCCGTTCCTCAACGACGAGACCGTGACCGAGGTCATGGTCAACGGGCCGTCGCACATCTACATCGAGCGCGGCGGCAAGATCCAGCGCGTCGACAGCGTGTTCCTCAACGACGAGCACGTGCTGCGCATCATCGATCGGATCATCACGCCGCTCGGGCGGCGCATCGACGAGACGAGCCCGCGCGTCGACGCGCGTCTCCCCGACGGCTCGCGCGTCAACGCCATCATCGAGCCGCTCTCGCTCATCGGCCCCGTCATCACCATCCGCAAGTTCGCCGCGCGGCCGTACACCGTCGACGACCTCATCCGGTTCGGCACCGCGTCGCCCGAGATGTTCGACTTCCTGCGCGCCTGCATCGAGGCCCGCCTCAACGTGTTCGTGTCCGGCGGCACGGGCTCGGGCAAGACGACGACCCTCAACGTCCTGTCGTCGTTCATCCCCAACGGCGAGCGGATCGTGACGATCGAGGACGCCGCCGAGCTCCAGCTCCGCCAGGACCATGTCCTCACGCTCGAGGCGCGCCCGGCGAACCTCGAGGGCGAGGGCGAGATCACGATCCGCGACCTGCTGCGCAACGCGATGCACATGCGGCCCGACCGGATCATCGTCGGCGAGTGCCGCTCGGGCGAGGCGCTGGACATGCTCCAGGCCATGACGACGGGCCACGACGGCTCGCTCTCGACCGGCCACGCGAACAGCCCCAACGACATGCTCCGGCGCCTCGAGACGATGGTGCTCATGACGGGCTACCAGATGCCGCTCCGGGCGATCCGGGAGCAGATCGCGTCGGCCGTCGACATCATCGTCCACACGGCGCGCCTCAAGGACGGCTCCCGGCGGGTCACGAACATCACCGAGATCTACGGGATCGAGGACGACGACATCCTCACCCAGGACGTGTTCGCGTTCGAGCAGACGGGCCTCGTCGAGGGCAAGATCCAGGGCGATCTCCGGCCGACCGGCGTCCGCCCGACGTTCATGGACCAGTTCAAGGTCAACGGCGTCGAGATGCCGCCCGGCGAGTTCGGGATCCCGCAGGTCGCCCCGATCACCCAGCGCACGGTCAAGCCGATGAAGTCCCGCTGGGGCGGCGACGGCGCGAACACCGCCGGCGACCTGCCGAGGGGGACCGGCCGCGTGGTCACGGCAGGGGGCATGGTCTACATCACGACGGTCGGCCCCGTGGACCTCGAGACGGGCGCCCTCGTGAGCCCGGCCCTCAACCTGCAGGTCACCCAGTGCCTGCGCAACCTCAAGGCGCTGCTCGAGCAGCACGGGAGCTCGCTCGAGAAGGTCGTGTGGGCGAACTGGTGCCTCCGCGACCAGGCCGACTTCGACACCTTCAGCGACGAGTGGAACAAGTGGTTCCCGGGCGACGCGCCGATCGGGCAGGGCACGCTGATGCCGGCCCTCCAGCGACGCGCCGGGTTCCGTGCCTCCATCGGGGTCATCGCCCAGCAGTAGTCGCACGGCGGCACCCGACGCGGCTACGATCGCCGCGATGGCCGCGCTTCGAAGCCCCGACCCGACGGTGATCGAGACAGCCGCCGTCGCGCGACTCCCGGGCGGTGACCTGCGCTACCTCCTCCGGCGCTCGCCGCGCGCCCGCCGGCTGCGGGTGACCGTGCACCCGGATCGTGGCGTCGTCGTCTCGCTCCCGGTCGCCGCGAAGCGCGGGTGGGGTCACCCGGACGCGCTCGTCGACCGGTTCCTGGCCGAGCGCGAGGACTGGATCCGCGGCCACCTCGAGCGCCAGGAGGCGACCCGGTCGCGGCTCGAGGACCGGCCCCACGTCGACGACGGGCGCCTCGTGCCGTACCTCGGCGAGCCCCACCGCATCCGGGTCGTCGCCGCGCCCGCCGGCCTGCGCTCCTCGCGGGTCTCGAGGGTCGGTGCGGAGGACGGCGACGAGCTGCTGGTGGAGCGCGTCGCGCGGGACCGGCGCGACACGGCGGACGTCCTCGAGGCGTGGTTCCGCGGCCGCGCCCGCGCCGCCCTCGACGAGGCGATCGCGCGCCACGGGCCGGGGCTGGGCGTCGTGCCCAAGAGCATCACGATCCGCGACACGACGTCGCGCTGGGGGAGCTGCTCGCGCCGCGGTGCGCTCTCGTTCAGCTGGCGGCTCATCCTCGCGCCGCCCGCGGCCCTCGACGCGGTCGCCGCCCACGAGCTGTGCCACCTGCGGGTGTTCGGGCACACGCCCGCGTTCTGGGGGCTGCTCGAGACCCGGGTCGCGGACCACGCCGCGTGGCGCCGGTGGCTGCGCCGCCACGCGCCGGAGCTCCACGCCGCGCTCGACTGAGCGGCGGAAGTGCGGCGAGCGTCCCACGCGCCGTTGGACGTTTGACGGTGGAATTTCCCCGTCCGGCGGGGAACCATATCGGTGGGCTCGTTCGTCACAGGGGCACGCTTCACCCGCCCACGCCACGCGCAACGCTCCAGGGGACCCATGCCGTCACGGTTCGCACCCGTCATCGCCGCAGCCGTCGTGCTGTTCGCCGTCGCCGCGTGCGCGGGCGCAGCCGTCTCGCCGGCGTCGCCGACGGCCGTGACGCCGCCCGCCGTGGTCCCGACCCCGACCCCCGTCGCGACGCCGATCGCGGAGCCCACGCCCACGCCGAGCGCCAACGCGGGCGACGTCGAGAGCCAGGGCCGTGGCGCCGAGCTCACCGTCGAGTTCCCCAAGCCAGACCTCCTCGACGTGACGCTCGAGGACAGCGAGGCGAAGGCATGGCGCGTCATCGTGACCGGGACCGGGGACCGCGCGACCGACCGGATGGAGGTCGTGGTCGAGGCCGGCGACGTCGGTCCGGTGATCACGGCGACCGAGGTCCAGCAGGGCGAGGTCGTCGGGTCGATCGACCTCTCGAACTACTTCGACGAGACCATGGTCGCCGGCGGCTGCCACCACACGCTCAACGTGTGCATCGACAGCTCGTCGTTCCGGTTCTCCGACGACGGCACCGGCCGCCTGCGGATCCGGATCCAGATGCCCGACCCGGCCGCCGGTCGGCTGCTCGTCACCGGCGGGACCGCCGGCTGGCCGGGCGAGCCGTTCGTCCTCGGCCCGTGGACCGACACCGAGTCCTTCCCGTGGGGCGAGGGCTGACAGACCGGACATGAAAACGCCCGCCTCGTGCGAGGCGGGCGTTGTTCGTTGTCGGCCCGGATCAGCCCCGGCTGGGTCCGCTCGCGGGCTGGCCGAGGAAGTCCTGGGTCAGGATCCCGCGGTCAACGGCGGGCTGCCCGATGTAGCAGTCCCAGCGGAGCCCGTCCTCGGAGCGCCCGATGCACCCGCCGGCGATGACGCCGCCGATCGCGAGGGTCTCCTTCGAGTCGAGGTAGCTGACCGCATCCGCACCGCCACCATCCTTGCCGGGCGGCGGGGTCACGACCGGGCCCGTGTCCTCCGGCGTCCGCGCCAGCGTGCAGTGGTAGGTCACGTCGTCCGCGTCGAGGACGCAGGTCGGGTCCGCCTGGCCGAAGATCGCGGCACCGGCCGGCATGCCCGCGGCAACCTGCTTCGGCGTGAACACGCCGGCCACGGCGGCCGTGCCCGTGGCGAGGACGGCGAAGGCCGCGACGAGGCCGGCGGTCCGGATCGTCCGGCGACGGTGGCGGCCGTGCTCGAGGTCCGCGGCTGCGGCGCGTTCGAGGTCGTCGCCCAACCGGACGAGCTCGGGGGTCTGATCGGTGGTCATCGGGGCTCTCCTGGCGTCTCGCGGGTGTGCATGACGGGAACCGGGGTGGCGGGCGGCGGATCGGGTCGGACGAGCCGCCGGAGGGCGGCCAGCCCGCGGTGGACCCGGACGCGGGCGGTCCCCGGCGTGATGTCGAGCGCCCGCCCGATCTCGCCGTAGTCCTCCTCGTCGAGGACGCGCATCTCGACCGCCCGGCGAGTGCCGTCGGGCAACGCATCGAGCGCCCCCGCCAGCTCCTCGTCGAGCCCGTCGAGCCACGCCTCGTCGGGCGCCGCCACGCTGTCCGCCAGCTCGAGACCCACACGTCGCCTGCCTGCCCGGTCGATCGCCCGGGCTCGGACCGACGACGCGAGCAGGTTGCGCGCGATGCCGAACAGCCATGGGGCGGCGCCGTGCCCCTGGTCCGTGAACCGCCCCCTCGAGAGCCACGCCTGGGCGAACGTCTCGGCGGTCAGCTCGAAGGCCGCCCCCGGGTCGTTCGTCCGCCGGAGCAGGAAGTCGTGCACGCGCACGGCGTGACGGTCGTACAGGGCGCGGAAGGCGGTGGCGTCGCGCTGCGCGAGGCGCAGGAGCTCGGCGTCGTCGGGCGCGTCCGTTCGTCCGTCACGGGTCATTGGTTGCCTCCGGGCTGGAACCGTTCGTGGTCTCAGCCATACATGGGAGCCGGGGCCCATGTTGTTACACCGGCGCGCCGGGCGCGCGGAGACGAGGCGCTGTCTCCGGGAATGCTGGTGGGCCGGGGCGGAATTGAACCGCCACAGCCGAAGGCGAGGGTTTTACAGACCCTTGGGCTCACCACCTGCCCAACCGACCCACGGGAAGTGGTGGAGATGAGGGGACTCGAACCCCTGACCCCCGCGATGCGAACGCGGTGCTCTTCCAGCTGAGCTACATCCCCACGGGACTCGCACCCGGGACGTGCCCGGGTCGACCGGCCGGGAAGTGTAGCACGCAACGAGGCTCCGGCCGGACGTCGCGGTCCCTAGACTCGCCCGATGCCCATCGGTCTCGCGCTCGGCCTGTTGGCCTCCCTGTTCTGGGGCGCGACGGACCTCTCGGGCGCCCTGGCGTCGCGCAAGGTCGGGAGCGTCGGCGTCCTCGCGGGGACCCAGCTGACGAGCCTCGCGATCCTCGGCGTGATCGCGATCCTCAACGCGTCGCTCCTGTCCGCGTCGGCGGTGCCGGGGTTCGTCATCGGGCTCGCGCTGGGCGTCGTGGCAGCGGCCGCGTACCTCTCGTTCTACGCCGCGCTGCGCATCGGGCCGATCAGCGTCGTGTCGCCGGTCGTGGCGGCGTACGGCGGGCTCACCGTCGTGCTCGCGGTCCTGTTCCGGGGCGAGTCACTGGTCCCGCTCCAGGCGGTCGGCGCGCTCGTGGCGACGGCGGGCATCGTGCTGACGGGGCTGGAGCTCGGCGGCTCTCTCCGCGAGACGCGGATCGCCGGGCGAGGCGTGGCGATCGCGCTCGTGACGATGGTGCTGTTCGCGGTTCTCACGATCCTGCTGGCCGGCCCGATCAAGGATCACGGCTGGCTGCCGGTCATGCTCGGCTCGCGGCTCACGAACGCGGGCGTCGGGGTGCTGCTGCTGGTGGTGGCGCTCGCCCGTCGGAGTGGGCCGCTGGGGTCGCTGCTGGGGCCGCCCGGCGGCGCCACCCGGCGCGCGATCCTGCTCGTCGTGCTGGCCGGGACGTGCGACCTCATCGGGTTCGTGGCGTACACGATCGGGCTCCAGGTCGCCCCGACGTGGCTGGTGGGCCTGGCGTCGTCGTTCGGGCCGGCGCTCGTGGTGCTGATCGCGGTCGCCTTCCTCGGCGAACGGCTGCGGCCGTCGCAGTGGCTGGGCCTGGCGATGCTGGCCGGCGGCCTGCTCGTGCTCGCGGTCGCGGCGTAGGTCTCCGTCGTCGTCGCTCGTTGCTCATCCAGTCGCCACGCGGGTGCTATCCGAGCGGTTCCCGCCAGATACCCGCCTGGTGGGTATTGCGTGCCGTGGTCGGCCGTCCTGGTGGTCATCCATGCGCCGGGCGACTGCAGGACGAGAGGCCACTGTCTACGACCCGTGGGGTGACTGGTAGCGCGCGAAATGCGCGCTCCGGAGGCCGATTCCCGCCCCGTTCGACCGCAGCGACGCGGGTACCAGTCGTGGCGTGACTGGATGACAATTGAAGGGCCCGGACCCTTGACCGAGTAGAACATCCGTTCTATTATTCGACGTCCGATGGCTCGCTCATCCGACGTTTCCGAGGCACTCGCGACGCTCCAGGCTCGCTGGGGCGGGGCAGCTCCGCGGCGGGGTGGGGAGCTCGGCCTGGGGACGCGGCCCGGCCCCGCATGGGAGACCGAGGGCGCGCTCGCCCGGGCGGTCCAGCCCCTCGAGGCGCCGGACGAGGACGCGGCTCCCGGCCTCCACCCGATCCCCGGACCCGGCCCGCTCGCGCCCTCGACGCCGCGCCGCGGCGCTCCCGCACAGGACGCCGACGGGCGCATCGTGCCCACGGGGTTCGCCGCCCTGGACGCGATCCTCGGGACCGGCGGGCTGCCGCGCTCGGCGACCGTCGCGCTGCGGGGGAGCGCCAGCTCGGGCAAGACGACGCTCGCGCTGCGGGTCGCGGCCGAGGCCCAGGCCGGCGGCGCCATCGTCGCGTGGCTGGACCTCGCCCGCTCGTTCGATCCCGTGGAGGCCGTCGCGCGCGGCGTCCGCCCGGAGTGGCTCGTGGTGCTGACGCCGGCGGACCTCGAGGAGGCGCTCGCGATGGCCGGCTCGCTCCTCGCGGCACGGACCGTGGACCTGCTCGTGGTGGACCTCCCGGACGGGCGCGACCCGGCGGTCGCGGGGAAGCGCGTGGGGGACCGGCTCGGCCGGCTCGCGGCGCTGGCCCGACGGTCGGGGGCGCTGCTCGTGGTGCTGGAGCCGCTGTCGCTGGGCCGGGGCCTCGCCGCCGCGGTCCAGGAGGCGAGCGGCCTGTGGCTGGAGCTCCACCCCGCGGGCTGGATCCGGCTGGGCCGGGACGTCGTGGGACGGCGGAGCGCCGTCACGATCGAGCGCAACCGCTACGGGCCGCCCGGGCGTCGCGCGGACCTCGAGATCCTCTACGCCGACGGGGGCGTCAGGGACGCCTGTCTCGTCCGTGCCCCGCTGCTCGACGGGCTCGCGACGCCCGGCGCGCCACCGGGCATCCGCCCATCGCCGGCACCCGGGGACGCGGCACCGTCCCCGGCCACGGCATCGCCGCCACCACCACCCATCGCCCGCCTGAAAGGCCCCCTCCTATCGCCTGATATCCATGCGCCTGCTGCATCTCCTCTGGCCACACCTGCCCCTCCGCCTGGTGCTTCATCGGATGGAGGCCCCGGGGCACCCCTCCGGCTCGTTGCCGTCCGGCCCGATCGTCCTCGGCGGCCAGCCCTGGACGGACGGGATCGTCCTCGACGCGGACCCGCTCGCACGAGCGCTCGGTGTGCGTCGCGGGATCCCGCTCGGGAGCGCCCATCGGCTCGTGCCCGAGGCGACCTTCCTCGACCCAGACCCTGACGCGGACCGGGACGCCGTCGAGCTCGCCTGCGAGCGGCTCGCCGCGTTCAGCCCCGGGATCGCCGGCACCAGCGACGTCACGGACGCCGGCTTCGGCCGGATCGCCGTCCACGTCGACGGGCTGACCCGCCTGTGGGGGATCGAGGAGCGCCTCGTCGCGCGGATCGACGACGCCCTGGCGCCGGTCCTGCCCGGGGCGCCGCGCGCCGGGATCGCCGGGACGAGCTTCGCCGCGAGCGTCGCGGCCGCCCATGCCCCCGAGGGCGGCGCCCCCATCCTCGTCCCGCCGGGCGACGACGCCGTGTTCCTCGCCCCGTACCCGGCCCGCCTGCTGACGCGCGACCCCGAGATCCGGTCGCGGCTGGCGCGGTTCGGGCTGCGGACGATCGGGTCGGTCGCGGACCTCCCGCGATCCGCGGTCGTCGCCCGGTTCGGTGACGAGGGCGCGAGGCTCCACGCCCGTGCCCGGGGCGAGGAGACGGAACGGTTCCGGCCCCGCCGCACGCCGGAGCGGATGGCCCTGGGGCTGCCGCTGGACCCCCCGGCCGAGGGGCTCGACGCCGTCCGGTTCGTGCTCCACCGGCTCGCGGCCGCGCTCGCGGACCAGCTCCACGCCCGCGGCCAGGCGGCCGGGCTCGCGCGGCTCGTCGTCACCCACGACCTCGCGTTCGCGCGCCGCGGCACCCCGGAGATCCTGCGGATCGAGCAGCGGTTCCCGGAGCCGACGGGCGACGCCGAGGCGATCGAGCGCCTCCTGTTCGCACGCCTGGAGCGCCAGCCGCCGCCGGCCGCGGTCGCGCGCCTCGAGCTGGAGCTGGGGCTGGTGGAGGCCGCGACGGGGACGCAGCTGCCGCTGTTCGTGCCCCAGGCCGCGCGCGACGCCCGGCTCGCGTGGCAGCTCGCGCGGCTCGCGATCGCGTTCGGGTCGGACCGGGTCAGGCGGGTCGAGCTCGCCGATCCCGAGGCCGCCCTGCCCGAGGCCCGCTGGCGATGGCTGCCGGTCGCGGGCGCGTCGGTGGTGGGGGAGGAGCCGCGATGACCCGGCTGATGCGCGAGCACCCGGCGATCGCCGCGGAGCTGGACGAGGCCGGCCGGCTCGTCGCCTTCTCGTGGAACGGCACCCGGGAGCCCGTGGAGGTCTGCAACCGGTGGCGCGTGGAGGAGTCGTGGTGGCGCGAGCCGATCGCGCGGGACTACTTCAAGGTGGTGGGCCGGAGCTGGCTCGCGCTCGTCTACCTGGACCGGGTCGCCGGCACCTGGCATTTGGAACGGGTGTACGACTGAATCGCCGTCGCGGGGACGCCGAACAGCACCGGCATGGCGCTCCGGAAGGCGGGGGCGGAACCGTCAGCGGATCGAGGACGTTCCGAGCGTGATCGACACCACGAAGAGCACGAGGAACACGCCGACGACGAGGGCGAGAGCCCCTAGATCTCGCGGTCGAGCAGACTGCACCGTACTGAAACCCCTGGTTGGTGACCGGACTCCCGGCCGGTCGGCATCAGCATAGACGGCGTAGTGACGCGAAATGTTAAGGGAATGACAACAACTGCCCGCCGGAAGCGACGGCGGGACGTCAGCCGGGCAGGCCGGCGAGCACGAGGAGCACGACCAGCGCAACCAGGACCAGGGCCAGCAGGCCCGCGCCCAGGAAGTCGCCCAGCTTCGGCGCCATGTGTCGCTCTCCTCGGGGTGTCGTCAGCCGGTGCCGTTCGCGCAGGCGGAGGCAACCAGGATGGTGATCATCGTATCCCCGTCCTCGGGACGGAAGGTCATCTGGATCCGGCACTCGGGAAGGTCGGCCTGGGCGTCGAGCACCTGGCTCCCGTCCTCGGCCGCGTCGGACAGCTCCACCGCGTAGCCGCTCTCGGTGAACGCGTCGCGGTACCACGCGGCGACGGCCGCGGCATCGGCGGGCGCCAGGCGCGCGGCGCTGACCGTGTCGGGGACCTCGGCCGGATCCGCGTTCGGGTAGGCGGGGAACGTGGACGGGAGGTCGTCGAGGATCTCGCCCCACTCGGTCTGGGTGGTGCCGATGCGGGTGGGCACGGGCTCCGGCAGCGTCGAGGCGCCACCGGGGACCGGGGTGAGCGACGGGGCGCCGGTCGAGGGGGCGGCCGAACCGGCGGGCGACGCGCCTGCCGACGCGGCCGGCGTCGGCGTCACGGTGGACCCGCAGGCGGCCAGCGACAGGGCGACGATCAGGACGAAGGCGGCGGCGAGACGAGACGGGACCCGGTGATGGCGCATCGGGGACATCGTAGCCCGGGAAGCGGGGACCCCCGCCGCCGGTGCGACGAGGGTCCCCCGAACGGTCACCGGACTGCCCAAGGTCCGGCGACCAGGTCGACGGTCGTCACGAGGACGCCGTCGCCGGGACGTTCCAGCTAGCCCCCAGGCCGACGGGAACGGGATGTGGTCAGGCGACGGCCTCCGCGACGGCCGGCAGGATCCAGAGGATGAGCGCGGCCACCGCCGCGACGAGGAGGGCACGCAGGGTGACCTCGACGGCGACCTGGCGGCGGGGGTGGAGCGTCGGATCGGCGATCACGCGCATCAGACGCATGATCCGCCGGTTTGGTTGCGTCCCGACACGGCGATTCGTCCCGTTGCGGCAGGCCCGAAGGTCTGGTCCCGGAGATGGCGCAATTCGAACGGATGTTCTAGGATCATCGCCCGCCCCCCGGAGACCATCGATGTGGCCGCCACCACCCTCCCGCCGTACGCAGAGCTCCACTGCCACAGCCACTTCTCGTTCCTGGACGGGGCGTCCGCGCCGGACGACCTCGTCGCGCGCGCCGTCGAGCTGGGGCTCTCCGCGCTCGCCCTCACCGACCACCAGGGCCTGTACGGCGCGGTCCGCTTCACCACCGCGGCGGAGGCCGCCGGCCTGCACCCGGTCGTGGGGATCGAGATCGAGCTGCTGGACGCGGCGGTCCCGGATCCGGGCGGGCTCGTGGTGCCGAGGCGTCGCGCGTGGCGTCCCGGCCGCCGGCCGCCGGTCGTCGCGGATGCCCCACCCGTCGCCGACGGCGTCCCGGCCCGCCCGCGACCCGATCGGACGCTGCTCCCCGGCCACCGGGCGGTCGTGAAGGAGGACCACCGGGGGATCGGGGAGCCGCAGCGGGGGCCGCACCTCGTGCTGCTCGCGCGCGACGCCATCGGCTGGCGGTCGCTGTGCCGGATGGTCTCGCGGGCCAACCTCGCGGGCACGAAGGCCGTGCCGCGGTTCACCCAGGCGCTGCTCGAGGAGCACCACGAGGGCCTGATCGCGCTGTCCGGGTGCCGCGACGGCGAGCTGGCGAGACGCCTCCGGGCCGGCGACCGGGAGGGGGCGCGGGCGACGGCCGAGCGGTACGCGGCGCTGTTCGGGGTCGGGGACACGGCGCCGTCGTCGGGCTTCGTCCTGGAGCTCGGCCACCGCCTCCTCCCCGACGACGACTGGCTGGCGTCGGAGACCGCGCGCCTCGCGGACGAGCTTGGCCTCCCGGTCGTCGTGACCAACGACGTCCACTACGCGCGCCCGGAGGGCCGCGAGCTCCAGGACGTCCTGACCGCGATCCGCCACGGCCGCTCGCTGGGCGAGCTCGCGGACCTCCGCCGCCCGGACGGCGAGTCGTTCCTCAAGGGGGCGGCCGAGCTGCTCGCGATGCCGCCGGGCGACCCCGCGACGGCTGCCGCGGACCCCGTGCTCGCCCGGCGCTGGCGGGAGGGCATCGCGGCGTCGGCGGAGATCGCGGCCGGCTGCCGGGTGGAGCTCGCGTTCGAGAAGTACCGCTTCCCGGGCTTCGCGGTGCCGAAGGGCCAGACGCCGTTCTCCCACCTCTCGGAGCTGTGCTGGGAGGGCGCCCGGCGGCGCTACCACCCGCTGACGCCGGCCGTCGTCGCGCAGCTGGCCCACGAGCTCGAGGTGATCAGCAAGACCGGGCTCGCGGAGTTCTTCCTCATCTGCTGGGACCTGATGCGGTTCGCCAAGGGACGGAAGATCCCGGCGCAGGGCCGGGGCAGCGCGGCGGACTCGATCGTGGCGTACGTGCTGGGGATCACGCGCGTCGACCCGATCCGCCACGAGCTCCTGTTCGAGCGGTTCATCAACGAGGGGCGGACGGCCTACCCGGACGTGGACATCGACTTCTCCTCGGAGCGCCGGGAGGAGGTCATCCAGTACGTCTACGAGCGGTACGGGGCCGAGCACACCGGGATGGTCTGCAACCTCGTCACCTACCGGGCACGGTCCGCCGTCCGCGAGGTCGGCTCCGCACTCGGCTTCCCAGCGCCGCTCGTCGACCGGGTGGCGAAGGCGCTCGAGACGTACGACAGCGTCATGGTCCGGCGCGACCTCGAGGCGGAGGGCGGGTTCGCCGGCTTCTTCGCGCGGCCCGGGGAGGCCGCGGCCGAGACGATCGGCGCCGACGCGGTGCGCGGGGCGCGGCGGCTCGTCGCGGAGGTGGCGGTCGCGGGGACGGCGTCGCTGACCGCGGAGCGCGGGCTCACGGACGCGATGGGCCAGCTCAACCACGCGCGCGGCGGCCGCTGGCGGCCGGGCGAGGACGAGGGCGGCCCGGGCGACTCCCCGACGAGCGTCCGCTGGATCCAGGAGGGCCCGCCGGTGCAGGTCGCGTCGGGCGAGGCGCGCGAGCTCGCCCGGCGGATCGATCCCGGCACGGGCGTCCTCCTCCCCGCGGAGCGACGGTGGGATCCCCGCCCGCCCGCCGACCTCCCGATCGGTGGCGTGTCCGCGCTCGACCGGCCCATCGACGAACGCACCGATGCCGAGGACGACCGGGGCGGCCCGGGCGACGAGAGCGCGGCCGCCCGCCGCTGGGCCCGCGAGGACGCCGAGCGACGGGCACGGGCCCGGGAGGCGGTGGCCGCCACGAAGGACCGCAGCTCGAGCGTCGCCCGGCTCGCCCCGGTCGCGGAGCTGCGGCCGGCCGACGTGGGGCGGCACGAGGGCTCCGTCGCGGCCCTCTCGGACTGGGAGCGCTGGCTGGAGCTGTGCGCCCGCATCGACGGCTTCCCGCGCCACCTCTCGATCCACTCGGGCGGGATGCTCGTGACCGCGGCGCCGCTCATCGACATCGCGCCGCTCGAGCGCGCGACGATGCCCGACCGCGTCGTCGTCCAGTACGACAAGCGCGACGTCGAGACGATGAAGCTCATCAAGCTCGACCTGCTGGGCCTCGGGATGCTCGCCGCCATCGACGAGTGCATCCAGCTCATCGAGCACGACTGCGCCGTGTGCCTCGACCTCGACCGGACGCCCGAGGAGATCCCCGAGGTGTTCGAGATGCTCCAGGCCGCGGACACCGTGGGCGTGTTCCAGGTCGAGTCGCGTGCCCAGATGCAGACGCTGCCGAAGTCGCGGCCGGCGAGCCTCGACGACCTCGTGGTCGAGGTGGCGATCATCCGGCCGGGGCCGATCCAGGGCAACGCCGTCCACCCGTACCTGCGCCGCAAGCAGGGGCTGGAGCCCGTGCAGTACCTCCACCCGAGCCTCGAGCCGATCCTCCACGACACGCTCGGCGTGATCCTCTACCAGGAGCAGGTGATGAAGATCGCGATCCACGTCGCGGGGTTCACGCCGGCGGGCTCGGACGGGTTCCGGCGGGCGATGGGCACGTGGCGCTCCACGAGCGAGATGGAGAAGCTCCACGTCGAGTTCGTCGATGGCTGCATCGCGAACCAGGGCGTCCCGCGCGACGACGCGGAGGAGCTGTTCCGCCAGTGCGCCGCGTTCGCCAGCTTCGGCTTCGCCAAGAGCCACGCCGCCGCCTTCGCCCGGACGGCCTACGAGTCGAGCTTCCTCAAGCTGTTCTACCCGGCGCAGTTCACGGTCGGGCTGATCAACGCCCAGCCGATGGGCTTCTACCCGGTGGAGGTGCTCGTCAACGACGCGAAGCGCCACGGCGTCGCGATCCTCCCGGTGGACGTCAACCGGTCCGCGTACCGGACCACGACCGAGTGGGTGGGGCGGCCGGGCTGGGCGCTGGCTGGCCCGGACGGGGACGACGGCTCCCACGACGACGACCCGGGCGAGGCGCTGCCCGACGGGACCGGCATCGCCGCCCACCCGCGGCCCGTGCGCTCGTCCGCGTGCGTGATCCCGCGGGCCGCCTCACGCGACCGCTGGGCCGCGGAGTCCGTCAGCGGCTGGGGCGTCCGGCTGGGGCTGCACCTCGTGAAGGGGATCGGCGAGGAGATGACGGCCCGGCTGGACGCGGAGCTCGCCCGGGGGCCGTACACGAGCCTCGCGGACGTCGTGGAGCGGACGGGGCTCTCGGAGGAGGTCGTGGAGCGGCTGATCCGGGCCGGCGGGCTCGACTCGCTGGGCCGGCCGCGGCGGGAGCTGCTGTGGCAGCTGCGCGAGGTGGCGGGCGCCACGAAGGGGCGCGTCGACGGGCGGACGGTGCGCGGGCGCGGACGGCAGAAGGCGGCGGGCCGGCCGATGGACCTCCGGCTGCCCGCGACCGAGGCGCCGTCGCTCCCCGCGTTGACGGAGCCGGAGCGGCTCGGTGACGCCTACGCCGTGGTCGGGCTCGACGCGCGGCGGCAGGCGGTGTCGCTGTTCCGCGGGGCGCTCGACCGGCTCGGCGCGGTCCCCAACGCCGAGCTCGCGGACCGGCGTCCGGGGCCGGTCCGGCTGGGCGGGCTCGTCGTGACCAGGCAGCACCCGATGACGGCCCGCGGGACGGTGTTCCTGGCGCTCGAGGACGAGACGGGGATGGTCAACGTGACCCTCTGGCCGGACACGTGGCAGCGGCTGCGGTCCGTCGTCCGCCGCCACGCGCTGCTGCTCGTGGAGGGCGACCTCCAGCGCGAGGGGAACGTGGTCAACGTCATCGCGCGGTCCGTGGAGCCGCTCGTCGAGGCCGCGAACGGGGCGGGCGGGCCGGCGGCGCCGCAGGGCGTCCGCCAGATGGGGCAGGCGGGGATGCGCCGGCTCGGCTAGCCGCCGTCTCAGGAACGGCTGAGGCGGTCCCGCTTGATGTCCCCGCGGCCCGCTGCCGGGCGGGCGGCCGACTGGCCGCGCCGCTGGTTCCGGTTGGGGTTCGCGAGGTTGAGGAACCGCTTGTACCAGGCGGCCGCGGCGGCGAACAGGGCGGCGCCGACCGGTGCGACGAGGAAGCCCTGGAGCGCGAGCGAGCGGACGTCGGCGCCGGGCGCCGTCGTGAGCGACGAGACCGACAGCAGGATCACCGCGAAGCACGTGGCGGAGATGACGCCGATGAGCAGGCCGATGAGCCACGAGGCGCGGATCGCCCCGAACCCGGCGATGAACGCGGCGCCGGCCGGCGCGGGCAGCGGGAACACGAACATCTGGAACGCGAGGTTCGCGACGACCCAGATGGTGTCCGACGGGGTCACGCTCGTGCGGCCCTGCGCGAGCGCGAGGTAGACGATCGTCGTCGCGAGCGTGGCGAGGGCCGGGCCCCAGAACGACCAGTGGAGGAGGAGCCGCGGGAGGGCCCGGAGGTCCCCCGCGAGGTCGAGCGGACGGAACGCGCCGCGGAGCGCGACGGTGATGCTCGGCCGCACGACGGGAGCCGGCGCGGGCTTCGCCGGACCCTTGCCGGCTGCGGTCGACGCCGTCGCCTCGGCGACGTCGGCACCCACGGGGGCCTGCTCCTCGCGGTGACGGCGGCGGGCTTCGGTGCGATCTGTGCGCTTGGCGCGGGCCAACGAACTCCTCCTGTCGGGCGCGGGTGCCGCGCGGGACGACGCTGCGGCCGGTGCATGGTACCGGGAACGTGGATTCGCGGGTGAGTGCCCGATAAGCGCCGACCCGTAGCATGCGCCTCCGCCTGCCAAGCAGGTTGCCCGCCGCCGATGTGCCCCGCCGCCGATCACTCCCGCCCGGAGGTCCTCGATGGCGCGTGCCCGAATCGCGGTGCTGGCCGCGATGCTTGTCGTCCTGCTGCTCGGCGGGGTCGCCGGTCCGCCTGCCGCCCTCCGGTTCGCCGGCGTGCCCGTCGCCGCCGTCGCGTGGCCGCCATCCTCGGGGCTGCTCGTCGCCGAGGTCGTGACCGGCGGCGCATCCGCGTCAGACGAGTACGTCGAGCTGACGAACGCGTCCGCGACGGCGATCGACCTCACGGGGCTCGAGGTCGCCTACGTGACGAGCTCGGGCGCCACCGTCACGAAGAAGGGCGGCTGGACCACGACCGTGCTGTTGGAGCCCGGGACGCCACCTGCTGCTCGCGAACGGGCTCGGGGTGTACGCGGCTTCGGCCGATGTCGTCTACTCCGGCGGCCTCGCGGCGACCGGCGGGGCGATCGTCCTGCGGCCGACGGGTGGCACGCCGATCGACGCGGTCGGGTGGGGCGACGCCACGAACACGTTCGTCGAGGGCACGGCGGTCGCCGCGCCGGCGGCAGGCGCCTCGATCGAGCGCCGGCCGGGTGGTTCCGGCGGGAACGCGGTCGACGGCAACGACAACGCCGCGGACTTCGTGGGCAACGCGTCGCCGGTGGCGCAGAACCTCGCGTCCGCTCCGGTGCCAGGTCCGTCGCCGACGCCGACGGCGACACCGATCGCGACGGCTACCCCGACGCCTGTGCCCACCGTGGCGCCCACTCCGACTCCGACTCCGACGCCGCCCCGACGCCGACGCCTTCGCCCACCGTGCGCCGACGCCGACGCCGACGCCGGCGCCCACACGCCGACACCCACGCCGACACCCGACCCCGACGCCGGTCCCGACGCCGACGCCAACCGTCGCACCGACCCCGACACCGACCGTGGCGCCGACGCCGGTCCCGACCGCGACCCCGACGCCCGTGCCGACGGCGAGCCCCGCGCCCAGCGTCACGCCGAGTCCCGAGCCGACGGCGACCCCTACGCCGCTCCCGACCGCGACCCCGTCGCCGTCGCCGGACCCGGTCGTGGCGATCGAGGACGCACGAGCCCTGGCCGACGGGGTCACCGCCACCATCGAGGGCACCCTGACGACCGCCCTCGGGGGCCTGGAGTCTGCCCGCAGCGGCTTCGTCCAGGACGCGACGGGCGGCATCGCCCTGTACCTCGACGCGGCGTTCGACGTGCCGCTCCCGGCCGGGACGACGGTCCGCGCCACGGGCACGCTCGACTCGCGGTTCAGCCAGCGCACGCTCCGTGTCGCGGCCGCGGATGTCGCGGTCACCGGCAGCGGCCCGCTCCCGGTGGCCGTCGGCGCCTCGACCGGCGCGGCCACGGAGCCGCTCGAGGGTCGGCGGCTGGAGCTCGTCGGCACCGTGACCGAGGCGCCGTCCGCGCTCGCCGACGGCCTCGGGATCACGATCGACGACGGCAGCGGTCCCGTCCGCGTCATCGCCGGGCCGGATGCCCTCGGACAGCTCGCACCCGCGCGCGGCGACGTCGTCGTCGCTCGCGGGCCGCTGGGCCAGCGTGACAGCACGGGCACCGGGACGGCGGGCTATCGCCTCCACGCCACGCTCGCCGGGGAGCTCGAGGTCCAGGCGCCGCCGTCGCCGCGCCAACGCCAGCCGCCGACGCCCGTCCCCTCGGTGACCCCGACGCCGATCCCGTCCGGCACGCCGGCACCGAGCGCCACGCCCGGGCCGTCGTCCACGCCCCTGCCGAGCCCGACGCCCGCGCCGTCGGTGACTCCGACACCCGCACCGACGGAGGCACCCATGACGGTGGCCGCGGCAAGGCTCGTCGCCGTCGGGTCCCAGGCGTCCGTCCGCGGGGTCGTCGTCGCCGAAGGCGGTCGACTCGGCACGCCCCCGCTCGTCGTCGTGGCGGATGCGACGGGCGGCCTGCCGGTCCGGGTGCCGGATGGCGCGCCGGCGCTGCCCCGCGGGACCCTCGTCGAGATCCGCGGTCCGGTCGCCGACCCGTACGGCCAGACCGAGCTGCGGCCGCCGCTGACCGGGGATCAGGGTCCTCGGCACGGCCGGGCTGCCCGCGTCGGTCGGTCTCACCGCCGGCCAGGCCGGGGAGGGGACCGAAGGCCGGCTCGCCGCCATCCGCGGGACGATCACGGCCGCGCCCGCAAAGTCGACGAGCGGCGACATCGCCTTCACGATCGAGGGGACCGACGGCGCGTCCCTCCGCGTGTACGCGGACGCCAGTGCCGGCCTGGACGCGAGCGTGCTGCGCAAGGGCGCCAGCGCGACGTTCACCGGGATCGTCGGCCAGCGGGCCTCGCGCAAGGGCGAGCTCGACGGCTACCGGCTGTGGGTCCGGGACCGCGCCGACATCGCGGGCCTGACCCAGCCAAGCTCGTCGCCCGCGCCGTCGCAGACGCCGCGGCCCTCCGCGACAGCGGGTCCGGGCGGCGTCCGGTCGATCGCCTCCGCCAAGGCCCGAGACGGCGAGACCGTCACGGTCGAGGGGCTGCTCACCGTGGAGCGGACGCTGCTCGACGCGAGCGGCCGTCGGACGATCGTGGAGGACTCGACCGGGGCGATCGAGGCCTACCTGCCCGAGGCGGACGGCCGTCTCCAGCTCGGCACGCGGGTGCGACTCACGGGCGTCGTCGGGAAGGCATGGGGCGCGCCGCGCCTCAAGGTGGCCGACGTGCGGGTGCTGGGCACGGGCACGCCCACGGCGCACGCGCTCAAGGGCTCCCCGACCGCCGCGACCGAGTGGCGGCTCGTGCGGGTGACCGGGACGATCGCCGACGTCCACCGCAGCGGCGACCGCTGGACCGCCGAGCTCGCCACGTCCGGCGCGACGAGGATCCTCCTCGGCGGGCTCGCGGGCAGCGGGATCGCGGGAACGTCCGTGACCGAGGGCCGCAGCGCGACGATCACGGGCATCGTGAAGCGCCCCTACCCCACGGCCACGGACCGGCGGTTCGCCATCGTGCCGCGACGCCCGTCGGACCTCGTGCTCGGGGCGGCCGTCGCGGGGGCGGGCGCCACGTCGTCGCCGGGACCCGCGGGCGGCACGCAGGCGAGCCCGGCCACCCCGGTCGGCAGCGGAGCGGATCCGGCCGGGACCTGCGGCGCTCGCGCCCGACGTCGATCTCCGCGACCTCGAGTCACACCTCGGGCAGCGGGTCCGGATCGGCGGTCTCGTGACGGCGGTCGAGGCGGACGGCTTCCTCCTGGACGACGGGACCGCGATCGGCCGGATCGTGCTCGCGGACGCTGCCGCCGGCGTCATCGAGCTCCTCGAGCCCGGCGATGCCCTCAACGCGACCGGCGTCCCCGAGCGACGCGACGAGGTCGTGCTCGTGGTCGGGGATGCCGCGGACGTCGAGCTCGTGGGCGACCTCGGCGGCGCCCTTGACGCGGCGTCGAGCCCCGACGCCGCCCCGCTCGTGAGCCCGGACGTGGATCGGGACGCGCTCCGGGCGTCGCTCGGCCGCGGGATGGGCCTGGATCCGGCCTCCGCCGGTGCCGGCACGCTCGCCCTCGTCGCGCTCCTCTCGATCGCGGTCACGCTCGCCCGCCGGCACCGCGCGCAGCGGGCCCTCCGGCAGCGGATCGTCGCCCGGCTCGAGGCCATCGGACACGGCCCCGGCGGTCCGGGACCGGGCGGCGTGGGGGCCGCGAAACCGTGAGCCCGCCCGCCCGCGGACACGCCACGGGACCGCCGCGCCCGCCCCCGATCGGGCCCGAACACGGCGCCCGCACGCGTCACGCACGGCCCACGTTCGGGCCGTGCGTGCGCAGAACGGCTTGACGCTCGCGGAATCAGACCCCTATCCTCGAGCGCAGGCTCTGCACATTCGTGCGTGAGCGAGCAGGAGCAAGGCCCTTGCCGAACGCGGATACCCGCGTCGCAGTCCCCGCCGGTGAGCGGCAATACCACATCGGGCTGGGCCCGGGTGAGGTGGCGGACTACATCCTGCTCCCCGGCGACCAGGACCGCGTCGAGCGGATCGCGTCGCACTTCGACTCCATCGAGCGCACCCATCGCCACCGCGAGTTCGCGAGCGCGACCGGCGAGTACCGCGGGCTCCGGGTCACCGCCCTGTCCACGGGCATCGGGACGGACAACGTCGAGATCGTGCTCGCCGAGGTCCTCGCCATCGCCGATCACCCGACGTTCATCCGGATCGGGTCGTGCGGCGCGCTCCAGGACGGGATGGAGCTGGGCGACCTCATCATCTCGACCGGCAGCGTCCGCCTCGAGACGACGACCAGCTGGTTCGTCCACGAGGGATATCCCGCGGTCGCGCACTACGAGTGCGTCGTCGCCCTCGAGGAGGCCGCGAGCCGCCTCGGGCACCGCCACCACATGGGAATCACCGCCACGGCGCCCGGTTTCTACGGTGCGCAGGGACGGCCCATCCCGCAACTTCCCATCCGTTACCCTGACCTCGCCGAGGAGATGACCCGGCAGGGGATCCTGAATTTCGAGATGGAAGCCTCTGCGCTGCTCGTGCTTGCGGGTCTCGGAGGCTGTCGTGCCGGCGTCGTATGCGCCGTGTACGCAAACCGTCGGACCGGCGAGTTCGTCGTCGGAGAAGGCAAGGACCGGGCGGAGGCCGCCGCGGTGGAGACGGGGCTCGAGAGCCTCGTGGTCCTCGCGGAGATCGATCGCCAGAAGGTCAAGGCCGGAGCGGCGCGCTGGCGCCCGTCTCTCTGGTCCCAAGACTGAGCGCCAGGACCCAAGCGATCCGCGGACAGGAGAGGCGTGCTCTCGTGACGCGGTCTGCGTGAGGAGGAGTCGACAAATGGCAGAGGCCTACTGCGTCAAGGACAAGAAGAAGGTCGAGGTCCAGAACCCGCAGCAGATCACGATGAAGAACGGCAAGCCCGCGCTCCAGGGCACCTGCCCGGTGTGCGGCGGCAAGGTCTTCAAGATCGGCGGCTGACCGCCAGCCATCATCGCGATGACGATGAGCCCCCACCGGCCCTGCCGGTGGGGGCTCATTGGTCTTCAGGGCCGGTCTCCTCGGCACGTCGCAACCGGGTATCTCCGCCGCAGGGACGTGCGAGGGCATTTGCTAGGATTCAGGGCGAACGCTGGTTCCCGTCCGATCCGAGGTCACGCCCTGTCCGCTTCAACGGTCATCGCTCCCGACCTCGTCATGGATTCGGCACCAGCGGGGATGAGCCAACACGCGCACCGGTTCACCGGGCGTCACGCCGCAGCAGGCGTGATCTCCGGCTTCGGGGTCGCCGCCGCGTTCGCACTGCCTGCGACCGCAGCCGCGCTCCCGACGTCGCCTCGACCGGCCGACGTGGGGCAGCAACCGGTTCGTCCCGCAACCAGTCACCCCTTGCCGTCGAGCGCGTCTGCCCAGGCGCTCGACGGCACTCGTTCCCGCCATCTTGGAGGTCCCTTTCGATGACCGTTCGCGTGGGCATCAACGGCTTCGGCCGCATCGGCCGGCAGTCGCTCAAGGCGCTGATCGAGCGCGCCCCGGACGTGGAGGTCGTCGCCGTCAACGACCTCGTCGACGTGCCGACCAACGCCCTCCTGTTCAAGCATGACTCGACCTACGGCGCCTACCCGGGCGAGGTCGAGCCACACCGACGACGCCGTCGTGATCGACGGCAAGTCGATCAAGGTCCTCCAGATCGCCGACCCGACGCAGCTCCCGTGGGGCGACCTCGGCATCGACATCGTCATCGAGTCGACCGGCCGCTTCACCGACGCGTCGAAGGCGCAGGCCCACATCGACGCCGGCGCGAAGAAGGTGATCATCAGCGCCCCGGCCAAGGGCGAGGACGTCACGATCGTGCTGGGCGTCAACGAGAACGTCTACGACACCGCGAAGCACAACATCATCAGCAACGCGAGCTGCACGACGAACTGCCTCGCGCCCGCGGCCAAGGTCGTCCACGACAACTGGGTCATCAAGCGCGGCCTGATGAACACGATCCACAGCTACACGAACGACCAGAAGATCCTGGACGTCGCGCACAAGGACCCGCGTCGCGCCCGCGCCGCCGCCCTGAACATCATCCCGACGACGACCGGCGCCGCGAAGGCCATCTCCCTCGTGATCCCGGACCTCAAGGGCAAGTTCGACGGGTTCAGCCTGCGCGTCCCGACCCCGACCGTGTCGGTGGTGGACTTCACGGCCGAGCTCGAGAAGGACGTCACGCTCGAGGAGCTCAACCAGGCCTTCCGCGACGCCGCGGCCGGTCCCATGGCGGGCATCCTCGGCGCGAGCGACGATCCGCTCGTCTCGACCGACTTCCGGGGCGACCCCCGCAGCTCCATCGTCGACCTCCCGTCGAACATGGTCCTGGGCGGCAACCTCATCAAGGTCATCGCCTGGTACGACAACGAGTGGGGCTACAGCTGCCGCGTGGCGGACCTCACGAAGTTCGTGGCCGAGCGCCTCGCCTGACCACGGGGCCCCGATCGGGGCCAGAACGGAGGGAGCCGGCGTCGCCCGGCTCCCGGAGGAACCGAACATGGACAAGCTCACGGTCCAGGACCTGGACGCCGCGGGCAAGGCCGTCTTCGTGCGGGTGGACTTCAACGTCCCGCTCCAGGACGGCAGGGTCACCGACGACACCCGGATCCGCGCGGCGCTCCCGACGATCCGGCACCTCCAGGCGCAGGGCGCCCGCGTCATCCTCGCCAGCCACCTCGGCCGACCGGACGGGAAGGTCAGCGACAGCCTCCGGCTCCGACCGGTCGGCGAGCGCCTCGGCCAGCTGATGGGCAAGACGGTCCCGGTGACGGGCGACGCGCTCGGCGCCGGCACCGAGGACGCCGTCAAGCGGCTCCGCGGCGGCGAGGTGCTGCTGCTCGAGAACCTCCGCTTCCACGTGGAGGAGGAGCAGAACGACCCGGAGTTCGCGAAGGCGCTCGCCGCCTACGCGGACGTCTACGTCAACGACGCCTTCGGCACCGCCCACCGCGCCCACGCATCGACCGTGGGCATCGCGAAGCTCCTCCCGGCGTACGCCGGGCTCCTGATGGAGAAGGAGCTCGCCAACCTCGGCAAGATCGTCACCAACCCCGAGCGCCCGTTCGCGGCGATCATCGGCGGGGCCAAGGTCAGCGACAAGATCAAGGTCCTCAAGAACCTCGTCGCCAAGGCCGACGTCATCGTCATCGGCGGGGGCATGGCGAACACGTTCCTGCTCGCGCAGGGCAAGGCCGTGGGCAAGAGCCTCGCCGAGCCCGATCGCGTCGAGGACGCCCGCGCGATCCTCGCCGACGCCGAGGCGCGCGGCGTGAAGGTCGTCCTGCCGGTGGACGTGGTCGTGGCCAAGGAGGTCACCCGCGGCACCGAGTACAAGACGATCTCCGCGGAGAAGGTCCCCGCGAGCTGGCACATCGTCGACGTCGGCAAGCAGAGCCTCGAGCTGATCGAGGAGGCGCTGGGCGACGTGAAGACCGTGCTCTGGAACGGGCCGCTGGGCGTGTTCGAGATCCCGAGCTTCGCCCACGGGACGAAGGCGATCGCGCGCTTCCTCGCCGACCGCGCCGAGCACGGCGCCCAGGTGGTCATCGGCGGCGGCGACTCCGTCGCGGCGATCACCCAGCAGGGCCTCGCGGACAAGATGACCCACATCAGCACCGGTGGCGGCGCGAGCCTCGAGTTCCTCGAGGGCCGCGAGCTGCCGGGCGTGACGGTCCTGCTGGACCGGGAACCGGAGAAGCGCAAGTGAGCGACACCACCATCGCCTGGATCGACGCGAGGGAGATCCTCGACTCGCGGGGCAACCCCACCATCGAGGTCGACGTCGTCACCGATGACGGCTCGCTCGGCCGCGCCGCGGTCCCGTCCGGCGCCAGCACCGGCATCAACGAGGCCGTGGAGCTGCGTGACGGCGACAAGGCCCGCTTCGGCGGCAAGGGCGTCCTGACCGCGGTCGCGAACGTGACCGACCGGATCGGCCCGAGCCTGCTGGGCTTCGACGCCGCGGACCAGTCGGGCATCGACGACATCCTGATCGAGCTCGACGGCACGCCGAACAAGGCCGAGCTCGGCGCGAACGCGATCCTCGGCGTGTCGCTCGCGTGCGCCCACGCGTCCGCCGCGTCGCACGAGGTGCCGCTCTACCGCTGGATCGGCGGCGTCGGCGCCCGGGTGCTCCCGGTCCCGATGTTCAACATCCTCAACGGCGGCAAGCACGCCCAGGACTCCATGGACTTCCAGGAGTTCATGGTCATGCCCGTCGGGCTCTCGAGCTTCCCGGAGGCGCTCCGCGCCGGCGCGGAGATCTTCGCCGCGCTGCGCGGGATCCTCCACGACGAGGGCCACGCGACCGGCCAGGGCGACGAGGGTGGCTTCGCGCCGTCGCTCAAGTCCAACGAGGCTGCCGTCGAGGTCATCCTGCGGGCGATCGAGAAGGCCGGCTACAAGCCCGGCGACGAGATCGGGATCGCGCTCGACCCCGCGGCGAGCTCGTTCATCGAGGAGGGCACCGGCGTCGACGGCGTCACCGGCCGCTACCGCCTCGCGCGGGAGGACCGCACCCTCGACACCGGCGAGATGATCGACCTGTGGGCCGACTGGGTCGCCCGCTTCCCGATCGTCTCGCTCGAGGACGGCCTCGGCGAGGAGGACTGGGCCGGCTGGACCGCGCTCAACGCACGGCTCGGCGACAAGGTCCAGCTCGTCGGCGACGACCTGCTGGTGACGAACCCGGCGTTCATCCGCAAGGGCATCACCGAGAAGGCCGCCAACTCGGTGCTCATCAAGCTCAACCAGATCGGCACCCTGACCGAGACGATCGACGCGATCGACACCGCGCGCCGCGCGGGCTGGTCGGCGATCGTGTCCCACCGCTCGGGCGAGACCGAGGACACCACGATCTCGGACCTCGTCGTCGCGATGGGCACCGGGCAGATCAAGACCGGCGCCCCGTCCCGCTCCGAGCGGGTCGCGAAGTACAACCGGCTCCTCCGCATCGCGGACGAGCTCGGCGACGACGCCCGCTACCTCGGCCGCGCAGCGCTCTCGGGCGCCGCGGGCCGCGGGGAGTTCTAGCACTGGCGCTCACGGCACGGCGCGTCCGCCCGGGCACCACCCGGGCCGCGCCGTGAGCCGCTTCTTCGACAAGGGCGCGATCACCGCCTCGTGGGTCGGGGTCGGCATGGCCGTCACGATCGGCGTGTCGTTCCTGCTCGTCATCCCGATCGAGGCGATCTACACCGGGATCATCGCGCCCGGGTTCCCGGTCGCCTGGCTCGCGGGCCTCACGATCGGCTACTACGCGAACGGCCGGTCGATGCGCCACGGTGGGCCGTGGGGGCGGATCATCGCGAACTCGCTGCTCGCCGGCGCCGCGACCGCGGTGACGTTCGCCCTGCTGTTCCTCGGCATCAAGGCGCTGTTCTTCGCCGCGGACAACGGGTACCGGGACGCCTCGTCGGGCGGGCCGCTCGTCTGCACCTCGGGCGCCGACTGCGTCTACCAGCGGTACGTGGAGCTCCAGCCGGACGTCCTCGCCGCCGCCGGGATCACCGACGTGGACGAGTTCACCTCGTTCTACTGGGCCCAGCAGCTCAACACGGCGGCCGGGCTCGCCATCGCGACGGTCATCGCCGGCGCGGCGGGCGGCGTGATCTTCCGGCTCACGAACGGCAAGAAGCCGGAGACCGTATCGGGGCCTGCCGCCGCGTAACCGGTCGGTCGGTCCGCGACGCGCATCGATCACGGTGCACGCACAACCGTGACGTGTGTTGGAGACGCGAACGCGGCGGTGGATGAGCACGTACCCATGACAGGTGTGCTCGGGGCCCCGTGGCGCCGCGACGGGCCTCAATACACGCTCCAGGCGTACCTGCGCCGTCCGGCCCACGCCCAGCGTCGACTTGCGCGCGGACGCCCGATCGGGAATCGAAACGCCCCGGTCGGTGACCGGGGCGTCGGTGGTTTCGGGGAGCGAGGACTACTCGGCCTTCTTGGCCTTCGTGGTCTTCGGGGCGGCCTTCGCGGCGGTTGCCTTGGCGGTCGTCGCCTTGGCCGTCGTCTTCGCGGGGGCCTTGGTCGCCGTCTTGGTGGCGGCGGCCTTGGTCGTGGTCGCCTTCGCCTTGGCCGGCGCCTTCGTCGTCTTGGCCGGAGCGGCCTCCACGACGGGGGTGACGGCGGGTGTCGTCTCGGCGCGCGTGCTGCGCGAGAGGGCGGCACGGGCCTTGCCGGCTGCGGTCTGGGCGCCCTTGGCCTTCGAGGCCTTGCCGGCGGCGATGCGGGCCTTCGCGGCCTTCGTCGCGGCGGACTTCGAGGTGCTCTTCGCGACGTGGGCGCTGACGACGGCGGTGCCACCGATCGCGGCGTTCACCTTGCGCGTCAGGCGCGACTTGCGGCGGGCGGCAGCGTTCGGATGGATCGCGCCGGCCTTCGCCGCGCGGTCGAGGGCCGAGATGGCCTCAGCGAGCGTGGTGCCGACGTCGGTGCTCTCCGGCTGCGTCTCCGCGACCGTGACGGCCTTGGCAACAAGCGTCTTCGCGGCCGACCGGCGGGGCTGCAGGATCGCGTGCCGGCGCTCGGCCTGGCGGACGCGCTTCAGCCCGGACGGGGTGCGGGCGCCCTGCCATTTCCGGGGCGTTCTAGCCAAGGTCCAGGATCTCCGTTTCGATGTGGTGCAAGTAGAGAAGGCGCGCGCGAGCGTAGCCTGCTCGAGGCGCGACGGCGAATGGTAGCAGAGGGCGACGCGAATCGGCCAGCGCCGATCCGGTGACGGCGGACCCTCGCGAATCCGGTACGCTCGCCCGGGCCATCACGAGGGAGACGATACGGGCGTGACCTGCGCCAGCTGCGGCAGTCAGAACCCCGCCGGACGCAAGTTCTGCGGCGAGTGCGGCGTGCGCCTCGCGGTCGCGTGCGTCACCTGCGGCGCGGCGCTCGTCGACGGCCAGAAGTTCTGCGGCGAGTGCGGAGCGCCCGCGGTGGCGTCATCGGCAGCCGGGACGCCTGCCGACCCGCAGCCGGGGACGACGCCCACCCACGCGGTCGCGGAGCGCCGCCTCGTCTCGGTCCTGTTCGCGGACCTCGTCGGCTTCACGCCGTTCAGCGAGGAGCGCGACAGCGAGGAGGTCCGCGAGATCCTCACCCGCTACTTCGACATCGCGAGCCAGGTGATCGGCAACCACGGCGGCACGGTCGAGAAGTTCATCGGCGACGCGGTGATGGCCGTGTGGGGCACGCCGGTCGCCCGCGAGGACGACGCCGAGCGGGCCGTCCGGGCCGCGCTCGAGCTGCTCGACGCGATCAAGGGCCTCGACCTGGGCATCGGCGCCCGCGCGGGCGTCCTGACCGGCGAGGCGACCGTCACGCTCGGGGCGACCAACCAGGGCATGGTCGCGGGCGACATCGTCAACACGGCGGCGCGCATCCAGTCGGTCGCGGTGCCGGGGACCGTCCTCGTCGGAGAGGCGACGTTCCGCGCGGCGTCGGCCGCGATCGCGTTCGAGGAGGCCGGCGAGCCAGACGCTCAAGGGCAAGGACGCGCCGGTGCCGACGTGGCGGGCGCTGCGCGTGATCGCGGAGCGCGGCGGCCGCGGGCCGGCAGGAGCTGCTGGAGCCGCCGTTCACCGGTCGCGACGAGGAGCTGCGGCTGCTCAAGGAGCTGTTCCACGCGACCGCGCGCGAGGGTCGCGCCCGCCTCGTCTCCGTCACCGGCCCGGCCGGCATCGGCAAGAGCCGCCTCGCCTGGGAGTTCGAGAAGTACCTCGACGGCGTCGTGGACGAGGTGTGGTGGAACCACGGACGATCGCCCAGCTACGGCGCCGGCGTGACGTTCTGGGCGCTGGCCGAGATGGTCCGCGCGCGGAGCGACCTCCCCGAGCAGGCCGACGAGGCGACGACGCGGACGAAGGTCGCCGCGATGCTCGCCCGGCACCTGCCGGACCCGGCGGAACGGGCGTGGGTCGAGCCCGCGATCCTGGCCCTGCTCGGGCAGCAGGCGGCCCCCGTCGCGGCGGACGAGCTGTTCTCGCGCTGGCGGCTCCTGTTCGAGCGGCTCAGTGCGACCGGGACGGTCGTCCTCGTGTTCGAGGACCTCCACTGGGCCGACCCCGCGACGCTCGACTTCATCGACCACCTGCTCGAGTGGTCGCGGTCGTTCCCGATCCTCGTCGTGACGCTCGCCCGACCCGAGCTCGTGGACCAGCGCCCCGAGTGGGGCCTCGGCCGGCGGAACTTCGCGTCCGTCGCCCTCGACCCGCTGCCGGAGCCGGCGATGCGGGCGCTCCTCGCGGGCCTCGTGCCGGACCTGCCCGAGGACGCCGCGCGGCGGATCGTCGAGCGGGCGGAGGGCATCCCGCTGTACGCCGTCGAGACGATCCGGATGCTCCTGGCCGAGAAGCGGCTGGTGGAGGACGGGGACCGCTACACGCCCGTCGGGGACCTCTCGACGATCGCCGTCCCCGAGACGCTCACCGCCCTCATCGCGGCGCGCCTCGACTCGCTCGAGCCGGCGGACCGGAGCCTGGTCCTCGATGCCGCCGTCCTCGGCCAGCGGTTCACGATCGACGCGCTCGCCGCGATCGTCGGGGCTGGCCGCGGACGCCCTCGAGCCGCGCCTCCGGGCGCTCGTCCGCCGCGAGCTGCTGAGCCTCGAGGCGGACCCCCGCTCACCCGAGCGCGGCCAGTACGGCTTCGTCCAGGCGCTCATCCGCGAGGTCGCGTACAACACGCTCGCGAAGCGCGACCGCAAGGAGCGCCACCTCGCCGCGGCGCGGTACTTCGAGACGGTCGGGTCGGACGAGCTCGCCGGCGCGCTCGCGGTCCACTACCTCGCCGCGCACGAGAACGCGCCCGCCGGGCCGGAGGCCGACGCCCTCGCCACGCAGGCGCGGCTCGCCCTCCGCGGCGCCGCAGAGCGCGCGGTCGCCCTCGCGTCCAACGACCAGGCAGTCAGCCTGCTGCGCCAGGCGCTCACGGTCGCGACAAGTCCGGGCGATCGGGCCGACCTCCTCGAGCGGCTCGGGCTCGCCGCCGACACCGCCGGGCGCTACCACGAGTCATACGCGGCGTTCGAGGAGGCCGGGTCGCTCCTTCGCACCTTGGACGACCGCCACGCGCTCGCGCGTGTCCTCCAGGAGACGGGCACCGAGCTCGTGAACTCCAAGCAGATGGACGAGGCCCTCGCGCTGCTCGAGGGCTCCGTGGTCGAGTTCGCCGACATGGGTGCGGATCCGGTCGCGCTGGCGACGAAGGGTGCGCTCGCACGGTGCTACTTCCTGAGCGACCGGTTCGCCGACGCGCGTCCGCGCGGCCGACGAGATCCTCGGGCCCGCCGAGCACGGCGAGCACTTCGCGATCCTGGCGGACGTGCTGATCACGAAGGGCTCGGCGCTCGTGAACCTCGGGCGGCAGCTGGAGGGGATCGCGCTCGTCGGCACGGGTGGCCGGCTCGCGGAGGAGCACGGCCTGAATGCGACGAGGTTCCGTGCACTCAACAACCAGTCCGTGCTCACGGTCGAGGTCGAGCCCGCACGGTCGTTTGCCGTTGCGAATGAGGGCCTCGCGCTCGCGCGTCGGGTCGGTGCCACCGCATGGGTCAACAACTTCATCGGCAACATGACCTACCTCGCGGTGCGGCTGGGCGACTGGGACTTCGTCGAGCGGGAGGGCACCGCACGACTGGCCGAGCACGCGGAGGCCGGTGACAGGGTCCTGATCATCTCCAACCTCGCAACGCCGCGGATCTTCCGCGGGACGCCGGTCGGCGACCTCGAGCAGGATCTGGCGAGCCTCGTTGACGCGCTGCCGGAGCAACAGATCGAGCCGACGCGCCTGGATGTGGCCGCGATGCGGCTGTTCGTCGCCGGGCAATACGTCGAAGCCGCGGACCGATGGGCGGCGGCGGCGGCCGTCGCGCCGGGCTTCGCCGCCGCCAATGCCATGGCGGCGCGAGCCGCGCTGTGGGCAGGCGAGACGACGAAGCCTGCCGAGCTGCTCGACCGCTATGACGCGAGTCACCTCTACGCGCCCGCACAGCGCGCGACCAACGACTCGATCCGGGCAGGCATCGCCGCGCTCGAGTCGCCGACGGGCGCGGAGACGGGGGCGTTCATCGCCGCGCACAAGCTCCTGCTGTCGCTTGGCCTCGGGCTCGATGCCGCGCTGGTCGCCATCGACGCCGGGATGGTGCTGGGCCCGACACCCGAGGTCCGGCCGCTGCTCGACCAAGCGCGCACCTTCTTCGACGAGCGGGACGCAACTGCCCTGCTGGCCCGCCTCGACTCGATCGAGGCAGGGGAGCGCGCCGGTCCGCAGCCGGATGCTGCGGCGGACCTGTCGCCGATGGCGGATCGGGCAGCCCGCCCGCCTGACTCGCGACCGGTCAGCCGGGGCGCTGCCGCCGCTCGCGGTAGTAGCGGATGAGCGTGCTCGTGGACGCGTCGTGGTCGGTGGTCACCGGATCGGTCTCCGAGGCGAGCTCGGCCGCGATCGTCGTCGCGAGGACCTTGCCCAGCTCCACGCCCCACTGGTCGAACGAGTCGATGCCCCAGATCAGGCCCTGCACGAACACCTTGTGCTCGTAGAGGGCGACGAGGGCGCCGAGGATCCGGGGCGTCAGCCGGTCGGCGAGCAGGACCGACGTCGGCCGGTTGCCCTCGAACACGCGCGCGTCGACCTGGCGATCGGGGACGCCCGCCGCGACGACCTCGTCGCGGGTCTTGCCGAAGGCCATCGCCTCGGCCTGGGCGAACAGGTTCGCCATCAGCAGGTCCTGGTGGTCGCCGACCTCCGTCGTCGGGTTGACGAAGCCGATGAGGTCGGCCGGCACGATCCGCGTCCCCTGGTGGAGGAGCTGGTAGTAGGCGTGCTGGCCGTTGGTGCCCGCGGTCCCCCACACGATCGGTCCCGTGTCGTACGAGACCCGGGTGCCGTCGATCCGCGCCGACTTGCCGTTGGACTCCATGTCCAGCTGCTGGAGGTAGGCGGGGAAGCGCGCCAGCTCCTGGCTGTAGGGGAGGACGGCGTGGGTCTCGAACCCGAACGCGTTCCCGTACCACACGCCCAGCAGCGCCATGAGCACCGGCAGGTTCTTGTCGAGCGGCGTCCGCAGGAAGTGCTCGTCCATCGCCCGGAAGCCGGCGAGCATCGCGCGGAAGTCGTCCGGCCCCACGGCGAGCATGAGGCTGAGGCCGATCGCCGAGTCCATGGAGTAGCGGCCGCCGACCCAGTCCCAGAACCCGAACATGTTCGCGGTGTCGATGCCGAACTCGGCGACCTTGTCGGCGTTCGTGGACACGGCGACGAAGTGCGACGCGACGGCGCGCTCGTCGCCACCCAGCCCGGCGAGCAGCCACTCGCGCGCGGTCCGCGCGTTGGTCAGCGTCTCGAGCGTCGTGAACGTCTTGCTCGCGACGATGAACAGCGTCTCCGCCGGGTCGAGGTCCGCCGTGGCGTCGCGGATGTCCGTCCCGTCGACGTTGCTCACGAACCGGAAGCGCATCGTCCGCTCGGCGTAGTGGACGAGCGCCTGGGTCGCCATCGCGGGCCCCAGGTCGGAGCCGCCGATGCCGATGTTGACCACGTTCCTGATCGGCGAGCCGGTGAAGCCCTTCCACTCGCCGAGGCGGACCCTGATCGCGAACGCGGCCATCCGGTCGAGCACCGCGTGGACCTCGCCGGTGACGTCCTGGCCGTCGACCCGCCGTGGCTCGTCCGCGGGGGCGCGCAGCGCCGGGTGCATGACGGCGCGATCCTCCGTCGTGTTGATGTGGGCGCCGCCGAACATCGCGACGCGCCGCTCCTCGACGCGGGCGGCACGCGCCACCGCGAGCAGGAGCTCCATCGTCTCGTCGGTCACCCGGTGCTTCGAGTAGTCGAGGAACAGCCCGGCGCCATCGGCGGTGAGCCGCGTCGCGCGCTCGGGATCCTCCGCGAACAGGTCACGCAGGTGGCGGTCCCGGATCGTCTCGTGATGGGCCATGACGGCCTGCCACTCGGGCAGCCTGTCGAGGGGCGGGGTCGGCTCGTACGCGCTCATGCGGGGAGCGTAGACCCCCGCGCGGCATCCCGCGACATCGACCGTCAGGGGACGACGTGCCACCCGTCGGCGCCGAGCTCGTGCAGCTCGCCGAGGCCGATGTCGAACCACGCGCCCGACAGCTGGAGCGTGCCCGCGGTCTCGCGCGACCGGATCCACGGGAACGTGCGCAGGTTGAGCACCGACTGCTCGACGGTCCGGAACTCGACCGTCTGGCGGCCCTTGGCCGGGTCCGCCCAGTCGCCGGGCTCGAGCTCGTCGGCGATGTCGCGGATGCCGGCGATCCAGGTCCCGATGAAGTCGGTCGAGGTCAGCGGCGCGGAGTCGTCGATCGCCCGCGAGACCGCGCCGCACCGCCCGTGCCCGAGCACGACGATCGAGCGCACGTGGAGCGCGATGACCGCGTACTCGAGCGCCGAGCTCGCGGCGTGGCTGCGGGTGTCCGGGGCGTAGACCGGCACGAGGGCGCCGACGTTGCGCACGACGAACAGCTCGCCCGGGAGGGCGTCGAAGATCGTCTCCGGGGCGGAGCGGGAGTCGGAGCAGGCGACACGATCGTCGTCGGTCGCTGGCCGTCCGCCTCGAGCCGGCGGTAGCGCTCGCGCTCGGTCTGGTAGCGCGTCGCGCGGAAGCGGCGATAGCCGTCGCGCAGCTCGCCGGGAAGGGCTTCGGACACCGGCGACCTCGCTCCGAGTGTGGTTGGACGGGCACCCATCCTAGCGCGGCGGCAGGGCGAAGACGCGGGCCTCGACGATCTCGCGGTCCTCGAGGGTCGTCGTCGTGTGGACCGGCCAGGCGGCGAGCTCCACGAGACCGGCGTCCGCGGGCGGCGGGAGGTACTTCCTGCCGGGATCGCCGACGAGGACGCGCGACCCCTGCGCCGCCGCCGCCCGGAGCCAGGGGAGCACGCGCTCGGCGAGCGGGCCCTCGTACCAGGTGTCGGCGGCGAGCAGGACATCGACCGAGGGCGGCGGCTCGTCGAGCAGGTCGCGCGTCGAGTAGGCCACGTGGACGTGGTTGGCACGCGCGTTCAGCGCGACGGCCGCCTCGGCGAACGGGTCGACGTCGACCGCGGCGACGTGGTCCGCGCCCGCCTGTGCGGCGACGATGGCGACGAGGCCGCTCCCGGTCGCGAAGTCGAGGACCGTGCGGCCCGCGACCTCGTCGGGATGCTCCTGCACGTACCGCGCGAGCGCGAGCCCGCCGGCCCACGCGAACGCCCAGAACGGGATCGGCGCCCCGTCGATGCCGAGCGCCTCCTCGACCGCGTGCCACACGGGCTCGACCGCGTCGGCGAGGTGGAGGCGGACGCCCGGGACGCCCTCGACGTCCCGCAGCCGCGTGTGGCGCTGCACGAACGCCCGCCGCTTCGAGAGCGGCAGGCGCCGCGGCTCGTCGGATCGGTCCGGGTCACGCATCGCCCGAGGATCGCACGCGTCGGCGCGACCGGCGCCGCGCGCGCGGTCTCACACACCGTGAACGCACCCACGATCCGGCCGCTCGCGCGGTTGTGCGGTGGTCACGCCTTGGAAACGCCCCGACGGGTCCTTCCGCGGCCTCCATGACCGCGGATCCGCCCGTCGAGGACCGTGCTGGGCGAAGTCACGGTCTCACTGACCACGCGCGGTACACTCCCGCGTCGTGATCATCCCCCAGTCCCGCCTCCGGAACTTCTCGATCATCGCGCACATCGATCACGGGAAGTCGACGCTGGCGGACCGGCTGCTCGAGACGACCCACACGATCGACGCCCGCCAGATGACGAGCCAGGTCCTCGACTCCATGGATCTCGAGAAGGAGAAGGGGATCACGATCAAGGCGCGCGCGGTGCGCCTCGAGTACAAGGCCGCGGACGGCCTCGTGTACGGCCTCAACCTCATCGACACGCCGGGTCACGTGGACTTCGCGTACGAGGTCAGCCGCAGCCTCCAGGCGTGCGAGGGCGCGATCCTCGTGGTCGACGCGGCGCAGGGCATCGAGGCCCAGACGCTGGCCAACGTCCACCTCGCGATCCGCGAGGGCCTCACGATCATCCCGGTCATCAACAAGATCGACCTGCCGTCCGCGCAGCCCGACGTCGTGATGGAGGAGCTCGAGAACGTCCTCGCGATCCCGCGCGAGGAGGTGATCCTCGCGAGCGCCAAGGAGGGCCGCGGGATCGACGAGATCCTCGAGGCCATCGTGGCCCGCGTGCCGCCGCCCAAGGGCGACCCGACGAAAGAGCTCCAGGCGCTCGTCTTCGACTCCCACTACGACCCCTACAAGGGCGTGCTCTGCTACATCCGGCTGGCGTCGGGGACGATCCGCAGCCACGACCTCATCCGGCTCATGGCGAGCGGCGCCGAGGCGGAGCTCCTCGAGCTCGGCGTGTTCCGCCCGCAGCTCGTGCCGGTGAAGCAGCTCGTCGCGGGCGAGGTCGGCTACGTCGCGACGGGCCTCAAGAACGTCCGCGAGGCGCAGGTCGGCGACACCGTGACGACCGTCGCGAAGCCCGCGGCCGAGCCGCTGCCCGGGTTCCAGGAGGCGAAGAGCCTCGTGTTCGCGGGCCTCTATCCGCTGAGCGGTCCCGACTACCCGCTCCTGCGCGACGCGCTCGAGAAGCTCCACCTCAACGACGCGAGCTTCACCTACGAGCCCGAGTCGTCGGTCGCGCTGGGCTTCGGGTTCCGGTGCGGCTTCCTCGGGCTGCTCCACATGGAGATCGTCCAGGAGCGCCTCGAGCGCGAGTTCAACCTCGACCTCATCGCGTCGGCGCCGTCGGTCGAGTACCGCGTCCAGCTCACGATGAACCGGGGCTGGGTCAACGTCGACAACCCCGCCAAGTTCCCCGACGTGGGCGAGATCGAGTCGATCGAGGAGCCGTGGGTCAAGCTCGGCATCGTCACGCCGGACCGCTACATCGGCAGCCTCATGGAGCTCACGACGGGCCGTCGGGGCTCGTTCGAGAACATGGAGTACCTCGACCCGCAGCGGGTCCACATGCACTTCGAGCTGCCGCTCGCCGAGCTGATCGTCGACTACTACGACCAGCTCAAGAGCCGGACCCAGGGCTACGCGTCGATGGACTACGAGGAGACCGGCTACCGCTCGGCGAACCTCGTGAAGCTCGACGTGCTCGTCAACGGCGAGCCGGTGGACGCGCTGAGCCTCATCGTCCACCGCGACCGCGCCCAGACGACCGGCCGGCAGCTCACCGACAAGCTCAAGGAGCTCATCCCGCGCCAGATGTTCGAGGTGCCCATCCAGGCGGCGATCGGCAGCCACGTCGTGGCGCGCGAGACCATCCGCGCGATGCGCAAGAACGTCCTCGCGAAGTGCTACGGTGGCGACATCAGCCGCAAGCGGAAGCTGCTCGAGAAACAGAAGGAAGGGAAGCAGCGGATGAAGCGCGTGGGATCGGTCGAGATCCCGCAGGAGGCCTTCCTCGCCATCCTCAAGATGGGCGACGCGTGACGACGCGCCCCGTCGCCGGCTGCTGACGCCCGCCCCATGCCCGAGTTCGACCTCATCGGCCTGCCCGGCATCGACGACGTCCCCGACACGCTGCGGATGCTCATGGCGGTCGGGCTCACCGGGCTCCTCGTCCTGCTCCGGTTCGACGCCGAGCGGTTCAGCGCCGCCGAGTACAACGACATCGACCGCTGGGGCCGTCGGCCGTCGCTCCTCCGCCGCCTGGCCTGGTACGCGCTGGGGATCGGCCTGATCCTCGTCGTCCTCAAGGTCCACCCCGATCCGGTCAACGACCTGTACCTGAGCCTCGGCGACCGCGCCGGCGCGCTGTTCCTCGGCCTCGCCTACGGCGCGATCGGGACCGCGATCGCGATGGGCATCGCGTTCTACCGCTACCACTACCTGCGGTTCCCGGGCCTCCGGCTCTACCCGGCCAACGTCCTCAACGCGGTCGCGACGGCGTTCTTCGACGAGGCCGTGTTCCGCGGGATGGTGTTCGGGTTCCTGCTCATGACGCCGATGGACGCGAACCTCGCGAACCTCACCCAGGCGCTGCTCTACGGCCTGGCGACGCGGCTCGGGGCGCCGGGCCGGCCGTGGTACATGCTCGCGGCGATGGTCGCGATCGGCCTCGCGGGCGGCTGGCTGACCGGCGATCACGGGCGGCATCGGCGCGGCGTTCATCGGCCACGCGATCACGCGCGTCGCGATCTTCCTCGTGACCGGCCACGCCGGGATCCCGAAGCCGAAGGGCACCGAGGACGAGGAGATCGAGCGCCGCCACCGCACGCCCGAGGGCTGGCGCGTCCTCGGACCCCGGTAGCGCCCGTGGCCGCGTGACGGCCGTGACCTCGTTGCGGCCGCAATGCCCGTGTCGCCCGCCCCGCCCGTCGCGCTCTACGTCCACGTCCCGTTCTGCGTCTCGCTCTGCCCGTACTGCGACTTCGTCGTGTACGCGGGATCGGCCGCGCGCGGACCGGCGTCGCGCGTGGACGCGTTCACGGGCGCGCTGCTGACCGAGCTCACGCTCCGGGCGGACGAGGCCGACGCCGCCTTCGGGCGCCCGGGCGAGGCCGGACGCGCGCCGCTCGAGACCGTGTACCTCGGCGGCGGGACGCCGACCCTGCTCCCCGCCGCATCCATCGAGGCGATCCTGGGCACCGTCCGCGAGCGCTTCGGCATCGCCGACGGGGCCGAGGTCACGATCGAGTCGAACCCGGGCCCGGACGAGCGCGGCGACGCACGGGCGCTCGTGGCAGCGGGCGTGAACCGGCTCTCGCTCGGCGCCCAGTCGTTCGAGCCGGCCCTCCTCCGACGGCTCGGCCGCCGGCATCGACCGGGCGACGTCGCCGACGCGGTCGGCGAGGCGCGCGACGCGGGGATCCGCTCCGTGTCGGTCGACCTGCTGTACGACGTGCCGGGGCAGGACGAGGCGACGTGGGCGACGACGCTCGACGCGGCGATGGGCCTCGGCGTCGACCACGTCTCGGCGTACGCGCTCACGCTCGACGACCCGGACGCCGAGGGCATCACCGGGCCGCTCGGGGACCACCTCCCGACGCGGCCGGGCGCCCGCCGCTGGCGCGTGGACGCGGTCCGCGACCAGGACGAGGACGTCGCCGCGGCGCAGTACGCACACGCCGTCGATCGGCTGGGGGCGGCCGGGCTGCGTGGCTACGAGATCTCGAACTGGGGCCGGCCCGGGCACGAGAGCCGCCACAACCTCGTCTACTGGCAGCGCCGCCCGTACGAGGCGGTGGGTCCGGGCGCGCACGCCTTCGACGGCGCCGTCCGCCGCTGGAACGCGGCGCGGCTCGACGGGTACCTGCGCGCGCTGGCGCCCGCGGACGGGGCGTCGGCGACACTCCCACCCGGCGGCTCGGAGCCGGTCGATCCGGGGACGGCGGCCGCCGAGGCCGTGATCCTCGCCCTCCGGCTGGACACGGGCCTGTCGATGGCGGACGCCCGGTCCGGGCCGCTCGCGCCGCACCTCGACTGGGCGCTCGACAACGGGCTGCTCGAGCCGTTCGAGGCCGCCGAGGAGCGCGTGCGCCTCACCACCGGCGGTCGCCTGCTGTCGAACGAGCTGTTCGCCCGGCTGGTCTAGGGCGCGCGGCCGACTGGGCGTCGACCCGGACGCCGGGGCCGCCGGTGGTCGACAATGACGCCGCGGCTACGTGCGTTCCCGGGCCGTCGCAAGGAGAGTCGCGGCATGGGGATGATCGCGTTGCAGGGAGTGCCGGCCGCACCGGGCGTCGCGCGCGGGGCCTGGGTCCATGTCCGACGCCGGGAGCTGCCCGTCGGCGGGCGCGTGACACCGGGCGGGGAGTCGGCCGAGGCGGCCCGGTTGCGCGACGCCGCGAACCAGGCGGCGGACGACCTCATGGCGCTGTCCGAGCGGGTCGGCGCCGCCGGCCACGAGGACGAGGCCGCGATCTTCATGGCCCACGCCGCGATGGCGTGGGACCCGACGCTGATCGACGGCGCGGTCGCGCGGATCACGGGCGAGGGCGAGGACGGCGTCGCCGCGATCCAGGCCGCGGGCGCGTCCGTCGCCGCGATGCTCGTGGCGCTCGACGACCCGATCCTGTCGGCGCGCGGCGCTGACGTCATCGACGTGGCGGACCGGATCGCGCGCCTGCTCGCCGGGCTCCCGGTCGAGGAGGATCTCCTGCCGTCGCCGGCCGTCGTCGTGGCCGACGACCTGTCGCCCTCGCTCACGGCCACGCTGCCCCGCGAGCACATCCTGGGGATCGTGCTCGAGGCGGGGTCGCCGACGGCCCACGCCGCGATCCTCGCCCGGGCCTACGGGATCCCGGCGGTCGTGGGTGTCCGCGGCGTGCTGGCGCTCCTGGCTGCGAGCGGCGCGGGCGCGGAGCTCGCGCTCGACGGCGCCACGGGCGAGGTCGTCCTGGCGCCCGATGCCGCGACGATCGCCGACTTCGACGGGCGCGCGGCGCGCGTGACCGCCTCACGGGCGACCGATGCCGCGGAGGCGTCGCTGCCGGCCGTGACGCTCGACGGGCTCGAGGTGACGCTGCTCGCGAACATCGGGACGCCGGCCGAGGCGGCGCCTGCACGCGCGTTGGGGGCTCGTGGCGTCGGCCTGTTCCGGACCGAGTTCCTGTTCCTCGAGCGGTCCACGCCGCCGACGGAGGACGAGCAGGCGGCCGCCTATCGCGAGGCCGTCGAGGCCTTCGGTGGCGACCCGGTCACGATCCGGCTGCTCGACATCGGGGGCGACAAGCCGATCCCGTACCTGCCGATGCCGGCCGAGGACAACCCGTTCCTCGGGGTGCGGGCGCTCCGCCTCGCCCACGATCGGCCGGAGCTGTTCGTGACCCAGCTGCGGGCGTGCTACCGGGCGGCCGTCGGCGGGCCCGGTCAAGGTCATGGCGCCGATGGTCGCCGACGCCGGCGACGCCGCGCTGCTCCTGGAGCTGGCCGCCCGGGCGCGATCGGAGCTGGCGGCGGCCGGCGTCCCGATGGGGCGACGTGGACCTCGGCGTGATGCTCGAGATCCCGTCGGCGGTGCTCGCCGCGGACTCGTGGTTCGCGGAGGTGTCGTTCGCGAGCCTCGGCACCAACGATCTCACCCAGTACACGCTCGCCGTCGACCGGGGCAACCCCGCGCTGGAGCGGTACCGCGACGCGATGCACCCGGCCGTCCTGCGGCTGATCTCGATGGCGGCGGAGAGCGCGCAGCGGGCGGGGATCTCCCTCTCGGTGTGCGGCGAGATGGGCGGCGACCCGGCGGCCGCGCTCGCGCTCGTCGGGCTCGGCGTCACGCAGCTCTCGATGGGCGCGGCGTCGCTGCCCGCCGTCAGGCGGGCGATCCGCGGGGCGTCGTCGGCGGCGCTTCGGGAGACGGCGCTGCTCGCCCTCCACGACCGCTCGGCCGCGGACGCGCGGGCCCGGTTCACGGCCCTGCTGCCCGCGTGACGATCGGCGAGCTCGTCCGTGAGCCGGCGCTCGTCTTCGCGTTCGTCTACGCGCTCGCGACGGCCGCTGTCGTCGTGTTCCAGGTCGGCGTCGCCGCCGGCAAGCCGTGGGGGCCGTACACGATGGGCGGCCGCTACCCCGGCCGGCTGCCGGCCCTGATGCGCGTCGCGGCGCTCGCGCAGGCGGTGTTCCTCGCGGTCCTCGCGGCGGTCGTCCTCGACGCGGCCGGGGTGGGGGACCTCGGCTGGGTGGCGACGTTCGCCTGGCTGCCGTGGATCCCGGTCGTCGTCTCGGGCGCGAGCCTCGTGCTCAACGCCTCGAGCTCCAGCGAGCCCGAGAAGCGGACCTGGGTCCCGGTGGCGATCGTGCTCCTCGTCTCCAGCGTGGCGGTCGCGCTGCTCACCGCGTGAGGGTCCACCCTGATGCGTGCGCCGGACGCGGTGTGCGAGAGTTCGCCGGGTGAGGCGAACCGTGCTCGTCGTCGACGACCACGCCGGCTTCCGCGAGATGGCGCGCGCCCTCGCGGTCTCCGGCGGCCTCGAGGTGGTCGCCGAGGCCGCCGACGGGGCGACCGCGCTGACCCTGTGCCAGCAGCACCACCCCGACCTCGTCCTGCTCGACATCGGGCTGCCCGACCTCGACGGCTTCGACGTCCGCCGCCGGATCCTCGAGGGGGTCGACCCGCCGGTCGTCCTGCTCACGTCCTCCCGGGATGCGGCGGCGTATGGCGCGCGGCTCGTCGGGCCCGAGCCCATCGCCTTCGTCCCCAAGGATGAGCTGAGTGTCGCTGCGCTCGTCGATCTCCTCGCGCCCGACTGAGATCCCGGCGTCCGCCAGGATCGCGGCGGCGATCGCTGGTGGGATCGCGCTGACGGTCCTCGGCCTCGGCGGCATCACCGGTCGGCCACCCACGGCGCTCGACCTCGCGGTCGGCTGGGTCGTGCTCGGCTGCGGGATCGGCCTCTGGCGGTCCCGGCCGGCGTCGGCGAGGTCCGGGACGCTCATGGCGATCACGGGGCTCGCCTGGCTCGCCGGTGGCGTCCTCTACCGCGGGCCCCTCGCGCACCTGCTGCTCGCGTGGCCGGGTGGGCGCCTCACCTGGCCGCTGCGCGTCGTGACCGCATTCGCGTACGCCGACGCGGTGCTCGAGTCGTGGAACCCCGTGGACGCGATGACCGTCGCCTACGGCCTGGCGCTCGCGATCGCCGGGCTCGCCCGTGTCGCGACGTCGACGGGTCACGTTCGACGCGGGAGGCTGCCGGCGGCCGCGGGCTCGGTCGCCGTCGGGGGCCTGCTCGTCGTCGACCGCATCGGGCTCGTCGGGTGCGTCGAACGGATCCGGGCTGCTGGTCCTCTACGAGCTGCTCGTCGCGGTCCTGGTGGTCGTGCTCACGCTCGACGTCCGGCGGGGCGCGTGGGCGCGCGGCGCGGCGACGGGACTCGTGGTCGAGCTCGGGTCGCGGGCCGGCGGGACGCTGCGGGACCGCCTCGCGACCGTCCTCGGCGACCCGTCCCTCGTGGTCGGCTATGCACTGCCGGGGGGCGGCTTCGCCGACGAGGCCGGTCGGCCGGTCGACCTGCCGCCGGACGGGTCGGGCCGAGCGGTGCTGCCGGTCCGGGAGGGCGCCGAGGTCGTCAGCGTCATCGTCCACGACGCGACGGTCATCGACGACGAGGCGCTCGCGGGTGCGGTCGCGGCGGCGGCACGGCTCGCGGTCGCGAACGCGCGCCTTCGCGACGAGGTCGACGAGCACGTGCGCGAGCTCGATGCCTCCCAGCGGCGCATCCTCACGGCGGCCGACGACCAGCGCCGGTCGATCGAACGCCGTCTCGCGGCGGGTGCGCTCGCGCGGCTGGACCGGGTCCGCGGCGATCGTCGACGACGACCTGCTGTCCGACGTCCTGGGAGCGGCACCAGTCGACGTCCGAGGCGCGGTCCGCGCAGCGGATGACGAGCTCCGGGCATTCGCGCGCGGGGTGTACCCGCCGGCGCTCACGACCGGCGGTCTCGCCGCTGCCATCGCCGAGCTCGCAGCCGCCGGCACGCTCCCGGTGACGGTGACGATCGCGGGCGGCAGGCTCCCGGTCGACGTGGAGGCGACCGCGTACTTCGTGTGTGCCGAGGCCCTTGCCAACGCGAGCAAGCACGCCCGCGCGGGCCGGGTGACGATCGCCGGCACGTCCGACAGGGACGCGCTGCGGCTCGCGATCGCGGATGACGGGGTCGGCGGCGCCGACCCGGCGGGATCGGGACTGCGCGGGCTCCGCGATCGTGTCGCGGCACTCGGCGGGACGCTGGACGTGGACAGCCCGGCCGGTGGGGGCACCACCGTCCGGGCCGTCATTCCCGTGCGCCCGTCGCACGTCGAGCGTCCGAGGCGCCGGCGGCTAGCCCTCCTGGCGCACCCACGGCAGGGCGCGGATCGGCGCCGGGGTGACCGCCTTCGCCTTCGCAGGCAGGCTCAGCGACAGCTGGTCCTGGAACAGGCTCCAGGTGAACTCGAACAGCTCCCCGTTCGCCCGGATGACGACCAGCTGGTGGTCGTCCGTCCAGCGGGTAGGCCCCAGGCGTCCGGGCCGGCGGAACCGGCGCCCGTCTCGCGGAACGTCCCGCGATCGAACGTCATCGTCGTGCAGCCCTCGTTGATCTGCGCCTCGTCCGGGAGCCCGCCCGCGGCGATGATGTCGGCCTGGGTGGGGCAGGCCGACCACGTGCCGTCGATGGCGGTGGCCACGCCCGCTTGCGCCACCGGCTTCGTCGCGTCGACAGGACAGGCGAGGCTGTCGCCGGCACCGGTGCGGAGCGCGGCGATCGCGTCGATGGCAGTGCTCGTCGTGGCGTCGGACCGCAGGCTGGCGTACACCGGCTCGACCGCGGCGCGGAGCGCATCGACGTCGTCCGAGGACGCCTCGATGAACCGCACGCCGTTGCGGCAGGCGGCGTCGACCACCTGCTCGTCGCCCAGCCGGAGGTCGTCGATCATGGTGTCCGTCGATGCCCGGATCGCGTCGCGCAGCGCCGCCTGCTGCTCGGGGGGAGGGCCGCGAAGCGCTCCTTGTTCACGATCACCGAGATCGGGCGCGGCCACAGGACGACGTTGCCGGTGACCACTCCGATCGCGGCCGGGCCGTCCATCCGCATCGCCTCGACCTGCGCCTCGATCCCGTCGAGCGCGCCGATGTCTCCACCCGGGACGATCGGCTCGTGCGTGCGCGCCGAGCGCGGCGAGCGTCGCCTCGCTGATCGACGACTTGGTGATCGCGAGGTTCGCGCCGGCGAAGCTCGCGGGCGTCGTGAACGCGCGCTGACGCCCGCCCGGCACGCGGAGAGGACCAGGCAGGAGCCCGACCGACGTGAGCCCGAGGGCGTCCAGCCCGGCGCCGGCGCCGTCGAGGATCGAGCTCTGGAGGACCGACCGCTCAAGGTCCAGGCTGTCGATGAGGAACGGCGCGTGGAGGGCATCGAAGTCGTGGATGTCGTACTCGGTCCACGCCCGAGTGCCGACGAAGGCTGCGTCCAGGGCCCCAGACCGCACCCGCTCGATGATGTCGTGCTCGAATGCCGGCGTCGTGGCGTCCACGTCCGCGACGTCGAGACGGACGAGGTCGCCCGTGGCCTGTGACACCCGGCGCGCGTACGCCGCGACCTCGTCGGGGTTGAACCCCGTCTCCGCGTGGAGGACGACCGGCGCGGCCGGTTCATTGCCGAGCCTGTCCACGGCCTGGCCGCAGGCCGTCGTCGTGACGGCCAGCGCGACGAGGGAACCGAGGACGAGCGATCGCATCCGAGTCATCGTGACACCTCCTGTGATGGTCGGATCAGCCTGCGATCGCGAGCCCCGCGCGCCATCCGGCGCCACCCGCGAACTGCCGCGCACCACGTGAGGGTCTGCACCGAGGTCGTGCGAGGGCGGCCACTGTGTCGCGGCGCCGCGCTGACACCTAGCGTCGACCGGGACATCGCGGCGGACGCCCGCGGTACGGACGGAGGGTCGTCACATGACCCAGCTCATCGGCACCCGCGGGCTCCATCGGCCCTCGCGGCTCGGGATCGCGCTCGGGCTCATCGCCGCGGCCATCGCGGTCGCGCCGGCCGCCGCCGCACGGCCGGTGGTCACTCGAGTCGTGAACATCGGGTTCCACATCGAGCAGCACTTCGACGCGGACCCGTCGTGTGGTCCGTTCGCCATCGGCGTCACCGAGATCGCCGACGGCAACTCCCACCTCGTGATCGTCGACGACGGGACGCGCCTGGCGATCACGTCGGCGAGACCTTCCGGATCACGGCGATCCCGGACGATCCGACGATCGCCTCCAACACCCGACAGGGGACGGACTCGGGGCACTTCCTGATCAAGCGCAACGGCGACCTCGTCGTCCACGAGTCGTTCCACGACTACGGCGTGGCCGCCTGGGATCTCGACGCGAAGATCCGCCTCTCGACCACGTTCATCACCCACAACGGCGAGGTCCAGGTCGACCACGGGATCTTCAACGACATGCCGCCCGACGGCTGCTGATCGTGCCGAAGGCGGACCCGGCCGGCGATCGCGCCCGGCCGGGTTCCTCCTTGAGGTGGGCACGTTGGGCTGTCAGGATGCGCGCCATGCAGCGGACGCGGATGGGCGTGGGGGCAGCGGCCGGGCTGTTCGCGGCGGTGGTCGCGTTCGGTCTCGGCTCGACGTGGCTCGCCACGCGGCCGCCGTCGATCGCGCTTGGCGTCGAGCCCGCCGATGCGGTCTTCCTGTTCGTCGCAGCGGGGCTCGCGCTCGCCGGCGCGGGATGTGCGGCGCTGGTCGCCTACCCGGGAGAGGCGTTCGGGCGCCTCACGGTCGCTGCGTCGCTCGCGTGGTTCGCCGCCGGCTGGACGAGCCCCGGGACCGGCATCTCGCTGCTGTTCACGGCCGGGCTGGTGCTCGCATCTGCGACCGCGCCCCTCGTGGGCCACGCGATCCTCGGCTACGGGACGAGCGTCACGGGTCCGATGCGGATCCTCGTCGCGACCGGATACGTCGCGTGCATCGTGCTGGTCGGGCTCGTTCCTGCCGTCACGGGCGCCTCGACGGCGGACTGCGTCGCCTGCCCGACGAGCTTGCTCGGGCTGGTGGACGCGCCCGCCGCCGGTCGGACCGCGGCGTCGGCCGGGCTCGCGCTCGCCGCCGCCTGGGCGGCCATGGTCGCCGTCGTCGCGGGCGTCCGGGTCGCGCGTGCCTCGGCCGCCGCACGTCGTCTGATCGGCCCCGTCGTGATCCCCGGCGTCGATCGCGATCGCCGCCTTCGGGCTGGACGCCGCCCGAAGCATCCCGCGCGGGTGGATCGGCGTCGACGAGATCGACCGCGTGACGTGGGCCGTCCGGGCCGTCGCGCTGATCGTGCTTGCTGTGGGCTCCGGGGCCCGGATCGTCCGGGGCCGTCGGACCAGGGACGCGATCGCGGCGATCGTCCTCGACCTCGCTCGGGGGACCGAGGCGGGTCGGCTGCAGGACAGGCTCCGCTCCGTGCTCGGCGACCCCGGCCTCGTGCTCGCGTACCCGACCGGCGACGGGCGTCTCGTCGATGCGACGGGGCGCGACCGCGCCGCCGCTCGATGGCCCCGGACGGCACGCGACACCGCTGGTCCGCGACGGCGACGTCGTCGCGGTCATCGGGCACCGGGCGGGCATCGAGCTGGATCGCCGACCGGATGACCGGGATCGCGGCCGGCGCCGGCCTCGCGCTCGACCACGAGCGGCTCCTGGCGGAGTCCCGCGCGCGCCTCGCCGACATCCGCGCCTCGCGGGCCCGCGTCGTCGAGGCCGGCGATCGCGAGCGCGCGCGCCTCGAGCGGGATCTTCACGATGGGGCACAGCAGCGCCTCGCCGGGCTCGCCCTCGCGGTCCGGGTCGCGCGGTCGGGCCTCGTCGCCGGCGGCGCGGTGATCCAGGGCGAGTCGTCGGCGTCCGGGAGGGCCGCGGCGGCACTCGCCGACGCCGAGACCGAGGTCCGGGCCGCAATCGCCGACGTGCGCGAGGTCGCGCACGGGATCTATCCCGCGGTGCTGGCCGACATGGGTCTCGGACCCGCGGTCGTCGCGCTCGCCGAGACCGGGTCCGTCATCTATGTCGTCGAGAAGATGCCCGCCGAGCGCCTCCCCGTAGCCGTCGAGGCGACGGCCTACCTCGTGATCGCCGAGACGCCGGCCCGCGCCGGCGCCGTCCACGCGACGGTCGGCTCCGAGGTCGTCGGACGGCCGGCTCCGGGTTCGCATCGTCCTCGACGGTGTCGCCGGCCGGGACGTGGAGCTGACCGACCTCGAGGATCGCGTCGGTGCGCTCGACGGCTCGCTCGTGGCCACGCAGGATGGCGAGACGATGGTGATCGAGGTGACCCTCCCATGCGCGTCGTGATCGCCGACGACGAGCTCCTCCTCCGCGAGGGCCTCGCGCGGCTCCTCACGGACGCCGGGATCGAGGTCGTGGGCACCGCATCGACGGGCGAGGATCTCCTGCGTCGAGTCGCCGTCTCGCGGCCCGACGTCGCACTCGTCGACATCCGGATGCCACCGACGCACACCGACGAGGGCCTGCGCGCGGCCGAGGAGATCCGGGCGTCGTACCCGGAGGTCGGCGTGCTCGTCCTGAGCCATCACGTCGAGTCGGCGTACGCGATGCGACTGCTCGCCGACCACCCGGAGCGGTCCGGCTACCTGCTCAAGGACCGGATCTCGGACATCGCCGTGCTGACGGACGCCCTGCAGCGGCTGACCGAGGGCGAGTCCGTCGTGGACCCGACGATCGTGAGCCGTCTGCTCCGTCGGCCGCGCGACCCGGACCCGCTCGCGGACCTCACCGAGCGTGAGCGCGAGGTGCTCGGGCTGATCGCCGAGGGACGGTCGAACCAGGCGATCTCGGACCGGCTCGGCCTGAGCCCGAAGACGGTCGAGGCGCACATCCGCGCGATCTTCATGAAGCTCGACCTCGAGGAGGCGCGCGACGACCACCGGCGCGTGCTCGCGGTCCTCGCGTGGCTTCGGGCCGGCTGACGCGCTCGGCGGCGCCTGCGAGTCGACGAATTCGCCGGGTTGGGGCCCGGATCGGCGGATCTGTCGCCTCCTGGTCGACGGGATCGCCCAGGCGCCACCGACATCGGCAGTTTCGTCGCCGGAGAGTCGCCAGTTGCACGGTACCGGCTTCCCGGGCGGCGAATCCGTCGCCTGGGAGTCGCCGCCGGGCCAGCGCGTTGCCTGGGAGTCAACCAAATCGAGCCGGTCGACGCATCAGCTCGCGATCGTTGACTGTCCGGCACGATCTGCGGCCAGGGCCAATCGGGCGTCCGGCTCCGGAGTCGGCCCAGCCCGGTTTGGTAGCCGTGGAGTCAACACGCCGCCGACGGGGCGTTCGTCCCGCGTTGACACTCGCACGGCGCGAGCGCTAGACTTTCGACACCGCAGTTAGCACTCTCATGGTTCGAGTGCTAACCACTGCAGGAGAGGCTCCATGGCGCGTCGAGTGCGCTCCAGCGGCCCCCTTGATCTTCGCTCCCAGGCGATCCTTCGGGCCGTCATCGAGGAATACGTGACCACCGCCCAGCCGGTGGGCAGCCAGGCGCTCGTGGAGCGCTATCGCCTCGGCGTGTCCAGCGCCACCGTGCGCGCCGTGCTCGCGGAGCTGGAGGCGGCCGAGCTGCTGACGCATCCGCACACGAGCGCGGGGCGCGTTCCCACGGAGCAGGGCTACCGCTACTTCGTGGAGTCGATCATCGAGAGCGCGCCGCTGCCGCCCGTCGAGCAGCTGATGATCCGCCACCAGTTCGGGCAGGTCGAGTACGCGAGCGAGCACTGGTTCCGCCTCGCCGCCACGACGCTCGCGAGCCTCACCCGCGCCGCCGGCCTCGCGACACCCGCCAAGCCGAGCACCGCGCACCTGCGCCACCTCGACCTCGTCGCGATCAGCGACCGCCTCGCGAGCCTCATCCTCGTGCTTCGAGAGGGCAGCCTGAAGCAGGTCCTCGTGACGCTCGACGAGCCGACGGACCAGGCCGACCTGTCGGCCGCGGCGGCCTTCCTCAACGACCTCCTCGCGGGCCTCACCGCCGATGACGCCGAGCGCGTCCTCGGGCGGCTCGACCCGGCCGATCCCACGGTCGCGCTCCACCGCCGCGTCGGCGAGCGCGTCGTGCGCAGCCTCCACGAGTTCGACAGCGCCGCCATCGAGGAGCTGTTCAGCGACGGCCTGCTCAACGTGATGGCCGCGCCCGAGTTCGCCCAGAGCGAGAAGCTCCGGCGCGTGTTCGCGGCGCTCGAGAACCGCGCCTATCTCGCCGAGCTCATCAGCGGCGTCGCGGGGGCGGGCACGGTCCGCGTCTTCATCGGCAGCGAGAACCCGGCCGAGGACATGGCCGACGTCTCGCTCGTCCTCGCCCCGTACGGGCGCCCGGGCCGCGCCGTCGGCGTGGTCGGCGTCCTCGGGCCGACGCGCATGTCGTACCCCCAGGCGATCGGCACCGTCCGGTTCATCAGCGGGCTGATGAACGAGCTCATCGACCACCTCTACGCATGACCCAACCCCGGAGATCCATGAACCGCAAGACCCGCGCCGAGCAGCGGATCGAGGAGCTCGACGTCTCCCCGGCCGCCCTCATCGCCGCCCTCGAGAAGACCGTCGCCGACCGCGACGAGGCCGTCGTCGCGCGCGACGAGGCCGTCGCCAAGGCCGACGAGTACCTGTCCGCGCTCCAGCGCGAGCGGGCGGAGTTCACCAACTTCAAGCGTCGGACGACCGAGGAACGCAACCGCGACGCCGGCCTGGCCGGCGAGGACCTCATCCGCAAGGTCCTCGTCCTCGCGGACGACTTCGACCGCGCGATCGCCAACGCGCCGGCGAGCCTCGAGGGCGACCCCTGGTTCGACGGCATCGCCGCCATCGACCGCAAGCTGCGCCTGCTCCTCGAGAGCGAGGGCGTGACGACCGTCGAGGCCGGGCCGGGCATGGCGTTCGACCCGCGCGAGCACGAGGCCGTCGTGAGCGTCCCGGGCACCGGCCGTGCCGACGGCGAGATCGTCGACGAGATCCGGCGCGGCTACCGGCTCCGTGACCGCGTGATCCGCCCGGCGCTCGTCGCCGTGGCCAGCGCGGGCGACGGTGACAGTCGCCGACGGCCCCATCAACTGATCCATCCCCTTCAACCCGAACACAACCCTCACTGACCGTTCAAGGAGAGACCCCGCACATGGGCAAGATCATCGGCATCGACCTCGGGACGACGAACTCCGTCGTCGCAGTGATGGAGGGCGGCGAGCCCACCGTCATCCCGAGCTCGGAAGGCAACCGCACCGTCCCCTCCGTCGTCGGCTTCAGCAAGTCCGGCGAGCGCGTGGTTGGCCAGCTGGCAAAGCGCCAGGCCGTGACCAACCCGACCAACACCGTCTACTCGATCAAGCGCTTCATGGGCCGCCGCTGGGACGACGCGGAGGTCCAGCGCTCGAAGGGCTTCGTCCCGTACACCGTCGAGAAGGACGGCAAGTCGGACGGCATCAAGGTCGTCGCCGACGGCAAGAGCTACACGCCGCCGGAAGTCTCGGCGATGGTGCTCCAGAAGCTGAAGGCCGACGCCGAGGCGTACCTGGGCGAGAAGGTGACCGAGGCGGTCATCACCGTCCCGGCCTACTTCGACGACACCCAGCGCCAGGCGACGAAGGACGCCGGCCGGATCGCCGGCCTCGACGTCAAGCGGATCATCAACGAGCCGACCGCGTCGGCCCTCGCGTACGGCCTCGACAAGAAGGCCGACGAGAAGGTCGCGGTCTACGACCTGGGCGGCGGCACGTTCGACATCTCGATCCTCGAGCTGGGCGAGGGCGTGTTCGAGGTCAAGGCCACGAACGGCGACACCCACCTCGGCGGCGACGACTTCGACCAGCGCGTCATCGACTGGCTGCTGACCGAGTTCAAGAAGGACCAGGGCATCGACCTGGCCAAGGACCAGCAGGCCCTCCAGCGCCTCAAGGAGGCCGCCGAGAAGGCGAAGATCGAGCTGTCGTCCACCGCGTCGACCGAGATCAACCTCCCGTACATCACCGCCGACGCCTCCGGGCCGAAGCACCTCGTGATGAACCTGACCCGGGCCAAGCTCGAGGACCTCGTCGGCGACCTCATCATCCAGACGAAGGCGCCGGTCATCGCCGCGCTCAAGGACGCGGGCCTGAAGGCCGGCGACATCGACGAGGTGATCCTCGTCGGCGGCATGACCCGCATGCCCGCGGTCGTCGAGGCCGTCAAGGCGATGTTCGGCGGCAAGGAGCCCCACAAGGGCGTCAACCCGGACGAGGTCGTGGCCATCGGGGCGGCGATCCAGGCCGGCGTGCTCGGCGGCGAGGTGAAGGACGTCCTCCTCCTCGACGTGACGCCGCTGTCGCTGGGCATCGAGACCCTCGGCGGGGTCATGACCCGGCTGATCGACCGCAACACGACGATCCCGACGTCGAAGTCGCAGGTGTTCTCGACGGCCTCTGACAACCAGAGCCAGGTCGAGATCCACGTCCTCCAGGGCGAGCGCGACTTCGCCGCGGACAACAAGACGCTCGGCCGGTTCATCCTCGACGGGATCCCGCCGGCACCGCGCGGCATCCCGCAGGTCGAGGTCACGTTCGACATCGACGCGAACGGCATCCTCGACGTCAAGGCGAAGGACCGGGCGACGGGCAAGGAGCAGCAGGTCCGGATCACGGCCTCGTCGATGCTCGACAAGAGCGCCGTGGACCAGATGGTCCGTGACGCCGAGATGCACGCGGACGAGGACAAGAAGCGGCGCGAGGAGGTCGAGATCCGCAACCAGGCGGAGCAGCTGACCTACCAGGCCGAGCGCACGATCAAGGACCTCGGCGACAAGGTGTCGTCCGAGGACCGGGCGGCGGTCGAGACCCAGGTCACCGACCTCCGCGAGGCGCTCAAGGGCTCGGACATCGCGCCGATCCAGACCGGGATGTCCACGCTCGTCGAGACGCTCTCGCGCATCTCCACGGCCGCCTACCAGGCGTCCGCGGCCGATGCCGGGGACGGCTTCTCGGGCGACGGCACCCAGGGGGAAGCCCCGAACGGGGAGGCCCCGTCCGAGGACGCCGCTCCGGCCGCCGACGCCGAGGAGGCGGTCGAGGGCGAGTTCAAGGAGGTCTAGCCTCCGCTCAGTTCGTTCATTGCACGGCCCGCCGGGTTCGCCCGGCGGGCCGTTCTTCGTCTCTCGCGCCGGCGCCCGCGCCCGCCGTCCGCTAATTTCCACCGATTAGCACCCACACGGGTCGTCGCGCCCGATCCGGACCCGGCTAGCCGTGTCGAGACTTGGCGGTGGCGGAATCGGCGGTTTTGGCGCGACGGCGGTCGTTTCGACCCGGCTGGGGACTGGATGGGAGAAACACGATCCCGGCGACGGTGCCAACGGGGTTCGCGGCCCACTGGCGCATCGCAACCGTCCGGCCGGGGAGTGCAGCGCGGAACGTCGCGGCGTGCTGTTCCAGCCGCCGCCGCGTGGTCGTCGTGTCCGGTACGACCAGCCATCGAGAGACTGAGCTGACGTGCCACCCACGGTCGCGAGCAACCTGCGCGGCGAGGCGCACCTTCCGGTCGATGCCGGCGATCGTCGCCTGGACGTCGGGGATCGCGCTCTTCACCTCGATGACGAGGAGCGATCCCGTTGGCGGGTGGAACGCGAGCACGTCGATCGAGCCACGCTCCCCGTAGATGCTGAAGGTCGCCTCTGGCGCGACCTCCCAACCACGTGCGAGCAGCAGCCGTGTGACCTGCTCGACGAGCGCGGCGTGGTCGCGGTCGAGGAGCCGATCGAGGTTCTCTCCGTCGGCGAGAACCGTGATGCGGATGCGGGCGCCGATCGCGCCGGCTACCCGGTCAAGTGAGCGGACTGTCAGGCGGTCGGCTACCCCACGCTCGACGCGTGAAATCGCGGATTGCGAGAGCCCGGCGGCTGTCGCGAGCTCGGCCTGGGTCCAGCCACGCCGTCGGCGGAGCGCGCGGATGCCGAGCCCGAACCGGATCGCGTCCATCGAGCGAGGATGGCGCCGGACGCTTACCTGCCGATCACCCGCGACTCACGCCGCGGTGTCGGCCGGGCCTTCCTCGCGGACGTGGTCGTCGCGGCGGTAGGGGACGTCGACGACGACCGTGTGCGGGCGACCGAGCAGCATCGTGCGCAGGTGGCGGGCCGACTGGTTGTAGAGGATCCGCTCCCACCAGTGGCGGGCGACGTACTCGGGGACCACGACGAACGTGATCGGGGCGGGCTTGTCGGGCGGCCAGGCGCGGTCGAGGACCTCGAGGTATGCGGAGAGCGGCCCGGCCAGCGCCCGGTACGGCGACTCCACGACGACCAGGTCGACGCCCGGCACGTGGCGCTCCCACTTCTCGCGCATCTCGGCTGTCGCCTCCGCGTCCGCGGAGATGTAGACCGCGATCACCTGGGGCGTGATCGACCGGGCGACGTTCACGGCCCGGATCACCGCGCGGTTGAGCCCCGGCACGGGGACGATCGCCCGCTCCTCGCGGTTGGGGGCGGCCGCCACGAAGTCGTCGCGGATGGCGAGCTGGCGTGCCGATGCCGAGTACTGGCGATGGATGAACAGCATCATCCCGACGAGCACCGGGATGAGGATCACGACGAGGTACGCGCCGGACGTGAACTTCACCGCCGTCACGACGACGAGCACGACGCCGGTCAGCACGGCGCCGAAGGCGTTGATCGTCAGTCGCCGGCGCCAGCCCGACTCCTGGTTCCGCAGCCAGTGGAGGACCATGCCGCCCTGGCTCAACGTGAAGCATACGAACACGCCGACCGAGTACAGCGGGATGAGCAGGGTCGTGACACCGCCGAACGCGACCAGCAGCGCGACCGCCACCGTCGACAGCAGGATGATCCCCCACGAGAACGCGAGCCGATCGCCGCGGAACGAGAACTGGCGGGGCATGTAGCCGTCCTCGGCGAGCAGCGCCGCGAGGCGGGGGAACGCGTTGAACGAGGTGTTGGCGGCGAGGAACAGGATCAGGGCCGTCGCGATCTGGAAGGTGTAGTACAGCGGGCTGTCGTTGCCGAACGCGGTCTGCGCCACGAGCGCGATGACGGTCGGCCCGCCCGAGCCCTCCACCGACGGGACGATCTGGTACGCGTCGGCGACGATCGTGATCCCGATGAACAGCACGGCGAGCAGGACCGCCATGATCACGAGCGTGTTCGCGGCATTCTTCGCCTCGGGCGGCTTGAATGCCGGCACGCCGTTGGCGACGGCTTCGACGCCGGTGAGCGCGACCGAGCCGCTGGCGAAGGCCCGCAGGACGAGGAAGATGCCGATCGCCTCGGTGCCCATGGGCACGGCCTCGGGGTGCGGCGGCAGGGTGGTCGCCGAGCCGGTGAGGATGTGGACCGCGCCGATCGCGACGATCGCCAGTGCCAGGACGGCGAACAGGTAGGTCGGGATCGCGAAGATGTTCCCCGACTCGCGGAGGCCGCGCAGGTTGGCGATCGTGATGAGGGTGATCGCCACGACCGCGAGCTGGACCCGGAAGTCGTTGATCCCGGGGTTGATCGAGATCAGCTGCTCGACCGCGGACGAGGTCGACACCGCGACGGTCATGACGTAGTCGATGAGCAGCGCCGCGGCGGCGACGAGCCCGAGCAACGGCGAGAGCTCCTGGCGGGCGACGGCGTACGCGCCGCCGCCGTTGGGGAACGCCCGGCAGACCTGGCGGTACGAGATCGCGACGACGGCGAGCATCACGGCGATCGCCGCGGCGACCTCGACGCTGAGCAGGAATGCCGCCGCACCGCCGACGACGAGCACGCGCAGGATCTCCTCCGTCGCGTACGCGGAGGACGAGATCGCGTCCGAGCTGAAGATCGGCAGGGCGAGGCGCTTCGACAGGCGCTCGCCGGCCTCCTCCTCGTTGGCCAGCGGACGGCCGATGAGCCACGACTTGGCGCGCAGCAGGCCACGCCCGAGCGGCGTGCGCGGGACGTTGGCGGACGGCTTGGCGACCAGCTGGTTGACGCCGGTGTAGCGGAAGTACGCCGTGTGCGGCCGTTCCACGCGGACGCGTCGGTCGCCCGGCTTGCGGCCCGAGATGGGTTTCCGTCCGCCGATCACGGGCGATGTCCCGGACGAGCGCGATCGTCGCGGTCACGTGTGGGGGTCGCGCGCCGTCGTCGGCCGCGGAGGTCCGGTACATCGCGACAGTATCGCCCCGAACGACAAGCAGAACCGCACGTCCCCGCGCCGCTAGACTCGGCGACATGGCGTTGCGGCAGGATGGTCGACCGGGTGCCGCGGGCACGCGGGCCGACGGACCACGCCCGCGGCGGTTCGCGCTCGAGGTCGGACGCGTCGTCAAGCGGGCGCCCCGCCGTCCCGCGCTCGTCCTCGCGCTCGGGTTCCTCGTCCTCATCGCGATCGGCACCGGGCTGCTGATCCTGCCCATCGCCTCGGTGGACGGCTCGTGGACGAACCCGATCACGGCCCTGTTCACGGCGACGTCCGCGGTGTGCGTCACGGGGCTCGTCGTCGTGGACACGGCGACGCACTGGAGCCCGTTCGGGCAGGTCGTCATCCTCGCCCTCATCCAGCTCGGCGGGTTCGGCTTCATGACCGGGTCGACGCTCCTGCTCCTCCTCCTGGTGGGCCGCCGCACGGCGCTCAGCGACCGGATCGTCGCCCAGGAGTCCGCCGGCGCCCGCGACCTCGGCTCGGTGCGGACGGTCCTCCGGCGGGTCGCGGTCTTCACGCTCCTCGCGGAGGGGATCGGCACCGTCGTCATGACGGGCGCGTTCCTGCTCCGCTACGGGGACCCGGCCCGCGCGGCGTGGCACGGGCTGTTCCACACCGTCTCCGCCTTCAACAACGCGGGCTTCGACCTGATGGGGAGTTTCCAGAGCCTCAACGGCTTCGCGGACGACCCGGTCGTGTTCGTCCCGCTCGGCGTGCTGATCGTCCTCGGCGGGCTCGGCGTCGCGATCGTGGGCGACGTGATCGACAAGCGCCGCTGGACCCGGTTCGCGCTCGAGACGAAGCTCGTCCTGGTGACGTCGGCGGTGCTCCTCGCCGGCGGGACGCTCGCGCTGCTCGCGTTCGAGTGGGGCAACCCGCACACGCTCGGCGCGATCGACCCGGTCCAGCGGCCGCTCAACGCGCTGTTCGAGTCGGTCGCGTTCCGGTCGGCGGGCATGAGCACGATCCCGATCGGCAGCCTCACCGACTCCAGCCTCGTGACCGCGATCGCCCTGATGTTCATCGGCGGTGCGTCCGGCTCCACGGCAGGCGGGATCAAGGTGACGACCTTCGCGATCCTCCTGTTCACGATCATCTCCACCGTCCGCGGCCGGTCGTTCACCGAGGCGTTCGGACGGCGCGTCACCAACGAGGTCGTGTTCCGCGCGCTGTCGATCGCGCTCCTCGCCGTCGCCGTCGTGTTCGGGGCCACGCTCCTGCTCGAGGTCCTCGGCGGGCGCGCAACGTTCCTCTCGATCGCCTTCGAGGTGGTCTCGGCGTTCGGTACCGTCGGCCATACCACCGGGATCACGCCCACGCTGGGTGACCCGGCGCTGCTGACGCTCGCCCTCGCCATGTTCTTCGGCCGCCTCGGGCCGCTCACGCTCGTCCTCGCCCTCTCGGCTCGCGCGAAGCCGGTGTCGTACCGGCCGGCCGTCGAGACGATCCGCATCGGCTGACCGCAAAGGAGACCCATGAAGACGTCGGTCCTCGTCATCGGCCTCGGGCGCTTCGGCGCCGCCGCCGCACGGGAGCTCATGGCGCTGGGGCACGAGGTGCTCGCCGTGGACACGAGCGAGACGGTGATCAACGAGATCGCGCCGGACGTGACCCACGCGGTCCAGCTCGACGCCGCCGACGAGGCCGCGCTGCGCGCGATCGGCGCCGCCGACTTCGAGCACGCGATCGTCGGGATCTCCGACGGCGTCGAGGCGAGCGTCTTCGCCGTGATGGCGCTCAAGCAGCTCGGCGTGGGCAACGTCATCGCGAAGGCGGGCTCGACGCTCCACGGCGCGATCCTCGAGCGGGTCGGGGCGGACCGGGTCGTGTTCGCCGAGCGCGAGATGGGACAGCGCGTGGCGCACTCGTTCGCGATGCCCGACATCGTCGACTACCTGGACGTCGGGCCGCGCTTCGGGATCGTGCGGGTGCGGCCGTCGGAGCGCTGGGTCGGCCATCCGCTGAGCGACCTCGACGGCGGCCTGACCGCCGTCGCCATCCGACGCGGCGACGCCGTGACCGTGAACCCGACGCAGGACGAGCTGGTGCAGGCCGGCGACGAGGTGATCCTCATCGGCAAGGACGACCTGCTCGAGCGGCTGGGGGGTCGCGGGGCGCGGTAGGGTCGTTCGTCGTCCCAGTTCCCGGTTTCCCCCGTTTAGTACCCACGCGGTTCGAACGTCGCGATCCGGGCCGCGGTACCCGTGTGAGTACTGAGACGGCCGGAATACGGTGGTTTCCGGTCGGATCCGGCGCGTTGCACCCGCGCCAGGACTGAGTGGGGGAAACGCGGGCTCGCGAGCACTCCCGGCGAAACTCGATACGTCGCGGGCGCACGTTCTTCGTGGAGATGGAGTACGATGCCCGGGAACCGACCGACTGGTCGGTCGGTCGCATCGCCAGGACCGTCGAGAGAGCACCCGATGAGCCGTCCCGATCCCGCCGAACAGAGCCGCAGCCGTCGCGAGCGGATCCTCGACGCCGCGTTCCACGCGTTCGCGACGCGCGGCTATCGCGACACCGCCGTGGACGACATCGCGGGCGCGGCCGAGACGTCGAAGGGCGGCATCTACTTCCACTTTCCGACCAAGGAAGCGATCTTCCGCGAGCTCATGGAGACGACCGCGGACAAGCTGGTCGCGCGGGTCGAGAAGGCGGTCGCGCTCGAGACGGAGCCCGTCGCCCGCGCCGAGGCGGCGATCCACACGGTCCTCACGACGTTCGCCGGCCACCGCACGATGGCGCGGCTGCTGTTCCTCGACACGGTGGGCGCGGGGCGCGTGTTCCAGGCCGAGACGAACGCCCTCCACGCGCGGTTCGCGACGCTGATCCAGGGCTACCTCGACGACGCCGTCGCCGCGGGCGCGATCCCGCCGATCGACACGCGGATCACCTCGATCGCCTGGTTCGGCGCGATCAACGAGGTGGTCGCCCGGTGGCTCCTCGCCGACGACGCGGCCGGCCTCGAGGAGGCGTACCCGGCCCTCCGCGCGACGCTGCTGCGGTCCGCGGGCGTGCCCGAGGCCCGGATCGGCGAGGTGCCGCTGCCCGAGCCCGGCTGGTCCTTCCCCGAGGTCCCGAAGGCCGGGAAGGCGACCGGCCGATGACCGCGACCCGCGACCCGCGCATCGACACCGGCGCCGGCCTCGGCGAGCGCCTGGCCGCGCTCCTCGCGACGACGACACACGACGGCAAGCGATGGCGACGCCCCGACGCTCGTCTCCGCGACCCTGCCGGCGCCGGCCGCCGATCCCGTCTCGCTCTACGCCGCCGCCGTCGAGGTCGGGCTCGAGGCCGCGCTGTGGCTCCGCCCGTCGGAGGGGTCGGCGTTCGTCGGCATCGGTCGGGCATGGGCGACGGAGCCCTCGGGCGAGGGACGGTTCCATGCGGCCGAGGCGGCGTGGCGGGCGCTGCTCGCGGGTGCGCGCCTCGACCGGGCACCCGATGGCGCACGCGGCACCGGCCCGGTCCTGCTCGGCGCGATGGGCTTCACCGGCCGCGAGCCTGCGGCAGACGACGCGTGGGCGCCGTTCGGGGCGAGCTCGCTCGTGCTCCCGTCGCTCACCCTGGCCGTGTCGCCCACCGGGTCGACCGTCACCGCATCGGTCGTCGGCGGCGACGCGGACCCGCGCGACCTCGAGCGACTGTGGCGATCGCTCCTCGAACGCGCCCGCGAGCTCGCCCCGAGCCCCAACGGGATCGTCGCGATGCCCGTGTTCGCGCCGCTCGTGGTCGCGGACGAGCAGCCGTCGAAGGACGTCTTCAAGCGCCTCGTCGGCATGTTCGCCGGCGCGGTCGGCCGCGGCCGGATCGACAAGGTGGTGCTCGCGCGGCGGGTCGGCATGCGCTCGCCCGTCGAGCTCGACGTCGTCAACGCCCTCCGCCGCCTGTCGGTGAGCGCGCCCGAGAGCACGACCTACGCGTTCCGGCGCGATGGACGGACGTTCCTCGGCGCCACGCCGGAGCGGCTCGTCAGGACCGAGGGCCGCACGTTCCACACCGTCGCCGTCGCGGGCACGATCCGCCGCGGGGCGGGCCCCGAGGAGGACGCCGAGCTCGGCCGCCGGCTCCTCGCCAGCGAGAAGGACCGCGAGGAGCACGCGATCGTCGTGGACGCGATCCGTGGCCTGCTCGCGCCGGTCTCGGACTCGCTCGCGGTCGCGCCCGAGCCCGGCGTCATGACCCTCCGCTACGTCCAGCACCTCGTGACCGAGATCTCGGGCACGGTCCCCGAGGGCCACGGCCTGCTGGCCCTGGGCGAGCGCCTCCACCCGACCCCGGCCGTCGGCGGCGACCCGCGGGACGTCGCGCTCGCGCTCATCGACGAGCACGAGGGCTTCGACCGCGGCTGGTACGCGGGCCCGATCGGCTGGCTCGGGGCCGACGGCGACGGCGAGCTGTGCGTCGCCCTCCGGTGCGGGATCGTCGACCGGACCCGGGCGACGCTGTTCGCGGGCTGCGGGATCGTGGCGGACTCCGACCCGGACCAGGAGTGGGAGGAGTCGCGGATCAAGCTGCAGGCCGTGATCTCGGCGCTGGGCATCCCGGGGGAGGACGCGTGAGCGACGCCCGGCTCCTGCGCGCGTTCGCGGCCGAGCTCGTCGCGGCCGGGGTCACCGACGCCGTCGTGTGTCCCGGGTCGCGCTCGACGCCGCTCGCCCTGGCGCTCCGCGCCGCGCCCGGCCTCCGGGTCCGCGTCCTCCTCGACGAGCGTGCCGCCGGCTTCTTCGCCCTCGGCATGGCCCGCACGAGCGGCCGCCCCGTCGTCCTGCTCGCGACGTCCGGGACGGCGACCGTGGAGTTCGGCCCGGCCGTCGTCGAGGCGAGCCTCTCGCGTGTCCCGCTCGTCGTGCTGACCGCGGACCGCCCGCCCGAGCTCCGCGACCGCGGCGCGCCCCAGACCATCGACCAGGACCACCTGTATGGCGTCCATGCCAAGTGGTACACGGAGCTGCCGCTGTTCGACGGCGACCCGGCGACCGAGGCGCACGTCCGATCCGTCGCGGGCCGCGCCGTCGCGACCGCCGCCGCCGGGCCCGCGGGACCGGTCCAGGTCAACGTCCCGTTCCGCGAGCCGCTGCTCCCCGACGGGCCGCTCGCGGGGTCCGAAGACGGCACCAACGGCGCCGATGCGCCCCTCGCCGCGCCGTTCACGAGCGCCATCGCCGGGCGGCCGATCCTCGACGACGACCTGCTCGCCGAGCTCGCCGGGCTCCTCGGTCGGACGGCCCGCGGGCTCATCGTCGCCGGGCCGGACGACGACGCGGAGCTGCCCGAGGCCCTCGCGGGACTGGCTCGGGCGACCGGCTTCCCGATCCTCGCCGACCCGCTGTCCGGGCTGCGCACCGGTCCCCACGACCGGTCGCTCGTCGTCACCCGGGCGGACCAGCTCGTGCGTCCCGGCGGCTGGATCGAGGCCCATCGCCCGGACCTCGTGATCCGGACCGGGGCGATGCCCACGTCCAAGCCGATCCTCCAGCTCCTCGAGCGGACCCGGCCGGGGCTCGTCGTGATCGACGGCGACGGCGGCTGGCGCGAGCCCGCGCTGCTCCCGGCGATGTTCGTCCACGCCGACGCCGCGGCGACCGCCCGCGCGCTCACGGTGCGTCTCGGCAGCTCCGTGCGCCGCGGCACGTGGACCCGCGACTGGACCGAGGCGGAGCGGACCGCCGCCCGCGCGATGGACGGCTGGCTGGCGGCGCTCGACGAGCCGTTCGAGGGCTCCCCGTTCCCGGCCCTCGCCGAGGCGCTCCCCGACGGCGCCGTCCTGTGGGCGGGCAACTCGATGCCGGTCCGCGACCTCGACGGGTGGCTGCCGTCGACCGGGCGGGCGATCACGGTCCGCTCCAACCGCGGCGCGAACGGGATCGACGGCGTCGTGTCGACCGCGCTCGGCTCGGCGGCGGTCGCGCCCGGGCCGGTCGCGCTCGTCGTCGGGGACGTGTCGTTCCTCCACGACCTCAACGCGCTGCTCGCGGCGAAGCTCCACGGCCTGTCCGCGACGATCGTGCTCGTGAACAACGACGGCGGCGGCATCTTCTCGTTCCTGCCCCAGGCGCAGCCGGGCACGCCGCCCGGCTCCGGCCTCCCGGAGCACTACGAGGAGCTGTTCGGGACGCCGCACGGGGTGGACGTCGCGCCGATCGTCGGCGCGCTCGGCGGCGAGCACGTCCTGGTGGCGGGCAACGCCGACCTGGCCGCGGCCATCGCGGACTCCGTCGGGCGGCCGGGCGTCCGCGTCATCGAGCTGCGCACCAACCGCGACCGCAACGTCGAGCTCCACCGGGGCGTGGCGGCGGTCGTCGCACGCGCGCTGGCGACGGCGGTGCCGGCATGACCTCGGCGGCGAACGCGCCGGCCTGGGCGCTCCGGGTCCACGGATCGGGACGCCCGCTCGTGCTGCTCCACGGGTTCACCGGGACCGGGGCCGCGTGGGACGAGCTGCTCGACGGTCTCGGGGCCGGCCACCGGCTCATCGTCCCGGACCTGCCGGGGCACGGCGGCACATCGGCCGTATCGGCGGATGACGCCTCCGTCGAGCACGCCGCGGACGCGCTGGCGACGCTGCTTGACGCCCACGGCGCCACCCCCGCCGACGTCGTCGGGTACAGCCTCGGCGCGCGTGTCGCGCTCAGGCTCGCCGTCGTCCACCCGTCCGCCGTCGCGCGCCTCGTCCTCGAGAGCCCGAGCGCCGGCATCGAGGCCGCCGATGCCCGGGCCGAGCGCCGCGCAGCCGACGAGGCGCTGGCCGACCGGATCGAGCGCGACGGGATCGCCTCGTTCGTCGACGAGTGGGAGCACCACCCGATCTTCCACACCCACGCCGCGCTCCCCACCGAGCGCCGCGACCGGATCCGCGCGATGCGCCGCTCGAACACCCCATCGGGGCTCGCCGCGAGCCTGCGTGGGGCCGGCCAGGGCGCGATGGAGCCGCTGTTCGACCGCCTCGCGCTCGTGACCGCGCCGACGCTCGTGCTCGCGGGCGCGCTCGACGACGCCGGCCGGCCGCGCGCCGCCCGGGTCGCGGCGGGGATCCCCGGGGCGCGGCTCGTCGTCGTCGACGGCGCCGGCCACACCCCGCACGACGAGCAGCCCGACGCCTTCCGCACCCACGTGCTCGACTTCCTGGAGGAGGACCCCGCCGCATGACCGATCCCGTCGCCTGGACGCCCGTCGTCGAGTACAAGGACATCCGCTACGAGCACTCGGGCACCGGCATCGCCAAGGTCACGATCGACCGCCCGGAGGTCCGCAACGCGTTCCGGCCGCAGACCGTGCGCGAGCTCATCGACGCGTTCGCCCGGATCCGCGACGACCCGTCCGTCGGCTGCGTCCTGCTCACGGGCGCCGGCGACATGGCGTTCTGCTCGGGCGGCGACCAGAAGTACAAGAGCCACGGCGGCGGCTACCTGGACTCGGACGGCGTGGCCCGGCTCAACGTCCTCGACCTCCAGCGCCAGATCCGCTCGCTGCCGATCCCGGTGATCGCCCTCGTGAACGGCTACGCCATCGGCGGCGGCCACGTGCTCCACGTCGTGTGCGACATGTCGATCGCGAGCGAGAACGCGATCTTCGGGCAGGTCGGGCCGCGGGTCGGGAGCTTCGATGCCGGGTTCGGCGTGGGCCTCCTCGCGCGGCTCGTGGGCGACAAGAAGGCGAAGGAGATCTGGTTCCTGTGCCGCCAGTACACGGCGGCCGAGGCGATGGCGATGAACCTCGTGAACAAGGTCGTGCCGCTCGCGGACCTCGAGGCCGAGGGCGTCCAGTGGGCCGACGAGATCCTCGAGATGAGCCCGACGGCGATCCGCTTCCTCAAGTCGTCGTTCCTCGTCGCGACCGACGGGCTGGCCGGGCTCCAGGAGTTCGCGGGCAACGCGACGGGCCTGTACTACACGACCGACGAGGCGCACGAGGGGAGCACCGCGTTCCTCGAGAAGCGACGCCCCGACTACCGCAAGTACCCGCGCCGCCCGTGAGCATGACCGCCGCCTCCCCGGCCGCGCCCCGGCCCTCGGGCTTCCGGATCTGGATCGTCGCCGCGCGCCCCGCGACGCTCCCGGCCGCGGTCGCCGGCGTGCTCGTCGGGCTCGGCGCGGCGCTCGCCGTGGGGACGCCGTTCCGCCTCGACACCGCGCTCGGCTGCATCGCCGTGGCGCTGCTGCTCCAGGTCGCGGCCAACTTCGCGAACGACCTGTCCGACTTCCGGCGCGGCGCCGACACCGACGCGCGGCAGGGGCCGCTGCGGGTCGCGGCCGCGGGACTGGTGACGGAGCGCCAGCTGGAGATCGCGATCGGCGTCGTCCTCCTGCTCGCCGGCCTCGTCGGGCTGTGGCTCGCGACGATCGGCGGCTGGGTGCTCGTCGCGCTCGGGGCGGCGGCGATGGTCGCGGCGCTCGCGTACACGGGCGGGCCGTTCCCGTACGGGTACCGGGCGCTGGGCGAGGTGTTCGTGTTCCTGTTCTTCGGCCTGGTCGCCGTCGTCGGGACGGCGTATCTCCAGGCGCTCCGGCTCGACGGCGTGTTCTTCGCGGCGGCGATCCCGCCGGGCCTCCTGATCACCGCGATCCTCGTCGTCAACAACCTGCGCGACATCCCGACCGACACCGCTGCCGGCAAGCGGACGCTCGCGGTGGTCCTCGGCAGGCGGCGGACGCAGGCGGAGTACGGCGTCCTCCTGGGGATCGCGTACGCCGTGCCGGTGGTGCTCGCCGTCGCATGGGTCCTCGGCGCGCGGCCGGCGGGGGAGCCGTGGGGCCTCGCGTTCGTGACCGCGCTGCCGCTGCTGACGCTGCCGATGGCGCGGCCGCTCCTCCGGACCGTGGCGACGTTCGACGAGCCGCGCCAGCTCAACCTCGTGCTCAAGGGGACCGCCCGGCTGTCGCTCGTGTTCGGGCTGCTGTTCGCGGTGGGGCTGGCCGTGGGCGGCGGGGTCGCGGCATGACGGCCGCGCTCGGCGTCCGGCGGGTCCGCGTCCCGTTCCGCGTGCCATTCGAGACGGCGGCGGGCACGTGGGCCGCGCGCGAGTCGCTGCTCGTGGAGATCCGCTCCGAGGAGGGCGCGCGAGGGATCGGGGAGGCGCCGATCGACGCATCGCTCCGGACCGCGGACCTGACCGGGTACGTCCAGCAGCTCCTCGAGGGGCCAGGCGAAGGCGTGCCCGATCACGTTCGTCATGCGTTCGCGTCCGGGCTCGGCGGCGCCGTGCTCGACCTCGCGCCGCCGCCCGAGCCCGTCGCCGCGGCGATCCGCGCCGGGGTCGGCGTCAACGCGACGATCCCGGTCGACGGGATCGACGAGACGGTCGTCGCCGCGGCGGCCGCGGTCGGGGCCGGGTACCGGACGCTCAAGCTCAAGGCAGGCGCCGCGGAGCGCGCGAGCACGCTCGTGGACCGGGTGCGGGCGGTCCGCCAGGCCGTCGGGCCGCGGGTCGCGATCCGCCTCGACGCGAACGGATCCTGGGAGCTCGAGGGCGCCCTGGAGCGCCTACGACTCCTCGAGCCGATCGGGATCCAGTACGTGGAGCAGCCGCTGCCGATCGGCGCTCGCGGCGGCGCGGCCGCGCTCCGGGAGGCGACCGGCGTGCCGATCGCGGCCGACGAGGCCGTCACCTCCCCGGAGACGGCGATCACGCTCGTGGAGCACGGGGCGGCCGACGTGCTCGTCGTCAAGCTCGCACGGGTCGGCGGTCCGGGTGCCGCGGCAGCGATCTCGGCCGTCGCCGCCGAGGCGGGCGTGCCCGTCGTGATCTCGTCGCTGTTCGAGACCGGGTTCGGGCTCGCGGCCGCGGTCGCGTGCGCGGCCGCGCTCCCGGACGTGGACGGGTGGCCGGCCGCGGAGCGCGACCACGGGCTCGCGACGGCGGGCGTCCTCGTCCACGACCTGCTGCTCGAGCCGCTCGTGATCGCGGACGGGCGGATCCGGGCGCCGTTCGCGGAAGGGTCGGGCGGGCTGGGGGTCGTCGTCGACGAGGCGGCGGTCGACCGGTACGCGGTGGACGACGCATGACGTGGTCGCTGCCGGGACTCGTGGAGCGGCATGCCGCCGAGGCGCCCGAGGCCATCGCCATCCGCGATGACACTCGCGTCATATCGTGGGCGGAGCTGTCGGCGCGGGCCGATGCGTGGGCGGCGACGGTGCGCGAGCGCGGCGTCGGTCCCGGCGAACGGGTTGCCCTCGCGATGCCGCCCTCGGGTGAGCTCGTGGCGGCGATCATCGGCGTGCTGCGCGCCGGCGCGGTGGCTGCGCTGATCCCGTCTGGCCTGACGACCCGCGAGACGGACGCGGCACTCGAGGTGCTCGCGCCGGCGCTCGTGCTGCGTGACGGCGACGCGGCGGCAGCCACGGGGGCAGCACACACGCCGCTCGACCCCGATCCCGAGGCCCCGGTCGTCGTCGTCCTCACGTCGGGCACGACCGGGCGACCGAAGGGCGTGGTCCTGTCCGGTCGGGCGATGGCGGCGAGCGCGGATGCCTGGCTCGCGGTCCTCCCACCCGTCACGGGCTGGGCGATGCCGCTCGGGCTCGCGCATGTCGCGGGTCTCGGCATCCTGTGGCGCGCCGTCCGTGATCGGGTGCCCGTGACGCTGCTCCCGCCGACGGACCCGGACGCGCTCATCGCGGCGCTGGAGGCCGATGGCGGGCCGAGCCACGTCTCGCTCGTGCCGGGACAGCTCGTCCGGCTGCTCGACGCCACGAACGACGCCGCGCCGCCGCCAACCGTGCGCGCCCTCCTGCTCGGCGGCGGCACGATCCCGGCCGCGCTCGTCGAGCGCGCCACGCGCGCCGGCTGGCCGGTCGTCACGACGTACGGCCTCTCGGAGATGGGCTCCGGCGTCACGGCGGACGGGCGGCCGCTCCCCGGCATGTCGCTCACGATCGACGAGCCGGGCCGGGACGGGGTGGGGGAGATCGTCGTCGCGGGGCCGTCGCGGTTCTCGGGCTACCTGGGCGAAGCACCGGCCGCACCCGACGAGCCGTTCCGGACCGGCGACCTCGGCCGCCTCGACGATGACGGCCGGCTCGTGGTCGTGGACCGGCGCACGGACCGGATCGTGCGTGGCGGCGAGAACATCGATCCCGGCGAGGTGGAGGCGGTGCTCGAGGCGCATCCGGCCATCGCGACAGCGGCCGTCGTCGGGCGCCCGGACGAGACCTGGGGCCAGGTCCCGGTCGCCGCCGTCGTGCTCGCGGACGGCGCGACGGACCCCGGCGACGACGCCCTCGCCACCCACGCCCGCGCGTCCCTCGCCGGGTTCAAGGTCCCGGCGACGTTCACTCGCCTCGACGCCCTCCCGCGGACGCCCGGCGGCAAGCTCCGCCGCGACGCCGTCCGCGCGCTCCTCGCCGGCGAACCCGCCGGCGAGCTCGCCCGGCCGGACGGCGACGCCATCGGCTGGCGCGTCACCGGGTCCGGCCCGACGCCCGTGATCCTCCTCCACGGGACCCTGAGCACCGCGCAGCAGCTCGATCGTCTGGCGGCCGCGATCGCCGCCCCGGGCGACGTCACCGTCCACGCGATCGACCGCCGCGGCTCGGGCTCCAGCCGCCTCGCCCGGCCCCGTCCCCTCGATGTCGCCATGCACGTCGACGACGTCCGCGCCTACCTCGACGCCCGCGGGATCGGCCACGCGCCGTTCGTCGGCATCAGCATGGGCGGCGTGGTCGCGCTCGAGATGGCCGCCCGCCACCCGACGCGGGTCGACGCCGTGGTCGCCTACGAGCCGCCCTATGGCGTGGTCGCGGACGCGGAGCGCATCGCCTGGTTCCGCCGCGTCGCCGCCGACACCCAGCGTGCGCACGACGAGGGCGGCCCGCCGCTGGCGGCCGAGACGTTCCTCCGCCACGTCGCCGGCGCCGAGTCCTGGGACCGCCTGCCCGAGCGCGCCCGCACGTTCCTCGCCCGCGAGGGCGACGGCGCGCTCGCCGACGCGTGCATCACGGGCCTCGACCCCGACGGCCTCGCGCGGATCGTGGCGCCGGTGCTCCTCCTCACGGGCGGCGACAGCGAGCCGTTCTACGCCCCGATCGCCGCCGAGCTCGCCCGACGGATCCCCGGCGCCCGCCTGCAGGCGCTCGAGGGCCTCCGCCACCCATCGCCGATCACCGACCCGCCGTCCGTCCTCGCGGCGATCCGCGACGGCCTCGGCCTCGATCCCGACCCCGGACCACCCCCGACCACGGCGCCCGCCGTCCCCCTGGAGCCCGCCCGATGACCGACAGCCTCCCGCCCGACCACACGCCGTCCGGCGCCGGCACGGGGGCCGGCAACGCCGCCGCGCCGACCGAGGTCCGGGTCATGTTCGACCGGATCGCGAACCGCTACGACCTCATGAACCTGCTCATCTCCGCGTTCCAGGAGCCGCGCTGGCGCGGGAAGCTGGTCGCCGCGGCGAGCCTCCGCCCCGGCGACGCGGCCCTCGACGTCGCGAGCGGCACCGGCAAGGTGGCGGCCGACCTCCACGCACGGGTGGCGCCGTTCGGCCGGGTGCTGGGCGTGGACCTGAGCCCCGGGATGATCGCCGTCGCCCAGGACCGCTACGCCGGTCGCCAGGGCCTCGAGTACGTCGTCGGCGACGCGCTCGCCCTGCCCACCGAGGACGCCACCTTCGACGCCGCGACGATCGCCTTCGGCATGCGCAACCTCCCCGACTACCGACAGGGGTTCGCGGAGATGGCCCGCTCCGTCCGGCCCGGGGGCCGGGTCCTGTGCCTCGAGATCGCCCGGCCGCGCAGCCGGCTGTCGCGGTTCATGCGCTGGTGGTTCGACCGGATCGTGCCCGTCATCGGCCGCCTCGCGGGCCAGGGCTCCGCGTACGGCTATCTCGTGAAGTCCGTCCAGGCCTACCCGTCGCCCGAGCGGATCGCCGAGATCATGGGCGAGGCCGGCCTGGTGGACGTCCGCTGGCAGGGCCTCACCGGCGGGATCGTGACGCTCCACGAGGGCACCGTCCCGCCCGCCTGACGCACGCTGCGTCGAATGTCCGATGGCCCCCGACGGGGTCGCACCGTAGACTCCCGCGGTGCCGAATCCCCTCGGCCGGGCCGCGGACGCCGTCGCGCCGCCGCGGCTCGGTCGCTCGTTCCGCCTGCTGCTCCTCACGTCGGTCGTCACCAACACCGGCGACGGCATCGCGCTGGCCGCCGGGCCGCTCCTCGTCGCGAGCCAGACCCGCGACCCGCTGATCGTCTCGATGGCGGTGCTCGCCCAGAACCTCCCGGTGCTGCTGTTCGGGTTCGCCGCCGGCGTCGTGGCGGACCGCGTCGACCGGGTCCGGCTCATGGCCGTGGTCAACGTCGTCCGGGGGATCGTCCTCGCGCTGCTCGCCGCGAGCGTCGCGACCCACGTCGTCAGCATCTGGGTCGTGCTGGCCGCGCTGTTCGCGCTCGGGACGGCGGAGACGTTCGCGGACATCGGCAGCGCGAGCATCCTGCCGCGGCTCGTCCGGCGCGAGGACCTGGGCATCGCGAACGCGCGCATCACGGGTTCGGTGCTCCTGACCAACCAGCTCGTGGCGCCGCCCATCGGCGCGTTCATGTTCGCCGCGGGGATGGCCCTGCCGTTCATCGCTGACGCGGCGGGGTTCCTGCTCGGTGCCGTGCTGGTGTCGCGGGTCGTGTACTCGGTGGTCGTGGACGCGCCCGGCCGTCGTCGAGCGCCGCCACTGGCGCCACGAGATGGCCGAGGGCCTGCGCTGGCTCTGGGACCACCCGCCGATGCGGACGCTCGTGATCACGATCCTCGCGTTCAACGTCACCTTCGGCGCGGCCTGGTCCGTGCTCGTCCTGTACGCGCAGGAGCGGCTGGGCATGACCGCGGTCGGCTTCGGCCTGATCACGACCGCGATGGCGATCGGCGGGATCGCCGGCACGGTGTCGTACGGGCGGCTCGAGCGGCGGTTCTCGCTCGCCGACATCATGCGGGTGGGCCTGGTCATCGAGACGTGCACCCACCTCGTGCTCGCGCTCACGACGCTGCCGGCCGTCGCCCTCGTCACGTTCACGGTGTTCGGCGCGCACGCGTTCGTGTGGGGGACGACCGCCACCGCGATCCGGCAGCGGGCCGTCCCGGATGCCCTCCTCGGGCGGGTCACGAGCGTGTACCACGTGGCCGTCATGGCCGGCATCGTGGTGGGCACGCCGATCGGGGGGTTGCTCGCCCGGCAGTTCGGGATCACCGCGCCGTTCTGGTTCGGCTTCGCGGGCTCGGCGATCCTCGTCGTCCTCCTGTGGAAGGAGTTCGCGCACATCGTCCACGCGAGCGAGCACCCCGACGAGTCACCGGCGCCCGCCAATTCCTGACAGGAGATGGCTGGAGTCGGGCGGTACCATGTGCCGCCCATGTCGGAACAACCCGCTCCCACGCCGCTCATCCACGCCCGAGGCCTGACGAAGCGATTCGGCGAGCTCACGGCCGTCGACGGGATCGACTTCGACGTCGCGCCCGGCGAGAGCTTCGGCTTCCTCGGCCCGAACGGCGCCGGCAAGACCTCGGCGATGCGGATGGTCGCGTGCGTCTCGCCGGTCACCGCGGGCACGCTCCGGATCCTCGACCTCGACCCGGTCACCGACGGGCCGCGGATCCGCGGGCGCCTCGGCGTCGTGCCCCAGCAGGACACCCTGGACACGGAGCTGTCGGTCAAGGACAACCTCGTGATCTACGGCCGCTACTTCGGCCTGTCGCGCAAGGAGGCCGCGCGGCGCGGCGACGAGCTGCTCGAGTTCGCCCAGCTCACCGAGCGTGCCAACGACAAGGTCGAGCCGCTCTCGGGCGGCATGAAGCGCCGGCTGACGATCGCCCGGGCGCTCATCAACGAGCCCTCGATCCTGCTGCTCGACGAGCCGACGACGGGCCTCGACCCGCAGGCGCGCCACCTGCTCTGGGAGCGGCTGTACCGGCTCAAGCAGCGCGGCGTGACGCTCGTGCTGACGACGCACTACATGGACGAGGCCGAGCAGCTGTGCGACCGGCTCGTCGTCATGGACAAGGCCCGGATCGTCGCGGAGGGCTCGCCGCGCCAGCTCATCGAGGAGTACTCGACCCGCGAGGTGACCGAGCTCCGGTTCCCGGTCGGCGTCCAGGAGACGCTCGACGGGCAGCTCGAGGGCCTCGGCGAGCGCATCGAGCTGCTGCCCGACCGCGTGCTCGTCTACTCGGACGACGGCGAGGCCGCGGCCGCCGCGGCCCACCAGCGCGGCCTGGCGCCCGAGACCGTCCTCGTCCGCCGATCGTCGCTGGAGGACGTCTTCCTCCGGCTCACCGGACGGAGCCTCGTCGAGTGACCGCGGCCGCGGGCCCGCTGCGCGGCAAGGCGATCCCGCTCCAGGGCTCGCTCCGGAGCGCGTACGCCGCGTACGAGCACCAGTGGCTGCTCTACCTGCGGACCTGGCGCGGGTCGATCTTCGGGTCGTTCGCCCAGCCCGTCCTGTTCCTCGTCGCGATGGGGATCGGGCTCGGCGGGTTCGTGGACGCGTCGGGCAGCGGCGCCATCGACGTCCCGTACATCCAGTTCCTCGCCCCGGCGCTGCTCGTGTCGACGGTCATGCAGGGGTCCACGTTCGAGGCCACGTTCCCGGTCCTCGGCGGGTTCCGCTGGAACCGCCGCTACCACGCGATGTACGCGACGCCGCTGTCGCCGTACGCGATCGCGTTCGGGCAGATCGCCTGGATCGCGACCCGGGCGACGATCGTCGCGACGATCTTCTGCGGCGTGATCATCGCCTTCGGGGCCGCCGGATCGCCCGGCATCATCTGGACGATCCCGGTCGGGACGCTCACCGCGCTCGCGTTCGCCGGGCCGATCGCCGCCTACATGACGACCCAGCGCGACACGACCGCGTTCAACGCGATCTGGCGGTTCGGGATCACGCCGCTGTTCCTGTTCTCGGGGACGTTCTTCCCGATCGAGTCCCTGCCCGAGCAGGTCCGCTGGATCGCCTGGCTGCTGCCGCTGTGGCACGGCGTCGACCTCGCCCGCGCCCTGTCGCTCGGGACCGTCGGCGACGCGCCGCTGGTGCAGATCGCCCACGTCCTGATCCTGGCCGGCTGCGCGATCGCCGGCGTCATCGCGATGTTCCTCATGTACCGAAGGCAGCTCGAGCAATGAGCGGCTTCGTCGCCCCGCTGCGCATCGCGCCGTTCCGCCTCGGCAGCCGTCGCGCGGCGCTGCTCATCGAGCGCAACGTCTACGTCTACAAGACCGGCTGGCTGGTCATCTTCAGCGGCTTCTTCGAGCCGCTGTTCTACCTGCTCTCGATCGGCCTGGGCATCGGCGGGATCGTCGGCGACATCCCGGGGCCGGACGGGACGCCGATCCCGTACGCGCTGTTCGTCGCCCCGGCGCTGCTCGCCTCCGCCTCGATGAACGGCGCGATCGCCGAGAGCACGTTCAACGTGTTCTTCAAGCTCAACTACCAGAAGACGTACGACGCGGTGCTCGCGACCCCGCTCGGCCCGGGCGACGTGGCGCTGGGGGAGATCGGCTGGGCAGTGATCCGGTCGACGCTCTACGCGCTGGGGTTCATGGTCGTGATCTTCGTGCTCGGGCTCGTGGTGTCGCCGTGGGCGATCTTCGCGGTGCCGGCGGCGACCCTGCTCGCGTTCGCCTTCGCGGCGGCGGGCATGGCCGCGACGACGTTCATGCGGTCGTGGCAGGACTTCGACCTGATCCAGCTCGTGGTGCTGCCGCTGTTCCTGTTCAGCGGCACGTTCTACCCGATCACGGCCTACCCGCCGGCACTCCAGCTGTTCGTCCAGCTGACGCCGCTCTACCAGGGCGTCGACCTGATCCGTGCGCTGATCACCGGCGTCGTGGACCCCGGGATCCTGTGGCACGTGGTCTACCTGAGCGTCATGGGCGTCATCGGGCTGGCCATCGTGGCGCGCCGGCTGGACAAGCTGCTGCTCAAGTGACCGAGCCCGAGACCGACGCCGCCGCACCAGAGGCAGTCCCGCGGCCGCGGTGGAAGCGCGACGTCGCCGCCTTCCTCGGCGGGCAGACGATCAGCCTGTTCGGCTCGATGCTCGTCCAGTACGCCGTGTTCTGGTACCTGGCGATCCAGTTCCAGTCGGGCGTCATGATGATGCTCGCGGCGCTGTTCGGGTTCCTCCCGCAGGCGGTCATCTCGCTGTTCGGGGGCGTGTGGGCCGACCGCCACAACCGCAAGTTCCTGATCATGGGCGCCGATGCCGCGATCGCGTTGTCGACGCTCTGCCTCGCGGTGATCATGCTCGCGGGCTTCAGCGAGCCCTGGCTCATCTTCGTGGTGCTCGCGATCCGGTCCGCCGGCGCCGGGATCCAGATGCCGGCGGTGTCCGCGCTCATCCCGCAGATCACCCCCACCGACCAGCTGATCCGCGTCAACGGCTTCCTCGCGTCGATCCAGTCCGCGATGGCGCTGCTGGCCCCGGCCGCGGCGGGCGTGATCTATGCGGCAAGCGCGGCGAGCGCCGAGGACTCGCCCCTGGCGATCGTCCCGATCCTGTTCGTCGACGTCGTGACCGCGGCGATCGCGATCGCGCTGCTGGCGACGATCCCCGTGTCCGCCGTCGTGCGAACGGGCGCGGACGCGGCGACCGGCTACTTCGCGGACCTCGTGGACGGGGTGCGCTACGTCGCCGACCACGAGGTCGTCCGGTGGCTGCTCCTCCTGTTCGGGATCATCTTCGTGCTGACGGTCGCGCCGGGGAACCTCATTCCGCTGCTGCTCGTGCGGTCGTTCCCCTCGGGCGAGCAGGGCAACGTGGTGAACCTCGCGCTGTTCGAGATGGCGTTCAGCCTGGGCATGGTCGCGGGCGGGGTGCTGGTTGCCACGCTGGCGTCGAAGTGGGACCGCATCAAGCTCATCGCCGCGTCGTCGCTGACCTTCGGCCTGCTGTCGATCGCGCTCGGTCTCGCGCCCGGCCTGCTCGTCGTGTTCGCGGTCATGCTGCTGGTGGGGATCGTCGTGCCGTTCTTCTCGACGCCGTCGATGACGCTCCTCCAGGAGACCGTCGAGCCGGAGCGGCAGGGCCGCGTGTTCGGCTTCGTCGGGATCGTGATGGCCGTCGCGATGCCGGCCGGGATGCTCGTGTTCGGGCCGCTCGCCGACGTGGTCCCGGTCGAGACGATCCTCGTCGTCACCGGGCTGGCGACCTTCGCGGTGGTCGGGCTCGCCCTGTTCCTCCCGGCGGGCCGGCGCGCCGTGGCCGCGGCGCATGCGATGTCGCGCCCGGGAGCGGTGGCCGAGCCCGAGTAGCGCTCCGACGGCGATGCCCATCACCGATCCCGCGGCCGCCGCGCGCGAGGCGCACGACCTCCCGATGCTCGACGCCGCGATCGTCGACTGCTTCGCCTGCCCGCGGCTCGTCGCGTGGCGCGAGGAGCAGGCGCGGGTCAAGGTCGCGCGGTTCCGGGACGAGACGTACTGGGGTCGCCCGATCCCCGGCTATGGCCCCGCCGACGCGCGGATCCTGCTCGTCGGGCTCGCGCCGGCGGCGCACGGCGGCAACCGCACCGGCCGCGTGTTCACGGGCGACGAGTCGGGCGAGTTCCTGTGGCGGGCACTCCACGCGCAGGGCCTCAGCGACCGCCCGGTCAGCCGCCGCGCCGACGACGGCCTCCGGCTCATCGACACCCGGGTCGCGGCCGCGGTCCGGTGCGCCCCACCCGCCAACAAGCCGACGCCCGAGGAACAGCTGACCTGTCGCCCGTACCTCGTCCGCGAGATCGAGCTGCTCACCGAGCTCCGGGTCGTCGTCGCCCTCGGCGCGATCGGCTGGGACGCGGCGCTGAAGGCCCTCGCCGCTCTCGGCCACGGCACCCCGGCCCCGAAGCCCAGGTTCGGCCACGCGGCCGAGGCGCGGATCGGCCCGCTCACCCTCCTCGGCAGCTATCACCCGAGCCAGCAGAACACCTTCACCGGCCGCCTCACCCAGCCGATGCTCCAGGACGTGCTCGCGCACGCCCGCGAGCTGGCAGGGCTTCCGGCGGCCTAGACCGGCTCGAGCCCGGACCTCCCGTACACTCGTCGTCCCATGGCCGCTGAACGAGAACGCGACTTCTACGAGGTGCTCGGCGTCGAGCGCGGCGCCGACGATGCCGCGATCAAGCGCGCGTTCCGCAAGCTCGCGCAGCAGTGGCACCCGGACGTCAACACGAAGCCCGAGGCGCAGGAGCGGTTCAAGGAGGTCAACGAGGCCTACCAGGTCCTGAGCGACCCCCAGCGCCGGCAGCAGTACGACATGTTCGGTCGGGCCGGCGTCAACGGCGGCGGCCAGCCCGGGTTCGACGCCGCGGGCTTCGGCGGGTTCTCGGACATCTTCGACGCCTTCTTCGGCGGGGCGATGGGTGGCAACGCGCGGCGGGCGCGGCCGCAGACCGGCTCCGACCTCCGCTACGACCTCCGGATCACGTTCGACGAGGCCGTCCTCGGGACGGAGAAGGAGATCGAGTTCCCGGTCCTCGGCCGGTGCGACACCTGCAGCGGCAGCGGCGCGAAGCCCGGCACCGAGCCCATCGAGTGCCCGCAGTGCAAGGGCCGCGGCGAGGTCCGGAGCATCCGCCAGACGATGCTCGGCCAGATGGTGAGCGCCAGCCCCTGCCCGCGCTGCCGGGGCGAGGGCCGGATCGTCGAGACGCCCTGCGAGACGTGCCGCGGCGAGGGCCGGACGGAGCGCCGCCGGAGCATCCGGGTCTCGATCCCGGCCGGCATCGACGAGGGCCACCAGATCCGGCTCACGAACGAGGGCGAGGTCGGCCCGCGCGGCGGGGCCCCGGGCAGCCTCTACGTCGCGGTCCACGTCGCGGACCACCCGGAGCTCACCCGCGAGGGCACGGAGCTCTACTACGAGGCCGAGCTGTCGATCGCGCAGGCCGCGCTCGGGACGAGGATCCTCGTCCCCACCGTCGAGGGCGACGGCACCGAGGTCGAGATCAAGCCGGGCACGCAGCCGGGCACGGAGATCCGCCTCCGCGGACGGGGCGTGCCGCACCTCCGCCGGTCGTCGTCGCGCGGCGACCTCCACGTGATCGCCAACGTCAACGTCCCGACGAAGCTGACGAAGAAGCAGCGCGAGCTGCTCGAGGCGTTCGCGAAGGAGTCGGGCGACACGATCGCCGAGCACCAGGGCCTGCGCGAGAAGCTGGGCCTCGGGTGACGGGCGGCGCGCCCGACGGCGAGCCTGCGGACGAGCCTCGAGCACGACCCGCTCGCGGGCGTCGACCTCGCGGCCGCGGCCGCGACCCCCGGCGCGTGGCTCGAGCTCGCCGTCTCCGCTGACCACGAGGCCGTCGAGGCCGTGTCCGAGATCCTCTCGCGGGCCGCGCCCGGCGGGACGTCCGTGGAGCCCGCGTTCGAGCTCGTGGAGGAGGGCCTCGCGGCGCGCGTGGACCTCGAGCGACCGGCCCAGGTGCGCGCCCACCTCCCGCTCCTCGACGTCGATGCCGTCCGCGCCGCCGTCGCGCGCGCCGACCGCGAGCTCGGCCATCTCCAGGCCTTCGGGCTGCGGCCGATCGGCGACCTGACGACGCGCGTCGTCCACGAGGAGGACTGGGCGAACGCCTGGAAGGCGCACTTCCCGGTCCTGCGGGTCGGCCGCCGGATCGTGATCCGGCCGACGTGGCGCCGCCACAAGCGCCAGCCGGACGACGTCGTCCTCGCGCTCGACCCGGGCATGGCGTTCGGCACCGGGCTCCACCCGACGACGCGGCTGTGCCTCGCCGCCCTCGAGTCGCTCGCGGATCGCGGGATCCTGCAGACGGGCGGCGCGGATGGCGGACCGGCCCGCGTGCTCGACGTCGGCTCGGGCTCCGGGATCCTGTCGATCGCCGCCGGGCTGCTCGGGGCGGGGTCCGTGCTCGCCGTGGACGTGGACCCGATCGCGGTCGAGGCCTCGGCCTCCAACGCGGCGCGCAACAAGCTCGGGCGCGTGATCACGTCGAGGGAGGGGAGCGCGCCCAGCGGCGAGGGACCGTTCGACGTCGTCCTGGCCAACCTCATCGCGTCGCTGCTCGTCCGGCTCGCGGACGGCCTCGTCGAGGACCTGCGGCCCGGCGGCACGCTGCTCGCGTCCGGGATCTTCGAGAACCGCGAGGCCGACGTCGTCGAGGCGTTCACCGCGCGGGGCCTGCGGATCGCGCAGCGCTGGGCCGAGGGCGAGTGGGTGGCGCTCGAGGTCGTCCGGCCCGACTGAGCAGACGCGCCCGCTGCGATACGATCGCGCCGACGGTGCCGCACCCCACGCGCCCGGCTCCCGAACCAGCCGACGAGATGCCCGACCTGTCGCAGTCCTTCCCCCTGATCCTCGGCACGCACATCACCCTGGCGATCGCGCTCTTCGTGCCCAGCCTCCTGCTGCCGTTCACGCTCCGCAACCGGCTCGTGAACCGGGGCTACGACGCGCCGGAGCCCAGCGGCTTCGTGCGGCTGCTGCTGTGGATCCAGGCGCACGGCACGATCGTGATCGGCGCCGGCCTCGCGCTGACCGGGATCGCGATGCTCACCGTCCTCGGGCCGCGGATGCTCGAGCAGCCGTGGCTCCTCGTCAGCCTCGCGACGTACGCGGTCACCGCGGTCGTCGCCTTCGGCTTCCAGCGCCCTTCGCTGCGACGGCTCGTCCGGCGCGACGGGATCGAGTCCGATGCCGACCGCGAGGCGTGGCGAGCCCGCGCCCGCCGCCAGCGCTACATCGCCTACGCGATCACGACCGCGGTCGGGTTCATCGCGTTCATGATGTCGACCAAGCCGGTGCTCTGGTGATGGGCACGATGTCGCCGGCCCGGCCGCGGACGGCGGCGATCGTCAACCTCGGCTGCAAGGTCAACCAGTCCGAGATGGAGGCCGCGGCGCGGCTGCTGCGCGAGGCGTCCGTCCCGCTCGTGGACCCGGACGGGGCCGCGGACCTCGTCCTCGTGAACACCTGCACGGTGACGGCGACCGCGGACGAGAAGTCGCGTGCGGCCGTCCGGCGCGCGCGCCGCGCGAACCCCGACGCCGAGATCGTCGTGACCGGCTGCTCGGTGCAGGTGGGGCCCGAGGCGTTCGCGGCGGTCGATGGCGCGGCGCGTCTGGTGGGCAACGAGGACAAGGCCGCGTTCCTCGCGGAGCTCGAGGGGCTGCTGCGGCTGCCCGGTGATGCTGCCGGCGTCCCGCTGCCGACGCTCTCGGGCGTCGAGGCAGTGGTCGCCACGCCGATCGACGGCATCGCCGACGACCGCGCGTCGGTGGAGCGGACCCGGGCGTTCGTCAAGGTCCAGGACGGCTGCTCGTTCTACTGCACGTACTGCATCATCCCGCGGGCCCGCGGCGCCGAGCGGAGCCTCGCGCCGGAGGCCGTGCTCGCGGACGTGCGCCGGGCGCTCGCCGCCGGGCACCGCGAGATCGTGCTCACGGGGATCAACATCGGCACGTACGACGGCGGCCGGTCCGAGCGCGGCCCGCGCGGGAGCCACGTCCGGAGCGCGATGACGCTCGCCGGGCTCGTGCGGCTGCTCCTCGCCGAGACGCCGGTGGAGCGGATCCGCCTCAGCTCGATCGAGCCGCAGCACGTGGACGACGAGCTGCTCGCGGCGTGGGTCGACGGCGGGCCGCGGACGCTGCCGCACCTCCACCTGCCGCTCCAGTCGGGCGACGACGGCGTGCTCCGCCGGATGGGCCGGCGCTACCTCACGGCGGACTACGCGCGAGTGGTCGCCCGGGCGCGCGCCGCGATCCCCGGCGTCGCGATCCACGCGGACGTCATCGCCGGCTTCCCGACCGAGGACGCCGCCGCGCACGAGCGCTCCGTCGCGTTCATCCGCTCGCTCGACCCGGCCGGGCTCCACGTCTTCCGCTACTCGGCGCGTCCCGGGACGCCCGCGACGCGCATGGCGGGGCACGTCGAGGAGCGCACGAAGCGGTCGCGGGCGGCCGACCTGCTGGCGCTCGGCGCGGAGGCGAAGGCGTCGTTCGCGCGGCGGTCGGTTGGGACGGTGACGCGGGTGCTCATCGAGCAGCGGCTCCCGGACGGCCGATGGGTGGGCCACTCGGAGGATCACGTCCTCGTGGCGGTTGCCGGGCGCGCGGGCGATCCCGTAGACCTCGAGAACGTGATCGTGACGGTGCGTCGAGCCGCCGTGGACGTCACGGCACGCGGACCGCGTGACAGGCGAGATCGTCGCGCTCGATCCCGCGCCGCGCCGGCTGCGGGCCGCGCTCCCGGTGCTCGCGCCAGCCGCGACGGCCTCGCACGGCTAGCGTCACCCTCGGATCGCCCAGCGTTCCAAGCAGCGCCCGCCGACGACGTTCGGAACGCCCCGCGAGCCACCTGACCCGGTTCGGCGCCGGTTGGAACACGGCCTGTTCCAAGCGACCCCATCGGCCGCCGTTTGGAACGCCCGGAGATCCACGAGCCGAGCGGGGCAGGCAGGGTACGCTGCGCCCATGTCCGATGACTGCCTGTTCTGCCGCATCGTCGCGGGCGAGATCCCCTCGACCCGGCTCCACGAGGACGACCTCGTGGTCGCGATCCGGGACATCGACCCGCAGGCGCCCACCCACGTCCTCGTGCTCCCGAAGGCCCACATCGCCTCGGCCGCCGATCTCACGGACGCGGACGGCCCGCTCCTCGGACGGCTCTTCGAGGTCGCGGCGACCCTCGCACGGCAGGAAGGCCTCGACGGCGGCTGGCGGCTCGTGACCAACGTCGGCGACGACGGCGGGCAGACCGTGGACCACCTCCACGTCCATCTCCTCGGCGGCCGGCCGATGACCTGGCCGCCCGGATGACGACGGCGCCCGTTCCCGGCAGCGGCGCGACGACCGGCGACGACACCCCGCGCGCCGGTGGCCCGCCCGGCTGGTTCATCCTGATCGCGGTCGGGAGCCTCGCCGTGGGTGCCGTCATCGTCCTGCTCGGCGCGCTCGGGATCACGATCATCAAGCCCTCGCCGGCCCCGACGCTCGCCCCGACGGGCCAGGCCGCGGAACGCACCTGGAACGAGGTATCGGCGGCGCTCCAGGCGCAGCGGTTCCAGGTCGTCGAACCGCAGAACCCGTTCCGGCCCGGCGAGACCGCGGAGCTGCTCCAGGTCCCGCGCAGGCTCCTCCAGACCGTGCTCCCCGACAGCCCGGAGGACGGCTACGTCGTCGTCTACGAGCTGCCGTCGAACAACGACGCCGAGCGCGCCGGCCGCGACCTCGCGACGTACGTCGCCTCGGGACCCGGCGCCGTCCAGTACCCGCGCGACACGCAGTTCACGATCAGGCGCGTCGGCCAGACGCTCGTGTTCTTCTCGTACTCGCCCGAGGCGAACCCGGACCCCGCGCTGCCGCAGATGGCCGCGGTCCTGGAGACGCTCGGGACGCCGCTGACGCCCTGAGCGCGGCTATGCTCCGCGCATGAGCGAGACCTTCCGCGCCACGATCCAGCAGACCGGCAAGACCACGTGCGGCATCGAGGTGCCCGAGGCGGTCATCACGGCCCTCGGCGGCTCGAAGCGGCCGGCGGTGTCGGTGACGCTCAACGACTACACGTACCGGAGCACCGTCGCGCCCATGGGCGGCGGCTGGTGGGTCGGCGTCAACGCGGACCATCGCGAGGCGTCGGGCCTCAGGGGCGGCGACGAGGTCCAGGTGACGCTCGCGCTCGACACCGCGCCGCGCGAGATCGAGGTCCCGCCGGAGCTCGCCGCCGCGCTCGACGCGGACCCGGCCGCCAAGGCGTTCTTCGACGGGCTCTCGTACAGCAACAAGTCGGTGTTCACGCTCAACGTCGCCGGGACGAAGAACCCCGAGACGAAGGCGCGCCGCGTCGAGCAGGCGATCGCGAAGATGCGCGAGGGCCGCGTCCGCTAGGCCGCGATCAGTCGCAGCGCGGCGTCGTGCACAGCTCGAGGCCGAGCTGCTCCAGACCCTCGGCGAGCGGCGTGAAGCCGAGCGCGCCACCGAAGCTCCGGCTGGCGACGCCGCCCGGCAGCCCGCGGACGAGGACCGCGCCGCCGAATCGCCCGAGTTGACCTGGACGCGGGCCGCGATCATGCACGGGAAGTACATCCCGTCCTCGGGAAGTCGTTCGATCCCTTCTCGGCGACCGCGCCGGAGCGGAACAGGCCCTGGCCGTTGATCTCGACGGCATCCCCGATCGCGACGTCCTCGCAGCGCAGCGGCTTCGTCCCCGGCGCGAGCTCGCGGTAGCCACCGGCACCCATGTCGACGAGGTTGAGCCGACCCCACGGGATCCTGTCCGCCGCGACGACGAGGTAGGTCATGTCGGACGCCGAGCACGTCTTGCCCGGCCGGTCGCAGGTCGCCGCCCGCGCCGGGGGGCCGAACACGCCGCGGACCCCGGTGCCATCCGGGTCGGTGGCGACCGTGCCCTCCGCGGTGCAGTGGCCGGTCGACGTGAGCACGATCGTGTCGCCTCGACGCGCGTAGAAGCCTCCCGAGCACTCGTGAAACAGCGGCTGGCCGGCGAGGACCGGCGGGTCGTAGAGGTCCGTGGTCCGCGGGCCGTAGACGTGCGTGGCCCGGAAGTCCCAGAGCCGGCCGGTGACGAGGATGACGGCGACCACGACGATCCCCAGCGCACAGGACGGCGGCAACGCGCCGCGTCGTCAGCCTGATGCCGCCGCTCCTTCGGTCACCGGCAGGGCCGCCTCGTCGGTCGCCCAGGCGCGGACCTTGTCGCGCTTGACCTTGAGCGTGTGGGTCCGCGGGAAGTCCGCCTCGGGCCACATGCGCCAGCCCGCGATCCGCTGGCTCGGGCCGAGGGCGGCGTTGGCCGCCTTGAGCGCGGCGTCGATCGTTGCCCGAACCTCGTCGGTCAGCTCCGGCGCGGGCGTGTCCGCGTTGGCGGCCGGCCCGCCGCCCGGGCCGAGCACGATCGCCTCGATCCGCCCGGGTCGCGTCTCGAGCGCAACCGAGTCGCGGATGCCGGCGACGCGGAGGGCGTTCTCGAGATCCTCGGGGTACACGTTGAACCCGTTGGGCAGGACGATGATGTCCTTGCTCCGCCCATGGAGGTGGAGCCGGCCCTGCTCGTCGAGCTGGCCGAGGTCGCCGCTCTTGTACCAGCCGTCGTCGGTATAGGCGGCGGCCGTGGCCTCGGGGTTGTTCCAGTAGCCCTTGAACAGCGTCGGGCCGCGGAACTGGATCTCGCCGTCGGCCGCGATCCGCATCTCCACGGGGGCAGGCGGCCAGCCGACGCAGCCCAGCGGGTGGCTGGCCATCGTCGTGCACGAGCCGGCGGCGGTCTCGGTCGCGCCGTAGCCCTGGAGCACGATCACGCCCATGTCCTCCCACGCCTGCTGGAGCGCGGGCGGCAGGAACGCGCCGGCCGTCGCGAACAGGCGCAGCCCACCGCCGAGCTGCTTGTGGACGTTGCGGAACACGAGGCGCCGCGCCCGGTAGGGGAGGTAGCGCGCGACGCGGCGCAGGCGCCCGAACGTCGCCGTGCGGCCCTGCTTCTCGACCTCGCGCTCGATCGCGCTCCAGAACAGGTCCAGGACCTGGGGGACGAGGAGCATCGTGGTGACCCGGTGCTCGCGGAGGCTGTCGAAGATGACCCGCGGGTTGCGCGACCGGACGTAGAGGATGTCGGCCCCGACGTCCATCGCGTAGAACAGGCTCACGGCCTGCTCCAGCGAGTGCGAGAGGGGGAGCAGCGACACCAGCCGGTGCTCCATCGGCTCGATGATCCGGTGGAACGAGCTGACGCCCGCGAGCACGTTGTCGTGGGCGAGCATCACGCCCTTGGGGTTGCCGGTCGTGCCGCTCGTGAACACGAGCTGGAAGACCTCGTCCGTGCGCGGTCGCTCCCAGGCCGCGACCTGTGCCTCCCAGTCGGGCGGGAAGGTGTCGTCGGGCTCCTCGCTGAGCGAGTCGATCGTGGTCGTGGGGAAGGACCCGAGGCCCACCTCGCCCGGATCGGGCGCGTCGCGGCCCGTGCCGAGGAGGAGCCGGACCGCGCCCGACGCCGAGATGATGTTCGTGATCGCGTCCGCGCTCATCCGCGAGTCCAGCGGGACGTAGATGAGCCGGGCGTACATCGCGCCGAAGTACGCGGCGGGGAGCGCCGGCGTCGACGGGCTCCAGGTCAGCACGCGGTCACCGGGCTGCAGGCCGAGCGCCCGGAGCCGCCACGCGGCGAGGCGCGCCCGACGCTGGACCTCGGGGTACGACCAGTGGAACCTCGAGCCGTCGTCGCCCCGGAGGCCGAGCGCGTTGCGCCCCGCAAACCGGGTCGCGGTGCCCTCGAGGAGGTCGAGCAGGGTCTCCATGTGCGGTCGATCCTACGGTGGCGGGGGAGCGGCCGTACGCAAACCGACGGACAACCCTGAACGCCACGTTCACACGGCGTTCACGGACGGGGGCGAGGCTACGGGTGTCACGGCACTCCCTCCAGCGACGGGACGCTCCTCCCCGGCGCTGCTCGCTCCTCCGGCCGGGGCGGTCCATCGCGGGCCGTCCCGGTTCGTCGATTCCGGCCCGGACTCTACAGTTCCGCGCCGCAACGAGATATGCCAACCGGGACTCGTCTGATACGTGCGAGGTCCCCGCCACACAACCGCCGATGCCACAGCCGACTGAAACGTCCCGCGACGCGACCGTAGAGTCCGCCCTGGAATGAGGGGCGTGCGGGACGCCGGAGCCGACGACCGCTCAGTCGCCCGCCGGTGCCTTCGGCCGCGTGAGCAACGCGAACAGCGCGATCACGCCGATCCCGGCGAGGAACCCACCGAGGACGTCGCTCGGGTAGTGCGCGTTGATCGACACCCGCGCCACGGCCACGGCTGCCACGAACAGGATCGTGAACACGAGCATCGCGATCTTGATCCAGCGGTCGACGCCGCTCCGCCAGGTGATCAGCGTCAGGATCCCGAAGATCGTGAGCACCTCGAGCGTGTGCCCGGACGGGTAGCTGTAGACCACCCCCGGGACGACGGTGTCGCTGCCCGGCGGTCGCGGCCGGTGGATCAGCTGCTTGACGCCCTCGCTGCCCGCGGTCGCGGCGGCGAGCACGAAGAACACGGCGATCGCGTCGCGCCGCCGATGGGCGAGGAACAGCATCGCGACGATGCCCAGCCCGATCGCGACGAGCGGGAAGTTGGCGCTCTCCGAGAGGAAGTTCCACGCGAACTTGTCGACGGCATACGGCTTCGCGAGCGCCATCAGCGGCTCGTCGAACGGGATCGTCTGGTGCATCGCGAGCAGCGCAGTGAGGATCACGAACCCGCTGATGCCGACGACGGCCGCGACCACCCAGGCGATCGTCGAGGCACGCCGCCCGGCGTCGTCGTCCGTGAGCCGCTGCCGTCCCGAGCGGCGTCTCCCGCGCGCTCACTTCGGCACCAGCACGATCAGCGCCTTCGCGTCGACCTTGATCGAGACCGGCGTCGAGCCGATGACACTCCCGTCAACCTCCACGAGTCGACCGGGCTCCGTCTCGATCTCGATCTCCCGCGCCTGCGTCCGGAACACGCGCCCGCTGTCGGTGCTGCCGAGGTCCTCCTGGACCATGGCGTCCCACCCGGCGAGGAGGGCCGGGAGCGCGCCCGACGCCCGCACGACGATGACGTCGAGCTTGCCGTCGTCGGGCCGGATCTTCCGCCGCGGCGCCACGATCGGCAGCATCTTTCCCTGGTTGGCCACGAACACCTGGGACGCCTCCGTCTCCATCCGCGTCCCGTCGATCGTGAGGACGTGCTTCACGGCATGCAGCTCGTCGGCCTGGCCGACCGCGTTGGCGAGGTACGCGAGCTTCCCCCAGCGCAGCTTCTGCGGCGGGGTCGTCTTGTCCATGACCTCGGCGTCGTAGCCGATGCCGCAGGCGACGGTGAAGCAGCGCTCGGTGCCGTCGACCGTGATCCGCCCGACGTCGATCCGCCGCCGCCGCTTGCCGAGGATCGTCTTCACGGCATCGGCCGGCTTCTTCGGAATGTCCAGGTTCCCCGCCAGCAGGTTGCCGGTGCCGAGCGGGATGATCCCGAGCGCCGTCTTCGAGCCGGCGAGCGCCGTCGCGACCTGGAGCACGCCGCCGTCGCCGCCGACCGCCACCACGACGTCGATCCCGTGCGCGGCCGCATCGCCGGCATGCTTCCGCAGGGCCTTCTTGCGCTTGACCACGCGGTCCTCGACCGTCCAGCCGGCGGCGCGCAGCGCCTTGCTCGTCTCGTCGACGTGGAGCGCGACCTCGCGGCCCTTGCGCCAGCGGCCGATGACCAGGGCGCGGGTCATGCCTCGGCTCCCGGGCGCGTGCCGTGCTCGGCCTGGAGACGCAGCCGGTAGAGCGTCTCCCAGTCGCCGTACGGGATCACGAGCTTCGCGAGCTTCTCGTCGACCGAGGCGAAGTCGTCGGCCGATCGCCCGCGCCGCTTCGCGAGCTCCGCGAGGCGGTCCTCGATCTCCTCGGTCTCCTTCGTCTGGGTCAGGTAGGCATCGGTGAAGGCGAGCCGCTGCGCGAGCACGGCCCGCGCACGGGCGAGGAGCTTCTCCGGCCCGAGCAGCGCGATGTCCGAGGGGTAGACGAGGATCCCGAGGCCGTCGACACGGAGCTCGATCAGCCGGTCCGGGATGAGGGTGTCGATCCCGACCCCGCTCACCGCGGCGAGCAGGCGCGGCGGCACCTCGAGCACCCGGGGCGCGAACTGGCGGCGGACGGGCATGCCGGCGTCCTCGAGCGCCGCCTCGATGCCCTCGACGACCTTCTCGTACTTGCCGCCCTTGATGATCACGGGCAGGTGGTCGCTCGCCCAGCCGTTCTGGAGGCTGCGCACCTTGCGCACGATCGCGACCGCGGCGAGGAACAGGATCGTGAACGCCATCACCGGCGCGTAGAGATACCCGCGGAGCAGCTGGACGACGAACGCGCCGCCCTTCGGCCGGTCCTTGGGCGCCACGATGTTGATCGTCGCGGCGCCGATCGCGAGCGGCATCAGCATCGCCGTCCCCAGCACGATCCACGCCAGCCACGCGAGGGCGACGAACCCGGGCCGCGGGACCGCCGCGAGGAGGAACGCCTCGACGCCCGGGATCGAGACCGCGATCAGGGCGCCGAGCCACGCGAGCGAGCCCAGCGCGATGAACGAGAGCAGCGTCCGCTTCTCCCCGGGCACCCGCCCGAACAGGAGGATCACGGCCCAGCCGACGGTCATCGTCGCGACGCCGCCCATGAGCCGCGAGAGGGCCGTGAACGTGCCCGTGACGATCATCATCGGGGCGTCCCCGTGGCCAGCCCCTGCGGCCGCCGTCCGTCGGTCAGGTTGCGGTAGGCCTCCGGCACGCGCTTGGCGAGCGTCACCTCGCCCTCGTACTCGGACTTCTGGAGGCCGAACTCGGCCGTCCGCCCGTCGAAGCGCAGCGACGCGACGTGGTTGCCGAAGAACGGGCCGCCCGTCGTCGTCCAGTCGATGGTCGCGGGCGTCGCCCGCGCGAACCGGACGAGGAACCGGGTCAGCCGCGAGGCGAACCGGTTCCAGGCGACCTTGAACACCGCCCGCATCGCGAGCGGGATCCCGTTGTGCATCGGTGAGCAGGTGAGCTGGTAGACGCGTGATTGCATGGGGTGCCGGTAGGCCGCCTCGCTGACGTACGTGTGGTGGACATCCCCGGAGATGACGCAGATGGTTGCCGGCGCGGGCGCGCCGTCCTCGCCCGAGCCGATCCGGCCGATCAGCCGGGCGAGCCGCTCGAACGAATCGTCGAAGGCGGCCCAGTGCTCGAGGTCCACGGCCCGCCGGACGTGCTCGGAGAGCCGCGCGACGAGCCGCCCGCGGCTGCCGTCGCACAGCGCCTCGTTCGCGGACTCGACGTCGTGGAGCGCCCGCGGCAGCAGCCACGGGACGGACGTCCCGATGACGAGGTGGTCGTACGCCCGGTCCGCGACCTGCTCCTCGATCCAGGCGAACTCGCGCTCGCCGACCATGAGCCGCTTGTCGCCCTGGAGGATCCGGCCCGCCCGCGAGTCGATGATCAGGAGCCGCAGCCCGCCGAAGTCGCGCCGGTACGACCAGAGCGCGCCCCGGGCGCCGTCGGCCTCGAGGTCCGCGGCCTGGGCGAACGCGCGCAGGACGGCCTCGCCGTCGGCCGCGGCGCGGACTCGCGCGTACGTCTCGTCGGCCTCGAGCCCGGCCGGGGACAGGTTGCCGAGGTGCTGGTAGACCCAGTAGGAGCTCAGGGCGCCGGTGATCCGCTCCTCCCACCAGCTCGTCGCCTGCATCTCGTCGCGCCACGCGCGCGAGGTGTTCCAGTCGTCGAGGACGTCGTGGTCGTCGAAGATCATCGAGCTCGGCATCACGGACAGCAGCCAGCGGACCTCCGGGGTGCCCCACGCCTCGTGGTAGAGGTGCGTGTACTCCTCGAAGTTCGCGACCTGCTCGAACGGCGCCTTGGTGGTGTCGCGGCGCGCGGCCAGCCACTCGCGGGTGGGCTCGGACGGCTCGTCGGCGTAGACCTGGTCGCCGAGCATGAACAGGGCCTGGGGCCAGTCCTCGGGCGCACGGGTGGCCATCCGCCGCGCGTACCCGGCGAGGACGTCCTCGCCGGATCCCGTCGGGTCCTTCACGACGACCGCGGCGGGCGACCGGCACGACCCGAACAGGACGTGGAACGGGCGCGACGTGTCGATCGTGCGCAGGACGCTCGGCGGATACGGACGAGTCGGCGAGCGGCCACGCCTGCGCGCCGTCGAGGTGGACCGTGTACGCCTCGCAGGTGCGCTCGGGCAGCCCGTCGAGCACGAGGATCGCGTAGTGGTGGCCGGCGACCGCGAACGTGCGCCCGCTCGCCTGGCCCGACGTGCAGCGGACGGCGACCTCGCACGGCGCGTCGGTCTCGACCCACACGGTGACGTCGTGGGTGCCGACGTGGCGGAGCAGGGGACCCAGGAGCAGCTCGGCCATGGGTCAGCTGACGCCCGGACGCGGTTGGACAGGGTGGACGGTTGCAGGACTGGGGGTCATGCGCTTCCTCGGAGGCGAAGGTGGCTCAGCGCATGGGATACCGCGCCGCACGTTAACGGACGCGTGCTCAGGAGCCGCCGCGCGTTGCAACCTCGCGCGCCCGCCGGCGCCACGCCGCGCGGAACGCCCACACGACGGCGACGAGCCAGATCGCGCCGGCGATGTAGCCGCCGATCACGTCGGTCAGGTAGTGCGCGCCGAGGTAGATCCGGCTGAACCCGATGAGCAGCGCCAGCCCGATCGCGACGCCCGTCGCGACGATGCCGACCCGCCGTCCGAACAGCGCCCAGACGACGAACGCCACCGCGACGAGCACGACGATCGAGTCCATCGTGTGGCCGCTGGGGAAGCTGAAGTCCGGGTACACGCCCGCCCAGTCGAGCTTCGGGCGCGGCCGTCCGACGATCCGCTTGAGCACCTCGTTGACGAGGACGACGCCGACCGCTGCGACGGCGACGAGGCCCGCGAGCCCGGGCCGGCGACGCGACAGCGCGACCGCGGCGGTCGCGGCGGCGAGCAGGAGCAGCGACGGGACCGTCCCGACGGCGCTCGCGCCGAGCATGAGCGAGTCCACGACCGGCGACGCGAACGAGTGCACGAACGGCGACGCGAACGTGTCGAGGGCGTTGACCTCCTGGTCCTGGACGACCGCGGCGAGGACGCCGAGCACGAAGACGAGGACCACGACGATCCCGACGCCCGACGACCAGGCGCGGGACGAGCTCCTTCGTCGCGGCCTCGGCGTCGACGGGCGCGCCGAGCTGCGCCGGCGAGGGCGTCTCGTCGATGGGGCGGTCGTTGGGTGTGGCTGACATCGTGGCCGCGAGTATGGGCGGGCCCGCCGCGGCGTGACGTTGCAGCGTGCCTCGCGGGGCTTGCGTCTGCGACGCTCCAGCGGCTGCCCGCGGGCGCACCAGCGCCGCCGACGATGACGCAGCTCGCGCCGGACCGTGGGGACGCCGCGAGCGCTGGCGGGTGCCATCGCACGCCCGCGGATAGGGCATCCGCCCACGTTTGACCCCTTCTGGGGTCGCGCGTACACTCCGGCGGCCTGCCGACAGGGCCGCGCGCATCGTGCTCGTGTGCTCGTCGGGACGCCCCCTGCGCCGTCGGGCATCGCGCGCGGGAGGCGGGTACGAGACTCCTGCCCGAGGAGGTGAACCGGGTTTGGCCGAAGTCCGAGTGGGTGAGAACGAGACGTTCGAAAGCGCCCTGCGACGCTTCAACAAGAAGATCCAGCAGAGCGGCATCCTCGCCGAGGCTCGCCGTCGCGAGCACTACGAGAAGCCGTCCGTGAAGCGGAAGCGCAAGGAAGCGAAGCGCAAGAAGAACGCACGAGCGAGCCAGGGCTGAGCCACCCGGGAGCCGCGGATCAGTCGCCCAGCGACACCGACCGCGGCCCGAGTGACCGTCCCACCGCGTCGACCCCGGGATCCGTCCCGCGGCTCACCATCGGCGCAGCTCGCGGGTCCGGCACATCGTCAGCACGCGGAACGACGAGGCCGACCGCCCGAGGAGCCATCCGGTGACCCTACGCGAACGACTCCAGGCAGATACGACCGCAGCGATGCGGTCGGGTGACGCGCTGCGCCGCGATGTCCTGCGCATGGCCCAGAACACCATGTACAACATCGAGAAGGCGAAGAAGGTCACGCTGTCCGAGGACGAGGTCCTCGGCGTGCTGACGCGCGAGGTCAAGACCCGGCGCGAGAGCGTCGAGGCGTTCCGCTCCGGCGGGCGCGAGGACCTCGCCGCGAAGGAGGAGGCGGAGATCGCCATCCTCCAGGGCTACCTGCCCGATGCCCTCACCGAGGCCGAGATCGGCGCGCTCGTCGAAGAGGCGGTCGCGGCCACGGGCGCCTCGAGCGCCCGCGACCTGGGCAAGGTGATGGGCTGGCTGTCCCCGAAGACTCGCGGCCGCGCCGACGGGAAGGTCGTCTCCGGGCTCGTCGCCCAGGCGCTCGCCCGCGCGGACCTCGCGGGTCACGACACGGAGCACTGAGCGTCCCAGCCGGGACGTCCAGGAGCCACCACCATGCTGTCCGCATCGGTCGACCCCGCAAGCAGCCGCTTCACGCGCAGTGACGCGGGGCGTCTGCTCGCGGCCAGCGCCGTCCTCGTGCTGGCGATGTCGGTCATCCTCGGGCTCGACATCCTGCCGGCGCAGACGCAGCTCGAGGTCGGCAAGCCCGCGCCCGGGAACGTCGTCGCCCCCGCAACGCGGGAGTACGTGTCCGATGTCCTCACCGAGCGCGAGCGGGCCGCCGCCAGTGGCGCCGTGCTCCCGCAGTACGACTTCACGATCGCGCAGGGCGCTGCAATCGCCGCGCAGCAGGTCCGGGCGCTCGACCGCAAGATCGCCCCGATCGACGCGGCGTTCGCGGAGGGCGTCAAGGCCGGAGGACCGTGCGACGCTGCTCGCGGACGCGCTCCCGGGCGAGCTGAACGAGGCCGACCGCGCGACGCTGACCGGCGCTCGACGCCGCCCGCTGGCAGGCCCTTCGAACGGAGGCGTCGCGGGTCCTCGACACGCTCGAACGGTCGGAGCTTCGCGACACCGAGGTGCCGCTCGTCGCCGACGGCGTCGAGAGCCGGTTCGCGGGCGATCTCACCGAGCCCGAGACCGCCCTCGGTGCGGCGCTGATCCGGCCACTCGTCGTCGGCAACTCCTCCTTCTCCGAGCTGATGACCGCGGCGGCGAAGAGCCGGGCGGCGGAGGCCGTCAAGGACCAGACCAAGGCGTGGGAACGCGGCGAGACGATCGTGCGGGCCGGCGACCGGGTCGACGAGGTCGCCTGGGAGGCGATCGACACCTTCGGGCTCAACGAGGGCGGCCTCGACGTCGCGCGGCTCGTCGGCTTCGTCGTGCTGTCCGTCCTCGTGATCGGCCTGCTCCTCACGTGGACGTGGCGCTTCCGGCGAGCCGTCTGGCATCGCAACAACGTCCTGCTCCTGCTGAGCCTCCTCCTGCTCGTCGCGGTGTTCGCGCTCAAGCTGACCGCCGGCCGGCCCTGGCTGCCGTACGCGCTGCCGCTCGCCGCCGTCGGGATGATCGTCACCGTCCTCCTCGACGCCGGCGCCGCGATGGTGATGACGGCGCTCATCGCGCTCCTCGCGGCGGCCGTGAGCAGCGCCGCCGGGACGACCGCGGGCGTGGAGCTCGCGGCGTACGTGCTGCTCGGCGGGATCGCGGGCATCGTCACGGTCCGGCGCGGCGAGCGGCTCGCCGTGTTCGTCCAGGCGGGCCTCGCCGTGTTCATCGTGAACGTGCTCGTCGTGGTGACGTTCGGCTTGTTCGGCGACCACGACATCTATGGCGTGCTCCAGCTCATCGGTGCCGCCGGCGTGTCCGCGGGCGGCGCGGCGGTCGCGACCGTCGGGTCGTTCGCGGTGCTGGGGTCGCTGTTCGGGATCCTCACCGCGTTCCAGCTGCTCGAGCTCGCGAACCCGTCGCAGCCGCTCCTGCGCCGGCTGCTCGTGGAGACGCCGGGCACGTACCACCACAGCCTGATGGTCGGGAACCTCGCCGAGCGGGCCGCGGAGGCGATCGGCGCGGACCCGCTGCTCGCGCGCGTCGCGGCCTACTACCACGACATCGGCAAGCTCTCGAACCCGGTCGCGTTCATCGAGAACCAGGCCGGCGGCGACAACATCCACGACGACCTGGACCCCGAGACGTCCGCACAGCTGCTCAAGAGCCACGTGAGCGCGGGCATCGACATCGCGTACAAGTCGGGGCTGCCCAAGGCGCTCATCGCGTTCATCCCGCAGCACCACGGGACCGCGGTCATGTCCTACTTCTACGCGCGGGCGAAGGAGCAGGCGGCGGCGCCGTTCGGCGGGGTCGACACCGTGGAGGGACGCAAGGCGGCCGAGGCCGTCGACATCCGCAAGTTCCGCCACGGCGGCCCGAAGCCCCAGGTCCGCGAGGCCGCGATCATCATGCTCGCCGACTCGGTGGAGGCGTCGGTGCGGTCGCTGTCCGCCCGCGACGAGCCCGCGATCCGGGCGATGGTCAGCCGGATCATCGAGGAGCGGATCGCCGACGACCAGTTCGACGAGTGCGACCTCACGCTGCGCGACATCGAGATGATCCGCGAGGCGTTCGTGGCCCAGCTGCTGGGGATGTACCACCAGCGCGTGGCCTACCCGCAGAACAAGGTCGTCGAGCTCGAGAGCCGGCGCGCGGCAGGGGACAAGTAGGGGCGTCGGCGACCTCGTGCGTACCACGCACGATTTCTGCCCTCACACGTCGTCCCTGTGCGCCGGACGCACAGCCAAGGCCCATCGAGCACCGATTCCGGCCCGAGCAGTGTCGCGGCTGTGCGTCGCACGCACGAACACGTCCAGACGCGTCGCGGATCGTGCGTCCCACGCACAGACGCACCCCATGCGCGCTTCTCCGCGCGAAACGAGCCGTGTTCGCGCATCCCGTGCGCCATCCCGCTGCGAATCGTGGCTGGCTGGCCCTCGCGGGCGCCCGATCGCGCACCCCATGGACGATCGTCGCGCTGGTCGCCCGGAAACGTGCACCGCATGCGCGATGGGTCGCCGGGCGCGGGTACGATCCCGGCGTGGGCAGTCACTACCTGGGTCCGTGGCGCATCGACGTCGAGTGGCGCGACGGCGTCGAGCGTCTGCTCCCCGCGACGAGGCTCGCCCGGGCGGTCGCGGCCGCGCTCGACGCGGCGGGTGCGCCCCAGCCCGCGTCCATCGGCCTGATCCTGTCCGACGACGCCGAGCTCGCCGACCTCAACGCGATCCACATGGGCAAGGACGGCCCGACCGACGTCCTGTCGTTCCCGCTCCTCCCGCCCGAGGCGTACCCGCGGCACCCCGGCAAGGCCGCGGCTCCGGCGCAGGGACCGGGCGCGTTCGCCCTCCCGCCGGGGACGCGCCAGCACCTGGGCGACGTCATCGTCTCGGTCGAGCGGGCCGTCGACCAGGCGGAGCAGGGACGCGGCGGCCACACGGGCGACGTGCGCTGGGACGCCCGCGACGAGCTCCGCCTCCTCGTCACCCACGGCACGCTCCACGTCTGCGGCTGGGACCACGCGGAGCCGGACGAGGAGGCCGCGATGCGCGCCCTCGAGCGGGAGCTGCTCGGGTAGCTCGTGGGCCGACGCCCTCAACTGACGACCACCGCGATACCATGGCGAGCGAGCCCCGTCGGACGCCGTCCCGGGGCCGTTCGCCGTGTCCGGGCGCGCTCAGCGCCGGGGCCGGCACGCTGAGGGCAGCCTCGAAACGTGAAGCTCGTCGTCGGCCTGGGGAACCCGGGCAACCAGTACGCGGAGACCCGGCACAACGTCGGCTGGATGGTCCTGGACCGCATCGCGGACAACGCCGGCAAGTCGGGGCGTGGCCGCGACCGCGACACGTCCTCCGTCGTGGAGATCCGGACGGGCGGGCTGGAGCTCGTGCTCGCGAAGCCGCAGACGTACATGAACGACTCCGGGGCGCGCCGTCCGCCGGCTGCTCCAGAGCTACCACGTGCCGCTCGTCGACCTGCTCGTCGTCGCGGACGACTTCGCGCTGCCGTTCGGCAAGCTGCGGTTCCGCGAGGCGGGGACGCACGGCGGGCACAACGGGCTGCGATCGATCATCGCGGAGCTCAACAGCGAGAAGTACAGCCGCCTGCGCGTCGGCATCGGCGAGCCCGGGCGGGGCGCCGTGGACCACGTGCTCAGCCGGTTCAGCACCGACGAGCGCGCCCGCCTGCCGATCCTCCTCGACGCGTCGGCCGAGGCGGTCGAGATGTGGGCGAAGCACGGCACCTCCAAGGCCGCGAACCGGTTCAACGCCTGGGACATGCAGGCGCCCGCGGCCGCCACCGAGGACGACGCCACGGCCGCAAAGCCGGGCGAGGTCGGCGGGCCCGCCGACAGCAACGGCGTCCGCCGCACGAAGACCGGCTGGCGCAAGATCCTCCCCGGCGCCGACGAGTCCGAGGACGAGAAGGGCGGCAGCCGCCGGTGAGCGACCGCTACCGCGGCCGGACGACGCGCCAGCGGAACGTCGCCGAGAAGGTCGCCCGCGAGTGGGCCGAGCGCCGAGCGGCGTCCGAGGCCACCGACCAGGAGCTGGACCTCGAGAAGGCGTCGGTCGATGCGGAGGTCGAGCTCCTCGACCCGGCCGCCCGACCGGACCGCGACAGCGCCACCGCGAAGAAGCCGTCGAGGCCGGTGGCGGCGAAGCGAGGCGACACGGCGGGCAGGGCCGGCCGTCGCGTCCCGGACCTCGCCGCGCTCCCCCGGCTGCTCCACGACACGGGCTCGTTCGCCTCGCTCCGCGAACGCCTCGGACCCGCGCGCGAGGCGCCCGGGATGCACGGCAAGCACGTCGGGCTCACGTCCGTCCCGCACGGCGCGAAGTCGTACCTCGCCGCGGCGCTCGCGCTCGCCGCCGACGGGGAGCGGATCTGCTGGGTGGCCCGCGACGCGGAGATCGGGGACCGGGTCGCGGAAGAGCTTGGCGCGTGGCTCGGCGATCCCTCGCTCGTCGCCGTCCTCGAGCCGCGGACGTCGCTCGCGTACGAGCGCAGCGAGCTCGTCCCGGACGAGACCGCCGCCCGGGTCGCGGCGCTCGCGGCGTGGCGAGGAGGCGCGGCCAGGGTCCTCGTGGCCAGCGTCCAGGCGCTGCTCCAGGCGACCCTCGGGCCGGACGACCTGCCCGCGGAGCTCCGGACGCTCAAGTCCGGGACGCGGATCGGCATGGACGCGCTGCTCGCCGAGCTGTTCGAGCGCGGCTACGCGCCCGTCCTCGAGGTCGCCGGCCGGGGCGAGTTCGCCCGCCGCGGCGGCATCGTCGACGTGTTCCCGCCGTCCGCCCCGCTTCCCGGTCCGGATCGAGTTCTTCGGCGACGAGATCGACTCGCTCCGCGCCTTCGACCCCACCGACCAGCGCTCCGTCGAGACGATCAAGACGCTCACGCTCCTGCCCGCGACCGAGTTCCTGCTCCCGCCGGGCGGCGCGACGGAGGTCAAGGCGCGCCTCGGCAAGCTGGCGAACCGCCTCCCGGAGCGGCTCGCGATCGACCTCGCCCGGTTCACCGGGGAGGCGACGGACCCCGACCGGCCGCCCGCCGTCACCGCCGGTCGCGCGCTCGCCGCGGGCGATGCCGCCGAGATCTGGGCGCGCCTCATCGCCCCGTCGACCGGCCTCGACCACCTCGGCCCGGGCACGCTCCTCGTCCTCGACGAGCCGGGCGACCTCGCCGATGCCGCCGCGTTCCTGTGGCGCCAGGCCGACGAGCGGCACGCGGAGCTCGTCGACCAGGGCGACCTGCCGCGCGACTGGCCCACGGCCTACCTTCCGCCCCGCGACTGGAAGACGTTCCTCCACGGTGCCCGCACGCTCGAGCTCACCTGGCAGTCCGATGCCGTCGAGGCCGAGGGCATGGCGCACGCGTCGAAGAGCCTCACCTCGGGCGACCTGTTCGGCTGGCGCGAGCCCGTCCTCCCGCCGGGGCGGACGGAGCGGCTCGTCGACGGCGTCGAGCACTGGGTCGGCGAGAAGGCGCGCGTCGTCCTCGTGTCGGACCAGGCGCCGCGGCTCGCGGAGCTCCTGGGCGAGGCCGGCCACGCCGTCGGCATCGTGTCGCGGATCGCGGAGGCGCCGCCGCCGGGGGCCATCGCGCTCGTCGACCGCAGCCTCAACGGCGGCTTCGAGGGCGGCCCGGACCGGCTGGCCGTCGTCACGGACCGCGAGCTGTTCGGCAGCGTCCGCGTCCGGCGGCCGAAGGCGATGCGCCGGGTCGTCCCGCGCGACATCCTCGAGCGCCTGTCGCCCGGCGACCTCGTCGTCCACATCGACCACGGCATCGCCAAGTACGAGCAGATGCTGCGCAGGGGAGAGGACGGCCAGGAGCGCGACTACCTCGAGCTCTCGTTCGCGGCCGGCGACCGGATCTTCGTCCCCGTGGAGCAGATCAACCGCGTCAGCCGGTACACGGGCGGGGAGGGCCCCACGCTCTCGCGCCTCGGCGGCACCGACTGGCTGCGCACGAAGCAGCGGGTCCGCAAGGCCGTCGCCGACCTCGCCGAGGAGCTCCTCCGCCTGTACGCCAAGCGCGAGGCCGCCGAGGGCTTCGCCTACCAGCCCGACACGCCGTGGCAGGGCGAGATGGAGGCGTCGTTCCCGTACGAGGAGACGCCCGACCAGCTGCGCGCCGCGATCGAGGTCAAGGTCGACATGGAGACGCGCCGGCCGATGGACCGGCTCGTCGTCGGCGACGTCGGCTACGGCAAGACCGAGGTGGCGCTGCGGGCCGCGTTCAAGGCGACCCAGGACGGCAAGCAGGTCGCGGTCCTCGTCCCGACGACCGTCCTCGCGGGCCAGCACTTCACGACGTTCAGCCAGCGGTTCTCGGCGTTCCCGATCAACGTGCGGCTGCTGTCGCGGTTCGTCTCGGCGAAGGAGCAGGACGCGACGGTCGCGGGGCTCGCGAACGGGTCCGTCGACATCGTCATCGGGACGCACCGGCTGCTGTCGAAGGACGTCGCGTTCAAGGACCTCGGGCCTCGTCGTCGTGGACGAGGAGCAGCGGTTCGGCGTCGCGGCGAAGGAGCGGCTCAAGCACCTGCGGGCCGCCGTGGACGTGCTGACGCTCAGCGCGACCCCGATCCCGCGCACGCTCAACCTCGCGCTGGCGGGCATCCGGGACCTCTCGGTGATCGAGACCCCGCCCGAGGACCGGCTGCCGATCCAGACCCGGGTCGCGGAGGCATCGGCCGGGCTCGTCCGCGACGCGGTCCTGCGCGAGCTCGACCGCGGCGGCCAGGTGTTCTACGTCCACAACCGGGTCGAGACGATCGAGGCGCAGGCGGAGCAGCTCCGGCGGCTGCTCCCCGGCGCGCGGATCCTCGTCGGGCACGGCCAGATGGCCGAGGGCGCGCTCGAGAAGGTGATGCTCGCGTTCGCCGACGGCGCGGCCGACGTCCTCGTGTGCACGACGATCATCGAGAGCGGCCTCGACATCCCGAACGCCAACACGATCGTCATCGACCGGGCGGACACCCTCGGCCTCGCCCAGCTCTACCAGCTGCGGGGCCGGGTCGGGCGGTCGAGCCGGCGCGCGTACGCGTACCTGCTCTACCGGCGGCGCGAGCGGATGAGCGAGGAGGCGCGCAAGCGGCTCCAGGCGATCTTCAACGCGTCGGAGCTCGGCGCCGGGTTCCAGATCGCGCTCGCCGACCTCGAGATCCGCGGCGCGGGCAACATCCTCGGCGGCGAGCAGTCGGGGTTCATGGCGTCGGTGGGCTTCGACCTCTACTCGCGGATGCTCGCGGAGGCGGTCGAGGAGGCGAAGGCGCGGCGCGAGGAGCGACCGCCGGTCGTGGAGGTGCCACAGGCCGTGGTCGATCTCCCCGTCGACGCGCACCTGCCCGACACGTACGTCCCCGAGGAGGCGCAGAAGCTGGAGCTCTACCGGCGGCTGGCCCGCGCACGCTCGGCCGGGGACCTGGCCGCGTTCCGCCAGGAGGTCGCGGACCGCTACGGGCCGATGCCGGCGCCGGTCCAGCGCCTGGTCGAGGTGCAGGAGCTGCGGCTGTCGGCGGAGTCGGCGGGCGTCGCCTCGCTGGCCCGCGAGGAGGGCTGGCTCGTCGTGCGCTTCGGCGCGTCACTCTCCCGGGCAACCGCGATGCAGCTCCTCTCGCCCTCCGGCATCGGGGGAGCGCTCCCGGGGATCCGCCCGGGCGACATGACGTTCGCCTCGAACCAGGTGCGCCTCCGGCTCCCGAAGGACCCGCTCAAGGGCTGGGTCCTCACCCAGGCGGTGGTCTCGCGGCTCGTCGCGGCGGCCGCCGCATCGGCCGAAGCGGACGGAGCCTAGAGCGTTCGATTCGTCAGGCTGCGTAGCTGCGCTGGCGGACCGCACCGACCTACCATTTGAGCAATGGAAGCCCTAGCGGTGACAACCCGTGCGTCTGAGTGACGAGGACCGAACTCCTGATCAGCCTGGCGCCGGTCCTGCTCGGGAGTGGCACGCGGCTGTTCGACCACATCGGCAGTCAGTACCAGCTCGAGCGGATCGACGTCGTTCCCACACCGAACGCGACGCACCTGCGGTTCCGCGTGGTCCGATGATCCCAGCTCGACGCCGCCGACGTCGATCGTCGGCCGCCCGGTCGTGACTCGGCTCCCGGTCCGTGCGGCACGTGGGTGCGATGTTCCGGATACGCCGCGCTGACCTGGGTCCAGCCGAGCGTTGATGCAGCCCGGCGGCCCGCGCGGTCGGACACCGCGTGGGCGCCCTCACGACCCTCGTTCTCCGAGCGGTCGTGGTCGAAATGGGCATGCTGTGGGTGGCGCCGCGATGCATTCGCCCTCGGCGGGCCTCAACATCACACGGATCGGGTCGCAAACGCGAGGAGACCGACGTGACCGCTCTCTACACCTTCGATGTCTACTCCACCCTCGACGGCTATGGCTCCTACGGTCCCGAGGGTGATTGGGGCGGCTACTGGGGCAAGCAGGGACCGGAGTTCCTCGATCGCCGGCTCGCCCTGTATCACGAGCGGCAGCGGCTGGTCCTCGGCGCGAACACCATGCGGATGTTCATGCAGTCCATTGGCCCGCAGACCGGGTTCCTGAAGGACGTCGACCGTGTCAACGGCGCGATGCGGAGCCTGCCGACCATCGTCGTCTCGTCGACGCTCGACGGACCCCTCGATTGGCCCGACGCGACGCTGCTGCGCGGCGACGCTGTCACCGTGGTCGCCCGGCTCAAGGAGGAGTCCGACGTGCCGCTGCGGTCGCACGGCAGCCTGTCGATGAACCGAGCGCTCATGGCCGCCGGCGTGGTCGATCGCGTGCAGGTCACCCTCTTCCCCGTGGTTTCTGGCCAGACCGGCACTCGCCCGATCTTCGAGGGAGCCTCCGACTTCGACCTCGAGTTGCTCGAGAGCCGGACACTCGACGGCCACACCCTGGAGCTCACCTACCGGCCGACGCTTCACGCCTGATCTCGTTCATCGCGACGCCGAGGACCTCGCACTCCGGCGCGCCGTGATAGACCGCGCCGACGTGTCGAAAGCGACCCCGGCCGATACGGGTGTCCGCGGAGCGGAGCGAGTGCGCGCGGCCTTCGGCCTTTGGGCTGACGCACCATCCGAGCCGACGTGGGACCACTTCGTTGGAGTGCTGCAGGAGGTTGTCGGCGAAGGGGACGCCGCATGGATGCTGGCCGATCTCGAGCCTTACCTCGGTAGGAATGTGGAGTCGGACCGCGGAGCGCCTCCCGCCTAGCCTCAAGTGACATTCCCGCTCGCTGGCGGATGAGAGCGCACGGCGTGAGGGAGGCGTCGCTCGAGCTGCGAACGGACCATCACGAGCGGGGTACGGGGCGAAAGGCGCGGGACGCGTCGCGTGCCTCGGGCTGCTACCTCGGCGAGCTAGCGCGGCGTGGCCTGAGGAAGCGCAGACGTCGCTCGGCATCGGCTGGCTGCGCCGCATCGATGTCGATCGACTTCTCGAGAGCGCATGGGCGGAGTCTCGACGCGGCGCTCAGATGACGGCGATCGGCCGCTCGATGGCGAGGTCGGTCCGGAAGCGACGATCGATGAGCGCCCGGATGATGTAGGTGTTCTCGAGGTTGGCACCGTCGAAGGACGGCGGGGAGCCCGCCGCCAGGCCGTCGAGGTCGGCCGTGAGGCCCGCCCGCAGCGCGGCGCCGGTGGTGGCCAGCTGATGCCAGCACGCCCTCGACACCGTTGGGCGCCGAGATCCGGCGGTGCAGCTCGATCCGGGCGTCGCCGTCGGGCGCCCCGGGCCAGGCCACGGTCACCCTGATCGGGCTGCCGGTCGCGACCGGCTTGGGGTTCGCGACGCCGATCGTCGCCCCCTCCGCGAGCGTCACCTCGTCGAGCATCGACAGGCCGCCCTGGCGGCCGACACCGGCGGCGATGAGGTCCGGGTTCTGCTCGATGTGGAGGCCGGTCGCCACCCAGGGATCCTCGCCCATCGCGACGTCCCAGCGGGCCTCGAGCGCCCAGGCGACGATCGCCTCGCCCAGGTGAGCGACGGGCGGCCCGAGACGCGGTGCGGGCAGCAGGAAGTCGCACTCGAACGTGTCGCCGGCCCGCATCGTCGACGGGATCGCGGGCTCGCCGAAGGCCAGGGTCTCGAACAGCGAGCCGTTCGCCTCCACCCACGACTCGGTGGTGGTCGTCGTGTGGTCCCCGCTCCCGGTCTCGTGCTGCTCGCTCTTGCGCTCCTCGACGAGCCGCAGGCCCACGAGGCGCAGGGCGGCCCCACGCGCATCGAGGTCGCGCGATGCGGTGATCCGCAGGTGGCCGCGGATCGTCTCGCCGACGACGATCGGGCCGTCGATCCGGATCTCCCCGCCGACCGCCCCCGAGCGAGGGCATCAGGAGCTCCGAGATCGCGACCTCGTGCAGCGGGTGGGATCCGTCCGGGCCACCCAGCCGGAAGCCGTTGATGGCGGAGAAGGGCGCCGGGCACGAGCCCGAGTAGATGGCCACGCGCCGAGTCTAGACTGGCGGCCGACGCACGGAGGCGGCATGCACGCGACCCGGCGGATTGGCTCGATGGCTGTCCGGGTGCGTGCTCGCGTCGATCGCCCTGGCGGCGTGTGGCACCGGCCCATCGCCGTTGCCCGCCGCCACGTCGTCGCTGCCCGCGACGGGCCACTTCGCTGGCGAGGTCCTGTCGTTCGAGTACCCCGGCACGTGGGGCGATGCCTCGTTCGACGTGGACGTCGAGCTTCTCGCACGTGCTCGTCTTCCTCTCGACGGCGCCGCTGTCCGATCCGTGTGACCGAACCGCGAACTCGTTCGCCTGCGTCCGCAACCCGGTCACCGCGCTCGGGCCGGACGGGGTGCTCGTCGAGTGGTCGAGGCAGTCGTTCCCCGGCTGGACGTTCGACCCGACCAAGGGGCGGCTGACGACGGTCGGTGGCAGGCAGGCAACGCTCGAGCAATCCGTCCCGCTCGAGGGACCGTGCCAGGAGATCGGCGGGGAGCGCGAGCTCGTCGTGACCATCGCCGATCCCACCCCGGACATGAACTGGACCGGGATGCGGGCCTGCCTCCGCGGCCCGTCCCTCGACGACCTCCAGGCCCAGGTCGAGGCGATGCTGGCCTCGGTCACGTGGAGCGAGTGATCAGCCGAGGCGGACCCGCGTCGGCGTGATCCGGATCGGCGCGCTGAAGTCGAGCGCGGTCTGCGTGAAGTCGAGGCCCCAGTGCGCGTGCGGCTCCGTGTACTTCGCCCGGTAGCGCTCGTGGACGTCCATCGGCTCGATCGTGGGGTCGATCTCGGCCGTGCCCTCGATGACCAGCCAGTGGTCGCCGAGCGGGTCCGACTGGAGGTGGAACGACACCTTGGGCGAGTGGGCCAGGTTGCGGATCTTCGGCGTCGCCGGGCTGGCTGTAGAAGAACAGGGCGCCGTCGTCGTACAGGAACGAGATCACCGACGACTGGACGCGGCCGTCCGGCGCGACGGTCGTGAGCCACGCCACGATGTCGCGCTCGAGATGCTCACGCGCCCACGCCGCGTCCTCGCGTGCGAGCGCGGTCGCCAGCGGATCGCCATCGGTCATGTCGGGAGTCTAGGGGCCGCGCCGGCCGGGTATCGTGCGCGGATGGTCGCCCTGCCGCTCCCGCTCACGACGCCGCGCCTGATCCTCCGGCACTACGAGGCGGACGACCTCGGCGGCCTCCACGACATGTTCAGCCGCGAGGACGTCTGCCGATACCTCCCGTGGGAGCCGATGGACCTCGACCAGGCGCGGGCCAAGCTCGAGCGGCGCCTCGAACAGGACCACCTCGAGGCGGATGGGGACCCGCTCATCCTCGTCGCGGTGGACCAGGCGACCGGCCGCTACATCGGGGAGCTCATGCTCCGCCTCTGGAGCGTCACGAGCCGCCAGGGCGAGATCGGCTGGAGCTTCCACCCGGACGTCCAGGGTCGTGGGCTCGCGACGGAGGGTGCCCGCGAGGTGCTCCGACTGGGCTTCGAGGACGTCGGGCTGCACCGGATCTGGGCCGGCTGTGACGCGCGGAACACGGCATCGCTCCGGGTCATGGAGCGTCTCGGGTATGCGTCACGAGGCGACCTACATCGACGCCGAGCTCCACAAGGGGGAGTGGGCGACCGAGATCGTCTACGGCCTGCTCGAGGACGAGTGGCGCGCCCAGGGGTGAGACAGATGACACGGCGACGTGCCGCGAGTCACGGCAGCGCCGGCGCGCGCGTATCGCCGGACCGTGACGGTCGAGACCGGACGCAAGGAGGCAGCCCATGGACACCACGAACCTCGACGCCTACGGCAACGACGCGCTCCCGTGGTCCCGCGCGGAGCGGCAGCTCCAGATCAGCGTCGCGAAGGACCTCACGCACTTCCTCACGACCGTCCGGGCGGACGGGCGGCCGCACGTCGCCGGCATCGGCGCGCTGTGGATCGATGGCCGGTTCTACTTCACGAGCGGGGACGGGACGCGCAAGAGCCGCGATCTGGCCGAGCGCGAGGAGTGCGTCATCGCGGTGAAGCTCCCCGACCTGGACCTCGTCGTCGAGGGCACGGCGACACGGGTCACCGACAAGCCGACGCTCGATCGACTCGCGAAGGCGTTCGACGCGCAGGGCTGGCCGGCGACCGTCGACGAGGCCGAGAAGGCGTTGACCGCGCCGTACAGCGCCCCGAGCGCCGGCCCGGCGCCGTGGAACCTGTACGAGTTCACGCCGACGAGGGCGTTCGGCGTCGCCACGGCCGAGCCGCACGGCGCGACGCGCTGGGACTTCGCCGGCTAGAGGGTGCCGCCGTCGGGCCAGTTCGACCAGTGCGTGTTGCCGGGCTCGCTCGCGTCGTAGGCGTCGACGTCGCCAGTCGCGAGCACCCGCGCGATCGACCGGAATGACGCGGTCTGGCTGGCGACCTCGCCGGTCACGGTGTCCGGGTGGTGCCACTCGTCGAGGACCAGGATCTCCTCGAGCTCCGGCGGGACGTGGGTCCGCCGCTCCTCCGGGGTCGCGAGCACGAGGTCGCGCTCGATGTCGGCGAGGTATCGGCACACCTCGAACGCCCGCATCCGATCGGGCTCGACGAGCTCGATGCCGTGGAGCGCGAACGAGTCGCGCCCGGGGATCGGGATGTCCTTGCCGCGAACCGTGACGACGTCCGCATCCAGCGCGACCATCTCCGCCTCGTCGGGATCCTGCCAGTCGCCGTCGACCGGGAAGAAGAACTCCGCATCGTCGTGGGCGTGAACCCTGCGGTACGTCCGATATGCCTCCTCGTTGACGTAGTCGTCAGGTGTCTTGCGGCCGACCAGCCGGCTGCCGAATGACCAGATGCCCAGGTCCGGTGCCAGTCCACGCGGCGAATGGCCGAAGATCTCGAACACGAGCGCCCAGTCGGCCGCCGAGCGGTGGAGCGACAGGCGGGTGGCCGCGAGGTACACGTAGCCGTTGTCGAGCATCGGGAACACGTGGGCTCGGCAGCCGGCGTCGAGGACCCGGAGGATGGCGGCCTCGTCCGGTCCGTTGAGCTCCTCCAGGAGGACGACGGCGAGCTCGTCACCGCGTCGCGATCGGGCACCTTCCGCCCCGGCCCCGCCGATCGCCTGGCCGGTCGGGCCCGCGCCCATGAGCCCGCCCGCGACGCCGGACGCCGCCGCGCCCAGCCCGGCCTTGATCCCCGTCATGTCGGCCGGCAGGTCAGGCGCGTCGCACACGAGCCGGAGGTAGCCGCCGCCCGCCGGCTCGACGGCGCGGATCAGCGATCGCGGGATGTCGTACACGACGTTGGGCTTGGTCGCCCGCACCCGGAGGAGCGCGAGCCGCCGGTCCGTGAGCAGGAGGTGGCCCCGCGAGCTCGTCTCGACCAGCGATCGGAGGACCGCGAGCGGTGAGTCGGCATACGGTCGGTGGAGCCGGATGGGCGCCTCGACGATGAGGTACTCGTCCTCCTCGAAGGCGATCGTCTCCTCGAGCTGGCGCGCCACGCTCTGCCGTCCCGAGGTTGTCGTCACCCGCATCGCCATCTGCGCTGACCTCCACATGTCGCCGCACGCCGAGTATGCGCAGGGTGAGCCAGCCCCCGGCGGCGCCCGCGGACCCCGGTACGATCAGGCGCACCACGCGACGACCACGAGGAGGCGCACGCCCGATGCTCACGGCCACGAAGGACCTCATGCTCCCGGCGACCGTCACCGGTTCGTGGCCGCGGCCGCGCTGGTACGACAAGGGCCTGTGGGGCCGGCCGCTCGACACGGCGCTGCTCGACGTCCACTTCCGCGAGCAGTTCCTCGATGCGCACTCGGTCGTCATCGCCGACCAGCAGCGGGCCGGGCTCGACATCCTCACGAACGGCGACTACCACCTCGACGAGGACTTCGCCGGTCGCTCGTGGCACCACTACCCGCTCCAGCGCTGGAAGGGCTTCGAGCACGAGGAGCTCCAGTACGAGCGCTCGCGCGACGGGCTGCTCGCGTTCCCGGCCGGGACGCTGATGAACGAGATCGAGACGACGTGGCGCTGGCCGCGCGTGGTCGGCAAGGTCGAACACAACCCGAAGAACCCGCTCGAGTACGCGAAGCTGTGGCGGATCGCCCAGGCACGCGCCGGCAAGCCGGTGAAGTTCGGGACGTGCTCGTCGCAGGTGCTCTCGATCTTCCTCGACAGCCACACGGCCGAGTACGACCTCGACGACAAGAAGCAGCTCATCTGGGACATGGCGACGGCGATGAACCTCGAGCTCCGCCAGCTCGCGGCGGCCGGCGCCAAGGTCATCCAGATCGAGGAGCCGACGATCCACTTCACGGCCGCGTTCCACCCGGAGCAGACCGAGATCCTCGACTTCATGGTCGACGCCTTCAACCACGAGGTGGAGGGCCTCGACGACGTCGAGCTGTGGATCCACACCTGCTGGGGCAACCCCAACATGCAGAAGGTCTACTCGGGCGAGTCGTACGCCAACTCGATCGAGACCTACCTCGAGCGCCTGAAGGGCGACGTGTGGACCGTCGAGGCGACCGAGAACAACCTCGCCGAGATCGACCTGTTCAAGCCGTTCGCGGGCAACCTCAAGAAGAAGGTCGCCGTCGGCGTCGTGAACCACCGGACGCTCCAGGCGGACATGCCGCAGGTCGTGGCGGGCCGGGTGCGACGGGCGCTCGAGGTGATCCCGGCGGACAAGCTCGTGCTGTCCTCCGATTGCGGGTTCGGGCGGCAGGGGTTCAGCCGCACGATCGCGTTCTACAAGGCGACCGCGATCGCCCAGGGCAGGAACATCGTCCTCAAGGAGCTCGGCCTCGAGGAGCGCTACGTGCCCGCCGCGGACGGGTCGCTCCAGACGGACGTGCTCCCGGATCGGGAGCCGCTGACGCACCTGCCGTCCCCCTGGGGGTAGCGGTTCGCGAGGCGAGCGCCGGGTTGGTGCTACCGTCAGGGCGTGACCCAACGACATCAGCGCTTTGCGCTCCTCGACGTGACCTTCGCCGGGGTCGCCATGCCCAGCGCCACCGTGGACTGCTGGCAGGACACTCGCGGCGATCAACAGTGGCAGGCCCGCGTGCTGACGCGCACCGGTCCCATCGCGGAGAACGGCGAGCTTGCCGGCCGCATGGCCGACGGGCGAATGCTGGCGGGTCCCGCGCTGGTGGCCGACCAGCAGGTCGGCCCGGGCAGCCGCCGGGAGACCCTCGTGGTGTTCCACGGCTCCGGGGCGCTTCGCGGACTCTGATCCCAGCGTTCACCGACAGGAGAAGCCCGATGGCCCGCAAGAAGAACAAGCAGGCGCAGAAGATCAAGAAGGCCGAGAAGGAAAAGAAGGCCGTCACCGCGTAGTCATCGCGGACCCGCCTCTCCGCCTCGCCTCCTGCCCCCGCGATGGGTCTGCGAGGCTCCAGAACCTTCGATCCGCCCTCCGCTCCAGGGCCCTTTGGCGCCTGGTGGCGCCCCGCAGGCTCCATAACGATCGATGCAGCCCGATTCGGCAGTCGTATCGCAGCCTTTGGTAGCCCTGAGACCCCGCCGCGACGTCCCGGGCCGAACATGTCGTGTTCGGACAAGTCGCGCGGCTACCTTGTGGGCATGGCTGACACGCTCCGGGTGATCCTCGAGATCGGCAAGAAGCGCCGCGTCGTCGCGGCCGCGATGGACTGGCCGGGCCTCGACCGATGGGGCACGTCCGAGGACGACGCGCTCGCGAAGCTCTCGAAGTACCTGCCTCGATACGCCGCCGTCGCCGAGCGCGCCGGGCTGGCGCGCGAGTTCGCCGCCGCGACGGACATCGATGTCGTCGAGCGGACGCCCGGCTCCAGCTCGACCGACTTCTGGGGCGTCGCGCACGTCCCATCGCTCGTCGAGATCGAGGTGCTGCCGTCGGCGGCGCTCGAGCGTCGGCTGGACCTGCTCCAGGCGTGCTGGGCGCACTTCGACGACACGGCCGCTCGCGCGTCCGCCGAGCTCCGGCCGGGACCGCGCAGCGCCGGCCGTACCCGCGACCAGATCGTCCGGCACGTGATCCTCAACGAGCCCGACCAGTTCTCGCGCAAGGTCGAGGTCCGCACGCCGTTCGAGCAGGTCCTGACGCCCGACGGCCTCGTCGCGCACCGCGCCGCCTACCTCGATGGGATCCGCGCCTACAACGCCGAGGGCAAGCCGGCCCGGACCTGGCCGATCCAGTTCCTCATCCGGCGCACCGCCAACCACGTGATGGACCACGCGTGGGAGATCGAGGACCGGGACCCGGGCGACGCCTAGCTCGCGACCCCCGCGCGCGGGTGCGCCACTCGCGGACCGGTTGCGACGAACAGGGCGGCCGAGCCGACGACGTCGAGCTCGACTCGCTCGAACGACTGCTCGAGGATTGCCCGCAGGCCGTCCTCGGTGTCGTCGAGGTTGTCGAACCCGCCCTGGCGGTTGAACGCGGTCAGCACGCGACGAGCGATCCACCTGTGGTCCGCGCCACGCCCCAGCACCGACGCGCCGAACAGCACGCCGTCCGGCGCGAGCACGGCGGCCACGTTGGCGACTGCCCGGGCTTTCCGCTCGAGCGGTCCGGGCAGGCAGTGGATGACCAGGTGGAGCGCCGCCGACGCGAACGGGCCGCTGACCGGCAGCGGCTTCAGCACGTCGGCCTCGACCGCCGTCACGTCGAAGTCTCGCAGCCGCCCCGACACGTGCCGGAGCACCGTCGGGTTGGGATCGAGGATCGTCACGCGGCTCCCGGCAGGCAGGCCGGAGTGCTCGAGGAAGTAGCCCGTCCCGGGCCCGACGTCGAGGTGCGGTTCGCGAATGTGCCGTCGATACCGCTCGACGAGCCCGCTCGTCGGGCATCGCCAGACGAACCTCGCGATCGGCCCCAGCACCAGCGGGTCGTACGCGTTGAGGAGCACGCGGTTGTAGTCGCGCTGTCCCGCATACGCGGGATCGTCCCGATCCATCACGCCTCCACGACTCGCCCCGGTGCGGCACATCCTGCGCCCGGCTCGTCCGGCGTGCGTTACGGATCCCGATGGTCACCCGCTGGCGGACGCCCGCGCGCGTCCGCAGGGCATACTCCGCCCGATCAGCCACGGGGGCACCTGGAGGTCCGACGCGTGCTCAGCGAGTTTCCCGTCTTCCCGATCCTGCTCTCGCTCGACCTCGACGCGAGCCGGACGTTCTACCACGACGTCCTGGGCCTCGAGATCGCACGCGAGGACGAGGGCGAGCGGATCGTCTTCCGCTCGGGCGGCGGGACCCAGCTCGCCGTGACCAGGAGCACGATCGGGACCGCCGACTCCCAGACGCAGATGGCCTGGCGCGTGCCCGACATCCACGCGGCGGTCGCGGAGCTGCGTGCCCGCGGCGTCAGGATCGAGGAGTACGTGGCGCCCGACCCCGTGACCGTCGACGGCATCGCCGACATGGGCCACTCGTGGGCCGCCTGGTTCATCGACCCGAGCCGAAACTGCCTCGCGGTCGTCCAGCCGAAGGGCTGAAACATGACCGGATCGGGTGCGGCGTGCGGTACGGTGCGTGCATGAACGGACAGCTGTTGCAGGACGCCTTCGGGCACCACGTCTGGGCCTCGGTCGCCGTGCTCGACCTGTGCGCCCCGCTCACGCCCGAGCAGCTCGACACGAACGTGCCGGGCACCTACGGGTCGATCATCGACACGCTCCGCCACCTCGTGGGCGGGGACTACGGGTATCTCGAGGTGCTCTCGCCGGGCGCCCTCGAGCCGTTCGACGACTCGGCGGCCGGGATCGACGAGCTCCGGGCAGCGATGGCCGCGACCGGCCCCGTGTGGGTCGCGCTCCTCGACGGCGACGTTGACCCGGATCGCACGATGATCCGCAACCGCGACGACGGCAGCACGAGCTCCGCGCCGATGTCGATCCGCCTCGCGCAGGTCGTCCACCACGGCACCGACCACCGCAGCCAGGTGTGCACCGCGCTCACGACGCTCGGCATCGAGCCGCCCGAGATCGACGTCTGGGCCTACGCCTGGAAGGACGGGCGGCTGTCCGAGACCGAGCCGACGATCGCCGGATGAAGGCACCGAACCCCGCCGTCGACACCTACATCGACGGCCTGCCTGCCGAGAAGCAGGAGCCGATGCGCCAGCTGCGCGCGACGATCCGCGCGGCCGCGCCCGATGCCGACGAGGTCATCACGTACAAGATGCCGGGCTTCAAGGCCGGGAAGACCTTCCTCGTGAGCTACGACGCGTTCAAGGCGCACTACAGCCTGTTCCCGTCGAACGACGTGATCATCGCCGAGCTCGGCGACGAGGTGATGCCGCACGTCAAGGGTCGCGGGACGCTCCAGTTCCCGGCCGCCGAGCCGCTGCCGCTCGACCTCATCCGGCGGATCGTCGAGATCCGGGTCCGCGAGGTCGCCGAGGACGCGGCCGCCTCGACCTGATGCCCGTCCGGTCCGTCGCGACGGCCGACCTGACCGCAGACGAGCTGCTCGCGATCCGGGCGCTGATGGACGCCGCCTTCGACGACTTCACCGACGACGACATGACGCACGGCCTGGGCGGCACGCACTTCATCCTCGAGATCGATGGGGCGCTCGCCGCGCACGCGAGCGTCGTGGAGCGCGCGCTCGAGCTGGACGGAACGCGCCTGCGGGCCGGCTACGTGGAGTCGGTCGCCGTGGCGCCGGCGCTCCAACGGCGGGGCCTCGGGACCCAGGTCATGGCGGTGGCCACCGCGCACATCCGTGACGCGTACGAGCTCGGTGCCCTGGGGACCGGCGAGCAGCCGTTCTACGAGCCGCTGGGCTGGGAACGCTGGGCCGGCCGGTCGTTCGTGCGCGAGCGGGACGGGTCGCTCCGGCACACCGCGGACGAGGACCCGTGGCTGATGGTGCTGCGGACGGGACCGTCGGCGGAGTGCGCCCCTGACCGGAACGCTCACCTGCGAGTGGCGCGAAGGCGACGTCTGGTAACGCCGAGCGGCCCTACGCCGGGCGGATCGTGTCGCCGACGCGGACGGTCCCGCCGCGCACGACGCGCGCATGCACGCCCCGGTAGCGGCCATCGCGGCCCTCGGGCGAGTTGACCCAGCGCAGCGCGTCCGAGCCGAAGCGGCCGCTGAACTTCGCGCAGCCCGTGTGCGGCTTCTCGCAGATCACGAGCTCGGTCTCCCCGACGAGGAGGTGCGTGCCCGCCGGCAGGGCCTCGAGCGACAGGTCGAAGTCCACGAGGAGCTGGTCGCCGGCGAGCGCCCACCGGGCCTCGTCGGGCTCGATCGCTTCGAGGACGCGGGTGCTCATGATCGTGAGCTGGGATTCGGGGTGCGCGAGGCCGTCGGGCGTGGACGACGACCCGCGGGCGAGCCAGTTGTCGCCGACCATGCCCACCGTCTCGTCGAGGACGGCCTCCGTCACGACGACCCGCCGGTCCCGGTCCGGCCGGCCCACGATGCCGTGGATCACGCCCGCGTCGCGCGGCGAGCCGGCCACGTGCGCGGTGAATGGTGAGAAGTCGCGCTCCCGGTCGGGGACGCGAACGTCGACGGGGCAGTCGATGACCTGGGGCTCGGGACGCGATGTCAGCATGGCGCCAGTTTCGGGCATCCGGCCTTGCGCGCACAAGCGACCCGCGGGCTGGCACCATGCACGCGTGATGCCGCCCGATGTCCCCGAGGCCGACCGGAGCCCCAACGGCGCGACGCTGACGCGGTGGGGGTTCGCCTCGCCGGGACCGCTGCGCGACGAGCTCACCGCGCTCGCGCTCGCCGGGACGAAGACGACAACTGCGGGCCTCCTCGCCGAGTACGAGGTGGACGAGGAGCCGATCGCCAGGCCCGGCGAGTGGTCGATCCTCGTCGACTCCGAGGAGCGACCGGTGGCGCTCATCGAGACGATCACGTGCCGGGTCGAGCGGCTCGCGGACGTGGACGACACCCACGCGATCGACGAGGGCGAGGGCTACGAGGACGCGGCGGCGTTCCGGGTGGACCACGAGAAGTTCTGGAACGGCTACATCGACGACCTGCGGACGCAGCTCGGCGACCCGTCGTTCACCCTCACCGACGACACGCCGGTCGTCCTCGAGCGCTTCCGCGTCGTCGAGCAGATCGACGCCGTGCGCTGGTGGGACATCTACGGCCGGCACGGGCAGGCGCTCTACGGCACGCCGTCGTTCACCTTCTGGCAGGCGCCGCGGACGTTCGCGCTGCTGACCGGCGAGCCCAACCTCGACCTCAACGTCTGCAACCTCGCGCCGGGTGCGACCGCCGAGGACGCGGCCGCGCTCCTCGCGGTCATCGATGGGGCGGGCGCGCCGCCGACCGTCGTCCCCGTGTCGACCCGCGCCCTGCCGGAGGCGGCCGACACGCTGCGCGAGGCGGGCTTCGTCGCGATCGGGCCGGAGGTGGCGATGTGGCGGCCGCCGATGCCCGTTGCGCCGGTCCCTGGGCCGTTCGCGGTCCGGAAGGCGCTGAGTCCTGCGGACCTGGCCGAGGTCAGCCGGGTCATCGCCGAGGCGCACGGGACCGCGACGGACCTCGCGGAGCGCGTGTTCGACCTCGATGGGCTCGCGGCGGGCAGGATCAGCTGCTGGGTCGCATGGGACGGTGGCGAGGCGGCTGCGGCCGGCTGGATCACGAGCGGCGAGGGGTTCCTCGGCGTCTGGGAGATGATGACCTCGCCCCGGCATCGACGGCGCGGCGCGGCCCGTGCCGTGCTCACGACCGCGCTCGCGTCGCATGCGGCCGAGGGCGAGCTGGGGACGTTCCTGTGGGCGTCGCCGATGGGCCGGCCGCTGTACGAGTCGCTCGGGTTCGTGCCGTTCGACGACGTGGTCCCGTGGATCCGCGGCGGCACCGAGGAGGAGCTCGCGATGATCGGGGCATCGATCGCCGTGGATCCGAACGCACCGCCGCCTCGCGGCTGACACGCGGACGCAAGGCAACGCGGCCCGATCGGGGGCATGCTGGGCGCATGAGCGTCTGGTTCGGCCTTCACTGTCCCTCGTACTCCTTCCCCGATTCGCCGACGGAGCGGCTGTTCGACCGCGTCGTCGAGCAGGTCCGGGCCGCGGAGGACGCGGGGTTCGGCCTCGTCACCGTCATGGACCACCTCAACCAGATCCCGGGCATCGGGGTCCCCGACGAGCCGATGCTCGAGGCGTGGTCCACCCTCGCCGCCCTCGCCCGGGAGACGACCCGGGTCCGGCTCGGGCCGCTCGTCACCGGCGTCACGTACCGCAACCCGGCGATGCTCGCCAAGACGGCGACGACGCTCGACGTGCTGTCGGGCGGGCGCGCGATCCTCGGGCTCGGCGCCGCGTGGTACGAGGCGGAGCACGACGCGTTCGGGTTCTCGTTCCCGCCGATCAAGGAGCGCATGGACCGCCTCGACGAGGCGCTCTCGATCGCCCGCGGGATGTTCGCCCAGGAACGCTCCACGTTCAGCGGCCGGCTGTACGAGACGCGCGACGTGATCAACGTCCCGCGACCGGTCACCGCGGGCGGCCCGCCGATCCTGGTGGGCGGCGGCGGCGAGCAGCGGACGCTCAAGATCGCGGCGAAGCACGCCGACATGACGCACTGGTTCCCGCTGGGGCTGGCCGCGCTTGCGCACAAGACCGACGTCCTGCGTGGCTACTGCGAGGCGATCGGTCGCGACCCGGCCGAGATCGAGCGCACGATGGCGGCGCCGATCCTCGTCGCCGCGACGGACGCCGAGGCGCAGGTCATGCTGGACCGCCTCCCGCCCGAGCGCCGCGCGATGGTGACCCCGGCGACGCCCGCCCAGGCGGCAGAGCAGCTCCGGCCGTACATCGACGCCGGGTTCACCGGGTTCACGTTCAACAACAACGTGTACTCGCGGCCCGACCAGATCGCGGTGCTCGGGGAGCTGCTCCGGCTCGTCGCCTGACATGCGGCCGTTCCGGTTCCTCGCCGATCCTGGCGACATCACCGACGGCGCGTCGCTGCGCGAGACGGCGCGCACTGCCGAATCCATCGGCTACAGCGTGCTGGTGTACGCGGACCATGTCGTCATCCCGTTCGGGTTCGTGCCGCTCCTCGCGACCGTGGCGGCGGTGACCGAGAAGCTTCGGGTCGCGCCGTTCGTCGCCAACAACGACCTCCGCCACCCGGCGCTGCTGGCCCAGGACCTCGCGACGCTCGACGTGCTCTCCGGCGGCCGGGTCGAGGTCGCGATCGGCGCTGGCTGGAACCGGCCGGAGTACGTGGCGCTCGGGCTGCCGTTCGACCCGGTCGGGGTGCGCGTCTCGCGCCTCACCGAGGCGGTCGCGGTGCTCAAGGGGTGCTTCGGGCCCGGGCCGTTCTCGTTCGCGGGCGAGCACTACACGATCACCGAGCACGACGGGCTGCCGAAGCCGGTCCAGGCGCCGCATCCGCCGCTGTTCATCGGCGGCGGCGGGCGACGGGTGCTGACGCTCGCCGGGCGCGAGGCGGACATCGTGGGGCTGGCGCCGCGGACCCTGCCGACCTCCGGACCCGACGTCGTGCGCTCCGACCCGCGCTCGATCACGATCGCCGCGACCGAGGAGAAGCTCGGCTGGGTGCGCGAGGCGGCGGGGGAGCGGTTCGAGTCGCTGGAGATCAACGTCTATCCGACGGGGACGCCGCCGATGGTCACCGACTCGGCGCGCAAGACGGCCGCGGACGTCCTCGACGGCATCCGGGCGCGGACCGGCACCGACGTCACGGTGGACGAGTTCCTCGAGTCGCCGCACGTGTTCATCGGGTCCGTGGACGGGCTCGTCGCCAAGTTCACCGAGCTGCGCGAGCGCCTCGGGATCTCGTCGTTCATGACGGGCGACGTGCAGACGCTTGCCCCGGTCGTGGAGCGCCTCGCCGGGCGTTGACCCTGGCGCTACCAATTCGAGCTGCGGGCCTCGTGGCGGGGTGCGCAGCCCGAGTTCGTTGACCTGGGCGCCGCATTCGCGGGCTGGGTGGCCTCGTCCGGGCCGTCGCCACGCGTCCCAGCCCGAATTGACAGCCGTGGAGTCAACGCCGTCGACTCCCAGGCGACGACGGCGCCGAAACCGACCCCCGGTGAGCCACCAACGGCCGATCCGTCGACTGACGGGCGACACCGACGCCGATTTCGGGCCGCGCGAGACGCGGTTCGGCCGTGGACCGGCGAAGTCGTCGACTGGCAGGCGACGCGAGCGACGAGCGACGCAGGCGACACGACAATTGTCCGAGGGCCGCCCGCACGACCTCCGGCATCATGGGCCCGTGACCCAGACCGTTGCCGCCCACCCCATCCCCGCGCGCACCGCGGACCTGTTCGCGCCCGGGCTGCGCGGTCTCTCGATCGGGCTCATCTCGACGATCACCCTCGTCGCCCTCGAGTCGCTCGCCATCGGCACCGTGATGCCGATCGTCGCGGACGAGCTCGGCGACCTCCAGCTCTACGGCTGGGTCTACACGGCGTTCTTCCTCGGCAACCTCCTGGGCGTCGTGCTCGCGGGTGGCGCGCTCGACCGGATGCCGCTCCACCGGCCGTTCACGGCGGGGCTCGTGCTGTTCGGGGCGGGCCTCGTGATCGGCGGCCTCGCGCCATCGATGCCGATCCTCGTGCTCGCGCGGTTCGTCCAGGGCCTCGGCGGCGGCGCGGTCGGCCCGACCGCGTATGTCGCCATCGGCCGCGTCCTGCCGGCCCGCCTCCAGCCACGGATGTTCGCGCTGCTGAGCACGGCCTGGGTCGTGCCCGGGATCATCGGCCCGTCGATCGCCGCGGTTGTCGGCGAGGTCGCGAGCTGGCGCTGGGTGTTCCTGGGCCTCGTCCCGTTCCTCGTCATCGCGGGCGGGCTCGCGGTCACCGCCCTCCGCCGCGTCGACGCCCCGATCCCGGAGGCGGAGCACGACGCCGCCCACGCGACGCTCCGGCGCCTCCCCGACGCGCTCCTCGCCGCGGGTGGCGCCGGCCTGCTCGTCGCGGGCCTCACGGCGCAGGATCCGCGGCTCCTCGTCGCCGGCGTGGCGATCGGGTGCCTGATGCTCATCCCGGCCTACCGGCGGCTCACGCCCAAGGGGACGCTCCTCCTCGCGATCGGCGTCCCGGCGGCCGTGCTCCTGCGGGGCGTGATGACCTTCGCGTTCTTCTCCGGCGACGCCTACCTGCCGCTGCTCCTCCAGACGTGGCGCGGCACGCCCGCGACCCTCACCGGCGTCGTGTTCACCGTGACCACCGTCGCGTGGACGGCCGGCACCTGGTTCCAGGCGCGCAAGATCGAGCGCTGGGGGCCGCGCCGCTTCGTGGGGCTCGGCTTCGCGATGATCGCGATCGGGGCGGCGCTCACGATCGCCGTCGTGTTCCGCGCGGTCCCACCCGAGCTCGCCGTGATCACCTGGGTCCTGCCCGGCATCGGCATGGGCTTCATGTACTCGGCGGTGACGCTGGTCGTGCTCCGCGGGTCGAGAGCGGCCGAACAGGGGTCCGCCAGCTCCGCCCTCCAGCTCTCGGACATCCTGGGCACCGCGCTCGGGACCGGCGTGGCCGGCGCGATCACGGCGGCGGGGGAGCGGGTCGGTGGCGACGGGCTCGGGGTCGCGCTCGCGGTCGTGTTCGGCGTGTCCCTCGTGAGCGCGCTGCTGGGCATGATCGCGTCGAGGCGGATCGGTGCCGTTCCACACGTGCTGGAGCCCCGTACGGCTGCGGTAGACTAGCGACCCTGCCTCGGCCGCACGCCTCGGCGCTGCCCACCACGAGCGCTACCACCGGAGGTCCTCGCTCCTCATGTCCGCCGAGACGCTTCGCGCGAAGATCCGCGAGATCCCCGACTTCCCGAAGCCCGGCATCCTGTTCTACGACATCACGACGCTCCTCAAGGACCCCGCGTCCTACAAGGAAGCGATCGACCTCATGCTCGAGCCCTACCGCGGCGAGCAGGTCGACCTGGTCGTTGGCATGGAGTCCCGGGGGTTCATCTTCTCGTCGCCGATGGCCTACCAGCTGAACACGGGCCTCGTGCCCGTCCGCAAGCTGGGCAAGCTGCCGGCCGAGACGCTCACCGTCGAGTACGCGCTCGAGTACGGCTCCAACACCCTCGAGATCCACCGCGACGCGATCCAGCCCGGCCAGAAGGTCCTCATCGTGGACGACCTCCTCGCGACCGGCGGCACGGTCCGCGGGACGATCGAGCTCATCGAGCGCCTCAAGGGCGAGGTCGTGGGCCTGGCGTTCCTCGTGGAGCTCGACTTCCTCAAGGGCCGTGACCGCCTCGAGGGTCGCAAAGTGACGAGCGTCATCCAGTACTGATCGCCGCGTCCCCGAGGCGCGCCCGGTCGTACGCCGTCCCATGACCGACCGACCCGACCAGCCGCAGGACCCCGGGCGTCGACGCTTCTTCCGCCAGTTCGCGGGCGAGGTCGCCACGTCGGTGGGCTCCGTGCTCGGCGCGGCGCAGGTCCTCCAGCAGCAGTCCGCCGAGGCGGCGCGCGAGCTCCTCGCGGGCGACGATCCCGGCGGCGCACCGACGGCGACATCGCCGACGACGTCCCCGGCCACGACCGCTCGAGCCGGCGCGCTCCCCGACGTCGACGCCGCGACCGCGGGCTACCGGGCGCCGCTCCGCTGGGACGGCGACGTGTGCTGGGTCGTGGACCAGCGGCGCCTCCCCGACGTCCTGTCCGACCTCGAGGTCCGCGGCGCCGCCGACGCCGTCACGGCGATGAACGACGGCGCGATCACCGGCGGCGCGGTCCAGGCGCAGCTCGCGGCCGTGACGCTCGCGCTCGTGGCCGGACGCTCGGTGACGTCGAGGGCCTTCGCCCGCCGCGCGACGATCCGCGGCGCGGCGAACGCGCTCCGCCAGACCCGACCCGGGTCCGCGGCCGTCGGCCTGACCCTCGACCGCATGCTGGCGCTGCTCGAGACGTTCGACAACGAGGCGACCGGCGAGGCCGTCGAGGCCGCGCTCCGCGCGGAGGCCGAGGCGGTGATCGCGGAGGCGTCGGCGGACCATGGCGGGGTCGTCGCGAACGCCCTGGCCGTGCTCCCGGGCGACGCCGCGACGCCGCTCCGCGTCCTGACGGCCGGGAACACCGGCGCGATGGGCGGCGGCCAGTTCGGGACCGCCGTGTCCGCGATCCTCACCGCGCACCACGAGGGCCGCGAGGTCCACGCGCTCGTCGCCGAGGGCCGGCCGGGCCTCGAGGGTGCCCGCGTCGCGACGTGGGAGCTCGCCCAGGCGGCCGTGCCGCACACGCTCGTGACGGATGCCGCGGCGGCCGGGTGCATCGCGGCGGGCGAGGTCGACGCGGTCCTCGTGACCGCCGAGCGCGTGTGCGCGAACGGCGACGTCGTGGGAACCGCGGGCACGTACCCGCTGGCGCTCGCCGCCGATGCCGCCGGCATCCCGTTCCTCGTGCTGTGCGCGACGACCGCGGTGGATCTCGCGACCGTGGACGCGGCGGCCGCGCCGCTCGAGGACGGCCGGCCGGGCCCCGTCCTGAACGCCGCCGGGACGCGGATCGCGCCCGAGGGCACGCCCGTCCGCAACCCGCGCCTCGACCGCACGCCCGCGGCCCTCGTGACCGCGATCGTGACCGAGGAGGGGATCGCCCGTGCGCCGTTCGCGGACGCGCTCGCCGGGCAGGTGCGCGCCGCGGAGGCCCGCCGCGCGTCGACACCCGGGTTCGCCGCGCTGCTCGCCCAGCGAGCGGCTGCGACGGCCGAGGCGGATGAGGCCCCCGCGACCGACGACCCGGCCCGCGCCGGAGTGCCGTCCTGATGGCGACCGTCGCCGTCGGCACCCAGGCCGGCCTCCAGGTGCGCGGCACGACCGACCGCGAGCTCCTGCGCGGGTTCCTCGAGCGCGACCGCCTCCTCGCGGCCTACGCGATCTGCGACCTCGAGGACCGCGAGTTCGGGCGGACGCGGTGGGGGATCGCCACCCAGGGTGGCGAGGTCGTCGCGATCGCGATGGAGTACGGCGGCCTGACCCCGCAGCCGATGTTCGTCATGGGTGACAACGACGGGATCGCCGCCATCCTGCGCGACGTCGTCCGGCCCCGGGCCGCGTACCTCGCCGGACCCGCGCCGGCGCTCAGCGCGGTCTCGCAGCTGTACCGCGTGGAGCCGGGCCCGCCGATGATCCGGATGTGGGTCGACCGGACGACGTTCCAGCCCGCACCCGCCCAGGTGGAGCGGCTCCTCCCCGTCGAGGTGAGCGAGCTCAACCGGCTGTACCAGCTCGGGTTCGCCGCGTGGCTCCCGTCGAGCGCCATCGCGGAGGGCGTGTACTACGGGATCCGCGTCAACGGCCGGCTCGTCGCCGCCGCGGGGACCCACGTGATCTCGCGCACGGCGCGGCTCGCGGTCGTCGGCAACGTGCTCACCCACACGGATCACCGCGGGCGCGGCTACGCGAAGGCCGTGACATCGGCCGTCACGGCGGAGCTCCTCCGGTACTGTGACGAGGTCGTGCTCAACGTCCGCTCCGACAACCCGCCCGCGATCCAGGCGTACAGCCGCCTCGGCTTCGCGGAGCACGCCCGGTTCGAGGAGCGCCTCGTCCGCCGCCTCAGCTCGCCGTGGTCCGACCTGACCGCGCCGTTCCGCCGCTTCTTCGCCAGGTCGACCGCCAAGCCCGCACCCGTGCCCGTGATCCCCGACCAGGCCCGACCACATCCGAACCACCAGGCCCACCAGGTCGCCGTGCCGACCGCCGCGCCGTCACCCGACGACGGCCCCCTCGAGGACCCCCGATGACCGACACGCAGACCGTCCCCTACGACGTGACCGACCTCTCCCTCGCCGCCGAGGGCGTGCGCCGCATCGAGTGGGCCGAGCGCGAGATGCCCGTCCTGCGCCTGATCCGCGAGCGGTTCGAGCGCGAGCAGCCGCTCAAGGGCATCCGGATCGGCGCCTGCCTCCACGTCACCACCGAGACCGCGAACCTCATGCGGACGCTCAAGGCCGGTGGCGCCGACGTCCACCTCGCGGCGTCCAACCCGCTCTCGACGCAGGACTGGACCGCGGCCGCGCTGGTCGCCGAGTACGGCATCGCGACCTACGCCCGCCGGGGCGAGGACAACGCGACGTACTACGACCACCTCCGCACCGTCGCGGACATCCATCCCCAGATCACGATGGACGACGGCTGCGACCTCGTGTCGCTGCTCCACAAGGAGCGCCGCGACCAGCTGCCCGAGATCATGGCCGGCACCGAGGAGACGACGACGGGCGTCATCCGGCTCAAGGCGATGGCCGCCGACGGCGCGCTGACCTTCCCGGTCGTCGCGGTCAACGAGGCCGAGACGAAGCACCTGTTCGACAACCGGTACGGCACCGGCCAGTCGACGATCGACGGGATCCTGCGCGCGACGAACATCCTCATCGCGGGCCGCAACGTCGTGATCGCCGGCTACGGCTGGGTGGGCAAGGGCATCTCGAGCCGGATGGCGGGCCACGGCGCCCACGTCGCCGTGATCGAGGTCAACCCGGTCCGCGCGATCGAGGCGCTGATGGACGGGTTCCAGGTCATGACCGTCGGCGAGGCGGCGTCCTGGGGCGACCTGTTCGTCACCGCCACGGGCAACGTCAACGTCTTCCGCCGCGAGCACTTCGCCGCGATGAAGGACGGCGCGATCATGGCCAACTCCGGGCACTTCGACGCGGAGCTGGACCTCAAGGCGCTGCGCGAGATGGCCGAGGGCCACGTCCGCGACGTGCGGCCCAACGTCCAGGAGTTCGACCTCGGCGGCAAGAAGGTCAACCTCATCGCCGAGGGCCGGCTCGTGAACCTCGGGGCGGCCGAGGGCCACCCGGCCGCGGTCATGGACATGAGCTTCGCGAACCAGGCGCTGGCGGCCGAGTACGTCGCCCAGCACCACGCCGAGCTCGAGCCCCGGGTCTACGTCGTGCCGGAGGCGATCGACGCCGAGGTCGCGCGCCTCAAGCTCGCGGCGATGGGCATCACGCTCGACGACATGACCCCCGAGCAGCTGGAGTACGTCACCAGCTGGCAGCACGGCACCTGAGCGTGACGGGGGAGGCCGATCCGGGCGCGGAGCCGCGCGGTGCGACGGTCGCGCCGTTCGGCAGCTGGTCGTCGCCCATCGACATCGAGCTCGTCTCGGGCGGCACCGTGGGCATCAGCGAGCCGATGGTCGACGGTGACGACGTCTACTGGCTCGAGGGCCGGTCGGCCGAGGGCGGTCGGCGCACGCTGCTCCGGCGCGGCCCGGACGGCGCGACCCACGAGCTGACGCCCGTCCCGTTCAACGTCCGGAACAAGGTCCACGAGTACGGCGGCGGCTCGTATCTCGCGGCCGGCGGCAGGGTCATCGCCTCGTCGGGGCGTGACGGGCGGCTCCACCGGATCGACCCGCAGGGCGTCACCCCGCCCGTCGCGTTCACGCCCGAGGGGCCGTACCGGTTCGCCGACATGCGGTTCGATCCCCGCGCCGACCGGCTGTACGCCGTCCGTGAGTCGCACGACCCGATCCGCGACAAGGACCCGCTGCTCGTCGAGAACGAGATCGTCGCCCTCGCCCTCGACGGGAGCGACGGCGCCGGGCGCGTCCTCGTCGGCGGGATCGACTTCGTCGCCGCGCCGCGGCCGTCGCCGGACGGCTCGACGCTCGCGTGGCTCGAGTGGGACCACCCGGACATGCCCTGGGACGCCGTCCGGCTGCGGGTCGCGGACGTCCAGGCGGACGGCTCGCTCGGGACGCCGCGCACGGTCGCCGGCGGCCCCGGGATCTCGGTCGTCCAGCCGTCGTGGAGCTCCGTCGGGCGTCCTCCACGTCGTCTCCGACGAGACCGGCTGGTGGAACCTCTACGCGTTCGACGGCCCGGACGGCCTGGCCGGTCCGGCCCGGAACCTCGCGCCCATGGAGGCGGAGCTCGGCGACCCGGCCTGGGTCTTCGGGCGAAGCTCGTACGCGTTCCTCGACGATGGCGCGATCCTCGCGGTCGCCCGCGCCGACGCGCGGGACGGCTTCCTGCGCATCGAGCCCGACGGCACGGTCACGCGGCTCGAGACCCCGTTCACGGAGGTCGAGGGGCTGGGGATCGCCTCGGACGGCGCGGTCACCGTTGCCGCCGGGGCCACGGACGGGACGCTCCTCGTCCGACTGGATCCCGCGACCGGGTCCGTGCGCGGCGTCCTCGCCCGCTCGCTGCGCACCCCGCCCGACCCGGCCGTCCTGCCGGCCGCGCGGCCGATCGAGTTCCGGACAGCCGGCGGCGCCACGGCCCGAGCCCTGTACTTCGCGCCGACCAACCCGTCGTTCCGGGGCCCGGACGGCGAGCTGCCGCCGCTCATCGTCGAGTCGCACGGCGGCCCGACCGGCGCCGCCTCGTCGTCGCTCTCGCTCGACCGGGCGTTCTTCACCTCGCGCGGGATCGCGGTCGTGGACGTCGACTACCGCGGCTCGTCCGGCTACGGGCGCCCGTACCGCGACGCGCTCAAGGGCGAGTGGGGGATCGCGGACGTCGAGGACTGCGTCGCCGCCGCCCAGCACCTCGTCGCGGAGGGGCTCGTGGACCCGGCCCGGCTCGCGATCCGGGGCAGCAGCGCCGGCGGCTACACGACCCTGGCCGCGCTCACCTTCCGCCCCGAGGTCTTCGCCGCGGGCCTCAGCCACTTCGGGATCGCGGACCTCGAGCTGATCCACGTCGACGGCCACAAGTTCGAGGCGCGCTACGACGAGAGCCTGCTCGGCCCGTGGGACACGGAGGAGGGCCGGCGGATCTTCCGCGATCGGTCGCCGATCCACTTCCTCGATCGCGTCCGCGCGCCGATGCTCATCTTCCAGGGGCTGGACGACCGGGTCGTGCCGCCCTCGCAGGTCGACGCCATGGAGGCGGCGTTCGAGCCGCGGGGCATCCCGTACGTGGCGATGCGCTTCGAGGGCGAGGGCCACGGCTTCCGCAAGGCGGAGACGAAGCGAGCGGTCTACGCGGCCGAGATCGCGTTCCTCGGCCGCGTGTTCGGGTTCACGCCCGCGGACGACGTGCCCGCGCTCGAGATCCCGGGCCTCGACGCGTTCCGGCGCACGGCACCGGTCGGGGGATGACCGCCTGACCCGTCCCGCGCGCCCTCGCCCCGCCGCCCGGCTGTGAGCTCGTTCGAGGTCGTCCTCGCGCTGCTCCTGCTCGCGACCGTGCTCGCGGGCGTGGCCCGGCGCGCCCGGATCCCCGAGCCGATCGTGCTCGTCATCGCGGGCATCGTCGTCGGGCTCCTGCCCGGCATCCCCACGATGGAGCTCGAGCCCGAGCTCGTGTTCCTGCTGTTCCTGCCCCCGATCCTGTACGGCGCGGGCTACTTCACCTCGATCCGCGACTTCAAGGCGAACCTCCGCCCGATCCTCCTGCTCTCGGTCGGGCTCGTGCTGTTCACGACCGTGGTCGTGGCGGTCGCGCTCAAGGCGCTCGTCCCCGACCTGCCGTGGGCGGCCGCGTTCGCCTTCGGCGCGATCGTGTCGCCGCCGGACGCCGTGGCCGCCACGGCGGTCTTCAAGCGGCTCCGCGTGCCGCCCCGGATGGTGACGATCCTCGAGGGCGAGAGCCTCGTCAACGACGCGACCGCGCTCGTGCTCCTGCGGACGTCGATCGTGGCGCTCGGGGGGACGTTCAGCGTCGTCGCCGCGAGCGCGGACTTCGTCGTCGTCGTGATCGGCGGCATCGCCATCGGGTTCGTGGCCGGGTGGATCGCGGGCTGGTTCACGAAGCGGATCCAGGACCCGGACCTCGGGATCGTGCTCTCGCTGCTCGTCCCCGCGCTGGCCTACATCCCCGCGGAGGCGCTCCACGTGAGCGGCGTGCTCGCGGTGGTCGTGGCGGGCATCTACGCGGGGCGCATCGCCGCCCGGACGCTCAACTCCGCCCAGCGCGTCGAGGGCATCGCCGCCTGGAACATCGTCCTGTTCATCGTCAACGGCCTCGTGTTCATGCTCATCGGGCTCCAGCTGCCGGTGATCCTCGCGGACCTCGACGGCTCCGCCGGGCCGATGCTGCTGCTCGCCGCGGCGATGAGCCTGACGGTCATCGGCACCCGGTTCGTGTGGGTGTTCTCCAGCGTGTACGTCTCGGGGCTGCTCCCGCCGCGGTTCCGCGTCCTCGACCCCGTCCCCGAGTGGCGCCGCGTGGCGATCGTCAGCTGGGCGGGCATGCGGGGCGTCGTGTCGCTGGCCGCGGCGCTCGCCCTGCCCGTCGACTTCCCGCAGCGCAGCCTCATCCAGTTCCTCACGTTCGCGGTGATCCTCGCGACGCTCGTCGTCCAGGGCCTGACGCTGCCGGGGCTGATCAAGCTCCTCGGCGTGTCGGCCGGCGACGGCGGCGCGGAGGAGGAGCGGCAGGCACGGCTCCTCGCGTCGCAGGCCGCGGTCGCGCGGATCGACACGCTCGAAGGGGACTACCCGGGCCACCTCGAGCTCATCGAGCACCTCCGCGAGACGTACGCCCACCGGGTCGAGCACATCGAGCCCGTCGAGGGGCAGACGATCGACGAGGCGGAGGAGGAGCTGCTGGAGCACCGCAGGATCCGGCGCGCCGTGATCGACGCGGAGCGCGACGCCGTGATCCGGATGCGCGACCGGGGCGAGCTGTCCGACGAGGTGATGCGCCGCCTCGAGCGCGACCTCGACCTCGAGGAGCTCCGCGAGGACGCCTGAACGGGGCCAATTCGTCCCATTGGGACGGGACCGGGCGCGATGGTACAGTCGCCGGACCCGCAGCCGACCGCATTCCGGAGCACGATGAGCATCGTCGACGCCGACCACTACCTGTTCACCTCGGAGTCCGTCACCGAGGGTCACCCGGACAAGATGTGCGACCAGATCTCGGACGCCATCCTTGACGCGATCCTGCGCGAGGACCCGGACGCCCGCGTGGCCTGCGAGACGGCGACGACGACCGGCCTCGTGATGGTCCTGGGCGAGATCTCGACCAAGACGTACGTCGACTTCCAGACCGTCGTGCGCGAGACCGTGCGCGACATCGGCTACACGAAGGCCGAGTACGGCTTCGACTACCTGACCTGCGGGACGCTCGTGTCGGTCAAGGAGCAGTCCTCCGACATCGCGATGGGCGTCGACGCGGCGCTCGAGGTCCGGTCGGACGCGGCACCCGCGCACGAGCTGGGCGCCGGCGACCAGGGGATGATGTTCGGGTACGCGTGCCGCGAGACGCCGGAGCTCATGCCGCTCCCGATCGCGCTCGCGCACCGGATGGCGCGCCGGCTGGCCGAGGTCCGCAAGTCGGGCCAGCTGCCGTACCTCCGCCCGGACGGCAAGACCCAGGTCACCGTGGAGTACGAGCGCGGCGTGCCCGAAGCGCGTGCGCACGGTCGTCGTCTCGTCGCAGCACGACCCCGACGCCCGCGCCGAGCGGATCCGCAACGACCTCGTGCAGGCGGTCATCCTGCCGGTCATCCCCGAGGCGCTGCGCCCCGTGGACCCGGTGATGCACGTCAACCCGACGGGCCGGTTCGTGACGGGCGGGCCGATGGGCGACGCCGGGCCTCACCGGCCGCAAGATCATCGTGGACTCGTACGGCGGCATGGCCCGTCACGGCGGCGGCGCGTTCTCGGGCAAGGATCCGACGAAGGTGGACCGCTCCGCGGCGTACGCGGCACGCTGGGTCGCGAAGAACGTCGTGGCGGCCGGGCTCGCCGACCGGTTCGAGATCGAGGTCGCCTACGGCATCGGCATCGCCCGCCCGATCTCGCTCTCGATCGAGACGTTCGGCACCGGGACGATCGAGGACGCGAAGATCCAGCAGCTCGTCGAGCGCCACTTCGACCTCCGCCCCGCGTCGATCATCGACGCGCTCGACCTGCGCCGCCCGATCTACCGCCAGACCGCCGCCTACGGCCACTTCGGCCGCGTCGACCTGGACCTCCCCTGGGAGCGCACCGACAAGGCCGAGGCCCTCGCGGCCGACGCCGGCCTCCCCGCCCCGGTCCTCGAGCCCGTCACCGCCTAGCTCGTCCGCCGGAGCGCCCGCGGGAGGCCGCGGAGGATCGTCGTCCCGACACCGTCGATGTCGCCCAGATGATCGCCGCGCCGGGCCACGGCTCGCGTCCGCTGGTCAGCGCCGCGACCGCGCCTCCGTGTCGGCGGGATAGGCCGACTCGGAACGTGTCCGGCAGGGTGCTCGACGAGCTCGTGCATCGCCCGCACGATCGCAGGAGGAGCAGTCGGCTCACGCGGGGATCCCCGTGGACGTCTGCCCACGGCCAGCCGGTTGCCGACGGCAGGCTGTCCGCCTTCTGGCCCGCCCACCGCAGCTGGCGCTCGACCGTATGCGAGCGACGCTGTGGCCCTCGCCCGCGACCAGGTCCGAGGTCTCGCGGTCCTGGAGCACCACGTCGATGACGCCGCGCACCGGGCGGTAGACCGCGCACCTCGAGCTCGAGCATGCCATCGCGGGTGGAGCGACGCGAGGAGCGCCTCGATCATCCGCACCTGGAGGTGGTCGCGGACGCGCGGCCCGTCGGTCGGAAACAGGCGCACCGAGACCTCGTGCCCCATCGCGGCCGCGAGCGCGGCCAGCGCGTCCAGGCTGCCATCGCGCTCGCCCGTCTCGATCCGCGGAAGGTGGCTGTGGTGGTAGCCGGCCGCACCGCTGACCGCCCGCGCGCTCAGACCCTGGTCGCTCGCGTACGCGTCGCATCTCCTCGCCGACGGCACGTCGCAGCGCTCGTTGGCGGTCGGCGATCTGTTGCTCGAGCTTCGTGCTGCCCACGTGCTGCTCCCCGGCGGGGCTCGCGGCGGTGTCGCCTCACAGTCGACCACGACGCCCTTATCGGCGGGCTTGCCGGCCGGTTATCGCCGCGGACCTCCGCAGATGTCGACTCTCAGGCGACGCATTGCGCCGGCGCGTCATCTCGGATGCGTTGTGTCGACTGGCAGGCGACGTCTGGCCGATCCTCGGCTCCGCGGTGCGGGCTTCGGCGAAGTCGTCGACTCGCAGGCGACACGGGGACGGTGAGGGCCGAAATCGTCGACTGGCAGGCGACACGGGGCGCGCGAGCGGCGAGATCGTCGACTCACCGGCGACACAGGCGGCGAGGGCGAGTCGCGACGGGGCGACGCGACGGGCGGGCGGGCCGCCACGCAACGGGCGGGGCCGCCGGAACAGACCTAGCCGTTCGTCTCCGCGATCATGCCCGCCATGCCGCCGCCCGAGCCGGTGCCGGAGCGACGGGCGTTGCGGGTCAGGACAAGCTGGCCGATGGCGAGCATCGCGAGGGTGAAGATCAGCATCATCGTCGCGACCGCGTTGGTCTCCGGGGACACGCCGCGCTTCACCTGGCCGAAGATGAAGATCGGCAGCGTGGACGAGCCCGGGCCGGAGACGAACGACGTGATCACGTAGTCGTCGAACGAGAACGTGAACGCCAGCAGGAAGCCCGCGACGATCGCCGGCAGCAGCTGCGGGAAGGTGATCTGGCGGAAGGTGCGCCACGGCGTCGCGTACAGGTCGTACGAGGCCTCGACCATCGTCCGGTCCATGCCCGAGAGGCGCGCCCGGACGAGCAGCAGCACGATGCTGATGTTGAACAGCATGTGCGCGGCGATGATCGTCGGGACGCCCAGCTGGAGCCGGGTGCCGAAGTTGTCGTTGATGAACGAGAACGTCGATGCGAACAGCACCAGCGTCGACAGCGCGATGACGATCTCGGGGACGATGATCGAGACGTAGGTCAGCGCGTCGAACCCGATCCGCATGCGGCGCCCGACGCGCTGCAGCCCGAGGGCGGCCATCGTCCCGAACGTCGTCGCGAGGATCGCGTTGGGCAGCGCGACGGAGAAGCTGTTGAGCAGCGCCGACTGGACGACCTCGTCGGCGAGCGCCTCGCCATACCAGTTCAGCGAGAAGCCGGTCCAGATCGTCGCGAGCCGGTTCGCGTTGAAGCTGAACAGCACGACGATGAAGATCGGCAGGTAGAGGAACGCGTAGACCAGGACCGTGTGGGCACGGAGCCAGAACTCGACGGCGCCGGCCCAGCGGTCGATGCCGGCCTTCGGGCGACGCCCGGCGGAGACGGGCGTCGCGACGGGGACGGCGGGCGCGGTCATCGGGCGCCCTCGGTGGCCACGGCTGCGGCCGTCATAGCAGGCTCACGTCGCGGCCCAGTCGGCCGCGGTTCACGAACCAGATGTAGATGGTGATCGTGATCAGCATCACGCCGATGAGCAGCACGGCCATGGCGGACCCGAACGGCCAGTTGCGCGTCTGGATGAACGCGTCGACGAGCGCGTTGCCGACGAGGAACGTCCGCCCATAGCCGAGGATCTGCGGGATCACGTACTCGCCCATCATCGGGATGAACACGAGGATCGAGCCCGTGATGAGACCCGGCAGCGCGATCGGCAGCGTGATCTGGCGGAACGTCGCCCAGCGGCCGGCGCCGAGGTCCTTCGACGCCTCGATGAGCGACCGGTCCATCCGCTCCAGCGTCACGTACAGCGGGAAGACCATCAGCGGCAGGTAGCCGTAGACGAGGCCCAGGAGCACCGCCGCGGGCGTGCCCAGGATCCGGAAGTCGGGGTCACCGATGATCGCGCCGACGAACCCGCCGAGGTTCTCCCTCCCCAGGACGATGAGCCAGGAGTACGTCCGGATGAGGAAGCTCGTCCAGAACGGGATCACGAGCAGCAGGATGAACAGGCCCTTGTGCCGGTTGGCGCGGGTCGCGATGAAGTACGCGAGCGGCAGGCCCACGAGGAGGCACCCGGCCGTCCCCGCGAGGGCCATCCAGAGCGACGTGAAGAACGGCTCCATGCGCTGCGTGTCGCCGAGGAGCCGCGTGTAGTTGTCGAGCGTGAACGCCGGCGACCAGCCGCCGTTCTTCGCCCGGTTGCCGAAGCTGAAGACGAGGACGATGAGGAGCGGCGCCACGAGCAACAGCGCGTACCACAGGCCCGCGGGGAAGATCAGGATCGTCGTGAGGAGCGCGGACTTGCCACGCCCCTCACGGCCGCCCTTTGCCTCGGCTGCGGTCTGGACTGCTGCCATCGGGTGACGCCGCTCAGGCTCTCGTTTCGGGATCGGGGCGTCAGCCGCCGATCGCCGACTTGAACTCCTGCCAGATGTCGATGCGCTGCTGGTTGCCCGACGTGTCCACGGCGCCTTCGAGGTTCTTCATGGCCTCGTCGGACGGGAAGAACGTCTCGTCGCTGAGGATGGCGGGGTCGATGTACTTCTTGGCCTCGTCGTTCGGCGTGCCGTAGCCGTTGAAGTTCGTCTCCTCGGCCTGGATCTCCGGCTCGTGGATGAAGTTCAGGAAGGCGTAGGCAGCGTTGGGGTTCGGCGCGTCGGCGATGAGCACCCACGTGTCGAGCCAGAACAGCGTGCCGTCGGACGGGACGGTGTACGCGATGTCGGCGGTGTCAGGGTTGGCGCGCAGCTCGACGATCGGGCCGGTCCAGCCGAGGCACAGGACGGCCTCCTCGCTCGCGAGCTTGTCCTGGTACGTGTCGGAGTCGAGCGCGAGGATGTGCGGCGCGAGGTCGAGGAGGAGCGTGCGAACCTGGTCGAGATCCTCCTTCTCCACCGAGTTGAGCGACTTGCCGATCATCTTGAGCGGCATCGTCATGACGTCGCCCATCGAGTCGACGAGCACGACCTTGCCCGAGTACTTGCCCTTGGAGAGGTCGTAGAACTCCTGCCACGACGTCACCGGCTCCTTGACGACCTTGCTCCGGTACAGGACGCCGGTCGTGCCGAAGTCCTTCGGCAGCTGGTACTCGTTGTTGGGGTCCCATGCGAGGCCCATGAAGGCCGGGTCGATGTACTTCTGGTTGGGGATGCGGGACCAGTCGAGCTTCTGGATGTAGCCGCCCTCGACCATCGACGGGACGTACTCGGCCGTGGGCGCCGCGACGTCGTAGCCGGTCGCGCCCGCCTGGAGCTTCGCGAGCAGCTCCTCGTTGTTGGCGAACGTGTCGTACTGGAACTTCTCGACGCCGAACTTCGCCTTGTACGCGTCGATGTTCTTGGGGCTGATGTAGTCCGACCAGTTGTACATGAACAGCTGCTTCTCGACGTCACCCGCGGGCGGCGCCGAGGCCGCGGGCGCGCGGCCGCTGCCGCTCGCTGCCGGTGCCGGCGTCGCGCCGCCCGTGCCGGTGCTGCACGCGGCGAGCGCCGCGCTGCCACCGAGCAGGCCGGCCGCCGCGAGGAAGCTCCGCCGGGGCACCTTCGTGTCCGCCGCGCGACGCAGGATCTCGTCCAGGTTGTCCGCCATGTCTCCTCCTCCAAGGTTCCGTGGGGCGCGGGCCGCGACCGGAGCGCCGGGTGCGATGTCGTCAGGCGACGAGAATGAGGTTCGCCGAGTCCTCCCACCGGATCACGACCGGGTCCCCGGGGCCGAGCCCCGAGACGGCGGCCGCGCCGGTTGCGTTCTGGCGTCGCGCGACGACCTCGCCCGCGACATCGGTGGTGATCCGGAACTCCGTCTGGTCGCCGAGGTACGTGCCCTGGTGGATCCGTCCCTCGATCCGCGTCCAGCCGGCCCCCTCCGGGTCGGCGCTCCCCGCCGGGTCGACCCGCAGGCGCTCGGGCCGCACGGCGACCTCGACCTGCGTGCCGGTGACGGGCCGTGCGTCGGGATCCGTCACCACCCCTGTCAGGCGGAGTCCCGTGTCCGATTCCACGACGCCCCGTCCGGTCGCCGGGTCGTGCTCCACGAGCCGGCCGTTGATCGGGTTCGAGACGCCGATGAAGTTGGCGACGAAGCGGTTGACCGGGCGCTCGTAGAGCTCCGTCGGCCTGCCCTGCTGCTGGATGCGGCCGTTCTGCATGACGACGATCGTGTCGCTCATCGTCAGGGCCTCCTCCTGGTCGTGGGTCACGTACACGAACGTGATCCCGACCTCCCGCTGGAGCTGCTTGAGCTCGAGCTGCATCTCCTTGCGCAGCTTGAGGTCGAGCGCGCCGAGCGGCTCGTCGAGGAGGAGCACGGTGGGGTGGTTGACGAGGGCCCGCGCGAGCGCCACTCGCTGCTGCTGGCCGCCCGAGAGCTCCCAGGTTCGACGGGTGCCATAGCCCGACAGCCGGACGAGCTCCAGCGCCTCGCCGACGCGGTGGCCCTCGTCGTGCTTGCTGGTGCCCTTCTGGCGCAGCCCGTAGCCCACGTTCTGGGCGACGGTCATGTGCGGGAACAGGGCGTAGTGCTGGAACACCGTGTTGACGTGACGGCGGTAGGGCGGGACGCCCGCGACCGGCTCCCCGGCGAGGTAGATCTCACCCGCGGTCGGCTGCTCGAAGCCCGCGATCATCCGCAGCGTCGTCGTCTTGCCACAGCCCGATGGCCCGAGGAACGAGTAGAACGATCCGCGCGCGACCTCGAGGTCCATGTGGTCGACCGCGATGACGTCCCCGAAGCGCTTCGTGACGCCGCTGATGTGGACGTCCGGCGCGTTCGAATCCGCGGCGTGCGTGGCGGCGTGGTCCCGGAGCCCCTCGGGGGTGATCGCCGGCCCGGCGACGTCGTGGTCGTGGGCGTGCTCGTGATCGGGTTGCGCCCCCGGGGCACTGTCCGGCGTCGCCGACGTGGTCAAGCGGGCATCCTCGACTCCAGCGGCGGGGCTTCGCCCGGCCCCGCGATCGGCGGATCGTACGAACCCAGTGGCCGCGCGTCAACGCGGTTCCGGTTTCCGATCGTGCGAATCACGTATTGCGCGAGGATAGCGGCTGCGAATTTCGCCGTTGCGGTTGGAACCGCCGTCGGACGTCGGGCGGGCCTCGCCCGCAACCTAGAATGGCCCGATGTACGTCGTGATCATGGCCGGGGGTGGCGGCACCCGGCTCCGCCCGGTGAGCACCGCCGACCGACCCAAGCCCTTCCTGCCGCTGCTGCCGACCGGCGAGACGCTGCTCGAGCGGACGGTGCGCCGGCTGCGGGGCGACGAGCTCGGTCCCGTCGACGTCTACGTGGTGGCGTCGGCCGCCTACGCGCCGCTCGTCGAGGCCCAGGTCCCCGACGCGACCGTGGTCATCGAGCCCGAGGGCCGCAACACCGCGGCCGCGATCGCGCTCGCGGCGCTCGCCGTGGACCGGGACGAGGACGACGTGATGGTCGTGCTGCCCGCGGACCACCGCATCGACCCGGACCGGGAGGGCCTCTTCCGGCAGGTGCTCCGCGCGGCCGCGGACGGACTCGCCGGCGGCTCGTTCGGGATCGACCGGCCGCTGGTGACGCTCGGCGTCCAGCCGACCTTCCCCGCGACGCAGTACGGCTATCTCGTGCCGCGCCACGACGCCGGCGAGCGGCTGGAGGGGTTGGACGCCTATCCCCTCGCCGCCTTCCGCGAGAAGCCGTCCGTGGAGGACGCGACGTCGCTCCTCGCCTCGCCGGGCGTCGCCTGGAACGCGGGGATGTTCCTCTGGCGGCGCGGATCGATCCGGGCGGCGCTCGAGCGATTTGCGCCTGACGTCGTCGAGGCGGTGGCGCGTGGCGTCTCGTCGGGCGACATGGCGCCCGCGTACGCGACGATCAACCCGCGCTCGATCGACTACGCGGTGATGGAGCCGGCGGCCGCGGCGGGCGACGTCGTGATGGCCGCGATGGACGTCGGCTGGACCGACGTCGGGACGTGGTCGGTGCTGCTCGAGGTGCTCGGGGCCGCGGGGATCGAGGGCGGCGTCGTCGAGGCCGGCTCCGCCGTCGAGACGCGCGACGGCGACGTCGTCGTCGACCGGGACGATCGGGTCATGTCCGCGCGCGTGGTGGGGGACGATACGATGACCCCGGAGCGGCCGGTCGCGCTCCTCCGAGGGGCACGAGGCGCCCTGCCCGTCGTCCAGGCGCTCCTCGACCGGTGTGCAGCAGCGGAGGTTCGTGCGTGACCAATCCGGCGGAGGCCCCCACCCCCACCAGGATCGTGTTCGGCACGGACGGCTGGCGAGCCCGGATCGCCGAGGACTTCACGTTCGACAACGTGCGCCGGCTCGCGGACGGCGTCGCGACCTACGTCGCAGACCGCGGGGAGTCGGCGAAGGGCGTCGTCGTGGCGTACGACCGGCGGTTCGCCTCGGAGCACTTCGCGCGCGCCGCCGCCGAGGTCCTCCTCGCCCGCGACATCCCCGTCGCCTTCAGCCGGACGGCGGTCCCGACCCAGATGTCCTCGTACGAGGTCGTCCAGCGCGGCTCGGCGGCGGGCATCGTGATCACGGCGTCGCACAACCCGTGGACCGACAACGGGTTCAAGGTGAAGTCGCCGACGGGCGCGGCGGCGGGCGGCGACATGCTGCCGGCCATCGAGGCGATCGTCACCGCGCACACCGGCCAGCCGATCGAGCGCCGCCCGTTCGACGACGCGGAGGCGGCCGGGCTCGTCGAGATCTTCGACCCGTTCGAGGGCTACGAGCGATACCTCCGCCGGACGATCGACCTCGACGCGCTGCGCGACGCGGACGTCTCCGTCCTGGTCGAGCCGCTGTACGGCGCCGGCTCCGGATGGATCCCGCGGCTGCTCGCCGGTGGGCGGATCCGGGTCACCGAGATCCACAACGAGCGCAACCCGTACTTCGGCGGCGTGAACCCGGAGCCGATCCGGCCGCACGTCGACCAGGCCCTCGCGATGATCGCGGGCGGCGGGTTCGACATCGGGCTGCTGCTCGACGGGGACGCGGACCGCGCGGGCGCGGCCGACGAGCGCGGGACGTTCCTCCACCAGCTCCAGGTCACCGGGCTGCTCATGTACTACCTCGCGGAGCACCGCGGGCTGCGGGAGCCGGTCGTCGTGTCGGTCAACAACACGTCGATGGCGGGCCGGCTCGGCGAGCACTACGGCATCGAGACCCACGAGGTCCCGGTGGGCTTCAAGTTCATCGGGCCGAAGATGATCGAGACCGGGGCGATGCTGGGCGCCGAGGAGTCGGGTGGCTTCGGGTTCGGGATGCACCTCCCGGAGCGCGACGGCATCTACGCCGACCTCATGCTGCTCGACCTGTTCCTGCGCGAGCGCGCCCGCGGCAACCTGCCCGTGTCGCGCGCGGTCGAGCTGTTCCACGAGCTCGCCGGTCCGTCGTTCTACCGGCGGATCGACGTCCATGTCGAGCGGGCCGAGTACGACGGCGTCAAGGAGCGGCTCCTCGTGGGGCTCGCCGCCGCGCCGCCGACCTCGCTCGCCGGCGAGGCCGTCGCGCGGACCCAGGTCCTGACCACGAACGACGGGTTCAAGTGGTTCCTCGCCGACGGGTCGTGGCTGCTCGTCCGCGCCAGCGGGACCGAGCCGCTCGTCCGCGTCTACACGGAGGCGACCTCGCCCGAGCTGCGCGACGAGCTCGTCGTGACCGGGGAGCAGCTGGTCCGCGGCCGGTGAGCGACGTCCTCGGCGGCGAGCAGCGCCACGTCCCGAAGCCCTGGGGCAGCGAGCAGATCTGGGCGCTGACCGAGCGCTACTGCGGCAAGGTCATCAGGATCTCGGCGGGCAAGCGCCTCTCGCTCCAGCGCCACGACCGCAAGGAGGAGAGCCTCATCGTCCTGCGCGGGACGCTCCGGCTCCACCTCGAGGACGACGAGGGGATCGTGCGGGTCGTCGAGCTCGGCCCGGGCGAGTCGGCGCACGTGGACACCCATCGGATCCACCGCTTCGAGGCCGCGACGGACGTGGAGCTGGTCGAGGTCTCGACGCCCGAGATCGACGACGTCGAGCGCCTCGAGGACGACTTCGGGCGCGAGGGCACGTCCGCCCCCTGACCGCTCGGCAGGCGCCGCAGATTCGGTCGATCAAATGCAATTCGGGGGGCTGACCTCGGGCGGCCGGAGGTGTAGGCTTGTCACTGCGACCGCCATCACCGGTCCCGATGGTCCGACCGGACGGCGGCCCTCGCGGACGCCTCTCGCGGGGCGACTGGAGGTTGATCGGCGATGCACTCCTCTCTCATCGGCAAGGTCGAGAAGGCGAATCGCTACGCACGCGAGCTTGATCGGATCTCGATCGAGCGCGTCGCCCTGACGTTCCGCGGTGACAACGACACCCATCACGTCAGCCTCGATGCCGGTCAGTGGCACTGCACGTGTCACTACTTCGAGAGTTGGGGATCGTGTGTCCACCTCCTCGCGCTGCAGAAGATCTTCGGCGTGATGCTCCCAGAGGACGCCCAGGTCTCGATCTTCAACGCGACGGCGGCCGGCGCGATCGCCTGAGGAGGCGCCGGCCGGCCCGGCGCTGTCCCCGCGTCCATCCCCGGCGCCGCGCGAGCGGCGCCGGTTCCGTGTCCGGCGAATCTCACGGCCCGACCTCGAGCCGCCAGTACCAGGTGCCGGTCCGCCCCTGTCCGAACGAGGCCTCGAGCTGGAGGCTCCACGCGCCGGCCTCGCCCGGGGCGACGATCGCCACCGGCCCGACGCCGTCAACACCGCTCGCGACGTCCCCGGCCCCCGCATCCGTGACGGGCGCCCAGCGGGCCGTCCAGTCCACGGGCGACGCCGCGGGTTCGAACGCGACGCCGAGCGCCGCACCCGGTGCTGCCCGGCTCGCATCCGAGGGCAGGATCCACGGCGCGTCCGATCCGGCCCCGTTCCAGGTGAACGACCCAAGGGTCCCGCCGCCCGGCCCCGAGACGATCCCCGAGAGGGTCGCGCCGGGCGGTTCCTGGATCGAGGCCTGCGCAGACGCGGCGGGTGCCGGCGTCGGCGGGCCGGGGGTCGGCGACGGCGTCGAGTGCGGCGAAGCGGTCGCCGTTGCGGGCGCGACCGATGGCGCGGTGGTGCCCGGGAGGCCGCCCGTGCCGCACCCGGCCAGGACGGCCGCGACGAGCCCCACGATGACGGCGGGGCGGCGGGCACCGGACACCGTGGCGGCGTTGACGGGTCGCGACATGGACGGAACCTCCCGATGGGCTCACTGGTCGGAGCTTGGGATGGACTGCGGGCACGGCCCCGAGCACGACGCCGACACCGTGATCGAGACGGTCGCGGAGAAGTCGGTCCGCACGCCCTCGTTGGACGGCTTGCGGAAGAGCGCCCGGTAGTCCTGCGACGAGCGCATCGTCAGGCTCGCGGTGTACGCGCCCGCCGCCGAGCTGTCGTTCATCGTCAGCACGTCAGCCCAGCTGCTCCCCGAGCGCTGCTGGAGGACGACCGTGCGACCCGACATCGGGTTGTTCGACAGCCGCCCGGCGCCGTCCGAGGTGAGGGTCGCGGTGAACGTCACCATCGCGCCCGACGCCACGGACCTGGACGAGGCGGCGAGCGTCGAGGCGGTCGGGACGTCGAGGCAGGTGCTGTAGAGCGTCGTGGAGGCGAGCACGTCGTACTGCTGCTGGAGCGTCGCGACGTCGCAGCGGCCGAAGACATGGGCGTTGTACCCGGCCCTCGGCTTCGTCCGGGAGTACGTCTGGACGACGGCGTCCTTGTAGTCGCTGTCGTCGGCGAAGTTGTCGTGGTGGCCCAGGCCGAGCACGTGGCCGAACTCGTCGAGCGCGATGTTCTCGGCGTCGTAGCAGCCGTCCGGCGAACCGGCGAGCTCGCACCATCGGAGCGTGCCCCAGTCGAACCGGTGCCCGTTCTCGCGGAACCACATCCCGAACCAGCCGGGCGGGTCGCGCTGGAAGCAGGCCAGCCCGTTGACACCGCACGGGACGCCGGTGCCGTAGTAGACGACGTTCGAGCCGCCGGTGTCGTAGTCGAAGGTCGGCGACTTGGCCTTGCGGCTCGCGTTGGCGTCGTCGCGGGCGTCGTGGATCGCGATCTTCATGTCGTACGGCGGCGTCCCCGACGAGGACCAGCGGTACTGGAGCACCTTGCTCTGGGCGAACAGGTCGCCGAGGGTGGGATCGGGGTCGTGGGCCGTCACGGGGACGGCGGCGCCGAGCGCGAGGACGACCGCGACCAGGAACCCGAGCCGCCGGCTCATCGCCGCACCTCCTCGACCGCGCCGGCCGAGAGCCCGACGGGTCCGAGGACCCGTGTCCCGGAGCCGTCGACGACGCCACGCGGCGCGAGGACGACGACATCGCGGCCGTGCTCGACGCCTGCCGGTGCCATCGAGCCGTCACCGACAGGCAGCAGCCCGCCCGCGCCGCGAACGGCGTCGACCGACCCGGTCTCGAGGTCGAGGACGCGCAGCCCGTCGTGCCCGGTCTCGTACACCACCCGGTCGCTCGCCATCGCGGCCCGGCCGGCCGCCTTCACGAGCACCCGGGCGCGACCGCCGGCCTCGAGGCGGACGAGCGGACACGGATACCCGCCGCACGCCTCGTGCGCGATCACGCCACCGTCCGCGTCGATGCCGAGGACCGACCCCGTCGGCCCGACCTCGACCACGTGCCCCGAGCGCGGCTCGACGAGGCGTGTCCGGCACGCGCGCTCGCCACACGAGGTCACGGCGATCCGCCCGTCGGGCGCCCAGCGGAGCTCGGTCGTGAACGTCCGCCCGTAGCGCTCGTCCGCCGCCGGCGGGCCGACGATCCGCGAGACGCGGCCACCACGCAGCGGCACCCGCCAGACGCCGAGGTCCGCGCGCGTCACGCGGTCCACGCGATGCTCGACGAGCGCGGCCGCATCGGGCGCGATGAGCGCCGACCGGACGACCGACGACTCATCGGGGAGTGCCGTCGCGCAGCCGCGGACGACGTCGACCAGCGACAGCCGCGAGCGCGTCCCGTCGTCCGCACCGACCAGCACGATGCCCCGGACGGGCCCGCTGGCGAACGACTCCGACGGCAGGGCGAGATGCCGCGTCACGCCACCGACCAGGCCCAGCGACAGCCGGCCGCCCGCCAGCGTCCCCGCCTCGTCGAGCACCCCGTCCAGCCGGTACCACGCGGCGGCGGTCGAAACGCGCCCGACCCCCGGCGGCCCCGAGTCCGTACACGGCGGTGGCTCCCACGGCGGGTCCGCGGCCACGAGGACCGGCGGCCGCGTCATGACGCCGGCGCCCATGAGCGCCGCTGCCGCGAGCGGGACCACGCCTCGAATCCAACGCATCGGCTCCACGAGAGACCTCCTCCGGCGGGGAACGGTGCTGGCGGGAGGAGGGCGAGGCGGCCATGGTGACGACGGCCACTTATCCGCTGGTTATCCGGGCGGGGGCGGTGATACGCTCCGGCCATCAACCGGGACGTGAGTCCCTGCAGATCCGACGCGGTTTGGTCGCGAAGCCGGTGCGATTCCGGCACAGTCCCGCTACGGTGACCGCCCCTTGGGGCGGAAGTCCGGTCGCCGACCTGCCGTCGCCGCTCGAACCTTCGAGAGAAAGGTCAGGCGCATCGTGCAGTCCACCGCCTGACCCCTGCTTCCCCGAAGCAAGGGGTCTTCTGTTTTCTCCCTCCTCGATTCGGAGTACCCGTGGACGCACGATTCCCTGCCGCGCGACGACGCGGCCGCACCCTCCCCGCCACGCTGATCTTCCTCGTCGCCCTGGCCGTCGCCGCCTGCGCCGGCCCCGCCGCGACCCCAGTCCCGACGGTCGCGCCGACCGCGGCCCCGACCGCGACACCCGCCCCGACGCCGACCGCGTCGCCCGTCGCCGCCTTCCCGATCACGCTGACCGACGACGAGGGCACCCAGGTCGAGCTCAAGGCCGAGCCGCAGAAGATCGTGAGCCTCACGCCTGCCGCGACCGAGACGCTGTTCGAGCTCGGGCTGGGTGACCGGATCGTGGGCAAGGTCGAGGACTTCACCGTCTACCCGCCCGAGGCTGCCAACGTCCCCGATGTCGCAAAGTTCGGCTCCGTCGACGTCGAGAAGATCGTCGGCCTGGGCGCCGATCTCGTGATCGCCGGGGGCTCCAACTTCAATCCGCCGGAAGCGATCGCCCAGCTGCGCTCGCTGGGGGTGCCGGTGGTCGTGCTCTACGCGCCTGACGTGGCGACCGCGCTCAAGGACATCGAGCTCATCGGGTCCGCGACCGGGAGGACCGAGAAGGCGACCGGCGTCACCGCCGACATCGGCGCCGCGTTCGACGAGGTCAAGGCCGCCACGTCCGGGCTCGAGGCGCCGCGCGTGTTCTACGAGCTCGACGCGACGAACGGGTTCTTCGGGCCGGCCCCGGACTACTTCGGCGCCGAGATGATCAAGGTCGCGGGCGGCGATCCGCTCACGAGCGGAACGCCGGGCGTGTACCAGATCGAGCCCGAGAAGATCATCGACTTCGACCCCCAGGTCGTCCTCCTGGGCGACGCCGCGTACGGCGTCACCCCCGAGCAGGTCGCGGCGCGGCCCGGCTGGGCGACGCTCAGCGCGGTCAAGGACGGGGCCATCCGGCCGATCGACGACGTCGTGGTGACCCGCCCGGGTCCGCGGCTCGCCGATGGCATCCGGGCGCTCGCGCTGGCGATCCACCCGGACCTCGTGCTGCCGTCGGCGGCGCCGTGACGGTGCGCGGCGACCGATGACGACGACCCCGCTCCCGGCCGGCGCCCCCGGACGGCTCGCGCTCCGCCTCAAGGTGGGGCGGCTGGGCCGCGCCGGCTGGCTCGCGGTCGCGGGTGTCGTCTCGCTCGGCGTCGTGCTCGTGGCCGGGATCGTGCTCGGGAGCGTGGACCTCGCGCCCACGACGACGGTCGCGATCCTCGCCAAGCGCGTCCTCGGGATCGATCTCGGCATCACCTGGGCGCCGACCGCCGAGGCCATCGTCATGGACCTGCGGCTGCCGCGGGTCCTCACGGCGATGGTCGTGGGCACGGGGCTCGCGGTCGCGGGGGCGACGTTCCAGGGGCTGCTCCGCAACCCGCTCGCCGACCCGTACGTGCTGGGCACGGCCTCGGGGGCGGCGCTCGGCGCGGCGATCGCCGTCGTCCTCCCCGTGCGGGGGCTCGTGCTCCAGTTCGGGCTGCTCCACCTGCTCGCGTTCGTCGGGGCGCTGGGGTCGGTGACGCTCGTCTACCGGCTGTCGCGAACGAGCCCGCTCGCGCCGCTCACGAGCCTCCTGCTCACCGGCTACGCGGTCGGCTCGCTGCTCGCGGCGGGCCTGTCCCTGACGATGTACATGTCCGGGACCGGCCTGCGCCAGATCTTCAGCTACCTGCTCGGCGGGTTCGACGGCGCGTCGTGGACCCGCCTCGCCGTCGCGGCGCCGCTGATCATCGGCGGCAGCCTCGCGATCCTCCTCCGCGCCCGCGCCCTCAACGGGTTCCTGCTCGGCGAGGAGGCGGCCGCCCACCTCGGCGTCGACGTGAAGCGGGAGCGGGTGATCCTGCTGTCGCTCGCCTCGCTCGTGACGGCGGCCGGGGTCGCCGTGGCGGGCCTGATCGGCTTCGTGGGGCTCGTCGTGCCGCACCTCGTGCGGCTCCTCGTCGGCCCGAACGCGCGGCTCGTGCTGCCGATCTCCGCCCTGTTCGGCGCCAGCCTGCTCGCGGCCGCCGACGTCGTCGCGCGGCTGCTCGGCGGCGTGCCGGTGGGCGTCATCACCGCCGTGATCGGTGCGCCGTTCTTCCTCGCGCTGCTCCGCCGCGCGCGCACCGGGTACGAGCTGTGAGCGGCCCGGTCCTCCACGCGGACGGGGTCACGGTCGAGGTCCGGACGCGCGCGATCCTGCGCGACGTCAGCCTGGCCCTCGGGGCGGGGGAGCGGGTCGCGCTCGTCGGCCCCAACGGCGCGGGCAAGTCCACGCTCCTGCGGGTGCTCGCCGGGACGCTCAAGCCGACCGCCGGCCGCGTGCTCCTCGGCGGCGTCCCGATCGCGGAGCTCGAGCGTTCCGAGATCGCGCTGCGACTCGCCGTGGTCCCGCAGCAGACCGCGCTCCCGTTCGCGATGCGCGTCGAGGAGGTGGTCGGCCTCGGGCGGCTGCCCCACGAGGCACCGCTGCGTGGCACCCGGCCCGCGGACCGGGCGGCAACGGCCGCGGCGATCGAGCGCGTGGGCCTCGGCCATCTCATGGGCCGCGACGCCCGCGAGCTCTCGCTCGGGGAGCGGCAGCTCGTGCTCCTCGCGCTCGCCGTGGCGCAGGCCGCGCCCGTGATGCTCCTCGACGAGCCGACCGTCCACCTCGACCTCCGCCACCAGGTCGAGGCGATGGAGCTGCTGCGCGACCTCAACGAGCGCGACGGCACGGCGATGGTCGCCGTCCTCCACGACCTCGGGCTCGCGGCCCACTTCTTCCCGCGGCTCGTGGTCATCGAGCATGGCCGCCTCATCGCGGACGGGCCGCCCGCGGACGTGCTCACCGACGACCTCATCCGCGAGGTGTTCGGCGTGGAGCCCGCGCTCGTCCGGCTCGCGGCGTCGGTCGAGCGCGGCTAGGGCCGCCGGCTCGCCCACGGGACGCGGGTCGCGCATCATCGCGTCATGCAGATCGCCGACTTCGAGCTGGAGCGCTTCTTCGCGCGGTACGAGTTCGCCGTCCGCCACCTCCTGTGCGCGAGCGACGTCGAGGGCTGGTCGATGGCGGACCTCCTCGCCCTGGCCGACGACGAGACGCGCCGGCTGTGGGACGGCCTGACCCTCGGCTACACGGAGGCGCCCGGGCACCCGCTCCTGCGCGCCGAGATCGCGTCGCTGTACGAGACGCTCGCCGCCGACGACGTCCTGACGTTCTCCGGCGCGGAGGAGGCGATCTTCACCGCGGCGAACGTGCTCCTCGGGAGCGGCGACCACGCGATCGTCACCTGGCCCGCCTACCAGAGCCTCCACGAGGTCGCGCGGGCCGCGGGCGCGGACGTGACGCTCCACGAGCTCCGCGCGAGCGACGGCTGGGCGATCGACGTGGACCGGCTGCGCGCCTCGGTCACGCCGCGCACGAAGCTCATCGTCGTCAATGCCCCGCACAACCCGACCGGCATGCTCCCCGACGCGGCGACCTGGGCCGCGGTCTCGGCGATCGCCGCGGACGCCGGGGCCGTCCTGTTCTCGGACGAGGTCTACCGCTTCCTCGAGCGCGACCCCGCCGCGCGGCTCACCGCCGGCGCGGACCTCGGCCCGCACGGCGTCAGCCTCGGCGTCATGTCGAAGTCGTTCTCGATGGCAGGGCTGCGGATCGGCTGGCTCGCGTCACGGGACCGCGCCTTCCTCGACGCGTGCGCGCGGTTCAAGGACTACCTCACGATCTGCTCGTCGGCGCCGTCGGAGATCCTCGCGCTGATCGCGCTCCGGGCGCGCGACACGGTCCTCGACCGCTCGCGGGCGATCGTCGACGGGAACCTCGCCCTCGTCGACGGCCTGTTCGAGCGCCAGGCCGCGCACCTGCGCTGGGTCCGCCCGGCGGGCGGCCCGATCGGCTTCCCGGAGCTCACCGCGGACGTGCCGATCGAGACCTTCGCGCAGAACCTCGTCGAAGCCGAGGGGGTACTCCTTGCGCCGGGCCCGCTGTTCGGCCACCCGGGCAACCACTTCCGCCTCGGGCTCGGCCGGAACGGCATGGCGGCCGGGATCGAGCGGCTCGAGGCATACGTGGAGCGGACGCTCCGCTAGGGAGGCGGTCAGGGGACCGGCGGCACCTCGGGCAGGTTCGCGAACGCGTCGAGGAAGCGGCCCATCATCTTCGTCGCGGCCACGAGGTCGTCGATCCGGATGTTCTCGTCGGGCGCGTGCGCCCGGCAGTCCGCGCGACCGGCGCCGAGCGTGGTCGCCGGGACGCGGTGCTCGGCGCACACCTGGTACATCGGCACGGTGCCCGGGAACGAGACGCCGATGCTCGCGGCCATGCCCGCGACCTCGGTGGACACGGCCGCGGCCGCCTGGACGACGGGATGGGACGGCGGCGTCCACCAGGCGGGCTCGGACTCGCGGACGAGGATCTCGATGTCGGCGAACCCGTGCGTGTCGAGGTGGCGGCGGAGCGCCTCGACGACCGCGGGCGGGTCCTGGTCCGGGATGATCCGGATGTCGATCCGGGCCCGCGCCTCCGCCGGCGTCACGGTCTTGGCCGTCGCATCGATGTGACCCGACCACAGCCCCTGGATGTTGAGCGTCGTGTCGAACGTCAGCGCCCGCAGCGCGTCGACCCCGTCGAGGCCCGCGTTGAGCTGGTCGACCTGCCAGTCCTCGCGGATGTCGTCGAGGGTGCCCGTGTCCTGGGCGTCGACGATGGCGAGCTGCTCGGGCGTCGGCGGTCGCGCGCCCGTGTCGAGCCCGTCCACGACGGGGCGCAGGTCGTCGTCCCACAGCGTGGCGAGGGCCTTGACGATCCGCTGGGCGGCGTTCGGGAGCACGACGGTCAGGCTCGAGTGGGCGTCGTGGGCCATCGTCCGTGCGACGAGCTCGAGGACGATGATCCCCTTGCCGCCGCCCTGGACGCTCGGCCGGCCCGAGAGGTCGAGCTCGCCGCCCTCGATGAGCGCCGCGTCGGCGCGCCGGAGCTCCGGTCGCAGGTCGAGCAGCTCGTCGAGGTGGACCGAGCCCGTCTCCTCCTCGCCCTCGACGAGGTGGCGGACGCGGACCGGGAGCGGGCCGAACGCCTCGACCCACGCCTCGAGGGCCCAGATCCGCGGCAGCAGCTCGCCCTTGTTGTCGGTCGCGCCCCGGGCCCAGATCCGGTCGTCGCGGATCGCGGGGTTGTACGGCGGGTTCGTCCACAGGTCGAGCGGGGCGGCGGGCTGGACGTCGTAGTGGCCGACGCTGCTCAGCGTGCGCGGCCCCTCGCCCAGCTCGCCGACGATGAGCGGGGGCACGCCGTCGCCCAGCTCGAGGACCTCGACCTCGCACCCGGCGCGCCGGAGCCGCTCCGCGGTCCAGTCGGCGGCCAGGCGGAGGTTGGCGAGGTCGCCGCCCTCGGACGGGATGCGGCAGAACGCGAGCAGCTCCTCGATCCAGTCCTCGAGGTGCTCGTCGATGATGGCGTCGAAGCGCGTGAAGTCGGTCATGCCCGCTTGCGCGGGAGGTCGAGGAACGGCAGCTCGACGACCGTGGCGTTGACCCGGCCGCGGCGACCCTCGACGGTCCATTCCACGCCGAGCCGGGTGCCGGTCCGGTCGTAGCGCGGCGGCACGGACGCGAGCGCGATCGCCTGCTTGAGGATCGGGCTCCAGCCGTGCGAGGTCGCCTTGCCGACCTGGCGGTTGCCGTCGAAGACGGGGATCGGGGAGCGGTCCGTCGTCGGGGAGATCGCGGGCGGCAGGCCCTGCTCGTCGTACAGCCGCTCGATGTCGTACCAGTCGAGCTGGAGCCCGACGAGGCGCCGGGCGGGACCGCCTGCGGCCTGCTCCGCGAGGAGCGCCCGCTTGCCGACGTAGTCCGCCTTGTCGAAGCTCACGAGCTTGCCCAGGCCGACCTCGAACGGGCTGTAGTTCTGCTCCGGGTTCATCGCGTGGCGGGCGGACGTGTAGTCGACCTCGAGCAGGATCAGCCCGGCCTCGAGGCGGGTCACGTCGAGCGCGAGCATCCCGGCCGGCCGGATCGCGTACGCCTGGCCGACGTCGAACAGGACGTCCCACACGGCCGGCGCCGCGTCGGCGGGGATCCACAGCTCGTAGCCGAGGTCGCCGGTGTAGCCGGTGCGGCTGACGTCGACGGGGGTGCCCGCGATCGTCGTCCCGCGGCGGCGGAAGTAGCGCAGGTCCGAGAAGTCCTCGCCGGTCGCCGCCTCGAGCACCGCGCGGCTCAACGGGCCCTGCATCGCGAGGGCCGCGAGCTCCTCGGTGACGTCCTCGACGGTGACGTCCAGCCCGGCCGCGTTCTGGGTCAGCCAGCGGTACTGCGGGTCGGCGGCGGTCCAGCGGAGCTCGTGCTCGGCGACGCGATGGACGGTGCCGTCGTCGATGACCTTGCCGTGCTCGTCGCACCAGGGCGTGTAGTAGACCTGCCCCACCTTGAGCTTCGTCGCGTCGCGGGTGATCACGCGGTCCGCCAGCGCGATCACGTCGGGCCCGGTGAGCCGGTACTTGTACAGCGGGCTGACGTCGATGACGGCGGCCGCCTCGCGGATCGCGTTGTACTCGATGTCGTGGAAGTCGGCGTAGACCGACGAGGCGTAGAAGCCCGCCCACTCCCGCCACTGCATCTTCCGGTTGAGGGGCGCAGTCCGGGGATGGAACGCGGTTCCGACGCTCAACGTGGGTCCTCCTGGGGTAGTGCGTCGAGTATGCATGAGATGTATGCAGGCTGGATGGCCCGGCGCTGGCCGCGCGGCCGACCCTGACTCTGCAACCATTGGGCGCATGACCGATCGCGCGAACCCGTTCCTCGGCCACGAGCACCGGCGTCCGGAGGTGGACGCCGCCGAGGCGGCGCGGCTGCTCGAGGCCGCGTTCGGGCGGCGCGGGATCGTCCGCGAGCTCGGCAGCCACCAGGACCGCAACTTCCTCGTCGCGGGCGAGGGCGGTGCACGGTTCGTGTTCAAGATCGCGCGCCACGGGCTCTCCCGCGCGGCGCTCGAGGCGGAGAACGAGGCGATGCTCCGGCTCGCCGCCGCGGGCCTGTCGTTCGAGGTGCCCGTCCCGCAGCCGGCGCTCGACGGGTCGCGCGTCGTCGCCGGGACCACGAGCGCGGGCGTCGTCCACGACCTCCGGCTCGTGACGTTCATCGAGGGCCGGCCGCTCGACGAGGTCGGCTACCTCGCGCCCGCGGTCCTTCGTGCGCACGGCGGGATCGCGGCGTCCGTGGTCCGCGCGCTCGAGGGGTTCGACCACCCGGCGCTCGACCGGGCGCTCCAGTGGGACCTCCGGTACGCGTCGGACGTCGTCGAGGCGCTCGCGCCGTTCGCCTCCACCCCGGCGCGTCTCGAGCTCCTCCAGCGATCGATCGCGGCCGCGGATGCGGCGCTGGCGCCGTTCGCCGCCCGACCTCCGCATCGCGGTCGTCCACCAGGACGTGACCGAGGCGAACACCGTCACCCGAACGGACGCCGCCGGGCGACCGATGCCGGCCGGGCTCATCGACTTCGGCGACCTCTCGCGGACGTGGATCGCGGGCGACCTCTCGGCCGTCATCGCGGCGGACGTGATCCACGACGTGACGCGACCGCTCCAGGTCGCGCGTGAGGTGACCCGCGGCTATGCGGCGGAGGTCCCGCTGACGGCCGTCGAGATCGCCGCCCTGTGGCCGCTCGTCGTGGCACGCGCCGCGTCGGTGGCGATCAGCGGCGACCAGCAGGCCTCGCTCGAGCCCGACAACGCATACGTCGTGGCGACGCGCGACGAGGAGTGGGCGGCCCTCGAGGCGGTCGTGGACATCCCGTTCGCGCTCGCGGAGGCCGTGCTGCGAGAAGCCGCCGGGCACGGGCCGGTCGAGCGGGCGATGGTCAAGCTCGCCACGGCGCCGCTGCTGGCCGACATGGGCGAGGTCGCGGCGATCGACCTCTCGACGACGTCTGTCGCCCTCGATGGCGCGGCGATCGGCGACCCGGGCGCGGTCGGCGACCTCGTGCGGGGCGCGGTCGCGGGCGGCGCACGACCCGTGGCGCGCTGGGGCGAGGGCCGCCTCGTGGACACGACGCTCGACGCGATGGACGAGGCGGCGACCGTCCACCTCGGGATCGACGTGTTCGCGGACGCGGGGACGCCGGTCCACGCCCCGGTCGGCGGCCGCGTCCGGCTCCGCCCGGACGGCCTCGTCATCGGCGGCATCTTCGACCTCGTCCTCGACGGCGTCGACCCGTCGGTCGGGGAGGGGACCGAGGTCGCGGCCGGCGACGTCGTCGGCACGGTCGCCATCGAGGGCCCCGACGGGCTCCCGCCGCACGTCCACGTCCAGCGCGTCGCCGTGCCGGGGTCTCGACGCCCCCCGGCGGGCCGTCACATCGCTGTCCGCGGCCTGGCTCGAGCTGTGCCCGGATCCGTCGTCGCTGCTGGGCATCCTGCCCGGGATCGCGTCCACGCCCCGCGACGACCCCGCCGCCCTCCTCGCCCGCCGCGACGCGGTCCTCGCCACGACCCAGGTCCACTACTTCGACGCCCCGCCCCGGATCGAGCGCGGCTGGCGCCACCACCTCGTCGACACGACCGGCCGCGCCCGGGTCGACATGGTCAACAACGTCGCGGTCCTGGGGCACAGCCACCCGGCCGTCGAGGCGGCGGTCGCGCGACAGCTCCACCTGCTCAACACGAACTCGCGGTTCCTGTACGAGCCGATGGTCGCGTTCGCCGAGGCCCTCGCCGCACGTTTCCCGGCGCCGCTCGACACCGTCTTCCTCGTCAACACCGGCTCCGAGGCGAACGAGCTCGCGCTCCGGCTCGCCCGGACGGCAACCGGCAACGAGGACGTCCTCGCCGTCCGCGGCGCGTACCACGGCTGGACCGTCGCGACCGACGCGATCACGACGTCCACGCTCGACAACCCGCGCGCGCTCCAGACGCGACCCGCGTGGGTCCACCCGGTCGAGGCGCCGAACACGTTCCGCGGCCCGCACCGCGGCCCGGATGCCGGTACCCGCTACGCCGATGACGTCCGCGCGACCCTCGCCCGGCTGGCCGCCGAAGGCCGGGCGCCCGCCGCCTTCATCGCGGAGGCGCTGTACGGCAACGCCGGCGGCGTGATCCTCCCCGACGGCTACCTGCGCGAGGCCTACGCGGCCGTCCGCGCGGCGGGCGGGCTCGCGATCGCGGACGAGGTCCAGGTGGGCTACGGCCGCCTCGGCGCGCACCGCTGGGCCTTCGAGCAGCAGGACGTGGTCCCGGACATCGTCACGGTCGCCAAGGCCGCGGGCAACGGCATGGCCGTGGGCGCCGTGATCACGACCCGCGCGATCGCCGACGCCTTCGCCGCCGAGGGCTCGTTCTTCTCGTCCGTGGGCGGCTCACCGGTGTCGTGTGCGGCGGGCCTCGCGGTCCTGCGCGCGATCGACGACGAGGGCCTCCAGGCGAACGCGCGCGATGTCGGGGCACACCTGCGCGAGGGGCTCGAGCGTGTCACGGCGGGCAACCCGCTCGTGGGGGCCATCCACGGGATGGGGCTCTACCAGGGCGTGGAGCTCGTCCGCGACCCGGAGACGCTCGAGCCGGCCGATGGCGAGGCGCTCGCGATCTGCGAGCGGCTCCTCGAGCTGGGGGTCGTCTGCCAGCCGACCGGCGACGGGAACAACGTGCTCAAGGTCAAGCCGCCGCTGTGCCTGACCCGCGAGAGCGCGGACGTGTTCGTCGAGGCGCTCGGGATCGCGCTCCGCGGCTGGTAGCGACCGGCCGGCCATTCGGCCGCCGGACGCGCGGACGTTTGTCGATGCCGAGGGGCGCGTGCCGTCCATGGTGGCGGCCACGACCGTGGGACGACCCTCTCCTCACGGACCCGACCGCCTGCCCCCGGGTCCACCTAAGGACTCACCGCCATGGACCGTTCATTCCGCTCCACCGGCATCGTCGCCGGGCTCCTCCTCGTTGCCCTCGCCGTCGCGGCGTGCGGAGCCGCCGCCGCGCAGCCCAGCGCGATCCCCGCCCCGGTCGCCACCCCGGCCGGCGCGCCCGATCCCACCCCGTTCCCGACGCCGGCCGTGACCGACGCCCCGTCCGTCCCGGTCAACACGCCGGGTCCGGATGGCGTCGATGGCGCCGTGCTCCCGCTCGACGTGTTCCTCGACCACGTGGTCACGCTCCAGTTCAGCGATCCCGATGGCCTCATCACCGGTGCCGCGTCCGGCTCGGCGAAGGACGGGATGTCCGTCCAGTGGGGCAGCGCCGCCGTGCGCAACATCGACCCCCGGACCGTCGAGATCACCTGGGTCGGCCTGTCCGGCGACGAGGCGATCACGCTGGTCGCCAAGCCCCAGGGCAATGGCGTCCTGCTCCGCTTCGGCCAGCAGGCCCCGCCCGCCTATTCCGACGCGATGGGCGCGGACCGCGTCGCGGTCCTGACCTTCGCAAACCCGGTCGACGCCGCCGACATCGTGACCGACTTCACGACCGCCGACGACTGATCCGACCCCAGCCACGGGACCGCGGAGCCGCGACGCTCCGCGGTCTCGCCATGTCCGGCCCGGTGGCTCCGGGCTCGCGCCACCCGGTAGACTGCATGCGGACTATGCAGGCTGAATAGCGGCACCCCGCCCCCGTCCCGGGCGGACCCGGAGCCGTTCCCGTCCCGAGACTTGGAGGGTGGCGTGGCGCAGCGCTACGACGCGGTGATCATCGGCGGAGGGCACAACGGGCTCATCTCCGCCGCGTACCTGGCGCGCGCCGGGCTCAAGACCCTGGTCCTCGAGCGGCGCCACGTCCTCGGCGGCGCCGCCGTCACCGAGGAGATCGTCCCGGGCTTCCGGTTCTCGGTCGCGAGCTACGTCGTCAGCCTCCTGCGGCCCGAGGTCATCCGCGACCTCAACCTGCCCAAGTACGGCCTCGACATCCTCCCGCTCGACGGCACGTTCACGCCCCTCCGACCCGGCGAGGGCGCGCCGGGCGGCGACTACCTGTGGCGCGTCAACGACCACGGCCGGACCGTCCGCGAGCTCCGCCGCTGGTCCAAGAACGACGCCGAGGCGTACGAGGAGTACGGCCAGCTCATGGTGGAGATGGCCCGGTTCATCAAGCCGATCCTCGGGATCGTGCCCCCCGATCCCACCGACAACGACCCGCGGCCGCTGATGCCGCTCGCGAGCCTCGCCCGCCGCTTCGCGCAGCTGCCGGAGCGCCAGCAGGCGGTGTTCGTCCAGCTGATGACGATGTCGGCGGCGGACTTCCTCGACCAGTGGTTCGAGACGGACCCGCTCAAGGCGACGATGTCGGCGTCGGGGATCATCGGCACCTACCAGGGCATCCGCAGCCCCGGGACGGCGTACGTCCTGCTCCACCACTACATGGGCGAGATCGACGGCGCGTTCCGCGCCTGGGGCATCCCGAAGGGCGGCACGGGCGGCGTCAGCTACTCGATCGCCCGCGCGGCGCAGGCCCTCGGCGCGGAGATCCGGACCGAGGCGCCGGTGGCCCGGATCGTCGTCAAGCACGGCAAGGCGACGGGCGTGGTCCTCGAGAACGGCGAGGAGATCGAGGCGTCCCACGTCCTCTCGTCGGCCGACGCGAAGGTCACCTTCCTCGACCTCCTGGAGCCCGGCTCGCTCGACGCCGAGTTCGAGCAGGAGGTCCGCCGGTTCAAGTTCCGCGGCAGCTCGGGCAAGGTCAACCTCGCCGTGGACCGGCTGCCCGACTTCACCTGCATGCCCGGCGTCGGCGAGCACCTCCGTGGCGCGATCTCGTTCTCCCCGTCGATGGAGGACATGGAGCTCGCCTACGACGACGCGAAGTACGGCCGCTGGAGCGAGCGCCCGTACATCGACATGATCATCCCGACCCTCGTCGACCCCGACATGGCGCCTCCCGGCAAGCACGTGATCTCGTGCTTCGTCCAGTACGCGCCGTACAAGCTCGCGCCCGAGCTCGGCACGTGGGACGACAACGGCAACCGGGAGAAGTTCGGGGACGCGGTCATCAACCGGATCGCGGAGTTCGCGCCGAACATCCGGGACATCATCGTCGGCCGCCAGGTCCTCACCCCGCTCGACATCGAGCGGACGATGGGCCTCACCGAGGGCAACATCTTCCAGGGCGAGCTGAGCCTCGAGCAGCTGTTCTTCAACCGGCCGGTCCCCGGGTACGCCCGGTTCAGGACGCCGGTGCAGAACCTGTGGCTGTCGGGCTCGTCGACCCACCCGGGCGGCGGCCTCATGGGCGCCAACGGGCGCCTCGCGGCGCTCGAGGTCCTCAAGTCCAGCGGCCGGAAGGTGGCCTGACGATGGCGAAGTCGACCGCCCCCTACGACGCGATCGTCATCGGCGCCGGGCACAACGGCCTCGTCGCCGCGGCGTACATGGCACGGGCCGGCATGCGGGTCCTCGTCCTCGAGGCGCGCGACCGCATCGGCGGCGCCACCGTGACCGAGCAGCTCGCCCCGGGCGTCCGCGTCCCGTCGCTCGCCCACACGGTCGGCCGGCTCCGGCCGTCGATCGCCCGCGAGCTCGCCCTTGGCAAGCACGGGATGTCGCTCGTCGCGCCCGAGGTCCGGGTGTTCGCCCCGCAGCCCGACGGCCGCGCGGTGACGCTGTGGGCCGACCTGGGCCGGACCGTCGAAGCGCTCCGCGCCTGGTCCGAGGACGACGCGACCGCATGGGTCGAGTACGACCGGCGGGTCCGCGCGCTGAGCCACTTCCTGGCCGACCTCGGCGACGAGGCCCCGCCCGAGGTCAAGGCGCCGGGCTTCGGGGACGCGCTCCTCGGCCTGCGGCTGGGACGCGCGTTCCGCGGCCTCGGCAAGCACGACGGCCGGACGATCCTGCGCGTGCTCGCGATGGCGGCCGCGGACTTCGTGGCGGAGTCGTTCGAGACCGAGGCGATCCGCGCGACCGCCGCCTGGCGTGGCGTCCGGTACACGGCGATGGGGCCGTGGTCCGCAGGCTCCACCCAGGTGCTGCTCGCCGACGCCGCAGGCAACGACGGCGGCGCCGCGGGCGAGACGGTGTTCGCGAAGGGCGGCCCGTCAGCCCTGTCCGAGGCGATCGCGGCGGCGGCGCTCGAGGCGGGCGCCGAGATCCGGACCGGCGCCCGCGTCGCGCAGGTGGCCACGGCCGACGGCGCCGTCACGGGCGTCGTGCTCGAGGGCGGCGAGGAGATCGCCGCGCCGCGCGTCGTGTCCGGGCTGGACCCGAAGCAGCTGCTGACCTCGCTCGTGGACCCGGTGACCGTCGGGCCGTCGATGCGCTGGCGCGCCGGCAACATCCGGACGCCGGGCTCGGTGGCCAAGGTCAACCTCGTCCTCGCCGGCACCCCCGTGTTCCCGGCCGCCGGGAACGACCCGCGGCTGCTGCGTGGCCGGATCCAGGTCAACACGACCTCGATCGACGCGATGGAGCACGCCTTCGACGCGTCGAAGCACGGCCGGATCAGCGACGAGCCGGTGCTCGAGGCGACGATCCCGTCGCTCGTGGACCCGTCGCTCGTCGCCGGGGCCGCGGACGGCACCCAGGTCATGAGCGTCCTCGTCCAGTGGATGCCCAAGGCCGCGCCCGACGGCGACTGGGCCGCGCAGCGCGACGCCATCGGCGACCTCGCGATCCGGACGCTCGAGACGGTGGCGCCCGGGATCGGCTCGCTCGTGACGGCGCGCCAGGTCCTGACGCCCGGCGACCTCGAGACCGAGTACGGGCTCACGGGTGGCCACCCGCTCCACGCGGAGCCGGCGCTCGACTCGTTCTTCCTGTGGCGGCCGCTCCTCGGCTGGGCGCGCTACCGGATGCCGGTGTCGGGCCTGTACCTCGCGGGTTCGGGCGCACACCCGGGTGGCGGCGTCACCGGCGCCCCTGGTCGCAACGCGGCGCACGAGGTCATCGCGGACCACAAGCGCCGCCGCTGAGCCCGGGGCTACTTGCCGTCGAGGATCGAGCCGATGTCGCCGACCGACGGGTCGGAGCCCATGGCCGGCGCGCCCGTCGACCTGGCGGAGCCGCCGAGACCGGCGAGGATGCTCCCGATGTCGATGCCGCCACCGGCACCGCCCGCGGGCACCTTGCCGTCCGGCGTGAGCGCGTTGATGATCTGCGGCAGGAACGCGGCCAGCATCGGCAGCAGCGAGCCCACGTCCAGGCCCGTCTTCGACGACAGCTGGTTCACCGCGTCCGGGCCAAGCGCGCTGCCCAGCCGTTGCGGGTCCACGGGCTGATTGGGGCCGGTCCCGACCCACGAGCCGACCTCGTCGCCGAGGCCGCCGTTGCTGAGCTGGGCGAGGAGACCCTCGAGGCCACCCTCGCCGCCGGTGAGGCTGCCGAGCGCCGCCGCGAGGTCGGGCGACCCGCCGGTGTCACCGGTGCCACCGCCGAGCGAGCCGAGCATCTTGCCGAGGTCGTCCATCGCGTGATCTCCCGTGGGCGCGCCGCACGGTTCCCACGGCGTCGTCGCCATCATCGGGGGTTGGGCAAGGTGCCGGGCCATCCGGCGCCTCGCGAAGCGTTACGCGGGCGTGGCGACCGCCGACGTTCCGGGGCCGCGCAGCCGGGCCGAGAGGCTCTCGAGTCGCGCCGCGATGCGGACGGCGAGCGTCGCGGCGACCGTCGGCTGCGGCACCACGGCAACGGGAGCGGGCGGCTCGCCGCGACCGTGCCAGGCGAGGAACCGGGTCGGCACGATGCGGATCGACTGGGTGTACATCGCCCGGAACGTCGCCGGGTCGAGGCGGCCCGGCCCGAGCTCCGCGGCGTACTTCGCGAAGAAGGCGTCGGGGATCGGCGCGTCGTCGACGCACGTCGCCTCGGCCTCGATCAGGCCGACCGAGAAGTCGTCCTCGGGGTCGCCGACCGCGACCATCAGCCGCGGGTTCGCGCGCAGGTTGCGGGCCTTCACCGCGTCGGGCTTCGAGAACACGACGAGCGCCGTGCCGTCCCACCAGAACCAGGTCGGGACGAGGTGCGGCGTGCCGTCGGGGCGGACGGTCGAGAGCCACACGATGCGCTCGTCGGCGAGCATCGGCAGCACGCGCGCGACCGTCCGGCCGGAGGTCGGGTCGTAACCCGCCCGGTCGGGGGCGCGCCAGGTGTCGGGGACGCTCGTGAACATGCCCGAAGTGTCGGCGAGCGGCCGTTCGGCGCCACCCGGCAGCGATCGTCAGCGCATATCGACGGATGACGATGTCCACACGGCCTGAACGTTTGCGCTCCGATTCACCGTCATGCTGGGTGGATCGCGGCAACAGCCGCGGTGCGGCCACCCCGGAGACCCATGGATCGAGACCTCGTCGAGCGAGCGCGCTCCGGCGACCAGGAGGCGTTCGCGGCCCTCGTGCTCCAGGCCAGCGACACGCTCTTCGGCATCGCACGGCGGATCGTGCGCGACCCGGGCCTTGCCGAGGACGTCCTGCAGAACGCCCTCGTGACCATCTGGCGCAAGCTGCCGCACCTGCGGGAGCCGGACCGCTTCGATGCGTGGGCCTACCGAATCGTCGTCAACGCCTGCTACGAGGATGCGACCCGCAACCGCCGCTGGGCGTCCAACGTGCGGTTCATCTCGGTCGACAGAGCGGCCGAGGCGGACGAGTTTCGGTCGATCTCCGATCGCGATGAGCTGGAGCAGGCCTTTCGCGGGCTGCCGCTTGACCAGCGGGTTGTATTCGTTCTCCACCACCACGTCGGCCTGCCGCTCGTTGACGTGGCCGACGTCCTCGGCATCCCGGCCGGGACCGCCCGATCGCGGCTGCACTACGCAACCCGGGCGCTTCGAACCGCCTTCGAGGTGAACCGGACACAGCGCATGGTCCAGGAAGGGCGACTCGCGTGAGCGACGACCGAGGCTTCGAGCGAGCGGTCGACGACTGGCTTGCCGACGGGTCCGACCGGGCCCCGAAGCCGGCAGTGAACGCCGTCCTGCTGGCCGTCCGGACGACATCCCAGGATCGGGTGCTCCGGACCCCGTTGAGGAACCTGATCATCACCTCGCCCCTGCCACTCGTTGCCGCGATCGCGATCACCCTGACCCTCGGAGCGGCCACCTTGTCGACTTCGTCGGCCGCGGTCCGGTGACCGTCGGTGGCCCGGTCGCGACCGAGACCGCGGCGCCGGCGCCCACGTCCTCGCCGACGCTCGAGCCGCTCGACACCGCGACGTGGAGGACAACCGTCGCGAACGCGTTCGGGTTCAGCATCTCGTACCCGCGCGAGTGGGAGATCGAGGCCAGTCCCGACGTCGCCCCGCCCTCGGAGGCACCCTGGCCGAACCCGGTGGCGGAGGTCTTCGCGACGGCGGCGGCGCCGGACGGCCAGGGGGTCCGCGTCAGCGCCTGGTCCGTCCCCGTCGATCCCGGGACGACGATCGAGACCTGGCTGCGCCGGTACTGCGTGGAGCGAGCCTGCGGCACCATCCCGAGCGAGGGGGTGGTCCTCACGCTGGACGGCCGCCCCGGCGTGCTGTTCACCGTCGGTGGCTATCCCCACGCGACCGTCCTGGTCGACGACCGGATCTACGTGGTCGCGTGCTGGCGAGCCAATGACGACGGCGCTGTAGCGGAGTACGGCGGCTCCAGGCGGCTCGTGGAAGCCTTCATCTCGACCATGGAACTGCTGCCGGGGCGTTCCGTCCCGTTCGCGCCGTCCCCGTCGCCCTGATCTGTCAGCGGCGGTCGAGCTCCGCCTCTTCGGCGATCCGGTCCTGCTCGACGACGGGCACCCCGCCCTCGCCGCCAGCGCCCGGGTCCGCGTGCTCGGCCGCCTTCGCCGTCGCGCCCTCGAGGTCCCATTCCCAGCCCTGGAGCTGCCGCAGCAGCCGCCGGCCGGTCAGGTCGAGGTGGATCGGCGTCACGGACACCCGCCGGTTGACGACCGCGTTGAAGTCCGTGCCCGGGATGCTGATCCCCGATGGCGCCGGGCCGCCGATCCAGTAGTAGGGGATGCCCCGCGGGTCCTTGCGCATCGTGAGCTCGTCCTGGTAGATCCGGCGCCCCACGCGGGTGATCTCGATGCCCTCGCAGTCCTCGACGGACACGCCGGGCACGTTGACGCTGATGAGCTCGCCCCGCTTGAGGCCGTGCTCGAGGATGTTGCGGGCGACGATCGCCGACGCCACCGCGGCGAGCGCGAAGTCCACCTGCTCGACGTACTCCTGGCTGACCGCGAACGCCGGGCAGTTGTTGATCACCGCCTCCATCGCCGCGCTGACGGTCCCCGAGTACGTGATGTCGTCGCCGAGGTTCGCGCCGTAGTTGATCCCCGACGCCACCAGGTCGAAGCGCTCCTCGAAGAAGCCGAGGAAGGCGAGGCTCACGCAGTCGGTGGGGGAGCCGTCGACCGAGTAGCCCATCGACCCGTCGGCGAGCGTCCGCTCCCGGACGCGGAGCGGGCGCATGAGCGTCTTCTGGTGGCCGACCGCGGACTGGTTCGTGTCCGGCGCGACGACCGTCACGTCGCCGATCGGGTCGAGCGCCCGCTTGAGGGCGAGGATCCCGCGGCTCTCGATGCCGTCGTCGTTGGTGACGAGGATCCGGGGTCGTGACGTCCAGTCGCCGAGGGGCCGGCCCATCCGCTTGAGCGACCGTCGGGCGCCGCGCTGGCCCGCGACCGGCTCGCCGCGCTCCATGTCCAGGTCCCGGCGCTCGGTCCTCGCGCGCTCCCGGGTCATCTCGGGCTGCTCGGCCCTCGCCTCCTCCGGGTCGTCGCTCATCGCTCCCCTTCGCCCCCGATGGCCGCGGGCGGCGGGGCGGGCGAGGGGACGATCGGGGTCGCGGCGACGACCGGGGGCGCCGCGACGCCCTTGGTCCCGCCGACCTCGGCCACGTCCTCGTCCTCGCCCGGCACGGGCTCCCGTGGCCGTCGCACGTCGCGGCCCTCGCGTTTGGCCAGGCGTTTCGCCGCCCGGTCCGTGACCGTGCCGCCCTCCCGCGAGCGGCCGAACCAGTGGAAGAAGAACGCGGACAGGACGGCCGCGATCGGGATGCCGAAGATCGCGCCGGGGATGCCCGCGATCCGAAGCCCGATGACCACCGATGCCAGGACGACGATCGGGTGGATGCCCACGGCGCCCGACATGATCCGCGGCTGGAGGATGTTCATCGTCACGAACCAGCCGATCGCCATGATGATCGCCACCGGGATCGCGGCCGACGGGTTGAACAGCAGCGCCACCACGACCGGTGGCACCCACGACACGAACGGCCCGAAGAACGGGATGGCGTGGAGGATGCCCGCGGCGACGGTGGTGAGGGCCGCGTACTCGAGCCCGAACACGATGTTCACGACCGCCGTGATCAGGCCCATCGCGAGGCCCATGATCCCCTGCCCCCGGATGAACCCGCCGAACGACCGCGCGACGCTCGTCTGGAGGAGCCGGGCCTCGGTGACGAACCCCGGCGGGACGAGGCGGTACAGGAAGGTCGTGATCGCCTCGCGGTCCACGGCGATGTAGATCGACAGGATCACGAGGATCAGGATGTTGCCGAAGATGCCGATGCTCGCGACCGCCAGCGACTGGAGCGGCCCGACGAGCTCGACGGCCCACTGCTGGAGGTTCTCGACGATCACGGGCGCCTGGTTCACGAGGTCGACGGCGAAGCCGAGCGCGGCGAGGCGCGACTGGATCTCCAGCGAGCAGGTTCGCCAGCTGGTCCTCGAACCGTGGCGCGTCCTCGATGAACTGGCCGATCGACGTGGCGAGCGACGCGGACGCCTGGATCACGATGGCGAGCAGGATCACCACGATCGCCATGTACACGATGATCACGGCGCCCGCCTGCGACAGCCTGGGCACGACGCGGGTGACGAAGTTGATCAGCGGCAGCAGCGCGAACGACAGCAGCCACGCGAGGAAGAACAGCAGCAGGATGTCGCCGAACGCGTAGAACACGTTGGCGACGTCCGAGAGCACGACGAAGCCAAGCGCGACGACGGCGAGGATGAGCGCCGTGTCGATGAGGCGGCGCTGGCGCTCCGTCAGCTCGATGGGCATGCCGTCAGCCTACGATGCCGGGCACGTGCGGGGAAGGGCGATGCAGCAGGCCGGCGACGCGGCCGCGTTGCACGGACGCGACGCCTAGCGCAGGCCCATCTTCTCGCGGACCTCGGCCATCGTGGCCGCCGCCTTGGGCTTGAGGCGGTCCGCGCCGGCCTCGAGGATCCCGTCGACCTCGGCCGGGTTGGCCATCAGCTCCGCGTAGCGCTCGCGGGCCGGGGCGTAGTGCGTCGTGATCCGCTCCGCGAGCAGCTTCTTCGTGTCCACGCAGCCGGTCCGCGCGGTGCGCTCGCCGTCCTGGATGTCCTCCCAGTCGTCGCCGAAGAAGCGGTGCAGCTGGCAGACGTTGCACACCTCGGGCCGGCCGGGGTCCGTGCGCAGGATCCGCTTGGTGTCGGTGACCATCGACATGACCTGGCGCCGGATCTCCTCGGGCGAGCCCAGGATCTCGATCGTGTTGCCGACCGACTTGGACATCTTCTTGACGCCGTCGGTGCCGAGCACGACCGGCGCCTCGGTGTACACGGCCTCGGCCTCCGGGAACGTCTCGCCGTAGCGATGGTTGAAGGCACGGACGATCTCGCGGCTCAGCTCGAGGTGCGCCGCCTGGTCCTTGCCCACCGGCACGAGCCCCGCCTTGTAGATGGCGATGTCCGCGGCCTGGAGGACCGGGTACGTGAGCAGCCCGTGGTTGATGTCGTCGGGCTGGTTGAGCTTCTTCTCCTTGTAGGTCGGCGTCCGCTCGAGCCAGCTCACCGGCGTCACGGTCGTGAGCAGCCACATGAGCTCGGTGTGCTCGGGGCGGTGGCTCTGGACGAACAGCGTGCAGCGCTCGGGGTCGAGGCCCAGGGCCAGGAGGCTGGCCGCCATCTCGCGCGTCCGCTGGCGCATCGCGACCGGGTCGTGGGTGCTCGTGAGCGCGTGGTAGTCGACGATGCAGTAGATCGCCTCGTACTCGTACTGGAGCATCACGTAGTTGCGGATCGCGCCGAGGTCGTTCCCGAGGTGGACGATCCCGGACGGCTGGATGCCGGAGAAGATCCGCGGGCGCGCGGGCGGGCCGGCCAGCGGCGCGGGCAGGGGAGCGAGGTCGACGGTCATTGGCGGGGAGTGTAACGGAGCGCGTTCGCGCGCTGGCGGCCCGGACCGAGCCGCGTTCGATACCATCGGCGGGCACAGCCGCAGCCCCATCGGAGCCAGCCCACCCGTGAGCATCCAGCCCCTGCGCGTCGGCGTCATCGGCGCCGGCACCGTCGGCCGCGAGGTCGTCCGCGCGTTCCTCGAGCGGTCACCGCGCCTCTCGCCCACGGACGGGGCGCCGCTCGTGCTCGCCGCCGTCGCGGAGAAGTTCGCCGAGCGGGCGATCGCGAACGGCATCCCGGAGGCGCTGCTCACCGACGCGCCGGCGCATCTCATCGCGAGCGGCGACGTCGACATCATCGTCGAGACGATGGGCGGCGCCGAGCCCGCGCACACGCTCGTCGCGGCCGCGCTCCAGGCCGGCAAGAGCGTCGTGACGGCGAACAAGCACATCGTCGCCCACTACGGGCCCGAGCTCGAGCGGCTCGCGCGCGAGGCCGACGTCCCGTTCCGGTTCGAGGCGGCGGTCGGCGGTGGCATCCCGCTCCTCGGGCCGATCGCCCAGGACCTCGCCGCGAACCGGATCACCCGCGTCCGCGGCATCGTGAACGGGACGACCAACTACATGCTCACGGCGATGACGCGCGAGGGCCGCGACTACGCCGAGGTGCTCGCGGAGGCCCAGGCGAAGGGCTACGCCGAGGCCGACCCGACGGCCGACGTCGAGGGGCTCGACGCGCTCAACAAGCTCGTGATCCTCGCCCGGCTCGCGTTCGGGGCGTGGATCGATCCGTCGGCCGTCTCCAACCGGCCGGGCACGACGACGGGTGCCGCCGGCCTGCCCGGGATCACGGGCGTCACCGCCGATGACGTGGCCGCGCTCGTCGCCGAGGGCCGCGTCCTGCGGCTCATCGCGACGACCCGCCTCGCGGAGGACGGCGCCATCGAGGCCTCGGTCGTGCCGACGGCCGTCCCCGCGGAGTCGCCGTTCGGCCGCTGCGACGGCGTCCTCAACCGCGTGGAGGTCGACGGGCTGCCGGTCGGCCGCGTCGCGTTCGAGGGCCCGGGCGCCGGCGGTCCCGCCGCGGCCGCGGCCGTGCTCTCCGACCTCGTCTCGATCGCGCGCGGCCTCGGCTCGACGTGGGCCGGCACCGCGGTCGCCACGGAGCGCTCCTCGATCGAGGTCCGGCCCGTCGCCGGCGAGTGCGTCGCGGCGCCCTCGGGCGCGTGCTACCCCGTGGGCGACTGAGCGCGCCCGGCCGATGACCGCCCCGCGCACCGGCCGCCCGAGCCTCGTCGAGCGCTACCGCGAGTTCCTGCCCGTCGCGGACTCGACGCCCGTCGTGAGCCTCGGCGAGGGGTTCACGCCGCTCGTCCATGCGCGGCGGCTCGGGGCGTCGCTCGGGCTCGACAACCTGTACCTCAAGATCGAGGGCCAGAACCCGACGGGCTCGTTCAAGGACCGCGGGATGGTGATGGCCGTCGCGAAGGCGCTCGAGGACGGCGCCCGGAGCGTGATCTGCGCCTCGACCGGCAACACGTCCGCGTCCGCAGCCGCGTATGCCGCCGCCGCCGGGCTCGAGTGCGTCGTCGTGCTGCCGGCCGGCAAGATCGCGGTCGGCAAGCTGCTCCAGGCGCTCGTGTTCGGGGCGAAGGTCGTCGCGGTGAGCGGCAACTTCGACGAGGCGCTGCGGGTCGTCCGCGCGCTGTCGGAGCAGGAGGAGCACCCGATCACGCTCGTCAACTCGGTCAACCCGTACCGGCTCGAGGGCCAGAAGACCGGCGCGTTCGAGATCGTGGACGACCTCGGCCGGGCGCCCGACGTGCTCGCGATCCCGGTCGGGAACGCGGGCAACATCAGCGCCTACTGGCGGGGCTTCCGCGAGTACCACGAGGCCGGCCTCGCGGCGTCGACCCCGGCGATGTGGGGGTTCCAGGCCGCGGGCGCGGCGCCGCTCGTCGCGGGCCACCCGATCGACCACCCCGAGACCATCGCGACCGCGATCCGGATCGGCAACCCGGCGTCGTGGACGCTCGCGGTCGAGGCGCGCGACACCTCGGGCGGCCGGATCGCCGCGGTCACCGACGACGAGATCCTCGTCGCGTACCGGGCGCTGTCGCGGCTCGAGGGCGTGTTCTGCGAGCCGTCGTCCGCGGCGTCCGTGGCCGGCGTCACGAAGGCCGCCCAGGCCGGCGAGGTTGCCCGCGACGCGCTCGTCGTGTGCGTCCTCACGGGCAACGGGCTCAAGGACCCGACGACCGCCGAGTCGGGCCTGCCCGTCGAGGTCCTCGAGGCGGAGCCGACGACCCTCGGCGTCGCGCGGGCGCTCGGCTGGGAGCTCGGGTGAGCTACCGCGAGCTCGTCGGCCGGCGGCTGACCGTCGACGTCCCGGCATCGTCCGCGAACCTCGGGGCGGGCTACGACTGCCTGGGCCTCGCGCTCGACCTCACGAACACGGTCACCGTCGAGGCGGTCGAGGGCGACGGCTCGATCGAGCTCGTCGTGACCGGCGAGGGCGAGGGCGACCTCGCGCCCAGCCGCGACAACCGGTTCGTCGCCGGCCTCGAGGCCGCGCTCGCCGTGGAGCTGGGTCCGACGCCCGACTGGCTCGGCTGGCGGATCGCGATGCACAACCGGATCCCGCTGTCGCGCGGGCTCGGGTCGTCGGCCGCGGCGACGGTCGGTGGCGTCGTGCTCGGGGACGCGCTCGCGTGCGCCGCGGGTGCGCCGGCCGTTGACCCGCTCCGGCTGCTCCAGATCGCGACGACGATCGAGTCCCACCCCGACAACGCGGCCGCGGTCCTGCTCGGCGGCTTCGTCGTCAGCGCCCACCTCGGCGAGCGCGTGGAGGCCGTCCGCTTCGACGCTCCCGACGGCCTGCGCTGCGTGCTGTTCATCCCCGAGCGACGGCTGTCGACCGAGGACATGCGCCGGGTGCTGCCGGCCGAGGTCCCGCTGCGTGACGCGGTCAGCAACATGAGCCGCATCGCGATCGGCGTCGCGGGGATCGCGTCGGGCCGGTTCGAGCTCCTCGCCGACCTCACCGTCGACCGCATCCACGAGCCGTACCGCTCGGCCGCCTACCCGGAGCTGCCGCGCCTCACCGGGGCCGCGCGCGAGGCCGGGGCGCTGGGCGCGTTCCTCTCGGGCGCGGGCTCGACGGTGCTCGCGTTCGTCGCGCCCGGCGCGGACCCGGCGCCGGTCGTCCTGGCGCTCGCGGCCGCGGCGGCGGACGTCCACCTCGACGGCCGGACCGCGGTCGTCGCGCCGCGCAACGCGGGTCCGACGATCAGCGCGGGCTGAGCCTCAGCGCGACTCGCCGGGGAGCCGGAACGCGGGCGTCTCCGCGCCACCGTCCACGAAGGGATCGGGCTGGGGCTCGCCGGCGACGACGCGCAGCGGGATGACCCCGCCCCATGTCGGCCAGGTCTCGTCGCCCGGGTCGTCGTGGTTCTCCTCGGCGCGGATCTTGGCGGACGCTTCGGTGAGGTCCATCCACAGGACGGTGGTCGCCTTGCGCTCCTTCGCGGTCATCGGGCGGAGCTGCGGCCAGCGGCCGGGATAGAGGCCGTCGAAGAACGCCTCGAGCGCCGCGTCGACCTCGTCCGGGTCGGCGACGAGGTTCGCCATGCCGAGGACCATCGCCGACCGGAAGTTGACCGAGTGGTTGAAGCCCGACCGCGCCAGCACGTACCCGTCGAGGAGCGTGACGGTCACGCAGACCGGGACGCCGCCGCCGGTCGCCCGCAGCATCCGGCTCGCGGACGAGCCGTGCCAGTACAGCCGGTCGCCGAGGCGCCAGGCGATCGTCGGCGTGGCGTACGGCTGCCCGTCGTCGCCCGTCCAGCCGACGTGGGCGATGACGCCCGCGTCGAGGACCGCGTCCAGGGACGCGCGGTCGTAGCGGCCGCGCTTCGGCAGCCGGCGGACACGGGTCCGGTCGGTCGCGGGGCGGGCCGCCTCCTCGGTGACGGATCCGGCGTCGTCGGCCGGGTACTCGGGCTCCGGGACGGAGCTCACCGGCGGTAGAGGATCCAGAACACGACGCCGGCGCCGCCCTGCGGGTAGCCGTAGCCGGGCTGGACGGGCTGGGGCAGCGACGTCGGCAGGGCGCCGAGGTTCGCGATCCGCCAGCGGTCCGGCGCCCGGCGCGCCGCGTCGGCGGCGACCCAGTCCCAGAGCGCGTCGCCCATCGTGGTGTCGGCCGTGACCAGGAGCTGGTCGTCGCCGATGAGCCGTTCTTTCATCGCCCCCTCCTGCAGGGTGCCCCCGTGCGTCGGGTGTTTCCCTGTCAGCGTACGCAAACCGGCGGGGCCGCGCCGCGGAATCGAGCGCGCCGGGCCCGTGGGGACCCGGCGCGATGGGTGGCGAGTGGCGATCGACGATGTGTCAGGCGCAGGTGCCCGCGTCGTGCGAGGCCTGGAGCTCGCCGTTGACGACCCGGAAGGTCTCCTGGAACGAGCAGGTGACGTCGCCGTCGGTGACCCGCAGGTGGGTGACGCTGTGGACGGTGAACGACCCGTTGCCGCTGTCCGCGAACCGGAGGTGGGAGACCTCGGTGTCCTCGGCGACGAGCACGCCCGCCTCGTAGTGCGAGGCCGTCTGCTGCGTGTTGATCACGATGCTGCTGTTGTGATCGGTCAGCGCGTACTGGACGCGGCCCCGGATCACGAAGCAGGTCATGAACGCGGCGTCCCCGTTGCACCAGGCGTCGTCGACGGCCCAGCCGGGCGACGAATCACGGGTCACGGGCGCGGAGGCGGGCGCCGGGGTCCAGGTGCGGGGCGTCTTCGACACGGGCGCGGAGGCCGGCGGCGGAGACCAGGTGCGCGGCGCCTTCGACACGAGGACGGCCGACGCGGGCGGCGGCGACCAGGTGCGCGGCGCCTTCGACGAGGCGAGGGCGGACGAGCTGCCGGCGAGGACGATGGCCACGGCGGCGAGGACGGGAGCGACGATGCGGACGAGGGAGCGCATGTGGGGTGAAACTCCAGGTCATGGTTCGCGGCCGGGTGGTGGCCGTTGCGAGGAGGGTGCGATCCGCGCGCGGCGACGCCATCCGACGTCCGTGGCCGGTTGGCATCGTCATTCGTCCACGTCTGGAACGCGCGCTGCGCCCGCCTTGACGACCGCCGCACACTGCGAGCGATGGACGGGCTCGGACAGGCGGTCGGCGACGGGATCTCGGGGCTGGTGGGCGGCGCCCTGAACGGGATCACCGCGGCCATCTCGGGGATGGTGGACGCGCTCGGGGAGGCGCTGCCGTCGGGCGCCCTGCCCGTGATCGGGATCGCGCTCGTCTTCCTGCTGATCGTCGCCGTCGTCAAGCGCTGACGGCTACTCCTCGGACGCGCCCTCGTCGTCCGAGCGGCGAGTGCCGCCCTGCGCGGGTGGCGTCCACGAGCGATCCGCGTAGCGGAGCTGGCGCTGGATCAGGTCGTCGTCCATGCGCTTCGCCTCCGCGAGCAGCAGCTCGCGATCGCGCTCCTGCTCGTCCGCGAGCAGCTCGGCAGGCGTGCGCTCAGGTCCCGCGTCGTCAGCCGGCGCGCCGCCGAGGAGCCGCTTGAGGAAGCTCACGCGGGTGCCGTCCTCGCCCGGATGAAGTCGAGCGTCGCCGCCCACGCCGCGGCCGACTGGTCGGCGAACTCGTCCGCCTTGCGGTCGAAGAACGAGTGCGGGGCGCCCTCGTAGACGATCGTCTCGTGGTCGCGCCCGGCGTTGGTCAGCGCCAGCTCCCAGGCGGCGCGAACCTCCTCGTTGATGCCGTGGTCGGCGCCGCCGAAGATCGAGAGGATCGGCGCGTCGAGCGTCGCCGCGACGTCCGCCGGCGCGGGCGCGTCGTTGCGCCCGGCACCGGTCGGCCAGCCGTAGAAGCCGATCACGCCCGCGAGCCCGAGCCCGAAGCCCGCCGTGAGAAACGCCGTCCGGCCGCCCATGCAGAAGCCGGTCGTGAACAGGCTGGTCGTCCCGGCGACCGCGCGCAGGTGGGCCGCCGCGGCCTCGATGTCGGCGCGGAGCCCGGCGTACGTCGTCTGCGCGACGTGGGGCGCGTAGTCGAAGTCGGCGCCGCGATCGCCGATCCCGGCGGTCCGCCCGAAGTAGTCGATCGCGATCGCGTCGACGCCGCGCTCCGCGAACCGCAGCGCGAGCTCCTCGTAGTACGGCGCGAGCCCGCGGACGTCGGGCAGGATCACGATCCCGGCGCCGGTGGGTTCGGCGGCACGGGCGACGTACGCGGCGAACCGGTTGCCGTCGGCGGCCGTGAGCTCGATGGCCTCGGCGTCGAGCGCGCCACCGGCGATCACGGGAATGGGCGGGCGCGAGTCGTGGTCGAAGCACATGCCGCGATTGTCGCCGATAAGTCGCCGGTAAGGGCTCGTCGTCATCGTCGTCCGATGGACCTGCACCGGTTCGGGCGCGCGATCCGTGCCGTCCGGGTTCGGCGCGGCCTCCGTCAGTCGGACCTCGCCGCGAAGTCGGGCCTCAGCCGGACCGTCGTGGGCCGGATCGAGCGCGGCGAGCGTGCCGGGCTCACGGTCGACGCATTGATCGCGGTGGCGGAGGCACTCGGCGGGGACGCGGACCTGCGGTTCCGGTGGCAGGGCGAGGAGATGGACCGGCTGCTGGACGCCTCGCATGCGCGCCTGGTCGATGTCGTCGTCCGGCGGCTCCGGGCGCTCGGCTGGGACGTCGCGGTCGAGGTGACGTTCTCGCACTACGGGGAGCGGGGGTCGATCGACGTCATGGCGTTCCACCCGGTGCGTCGAGCGCTGCTCGTGGTCGAGGTGAAGTCCGTGACGCCGGACATGCAGGCGATGCTCGGCGGGATCGATCGAAAGGGACGGCTCGCGCCGGCGCTGGCGCGTGAGCGCGGGTGGGACGCGGAGGTCGTTGCGCGGGTGCTCGTGATCTGGGACACGCGCACGAACCGCCGGCGGCTCGAGGCGCACGCGGCGAGCGTCGGCGCACTGTTGCCCGCGGCGACTCGAGCGGTCCAGCGCTGGGTCCGCGATCCGGTGCGCCCGGCGGTCTCAGGTGTCTGGTTCGTGGCGGATGTCCGCCGGGCGGACGGTACGCGGCCGTCGCGCCATCGGGTCCGGCTCCGTCGAGCGTGAGCCGGCGGCGGTTCCCGCGACGGCGTCCACCCGGCGGACCGTAGTCAGCAAACTCGTGTCTACGGTCCGCGAGCACGGACGCAACGATCGATTGAGCGTCCGATCCGAGGCCGCAGCGGGGCCGATACGGTCCGTGGGGCGGACATCTGGCGAGGAGCGGCGGCGACGGCGGGACAGCGCGGCGGGGTGAACGAGGACCCGGGCCTCGGGCCGCCCGCAGGCGCTCCGCTAGAATGCGCGCCATGCCCAACCCGCTTGTCGTCATGAAGTTCGGCGGGTCGTCCGTGGCCGGCGCGGAGCGCATCAAGCGGGTGGCCCGGCGGATCGCGCGCGAGCGCACGAACGGCAGCGACCTCGTCGTCGTCGTGTCCGCGATGGGCGACACCACCGACGAGCTGCTCGCCCTCGCCGCCGCCATCACCGACGATCCCGACCCGCGCGAGCTCGACGTCCTGCTCGCCACCGGCGAGCACCAGAGCGCGACCCTCGTGTCGATGGCGCTCCAGTCGATGGGCGTCGCGGCGATCAGCCTCACCGGGCCGCAGGCCGGCATCACGACGGACGGCCGCGCACGGCAAGGCGAGGATCGCCGGCATCGACCCGCGCCGCGTCCGGGCCGAGATCGGCGCCGGCAAGGTCGTCATCGTCGCCGGGTTCCAGGGCATGAGCGTCACGCCGCTCGCGGCGATGGACAACAGCCCGACGGCGTCGGACGTGCACGCGGCGGAGATCACGACGCTGGGCCGCGGCGGCTCGGACACGACCGCGGTCGCGCTCGCCGCGCAGCTCGGCGCCGACCGCTGCCAGATCTTCACCGACGTCACCGGCATCTACACCGCGGACCCGCGGATCGCCGACGACGCCCGCCAGCTCCCCGTCATCGGCTACGAGGAGATGATGGAGCTCGCCAACCAGGGGGCGCAGGTGATGCAGGTCCGGGCCGTCGAGCTCGGCTGGGTCAACGACGTCGTGATCGAGGTCCTCAGCTCGTTCGAGGACGCCCCCGGAACCCTGATCAAGGAGGACCTGCTCGTGGAGCAGCGGAACAAGGTCAGGGGCCTCGCCCACGACCGGAACGTCGCCAAGATCACGCTCGTCGGCGTCCCCGACAAGCCGGGGCTGGCGCGCAGCGTCTTCGGCCCCCTCGCGGACGCCGGCATCAACGTCGACATGATCGTCCAGAACGTCGGCCATGGCGGCTCGACGGACCTCTCGTTCACGATCCCGCGCGTCGAGCTCGCGAAGGCGAAGCGCCTGCTCGAGCCGATGATCATCGAGCTCGGGTTCAAGGACATCACCACGGACTCGAGCGTCGCGAAGATCTCGATCGTCGGCGCCGGCATCCAGAACGCCCCGGGCTACGCGGCCCGGATGTTCGGCACGCTCGCCGACGAGGGGATCAACATCGAGATGATCTCCACCTCCGAGATCCGGATCACGACGATCATCGCGGAGGACCGGGTGGAGGACGCCGTGCGCGCGCTCCACGCCGCGTTCGAGCTCGAGCAGCCGGAGAGCGAGCCGGCCGGAGCGGCCGCAGCCGCGGGCTGACGCGGTGACCGTGACCCCCGGGACCAGCCCTGCCTTCGCGCGTGTCGAGCGGTTCGCCCGCCTCGGCTCGACGAACGACGTCGTCCGCGACTGGCTCGCGAACGGCGAGCGGGAGATCTGCGTCGCGGTCGCGGGCGAGCAGACCGCCGGCCGTGGGCGCAACGGCCGCACCTGGACCGCGCCGCCGGGCGCCGCGCTGCTCCTCTCGCTCGGGTTCCGCCCGACGTGGATCGCCGCCGACCGCACGTGGCGCATCCCCGCCGTGATCGCGCTCGCGATGGCCGACGCCGCCGAGGAGGTCGCGGGCCTGCCCATCGGCGCCGTGCGCCTCAAGTGGCCGAACGACCTCGTGATCGAGGTCGCGGGACCGCTGGCGCTTCTCATCGGCGAGCAGACGCCCGAGGAGGCAGCCGCGCGGTTCGCGGCGCCCGTCGAGCTGCGCAAGCTCGCGGGCGTCCTCGGCGAGACGCAGGGACTGGGCAGCGACGACCCCCGCCTCGTCGTCGGCATCGGGATCAACGGCGACTGGGCGGCGGCCGACTTCCCACCCGAGCTGGCCGGCGCCATGACGAGCCTGCGCGAGGCCTCCGGCGGGCGTCCGATCGACCCGGAGACGCTCCTCGCCGCGTTCCTCGAGCGCGTCGAGATGCGGATCGAGGCGCTCCGCGTGGGCGTGTTCGACGTCGGGGGCTGGATCGAGCGCCAGGCGACGACGGGCCGGAGCGTGACCCTCGACGACGGCGTCGAGCCCGTCGACGCGCTCGGTGTCGACGCGACGACCGGTGCGCTCGTCGTTGCGGATGCAGGCCGCCCCGGGCGGCGAGCGGCACGTCCACGCGGGCGAGGTCACCCGCGTTCGACTCGCGGGGCGGGTGTAACGCGATGGCCGGTCCGGTGTTTGGAAGGCGGGAGCGCACGACCGAGGCGTCGGTCGTCGTGCTCGATCGCGACCGGGCGCTCGTGGAGGAGGCTCGGCGCGACCCCGCCAGGTTCGACGCCCTGTATCGGAAGTACCTCGCCCAGGTGTATGCGTACGCGCTCTACGAGCTCGGGGACCATCACGCCGCGGAGGACGCGACGGAACGCGTGTTCCTGCGGGCGCTCGCCGCACTGCCGCGGTTCCGTGAGCAGGCGCGCCCCGAGGACGGCCCGGAGGCCAGCACGTTCCGGGTGTGGCTGTTCCGGATCGCCCGCAACGTCGTCGCCAACGAGCGCCGGTCGCGCCGCCGACGCCCCGTCGCCTCGCTCGAGGTGGCGCTGGGCGCCGCGATGGCGATCCCGGACGCCACGGACATCGAGGCGGAGGCCGTGACCCGCGACGAGGCGGGCGAGGCGCTGCGCGCCGTGCGGGCCCTCCCAGACGACCGCCGCCGGGCGCTGACCCTGCGCTTCGTCGAGGAGATGAGCACGGCGGAGATCGCCGGCGTCCTCGGCCGCTCCGAGGGCGCGGTCCGCGTCCTCATCCACCGCGCCCTTCGGTGCCGTGGCGCGCGACCTCGGCACCGATCGCCGCGCCAGGTCCCGCGAGGAGACCCGGTGACCGGCGAGCACGAGGTGGACGCGCTCGTCGCGGACCGCTATCTCGACGCGCTGCTCGCGGCCGTCGACCGCCACGCCGCCGACGCCCCGTCGGACGCGTCGCTCGACCCCGACATCCGGGAGGCGGCCCGCGTCCTCCGCGCCTCGCTCGTGCGGGTCCACCCGTCGTTCCGCTTCGAGGAGCGGCTCGCAGGCCGGCTCGCTGACCTCGCGGCCGCCCAGGCGCGACCCGCGCTGGCCGCGGCAGGCGGGAGCGGCACCGTGATCGCCTTCCCGGGCTCCACGGGCAGCGCCCTCGACGCCGACCCGCTGCTCGACGCGATCCTCCGCGGCGAGCTCGATCCGGCCGACGCCGATGCCGTGGACAGCGCGACCGACGCGACCCGTGGCTCCGCCGCCCGCCGGCCGCTCATCGTGGGCGGCGCGATCACCTCGGCCGCGATCTCGATCGTCGGCGTCGCGTACGTCGCGTGGCGGGCGTCGCGGCCCGCACCGGTACGCTCGAACCGGGCGATGGCACGGGCGGCGCGCGCCGCCCGGGCGCGCCGCGCCGCGGGGACCGCGATCGTCACCGGCACCGCCATCATCGCCGCGCTCGGGGTACCCGCCTGATGCCCATGAAGTTCCCGACCTTCCGATCCCGGCAGGCCGGCACCGCCGAGAAGATGTGGACCCGCTGCCCCTCGTGCGAGGAGCAGCTGTTCAACAAGCAGCTCGAGAAGGCGATGTTCGTGTGCCCGACGTGCGGCCACCACTTCCGCCTGCCGGCGCCCGTGCGCCTCGGCCTGCTCGTCGACGAGGGCTCCTGGGAGGAGCACGACCCCGGCCTCGTGTCGGTGGACCCGCTGGGCTTCGTCGACCAGAAGGCGTACCCGGACCGGGTCACGGCCGCGCAGCTCGCGACCGGCCTGCGCGACGCGGCGATCTGGGGGACCGCCCGGATCGAGGACCAGCCGCTGGCGATCGTCGTCATGGACTTCGCGTTCATGGGCGGCTCGATGGGCGCCGTCGTCGGGGAGAAGGTCGCCCGCGCGGCCGAGACCGCCCTCCACGAGCGCCTGCCGCTGGTCATCGTCTCGGCGTCGGGTGGCGCCCGGATGCAGGAGGGGACCTTCGCGCTGATGCAGCTCGCCAAGACGATGGGCGCCCTCGAGCGCCTGCGCGAGGCGCGCGTCCCGTACATCTCGATCATGTCCGACCCGACGACCGGTGGCACCTTCGCGAGCTACGCCGCCATGGGCGACGTCAACCTCGCCGAGCCCAACGCCCTCATCGGGTTCGCCGGCGCCCGCGTCGGTGCGGGCACGATCGGCCAGGAGCTGCCGCCGGGCTTCCAGCGTGCCGAGTTCCTGTTCCGCCACGGGTTCGTCGACCGCGTCGTCGCCCGCGCCGACCTCCGTCGCGAGGTCGCCCAGCTCCTCCGCTTCCTCGTCACCCCGGAGCCCGTCCATGGTTGACCGCATCCGCAACCGCGGCCGCGAGGCCGAGCCGGCCGACGACGTCGCGGCCGAGTCGCCGCCCGACCCCAAGGCCGCCAACTGGGCACGCGTCCAGCTCGCGCGCAACCTGCGCCGGCCGCGCACGCTCGAGTTCCTCGGCGTCATCGCGGACGAGTTCATCGAGCTCCACGGCGACCGCGTGTTCGGCGACGACGAGGCGATCGTCGCGGGCTTCGCGAAGATCGGCGGCCACCGGGTCGCCGTCGTGGGCCAGCAGAAGGGCGCGGACACGGAGGAGAACCTCCGCCGCAGCTTCGGCATGCCCCACCCGGAGGGCTACCGCAAGGCGATGCGGATCATGGAGCTCGCCGAGCGGAGCGGCCTGCCCGTCGTCACGTTCGTGGACGTCCCCGGCGCGCATCCCGGCCCCGAGAGCGAGGAGCGGGGGATCGCGGAGGCGATCGCGCGGAGCATCGGGCTCATGACCCGCCTGCGCACGCCGATCGTCACGATCATCACCGGCGAGGGCGGCTCGGGCGGCGCGCTCGCGATCGCGGTCGGCGACGTGGTCCTCGCGCTGGAGAACGCCGTCTACTCGGTCATCTCGCCCGAGGGCTGCGCGAGCATCCTGTGGCGCACGACCGACGAGGCGCCGACGGCCGCCCTCGCGATGAAGATGAGCGTCATCGACCAGCAGCAGCTGGGCGTCGTGGACGAGGTCATCTCCGAGCCGCCCGATGGCGCGCACACCGATCACGAGGAGACGGGCCGCCGGCTGAAGGCGGTCCTCGTGCGCGAGCTCGAGCGCCTGGAGGCCATCCCGCTCGACGTGCTGGTCGACATGCGCTATCGCCGGTACCGTTCGCTCGGCGCGTTTGCCGAGATCGAGGGCCCGGCACCCACGCCACCCGTCCCGCCCCGTCCGGGCCTGGCGGACCGCCTGCGCGGTCTGTTCGAGGCCGGGCAGCGGGCGATCCCCGCGTCGCCCGCCGGTCGGCGCGACGAGCCACCGGCCCGCGAGGACGTCTAGCCCATGCCCGACCCCCAGCAGCCCGCCGACCGGACGCCGGCCCAGCGACAGGCCGACCACGCGAGCCTCGCGCGCCTCTCGGAGACGCTCGTGCCCGCGCTCGTCGCGAAGCTGACCGGCACCGGCCTCGGCGAGGTGGAGGTCCGCGAGGGCGACTGGCGGATCCGCGTCCGACGGCCGCTCGGCGCGACGTCGACGGCCCCGGCCCGGCGCAGCGAGCGGCCCAGGCTCGGCGGCCAGGCAGCCCCGCACGCGGAGCCCCGCACGGCCAAGTCGTCCGCGACCGCCGCGCCCGTGGACCCGGATCGGGCCATCGCGACCTCGCCCGCGGTCGGCGTCTTCCGGCCCGGTGTCGCGATCGGGACGGCCGTCCACGCCGGCGACCGGATCGCGATCGTCGACCTCCTCGGCATCCCCCAGGACGTCACGTCGCCGATCGACGGGACGCTCGTGGAGCTGTTCGTGCAGGCCGGCGAGGCCGTGGAGTACGGCGAGGAGATCGGGGCCATCGAGGCGGACGCTCCGGCGCCCGCGGCGGGCGACGCAGCCGGCGAGCCCGGCGGGGGAGGGCTGAGCATGGTCAGCCGGATCCTGATCGCCAACCGGGGCGAGATCGCGCTGCGCATCCTGCGCGCCTGCCGCGCGCTCGGGATCGAGTCCGTCGTCGCCTACTCCGAGGCGGACCGCGAGTCGCTCGCCCCGCTGCTCGCCGACGAGGCGATCTGCATCGGCCCGGCGGACGCCAAGCGCTCCTACCTGTCCGCCCCCGCGATCATCTCCGCCGCGCTGGTGACGGGCTGCGACGCCATCCACCCGGGCTACGGCTTCCTGTCCGAGGACGACGCGTTCGCGGACGCCGTGCGCGCCCACGACCTCACGTTCATCGGGCCGTCCGCGCCCGTCCTCGAGCGGTTCGCCTCCAAGGAGGAGACCCGCCGGCTGCTCGCGGCGCACGGCCTGCCCACGATCCCCGGGTCCGGCCTGCTGCTCGACGAGGCGCAGGCGCTCGAGGAGGCGGAGCGGGTCGGCTACCCGGTGCTGGTCAAGCCGTCCGCGGGCGGCGGCGGCAAGGGGATGCGGATGGTGCGCTCGGCCCGCGAGCTCGCGGCCGTGCTGCCGATCTGCCGCTCCGAGGCCCGCGCCGCGTTCGGCGACGACTCCCTGTACCTCGAGCGCTGGCTCCAGGACAACCGCCATGTCGAGGTCCAGGTCGCGGTCGACCGGTTCGGGCACGGCGTCCACCTCTGGGAGCGCGACTGCTCCGTCCAGCGCCGTCACCAGAAGATCCTCGAGGAGACCCCCTCGCCCGCGATGACCGTGGCCGGCCGCACCGAGCTCGCCGAGCGCGCGATCGAGGCGGTCGTGGCGGCCGGGTACGAGAACGTGGGCACGCTCGAGTTCCTCGTCGACGGCGAGGGCAACGCCTACTTCATCGAGATCAACTGCCGGATCCAGGTCGAGCACCCGATCACCGAGATGATCACGGGCATCGACCTCGTCGCGCTCCAGATCCGGATCGCGAGCGGCGAGCCGCTGGGCTTCACGCAGGCCGACGTGCCGCAGCGGGGCCACGCGATCGAGTTCCGGATCAACGCCGAGGACCCGGAGCACGACTTCCGGCCCGGCACCGGCACGATCGAGCGGTTCAACGCGCCGGGCGGCCCGGGCGTGCGGTTCGACAGCCACGCCTACCAGGGCTACGAGGTCCCGCCGTTCTACGACAGCCTCCTCGGCAAGCTCGTCGTGTGGGGGCCGACCCGCGAGGCGGCGATCGCCCGCGGCCGGGCCGCGCTCCACGAGCTCGTCATCGAGGGCGTCGTCACCAACATCGCGATCCACCGAGCCCTGCTCGGCTCGGAGCCGTTCCTCGACGGCAAGTTCACGACGAACCTCCTGGACCGCGTCGGCAGCGCCGCGTTCCTCGCCGCGGAGCAGCGCGCGTGACCCGCCGACGCCACGCCCCGTCGTGCACCCCTGCACGCACCCCCGCTCGGCGCACCGCCGCCGTCGGGCACACTCACCTCGACCCCATCCGGAGCCACCAGTGACCGACGCCACACCCGACACGCCCGCCACCCCGAGCATCGCCGCCCCGTTCTCCACGACGGTGATCGAGGGCCTCATCCCGCACCGCTGGCCGTTCCTCCTCGTGGACCGGATCGTGGAGTACGAGCCCGCCGAGAAGCGGATCGTCGGGATCAAGGCCGTGACCGCCACCGAGTGGTTCTTCCAGGGCCACTTCCCGGGCCTGCCGGTCATGCCGGGCGTCATCCAGGTCGAGGCGCTCGCCCAGACGATGGCCTGCTACGTGGCCACCCAGCCCGGCTTCGGCGACCGGATCGGGCTGTTCGCGGGGATCGACGAGGTCCGCTTCAAGCGGGTCGTCGTCCCGGGCGACACGCTCCGTCTCGAGATCACGATGGAGAAGCTCGGCAGCCGGTTCGGCAAGGGCCGCGGCGTCGCGAGCGTGAACGGCGAAGTCGCGTGCGAGGGCCTCCTGTCCTTCGTCATCCCGCCGAAGGGAATGCTCGGATGACCCGCATCGCCCTGCTGTCCGACGTCCACGGCAACCTCGCCGCGCTCGAGGCGGTCACCAAGGAGATCCGGCGCGAGAAGCCGGACGCCGTGCTCGTCGCCGGCGACCTCGTGCTCAACGGCCCGGAGCCGAACGCCACGGTCGACGCGCTCCGCGTCCTCGAGTCCGAGGGCGCCCTGATCGTGTCGGGCAACACCGACATCGCCGTCGGCGACTTCGACTACGGGAGCGCCTTCCCCCAGTACCAGGACGGCGTCCCGGACACGGTCACCGCCGCCGCCGAGTGGGCGCACGACGAGCTGGGCGACGACCAGCTCGAGTGGCTGCGCCGGCTGCCCGCGGAGCGCCGCATCCGGACGGCCGACGACTCGCTCGTGCTCGTCGTGCACGCCTCGCCGGGCTCGCAGGTGCGCGGGTTCGACCAGGCCCTCGACGCCAACATCGTGTTCGAGCGGGCCGCCGCCACGGACGCCCGGGTCATCTGCGTCGGGCACACGCACGTCCCCGAGGTCCGCGACCTCGGCTGGAAGGTGATCGTCAACGCGGGCTCGGCGGGCTACGTGTTCGACGGCGACCCGACCGCCTCGTGGGCCGTGATCGACGTCCACGAGGGCAACGTGACCGCCGAGATCCGCCGGACCGCGTTCGACGCGGTCGCGGTCGCGAACGCCATCAGCGCGCGCGGCCTGCCGGGCGACGTCTACCGCGCGGCGACGGTGCGAACGGGGAAGCTGGTCCGATGACCTGGAGCTGGCCGGAGCGGCCGCGGCGCGTCGTGGTGACCGGCATGGGCACCGTGAACGCCCTGGCCCAGGACGTCCCCTCGTTCTGGGAGGCGCTCGTCGCCGGTCGCTCCGGCGTGGCCACGATCACCCGCTTCGACCCGTCGCGCGTGACCGCGAAGGTCGCGGCCGAGGTCAAGGACTTCGACCCGACGGCCGTCCTCGACCGCAAGGACATCCGGCGGACCGACCGCTACATCCAGTTCGCGCTCGTGTGCGCCCGCCAGGCGCTCGACCAGGCGGGGCTGCCGGGCCGGCTCGACGACGAGACCGCGGCGCGGACGGGCGTGTTCATGGGCTCCGGCCTCGGCGGCGTCTCGACGCTGTTCGACAACGTCCTCGTCATGGCCGAGCGTGGGCCCGACCGCATCTCGCCGTTCTTCATCCCGATGGGCATCGCGAACGTCGGCTCCGGGCAGGTCGCCATCGCGACCGGCGCGATCGGACCCAACTTCGCGACGGTGTCCGCGTGCGCGACCGGCGGCCACGCGCTCGGCGAGGCCTGGGAGACGATCCGGCGCGGCGACGCCGACATCATGATCGCGGGCGGCGTCGAGGCCGGCATCCACGAGGCGACCGTCGGCGGCTTCGCGTCGATGAAGGCGCTCTCGACGCGCAACGACGATCCCGAGGGGGCCTCCCGCCCGTTCGACAACGCGCGCGACGGGTTCGTCATGGGCGAGGGCGGCGGCGCGGTCATCCTCGAGGCGCTCGAGTCCGCCGAGGCACGCGGCGCGACGCCGCTCGGGGAGCTGGTGGGCTACGGCGCGACCGCCGACGCGTCGCACATCACGCTGCCCGCACCGGGCGGCATCGGCGCGGTCCGGGCGGCCCGGCGGGCGCTCGAGAAGGCCGGCCTCGCGCCCGAGGACGTCGACCACGTCAACGCACACGCCACGAGCACGCCCGAAGGCGACAAGAGCGAGCTCCAGGCGATCCACACGATCTTCGGCGACCACGCGTCCAGGCTGGCGATCACGGCCAACAAGTCGATGCTGGGTCACACGCTGGGCGCCGCGGGCGCGATCGAGGCGATCGCCACGATGCTCGCGCTGCGCGAGGGCTGCGTGCCCCCGACGATCAACCTGGACGACCCCGACCCCTACGCCGACGGCCTCGACCTGACGCCGAACACCGCCTCGCGACGCGACATGCGGGTCGGGCTGTCCAACTCGTTCGGCTTCGGGGGCCAGAACGCAGCGCTCGTCTTCCGGCGGTGGGACGGATGACGGAGCACGAGACGCCACGGGAGGAGGAGCCCATGTCCGACGCCGGCCTGGTCGAGGAGCAGGCGCTCGTGGAGCCCGTTGCCGTGGGCCCCGGCGATCCCGCCGTCAACGGGCACGCTGACGCACCGGTGGATGCCCGGGCGGAGCCGCCGGCGGCGATCGACGGCGGCGCCGCGGCCGCCCAGCCCGCAGCCGCGCTGTCGACGGCTGACGCGTCGCTGCTGTCGCTCATCGACCGGCTGAGCGCGGTCCTCGAGCGCGGCGACCTGGGCGAGCTCGAGGTCAGCTCGGGCGGCACGACGATCATCCTCCGCGCCCCGTCCGCCATCGCGGCCCCGGTCGCCGTCGCGGCCGCCGCGCCGCTCGCCGAGCAGGGAGGGTCCGTCGCCACGGCGGCGCCCGACACGACCGCCTCGCCCGCCGGACCCGCCGCCGCGCCCGCGGCTGCGAAGCCCGCGGTCAACGCCCCGCTCACCGGCATCTACTACGGCGCACCGTCGCCCGGCGCGACCCCCTACGTCGCCGTCGGCGACCACGTGGCGGTGGGCCAGATCATCGGCCTCATCGAGGCGATGAAGCTGTTCAACGAGATCAAGAGCGACCGCGCCGGCCGCGTGACCCGCATCTGCGTCGAGAGCGGCGCGCTCGTCAAGGCGAAGCAGGCGCTGATCGAGGTCGAGCCGACATGACCCAGTCCGTGAAGCTCACCGGCTGGGGCCGGTACGCGCCCGCCCAGGTCCTGTCGAACGCGGACCTCGAGCGGATGGTCGACACCTCGGACGAGTGGATCGTCAGCCGGACCGGGATCCGCGAGCGGCGCGTCGCGGCCGCACACGAGACGACGGCGTCGATGGGCGCCGTGGCCGGGCTGCGCGCGATCCACACCGCGGGCCTCAAGCCCGAGGACATCGACGTCATCATCCTCGCGACCCTCACGCCCGACTACTGGATGCCGTCCACCGCGGCCCTGGTCAAGGAGGCGATCGGCAACACGAAGGCGTTCGCGTTCGACGTGATGGCCGCCTGCTCGGGCTTCGTGTACGGCTACGCGACCGCGTCCGCCTACATCCAGGCGGGCCTCGCGAAGCACGCGCTCGTCATCGGCGCGGAGCTCCTGACCCGGTTCCTCGACTACACCGACCGGAGCACCTGCATCCTGTTCGGGGACGGCGCGGGGGCGGTCGTGCTGTCCGCGTCCGACGAGCCCGTGGCGCCGGTCGGCATCGAGCTCACGACGGAGCCCCAGGGCGCGTACATGATCTGGCTGCCCGCCGGTGGTTCGAAGAGCCCGCCCTCGCCCGAGACGATCGCCCGTGGCGAGCACAAGATCCGGATGGAGGGCAAGGAGACCTACCGCTTCGCGACCCGGACCCTCGCGTCCACGGCGCTCGCCGCCGTCGGCAAGGCGGGGTGGAGCCAGGACGACGTGGACCTGATCGTCCCGCACCAGGCCAACGTCCGGATCATCGAGGCGGTGGCCAAGGGCCTCGACCTGCCGATGGACAAGATCTACGTGAACCTCGACCGGTACGGCAACACGTCGGCCGCGTCGGTGCCGATCGCGCTCGCGGAGGCCGTCAACGAGGGCCGCGTCGACGTCGGCGACAAGATCGTGTTCGTCGCGTTCGGGGCGGGCTTCACCTCGGGCGCGGTCGCCATGGAGTGGACCGCCGATCCGGCGCGGGGCCGCACCGCCGACGACGCCGTGCGACCCGACGCCGTCACCGTCCGCGCGCCGCTCGACTGGGACTCCGTGGACCCGATCCCGCCGGCGCTGGCGGAGATCCTCGCCCGCCCGCTGCCGCTGCCCGCCCAGCTCGACCTCTCGGACGTCGTCCCGGGCGAGCCCGAGCGGGTCCACCAGCCCACCCGCTGACGCCTGGAGGGACTCCCCCACATGCTCGACCTGACCGGCAAGACCGCCCTCGTGACCGGCGGCTCGCGGGGCATCGGCAAGGCCATCGTGCTGCGACTCGCCCGCCAGGGCGCCGACGTGGCGTTCAGCTACCGGGGCAACACCGACGCCGCGAACGCGACCGCCGCCGAGGTCGAGTCGCTCGGCCGCCGCGCGCTCGCCGTCCAGGCGGACGCGAAGGAGCAGCAGGGCGCGGAGACGCTCGTCAAGGCCGTGCTCGAGGCCTTCGGCAAGATCGACATCCTCGTCAACAACGCCGGCATCACGCGCGACGACCTGATCATGCGGATGAAGGCCGAGGACTGGACCGACGTCCTCGAGACGAACCTGTTCGGGGCCTTCTGGGCGCTCAAGGCGTGCACCCGGCCGATGCTCAAGGCGCGCAGCGGCCGCGTCATCAACATCACGAGCGTCTCCGGGCAGGCCGGCCAGATGGGGCAGGCGAACTACAGCTCCGCGAAGGCCGGGCTCATCGGCCTGACCAAGGCGTCCGCCCGCGAGCTCGCGTCGCGCGGGATCACGGTCAACGCGGTGGCGCCGGGCTTCGTGCTCACCGAGCTCACCCAGGACCTCCCCGAGGCCCTCCAGGCGCAGATCACCGAGCGCACGCCGCTGGGCCGGTTCGGGACCCCCGAGGAGATCGCGGACGCCGTCGCCTTCCTCGCCTCCGACGAGGCGGCGTTCATCACGGGCCAGGTGCTCGCCGTCGACGGCGGCCTGGTGATGATGTAGCGACGGTGCCGTTCACCGTCGAGCCCACCGACCTCGCCGAGGTCCTCGTCCTCCGCCCTCGCCTGTATGGCGACGAACGCGGCTGGTTCGCCGAGATCGCCCAGGTCGGGGCGTTCGAGGCGCTCGGCGGCGGCCTGCCGACGAGCTTCGTCCAGGTCAACCAGTCGCGGTCCTCGCGTGGCGTCGTGCGCGGCCTCCACTTCCAGTGGGATCCGCCCCAGGGCAAGCTCATGCGGGTCGTCAACGGCCGGGCGGTGATGGTCGCGGTCGACATCCGGCCCGGGTCGCCCACGCTCGGGCGCCACGTGACGGTCGAGGCATCGTCCGACGAGCCCCTCCTGTTCTGGGCGCCGGCCACGTTCGCGCGCGGGTTCTGCGCGCTCTCGGACGTCACCGAGATCGAGTACTTCTGCACGGCCGGCTACAACCCGGCCGCCGAGGGCGGGATCCGCTGGGACGATCCCGACATCGGGATCCGGTGGCCGGTCGCGGACCCGCAGCTCTCGGCCAAGGACGCCGTCGCGGGGTCGCTCGCCGACTGGCTGGCCCGGCCCGAATCCGACGCCTTCCGGTATCGCGCCGGGAGCTGAGCGCCGGGCGACGGGACTGCCCACTGGTACTTTCGGATGGTGCCCGGGTCGTACGCGCGCTGTCACGCTCGACACGTGCTGCCGAGCCTCCAATCCACGCGTCGATCCGGGTCTCGCCGCACGCCCATGGCCCACGCCCGGCTGCACGCCGTTGCGTTCTTCGGCGGGCTCCTGATCCTCGTCCTCGGCGTCGCCGGCTGGGCGTTCGGTGGCCGCCCGGAGTCGATCGAGGACATCGTCCTCCTCCTCGACCTCACGATCGGCGGCACGCTCCTGGCGACCGGCGCGCTCGTCGGCCGTGCGCGTGCCGCGGAGGCGCGCCGCAACGCCCAGCTGGAGGTCCTCCAGCACGCCGCCCGCCGGATGAGCCTGAGCCTGTCGCCGGAGGGGGTCGGCCGCGCCGTGGTCGAGGAGACGCAGCGGGTCATCGACTACCACAACGCGCGTGTCTACCTGCTCGAGCCGCCCGACGACCTCGTCCCGATCGCGTTCGAGGGGCGCGTGGGCGCCTACGACATGGTCGACCTGGGGATCCTCCGGACGACGCTCGGGATCGGGTTCACGGGCTGGGTCGCGAGACATCGCACCGCGATCCGCGTCGACGACGCGAACGTGGACCCGCGCGGCTCCACGATCCCGGGGACGGACGACGTCGACGAGTCGATGCTCGTGGTGCCGATGGTCCACGAGGACAACCTCATCGGGGTCATCACCCTGTCCAAGCTCGGGCTGCGCCAGTTCGACGACGACGACCTGCGCCTGCTCACGATCCTCGCGGACCTCGCCGCGACGGCGTTCGCGGGCGCCTCGCACGTCGCGGAGACCCGCCGGCTCGCGGACGAGCTGCGCCAGCTCCTCGACATGAGCAGCGCCCTGTCGCGGTCGCTCAACCCGGTCGACGTCGCGAACCTCATCGCGGAGCACCTCGCCCGGGCCGTCGGCGCCGACCTCGCCCAGATCAGCGACTGGGACCGGGCCAACGACCGGCTGCGGACCCTCGGCTGCTGGCCCGCCGAGCTGCGGCCCACGCTCGACGACTTCTACCCGCTCCAGGGCTACCCCGTCACGTCGCGGGTGCTGGAGGACGGGGCCATCTCCGTCATCGACGCCGAGTCGCCCGACGCGGACCCGGCCGAGGTGGAGCTCCTCCGGCGCGACGGGATGCGCGGCCTCGTGATGCTGCCGCTCGTGGCGAAGGGCGAGGCGATCGGCCTCGTCGAGCTCACCTCGCGCGGCCGCCCGACCTCGGACGCGAGCCACATCACGATCGCCCGGACGATGGCCCACGAGGCGGCGATGGCGCTCGAGAACGCCCGCCTCTACGAGACCGCGCGCAACCTCGCCGACCGCGACCCGCTGACCGGCTTCTTCAACCACCGGTACCTCCACGAGCGCCTCTCGGAGGAGGTCGTCCGCGCCGTCCGCACCCGGCGCCCGCTGAGCGTCGTGATGATCGACCTCGACGACTTCAAGGTCGTCAACGACACCTTCGGCCACGTCTACGGCGACGGGGTGCTCGTCCACGTGGCGGAGCTCATCCGCGGCGCGCTGCGAGCGTCCGATGTCGCGGCACGCTACGGCGGCGACGAGTTCGCGCTCGTCCTCCCCGAGACCGGGCGCGAGGACGCGGCCGGCGTCGCCGAGCGCATCCTCGCCGCCTTCGCCGCGTCGCCGTTCTCGGACCGCAACCGGCAGCCGTTCACGATCGGCGCGTCGATCGGCGTCGCGACCCACCCGCGCGACGGCTACTCCGCGACCGAGCTCATCGCGGCCGCGGACGTCGGCCTGTACGACGCGAAGGACCTCGGTGGCAACCGGTTCGAGGCCGGGACCCTGGCGAACGTGGCCGCGGAGGTCGGCTCGAGGGCAGTACGACTGGCGGGCAGGCTCCGGTCCGAGCGGGCGACCGGCGAGCCGATCGGGGCGGCTGGGGTGCGGTCCGGGGAGGCCTGACCCCGTACGGAAGTACCAGGACTCCCGCCGCCACTGGTACTGGGACCTGGCCTTGCCGCGCGACGCCCGTGGTCCCATGCTTGGTCTCCAGGGTGAGCAACCGAGAAGCGTCTCTTCGCGACCTTCGGGAACGCATCGATCTGCGGGCCCTGGCTCGGCGCCCCCTCCTCGTCCTCCTGGGCGCACTCGCAGCCATCGAGCTCGTGCGTCTCGCCCTCGCCCCGAACCCCGTGGACATGCTCGTCCTCGTGCTGCTCGTGCTCGTCGGCGTCGCGGGCACCGCGGAGCGCGAGGAGGTCGCCGGCCAGGAGGGCAGCCGTCGCACCGAGGCCGAGTCGTTCGCCCGGATCCTGCGCGGCCTCGCCCGCTCCGTGTCGCCGGACGCGATCGTCGATGCCATCGTCGAGGAGCTGGGGATCGCCACCGGCGCCGATCACGTCGCGGTCGTGCGCCGCCGCCCGGAGAGCCGGTCGCTCGAGGCCATCCTGTCCCCGACGAGGCCGGGCGCGCCCACGTCACGCACGTCGCTGCCGCTCTCGGAGCTCGAGGACCCGGCCGACGACGAGGCGCTGTCCGCGCTCGCCGTCGCGGCGGCGCGCGGCCGACGGCTCACGGCCGTCCCCATCGAGCCCGACCCCGACGGCGACCCGCAGCTCATCCCGCTGGGCATCGCCGCCGACCGCCTCGCGCGCGGCGCCTCGGCGTACGACGGCCTGGCGTACGAGCCCGGCGGCGGGGGAGTGGGCGTCGCGGCCATGCCCACCCGAGCCCGGGCGCGGCACGCCGTCCCAGCCCGCGAGGGCGCCGAGCAGCGGATCGCGGACCGCATCGCGGACCGCCTGAGCGCCGCCTACGGGCTGTCCAACGTCGTCGCGGCGCCGCTCCGGGTCAACGGCCGGATCGAGGGCGCGATCGTCCTGTCCCGCCGGACCCGCGTCCCGTGGCCGGCGTCCGCCGGACGGATCCTCGAGGCCGCCGCCGTGGAGGCGTCCGCGGCCCTCGCCCGCGTCTACTCGCTGCGCGAGGCCGAGGCCCGCGCGACGACCGACGCGCTGACCGGCCTGCCGAACCGCCGCTACTTCGACGAGTACGTGGGGCTGCTCGCCAAGCGACGCCGCGCAGAGGACCGCGTGGGCGTGCTCATGATCGACATCGACCGGTTCAAGAAGCTCAACGACACGTTCGGGCATGCCGTCGGCGACCACGTGCTGCGCGAGGTCGCCCAGGCGATCGCGGGCGCGGTCCGCGAGGACGACGTCCCCGCGCGGTTCGGCGGCGAGGAGTTCGCGGTGCTGCTCAAGAACCCCGGCCCCGAGATCGCGATCGAGGTGGGGGAGCGCGTCCGGCGTTCAGTGTCGTCACTCGACCTGCGGAAGCTGGGCGTGCCGGGGGTCTCGGTGTCGGTGGGGGTGTCGGTCGCCTCGTCGCCCGACCAGCTGCTCGAGGACGTCATCGACGAGGCCGACCGGGCGCTCTATCGCGCCAAGCGTGGCGGCCGCGACCGGGTCGTCGCCGCGTAGGGTCGGCTCCTCCCGAGCGCCGCCCTCGGGCGCCGCCCGCCCCGTGCCACCCGCCCTGTGCCACCCTGGTGCGCCTACCGATGAAGCCGCGCTTGTTCGGCCACCGTGATGCGCAGGACGTTGCCGGCCAGGCGCTCCTCGACGCTGGTTCTGGGCACGGGCAGCGCAGATCGAACGCCGCTTCATCCGGTCGCGCATGGGAGTGGCGCGCCGTGACGGGTCAGCCGGACCGAAGTCCCGCGAGGCAGGCCCGCAGCACGGCCGGGGGCACGGCGATCCGGGCGGAGCCGTTGACCCACTCGGATGCCCGCTCGCCCCCAACCCCTTCGTCGGCGAGCACGATCACCGCCCCGAGGCGCAGGAAGCGGTCGTAGAACGCCCGCCCGTCCGGGAACCCGCGGGGCGCCAGGAACGCCTCGTCGCGGGCGTCGGCCCGGGCACGAACGAGACGCACCGACGTGGCGACGTCGAGCGCCGACGCGCTCGGCCCGTCGATCCCGACGACGAGCATGTTGGGCACGCCGGGCGGCAGCTGGCGCAGCTTCGCAAGCCACGGGACTCCCGGCTCGACGAGCGCCGCCGGCCGGCGGAGACGCGTGACCTCGAGCGTCGTGACCCGCGCACCCGGCAGCGTCACGGTGAAGTCGGGTCCGCCCTGGCGGGCGCCGAACGGCTCCCAGGCGAGCTCGATCCGGCGCTCGCCGAGCAGCGACCGAGCGACCAGGAGCTCGAGGCGGACGTCCCGGAGGGCATCGGCATCGGACGCCCCGCGGAGCTTCTTGTGGAGCTTGGCCGCGTGGTCGGAGGCGAACGCCCGGAAGCGAGGCGACGCGGTGAGCCAGGCGCGCAGCTCGGGCTCGAAGGGCGTGCGCCTCGGTGCCCGCGACGAGGTCCGCGGCGAGCCGGGTGGCCGTTGGCGTGGCGAGGCGCTCCTCCATCGGCCGATCGTACGGCGGACGGCGCGCTACCCTCCGGGCATGGACCCGCTGGAGGACGCCCCGCCGCTCGACGACGAGGACGGCGACGAGCCGGAGGCACCTCGCGCCGTCACCAACGGCGACCTCGCCCGGATCTTCCACGAGATCGGGGACATCCTCGAGGTCAAGGGCGAGCTCGTGTTCAAGACCGTCGCCTACCACCGCGCCGCGGACGCGATCGCACGCGCGCCGTTCGACGTCGGGGCGACGTACGCCGCTGGCGAGCGCCGGCCGATCCCGGGCGTCGGCGCCGCGATCGCCGACAAGATCACCGAGCTCGCGACGACCGGCCGGATGGCGTACTACGACAAGCTCCGCGCCGAGATCCCGTCGACGCTCGTGGACCTGCTGCGCATCCCCGGCGTCGGGCCCAAGACCGTGCGCATCGTCTGGGAGGCGCTCGGGATCGCGGACCTCCCCGGCCTCAAGCAGGCGGCCCAGGAGGGCAAGCTCCGGACGCTCAAGGGCATCTCGGCGAGCACGGAGGAGCGGATCGTCGAGGGCATCGAGAAGCTCGAGACGGCGCCCACCCGGATGCTGATCCACCGGGCGCAGGCCACGAGCGACGACCTCGTGGAGCAGCTGCGTGGCGTCCCGGGCGTGACGAGGATCGTCCAGGCGGGCTCGCTCCGGCGGCGACGCGAGTCGATCGGCGACCTCGACCTGCTCGTCGAGACGGCGGACCCGACGACGGTCATCGAGCGGTTCACGCACCTCGGCGTGGTGGACAAGGTCCTCGGCGCGGGCACGGCGAAGGCGGCGATCACGATCCTCCGCGGGCCGCAGGTCGACCTGATGGTGATGCCGCCGGGCGAGGCCGGGACGTACCTCATCCACTTCACGGGGTCCGCCGACCACAACATCCGGCTGCGGGGCATCGCCCGGGACCGCGGCTGGTCGCTGAGCGAGAAGGGCTACCTCAGGATCGACGAGGACGGCAAGCCGCTCGAGGGCGACGCGGCCGAGCTCCGCACGTTCGAGGACGAGGCCGGCGCGTACGGCTTCCTCGGCCTGCCCTACATCGAGCCCGAGCTGCGCGAGGACCGGGGCGAGATCGAGGCCGGCTACGAGGGCCGGCTGCCGAGCCTCATCACCCGGGCGGACCTCCGCGGCGACCTGCACTCGCACTCCGACTGGAGCGACGGCGTCCACTCGATCGAGGTCATGGCGGAGGCCGCCCGCCGGCTCGGCTACGCGTACCAGGTGCTCACCGACCACACCCAGAGCCTCGCGATCGCCCGCGGCCTGACGCCGGACCGCGTCGAGCAGGAGCGCGAGATCATCGCCGCGCTCAACGCCCGGTTCGCCGAGGAGGAGGCCCGCGGCGAGCTCCCCGAGGGCGCGAACCCGGGCGGCTTCCGGCTCCTCCACGGCTGCGAGCTCGAGGTCCGCGCCGACGGCGCGCTCGACTACGAGGACGCGCTCCTCGCGCGGTTCGACCTCGTCGTCGCCTCCGTCCACGTCGCCCGGCGCCAGTCGCGCGCGGACCTGACCCGCCGGACGCTCAACGCGATCCGGTCGCCGCACGTGGACGTCATCGCGCACCCGTCCGGTCGGATGATCCAGACCCGCGACGACCTCGACCTCGACTGGGACGCGGTCTACGAGGCGGCGGCCGCGACCGGGACCGCGCTCGAGATCAACGGCTCCCCGCACCGCCTCGACCTCGCCGCCGAGCGGGCGCGCCGCGCCCACGAGTCGGGCTGCGTCCTCTCGATCGACTCCGACGCCCACCGGACCGAGGAGCTGGGCTACGTCCGGTGGGGCGTGGACCAGGCCAGGCGTGCGTGGGTGGAGCCGCGCCACGTCCTCAACACGCTGCCGCTCGACGAGCTGCTCGCCTGGGTCGCGGGCAAGCCGTCGCGCGTCTGACGCGGCTCCCGAGACCTCCGCGCGCGCGGCGACGTACCATCCGCCGCGATGCCCACCAGCCAGGACTCCGTCATCGCGCGCCGCGAGCTCGTCCTCGTCGCCGTCCTGCTCGTCGCGCTCACGCGGCTCGTCGAGCCCGCCGACGCGTTCCTGATCTCGGGGCTGCTCCCCCTCGCGATGCTGCTCGCGGGGATCGGCGTCCTCGCGTCGGAGCGGAACCCCCGGCCGTTCGAGCACATCCTCATCCCGGCCGTCCTCACCGGCGGCGCCGGCGCGGCGGTCCACCTCGTGTCGCCCGGCCTCCCGATGGTCCCGTACCTCGCGGCGTTCGCGCTCCTCCTCGACCGCATCCTCGCGCTCGAGATCCGGCTCCTGGGCCAGCCGAAGGGCACGACGGACTCGGACCGGGCGCGGGTGCTGCTGGCCGCGGTCGTGACGGCGTTCATCGCGTTCACCGGGGTCGCGACGCTCGTCCCGGGCGGCCTCGCCGAGCCCGGTGGGGCAGCCGCCGGCGGCGGGACCCTGAGCCAGGGCTGGCTCGTCGTCCTCGCGATCGACGACGCGCTGATCGCGCTCCTCCTCGGCTATCGCCTCGCCGTGCTCCGCTACGGGACCGCCGCCGACGCGGCGCGGTCCGCCCTCACCTACGCGATCGTGGTCGCGGTCGCCGCCGGCGCCACGCGCGCCATCGACGTGCCCCGGCTGCTCGGGCCGGCCGTGCTCACGCTCGTGTTCTACCTGTGGGACGCGCTCCACGGCACGGCGCCGGCACGCCGTCGCGAGCCCCGGTTCCTGTGGGAGCTGGCGCTGCTCGCCGTGCTCGGCGCGGTGGTCGTCGTATGGAACCTCCAGCTGCGCGGCTGACCCCCCACGTTTGACGGCCCGCGCGGTCGATGTTAGAAACACGTGCCCGCGACCCGCGCGGTTTCGGCGTGTCCCGCACCGGCATGCCAGCCCCGCGACGCGAAGATGGACCGAAAGGACGACCCCTCAGTGACCTTCCCCGAGATCGACGCCGCAGCCCAGACGCCCGCAGGCCAGACGCGCCTCAAGCGCCAGCTGGCGGAGCAGGCGATCGCCCAGGCAACCGACGCCCAGTGGGCCGACGCGGCCGAGACCAACCGCCGCCTGCTCGAGCTCGGCGCCGACTCCGAGGCCGAGAACCGCCTGGCCAAGGCGCTCTGGGAGCAGGGCGAGCTCGGCTCCGCGCGCGAGCACTACCAGAAGGCCCTCGCGCTCGACCCGACCAACCGCATCGCCGAGCGCAACATCGACCGCCTCAAGGTGCTGCTCGTCGAGGCGGGCGAGAAGACGGTCGCGGCCAAGCAGGGCTCGAAGGCCCCGGTCAGCATCTTCGTCGAGGAGACCGGCAAGACGGGCTTCGCCCACCTGACGAACCTCGCCCGCTCGGCCGACCTCGCCCAGGTCAACCCGGGCGACGCGGTCGAGCTGATCCCCGAGGCCAACCGCCTCATCGCGATCAGCAACGGGATCCGGATCGGCATCGTCGAGCCGCGGGTCGCCGCCCGCCTGCTCAAGCTGATGGCCGACGGCAACAAGTACCTCGCCGGCGTGACCTCGCTCGGCGACCGGGACGTCCGCCTGATCATCCGCGAGGTGTTCCAGGACCCCCGCAACTACGGCAAGGTGTCGTTCCCGACCGCGGCCAAGTCCACGGACCTGCGGCCGTACACCAAGGGCACCCTCGTCCGCGAGGACGAGGACCTCGAGGACGATCTCGAGGACGACATCGAGGACGAGGAGATCGAGAACCTCGACCGCGTCCTGCCGCCCGAGGAGACGACCGACGAGGCGTTCGTCGAGGAGACGGACGAGCTCGAGGAGCCGTAAACCCTCACCTGATCGATGGGAACGGGGCGCCGGGTGCGCCCCGTTTTCGATTCCCGGGTCCGTGCGCCGCCCCGGGACCCACCGTCTGCGACAATCGGGCCCGATGGCGGGCCGAGCACTCCTCCTGCGAGCTGACCCTGGGTTCAGCCTCCCCGCGTTCGAGCGCTTCGCGCCCCCGCCCCCGCCGGCACTCGTCGCGGCACGGCTGGAGGCGGCGAGCCAGCCCGGCGAGATCGTCCTCGACCTGTTCGGGCGCGGCGGCTGGGTCGCCCGCGCCGCGATCGACGCCCAGCGCAAGGGCATCAGCCTCGAATCCACGCCGCTCGACCGCCTGCTCGCGGAGATCGTGCTCCGGCCGCCGGACCTGCGCCATCTCGACGCCGCGGTCCAGGCGCTCGCGGCGTCGGCGCGCCGGGAGACCAGCCTCAAGACGTCGATCACCGACCGCTACGCGAGCCGCTGTGCGACCTGCGACCGCCCGGTCGTGCTCGACGAGCTGACCTGGGCCGCCGAGCCCCCGGACGACGGCGGACCCCCGGGGCCGCGGCCGGTCCGCAAGCACTACCGCTGCCCGGTCTGCCGCGACCAGCTCGGCGGCGGCGAGCAGCGCCAGGCGCCGCTCGACGCGCAGGATCTCGCGCAGGCGCTCGACCGCGAGGGCATCGAGGTCCGGTCGCAGCTGGCCGACCGGTTCCCCGTGCTCGACGGCCAGACCGACCTCCCGTTCGAGCTCCTCGACCTCCACACGCCGCGCCAGCTGTCGGCGTTCGGCGCGATCCTCGAGCGGATCGAGGAGGATCTTCGCGCCGCGCCGATCGAGTCCGCGCTCCGCCTGGCGCTCCTCCACGCGCTCGCGCCCGCCAGCCGGCTCGCGACGAGCCCGGGGCGCCTCGCCCCGTTGCGGATCGCCCAGGGCCACCTGAAGCCGCCCGGGTCCGCCCAGTGGCGCGAGCGCAACCCGTGGCTCGCGTTCGAGGACGGGATCCGGCTTGTGCGCGGCTTCGTCCAGCGCCTGGAGAGCGGGGCGTGGGGGCCGGTCCCGGCGCGCCTCGGCGAGGACCTCCGGAGCCTCGTGGAGGGCTCGGCGTCCGCGGTCCTCAAGCAGGCGACGCCGGCGGCGATCGGCGCACTCGAGCTCGAGGCCGAGCACCTCGCCCGTGGCGGCAGCCGTCCGCGCATCCGCCTCGTCGTCGGGATGCCGCCGCTGCGCCCGATCGCGGACCGGCTCGCGTGGCAGTACCACGGGACGGCCTGGGTGCTCGGGCGGGAGGCCGCCCAGACGCTGCCCCTCGAGCCGTTGTTCGGGCCGGCCGTCCGCCCGTCGTGGGGCTGGCAGGCCGCGGCGATCACCCGCAGCCTCCGGGGCGTCGAGCCCGCCCTCGCCAAGGACGCGCGGATCGTGTTCCTGCTCGAGGGCGACGGGGCGGAGAGCCTCGTCGCGACGGTGCTCGGCGGGGTCTCGGCGGGCTACCGGGTCTCGGGGGCGAGGCTGCCCGAGGCCGGGCGCGACAGCGGCGGCGCCGTCGAGCTCGTGCCGCCCGGGTCGGGTGCCGTCCCCGGCGGGCCACGCACGCGCGCCAACGTCGTCCTCTCGCCGCTGCCGGGTGGCGCCGGCGACCCGGACCTCGCGCCCGCGGAGCGGCTGTTCGCGCCGCCCGAGCGCATCGTCAACGCGCCGTTCTCCGCGCAGGACGCCCAGCGGGCGGTCCTCGAGGCGGCCGTGGACGTCCTCAAGCTCCGGGGCGAGCCCGTGACCTTCGACGGGCTGCTGGGCGAGATCCTCGTCGGCCTCGACCGGGCGGGGCACCTGCGCCGGCTCGTCCGACCGCCGTCGCCCGTGGGCGAGGACGCGGCCGCGCCGCCGGACCCGGACGTCGACCACGTCGACCGCCTGCTCGCCCTCGTCCACGAGGCGCTCGACGGCGCCGAGGGACGCCGGCTGACGAAGATCGAGGACCGCTGGTGGCTCGGCGACCGCACCGATCGCGACGCCGCGGCGGTCCCGCTGGCCGATCGCGTGGAGTGGGCCGCGTACAGCCTCCTGTCCACGGCGGGACCGCTGTCGGAGACCCAGTTCCTCGAGCGGATCGGCAACCTGTTCACGGGTCCCGACCTGCCCGACGAGCCGCTCGTCCGCGCCTGCCTCGAGAGCTACCGGAGCATGGCCAGCACGCCCGAGCGCCTCGTCACGACGGACGACCTCATCAAGCGCAGCCACGAGCACGGCGAGCTCATCGCGAACCTCGTGGACCTCGGCCACCGGCTCGGGTTCCAGTGCTGGATCGGCGCCCGCCAGCAGCCGCGCCGGCTCGGTGGCGTGCCGCTCGGCGACCGGCTGGACGACCGCGAGGCAGCAGGGCCGCCGTACCTCGGCCGGATCCGCGGCGAGGACCTCGAGGACGTGGACGTCATCTGGTACATCCGTGGCCGGGCGGTCTACCTGTGGGAGGTCGAGTGGACGGCGATGCTCGGCGAGCCCGTGCTCCGCCGCCATGCGCGCCTGCCGACCGACGAGCGGCTCGTGCGGTTCCTCGTCGTGCTGCCGGAGCGAGCCGAGCTCGTGCGCCACAAGCTGGAGCGGTCGCCGCTCCTCCGGCGGGAGCTCGAGGTGGGGAGCTGGCACTTCCTCAAGGCGAACCACCTGCGCGACTGGGTGCGGCGCGAGCGGGTGGGGATGGCGGACCTCGAGCCGCTGATCGGGCTCGACCCGGCCGTCGAGCGCACGGGCGACCAGCTGTCGCTGTTCAACGGCTGACGGCGGCTCCGCCCCCGCGACCCTGACCCTCGATCGCCGTGCGCCGTCACGACGATGCCCCGCTCCTCGCCGGTCACCCGGGGCGGGATGAGCCGCCAGAACTCGTCGCTCCCGTCGGCGGCCGTGGACACGGACGTCGCGAACGTCTCGAGGACGCAGCCGTCGCCGAACGTGATCGCGAGGTCGCCAGCCCGCGTCCCCCGCACGGCCGCGACGACGTGCGCGCCGTCGGGATCGTGGGCCACCCACTCGTCGACGAGGTCGTCTCGCCGCGTCCGCGGGGCGTCCCGGGCGACGAAGTCCCCGCGCGCGACGCGTGAGTCGCGTGGCGGGAAGAAGTAGTCGCCGTACCCGACGAGGATCTCGCCCTCCAGGGTGATCCGCCAGATCTCCTGGATGTGCAGCCGGTAGGCGGCACCGACGCCCGTCGCGCCGGTCCCCATTGCGGGCATCACGCCGAACCCGAACGTGGCCATGTCGACGACCCGGCTCGCCGCCGTCAGCGGCAGGCCGACGAGGGGTGCGAGGGCTGCCTCGATCTCGCGCCTGATGTCCGCCTCCTCGCATGGTCGCGCCGGCCGCGCCGATCCCGCCACGCCCGCGCACGCCGCGGGCACCGAATGAGCGTGCGCGCGGGCGCCCCACTGGTCAAGCGCGCGATACCCTCGGTCGTGCACATCCACGCCGCCCGCCATCGCCGGGCGCGCAAGCCGTCGACCTATCAGGGGGTGCCCGCCCGTGACCGACATCGCCAGCCAGCAGAGCGCCATGGACGCGATCGGCGACGCGTACTGGGAGGAGGCGCTGCGGCTCAACCCGACGGCGGCGACGGTCTACGGCGACGAGCGCTACAACCACCTGCTGCCCGACCCCTCGGCTGCCGGGCGCAGGGCCGAGATCGACGCGGTCCGCCGCGCGTCCGATGCCGCGGACGCCCTCCCGGACGCGGAACTCTCGAACGAGGACCGCATCACCCGCGCCATCTTCGCCGTGCTCGCGAAGCTTGCCGAGGAGGACGAGTCGCTCCACGCGTACGAGGTCCGCGAGGTCGACCAGATCTACGGCCCGCAGACGGTGCTGCCCCAGGTCGCGACGTTCCAGCGCGCCGACACGCCCGAGCTCCTCGAGGCGTGGCTCGAGCGCCTCCGCGCGTACGGGCCGCACATCGACGCGCACATCGAGGTGCTCCACGAGGGCCGGGCGTCCGGCCGGACCGCCGCCCGCATCGTGGCCGAGCGCACGATCGACCAGGTGCGGCGCCTCGTGGACACGCCGCTCGACCAGGCCGTGATCCCCGCGCTCTCGAAGGTCGCGACGGACGAGGACCGCGAGCGCGTCCGCGAGGTCGTCCGGGACGTCGTGTACCCGGCGGACCGGCGCTACATGGAGGCGCTCTCGGGCGAGTACCTCGCGGCGACGCGCGACGTTCCCGGGATCGTCTCGGCGCCGGGCGGGGAGGGCCTCTACCGCCACTTCATCCGCCGCTGGACGACCCTCGACCTGGACCCGCGCGACGTCCACCAGGTGGGCCTCGACGAGTACGCCCACATCGACGAGGAGCGGCGGACGATCGCCCGTGGCGCGGGCTTCGGCGACGACGTGGACGCGTACCGCCGTTCGCTCCTGGCCGACCCGGCGAACCACGCGCCGACCGTCGAGGCGCTGCTGGAGCACGTGACCCAGGCCATCGACCGGGCCGGCGCGGTCGCGCCCCAGGTGTTCGGCCGGCTCCCGCGCGCGTCGTGCATCGTCAAGGCCGTCGAGCCGTTCAAGGAGAAGGACGCGCCGCCCGCGTACTACTACCCGCCGACGATCGACGGCTCCCGGCCCGGCACGTACTACATCAACACCGTCGACCTCGACGGGCTGGCCCTCCACAAGCTCGCCGCGTACACGTTCCACGAGGCCATCCCGGGCCACCACTTCCAGATCAGCCTCGAGATGGAGCACCCGCAGCTGGGCGTGTTCCGGCGCCTGGGGACGCGCGCCGTCACCGGCTCGTACGTCGAGGGCTGGGGGCTGTACGCGGAGCGGCTGGCCGACGAGCTGGGCCTCTACCGCGACGACGGGGAGCGGCTCGGGATGCTCGACGCACAGGCGTGGCGGGCGGCGCGGCTGATCGTGGACTCGGGGCTCCACGGCCTCGGCTGGACGCGCCAGCAGTCGGTGGACTGGCTGCTCACCGCGGGCCTCACGCCGACGGACGCCGCGATCGAGACCGACCGCTACATCGCGTGGCCCGGGCAGGCCCTCTCGTACATGACGGGGATGCGCGAGATCCGGCGGCTGCGCCAGGAGCTCGAGGCGCGCGACGGCGACCGGTTCGACATCAAGGCGTTCCACGACGAGCTCATCGGCCACGGCTCGCTGCCGCTGGTCACGCTCACGACGGAGCTGCCGCGCTGGGTCCGCCCGAAGGCCTGAGCGTCTGCGGCCGGGTCCCGGCCTCGCTCGCGGTGCCGGGTCCCTGGAGACCATGAGATCGCCCAGCGCGGGGGCCGATGGGTCCCGCCGGAGTGTTCGACACCACGACAGCGCCTCCGGCGGGCGCCACCGCGGTCTCTGAGGCCGCGTTTCCGCCAACACGTGGGGTCTGTGGGCGATCTCACGGTGCTGGAGACCGCACCTCGGGGCGCCGCGCGCCGCCGCGGCGAACCGAACCTACGAGTCGAAGCCGATCCCGAGCGCGTCCATCGCCTGGAGGAACAGGCCCCGCCGGCCCTCGTTCGAGTCCGCGGCGATCACCGACCGGCGCATGACCTCGACCGCGGGCGTCCGGGCGGGCTCCGGCGGGATCGGGAACGGACGCGAGCGGACGAACCGCAGCCGGAGCAGGTCCGAGTCCGGGCGAAGGACGGTGTCGCGCAGGATCCCCGCCGCCCAGCGTGTCGCCCCGACGCCCAGCCCCGTGTACCCCAGCGCGTAGTGGACGCGCCCGCCGAGGGCGTCCCCGAACGTGACGCTGAACCGCGTCGAGGTGTCGATCGCGCCGCCCCAGCGGTGCGTGAACCGGATCCCGTCGAGCTGGGGGAAGGTCTCGACGAAGTGGCGCGCCAGGGCGTCGAACGTCGCCGGCCGCGCGTCGTACGCGGGCTTGACCGCGTTGCCGGGGTGGTAGATCGCGTCGTAGCCGCCCCACAGGATCCGGTCGTCGGCCGACTGCCGGAAGTAGTGGAACTGGTTGCCCGCGTCGGACATGCCCTCGCGGCCGGCCCAGCCGATCGCGTCCCGCTGGCCGGCGGTCAGCGGCTCGGTCATCAGCACGTAGTCGTAGACGGGGACGAACGTCGAGGCGAGTCGCCGCATCCACGCGCTGTACGCGGACGTCCCGACGAGCACGTGGTCCGCCTCGACGATGCCGCCGCCCTCGACGTGGACGTCGACGCGCCCCGCCCGTCGCTCGAGCCTGCGGACCCGTGAGCCCTCGGCGATCCGTGCGCCGCGACGCTCCGCCGCCGTCGCGAGCCCCCACGCGAGCTTGGCCGGGTTGACCATGACGCAGCGTTCGGGACCCACCCGGACGCCCGCCAGGAAGCGCGGCGAGTGGACCTCGGCCTGGATCGCCTCGCGGTCGAGGAACGTGAGCGTCTCGCCGTACCGGGCGGCGAGATCGACGTACTCGTGGAGCCCGTCGACCTGCCACGGCTCGGTCGCGACGTCGAGCGTGCCCGTCTCCTCGAGCTCGGCGTCGATCCCCTCGTTGCGGACGAACGCCACGAGCTCGCGAAGGTTGCGCGCGCCCTCGGCCTCGAGGACCTCGAGCTCGTCCTCGAAGTGGAGGATCCCGTTGTGGAGGCCGTGGGTCAGCGACGCCGCGCAGAACCCGCCGTTGCGGCCGCTCGCGCCCCAGCCGACCCGGTCCGCCTCGAGGACGACGACGCGCAACGTGGGCTCGGTCTCGAGCAGCCGGATCGCGGACCACAGCCCGGTGAAGCCCCCGCCGATGACGGCGACGTCGGCCCGCACCCGCCCTTCGAGCGGCGGTCGCGCCGGACCGGGATTGCCCGTCGAGAACCAGAACGAGCCGCCGGCGGGGAGTTCCATGACCTGCGCAATGTACGCGGATCGGCCAGCCTTACGCCACCACACGTGCGGGATTCGCACGTGGATGACGCCTGTGGGACGATATTCGCGTTGACGTGCCCACACGCCGTGTGGCACGATCCGCCAACCTGTTGCGCATCCCGCAACGCCTGTCCCGGAGAGCGGGTCAGGGAACGGGAGAGCCCCGGCGCCATCCTGAGAGCGGATGACGCGCCCGCGAGGGGCAAAGGGGTCCACAGCCTGGAGGCACCATGACCGCCGAACCCGCGTCGCGCACCACCCCGAGCCTCACCCGGGACCAGCAGCTCGCCCTCTACCGGCGCGCGCTGCGGACCCTGCCGGGCGGCACGAACTCGAACTTCCGGGCGTGGGGCGATGCCACGATCTACGTGGACCGCGGCAAGGGCGGCCACGTGTGGGACGTCGACGGCAACGAGTTCATCGACCTGCGGCTGGGCTACGGCCCCGTGATCCTGGGCCACGGCGACGACCGGGTGGACGACTACGTCAACGAGCGGATGCGGCTCGCGGCGTCAGCTTCTCGCTGACGAGCGAGGACGAGGTCCGCGCGATGGAGCTCGTCAAGGAGCTCAACCCGTGGGTCGGCAAGGCCCGGATGACGGTCTCCGGCACGGAAGCGACGATGCACGCGATGCGCATCGCGCGGGCCTACACGGGTCGCGACAAGATCGTGAAGTTCGAGGGCCAGTACCACGGCGTCCACGACTACGCGCTGATCAGCGTGGCCCCGGACAACATGGCCGAGCTGGGCGACGAGGACAACCCCGTGGGCCTGGCATGGGGCCGCGGCATCCCGGGCGACGTGGCCAAGACCATCGTCCCCGCGCGCTACAACAACATCGACGCCCTGCGCCGGCTGTTCGAGCGCCAGGGGAGCGAGATCGCCGCGATCATCGTCGAGCCGGTCCTCGGCAACGCCCAGGGGATCATGCCCAAGCCGGGCTTCCACCAGGCGATGCGGGCGCTCACCGAGGAGTTCGGGATCCTCCTGATCTTCGATGAGGTCAAGACGGGCTTCCGGTTCGCGAAGGGCGGCGCCGCGGAGTTCTTCGGCATCACGCCGGACATCGCGACGTACGCCAAGGCGATGGGCAACGGCTACCCGGCCGCGGCCTTCGCCGGCACCGACGAGGTCATGTCCGTCCTGCCCGACAAGGTCAGCCACGGCGGCACCTACGCCGGCAACCGGGTCGCGGCCGCCGCGGCCGTCAAGACGCTCGAGATCCTGCGCGACACCGACGCCCTGGACACGATCAGGACGACCGGCGAGCGCGTCCAGGCCGGGCTCCGCACGCTCCTCGACGCGAAGGGCCTCGCCTACCACCTCACCGGCCACCCGTCGATGTTCGGCGTGATGTTCACCGAGACGGTGGCGTCCGAGTACCGCGACTGGGCGAACACCGACCACGAGCTGTACGACGCGATCGCGATCGGCATGCACGCCCGGGGCGCGATGCCGGAGCCGGACAGCCGCGAGCCGTGGTTCATCTGCGAGGCGCACAGCCAGGGCGACACGGTGGACAGGGTGCTGTCGATCTTCAGCGACTCGCTCGATGCGGCCCTCGAGGCCCGCGCAGGCGGCGAGATCGCATGACGCTCGACGGGAACGCGGTCCGGTCCGTCGACCGGGCGGCCGCGCTGCTGCTGGCACTGGGGGAGAGCCACGGCGAGGCGGGGGTGACCGAGCTCGCCCGGCGCCTCGGCCTCCACAAGTCCACGGCGTCGCGGCTGCTCGCGACGCTCGAGAAGCGCGGCCTCGTGGAGCAGGACGAGGAGAGCGGCAAGTACCGACTCGGCCTCGTCGTGATCCGCCTCGCGAACCGCGCGGAGCGCACGCTCGACCTGCGCTCGATCGCGATGCCCGAGCTCGACAAGCTCGCGCGCGCCACGCGCGAGACCACCGGGCTCGGCGTGCTCGACGGCGACCAGCTGCTCACCGTGGCGCAGGCCGACGGCCCGAACCTCGTGGCGATGGGGGACTGGACGGGCCGCTGGGTCCCGCTCCACTCCGTCGCGGGCGGCAAGGTCCTCCTCGCGAGCCTCCCGGAGCGCGAGATCCTGCGCCTCGTGCGGCGCGGCCTCGACCGGTTCACCGAGCGCACGATCACGCAGCTCGAGCCGCTCCTCGAGGAGCTGGCCCGGGTGCGGCGGCGCGGGTACGCCACCGCGTTCGGGGAGTACGACGGCGCGCTCAACGCGATCGCGGCGCCGGTCCACGACGCGCGCGGCCAGGTCATCGCCGCCGTCGACGTGTGGGGCCCGTCGTTCCGGGTCACGCCGCGCCGCGTGCCGGAGCTGGCCCAGCAGGTCCAGGAGGCCGCAGGCGCGATCTCCGTCCGACTCGGGGGAACGGCCGCCTAGCGTCGCGGCCACCCCGCGGCGTGGGGTTCCACTACGCTTGGGCGCATGAACCTGACCGCGGCGGACGTCCAGGCCCAGATCGTCGACTGGATCCGCGACCCGATCGCGCCCGATCCTGCTGATCGTCGGCATCACGCTCGTCCTGCTCCGCCTCGCGCGGATCTTCGTCCACGGGATCGTCAAGGCGCTGCTCGACCGCGAGCTGACCGAGGGCACGGCCCAGGAGCTGTCCGCGGTCGAGATCAAGAAGCGGATGGACACGCTCGAGGGGCTGGGCACCAACGCGATCCGCCTGTTCGTGATCCTCATCGCGGGCGTCATGATCCTCGGCGAGCTGGACCTCGACATCGGGCCTGCCGTCGCCGGCCTCGGCGTCGTGGGGATCGCCGTCGGCTTCGGCACCCAGAGCATCGTCCGCGACTACTTCACGGGCGCCCTCATCCTCGTCGAGAACCAGTTCTCCAAGGGCGACGTCATCTCGATCGCGGGCGTGAGCGGGACCGTGGAGGACTTCAGCCTGCGACGCACGACGCTGCGCGACCTCGACGGCGTCGTCCACACGGTGCCCAACGGCGAGATCAAGGTGGCCTCGAACCGCACCCGCGTCTGGGCCCGGATCAACCTCGACGTCACCGTCGCCTACGGCACCGACATCGAGAAGGCGACCCGCGTCGTCAACGACGTGGGCGAGGCGATCGCCGCGGACCCCGAGTGGCGGCGCCGGGTCATGGAGGCGCCCCACGTCGAGCGGATCGAGGCTCTCGGCGAGTACGGCATCACGCTCAAGATCCTCGGCCTGGTCCGGGCCACCGAGCAGTGGGCCGCGGGTGGCGAGCTGCGCAAGCGGCTGCTCGCGGCGTTCGCGACGCACGGCATCGAGATCCCGAGGCCGCAGCGCGTCGTCCTCGCCCGCGACCCCGAGCCCGACCCGTTCGCACCGGGTGGCCCGGCCAGCCCGGCGCCGACCCAGGACGACCTGTCGGCCGGGACTGACTGACCACCCGCGCACCGGACATTCGGCGGGGGATCGTGGCCTCCGCCGCGCGTATCATTGCCCGACCCAGGGAGTTGTTCGGAGGGACACGTGAGCGAGCCTCAGGCCCGTAACGAGCCGGAGATCGAGAACCTCTTCGCCGAGACGCGCACGTTTCCGCCCGACCCCGCGTTCGTCGCGCAGGCGAACGCCACCGCCGCCCTGTACGACGAGGCGGAGGCCGACTACGTCGGGTTCTGGAAGCGGCAGGCCGACGAGCGGCTGTCCTGGTTCACGCCGCCCGAGACGACGCTCGAGTGGGACCTCCCGGACGCGAAGTGGTTCGGCGGCGGCGAGCTCAACGTCGCCTACAACTGCGTCGACCGGCACGTGGAGAACGGCCTGGGCGACAAGGTCGCCTACCACTGGATCGGCGAGCCCGGCGACACGCGGACGCTGACCTACGCGGACCTGATGCGCGAGAGCAGCAAGGCCGCGAACGCGCTCCTCGAGCTCGGGGTCACGAAGGGCGACCGGGTCGCGATCTACATGCCGATGATCCCGGAGCTCCCGATCGCGATGCTCGCGTGCGCCCGCATCGGCGCGCCGCACACCGTGGTCTTCGGCGGGTTCTCCGCGGAGGCGCTGTCGGGCCGGATCAACGACTGCGGCGCGAAGGTCCTGATCACCGCGGACGGCGGCTGGCGGCGCGGCAAGAAGGTCGGCCTCAAGCACCACGCCGACGAGGCGGTGGCCGACACGCCGACGATCGAGCACGTCATCGTCGTGGACCGCTTCGGCGACGGCGCGCACATGGTCCCGCGCCGCGACCTCTGGTGGCACGACATCGTCGACCGCCAGGACGAGGTCTGCGCCCCGACCCCCGTGGACAGCGAGCACATGCTCTACCTGCTGTACACGTCGGGGACGACGGCCAAGCCCAAGGGGATCCTGCACACGACGGCCGGCTACCTGCTGGGCACCGCGTTCACGCACTGGGCCGTGTTCGACATCAAGCCCGACGACATCTACTGGTGCGCGGCGGACATCGGCTGGGTCACGGGCCACTCGTACATCGTCTACGGGCCGCTGGCCAACGCGACGACGGGCGTCCTGTACGAGGGCGCGCCGGACGCGCCGACGTGGGACCGCTGGTGGCAGATCGTCGAGGACTACAAGGTCTCGATCCTGTACTGCGCGCCCACGGCGATCCGGGCCTTCATGAAGCAGGGCGAGGAGATCCCGCGCTCGCACGACCTGTCGTCGCTGCGCCTCCTGGGATCGGTGGGCGAGCCCATCAACCCCGAGGCCTGGCGCTGGTACCGCGACGTGATCGGCGGCGACCGGACGCCGGTCGTCGACACGTGGTGGCAGACCGAGACGGGCCAGATCCTCATCTCGCCGCTGCCGGGCGTGACCACGACCAAGCCGGGCTCCGCCACCTTCGGGCTGCCGGGCATCGAGGTCGACGTCGTCGACGCCGACGGGACGTCCGTCCCGCTGGGCGGCGGCGGGTACCTCGTCCTCAAGCGGCCGTGGCCGGGGATGCTCCGCGGCATCTACGGCGACCCGGAGCGGTACAAGCAGACCTACTGGTCGCGCTTCCCGGGGATGTACTTCGCCGGCGACGGCGCCAAGCGCGACGAGGAGGGCTACCTGTGGCTCCTCGGCCGGGTCGACGACGTGATGAACGTCGCCGGGCACCGGATCTCCACCACGGAGGTCGAGTCGGCGCTCGTCGACCACCGGTCCGTGGCGGAGGCCGCGGTCGTGGGCAAGAAGGACGCGATCAGCGGCCAGGCGATCTTCGCGTTCGTGATCCTCAAGACCGGGCAGGAGGCGTCGGACGCCCTCGCCGTCCAGCTGCGGGAGCACGTCGCGTACGTCATCGGTCCGATCGCCCGACCGAAGTTCCTGATGTTCGTCCCGGACCTGCCGAAGACCCGCAGCGGGAAGATCATGCGCCGCCTCCTGCGCGACATCGCGGAGGGACGGACGCTGGGCGACACCACGACGCTCGCGGACGAGAACGTGGTCGACACGATCCGGTCGAACACCGGCTCGGCCGAGGAGGAGTGATCGCGTGCCGTTCGGCTTCCTGAAGCGACGCAAGCCCGGGGACGCACCCGCCGGGGGAGCGGCCACGCCCGGCACGCCGGCAGCGGCGCCGCCGTCCGGCGCGGCCGGGGGTTCGATCCCCACGACCGGCACGAGCGGGATCACCCACTCGGGCGGCGTCTCGGCGTCGGCGGGGGCGCCCAGCACGGCCCGCCTCCACGAGGGCGGCGTCCGCGGGGTGCAGTTCACCGCGATCACCGAGGACTGGCGGCTGCGGGGCCGGATGCAGCTCTCGGGGCGGCTCACCGACGCGCTCAACAAGCGCGAGGCGATCGTGATCAGCGACGTCACCTGGGGCCCGTCCGACGGCAGCGCGCCGATGGAGCCGGCGCCCGGGATCAAGAGCGTCGACCCGTACGACCTGATCCTCGTGATCGCGGGCGAGGACTCGCTGCCGCCCCTGACCGAGGCCGAGCGGTCCGCGCTCAAGGTCCACAAGGTCCCCTACGACGTGGCCCTCGAGCTGCCGCCGTTCCGGATCATCGGCACGGTCTTCATGCACCCGGGCTCCGAGCCGGACCGCCTGCTCGACCGGTCGAACGAGATGTTCACGCCCGTCGCGGAGGCGATCGCCAAGCTCGGGGACATCGAGATCTCGGACCCCGACGTCGAGGTCATCCTCGTCAACCGGTTCTACCTGCGGGGCGTGGAGCAGGTCGACCGGCAGACGGGTGAGCCGCCCCAGCGCCTGCCCGGCGCATCGATGGGCGGCACGAGCTTCTAGGCGAGGCTCGTTAACGCGTCACGCCCGCCTGACGGCGGGCGCGACACGTTGGGCAACGATGGAGGCGGGGATCGCCCCGCGGATCCGATCCGTCAGGCGCGGACGCCCATCGGTCGGCCGAACAGGCGCATCGACGCACGGGCGGGCTCGGCAGCCGGCTCGATGCCGAGCAGCTTGTCCGCGAGGGCGACGAAGTCCCCGGTGATGCGTTCGCGGGGGCCGATCTCGAACAACGTCCGGCCCTCGTTGTTGGCCTGGACGATGAGCATGCCGGCGGACCGGATCTGCGCGTAGGCAGGCAGGTTGGCCGAGCGCTCGATGTCCTCGACCGAGATCCCCGACGCGGCGCGGTTCACGACGAGCCGGAGGCGGTCGAGCATCCCGAGGTCGGCGGCGACGTCGCGGAGCTGGACGAGCGCCCGGATCGCGGGCATGTCGGGCGTCACCGGGACGAGGATCGTGTCGGTCTTGCTGAGCATCGCCCGGTTGAGCGGGCTGTACGACGGGTGCGCGTCGACGATCACGTAGTCCACGTTGCGGCGTGCGACGGCGATCGCGCCGGCGACCCGCTGCGGCTCGAGGAGCTCGGTCGTCATCGGGCTGGCCGTGAGCGGGAGCACCTTCATGCCCGAGGTGTGGACGGAGGCCATCTCGTCGAAGGTCAGGACCGGGCCGCCGTCGATCTCGTCGCGCCAGGCGTCGACGACCGTCGGGACGCCGTCCATCCCGAGCGAGGTCGGGACGTGACCCGTGACCGTGTCGGCGTCGAGGAGCAGCACGCGCTGGCCCTTGCTGGTGAGCGCGGCCGCGAGGTTCGTGGCGACCATGGTCTTGCCCACGCCGCCCTTGGGGTTGAAGATCGCGACGACCTTGCCGCGGCGCCCCCAGTCGGCCTGCTCGATCTCGCCCTGGAGGACGGGTCCCGAGCCGTCGTCGACGGCCGCGGAGCGGATGCACATCGCCTCCACCCGCCAGCGGATGGACTCGGCGGAGTAGGGGCGGATGACGTACTCGTCGTCCGGGTGGCCGGTCGACGGGTCGAAGTCCTCGAGCCCGTCGGCGTCCACGACGATCAGTGCGGGGCTGGTGCGCGTCGCCGGACGCGCGCCCCCGAGACCGTCGAGGTCGTTGTCGGGGTCGGCCGCGGGATCGACGACCGCGAGCACGATCTCCTTGCGGAGCGCGAGCGTCTCCACGAGCTCGCGCCCGTGGCGCACGAAGATCGGGTCGAAGCCGCCGGCATGCAGCTCGAGGGCGACCGGGTCGGCCTCCGAGTCGGGCAGCAGGATCGCGACGGCAGGGCGCACGGCCGGTGACATCGGGACTACCCCTCGGCCTCGGGATCGCGCGCCGTGACGTTCACGATGCCGTCGCCGGAGCCGGTGACGCGGGCAGCGAAGCCCGGCATGGTCGGGATCGCGTCGCGGAACGACATGTCCGCGCGATGCGTGACGTTGAACACGAACTCGCCCTCGGGGCCGGACGCGACGGCGACGGCCGTGACGCCCTGGAGGCGGCCGAGGTGGCGCTTGAAGCTCGCGATGCTGGCCACGGACACGAGGCCGCCGACGACGACCTGCGTCGTCCGCTCCTCGGCGCCGCCGGCGGCGTCGCCGTGGCCGGGCATGAGGCTCGCAAGGCGGTCGGCGAACGACTCGGTGTCGTAGCCGCCCGCGTCGACGCGGGCGTTCATCGCGGCCGCGGCCTCGGGGTCGTAGTCCTGCTCGTCGGCCTGGCGGCCCACGAGCAGCTCGGCGGCGGTCTCCGCGACGTCCGCGGCAGCCTCCGCCTGGTCGGCGGACTCGGCGGCGGACTCTGCGGCCACGACGGCCTCAGCGGCTGCCTCGAGGGCGGCCATGATCGCGCCGCGGTCGACGGGATCGCCGGCCTCGGTCTCGTCACCGGCCGGGAAGCCCTCGGGGGTCTCGCCGGCGGCCCAGCGCGGGACGTCGTCGCCCTCGGCCGTGGCCTGGGCGTCCTCGGTGGCAGGCTCGGGCTCGGTCCAGCCGTTGGTCTCGTCGCCCCAGGCGCTCGCGGGCCTCGGTGGCCTCGGCGGTCTCGGTCGACTCGGTCGTCTCCTCGGCGGGGGCGTACCAGTCCTCGACCACGGGGGCGGGCTCGGCGTCGGCGGTTGCCTCGACGGTCTCGGTTGCCGTCTCCGGCTCCACCGTCTCGGCCTCGACGGTCTCGGCGACCGCCTCGGCCTCGATCGTCTCGACGACGGCCTCGACCTCGACCGGGGTGATGTCGAGCGTGCCCATGTCGGCCCACGCCTCGAAGGACGGGGTCTCGGGGACCTCCTCGGCCATCGTGGCGAGGCGGGCGGGGTCTTCCTCGTGCTCGAGACGCTCGCGGTAGGCGGCCATCGCGGCCTCGAACCGGGCGACCTCGGCGCTGACCTCGTCGACGCGGCGCTCGACCGCGGCGGCGTGGCCGGCGAGCTCGTCCTCGAGCGTCGCCTTGCGGGCGGTGATCCGGGCGTCGGTCTCCTCGCGGATGCGGGCGATCTCGGCCTTGGACCACTCGCGGATGCCGGCGAGGTCCTCGTCGGACTGCGTCTTGAGGGCGGCTGCGCCATCGGTGGAGGAGGCGCGGATCGCCTCCACGACCTGCTGCGAGTCGGTTGCGACCTGCTCCAGCGTCTGGGCCTGGGCGGCCTCAGCCGTCGCCCGGATCGCGGTCGACAGGTCGACCATCAGCTTGGACGGCTTCCGCGGCGCGGTGGCCGGGGCGGTCGGCGCGACGTCGATCATGGGAGTCGGTTCCTCGGTGTCTGCAGGGGGGGTCGGGGGCGCCTCGGCGGGGCGCTGCTCCGTCCGGGTCAGGCCGAGGGCGGCGTTGATGTCCGTCTGGGGCCAGGCGGGATCGGCCGGCTCGGGATCGGCAGGCGCGGCGTCTTCGGCCGCGACCGCATCGGCGGCCTCGGGGGCGGACTCGTCGTGGGAGCGGTCGGAGCTCCACGGGAGCCGGAAGCCCGAGCGGGTATCGGTTGACGCCATGGGCTGAACGATCCTCATGCAGGGAGCTGGTTTCAGGGCTGCTGCGGGCACCTTAGGCGGCGAGGTGGGCTGTGGTGGAGTCGCTAGAGGTACCAGTGGGCCATTCCGGTGGTACCGCCGGATGGGGCCGGTGCGCGTGCGCATCGGGCGCCCGGGCTACGATTGGCCGATGGATCCGCGTCCCGCACCCGGCACCGCCGCACCGCCGACCGCCGCCTCGGTCGGGGCGACGGGTGCGCGCGGCGCGGTGACGGGCGAGTCGTCGGTCCGGGCGCCCGGTGCGTCCTCGGACTTCGACGGCCGGCCGGGGATGCCCGACCGGTTCGGCCGCGCCCTGCGCGATCTCCGGATCTCGGTCACCGACCGCTGCAACTTCCGCTGCCCGTACTGCATGCCGGCCGAGGTCTTCGGCCGCGACTTCGCGTTCCTGCCCAAGGAGCTCGTGCTCTCGTTCGAGGAGATCAGCCGGCTCGCCGGCGATCTTCGTGGGGCTCGGCGTGGGCAAGCTGCGGATCACGGGTGGCGAGCCCCTCGTGCGCCGCGACCTGCCGGTCCTGATCTCCGAGCTCGCCGCGCTCCGTGCGCCTTCGGGTGAGGCGGTCGATCTCACGCTGACGACGAACGGGTCCGCGCTCCGGGCGCTCGCCGTGCCGCTCGCCGAGGCCGGGCTTGCAGCGGATCACCGTCTCGCTCGACTCGCTCGACGACGAGGTCTTCGGGACGATGAACGGCGTGGACTTCCCGGTGTCCAAGGTGCTCGACGGGATCGCGGCCGCGCAGTCGGCGGGCCTCACGCCGATCAAGGTCAACACGGTCGTCCGGCGGGGCATGAACGAGGCCTCGGTGCTGCCGCTGGCGCGCTGGGCGCGGGCCGAGGGCCTGATCCTGCGGTTCATCGAGTACATGGACGTCGGCCATTCCAACGGCTGGCGCCTGGACGACGTCGTGCCGGCCTCCGAGATCCTCGACCTCATCGACGCCGAGATGCCGCTGGAGCCGGTCTCCGCCCAGTACCGCGGCGAGGTCGCCGGGCGCTACGCGTTCCGCGACGGGTCGGGCGAGGTGGGGATCATCGCGTCGGTGACCCAGCCGTTCTGCGGCGACTGCACGCGCGCGCGCCTGTCCGCGGAGGGCTCGCTCTACACGTGCCTGTTCGCGGTCGCGGGCTCGGACCTCAAGGGCCCGATGCGCGCCGGCGCGACCGACGACGAGCTGGCCGCGCTGATCACGTCCATCTGGACGCCCCGGGCCGACCGCTACTCCGAGCTCCGCAGCGCGGCCACCGAGAAGCTCCCGAAGGTGGAGATGTTCGCCCTCGGCGGGTGACGGTCCGGTCGCCCTCGCCCCTCGCATCGCTCCGGCCCGCTCGCCGTCGCCCCGTCGATGAGTGCGCGTCCCGATGAACGCTCGCGGGTTCTGCCACGGTGATGCGCAGAAGCTGCCGACGCAGGCGGGCTGACGCTGGAATGGGCACCACGCGCGCAGATCGCGCCCGGCTCCATCCCATTGCGCACCGGCGATGGCAGCCGAGCGATGCATCGCCAGGTAAGCCGCAGACAAGCCCTGGCTGCCACGATCTGCGCATGGCGACGCGCGAACGACCCGGCGACCGGGGCCGCCGACAGCTCATGCGTCGATCGTGGCGAGGCGCTCCGCGACCTCCGGCAACGGCGGCTCACCCTCGGGCTGAGCCAGGCGTCCGTCGCGGCGGCGACCGGCGTCTCGAGATCGCTCGTCGGGCGGATCGAGCGTGATGAGCTGGGTTCGCCCGATCTCGGCGACATGGGAGCGATCGCTGCCGCGCTCGGCCTCAGGCTGCGCATCGGGATCTATCCGGACGGCCAGCCGATCGCCGACGGCGTCCAGCTTCGCCTGCTCGCGCACCTCGGCCGGCAGCTGCACCCCGGGCTCCGCTGGCGAATGGAGGTGCCGCTGCCGATCAGCGGCGACCTGCGAGCCTGGGATGCGGTGGTGAGCTCGGACGACGACCGAGCGGGGATCGAGGGCATCAGCAGGCTCGGCGCGGTCGACGCCACGGTTCGACGCGTCCTGCAGAAGCAGCGCGACGACGCACGCATTCGATCGGTCGTGCTCGTCGTCGCCGACACGGTTCGCAACCGTGACTGCCATCGCCACGGCGGGCAGATCGTCCTGCGCGACTCCTTCCCGTTGGACTCGGCCGCGGTCATGCGGGACCTCCGGCGCGGGCGGATCCCGAGGCTCAACGGGATCGTCCTGCTGCGCGTGCCGCGGGCGCGGATGAGCGAGCACCAGAGGCCGCGCGGCGGTGAACGACGCCGCTCGTCCACAGGATGTCCACAGCGGGGGAAAACTGTGGACGGGCTGGCCCACGCCGGGGCGAAGTTCGTGGATAAGCCCGTTGGAGCGGCGGCGCCTGGCCCGTAACGTAGTTCTTGCCCGAGGGGCCACACGGAAGGACCGGAGCGGCGGCGATTGCCTCAATGACGCTCCACCCGGTCGGCTGAGATCACCTCAACGCCACACCGGCACCGCACCCGCGATCACATCAAGGGGTCGGCGCTCCGTCGGCAGCTCGAGCGCTTCGTCTCCAATCGGAGGGTCGCCCCGCAAGGGGTGGACGATCGAATGGGCGCCCGGAGAGACGTGACTGGCATCCCGGTGTCAGTACTCTCACCGGGCGTCGAAGTTTAACGCGCAGGTTTCGAGCCCTCCGGCGGCGCCGCCGCCACTAGACTCGCCCGATGAGCACCGACGCCATCGACCGCGCGACCCCGATCTCCCCGGCCGACCAGCCAGCCCGCCTCGCCGCGCTCGTCGCCGCCGTCCGCGCCAGGAGCGACCTCGTGCCGCGCGTCGGCATGGTCCTGGGGTCGGGCCTCGGCAGCCTCGCCGACGACGTCGAGGATCCGGTGGCGATCCCGTTCGAGGAGCTCCCCGGCTGGCCCGTCGCCACCGCACCCGGGCACGCCGGGCGGCTGCTGCTCGGGCGCCTGGGCGGCGTCCCGGTGGCCGCGCTCCAGGGCCGCTTCCATCTCTACGAGGGCAACGACCCGGGGCTCGTCGTGCAGCCGGTCCTGCTGTTCAAGGCGCTGGGCGCCGACGTCGTGATCCTGACCAACGCGGCAGGCGGCCTCAACCCGGCCTACGGCCCGGGCACGCTGATGGTCATCAGCGACCACCTCAACCTCACCGGTCGGACGCCGCTGCTCGGCCAGAACGCGGACGATCTCGGGCCACGCTTCCCCGACATGACCGATGTCTGGGCGCCGCGCCTGCGATCACGCCTCCACGACGCGGGCCGGTCGGAGGGCGTGGAGCTCGAGGAGGGCATCTACGCCGGCTTGATCGGCCCGGCGTACGAGACCCCGGCCGAGGTCCGGATGCTGCGCGGCTTCGGTGGCGACGCCGTCGGCATGTCGACGGTGCTCGAGGCGATCGCGGCGCGCTGGGTCGGGCTCGAGGTGTGCGGGGTGAGCCTCGTCACGAACGCCGGCGCGGGCTACTCGGGCCAGCCGCTGAGCCACGAGGAGGTCCTCGAGGCGGGCGCCGCCGCGGGGCCGAACCTCGCGCGGGTGCTCCGCCGGTTCGTCACGGACCTGCCGCCGGCCTGACGCCGGAGACGGCCGAGGCGACCGCCCGACGCGCGCGCCGCCGACGAACGACGAGGGCGACGCGCGACGGCGCGACCTAGACGGACGAGAAGCCTCTAGCGGCCGCCGCCGCCGGCCGCGTTCTTCGCGGCGCGATCGAGGATGTAGCCGAGCAGGAACACGCCCAGGAACACGCCGATGAACAGGAGCACCGGGTTCACGAACCCGGACCAGGCCGTCCCGGGGATCGCCGAGATGCCCGTGACGGCGGCCGCGATGACGAATGCGACGACGCCGATCGTCGTGACGGTCTTGCTGGGCTTGTTCATCAATGTCTCCTGGGTGTGTCGTCGATGTCAGGCATCGAGCCGGCGGGGCGGCGCTTCGGCCGGCGCGCGGTCGATGGTCGGGTCGGTCCCGGGTGAGGCGCACACGAAGTAGCGCAGCAGCAGCCGGGAGTCGTTGGTCACCCGGTGGGGCCGGCCGGGCAGGATCCGGATCCCCTTGAGCGGCTCGAGCGTCTCCTCGACGTCGCCCACCGCGATGGTGCCACGTCCTTCGAACACCACGAGCGCATGTTCCGCACCCGGGTGGACGTGCCAGGCGTCGGTCGCCCCGGGATCCATCTCCACCTCGGTCACGGTGAAGGTCACGGACCCGAAGTCGCCGGGCTCGACGAGGAACCGGCGCCGGATGCCGGCCCGATCGGTGACGCGTGCCTCCGCCCGGCGTCGCACGGGCTCGTCGTCCTCGTGCCAGCGGCGGAGCATCTCGCCGAGGTTCCGCGCCGAGCCGTCGAGCGTCACCGCCGCGAGGAGCGCGAGCGCGTCGGCCGTGCCCTCGTTGCGTACCCGGTGGAGCTCCGACGGCGCCTCGTACAGCACGTCGCCCGCGTGCACGGTCGCGCGCCGGCGCATGCCCTCGCCGTGCTCGAACACGAGCTCGCCGCCCGCGAGGTAGACGATCGTCTCGACGCCGTGCCGGTGCGGCCCGATCTCGACCCCCGGGGCGATGCGGTTGAACTCGAGCCGGATCGTCATGGCGTCGTGCGCAGCAGGACTGGACCCGGGCGCCGCATGCGACCGCGTCGGCCCGTCGGCTCAGGTGACCGGCAGGTCCCGACCGGCCGCACGGGCCGCTTCCTTCTTCTGCGCCCAGGCGGCGAGCACGTTGTCCTTGTGGGGCCGGATGGGGCAGTGCTCGTCGCGGTTGTTGAACTCGTCGCAGTAGCCGAGCGCGACGCACTTCGGCGCGAGGAACGAGCCGAGGAACGGCGAGACCAGGAAGATCTCGTGGCGGATCAGCTGGAACAGCCGCCGGATCTCCCACTGGGCCATCGTGCACAGCCGCAGGCCGGACATGTGGATGAGGGCCCGCAGGTTCGTCGTCATGACGAGGTTCGTCCGCGTCGCGTTGGGGAACACGAACCGGGCATCCTCGCCGGGCACGCCCGCCGCCACGAGGTCGCCGTACAGGCCCAGCGACCCGTCGACCTGCTCCTCGTACCGCGTCCGGAGGTCGGGGTCGCCCTCGGCGATCGTGGACGGGAGCATCGTCGCCGCGCCCTTGAACTTCACGTAGCGCTGGCTCTGCTGGTCGAAGGCGACGCCCGCGCGATGGCGGACGAGCTGGTGCGACAGCGTCCGCGACACGCCGGACAGGGCGAACGTGAACACGATGTGCTCGATCGTCGAGCCGTGCCCGGACTCGATGACGTTGGAGATCAGCCGCTGCATCGAGGCGGGGTTGATCTCGCCCTCGGTCGCCTTGCGGAAGATCTCCTGGGGCTCGAGCTCCGAGTAGCAGGTGCGGCACGCGGTGTACACGAGCGGCACGTAGTAGCGGTCGACGATCTCCTTGTCGGGGAACAGGAGGGTCGCCTTCATGCCCAGCTCGTGACGCCCCGGATTCTTGGGGATCGCGGTCTTCGTGCGCTGGGGTGCGGGCGCCTCTGCCATGCCCCGAAGTCTACCGGCGCACGGCTCCGACGGATATGCCGAAATGGGCCGCCGCGCCGGGGCCGCGACTACTCCGGGCGTAGGGGCCGCCTCCGTGGCGTGGGTCAGGCCGCGGCGGCCACCGGCTGCCGGAGCCGCCGCCGGTCGACGTGGCGGAACCAGATCCAGTACAGGCAGGTCGCGATCGAGTAGAGGGTGATGATCGTGACGAAGTTGATGGCGTAGCCGAGGTCGAAGCCCACCGTCGCCTGGAGGGCCGCGTACCAGATGCCGCCGATGACCCAGCCGATCTGCCACAGGACGCTCATCGCCGCCGCGAGGGTCGCCCGCTCGACCGGCGACACCTGCTCCATCGCGAAGGCGTTGAAGATCGGGTTGCCGGCGTTCATGAGCGAGTTGCGGACGGCCATCGCGAGGATCACGGTCCACAGGATCGGCGAGAACCCGAGGACGATGAGGAACGGGATCGACGCGCCCTGGACGATGACCACCGACGTGATCTGCCCGAACCGCCGGGCGAGCCGCGGCTGGAGCAGGATCGCGACGACCGTCCCCAGCGAGGTGAGCGCGAACACGGCGTTGAGCTGGGCCAGGTCGAGCCCGAACTTCTCCTGGACGTAGAGGTTCAGGAACGGGATGACCTGCCCCGCGCCGATCGAGATGAGGAACCCGGGCAGCACCAGCTTCGCGAACCGCGACCGGTCGCGGATCGTGATGCCCAGGATCGTCCGGGAGCGGCGGGGATCCGACGGGAACGCGGCGGGCTCGCCGAGCTGCTGGAGCCGCGGGGCGACCGTCCGCGACGGGCGGTCGTCGTTCAGGCGGAGCACGGTCACCAGGGCGGCGACGAGGAGCACCGCCATGAACACGAGGATGATCCGGTACGTGCCGGGGCCGCCCTCCTCGAGGCCGATCGCCGCCGCGATCGCGGTCGCCACGACGCCGCCGATGACCGCGGCCACGATGTTGGTGACGTTCTGGATCGCGAACTGGATGGCGAACAGCTCGTTGCGGTGCTCCGGCTCGGAGTGCTCGGTCAGGTACGGCGAGACCACGACCTGGAACGTCTGGTTGCCGATCGACCACATCGCCGCCGACAGGATGATCACGGGGAGCGCCTCACTCGCCAGGAGTCCGCCGAGCGCGACGATGCCCGCGCCGAGGCCCGCGATGAAGGCGGCCCGCCGCCCGAACCGGTCGGACGCCGCGGATGCCGGGAACGCGATCAGGCCGCCGGCGAGCGACGCGAGCGTCGAGACGAGCCCGATCGTCGCGGTCTCGTAGCCCAGCGCCCGCAGGTAGAGGTTGAAGTCGATCCACCACAGGCTGATCGCCGCACCCGCGACGAGGCTCGTGACGAGGATGAGCCGCGCGTCACGGTGGAAGCGCCCGAAGGAGCGATGGACGAAGCGCCCGAGCCGACCCCCGCTGGTCACGCCTCGGAGAGGACGTCGCGGAGATCGTCGAGATACCCCGTCCAGTAGCCCTCGTGGTCGTCGCGCGCGCTCGCGTCGAGGCCGGCCTCGTCCCATCCGTCGTGGACGAGACGGATCCGCGAGCCGCCGTCCGAGGCCTCCACCGTCCACGTCACCCGGGTGATCTCGCCCGGCTCGGCGCTCTCCCACGCCCACGCGTAGGCGAACGACCTGTCGGGCTCGACGGCGAGGACCTCGCCCGCGACCACCGACCCGTCACCGAAGTCCAGGCGATACCGGCTGCCGACGCCGCCCAGCGGGGAGGCGTCCGTGAACCAGAGCGTGACGAGCGTGGGATCGGTCAGCGTGCGCCACGCGGTCTCAGCGTCGGCGGCGGTCTCCACGACGAGCTCGATCGGCGGGATGCGCACGCGCTCGGTCACGACCGCCTCTCGAGGGTCTGCATGTGGTCAATCCTACGCCCCGTGATCCGGCCCCAGCGACCCGCTCGCGACCACGTCGATGGCGGTCAGCGCTCGATCGATGGACTCCTCGCGCGACCATCCCTCGCCCTTCGCGATGGCCGCCTGGAGCGTCGGGTCGGTCGTCTCGAAGTCGGGGATCGGGAAGATCGTGTCGGGCCACAGCGCCGCGAGGTGGAGCCCGGTCTCGGCGACCGCACGCCGGCTGGCGCCGCCCATCGCGTACGCCTCCGCGGTCCAGCCGGCCATCAGGAGCGCCGACGAGCCCGCGGAGAGCACGAGTGCCACGCCCGAGATGTCGCGCGTCGCCTTGAACTCGCGGAGGGCGACGCCGAGGTCGACGCACGCGGGGGCGACGTCGCGCTGGGCCGCATACGCGAAGCCGCGGGTGAAGTGCGTCCAGGCGCTCCAGAAGCTGCTCCCGGTTCGCTCGAAGGTGGCGAGCGCGCGCGTGGCCGATTCGATCGCAGCCGGATACTCCCCGCGATAGGCGTGGTGCTCGGCGAGGGCCCACATCGCCTTCGCCACGCCATCCTCGTCGCCCAGGCGCTCCCAGATCGACAGGGCCTCGTCGAGGAACGGGCGGCCCTCCCACGCGAGCGCGGAGACATAGTCGTTCGCCCCCTGGTAGCGCATCCGCGTGGCGAAGAAGTTGTTGTAGAGCGCGTTCGCGAGCTCGGACTCGTCGCCGGCCTCGCGCGCCTCGGCGACGGCCTCCTCGTAGTGCCGGTTCGCCTCGCTCATGTCGCCCGCCCAGTAGGCGAGCCCGCCCGCCGACTCGAGGGCGTGGAGCCGGGCGCCGGGCGGCACTGCGTCCCAGCCGGGCATCTCGAGGACGGCCTTCGCACGCGCCCGGCCTTCCGCGAGGTGGTTGCGCATCTGCCAGAACCGCCAGACCGCGGCGAGCAGGGACGCCGCCTGCGCGTGGTTGCCGGACGCGATCCACCAGTCGAGCGCTGCCCGGACGTTGTCGTGGTCGTCCTCGATCCGGTCGAGCCATTCCCCGCGGTCGCTGGTCCCGGACGCGTCGCCGGTCGCGGTGCGCACGAGCGCGAGGAACGCCTGTGCGTGCTGCTCCCGGAGGGCGGCCTCCGTGCCGCTCGACGCCAGGCGGTCGACGGCGTACTCGCGGATGGTGTCGAGCATCGAGAACCGGATGTCCGCGTGCGGGTCCGGCGCGATCCGCAGGAGGCTCTGCTCGGCGAGCCGCTCGATCCCGTCGAGCACCTCGATGGGCCGCTCGTCGGTCGGCAGCACGCACAGCATCTCCGCCATCGACAGCTCGCCGCTGCCCGCGAACACGCCCAGCCGCGCGAACAGCGCCCGCTGCTCGTCGTCGAGGAGGTCGTAGCTCCAGTCGATCGCACCCCGCAGCGTCCGCTGGCGCTCCGGCAGGTCGCGGCCGCCGGCGCTGAGCAGCCCGAGGCGGTCGCCGAGGCGCGCGGCCATCGCGGCGGGGGACAGCAGCCGCGTCCGCGCGGCCGCGAGCTCGATCGCGAGCGGCAGCCCGTCGAGCCGGCGGACGATCTCGGCCACGTGGACGGCGTTCTCCGGCGTCAGCGCGAAGTCGGGCCGGACGGCCGCGCCCGCTCCACGAACAGCCGGACGGCCTCCGTCCCGCCGATGACGTCCACGTCGGTCTCGCCGACGGCCGGCACGGCGAGTGGCGGGACCGGGAACTCCTGCTCGCCCGAGATCCGCAGCGGCGCGCGGCTCGAGACGATGACCTTGACCTTGGGCGCCGCCTCGAGGATGCGGGCGACGGCCGGCGCACCCGCCACGACCTGCTCGAAGTTGTCGAGGACGAGCAGCGCCTCGCGAGCCCGCAGGTACTCGATGACGCGCTCGAGGGGCATCCCCGTCGCGCTGAGCACGCCGAGGGTCCCGGCGATCGTCGCCGCCACGAGCTCCGGGTCGGAGATCGCGGCCAATGGCACGAACCACGAGCCGCCCGGGAAGCGGTCCGCCATCTCGGCCGCGACGGCGAGCGAGAGCCGGGTCTTCCCGGTCCCGCCGGGTCCCGTGAGCGTCAGCAGCCGGGCGTGGCCCAGGTGGCCGACCGCCGCGACGACCTCCGCCCGCCCGACGAACGAGGTGAGCTGGGGCGGCAGGTTGTTGGGCGTGCTGTCGAGCGAGCGGAGGGCCGGGAACGACGTGTCGAGGCCGTCGGCCTCGACCTGGTAGATGCGCTCCGGGTGCGCGACGTCCTTGAGCCGGTGCTCGCCGAGGTCGCGGAGCGCGATGCCCCCGCCGGGATCGCCCGCGAGGAGCCGCGTGGCCTCGGTGAGCAGGACCTGGCCGCCGTGCCCCACCGACGCGACGCGCGCGGCCCGGTGGACCTCGAAGCCCGCGTAGTCCGCGCCGACGACGACCGCCTCGCCCGTGTGGAGGCCCATCCGGACGCGGATCGGGTCGCCGCCCCAGTCGTGGGTCGCGAGCGCCCGCTGTGCTGCGACGGCTCCGCGGATCCCTGCGGCCGCGGACGTGAAGGCGACGAAGTGCGCGTCACCCTCGCTGCCGAACGGCACCCCGCCGGCCGCCCGAGCGGCGTCGAGCACGAGCCCGGTCTCCTGGGCGAGCAGCTCGATCCAGGCGGTGTCGCCGACGGCCGCGAGGCGCTTGGTGGACCCCTCGATGTCGGTGAACAGGAAGGTGACGACGCCCGACGGGAGGGTCTCGGTCATGCGGAACCGCCGGCCTGGGCAGGCGCGCCGGACTCGACCTGCGCCTCGGTGCACGCCTCCTCCCAGCCGATCCCCCCGAGCGCGTAGCGGATGCCCGTCGGGAGGGGCAGCGCCGCGCCCTCGGCCCGCAGCCGGTCCACGTCGGCCGCGCTCAGCAGCTTCGAGGCGTCGGGCCGCGTCAGCTCCTCGAACCGCCACTGGACGAGGCCGGCGAGCGCGGCGCCGGTGCTCGCCTGGAGCCGGATCGACAACCCCTGGAGCCGCGCCCCGCGCTCGAGGTCGCCGTCGGCGGCCGCGACGGCGGCGAGGTCGTCGAGGAGCAGGGTCATCGCGGAGTCGTCGCCCGCGGCCTCGAACAGCCGGAGGCCCTCGCGCAGGAGCGGGCGGGCAACCTCGAGCTGGCCCAGCTTCAGGCGCGCGGACCCCAGCTGGTGGAGCGACCACGCCTCCTGGGTCCGGTCCCCCAGGCGGTGGTACAGGACCCGGGCCTGCTCGAAGGCCTCGGCGGCGGGCTCGTTGTCGTTGGCGAAGTAGTAGAGGATCCCGAGCCCCCAGAGGTCGTCGGCCATGCCGCGGTCGTTGCCCAGCTCGCGGTTGATCTCGATGGCCTCGTCGATGATCGCCCTCGCGGCCATCCGATCCTCGTCGCCGAGCGTGAGGTTCATCGTGAAGCAGAACGAGAGGTTGTAGAGCGCGTTCGCGATCTCCGCCCGGTCGCCCTCGGCCCGCCAGATCGCGAGCGCCTCCTCGTAGTGCGGGCGGGCGCCCGGGAAGTCGCCCTGCCAGTACGCGATCCCGCCGAGGACCTCGTGGGTCCGCGCCCGGAGTGGCGGGCGGGTCGCGGCGAACCACGGGCGCGCCACGAGCTGCGCGACCCGCGCCCGCGCCTCGGTGAGGTAGCCGCGCTTCTGCCAGAACCGCCACACGGCGTTGACGATCCCGAGCGCCACCTCGGCGTCGCCGTTCGCGTCGCCCCACGCGATCGCGGCGCGCAGGTTCGCATGCTCGGTCTCGAGGCGGTCGAGCCCGGCCCGCTGGCGGTCGCCGCTGAGCTCGGGCGACACGGCGGCCGCGAGCGTCAGGTACGCGGCCGCGTGGCGCCGCCGGATCTCCTCGGCATCGCCGGTCTCGGCCAGGCGCTCCGCGGCGAACTCCCGGATCGGCTCGAGGAACGTGAACCTGGCCTCGCCGCCGGCCTCGCCGCTCCCGAGCAGGCTGTGGTCCACGAGCGCTGCGAGCCCGTCCAGCGGGTCGACGCCGAGCTCGGCAGCGCTGCCCGCGACGGTCTCGGCACAGGTGAGGTCGAAGCCGCCGCTGAACACCGACAGGCGCTCGAACAGGCGCCGCACCGGAGGCTCGAGGAGGTCGTAGCTCCACGCGATGGCCCCGCGCAGCGAGCGCTGGCGCTCCGGGACGTCGGCCGGACCCGCACCGATGATGTCGATCCGGCCCTCGAGGCGCTCGTGGATCGCGGCCGGCGTGAGGAAGCGGAGACGCGCTGCGGCGAGCTCGATGGCCAGGGGCACGCCGCCCAGGTGGGCGACGATCGCGGCCACGTCGCCCGCGTTGGCGTCGGTGACGCTGAACCCCGGACGGACGGCGCCGGCGCGGGCGACGAACAGGCGGACGGCCTCGAACGCCATGAGCGCCTCGGGGGTCTGGCGCCGGAGCTCGGGCGGCAGCCGTTCGCGCTCGAACGGCGAGATCTCGTGGAGGTCGACGGGGGACGGGAGGCCCGGCACCGGGTACTCCTGCTCGCCGTTGACGTGGAGCGGGGAGCGGCTCGTCGCGATGACGTGGAGCTTCGGCAGCCTGCGCAGGAGCTCGGCGATGTCGGCGGAGGCCCGCGCGAGCTGCTCGAGGTTGTCCAGCACGAGCAGCGTCCGGCGCCCGTCGAGCTCGGATGCGATGACGTCCACCCGAGAGCGGGACGGGTCCTCGCCGATGCCGATCGTCGCGGCGATCGCGCCCGGGACGAGCGACGCGTCCGACACGGCGGCGAGCGGCACGAACCACGTCCCGTCCGGGAAGCGGTCCGCGACCGACGCCGCGAGCTGGAGGGCGAGCCGCGACTTGCCGGTCCCGCCGGGTCCGGTGAGGGTCACGAGCCGCGAGGCCTCGAGCAGCGTGCGCAGCTCGTCGAGCTCCCGCTCCCGGCCCACGAACGGGGTCAGCTGGACCGGCAGGTTGTTCGGCCGCGCGTCGAGCGACCGGATCGGCGGGAAGTCCTCCTGCAGGCCCGCGACGACGAGCTGGTCGATGCGCTCCGGCTGGAGGTCCTTGAGGCGGTGGGCGCCGAGCGACTGGAGCCGGACGCCGTCGGGGAGCGACCGGGCCGCGAGGTCGGCCGCGGCCTCGGACAGGAGGACCTGGCCGCCGTGCCCGGCCGAGGCCACGCGTGCGGCGCGATGGACGTCACGGCCGACGTAGCTGCCGTCCGCGTCGAGCTCCCCGAGGCCCCAGTGGATCCCCGCCCGGACGCGGATCTGCGTGTCGCCGGGCCACGCCTCCGCGGCGAGCGCCCGCTGCGCGTCCACGATCATCCCGACCGCGTCCGCCACGGAGCGGAACACGACGAAGAACGAGTCGCCCTCGGTGCCGATCTCGACGCCGTCGTGGGCGGCGAGCGACGCCCGGATCAGCGCGCGGTGGCGCTCGAGGAGCGGGCGCCACGCGGCGGTCCCGAGGGTGTCGACGAGCCGGGTCGATCCCTCGATGTCCGTGAACAGGAAGGCGATCTCACCCGTGAGCGGCTGGGGCGTGGCCATGGCAGGCGCGACCGCTGCTCCTAGGTCCGGTGGTCCGAGGTGACCTCGCGCAGCCGCGCGGCGACGACCTTGAGCACCGCGAGCGCCACGCCCGGCTCCTCGCGCAGCACGCGCTCGAAGTCCCACGACGGGATGGCGAGGCAGACCGTCGGCTCGTCGGTCACGACCTGCGCGACGCGCGGGCCGCCGTCCAGGATCGACAGCTCCCCGAAGAACTCGCCCGGGCCGAGGTGGGCGACCGCCGCGCCGTCACGCACGACCCGCACCCGGCCGCTCACGACGATGAAGAACCCGGTGCCGATCTCGCCCTGGCGGGCGATCACCCGCTCGGCCGGAAAGTCGACCTCGATGGCGGCCGCCGCGACGGCCGCGAGGTCGTCGGGCACCAGACCCCGGAACAGCGGGCACGCGCCGATCAGCGCTGCGCGGTCGTCCGCGGTCAGGGTCATGCGTCCTCCTGGGGTCGGCTGGGCTGCCAATCGTGCGCCGCACGGCCGGGCTCCGTCAATGCGGCGCCGCGGTGCGTCCGGAGCCTTGGTGTGCAAGGATGCCGGGTGCGGCATCATCACGCCGCGCATCCCAGCTGGCAGGAGGCGATGGCGTGGCCACGCGAGAGGAGATCGCGGACATTCTCGCGGGGTTCGCCCTGTTCGGGGACCTCCAGACGCCGCAGCTCCTCGGGGTCGCGGGCACGTTCGAGGAGGTGTACTTCCCGCAGGGCGAGCGCATCCTCCGCCAGGGCCTGACGGCGACCGGGTTCTACGTGATCCTCGAGGGCAACGCGGACGTCACCATCGACGGGACGAAGCGCTCCGAGCTCCACCGCGGCGACTTCTTCGGCGAGGTCTCGATCCTGCTCGGCGAGCCGCCGACCGCCGACATCGTCGCCGTCACGCCCATGAGCTGCCTCGCGATGCCGCCCACCGCAGTCGAGCCGTTCCTCGTCCTGTACCCGCGGGTCATGTACCGGATGCTGCAGGCCCAGGCCAGGCGCCTCCGCAACGCGAACCGCTGGCGGAGCTAGGGCCATGGCGTCACCCGCGTCCGACGATCGGCCGTTCCCGCCGGGCGAGTACCCGGTCATCGTCATCGGCTCCGGCCCCGGCGGCCTCCAGGCCTCGTACGGCCTCCACCACTACGGCATCGAGCACGCCGTGCTGTCCGCCGACCCGGCCGCCGGCGGCATGTTCCGCAAGTGGCCGTTCTTCCAGCGGCTGCTCTCGTGGACCAAGCCCTACGCGCCCGAGGAGCGGACCGCGCGCGAGTACCAGCGGTACGACTGGAACAGCCTCGTGACCTTCGAGCCCGAGCTGCGGTCGATGCAGACGGCGTTCATGGACGGCTCGTCCTACTTCCCGTCGCGGCCCGAGATGCAGTCCAACCTCGAGGCGTTCGCCGAGCGCGCCGGGATCGCCGTCCGCTACGAGTGCACGTGGCAGTCCACGGCGAAGGTCGACGGCCCGGACGGCACGACGTTCGTGCTCCAGACCTCGGACGGCGAGTACCGCACGCGGCTGCTCGTGCTCGCGGTCGGCGTCGCCCAGCCGTGGAGCCCGTCGCCGCCAGGGATCGAGCACGCCCGCCACTACGCCGACACGCGCGACGCGTCGTGGTACGCCGGCAAGCGGATCTTCATCATCGGCAAGCAGAACTCGGGCTTCGAGCTCGCGTCGGGCCTCGCGGCCTGGGCGTCCGCGATCACGGTCTGCTCGCCGTCACCCGCCAAGACGTCGATCGAGAAGCGGTCGCTGGCCGGGGTCCGGGCCCGCTACGTGCAGCCGTTCGAGGACAACTACCTCGGGCTGGGGGTCAAGATCCTCGACGCGTCGATCGCCGCGATCGTCCCCGTCGACGGTGGCCTGCGGGTCGACATCAAGCGCACCGACACCAGCGAGGAGCTGAGCGTCGAGGTGGACGAGGTCATCGCCGCGACCGGCTTCACCTGCCCGCTCCAGGACCTCGCGGAGCTCGGCGTCCAGACGTTCGGCCAGGCGAAGCTGCCGGCCGTGACGCCGCTGTGGGAGAGCGCGTCCGTGCCCGGGATCTTCTTCGCGGGGACGATCACCCAGGCGTCGCCCGGGCTGCGCAAGCACGGGATCCCGTCCTACTCGGGCGCGGTCCACGGCCATCGCTACAACGGCCTCATCCTCGCCCGCCATCTCGCGGAGACGCACTTCGGACAGGTCACCGAGCGCCCGCTCGTCGAGGCGGACGCGATCGTGTCGTTCCTCCTCCGCGAGGCGACCCGCGCCCCGGAGCTGTGGCACCAGAAGGCGTACCTCGCGCGGGTGATCTCGCTCGCCGACGACGGCTTCCGCGACGAGGGGATCCTGCCGCTGGTCCACGCGCTCGACGGGATGACCCAGGACGTCATCGCGATGACCGTGGAGGCCGACGGCACCGGGGCGATCTACCCGGTCGTCTACGTCCGCCACGACGGGCGGCTGGCCGAGACGGCGCTCCCCGGGCACCCGCTGCTGGACTTCGAGACGCCGGCCCACGTCGAGGGCCTCCGCGGCGCGCTCGAGGGCGTGCTCCACGAGGCATCCGCGGCCTGACCGCCGGGACGCCGTGGTGGCGGCCCGCACCGATGTCGGCGGAATGACAGGAGGATGGCATCAACGGTTCGGTAGGCTCGCCCGCATGACTGCTCGCCCCGTCACGCGGCAGGACCCCCGGTGACGCCCGACACCACGCTGGTCGTCGTCTGGCTGGTCTTCGCGCACCTTGTCGCCGACTTCGTGCTCCAGAACGACTGGATCGCGATCAACAAGGCGAACGGCACGCGCGAGGGCTACCGCGCCCTGCTCACGCACGGCTTCCACGTCTCGCTGTGTCTCGTGCCGGCCGTGCTCGCGTTCGGCGTGCCGGGCCTCGTCTACCTGGTGCTCGTCGCCGTCTCGCACATGCTGGTGGACCGCTGGAAGGTCCAGGCGACCCGGCGCGCCGAGAAGGCCGCCCAGGCGCAGGCCCTCGCCCGGCGCGACCAGCTCGGGTTCCTCGTGCCGTCCGGGCTGGGCGGGGCGTGGACGCCGTGGCCGGGGATGCTGTTCCTCGCCGACCAGGCGCTCCACATGACGTTCGCCCTCGTCGGCTGGCTGATCATCCTCGAGAACGTGCCGCTCACGGCCCAGTGGGTCGACATCGTCAACATGGTCCTGCGGACGTTCGACCGGACCGCCGTCCACGCGCTGGTGCTCACGAGCGTCGTGTTCATCTCGGTCTTCCTCGTCAACACCCGCGGCGCGTACTACTTCGCGATGGCGCTCCTCTCGCCGCGCGAGCTCAAGCCCGAGCCCCCGGCCGAGGGCGCCGCCGCCACGCCTGCGACCGTGCCCGCCCCGGCGCCGATCCCCGCCGCGGCCGCGCCGACGAACGCCGTCCCCGTCGGGGCGCCGCTCCGGATCGAGTCCACGATCGCCGCGTTCGAGCGGCTGCTGATCGTCGCGTTCGTCATGCTCGGCAACGCCCTCGGCGTCGCCGTGGTGGTCGCCCTGCGGGTCGCGGGCCGATGGCGCCAGCTCGAGGACCGCGGCTACGTGGAGTACTTCCTGCTCGCCACGCTCGCCAGCGTGAGCGTCGCGGTGGCATCGGCCCTGCTCGCCGCGGCGGCGCTCAGCTCGCTCGCCTGAGGCCCGCCCCTAGACGAGGTTGCGCGGGATCGCCTCGCGCCACTCGCGGGCGAAGAACGGCTCGCCGTCGAGCCGGACGTCCAGCGCCACCCGCACGTGGAACGTGCCCTCGTCGCTCGCGATCTCGCCCAGGGCGCGGATGTCCGCCTCGACGCCATCGACCGTGTAGCGGTAGACGACGTCGCTGTCGAGGCGCGCGTGGGCCGGGTCCGCGTCCGACGCGGTGAGCACGAGCCGCTCCGACGAGTACAGCCGCGAGCCGTCCTCCTGGGTCGAGGCGCCGCCGCCGAAGATCGTCACGGTGGTGGCGCCGCGGATGACGTCCTCCTCGATCCGCCACTCGGGCGGGTCCTCCTCGTCCGCGCCGACCTGCTCGAGCTCGGGCGGGTCGAGACGGAACGCCGGTGGCTCGAGCGTCGTCGCGTCGTCCGCGAGCACCGGCAGGACGAGACGCGACGGCGCCATCGGCCCGTGGTGGACGCGCAGCTCGCCCGGCAGCGGTGACGGCCACAGCACCGGCCAGTACGAGGTCAGGACGGTGAGCCGGATGCGGTTGCCGGCGGTGAACCGGTAGCCCGTCGTCCGGAGCGGGATCCGGACCACCTCCGCCGCGAGGTGCCGGGTCGGCATCGGCGCCGGATCGACGTCGCTCAGCCGGTGGGTCAGGTTGAGGACCCCGGTCGCGACGAGCGCGGAGGTCCCCGTGCGCTCGTCCACCTCGGACAGGCGGACGACGCAGGTAACGATCGGCATCGTGGCGGTGAGGTGGAGGACGACCTCGGGCACGCCGATGACCGAGAGGTCCTCGCGCAGGGGCTCGCTCGTGTAGGCGAGGCCGCGGGCCTCGTCGGGCCGGAGGTCGCGCGCGAGGCCGTTGGGGTGCCAGCCCGCGCCCCAGGAGAGGGCGCCGCTGGTGCCGACGGTCGCGCGATGGGCGACCGCGTCCACGCCATCGGCCGTGGCCGGCTCCTGCAGCAGCGTCCCCGCGCCGAGGTGCCACTCGGCCGTCGACGGTCCCGACGACGGGGAAGGCGGCGGCCGCCCGCCATCGGCCGGGCCACGACGCGGGGAACGGCTCCGGATCCGCGTACCCGTGCTCGAACCAGGTCAGCGCGGGCTCGTCCTCCCAGCCGTTCGGGACGTCCTTGAGGTAGCGGTCGAAGAACCGGACGAGCTCGTGGAGCCAGTCGATGTTCGGCCCCGGGTACGCGTCGGACGGGAAGGAGTGGACCCAGTTGCCGACGATGGTCCGCACGGACACGGCCCGCCGGCACCGCTCCTGGATCCGGAACGCCGGGTCCACGTACGAGTCCGCCCACCCGGCGACCTGGAACACGGCGCACTCGAGCGCGTCGTAGTCCGGCGCCAGCGACCCGCGTCGCCAGTACGGCCCGTCGGTCTGCTCGCGGATCCAGGCCATGAGCCACGGCGGCGTCGCCTCGAGCCGCTCGCGCCAGCGGTCGCGCCAGTCCGGACCGGCGAACGCGGGGTAGGGAGGCATCGCGTTCATGCCCAGCTGGCTGACGGCGTACTGGCTCTTCTCGCTCGCCGTGATGCACCCGCCGCGGACGTGGACGTCGTCGCGGTAGCGGTCGTCGGTGGCGTACATGGGCAGGATCGCGCGCAGGTGCGGCGGCCGGAGCTTCGCGACCTGGATCGCCGTGAAGCCGCCGTAGCTGATGCCCCACATGCCGACGTTGCCGTTGCACCACGCCTGCGCCGCGAGCCACTCCACGGCGTCGTACCCGTCGAGCGTCTCGGCCTCGGTGTACTCGTCCAGCGCGACGCCGGGCGAGCTGCCGGTCCCCCGGACGTCGAGCCGGCAGAGCGCGAACCCGCGGGCCGCGAGCCACCGGCCGCGCGAGGTGTCGCTGTTGCGGCGCCAGCTGTCCTTGCCGTACGGGATCATCTCGAGGATGACCGGGAAGGTCTCGTCGGGCCGGTCAGGGGAGGGGAGCGGCAGCCACAGGTTGGCCGACAGCTCCAGCCCGTCACGGACCGGGACGCGGACGTCCCAGCGCACCTCGTGGGCGTACGTGGGCTCGCTGGCGTCGGTCGTGCGCTCGCGGTGGGCCATGGCCCCCGAGTCTAGGGCCGCCGCGCGGTCCGCGACGGCGCCAGTCTCAGGGCGCGCCGAGCGTGTCCGTGAAGAACGGGACGCAGGCGGGGCTCGTACTCGACGCGCTCGTCGATGACGGCGCGCGTGTGACCGGCGCCCGGGACGATCCAGTAGTCGCCGACGTTCACCCCGTTCGCCTGGGCGGCCGCGTACAGCCGCTCAGCGTGGGCGACGAGGATCGTCGTGTCGGCGGCCCCGTGGACGATCGCGAGCGACCGACCGGCGTAGGCCGGGATCGCGGCCAGCGGGCTCTTCGCGGTCAGGTCGTCGCCCGACGTGACCCGCGCCATGAGGACGGCGCCCGGCTCGAGGAACGCGGGGTACCCGCTGGCGACGAGGTACTCCTGCATCGCGACCGAGATGTCGCCGAACGCCGAGTCCTCCCAGACCGCCTGAACCCGAGGTTCCTCGCCGCCGGCGATCACGGTCGTCGCAGCGCCGAACGACATCCCGAGGATCCCGATGCGGTTCGCCGGCACGCCCTGGGCGCCGAGCCAGTCCCACGCCCCGAGCACGTCGAGGTACTCCTCGCTCCCGCCCGCGAACCGGAGGTCCTCGTCGTCCGAGTCGCCGTGGTCGCGCTGGTCGATGAGCAGCACGCCGAACCCGTTGCGGTGGAGCATGCCCGCGGGAAGCAGGATGTTCTCGTCCCGGCGGCAGCTGTCGCGCCCGTGGACGAGGATGACCGTGGGTCCGGCCTCGTCGGCGCCCGGGATCCACCAGCCGCGGAGCACGAGGTCGGGGACGCTCGTGTCACGTGACCTGAACTCGACGTCGCGCGGCGCCGGCATGAAGTACGGCTCGAGCTCGGCCGCGTCGAGACCCTCGACAGTGAACGACTGGGGCGTGTCGGCCGCGTCCCACGGGTGGCACACGCCGGAGACGGCGCTCAGCTCGTCGTAGACCTGGAGCCCGCGTAGAGGTAGACGGCCCCGGCGCCGACGAGCACGAGCACCACGATCACGATCAGCCAGCGTCGCATCGGTCCCTCGCGATCCCTCACGTCGCGCCTGGACGGCCCCGCTGAGCCGCTGATGGTAGGCCCATCGGCCGGGGCACGTGACGACGTGCGGACCGCTACCGTTGTGTCATGTCCGAGCGGCCAGCCCACCCGACGCCGGCGGCCGACGGCGCTGCGGTCGATGTCGGGCCGTGGCGCCGGCGCTCGCGTCGCGTCGCCTACGAGAACCCGTGGATCGACGTCTGGCACGACGAGGTCGACCGCCCGGACGGGACGCCCGGCGTGTACGGCGTCGTCCACTTCCGCAGCCGGGCCGTCGGCGTGGTCGCCGTGGGCGAGGACGGGCGGATCCTGCTCGTCGGCCAGCACCGGTACGCGCTCGACGAGTACAGCTGGGAGATCCCGGAGGGTGGCGTGGACGAGGGCGAGTCGCTCGAGGCCGGCTGCCGTCGCGAGCTCCGCGAGGAGACGGGCTACGAGGCGTCGAGCTGGCGCCTGCTGTGCCGGCTCAGCCTGTCGAACTCCGTGACCGACGAGCGTGGCGCGCTGTTCGTGGCGGAGGGCCTGACGCCCGGCGACGCGACGCCCGACGGGACCGAGGCGCTCGAGCTCCGCTGGGCGACGCTCGACGCGATCCTGGCGGAGATCGCCTCGGGCGCGATCCACGACGTCATGACGATCGCGGCGATCGGGCTCTATGCGGCCGGAGGGACGCCGCGAGGCTGAGCGGCGCGACGTCGATGGCTGATAGCGACCGGATCGATCACCGGGAGGGAGGCTTCCCGAACATCGGCCAGCCCGCGCTCCGGGCGCTACGGGTCTGGGCGTACCAGTCAGCAGCTGACCGCGAGGCGTGCTTGACCTCGACGCATTCGCGCTCCTCGACCGGGTGTCGCGAGGACGGCCGCTGCGACGCGGTCGCGCTCGTCGACGGGCCGCGTCGTCTCGTCGTCGTGCCGAGGCTCTTGCCCAGGCGGGGTTGTCGTTCCGGGTCACCTGACGGCCCATCCCGCCGAGGGCGCCCGTCCCGCCGGATAGCATTACCGTCCGGCGTCCCCGTTCTGCCCGAGGGTCATGCATGTCGCAGTGCCGATCATCGACCTCGACGACGAGCGCGCGCTCGACCGCGAGTTCCCCAACCGCATGGGTCGCAGCGCGTTCGAGGCGAGCCTGCCCCGGGCCGCGTACGTGGACGAGGCGTTCCTCGAGCTCGAGCGAGAGCGCCTGTGGTGGCGCGAGTGGGTGGCCGTTGGCCGCGAGGAGCAGCTGCCGCAGGCCGGCGACTTCCTGGCCGTCGACCTCGCGGGCGAGCGGGTCATCGTCGTCCGGACGCGCGCCGGCGGGCTGTCCGCGCACGTCGACCTGTGCCGCCACCGCGGCAACCGCCTGACGACCGCCGACCAGCGGTCGGACCCGGCGAGCGGCGAGACGCCGGGCCCGTCGGGCACGTTCAAGGGCGTCATCCGGTGCACGTACCACTCCTGGTGCTACGAGCTCGATGGCGCGGTCCGCAACGCGCCCTATCTCGGCGAGGCGGACGACTTCGACCCGGCGGCGTTCGGGCTCCACCCGCTCGCGCTCGACACCTGGGGCGGCTGGATCTTCGTCAACGCGTCGCCGGATCGGGCGGCCGCGGAGCAGACGTCGCTCGCGGCGCAGCTGGGCGAGATCCCGGCCCGCCTCGTCCGCTACCCGCTCGCCGACCTCCGCACCGCCCGCCGGATCGTGTACGACGTCCGGGCCAACTGGAAGGTCATCGTCGAGAACTACAACGAGTGCTACCACTGCGCCGGCGTCCACCCGGAGCTGTGCCGGATCGTGCCCGCGTTCCGGGAGAAGGGCGGCGCCTACCTCGACTGGGACAACGGCGTCCCGCAGGCCGAGGGCACGTTCACGTTCACGCTGACCGGCACGACGGACCGTGCGCCGTTCCCCGGCCTCGACGCGCACGAGCAGACCCGGCACAAGGGCGAGCTCGCCTACCCGAACCTCATGGTCAGCCTGTCCGCGGACCACGTCGCGGCGTTCACGCTCGTGCCCAAGGCGCCCGACCGGACCCTCGTGGTCGTCGACTGGCTGTTCCACCCCGACGAGATGGCGAAACCAGGGTTCGACCCCGGCGACGCCGTCGACTTCTGGGACCTCGTCAACCGCCAGGACTGGACGGTCTGCGAAGGCGTCCAGGACGGCATGACGAGCCGCCACTTCCAGTTCGGGTGGTACGCGCCGATGGAGGACATGAGCCTCGACATCCGGCGCTACCTCGCGGCGACGCTGGGCGAGGACGCGATCCGCCCGATGCCCGCGCCGGGAGAGGCATGACCCGCAGGACGGACTGGGACGTCGTCGTCGTCGGTCTCGGCGCGCTCGGGTCGGCGGCCGCCTACTGGGCGTCGCGCCGCGAGGGCGTCCGCGTCCTCGCGCTCGAGCGCTTCGAGATCGGCCACTCGTTCGGGGCGAGCCAGGACGTCAGCCGGATCATCCGGCTCAGCTACCACCGGCCCGACTACGTCCGCCTCGCCAAGCGCGCGTACGCCACGTGGGCGGAGGTCGAGGCGGCGAGCGGCACGCAGGTCGTGTTCCGGACCGGCGGCCTCGACGTCGGGCCGCGCGAGAAGGACCACGGCGTCGAGATCGACCTCGACGCGTACGTCGAGTCGATGCGCGCCGAGGGCGTCCCGTTCGAGACGCTCGACGCGCAGGAGGTCATGCGCCGCTTCCCCGCGTGGCGGCTGGGCGACGAGCACGTCGGCCTGTTCCAGGCGGACGCCGGCCTCGCGGACCCGTCGCGCGGCAACGTCGCCCACCGCGAGCTCGCGACGCAGCACGGCGCGACGCTCCGGGCGCAGGCACCGGTCGCGCGCATCGACAGCGTCGGCGGCGAGGTCGTGCTGACGCTCGAGGACGGGGAGCGGATCACCGCGGGCAAGGTCATCCTCGCCACCGACTCGTGGTCAAACGACCTCCTCGCGCCCCTCGGCGCCCGGCTGCCACTGACGATCACCCAGGAGCAGGTGAGCTGGTTCACGCCGTCCGGCGACCCGGCCCTGTTCTCGCCGGAGCGGTTCCCGGTGTGGATCTGGATGCACGAGCCGAGCTTCTACGGGTTCCCGACCCACGGCCACCCCGGCCCGAAGATCGGCCAGGACGTCGGCGGCCGCGAGGTCACCAACGCGACCCGGACCTACGACCGTGACGAGGACGCCCACGCCCGGGTCATGGCCTTCCTCGAGGCCCACCTGCCGGGCATGGCGACCGAGCCGTTCCTGACCAAGACCTGCCTCTACACGCTGACCCCGGACCGGGACTTCGTGGTGGACGCGCTGCCGGAGCACCCCGACGTGCAGCTGGTCCTCGGCTCGGCCCACGCGTACAAGTTCGCGAGCGTGCTCGGCCGGATCATGGTGGAGCGCGCGCTCGACGGCGTCAGCCCGTCCGAGCCGGAGCTGGGCGCCTTCCGGATCGACCGCCCCGTGCTGCGCGAGGCGAGCCCCCGCCGGACCTTCGTCCTGTGAGCGACTGAACCCGTCCCGTACCGCGAACCGTACGGGAATCCGGTTGCCTGCCGCCGGTGCGTGTGCCACGCTCCGCGAAACCACCGCCGGCGACGGCGTGACGGGTCGCCCCGGAGGAGGGGCGGCCGTCAAGCGATCGAGGAGGAGACCCCCGATGCCCCTGTCCAAGGGCCACAAGCGGACGCGGTCGGTGGCCGCGCTCGTGCTCGCACTCACGGCGCTGCTGCCAGCCGCCGCGCCCGCCGCGGCCGCCGACCCGGTGGTGCTCACCGTCGGCACGACCCAGGATCTCGACGCCACGAACCCGTTCAACACGTATCTCGTCGTCGGCTACGAGGCGTTCCAGCTCACGTACGACCTGCTGACCAACTTCAACCTCGACACGACGCCCGGCCCGGGCTTCTCCGACACGTGGGAGCGGTCCGCCGACAAGGTCACGTACCACATCCGCGACGGGATGAAGTGGTCCGACGGCGAGGCCGCGACGTCCCAGGACGTCTGCTACTCGTGGGGCCTCGCGATGGCCGCGATCGCCGACGACACGAACGTCGGCGCCGGCTATCTCGACCCGAACGTCAAGGACGCGGGCGTCACCAAGATCGAGTGCCCGGACGACAGCACGTTCATCGCCTACACCACGGACCAGTCGGACCGCATCTTCCAGGTCTACGTCCCGATCCTGCCCGAGCATGTCTACGGCAAGGTCGACCTACAAGAAGATGGCCGACGAGAAGTTCGACGGCCCGCTCGTCGGCACCGGGCCGTACACCCTCGCCGAGTGGCAGACCGGCCAGTTCGCGCGGTTCGTCCGCAACCCGAACTACTGGGGCCCCAAGGGCTTCGAGGACGAGGTCGTCCTCCGGTTCTTCCCCGACAACGTCGACGGCATGTTCCAGGCGCTCAAGAACGGCGAGGTGGACTACGCCCACGACGTGAACCCGGACCAGTTCAAGCAGCTCGCCGCGGACCCCACGTACACCGCGGTCGCCGGCAAGGCGAACGGCTGGACCCAGATGGCGTTCAACACCTACGGGACCGGCACCGGCAAGACGATCCCCGACGGCGGTGCGTCCACGACGGCCCTGGTCGACGCGGCCTTCCGTGACGCGCTCGGCTACGCCGTGGACCGGAGCGCCCTCGTCGAGCGCGTGCTCGGCGGCTTCGGCGACCCGGGCAACACGGTCGTGCCGCCGGTGCTCTCCGACTGGCACGTCGAGCCGGACAAGCCCCGCACGTTCGACATCGAGCTCGCCAAGCAGAAGCTCGAGGCGGCCGGCTACACGACGGACGCCAGCGGCAACCGCCTGGACAAGGAGAACAAGCCGATCAAGCTCCGGCTGTACGCGCCGGACTCCGACGCCGGCTACGCCAAGTCCGCCGAGTTCATCAAGGACTGGTACGGCCAGCTGGGCATCGAGGTGTCGACCCAGGTCCTGACGAGCGCCGCGCTCGGCACCCTCGTCCTGCCGCCGGAGGGCGACGGGACCGCCAAGTACGACATCGAGCTGTGGGGCTGGTCGGGCAACCCCGATCCCAACGCCCTGCTCCAGATCTTCCGCTGCGACGCGATCGGCGGGACATCCGACAGCCAGTACTGCAACCCCGAGTACGACAAGCTGTACGACCTGCAGCTGACGCAGGCGGGCGACGAGCGGCACGCCACCCTCGCCCAGATGCAGAACCTGATCTACGACGAGGCGCCGTACGACGTCCTGTACTACGACGCCAACCTCGACGTGTACCGCAACGACCGGTTCGCCGGCTGGCAGAACATGCCCGAGACGGGCACGCCGATGTTCACCTACGGCGACCTCAACTACAGCCTCCTGACGGATGCGACGCTCGCCCCGAGCCCGTCGCCGTCGGAGGCGCCGGCCGCATCGGACGGCAGCAGCGCGGCCCCGGCCACGCCCGCCCCCAGCGCGGCCCCGAGCAGCGCCTCGGACAGCAGCAACAACACCCTGCTCATCGGGGTCGCGCTCGTCCTCGTGATCGGCGCGGTCGTCGCCACGCTCGTCGTGAGCAGGCGGCGCGCCGCATCCGCTGGTGACGACGAGTAGCCAGCGCGTGACAACCCGCGTTCGGGGGACGGAGGGGGTCGCTCAGGCGGCCCTCTCCGGTCGTCCCGTGCCGGGCGGCGGCCGATGACCGCCCACTACCTCGGCCGAAAGGTCGTGCAGGCGTTCGTGACGATCTGCGCGATCCTCGTCCTGAACTTCCTGATGTTCCGGATGATGCCCGGCTCGCCGGACCGGGTGATCAAGAACCCGAACCTCACCGAGGAGACGCGGGCGGCGATGCGCGCCCGCTGGGGCATCGACAAGGACCTCTTCCCGGACCAGCTCGTCGCGTATGTCCAGGCGACCGCCACGGGTGACCTCGGCTACTCGATCTTCTACCGCGGGCAGCCGGTGACGGACGTGCTCGCCGCCTCGGTCGGCCCGACGATCCTGCTCGTCGGGCTCGCGGAGATCTTCGCGATCATCGGCGGCCTCGCGATCGGGGCGTACGCGGGCTGGAAACGCGGCGGCAAGACCGACTCGATCGGCACCGGCGCGAGCCTGATCCTCTACTCGATGCCCTACTTCGTGATCGGCATGCCGCTGATCATCGTGTTCGCCGCCGGCCTCGGCTGGTTCCCGACGTCCGGGATGTCCACGCCCGGGATGTCGCGGCAGCCCCTCTTCGAGCAGGCCTGGGACCTCGGCTCGCACCTCGTGCTGCCCCTGGTCGCCGTCACGCTCGGCCTGCTCGGCAGCTACTCGATCCTCATGCGCTCGTCGATCATCGACACCCGCAGCGAGGACTACATCACGACGGCCCGGGCGAAGGGCCTCGCCGACGGCCGGATCCTCCGCAGCCACGCGTTCCCCAACGCGCTGCTGCCGATGGTGACGCTGATCGCGATCAACCTCGGGTACGTGATCGCGGGCGCGATCACCGCGGAGATCGTGTTCAGCTGGCCGGGCCTCGGGACGCTCACGATCCACGCGCTGAGCGCGCGTGACTACCCGGTGCTCCAGGGCATCTTCCTGCTGGTCGCGGTCTCGGTCGTCATCGCCAACCTGATCGCGGACATCGTGTACGGCTACCTCGACCCGCGGGTGCGCGCATGAACCCGATGACGCCCGCAACGGCCCCGGCCACGCCGCCGCCCGCCGGCGCGGTGCCGATCGAGGGCGCGCGCCGGCAGCCGGGTCGCACCCGCTCGTTCCTCGGCCAGGTCCTGCGCCGCAACGACGGGCGGTTCGGGGTGCTGATCCTCGTCATGTTCACGGTGCTCGCCCTGTTCCCCGACCTGTTCGTCGGGAAGCTCGAGACGGCGACGACCGCGACCGGGCAGTCGCTCCAGCCGCCGGGCGGCGGCTACCTGTTCGGCACCGACGAGCTCGGCCGGGACGTGTTCAACATGACGGTCCACGGGGCGCGGATCTCGATGGCCATCGGGCTCATGGCCACGATGATCACGGTCCTGGTCGGCGCCCTGCTCGGGATCATCGCGGGCTACGTCGGCGGCCGGGTCGACACGGTGCATCATGCGCATCTCGGACTTCTTCCTCGTGCTGCCGACGATCGTGCTCGCGATCATCCTGGCGCCCGTGATCCTCGACGTCGTCGGCGCGGACGCGGAGCTGTTCGGCATCCGGGCGACGATGATCGTCATCGTCGTCGTCATCGGCCTCACCAGCTGGGCGGTGACGGCCCGGATCATCCGGTCCCAGGTCCTCTCGATCAAGATGCGGATGTTCGTGGACCGGGCGAGGGTCGTGGGCTCCGGGCCCGGCCGGATCATGCGCGTCCACGTGCTGCCCAACGTGATCAACCTGATCGTCGCCCAGGCCGTGCTCACGTTCGCGGTCGCGGTGTTCACGGAGACGACGCTCGCGTTCATCGGCCTCGGCGACCCGTTCGCGCCGTCGTGGGGCCAGATCCTCAACGCCGCGCAGAGCGCCGGCGCGCCCGGCCTCGGGGCGTGGTGGTACATCGTGCCGCCGGCGGTGTGCGTCGTCCTCGTCGTCCTGGCGTTCACGCTCGTGGGCAACGCCCTGGACGACGTGCTCAACCCCAAGTCGGGGGCTCGCAAGTGACGACCGATGCGCGCGATCCCCTGACCGCCGCCGCGAGCGAGATCCGCGGGCGTCGCCAGTGGCCGCTGCCGAAGCTCGCGGACCCGAAGGCGCCGCTGCTCGTCGTCGACGACCTGTCGGTCCGGTTCTCGCTCCCGACGGGCAGCGTCAAGGCCGTCGACGGCGTGAGCTTCCGGCTCGACGACGGGGAGGCGCTGGGCATCGCCGGGGAGTCGGGCTGCGGCAAGACGACGACCGCGCTGTCGCTCGTGCGGCTGCTGCCGGCGAACGGGCGGATCAAGTCGGGCAAGGTGGAGCTGTTCGGCATCGACCTCGTGCCCAAGACGGAGCAGCAGCTCGCGCGCTACCGGTGGCGCGAGATCTCGATCGTGTTCCAGGGCGCGATGAACGCGCTCAACCCGGTCGCAGCGGATCGGCGACCAGATCGGCGAGCCGATCGAGGTCCGGCTGGGGCAGCCCCGCGAGTCGGCGCGCAAGCGGGCGGGCGAGCTGCTCGAGCTCGTCGGGATCCCGCGCAAGCGGGCGTCGGCGTACCCGCACGAGCTCTCGGGCGGGATGCGCCAGCGGGCGATCATCGCGATGGCGCTCGCGTGCGACCCGGCGATCGTCATCGGCGACGAGCCCACGACGGCCCTGGACGTGATGGTCCAGGCGCAGATCCTCCAGCTGCTCGAGCAGCTCCGCCGCGACCTCGGGCTGTCGCTGATGCTCATCACCCACGACCTGTCGGTGATCGCGGAGACGTGCGACCGGGTCATGATCATGTACGCGGGCAAGGTCGCCGAGGAGGGTCCGGTCTCGCGGCTGTTCACCGCGCCGCGCCACCCGTACACGAGGAAGCTGCTCTCGTCGTTCCCCAACATCCACGCCGACCGGCGGACGCTCGACGTCATCCCGGGCGCGCTGCCCGGACCTGCGCAACCCGCCGCCGGGCTGCCGGTTCGCGCCCCGCTGCTCGTTCGCGATGGACGTCTGCCGCGAGGTCGTCCCGCCCGAGGTCCGGTTCTCGGACGGCGTCCGGGTCGCCTGCCACCTGTATCCGACGCCGGACACCGAGGCGCTGGTGGAGGCGTCGCATCCGACGGTGCCGCTCGAGGTCGGCCGGCCCGCGGACCCGATCCACGAGGCGGCGCAGGGCGTCGTCGCGCCGGGCGCGCCCGGGACGACCGCATGACCGACCACGACGACCACGAGGAGCACGCCAGAGCCGGTCGAGCACGACCTCCACGACCGGCACCCGCGGCACGGCGCGGACGCGCCCCACGAGCACGCGGGCCATCGGCCGGTGCTGTCCCACGAGGCCGGACGGACGGCGGTCGGCGAGGTGCTGCTCCGGCTCGAGGGCCTCCAGGTCCACTTCCCGATCAGGAGCGGGATCCTCGACGCCCTCCTGCGTCGCTCGCACGGCGTCATCCGCGCCGTGGACGGGATCGACATCACGATCCGGCGCGGCGAGATCCTCGCGCTGGTGGGGGAGTCGGGCTCCGGCAAGACGACGACGGGCCGGGTGGTCGTCAAGCTCACCCGCCAGACGGGTGGCCGCGTCGAGTTCGACGGGGAGGACGTCTCGGCGCTGTCGGGCTCGACGCGCATGCGCGCCTACCGGCGGCGCGTCCAGCTCATCTTCCAGGACCCGTACGAGACGCTGAACCCCAAGCACACGATCGGCGAGTTCGTCGAGGAGCCGCTGATCGTCAACCACATCGGCAGCGCGCACGAGCGCAAGGAGACCGTCCTCGCGGCGCTCGAGGCGGCAGGGCTGCGGCCCGCGGCCGAGTACGCCGGGCGCTACCCGCACGAGCTGTCGGGTGGCCAGCGCCAGCGGGTCGTCATCGCCGGCGCGCTCGTCATGGACCCGGACCTCGTCGTCGCCGACGAGCCGGTCTCGATGCTCGACGTCTCGATCCGCACCGAGCTGCTGCGGCTGATGCTCGACCTGCGCCGCGATCGCGGGCTGACCTACCTGTTCATCACCCACGACCTGTCGATCGCGTGGGTCCTCGCGGACCGGATCGCGGTCATGTACCTCGGGCGGATCATGGAGATCGGGCCCGCGGAGCAGGTGATCCGGACGCCGCGCAACCCGTACACGCAGGCGCTCGTCTCGGTGAGCCCGTCGCCCGACCCGCCCGAGGCGGGCAAGCGTGCCGCGCGGACGATCCTCGTCGGCGAGACGCCGGACGCGGCCCACGTCCCATCCGGCTGCCGGTTCCACCCGCGCTGTCCGCTCGCCTTCGACCGGTGCGCGGTCGAGGAGCCGCCGCTGTTCGACGTCGGCGAGGGCCACCAGGCCGCGTGCTGGCTGGCCGAGGCGGGTCCGCTGGACCTGCCGGTCATCGACGCGGTGCAGGCGGCCGGGGGCAGCGACGCCGCGGCGGTCGAGGCCGGCGTCGCGACCGATGCCCTGGCCTGACCGGGAGCGTCGTCAGGCGGCGAGCGGCAGCTCGGCGACGAGGTCCTCGGCCGCGAGCGCGAGCCGGACCTGGCAGATGGGGCAGTCCAGCTCGTCGACGTCCGTGTCGTAGGCGGCGGGGGTGGCGCAGAGGGGGCACTCCACGAGCAGCATTCGTTCGTTCCTCAGGTCGGGTGTCCGAGCTCCCGTCCGGGCGACGGTGCCTCGATCACGACCTCATCCTCCCGGCCGCCCGTGACACCTAGGCTGTCACGGCCTGAGAATGGTCCCGTGATCACCCCCGCGATCGAGACCGTCGGCCTGCGCAAGGCGTACGGCAGGACCGTGGCGCTCGAGTCGCTCGACATCCGCGTCGACGCGGGCGAGGTGTTCGGGTTCCTCGGCCCGAACGGCGCCGGCAAGACGACCGCGGTCAAGCTGCTGCTCGGGCTCACCCGCCCGACGGCCGGGAGCGGGACGGTGCTCGGCCGCCCGCTCGGCGACCTCGAGGCGCGCCGCCGGATCGGCTACCTCCCGGAGCTGTTCCGCTACCAGGCGTGGCTGACGGCGCGCGAGGTGCTCGGGCTCCACGCCCGGCTGGCGGGGCTCGACGCGGCGCGGCGCCGGTCGGAGGTCGAGCGAGTGCTCGCGCTCGTGGGCCTCGAGGGCCGCGGCGACGACCGGATGGGCGGCTTCAGCAAGGGGATGCAGCAGCGCCTCGGCCTCGGTGCGGCCCTGCTCGGCGACCCGTCGCTCGTCATCCTCGACGAGCCCACGTCCGCCCTCGATCCGGTGGGTCGCGACGACGTCCGGAGCATCATCCGCGAGGCACAGGCGCGTGGCTCGGCCGTCCTCCTCAACTCGCACCTCCTGGGCGAGGTCGAGCGCCTCTGCGACCGGGTCGCGATCGTCAACCGAGGCACGGTCGTCGCCGCCGGCCCGCTCAGCGCGCTCCTCGGCCAGGCGGCCGTCCGCATCCGGGTCACGGGCCTGCCGCCGGACCGGTCGTCCCTCGACGCGTTCGGGGACCACGAGGACGACGAGGAGGGCTGGCTCGTCGTCCGGGGCCTGGACGAGGACCGCATCCCCGACCTCGTCGCGGCGATCGTCGCTGCCGGCGGCCGGGTCCACGCCGTCGACCCCGGCCGGCGCAGCCTCGAGGACCTGTTCCTCGACCTCGTCCGCGCGCCCGAGACCGCCCCGGAGACCGCCGCGTGAGCGCGCGGCTCGTGCTGGTGATCGCGGCCCTGACCCTGCGCGAGATCGTCCGGCGCCGGGTCATCTGGGTGCTCGTGTTCCTGGCGATCGCGAGCGTCGCGCTCGTCGGGTGGGGGACGCAGCGGCTGGTGTCCATCGCCCACGACGAGGGGATCGAGCCGGTCCAGCTCCAGATCGGCGTGAGCCAGGTCCTGATCCTCATCGCGTTCATGTTCAGCTTCGTGCTCGCGATGTCGGCCGCGTTCCTCGCCGCCCCGGCGATCGCCTCGGACGTCGAGACGGGAACGGTCCACGCGATGCTCGCGCGGCCCGCTCCGCCGGGCGGAGCTCGTCGTGGGCCGCTGGCTCGGCCTGTCGATCGTCGTCGCGGTCTACGCGGTGCTCGCGGGGCTGCTCGCGATCGCGGTCGTCGCGCTGGTGAGCGGCCACGTGCCGCCCGAGCCACTCGTCGCCGTCGTGTTCCTCGCGTTCCAGGCGATCACCGTGCTGACGCTCGCGCTCGCCCTCGGGACGCGGCTGCCGGGGATGGCCGCGGGCGCGGTCACCGTCGTGCTGTTCGGCCTCGGCTGGTTCGCGGGCGTGCTGGGCAACCTCGCCGTGGCGTTCGACGCGACGGCGATCCGCGGGACGTCCGACGCGCTGCGCTACCTGCTGCCGACCGACGGCCTGTGGCGCGGCGTGGTCTACGGCCTCGAGCCGCCGGCCGTGATCCTGCTCGCCGCGGGGACCCGGGTGAGCGCGGCCAACCCGTTCTACGCCGGGGAGCCGCCGCCCGTGGGCTTCATCGCGTGGAGCGTGGTCTGGGTGGTCCTCGTGCTCGCGGGCGGCATCGCGCTGTTCCGGCGGCGCGAGCTCTAGGTCAGGAGCCCGCGATCGGCTTCGTGTCGAGCAGGTTGCTCCGGAGCGAGAGCGTCCCCGACGGCCGGTACGTGTTGTAGACGGAGCGGAACACGTCCGCGGAGACGGTCTTCGATCCCGTGGACCCGGTGAGCGTGACCCGGTACAGGCGGCCCGACACGCCGCGCTTCGTGAGGTCGAGCTTCGTGAGGTCGCCCACGTTCGTGCGCGCGTCGCGCTTGAACATCGCGCTCAGCTGGCTGCGGGTGAGCGTGCTCGACTGCCACGCGTAGACCGGCGCGCCCGCGTCCCAGGCCGTGCCGTCCGGGCGCCGGTCGGGGATGCCCCGCAGGTACGGGACCGCGCTCCCGACGCCGCCGCTCGACGACACGAACACGTACTCGTTGTTCTCGGTCGCGCCGCCGCCGGTCGAGAAGAAGAACGCGTTGACGACCGAGCCGCCGTACGTGATGACCTTGCCGGGGAAGTTCGTGATGAGCGTGTTCGTTGTCGTCGTCTCGGCCTCGACGCCGCGGTAGACCTGCGAGCGCGTGTCGTCGAACAGGTCGTAGGTCCCGTTGGTCGGGTGGAGGCGGCGGACCGCGTAGCTCCGGGCGGCGATCGTCTGCGCCTTGAGCGCCTCCGTCGGCCAGTCCGACGACATCTCCACCGGCACGACGCCGCGCAGGTACAGGTCCAGCGGGAGGTGGTTCACGACGTTGAGCGTGCTCGTCCCGAGGAACAGCTTGAGGATCCCGCGGTACGTGTCGTAGGAGGACGGCTTGGACACCAGCTGGAGGCGCGACAGGGTGCTCGTCCCGCGGATCACCAGCTGCTTCGCCGCCGCTGCCCTCCGCGAGGCGGCGACCCGTCCGACGCGGTCACCCGGTAGCGCCACGTCGTCGTCACGACACCGTCGACGGTCTTCGTCGTGCGCCACACCGTGAGGGTGCCGTTGGACGGGAAGGTCGCCTTGACGCCGTCGATGGTCCACGGGCGTGACGCGGCCGCGGACGACGAGCGGCGCGGTGGCCACCGCGTTGTACCCGGAGAGCAGCAGGACGCGTGTGTTCTGGGTCGAGCTGACCGTGCCCGGCGTCGACCCCTTGAAGTAGGCGGCGAGGATCTGGGCCGCCGTCTGGCCCGCCTTGGCGCGGCCCTTCGCGCCGTACTGGCTCATCCCGACGCCGTGCCCGTACCCACGGCCGTAGAACGTCACGCTCGTGCCGAGCGTGGTCGAGGCCGTCGGCCAGGTCATCTTCGGCCACGTGCCGGTCGGGACGGGCGTGGGCGACGGCGATGGCGTGGGTGTCGGGGACGGGGACGCGGTCGGGCTCGAGGATGGCGACGAGGTCGGCGAGGCGCTGGCCGATGGCGATGCCGAGCGTGGCCGACTCGTGGCCGACGCCGACGAGGACGGGTCGGCCGAGGTCGCGACCGACGACTCGGGGCCGACGCTCGCCTCGGGATCGACTGCAGCGACCGGCACGGCGACCGCCGCGGCGACGAGCACGGCGAGCAGCGCGCCGACAAGCGGACGCGCGCGACGTTCGGCTGCCGGCGCCGGGGACAGCCGGCTGGTTGGTCGCATGGGAGGACCGTACGGGCCCGCGCGGCGCCCGGCCATGGCCCTGGGGGACTAGGACCGTCGCGGCGGTGGTACCAGGGGAGGTCCGGTGCGGTACGGTGCGGTCCATGACGCGGATCTACCTCGGACACGGCGCCTCGGGCACGGCGGCCTCGATGCGGCCCTGGGTCGACGGCCTCCGCGACCGGGGGTTCGAGGCCCACGCCGTCGAGCTGCCGAAGCGCAAGGCCGAGGACGCGGTCGCCGCCTACGAGGCCCAGGTCCCCGACGAGCCGGGCGTCGTGATCGGCGGGCACTCGTTCGGCGGACGGGTGGCGTCGCTCGCGGTCGCGGGCGTCCGCGCGGAGGGCGCCACCCCACGCGCCAACCCGTATGCGGGGCTCGTCTGCCTGTCCTACCCGCTCCACCGACCCGGCGCGCCCGAGACGGCAGCTGCGCGCATCGCGCACTGGCCCGCGATCGCCGTCCCGGCACTGCTGCTGTCGGGGACCTCGGACCCGTTCGCGCAGATCGGCCTCCTCGAGGCCGCGATGCCCACGCTCGTCGAGGGGCGCCTCGTCACGTATCCGAAGCTCGGCCACACGCTCAAGGCCGTCCAGGCGGACGCGCTCGACCGGATCGCGGCGTTCCTCGCCGACCTCGGCGAGGGCTGACGAGGCTCAGCCGAAGCGGCGACGCTTCTTCGTGCGGCGCCGGCTCGCCGGACTGGGGCCGCATCCCCGACAGCATCCGGTCGATCTCCTCGCGGTAGGGTGCGGCCTCGCGTCGCGGCTGGAGCCAGATGAGATAGCCCGGGTCGATCCGGGCGATCTCGCCCAGCGACCAGCCGATGTGCCGCCCGAACGGCAGCACGGAGCCACGCGGGTTCCCGGGCGGCGGGCCGGCGGCGCCCTCGCCCGCCGGTCCGCGATGCCAACCCGGGCCGTGCGGACGCGTCCCGGGGCGCGGCGTGTGGGTCGTGCCGCCGGTCGCGGCGCTTCCGGGCGTCGTCGTGGCGCCGGGCGTGCCCGGTGGCGTCGGCCGCGGCGCACCCGCACCTGCCGCGTGTCGTCGAGCCACCTGCGGCGTGATCCCGTGGGCACGGTCCCACACCGCCCGCTTGGCGGGATCGCGGAGGAGGCTCCAGGCGTTGTTGATCTCCGCCATCCGCTGCTCCGCGTCCAGGTCCTGGGACACGTCCGGATGGTGGCGGCGTGCAAGCGTCCGGTAGGTCGACGCGACCTCGTCCGCGGGCGTCGACGATGCGATCCCGAGGACCGCGTAGGGGTCGCGCTCCTCGGTCATCGGCCCGGCTGCCGGTCGTGGGGTGGCGCGAGGCGCGCCCTGCGGGGGGACACGGCCCGATGATAAGCCGCAGACGCACGCCGGATAAGCCACCCGGCCTACGATGCCCCGCATGAACGCCATCGCGACCCCCGCCGGGCCCGACGCCCGCATCCGCTGCGCCTGGGGCGACTCGCCCGACCCGGCCTACCGCGCCTACCACGACGAGGAGTGGGGCGTCCCCGTCCGGGACGAGCGCCACCTGTTCGAGCTGCTCATCCTCGAGGGCGCCCAGGCGGGGCTCTCGTGGTCGACGATCCTCCACAAGCGCGACGGCTATCGGGCGGCCTTCGCCGACTTCGACGTGCGGGCCGTGGCGGCCTTCGGCGAGGAGGACACCGCGCGACTCCTCGCGGACGCCGGGATCGTGCGCAACCGGGCGAAGATCGCCGCGGCGATCGGCAACGCGCAGGCGACGCTCGCGCTGTACGAGGGCGGCACGACGCTCGTGGACCACCTGTGGTCGTTCACCGGCGGCGCGCAGCTGCGCAACGCCTGGACGGTGATGGGCTCGATCCCGCCCGAGACGGACGAGTCACGCGCGATGAGCGCGGACCTGCGCAAGCGCGGCTTCCGGTTCGTCGGGCCGACGATCTGCTACGCGCTGATGCAGTCGGCCGGGCTCGTCAACGACCACCTCGTCTCGTGCTTCCGCTACGACGAGGTCGCCGGGAAGCCGGTCAGCGGGAGGCGCGCCACGCGTCGCGGAGCTTGATCCGGCCGCCGGTCTGGAGCACCGCCCCGGAGTAGATCCGGGCGCCGACGACGAACAGGAACCAGATCGACGCGACCATGAGCACCATGCTGATCGCGATCTCCCACGGCTCGATGGCGCCGAGCGCCGTGCGCAGCGGGACGACCATCGGCGCGGCCGGCGGGATGAACGTCATGACGTGGGCGAGGATCCCGTTGGGATCGCCCGTGACCACGACGATCGAGAGGATGTACGCGGTCGTCGCCGTCAGCGTCACGGGCATCGAGGCGATCGACGCCTCCTCGGGCCGCGACGCCAGCGCGCCCAGGAAGCCCATCGTCGTCGCGTAGAACGCGAACCCGAGGATGAACCAGGTCAGCAGCTGGACGACCGCGCCGACGGTCGTCGTCGGCAGGACGAGCCGCCCAGGATCTGCGACAGCGCGAGGCCCACGGCGACGAGGATCACGAGCTGGGCCAGCGCCAGGAGGCCGATCCCGAGGACCTTGCCCATGAGCAGGTCGCGCGGCCGGACGGTGGACAGCACGACCTCGACGACCCGGCTCTGCTTCTCCTCGACCACGCCCGTGAGGACCCACGAGCCGTACGAGAAGATGCCGATGAACATGAGGATGATCCCGGCGTTGGCGAAGATCAGCGCGGTCGCGTCCTGGTCCGTCGGCGGCGCGAGGGCGTCCACCTCGGGGACCTCCGATGCGGCGGGGCCGGCCCGGAGGGCGACGACGGACTGGTTCACGACGGCCTGGAGGGCCGCGGGCGCGCTCTCGAGGACGATCAGCTCGCCCGCGGTCGAGAGGTCGGCCGGGACCTCGAGCGCGGCGTCGATCGAGCCGTCGTGGAGCGCCGCCTCGGCGGCCGCGCGATCCGGGACCGCGCTCAGCGCGAGCTCCAGGTCGTACGAGTCCGCCGTCAGCGTGAGCCACTCCTCGAGGCCCGCCGGCGAGTCGCCGACGACTGCGAGCGAGGTCTTGGTCGCGTTCCCCACGAGCAGCGCCGGGACGATGAACCCGACGAGCATGAGGATCACCGTGAACGCGAGCGACAGGGCGTACCCGCGGCTGCGGCCCCGCTCCACGATCTCCCGGCTCGCGACGAGGCGGATGGCCCCCCAGCGGCTCATCGCACGGCCTCGGCGGGCGCCGTCGACCGGTCTGCGGCGTCCGGGTCCATCGGCTGCGGCGCGTTGACCGCCTCCATGAACAGCTCCGACAGCTTGGGCGGCTCGTAGCTGAAGCGGCGGACGTCGCCCGCGGCGCGCGCGGCGGCGAGCAGCGCATCGAGGTCCGCGCGCTCGTCGACGAGGAGCTTCACGCGGTCGCCGTCGCGCTCGAGGACGGTGTTGCCGGCCCGCCCGTCGAGCCAGGTGCCGCCGGAGCCCGCGACCTCGACGTCGAGGTGACGCCGCCCCGACCGGGCCTTGAGCTCCTCGATCGCGCCCTCGGCGACGACCCGGCCGCGGCTGATGATCACGACGTCCTCGCAGACCTCCTCCACGAGGTCCAGCTGGTGCGACGAGAAGACGACCCCGACGCCGGCCCGCGCCCGCTCGCGGAGGACCTCGGCCATCGTGGCGATGCCGATCGGGTCGAGGCCGCTGAACGGCTCGTCGAGGACGAGCAGCTCCGGGTCGTGGACGAGCGCCGTGGCGAGCTGGACCCGCTGCTGGTTGCCGTGCGAGAGGTCCTCGAGCTTGGACTTCGCGCGGTCCGCAAGCCCGAACCGCTCGAGCCACTCGCCGGCCTTGGTCCGGGCGACGCCCCGCGACAGGCCGTGGTGCTGGCCGAAGTAGGAGAGCTGCTCCGCGACCCGCATCCGCGGGTACAGGCCGCGCTGCTCGGGCATGTACCCGAAGCGGAGGCGGATCCGGGGGTCGATCGGCGCGCCGTCCCAGCGGACGGTGCCGCCGTCGGGCGTCGCGAGCCCGAACACGCAGCGCATCGTCGTGGTCTTGCCCGCGCCGTTGGGGCCGAGGAACCCGACGAGACGGCCGCGCCGCGCCGTGAACGTCGCCCCGTCGAGGGCACGGACGGCGCCGTAGCGCTTGGTGAGGTGGGCGATCTCGAGCATCTGGTCCCCGGGCGGCTGGGCGGGCCCGAATCGTAGCCGACGCACGGGCGATCGGGCGAACAGGCCCGGGCAGACGGATGCGCCCCGGTCACCGCGATGGGTGGCCGGGGCGCGTTGGACGCGGTGCGAGGGATCGGTCCCGCCTACTTGGCGGTGATGGTCCCCTGCATGTCCGGGTGCACGTCACACCGGAAGAAGTACGTCCCGGCGGCCAGGGCCGGAACCTGCTCGACCTTGGTCGCGCTCGAGAAGATCTCGCCGCGGAACAGGTTGGTCGAGGCCGACGAGTCGGTGTAGATCGCCACGTTGTGCGGCGCACCGTCGTTGTTGGTGAACGAGAGCTGGAAGGCCTTGCCGGCCGGGACCTGGACGTCCTTGGTGGCGAACTGCATGTCCTTGGCGACGACGACCGGCGCGTTCGGGTCCGCGGGGGCGGCCGGGGCCGTCGGGCCGCCGGCGTTGGTGGTGCTGCATGCGGCCGCCGCGAGCGCGACGGTCGCGAGCGCGAGGGTGGCGATGAGGCGCTTCACGGATCTGGTACCTCGGGGAGTCAGGGTCGGGAGGAGGTCGAAGCGGGGTCCGCCCCGGCGCCGGGAGCGGCCGGCGCCGGGGCGTGGAGCGTCAGGCGGACGCGGCGCCGGCCGGGCGGAGGCCGATCTTGGCGAGCCCCGCCTTGACCTCGCGCTTGACGACCTTGACCGGGTTGCCATCGGCGCGGAGGAAGTCCACGACGAGGAGGAAGATCAGCGCGACCTCGATGCCCTTGGCGATGTAGGCGGTCGTGTAGTACGGGCCCTGGATGGCCCACATGAAGATCGCGGTGGCCGCGTAGCCCATGAGGCCGAGGCGGATGAGCCAGCGGAAGCGGACGGCGAGCGAGATCGGGACGATCATCGCGATCGCGAACACCGCGTAGCCCGTGGCGTTGAGGGTGAACAGCAGCCCGCCGAGGGTGCTGTGGATGTAGGCCGTGCCCAGGGTCAGGGCGACGATGCCGAAGCGAAGGGCGACGCCTGCGACGGTCATGTCGCTCTTGGTCGAGTCGTTCACGGGTGGAAACCTCCGGGGTGACGTGTGGTGGTGACGTGCTTCCTGCTGACTGGCAGTGCGTCCGGCGTTCGTGCCGCCGGCGATGACCGAACTGTGCGGCGGGCACGGGTCCCATCGCCCCGGACGCGGATCGCCTGCCGCCGACCACGAAGGTCGCCGTCGCCGCGTCGACATCCGACGAGCACCTGGCGCGACGGATGACGTAGGCCCGATCGGTGATCGCCGTTTAGACTCGATCGCGTCGTGGCATCCACCCGAACCCGCTCCAAGACCCCCAAGGCGCCGAAGGCCGCGCCGGCGGCCTCGGCCGCCGCTCCGCGCGCGGATGCCGCCGCTGAGCCGCCGCACGCCCACGGGGGCGACCTCGCGGCGCTGCTCCAGGGCGCCGCCGAGGAGGCCGCCCGGCTGCTCGGCGCCGACGGCGCGTTCCTGTACCTCATCGAGCCCGAGACCGGGCTCATGCGGTTCACCCACTCGGCCGGCATCTCGGAGCTGGCCGCGGACCACCGGATGCGGACGCTCCGGCTCCCGATCGGCGTCGGCATGTTCGGCAAGGCCGTCGCCGATCGACGGGTCGTCGTGACCGGCGACTACGCGGCGGACACCCGGTTCGTCCACGCGGAGGCGACGGACCGCTTCGTCGACGAGATCGAGATCCGCTCGATGGTCGTGGCGCCGCTGACCGCGGGCGACGAGGTGTTCGGGGCGCTCGGCACGTTCTCGCACACGGCGGATGCGTTCACGGCGCCCCAGATCGCGCTCGTCCGCGCCCTGTCCGACCACGCGGCGTTCGCGATGGCCAACTCGCGGCTCATCGAGGAGCTCGACCGCTCGCGGGGCGCGATCGAGCGCAAGGCGACCATCGAGCGCTCGCTGCGCGAGCTCGGCACCCGGATCTCCGGCGCACGCGACCCGGAGGCGGTGGTCCAGCACACGATCGACGAGGCGCTCCGGCTGCTCGACGGCGACGGCGCCCGGATCGACATCGTCGACCCGGAGGTCCGCCTCCTGCGCGGCCTGTACTCGGCCGGCGAGGAGCAGATCCTCGAGACCGACTGGCCGCGAGACCCGAACGACAGCCTCGAGGTCGGGGCGTCGGGGCGCGCCGTCCTGACCGGGAAGACGTACATCAGCCGCGACTACCTGAGCGACGAGAACCTCGTCCACGGCACCGGCCCCGACACGTACGTCCGCTCGAAGGGCATCCACGGCGTCATCGCGACGCCCCTGTTCGGCGACCAGGGCCCGTTCGGCGCGATCACGGTGTGGTCCACCAAGGAGGACGCGTTCGGCCCGGAGGACGCATCGCTGCTCGAGACGATCGCCGGGCAGTCGGCCGTCGCCCTCGGCCGCGCCCGGCTCATCGAGGAGCTCGGCCGGTCGCGCGAGACGCTCGCCCAGCGGGCCGAGGAGGAGCGCGCGTTGCGCGAGATCGCGTCCCGCCTGGGCGCGATGGGCGACGACCCGGCCGACATCCTCAACCGGATCGTCAACGAGGCCGCACGGCTCCTCGGCGGGGAGCGGGCGCGGCTCGACCTCATCGAGCCGCTCACCGGCTCGCTGCTGTGGACGTTCCCCCCGGAGACGCCGTTCAACGACCGGATCGTGGCGGTGGAGGTCGTGGGCGATGGCCCGGACGCGCCGCCGACCGGCCTCGTGGGTCTCGCGCTGCGCGAGGGGCGGCCGGTCGTCTCGGGCGACTACATGCGCGACACGCGGTTCCGCCACTACCCCGAGGGCGACGAGGGCGTCACGTCGGTCGGCCTCCACTCGATCATCGCCGCGCCCGTCATCGGCGAGGAAGGCCTGCTGGGCGTGCTCCAGGCGGCCCACCGCGCCGTGGACGCGTTCGGCGAGGACGCCACCCGGCTCATCGCGGCGCTCGCGACCCAGGCGGCGATCGCGATCACCAACGCCCGGCTCGTGGACCGGCTCGCCTCGTCGCAGGCCGCGCTCGGGCGGACCGCGGACGCCGAGCGCGCGCTGCGCGAGATCGCCCGCCGGATGATGACCATCCAGGACCCGGCGGAGCTCCTCCAGGACGTCGTCGACGAGGCGGCCCGCCTGCTCGGGTCGAGCGGCGCGGTCATCGACCTCCTCGACCCGGCGACCGGCGAGATCCACTGGGCGTACGACGCCGGCATCGACGACGTGGTCAGGACCGGCTCCCAGGAGCGCAAGGCGGCCGACGACGGCGTGTTCCTCGCGATCCGCGAGCGGCGCGTGATCGTGACCGACGACTACGCCGCCGACCCGCGCTTCGCGGACGGGCCGGCCATCGCGTCGTTCTTCGAGGAGCACGACATCCGCTCGATGGCGTTCGCGCCGCTCATCGGCGAGGCCGTGGTGCTGGGCACGCTCGCCGTCCACGCGCCCGAGGTCGGCCACTTCGGGGAGGAGGAGGCGTCCACGCTCGCGGCGCTCGCCGACCTCGCGACGATCGCGATCCACAACGCGGAGCTCATCCGCGAGCTCGGCCGCTCTCGCGAGGAGACGGCCCGGCGCGCCGAGACGGAGCGGACGCTGCGCGAGATCGCGGCCCGGGTCACGGCCATCCGCGACCCCGAGACCATCCTCGGGCTCATCGTGGACGAGACGCGGCGCGTCCTGGGCTCGGACGGCGCGCACCTCACGCGCATGAGCGAGGACCGCACGTTCGTCCGCCCGGTGGTCATCGCGGGCGGCATGGACGACGGCAAGCGCGACTGGCTGCGCGTCCAGGAGTTCCCGATCGACGGCGGCATCAACGGCCTCGCGGCCGGGCAGGGCCGGATCGTCTGGACGCCCAACTACGCGACCGACCCGCGGATCCCGCGCGACGAGGGCGACCTCGAGGTGGCCGAGCGGATGGGCCTCGGCGCGATGGCCGCGGCGCCGCTCCACGCGCCCGGCGGCGAGGTCATCGGGACGCTCGCGATCAGCTACCGCCGGCCGGGGCCGATCTCGCAGGACCGGCTCACGATGCTCCAGGCGCTCGCCGACCACGCGGCGATCGCGCTCTCGAACTCGGACCTGCTGGCGCGGCTCGAGGCGTCGGAGGCCAGCTTCCGCGGCCTCGTCCAGGCCTCGCCGGACGTCATCTGGCGCAACGACGCCGAGGGCCGGTTCACGTTCATGGGCGAGGGAGCGGAGCAGCTGTTCGGCTGGAAGGCGGAGGAGATCGTCGGCCGCCACTTCGCCGAGATCGTCGCCCCCGACTCGCACGCGGAGGCGTCGGAGGCGTGGAAGCGCCTGGCCTCCACCCCGGACGCGCTGTGGCGGCTCCGGTTCGTCCTGAGCCGCAAGGACGGGACCACGTATCCGTCCGAGGTGTCGGCGGTCGCCACGTTCGAGGGCGGCGAGTTCCGCGGCGCCCAGGGGACCCTCCGCGACATCAGCGAGACGGAGCGCCTCGAGCGCGACCTGCGTGCCAGCGAGGAGCGCTACCGCGGCCTCGTCCAGAGCTCGCCGGACCTCATCTTCGAGATGGATGGGAACGGCGTCTACACGTTCTACTCGGACCGGACCGAGGAGGTCATCGGCTGGGCGCCGGACGAGATGATCGGGCGCCAGTTCACGGACTTCATCGACATGTCCGCGTTCCCCCAGGCGGCGCAGCGGCTCGCGGAGATCTCGGCCAACCCCGGCAAGCCGTCCACGGACCGGCTGCTCATCCGGCACAAGACGAGCGGCCGCCTGATCCCGTTCGAGGTCAGCGTCGTCGGCCAGGTCGACGAGACCGGGCAGCTCCAGGCGATCCGGGGCGTCGCCCGCGACATCAGCGAGCGCGAGCGCCTCGAGACCCAGCTCCGCTCGTCGGAGGAGCGCTACCGGTTCCTCGTCGAGAACGCCCCGGACGTCGTGTTCTCGGCCGACGCCCAGACGCGCTTCCTGTACATGTCCGAGACGATCGAGCAGCTCACGGGCTTCACCCCGGCCGAGGTCATCGGCGAGACGTTCGACTCGATCATCACGCCCGAGACGATCGGTGTCGCGATCGAGCGCTGGGGCCAGGTGGCGGCGGACCCGTCCGTGTCGCAGGTCCTGCGCCTCGAGCTGCGCCACAAGGACGGCGGCACGGTGCCGGTCGAGATCCACTCGGTCGGCCAGCTCGACGGCAAGGGGGAGTTCGCCGGCGTCCACGGGTCCGCGCGCGACATCAGCGAGCGGGAGCGCCTGGAGCGCGAGCTGCGCGACTCCGAGGAGCGCTACCGCTCGGTGATCCAGTCGTCGCCGGACCTCATCTGGGCGACCAACAAGGTGGGCCAGTACGTCTTCGTCTCGGATCGCGTCCGGGACCTCCTGGGCTGGGAGCCTGACGAGGTGCTGGGCCACCCGTTCCGCGAGTTCATCGACGAGCAGTCGGTCCAGATGACGAACGACAACTGGGCGCGGCTCGCACGCGAGCCCGGCGTGACGCAGACCCATCGCCTCGACATCCGCCACAAGGACGGGTCGCTGCACCCGTTCGAGGTGTCCTCGGTGGCGGTCGTCCACGACGGCGAGGTGGAGAACGTCTACGGGATCGCCCGGGACGTCGCCGAGCGCGAGCGCCTCGAGCGCGAGCTGCGCGAGAGCGAGGAGCGCTACCGATATCTCGTCCAGTCGTCGCCCGACCTCGTCTGGATGACCGATGCCGACGGCCGGTTCACGTTCGTGTCGGACCAGGCGGAGCAGATCCTCGGCTGGGAGACCCACGAGCTCGTCGGGCGCTCGTTCGCCGACCTCGCCCCGGACGAGGGCCGGCGCGGCGCGATCGCGCGCTTCCGCTGGCTCCAGCGCCGCCCGACCGAGGCACACCGCTCGCGCCTCAACGTCCGGACCCGCGACGGGCGCGACCTCGCGATGGAGGTCACGGGCATCGGGATGGTGGCCGACGGCCGGTTCCTCGGGGCGCACGGTGCGGCCCGCGACGTGTCCGACCGCGAGAAGCTGGAGCGCGGCCTGCGCCGCCAGGCGGCCGAGCTCGCCTCGTCCGAGGAGCGGGCGCACCTGGCCCGCGAGCTCCACGACTCGGTGACCCAGGCGCTGTTCTCGATGACCCTGCTGTCGCGGTCCATCGAGCTCCTCCTCGATCGGGACCCCACCAAGGTGCCCGAGAAGCTCGCGTCGCTGCGCGAGCTCCAGCGCGACGCCCTCGCCGAGATGCGCGCCCTGATCTTCGAGCTCCGCCCGGGCAACATCGAGGAGCACGGGCTCATCCAGGCGCTGCGGACGCACTCGGCGTCGCTGTCCGGCCGGATCGGGCTGCCGGTCGTGGTGGAGGCGGATCTCGTGGGGCGGCCGTCGCTCGACGTCGAGGAGACGCTCTACCGGATCGCCCAGGAGGCGCTCCACAACGTCGTCAAGCACGCGGGCGCGCGCCAGGTGCGGCTGGAGCTGGACCGGGTCGCGGAGGGGGTCCGGCTGCGGGTCATCGACGACGGCCGCGGGTTCGACCCGACCGCGGTCCCGGACGGCCACCTCGGCCTCGCGGGGATGCGCTCCCGTGCGGAGCGGCTCGGCGGACGGATCACGGTGACGACGGCCCACGGCGAGGGCACGACGATCGAGGTCGTGGTCCCCGAGGTGGTGCCCGAGAGCATCGCCAACGTGCGCGAGGACGAGCTCGTCTGACGCGGGCGCCGCACGGCGCGCGACGGACGTCGCGTCGCCGCTACGTCATTTGCCGGACACGGACCCCCGGCCAACGTCCCTGACCGGCGGCCGGGCCCTCGGGCACGATCGGGGCATGTCTGCCGCCCCCGAACCCGACCATGCTGCCGATCCCGTCGGCATGCACGGCGCGCTCCGCATCCTCGTCGTCGACGCCGACGACCGGACGCGTGAGAGCATCGTGGGGATCCTCGGCATCCGCCACCGGTTCAACGTCGTCGGGTCGGCGGGACACGTCGCCGAGGCGCTCGGCATCGCGCGGGCGCATCACCCGGACGTCGTGATCCTCGACCCGCGCCTGCCCGAGGTGTCCGACGGCATGGCCCTGATCCGGCGCCTCCGCGCGATGGACCCCGGGACCGCGATCCTCGCCGTGGGCTGGTCGCCCGACCTGGAGCACCAGGCCCTCGACGCCGGCGCCGACGGGTTCGTGCGCAAGACGTTCAAGCCCGGCGACCTCTCCAACGCGATCGGGCGGTGCATGGACAGCCGCCTGCCCGAGGCCGTCGATTCGGTCACGGAATCGCGCGCCGACGATCCCGAAAGCCAGCCCACCGACCCCTCCCCGAGGCCCGTTCCCGTCCGCGGAGCGGGCCTGATCCTGTAGTAGACTCCCCGATGCCGACAGCCCCCGCGACCACGGTCGCCACGCCACCCGGAGACCCCATGACGGACGCCGTCCAGCGGATACGCGTGCTCATCGTCGACGATCACGCCGTCGTCCGGATGGGCCTTCGCGCCTTCTTCGACCTGCTGCCCGACATCGAGGTCGTGGGCGAGGCATCCGACGGCTCGGAGGGCGTGGCGATGACCCGCCGCCTGACCCCGGACGTCGTCCTGATGGACCTCCTCATGCCGAACATGGACGGCATCACCGCGATCGGCCGGATCAAGGCCGAGCTGCCCGAGACGGAGATCGTCACGATGACGAGCTTCATCGAGGAGGAGAAGGTCACGGCGGCCCTCGAGGCCGGCGCGTCGGGCTACGTGCTCAAGGACGCGGAAGCGGAGGAGGTCGCCCAGGCGATCCGCGCCGCCTTCGCCGGCGAGGTCCACCTCGACCCGCAGGTCGCCCGGCTGCTGGCGCAGCGGATGCGCGCGAAGAAGGACCCCGAGCCCGTCGAGCCGCTCACCGACCGCGAGAAGGACGTCATGCGGCTCCTCGGCCAGGGCATGTCCAACAAGGAGATCGGGGCCCAGCTGTTCATCACGGAGCGCACCGCGCGCACGTACGTGTCGAACATCCTCGGCAAGCTCGGTCTCGCGTCGCGGACGCAGGCGGCCCTGTGGGCCGTCGAGCACAAGCTGGCCGACCCCCGCGGCTGACCCGGCGACGCGTCATCTGACGTAGCGCGCCACCCGTCGTTCAGCGCACCCGATTGGGCATCTCCGTCCGTCTCCGCGCGCCCCGTTTGGGCAGATGATCTCCTCACCGGAACGAAGCAATCGGGCCGGGGAAAGGAGACCACAGAGATGTACGGCACGCAGATGGACCTTCGAATGGTCCTCCGCCAGCAGGACGCCCTCCGCCGCGACGCGGCGGCGACTCGCCTCGCAGTGCGGATCAACAAGCAGGAGAACCGGAAGGCCGACGCACGCCGCGTCTTCGGTCTCCGACTCTCCCACGCCTGAAGCCAGACCGGCGGCCCACCCGGGTCGCCGGTTTTGCGTGTGCCGGGGTCAGGAGATCTCGAGCACCGCGTAGCGGATGTTGCCGCCCGGCGTGACGATCGTCACGACGTCGCCCACCTTGCGGCCCATGAGCGCCGCGCCGACCGGCGACACGGAGGAGATCCGGCCCTCGCGCGAGTTCGCCTCCGCGGACGAGACGACCTGCATCGTCGTCTCCTCGCCGTCGACCTCCACCCGGACGTGTGAGCCGAGCTCCACGAACGCGCCACGCTCCGTGGGCGCGACGACGACCGCGATCTTGAGCTTCGCCTCGAGCGACTTGATCCGCCCCTCCAGGAACCCCTGCTCCTCGCGCGCCGCGTGGTACTCGGCGTTCTCCTTGAGGTCGCCGTGCTCCCGGGCCGTCGCGATGCGCCGGATCACGTCCGGCCGCTGGGCGACCAGCTCGGCGTGCTCCGCCTCGAGACGTGCGAGGCCCTCGGGCGAGAGGTAGACGGGCTCGTGGACCTTGCGCGGGGAGCCCTGGGCCGCGAACGCGGCGGCCGACGCGATCCGGCCGGTGCCCCGTCCCGGCGCCGGGCGGCGGCCGCGCTTCGCCTCGTCGCGGGCGCCGTCGGCCTCGGCCGGCGGCAGGTCGACGATCCGGGTCACGGGCACCGGCACGGGTGCCTTGACCTCAGGGAGGAGCGGGTTGGTGATCCCCGTCGGCTTGCGGGCGCCCGACGTCGACCGGAGGACCGCCCACGGCAGGACGATCGACGGGTCAGGGAGCGCCTTGGCCTCCGCCGCCGGGACACCGGCCGCGAACGCCTCGAGCAGCGCGTCCTCGTACTCCTCGACGGCCGTGGTCGCGGCCCACCAGACGCGGAGGTCGGGCATCGCCCGGAGGAAGTGCAGCCAGAACCCGGACGCCGCGGGCTTGCGGTCGCCCGGGATGGTCTTGACGATCGCCGCGACGCGGCCCGCGAGCGACCCCGGCGTGGAGCCGATGAACACGATCGGCTGCGAGGGGAGCCAGAACCGTCCGAGCCGGGCCTGGAGCTCCTTCGACACCGGTCGCGCGCCGTCGAGCTGGAGCTCGGGGACTCGCTCGAGCCACTTGCCGACGGTCGACAGGTCGAGCGCCGGGCTCGGCTGCGGCGCGGCGAGCTCGATGATGTACACGCCCGGCGCGCCGTGGCGCACCGGCTTGCCCCACTGGACGGGTCCGTCGGCCATGAGACCGACCTCGCGGAGGAGGGTGGCGGCGCTGCGGTCGTCGGGCATCGTGGGGGAGCCAGCTTTCGGGGGGAGTGCGAGGAGTGGGGGCAGGCGCGGGCGCGTCGCTCGCCGGAGACCGGTATCGGCCGCCCGCGCTATCGTCTCACCATCATGCCGAACCAGCCCACGGAGCGCGACCGCTCGCCGCACGCCCGCCCGATCCCGCCCCGGCGGGACGGGTCCTCGCGTGCCGGCCGGGGCGGCGCCTCGGGCGTCCTCCGCTCGAGGGCTGGGATCGGCATCGCGGCGGTCGCCGTCATCGCCGCACTGCTCGCGGTCACCGGCGTGTTCGCGACGCCCAATCGGAACCCGGACAGCATCGCCATCGCCGGGGCCACGACGCTGCCGAGCGCGACGCCGGTCGATCGCGCGACCGCGACCGCGGACGTCGGGGCCTCGATCGCGCCCGAGGAGACGCCGGATCCGACGCCGAGTGCCACCGACGCGCCGCAGCCGAGCCCGACGCCGACGCCCACGCCCAGCGAGCCCCTCGCCGGCGTCCCGAGCAACCGCCTCCAGCGGGCAATCGACGACTTCCGCCGCAAGACCGGCATCCCGGGCATCTCGGTCGCCATCGCGTGGGACGACGGCCGGGCATGGGCCGGCACCACGGGCAGCGCCAACGTCGCGGACGACGTGCCGATGACCACCGGGACCGCGTTCGCGTTCGCCTCGGTGTCGAAGACGTTCACCGCGGCGGTCGTGCTCCAGCTCGTTGACGAGGGCAAGGTCGGGCTCGACCGGCCTGCTGCCGAGTACCTCCCGGAGTACGGCCTCGACAAGCGGATCACCGTCCGGATGCTCATGGACCACCGCAGCAGCCTGCCGGACTTCTTCTCGAACTCGAAGATCGACAAGGCGCTCCAGGCCGACAAGCGCGCGACGTGGACGCCCGAGCGGGCATGGCGCTACGTCCCGAAGATCCGCCCGAAGCCGGGCACCGTGTACGACTACTCGAACACGAACTACCTGCTCCTCGGCGAGCTCGTGAAGAACGTGACCGGGAACCCGCTGTCGGCCGAGGTCCGGACCAGGCTGCTCGACCCGCTCCAGCTCAACACGGCCTGGTACCAGGTCGCCGAGAAGCCGCGCGCCACCGGTGCGACGGGCTACCGGCTCACGCGGACCGCCTCGGGTTCGGTCGTCAAGCCCGTGGCGGGCCGTTCCACCGTGATGCCGTTCCGCTCGGTCGTGTCCGCCGCAGGCGGTGCGGGGTCGATCGCCGGGCACCGCGACGGACGCGGCGCGCTGGATGCAGGCCTACGGGTCGGGGCAGCTCGTCAGCCCGAAGACGTACCGGGCGATGATCGCGGACTCGAAGTACACCAAGGCGATGCACGCGATCGTGACCTACGGGCTCGGCGTCCAGGTCATCACGATCGAGCACCAGAAGACGCTCGGCCACTCGGGCCGCTACCTCGGGTTCCAGAACACGGTCCGCTATCTCCGCGGCCCGGGGATCTCGATCGCGATCCTCACCAACCAGAACACCTACGACCCGGCCGTGCTCATGCACCGCCTGATCAAGATCGTGGCCCCGGTCAAGTAGGGAGCTGGCCCCGGCACTCGGCGGGCCCGGCGGCGCTCGGCGCTCATCGCGCAGCGGGTGTGGTCTCCAGGACCATGAGATCGCCTCTCGAGGCGCTGCGCGGGCAGTCCTGCGGCCCGTAGCGCCTCGGAATCGCTCATCGATGGCGCCCTGTGGCGGATCCGCGGTCAAGGGCACCACGGATCGCGCTCTGGGCGCGTCCCCGGTGGGTGGTCTCACGGTCCGTGAGACCACGGTCAGGCGTGACGGAGCGCGGCGCTCGCCGCCGGGCGGAGCGGAAACGGGCCTAGGCGACGCTCGTGCGGCGGCGCGAGGTGCTCGCCGACGAGCGGCCGCGGCTGCCAGTCGACGAGCCACCCGCGGCGCGGGGCCCGCGAAGCGGCTGCGCGTCGCGCTGGCGCGGCTCGAAGCCCGGCTCGACCTCCCACTCGATCGCGCGCTGGAGGAGCCGCTGGACGCTGCGCAGCAGGTCCGCCTCGTCGATCGTGACGAGGCTCACCGCGTCGCCCGTTGCGCCCGCGCGGCCCGTGCGGCCGATCCGGTGGACGTAGTCCTCGGGGTTCCAGGGGAGCTCGAAGTTGACGACGTGCGGGAGGGCGTCGATGTCGAGGCCGCGGGCCGCCACGTCGGTCGCCACGAGGCACCGGATCTCGCCGTTCTTGAACGCCTCGAGCGCCTTGGTGCGGTCGCTCTGCGCCCGGTCGGAGTGGATCGCGGTCGCGGCCACGCCGTGCCGGTCCAGCCACGAGGCAAGCCGCGAGGCCGCGAGCTTGGTCCGGGTGAACACGAGCACCTGGTGCCAGTCGCCCTCGATGATGAGGTGCGCGAGGAGCTCTTCCTTGCGCTCGCGGTCGACGGGGTAGACGAGCTGGCTCACCGTCTCGGCGGCGGTGCCGTGTCGGGAGACCTCGACCGTCTCGGGGTTGTTGAGGATCGAGCCCGCGAGCCGCTTGATGTCGTCGCTGAACGTCGCGCTGAACAGGAGCGTCTGCTTGCGCGCGAGGAGCAGGTCGAGGATGCGCCGGATGTCGGGCATGAAGCCCATGTCCAGCATCCGGTCGGCCTCGTCGAGGACGAGGATCTCCGCCTGGGCGAGGTTCGCCGCGCGCTGGCCCACGAGGTCCAGCAGCCGGCCCGGCGTGGCGACGAGGATCTCGATCCCGCCCCGGAGCTCCTTGATCTGCGGGTCCAGCGGCACGCCGCCGTAGACGACGGCCGCGCGGAGGGGCACGTGTCGCCCGTAGGTCTTCACCGAGTCGGCGACCTGGACGGCGAGCTCGCGCGTCGGCGTCAGGACGAGACAGCGCACCGGGTGCCGGGCGGGCGAGAAGGACGTGTTCGCGTACGGCGCGAGGCGGTCAAGGATCGGGAGCGTGAACGCGGCCGTCTTGCCGGTGCCGGTCTGCGCTGCGGCGAGGATGTCCCGCCCGGCGAGCACGATCGGGATGGCCCGCTGCTGGACGGGCGTCGGCTCCGTGTACCCCTCTTCCGCGACAGTGCGCAGGAGGACGGGCGAGAGCCCCAGCTCTTCGAACGTCAAGTTGTTCTGGTTCTCCGTTTCGGCCGCCATGGGCAACGACCGCGTGCGTGCGATCCGTAATGTGGTGGTCCGGGGCGGCGCCCACGCGATGGCAGCGTGTCGGCTGCGAGGGCGGCGGCATCCGCCGGACACGCGGAGCATAGCCGACAATGGGTCCGTGGGCGCACAGGGAACACGCGCGATCGATGCGGCGAGGCGCGCGGGGATCACGTTTGAGGTGCATGAATATGCGCACGACGCCCGCGCCACGCTGCAGGACGGCGGCCGCGGGTATGCGCTCGAGGCCGTCGCGGCCCTCGGGATCGACGCCGCGCGGGTGTTCAAGACGATCGTCGTGACGGTCGACGGCCGGCTCGGGATCGCCATCGTCCCGGCGGACGGCGAGGTGGACCTCAAGGCCGTCGCGGACGCGCTCGGCGGGCGCAAGGCGGCGGTCGCGCCGCCCGCGGAGGCGGAGCGGGCGACCGGCTACGTCCTCGGCGGGATCTCGCCCCTGGGGACCCGGCGTGCCCTGCCCACGGCGCTCGACGAGAGCGCCGCCGCATGGCCGACGATCCACGTCTCGGCCGGCCGACGCGGCCTCGAGATCGAGCTCTCCGCGACCGACCTCGTCGCGCTCACCGGCGGGCGCCTCGCGCCCGTCGCCCGGCGGGGCTGACCGTCAGCCGCCGATCTCGGCCCGCTCGGTGAACACGGCCGTCACGCCCAGCGCGACGACGAGCCACACGACGACCGCGATGATCGCCGTGTTCGGGTCGAGCTGGGTGACGATCGCCGACGCCCCGCCGCCGCCGCCGATGCCAGCGTCACCGCTCGCCGCGGTCACCGCGGACGATGCGGAGAACGGGAACCACTGGAAGACATCGGGCAGGAACAGTCCCGCGATCCCCTCCGCGAAGAACAGCCCGACGCCGACGGCGATGCCGGCGAGCTGGCTGCGCGCGACCGTGGCGATCGCATAGCCGAACGCGGCGTTCATCGAGAGCGCGAGCCCGGCCCGGCCGAACAGCTCCGGGAGCCCCAGGAGGCCGTCGCGGTCCGTCATGCCGTCGAGCCCCGCGCCGAGGACGAGGGCGCCGATCGCCGCGCCGACCACGCCGATGAGGAACGCGAGCGCGAGCCCGATGATCACGAACACGGCGACGGCGGCGTAGTTGAGGAGCGAGTACCGGCTGCGGCTCTCGCCCCGTGCGACCGCGGCCTTGAGCGTCCCCCAGCCCCACTCGGAGCCGCCGATCGCGGCGCCGTAGGTGACGGCGAGCAGCCCACCGATGCCGAGGATCAGGGTGAGCACCAGCTCGTAGGCGCGTGGGAACGTCACGAACAGGCGGGCGCCGAGCGCGGCCTGGGGATCGGTCGCCGTCCGCGCCGCCGCGATGAGCGCGAAGTAGATGAGCGCGAGGAGCGCGATCAGCAGGAGGAGCGTGACCCACGAGGCCGGCCGTCGCAGGAGCTTGCGCAGGTTCGCGCCGAGGAGCCTCATGACCGCCACCCGGTCGCCGGCGGCGGCACCGGTTCGCCCGCGGACCCGACGTCGGGCCGTGACCCCGTCAGGTCGAGGAACAGGGCCTCGAGGTTGGTGCCCGCCTCGACCCGCGAGGCGTAGATCTCGGCCGCTGCGAGCGCACGGTTCAGCTCGTCGGCGCGTCCGGGATCGAAGCGCACGGACAGCCAGCCGCCCTCGGGATCCGTCTCCGCGGACACCGCCGGCGCACCCGCGACGCCGGCCAGCGCCGCGCCGGCCCGGGCCACGTCGCCGGGGCGCACGCGGATCCGGACCGAGCCCTCCTCGCGGAGGAGCGTCTCGACCGGCCCCTCGCGGACGAGCCGGCCGTTGGCGATGATCCCGACGACGTCCACGAGCTGCTGGACCTCGGACAGGATGTGGCTCGAGACGAAGACCGTCTTGCCGGCCGCCGCGAGCGCCCGAAGGGTGTCGCGCATCCCGACGATCCCCGCCGGGTCGAGCCCGTTCGCGGGCTCGTCGAGGAGGAGGAGCCGGGGGTCCGACAGGAGCGCGCCCGCGATCCCCAGGCGCTGCTTCATGCCCAGCGAGTAGCCCGAGACCTTGTCGCCCGCGCGATCCCGGAGGTTGACGAGCGTGAGCAGCTCGTCGATGCGACCCGACGACACCGGCGCCCCGGTCGCCGCGAGCGAGCGCAGGTTCTCGCGGCCCGAGAGGAACGGGTAGAAGGCCGGCGACTCGATGAGCGCCCCCACCTCGAACAGCCGTCGCCGGTCGCCGCGGCCGAACGGACGGCCGAGCAGCTCCACCCGGCCCGCGTCCGGGCGCACGAGCCCGGTGAGGATCCGCATCGTCGTCGTCTTGCCGGCGCCGTTGGGACCGAGGAAGCCGTAGACCACGCCCTCGGGGACGCGCAGGTCCAGCCCGTCGAGCGCGACCCGTGGGCCGTATCGCTTGGCGAGCCCCTGCGTCGCGAGGGCAACCCCCGATCCTGTCGTCACGCCGTCTCCCCGAGCGCAGCGAGTCGTGTCCCGACCCTCGATCTGCCCCCCAACGATACCGTCCGGGCGCACCGGGCCGTTCGGCACTCGGTCGCCGGTTGGGGCATCTGGCATACTTCGGCAGACCCCCAGGTCGCCACCCGATCGCAGACAGGCCAAGAAAACCGAAGAGCCGTCGCCCACGGCAGGCACCCTGTCGCACCTCTCGGGTGGTACGCCACCCGGCACCCTGATCGCCCCCAGGCGATCTCCTGGCCCAGCCACCGCGCAGCCACGTGCCCGGCCGCCCCTTTGCCTGCCGCCGACGGCCACCCCCGCACCGTCGCACGATTCCCAGTCGTGCGTTCCGGCAGGAAGGAGGCATGACTGTTGCCTGATCACAGTCGAGGCGCCCAGCGGGCGTCCGCCAGGAAGATCCGATCGCTGCTGATCTCGATCTTCGCCGCTCTCGTCGTCGTCACCGGCGCGACCGCATCGGCCCCGGAGGCCCATGCAGCGACCCGCAAGGTCGTCATCGTCGTCGGTCCCGTGGGTTCCGCCACGGCGTCCTACAAGGACAGCGCCCGCAAGCTCGCCGAGCCAGGCTCGAAGCTACGGCGCCTCGGTCCGGGAGATCTACAGCCCCTACGCCACGTGGACCCGCGTCCGGGACGCGGCGGTCGGGGCGAACGTGCTGATCTACCTCGGTCATGGCAATGGCTGGCCGAGCCCCCACTACCCGTACTCCACGTCCTCGAAGAACGGCATGGGCCTGAACTCGAGCTACGGCAACGGGAACTCGAACACGAAGTACTACGGCCAGGACTACATGCTCAAGCTGGACCTCGCGAGCCACTCGGTCGTGATGCTCAACCGGCTGTGCTACGCGTCCGGCAACAACGAGTGGGGCGCCGGGAACCCCACCAGGTCGACCGCGATCAAGCGCGTGGACAACTACGGCTACCCGTTCCTCAGGGCGGGCGCCCAGGCGGTGTTCGCGAGCGGGATCACGAACATCGACTACGTGCTCAAGGGCCTGTTCCGCGCGTCGGCGTCGATGACGATGTCGTCCCTGTTCTGGAGCGATCCGAACGAGACGATGACGTACCACTTCAGCTTCACCTCGTCGAAGCTCGTCGGGCGTCACCGCCCGGATGGATCCGTACGCACCGAGCCGGTACTACCGCTCGGTGATCGGGCGGATGAAGAACACCGTGGCGGACTGGCGCGCCGGCGGCTGAGCCTCCTTCCCTGGAACGCACGAGAACGGCGCCGGCCACGAGGCCGGCGCCGTTCTTCGTTGTGCGCTGAGCGATCAGGCGGCGGCCGATGCCTCCGGCCTGGCGGCCGCAGCAGGCTGGCTGGCAGGCGCCCCGCGGAACAGGAACGCGGCGACGACCGCGGCGAGGAGCGCCACGAGCGCGCCCAGCGCGAACACCGACCGGATGCCGATGACGTCGGCGAGGATGCCGGCCGCTGCCATCGAGCCGATCGAGGCCGTCTGGATGGCCGCGTTGAGGGTCCCGGCGACCCGGCCGCGCGTCCCGTCGCCGGTGCTCCGCTGGACGAGGGTCATCGTCGTGGCCTGGACCGGCATGACGAACAGCCCGACGGCGAACATGATCACGAGCAGCGCCCACGGCCCGGGGGCGATGGCGAGCAGGCCCACGCAGGCCGCGAGGCCCACGATCCCGCCCACGAACAGGCGCGGGACGCTGACGCGGGTCGCGAGGCTGGCGACGACGCCGCCTGCGACGATCATCGAGATCGTCTGCGCGGCCTCGAGCGGCCCCGCCCACGCCGTGCTGGCGCCGAGCTCGGTGACCAGGAACGGGATGAACAGGACATTGATGGCGCCCATCCCGAGCATCGTCACGGAGATCCCGGCGAGCGCCGCGATGAGCGGCCGGGACCGGCGGATGACCTGCAGGCCGTCGAGGACCGCGGAGCCGATGCTGGTCGCCTTGGCGCTGGCGGCGGCCGCCGCGCTCGGGAGGCCGGCCTCGCGGCTGACGCCGAGGACGAGCAGGACGGAGATGATGAAGGTCGCCCCGTCGACGAGGAACACGGGCCACACCTGGCCGGCGCCCGCGGCGATGAGCCCGGTGAGGCCGGCGCCGACGACGCCCATGATCATCCGGGTCGCCTGGCTCAGCGAGTTGGCGGCGAGCAGGCCGTCCTGGGGGACGACCCGCGGGACCATCGCGACCCGGGCGGGCGAGAAGAAGGTGCCGAGGACGGCCTGGAAGCAGGCGAGCGCGAACAGCGCGGGGAGCGCGTCGGCGCGAGCCACGAGGACCATCGAGACGACGACCACGGCCCGCAGCGCGTCCGACACGAGCATGATCCGGCGGCGGTCGTGGCGGTCGGCGTAGGCGCCGGCGAACAGGCCGATCGTGACCGGCGGGAGGGCGACGAGGATCGACATCAGGGCGATCGCCGCCGTGGATCCGGTGAGGTTCAGGACGAGGAGGAACAGCGCGAGGTAGGTCATCCCGTCGCCGAGGTCGGAGATCGCCTGGGCGAGGTAGAGGCGGCGGAAGTCGGGAATGCGGAGGAGGTCGCGAACGCCGATGCTCGGCGCTGCAGTGACGTCAGTCATCGGAGGGCTCCTTCGTGCCGGCGTCGCCGCCGGCGGGGGGCATCGGGTAGAGGGCGAGGACGATCCCGAAGGCACGTGCCCCGGGGTCCTCGCTGGCGGTGTCGTCGAACTCCTCGAGGAGCGCCTGGAGGCGACCCCGAAGCTCGGCGGCACGTTCGGTGGTGAGTCGGGTGAGGCCGCGCGTCAGGAGGAACGTGTGCTCCTCCGACGGTCCGTCCGCCTTGATCGTCCCGAGGCGGAACGAGAGCTCCACCTCGGCGCGGGCGGTGTCGAACACGGCGAGGAGCGTCTCGTGGAGGACCTCGAGGCCGGCCGCCTGATCGGTCGCGAACAGCGACCGGTCGAGCTGGAACGAGAGCGCCGCGACGCTGTACCGGGTCTCGATGATCCCGGACACGACGCGCCGCTCGGTCGCGCGGATGAGGTCACGCTCCAGGAGGAGCTCGACGTGGTGGTAGAGGCGGGTCTGCGGCATCTCGAGCGCCGCGGCCAGCTCCTTGACGGACCACGCCGGGGACCGGCGCTGGACCATCGTCTCGAGGATCCGCATCCGGGTGGCGTCGCTGATCGCGCGCAGCGTCTCCACGTCACCGATGTACCGCACGTCCTCCGGCTCGAAGTCGGGGAACAGCACGGGTTCGGTCGGGGCGGGTCCGGAAGGGCTCAACGTTCAGGCTCCTAGTACCATTCAACAACTGCTGAACGCTAGTGTGCATGTTGAATGGGGTGTCAAGCCCCCAATTTCGGCGCCCTGCTCGGTGGCCGATCACTCGATGCGCGCCTCTTCGGACGGCTCGTGAGCGAGCACGACACGCGCCCCACGTCAGGTGCTCGCCTGGAGCGGCAGGAAGAAGATCGCATCCCGACGATCGCTGGCCGAGCACAGGCCGGCGGAAACCGCTCGCCCGCTGCGTCCCGATTCCGGGCACCATGCGCACATGGCCCACGACCGAGACGCCGCGCGCGACGAGACCTGGCGTGCGATCCGCGCCGCCTCGCCCGCGTCGAAGGCCGGCCCGGCCCGCGGACGCCTGACGTTCCTCGGCCACTCGACCGTGCTGCTCGAGGTCGACGACCTGCGGATCCTCACCGACCCGGTCCTGCGCGAGGGGTTCGGCCCCGTGCGGCGCCAGACCGAGGCCGTCCTCCCGGAGCTGTTCGCGGACCTCGACGCGGTGTTCATCAGCCACGGGCATCACGACCACCTCGACCAGCCGTCGCTGCGCCGGATCCCGGGCAAGCCGACGGTCATCGTCCCGCGCGGGTTCGGGAAGATGGCGAAGACGTGGGACCTCGGGCCCGTCGAGGAGGTCGAGCCCGGCGACCGGCTGACGATCGACCGCGTCCAGCTCGGCATCGTCCAGGCGGACCACTCGGGGAAGCGGGAGCCGTTCGGTCCCGAGGGGCCGCCGATCGGCGTGGTCGTCCGCGGGTCGCGGACGGTCTACTTCCCGGGCGACACGGACCTGTTCGCCGAGATGGAGAAGCTCGCCGGGATGCTCGACGTGGCGCTGCTCCCGGTCGGCGGCTGGGGACCGACGCTCGGGGAGGGGCACATGGACCCGGAGCGGGCGGCCCAGGCCGCCGCGATCCTCCGGCCGCGACTCGCCGTGCCGATCCACTGGGGCACCTTCTACCCCGCCGGGCTGCGCCGGGTCGCGCCGCAGCCGTTCGAGTCTCCGGGAGGCCGGTTCGTCGCGGCGATGGCCCGCCTCGCGCCGGACGTCCCGGTCCGCGTGGTCGCCCCGGGCGAGGTGATCGAGCTCGACCAGGCCCCGTAACGGCCCCTGGACGCACGAAACCCCGCCGGTCGGGCGGGGTTCGCGGAGAGGCGGGAGGGGAGCGCGGCGGTCAGGCGAACGCGACGTGGGCGACGATCCCGAGCGCGGCGAGGAGGAGCACGAGGAAGAAGATCATGGTGGGGAGGACGCCGATGGCGTCAACCTCGAGGTACGGGGTCTGGGCGGAGGACATCACGCGTCTCCTTTCGGGGTCCTGGTCGGTGGCCGGTCAGGTGTGCCGGCCGATGACCAGATAGTGACCCCGAGGAGCTCTCGGCCCCACGGACGCGCGCCGCGACCCGGCGGCCACGAACGACCGCGATCGCGATGGACGGATGACGATGACTAGATGGTGGCCTCGTCGCCCTTCGCGGCCTCCTCGGCTGCGGTGATGCCACCGATGAGGCCGCCGTCGGGCGTCGCGAACGGCTCGCGCTCGATCGACGACGGATCGGTGACCGGGCCGTCAGCCAGCGGCATCACGGGCTCGGTGTCGCCGTAGCCGTTGGACGACGGGATGTCCATGACCGGCACGAGGGGCGTTGCGGACGCGGCGATCCGCTTGGTGTCGTCGGCGCCGTCGGGCTTGATGAGGCCACGATCGACCGCGAGCCCCCGGGCCTTCTCCGTCGCCATCGAGGCGGTGCGGCTCAGCTGGCCGGTCACGCCCTCGGTCGTGCTCCGCACCTTCGAGCGGAGCGCCTCGCGTCGCCGCGGGCCCTCGCTCGGGTCGAGCAGGAATGCGCCGGCGATCCCGGCCGCGATCCCGGCGGCCGCGCCGACGATGACGAACCCGGTCCGGGCGCGCGCCCAGCCGCGGCTGTAGGCCCGGTCGTAGCGGCCCTTGTCCGTGGTCGGGAGATCGCGCTCGAGGTTCTCGACGATCTTGCCGATGCGGTCGGTCGGCAGCGCCTTGCGGATGCGCTCCGCGAGGTCGTCGACCCCCTTGCCGGCGTCGACGGAGACGTCCTTCGTCGCCTTGGAGACGTCCTTCGTGGCGCGGGTTGTCGCCTTGGCGGCCTCGTCGCCGAAGTGGTCGAACGCGTCGCCCACCTGCTCGAAGGCCTCGCCCGCGCGGTCGGCCGCGTCGGAGGCGAGGGACTGGAAGTGCTCGATGGCGTCGGCCGCCGCGATCCGGATGTCCTTGACCTGGTCGAGGACGCCGGACGCGTCGCGACCGAGGGCGTTCATGTCTCGGTTCATGAGGTCCTTCGCAATACGCCCGAACTGGACGGGGCGGCGTTCGCCGCGGATGCGCTCGATGATGGTCACGCGTGTCCCTCCGTTCGGTTGGGTCCCCACCATGCCCGTCGGCGCATTCCGTCGCGGACGGGCGAGGGGCACCCGGGGTATCGGGTGCGTTGCAGCCTGCGCCGATTTTCGCACGCGGGCGAAGGGCCCGACAGCAGCTGCGGGCGAATTCGTGCCGGCGACCGCGGGTGAGCGGGCCAAAGTGCACCGAGATACGGCGTAATGCTTGACAAAGTAGAAAGCGTGCTTTAGAAAAGCGAAAGACACGTTTCTACTTGAGAGGTCAACTGGTGCCGCACGACGTCATCTCCACCTGTCCCGTCTGCGCAAGCGAGCTCGCGGTCACGCGGCTCCGGTGCGGCGAGTGCGGGACGACCATCGAGGGGGAGTTCACCGTCGGGCGCTTCGGGCGCCTGTCGCGCGAGCAGCTCCAGGTCCTCGAGAGCTTCCTCCGCAGCCGCGGCAACCTCCGCGACATGGAGCGCGAGCTCGGGATCAGCTACCCCACCGTCCGGGCCCGGGTCGAGGCGCTCGTCCGCGCCCTCGGGTTCGGGCCGCGGGACGAGGCCGATCCGCCCACGGCCGAAGAGGCCGCAGCCACCGCGGCCAACGCCGCCGAGACCGCGGCCGTCGCCGCCGAGGAGGTCGCCACCGCACGGCGGGACGTCCTCGAGCGCCTCGCCCGCCATGAGCTCACCGCCGAGGCCGCGGCCGAGGCCATCCGCACCCTGGGAAGGAGCCCCCGATGACGGAATCGACAGGCGTCGCCACCACCGTCCGCGAGGTCGCCCTGACGCCGGGCGGCGAGGTGTCCATCAACCTCACGTCGAGCGACGTCCGGGTCAACGCCGTCGACGGCGACGTCGTCACGATCCGCACCCGCGGCGGCGAGGACATCGACGACGAGATCCTCGTCGAGAACGAGCCCGGACGCGTGTTCGTCCGGGACGCCGAGCGCGGCTACCGGATCGGTCCCGTCCGCTTCGGCTCCGGTGGGTCGGTCGCGCTGGACGTCGACGTGCCGCGGACCGCGCGGCTCATCTGCAAGACCCTGTCCGGCGACATCGAGGCGCACGGCGTCGGCCACGAGAGCCGCTGGTCGACCGCCTCGGGCGACCTGCATCTCGTCGTCGAGGGCGGCTCGCTGATCCTGGACACGATGTCCGGCGACGCGACCGTCGAGTCGTCGGGTCCGATCGGCATCCGGGCACGGACCGTGTCCGGTGACCTCCGCCTCAGCGCCCCGAGGATCGAGGCCCTCCAGGCCTCGAGCACGAGCGGCGACGTCCGGATCGACGCTGACCTCGGCTCGGGGTTCGAGCACGTCGTCACCTCGGTGAGCGGCGACGTCTTCCTGCAGACCACGAGCCCCGTCCGGCTCGAGACGCAGACGATCGCGGGCGACGTCCGGGCGACCGGCCTCCACAGCGCCGAGGGCGGACGCGGCCGGCGGACGATCATCGTCGGCGACGGGTCGGTGCGCGTCGGCGCCAGGACGACGTCCGGCGACATCCGCCTCGAGGGCCGTGGCAAGGCCGGCATTCCGCCGATCCCCGGCATCCGGATGCCCGACGTGCCGAAGGCCCCTGCTGCACCTGCGATGCCGAACGCTGCCCGCCATGCCGAAGGCGCCCGACGCCCCGGTGGCGCCCGTCCCGCCCGTCGCCCCGGAGCCGCCGGCCGACGCGTCGTGGGTCGTCGCCGAGGCCGAGGCGGCTCCCAACCTCGTCCGGGCGGACAACACGCCGGACGGCGCCTGGTCCGCCGCCGACAGCGCGGTCGACCGCCGCGAGGCCGCCCGTCTCGACATCCTCCGTGCGCTCGAGCGCGGGGAGCTCGACATCGAGGCCGCCTCGTACCGGCTGGCCGAGCTCGACGAGGCCGGCCCGCGCAGCTTCCGGGGGTTCTGCTGATGGCCGCCGATCCGCTCGACGAGATCCTGCGTCTCGTGGCCGAGGGCCGGCTGTCCGCCGAGGAGGCCGGTCCGCTGCTCGCCGCGCTCGACGAGGCGCCGGCCGCGTCGACGCCCGGCGGTGGCACCGCGGCCACATCGGCCGGCGACCGCGCTTCCTCAGGCGGCGCGCCGCTCGAGGGCCAGGTGCTGACCGGCGCACCGTCGACGCTCCGGATCGAGGTCCGGGACAACGGCCGGAGTGTCGTCAACCTCCGCCTCCCCATGGCGGTCGGCAGGTTCGCCCTCGACCGCGTCCCGGGCCTGTCCGGTGACCAGGTCACCCGCGTCCGCGAGGCGATGAACTCGGGCTTCCGCGGCCCGGTCCTCGTCGTCGACGAGGGCGGCAGCGGCGTCCGGATCGTCCTCGAGTAGTCCCCACCCACCCGCACGCCCAGGGGTTTGTCTCGTCATGACCGCCATCGCCCGCGCCCGCAGCCTGCCCATGTGGCGATCGCTCGCCGTCCGCGACTTCCGCCTGCTCTGGGGGAGCGAGGCCGTCTCGCTCATCGGCGACTACTTCCACATCGTGGCGCTCGCCTGGCTCGTCCTCGACCTCACGAAGTCGGGCCTCGCGCTGGGCACCGTCCTGATCGCGATCGGCGTCCCGCGGGCCGTCCTCATCCTCCCCTTCGGCGTCCTCGCCGACCGCCTGCCGGCCCGCACGATGATGGTCGCAGCCCACCTCGCCCGTGGCGTGCTCGTCGGGGCGATGGCCGCGCTCGTCGTGACCCACAACGCGACGATCCCGCTGCTCGCGCTGCTGGGCATCCTGTTCGGCATCGCGGACGCGGCGTTCGTGCCCGCCCAGCAGGCGTTCCTGCCGCGGACCCTCGCGAGCGACCAGCTGTCCTCGGGCAACGCGCTCCTCCAGGGGACGATGCAGCTCACCGGGATCATCGCCCCGCCGATCGCGGGCGCCGCGATCGCCGTGGTCGGCACCGGGACCGCGTTCGTCATCGACTCGCTCTCGTTCTTCGCGGCGGCGGCGATCGTGCTCATGATCTCGGCCCGCGGCGTCCCGACGGCCCGCCGCCCGGTGGCCACGGACGAGACCCCGACGGAGCCCGTCGACCTGGGCGCGGCGCCCGCCGTCTCCGCAACGGAGGCGGATGCGCCGGCCGCCCGCCACCTCGTTCGTCGCCCAGCTCCGCGAGGGCATCGCCTACGTCCTCGCCGATCCCGCCCTGCGGCTGACGCTGCTCATCTCGCTGGTCATGAACTTCGCGCTCGGCGGGCCGTCCGCCGTCGGCATGCCGTGGCTCGCCGAGATCCGGTTCGACGCCGGCCCCGTCGGCCTCGGGCTGCTCACCGCCGGGTACGCCGTCGGCGCGCTCGGTGGCACCGTCCTCGCCGGGAACGCCACGAGCCAGGCGCAGGGTCGCCGGCTCCTCGCGACGCTGGGCGTGTCGGGGGTCGCGATGCTCGTCGTGGCGCTCGCGCCGTCGATCTGGGTCGTGTTCGGCGCCCTGGGCGTCATGGGCGGGCTCATCGGCTACACGAACATCGTCGCCCTGTCGTGGCTCCAGCGGCGGGTCGACCCGGCGATGATCGGGCGGGTCATGGCGATCGTGATGCTCATGGGCTTCGGGATCACGCCGCTGTCGTACGCCCTGGCGGGCTGGCTGCTCGACGTCAACGCCAGCGGCGATGTTCGCCGGCGCAGCGGTGATCATCATCCTCACGACCGCGTTCGCGGCGGCCTCGAACTTCCCCGTGATCTTCGACGCCACCGAGGCGCAAGCCGCAGCCCGCCGCCTGACCGGACCTACCGGGTCGCCGTCGCCGTCGCGCCGCCGCGACCGCGGCCCGGGGCGGACGGGAAGGGCGCCGCCTCGACGCCCATCTCGTCCATCTTGTCGCTGTAGATCCCGTACCGCCGGCGACCCTCGCCGTGACGGCCCGCGGCGAGCAGCGCGCCGACGAGCCCGAGGTGGGCGGCCTCGTCGTAGGCGTCCCGCTCGAGGATCCGGAGGTAGTAGCGCGTCGCGCCGTCGGCGTCGCCGGTCGCGGCCGCCTCGTCGGCCAGCAGGCGGGTCACCGAGATGTACGCCGCCTGGGCCTCCTCGCGGACGCCGACGGCCCAGTCCTCGTACGGGTCCTCCTCGAGGAACTCGCCGCCATAGCGCGTCTCGGCCGCCTCGAGCGCGAGCCGGGCCGCGGCATGCTCCCCGTTCCGGGCCAGCCGGAGGCCCTCCGCCGCGGCGCCGAGGAACGCCTCGATGTCCAGCTCGACGTGGCCGAGGTCCAGCCAGACCGCCTGCTTGTCGCCGCCGATGAACCAGTCGGCGCCGAACCGCTTCTCCGGGTCCAGGACGGACCGCACGGTCGCGAGCGCGACGGACAGCCGGTTGGCGAGCGGCTCCGGGTCCTCGTCCGGCCACAGGAGCTCGAACAGCGTCTCGCGTGTCGTCGGGCGACCGCGGCGGGACACGAGGATCTTGAGCAGGTCGCGCGCCTTCTTCGACTGCCAGGCCGTCGCGGCGATCTGCTCGCCGTCGCGGACGACGCGGAACCGGCCGAGCGAGCCGACCTCGAGCGCGGGCCGGCTGGCGCGGTCGAGGTGCTCGACGAGCTCGGTCGCCTCGCTCGCCGGGCCGCGCGCCCCGATGGACCGGAACGTGGTCGCGGCGTCGACGGCGGCGGCCCTCGCCCGGTCGCCCTCGAGGATCGACGCGAGGATGAGCCGGTTGCGGGCGTAGCCGTACGGGATGTTGGACTCGGTCCAGACGGCCGCGGCCCGCTCGCACAGCAGCTCGGCCTCGCCGAGGCTGTCGGTCGTCTGGGCCTGGATCTCGAGCCCGGCGGCGTACCCCGGCTGGTCCTGGCGGGCGGCGGCCACGTTCGTCGCCTCGCGGGCGAGCCGGCGCGCGACCTCACGCTCGCCGAGCGAGACGTGGACGCGCGCGGCGCCGAGCAGGACGGTGAGCGGCGCCACGTCGCGACCGACCTCCACGGACTCGGCGGCGAGCGCCCGGGCGCGCTCGGGCTCGTCGAGCACGATGCACTGGGCGAGCCCGACCAGCGCCGGCGCGAGCGACTCCGCGTCCCCGGCGCCGCGCGCGGACCGCATCGCCGCCTCGAACGCGAACCGGGCGAGCAGCGGGTCGCCGCGGAGGAGGTGGAGGTTCCCCTCGCGGACGAGCGGGTAGGCGACGGACGGGGAGCCGACGCGGTCGTAGATCTCGCGCGCGGCCGAGAAGTCGGCGAGCGCCTCCTCGAACCGGCCCAGGCCCTGGTGTGCCCGGCCGCGGTTGACGAGCGCCCGGCCGTGGAACGAGGCGAAGCCGACGGCCTCGGCGAGGCGGACGGCCTGGTCGAGCGTCTGGAACGCCGCCACGACGTCACCCCGGTCGATCTCGAGCGCGCCGCGCGCGTTCCGGATCCGGACCTCCTGGAGGGCATCCCCGGCCTGCTCCGCGAACACGAGGGCGCGGTCGAACGCGAGCGCGGCACGGTTGAAGTCGTGGCCGAGCTCGGCGCTCATGCCCGTCGCGGTGTGGGCCGCCGACAGGGCCCGCGGGTCGCCGGAGACCTGGGCGAGCTCGAGCGCCTTCGTCGCCGCCTCGGCGCTCTCGGCGACGTCGCCCCGGTGGTAGTGCGCGGACGCGATCCACGCGAACAGCAGCGCCTCCTCGGCCGGGTCCTCGCCCGTGAGCTCGGCCCGGGCGTAGATCGCGAGCGCCTCGTCATAGGCGCCGCGGAGGCCGTGGACGAGCCCCAGCCGCCAGGCGGCCATCGGGTCGAGGCGGTCGCCGCCGCCGGCGGCCCGGGTGAACGCCTTCGTGGCGCTCCGCCAGTCGCCGCGGACCATGTACGCCTCGCCGCAGGCCCGCTCCACGCTCGCCGAGCGGAGGTCGTCGGGGAGGGTCGCCGCGGCGTCGGTCACGGCGCGGGTGGACCCCGCGAGGACGAGCGTGGGCGCATGCCGGTCGAGGAACGCCGACAGCTCCGCCTGTGAGCCCGCCGCCACCAGCTGGGCGAGCGCGTCGTCGAGCCGCGCCTGGCCCTCGAGCCAGTCGGCCGCACGCAGGTGGAGGGTCCTTCGCTCGTCCTCGGGCAGCGGAAGCCGCGACTTCGCGTACTCGCGGATGAGCCCGTGGAGGGCGTACCAGCCCGGGTCACCGGGGAGCGGCTGGAGGAACAGCCCGCGACGCGCCAGCCCGTCGAGCTCCCGGGTGGCGTCGGCGACGCCCGCGGCCTCGAGCAGCGGCCCGCTGAAGCGCTCGAACTCGACCGCCCGGGCGAGCGTCGCCCGGATCTCCGGCGAGGCGGCCGCCACGACCTCCTCGGCGAGGTAGGCGAACAGCGGGCCCTCGGGGCGCTGGAGGCGGTCGAGCACGTCCTCGCGGCCGCCCGCCGGGGCGGACCGGAGGGCCTCGATCGTGAGCCGGACCGCGGCCGGCCAGCCGTTCGTCGCGCTGAAGATCCGGGCCGCGGCGTTGGCGGTCGCGTCGCGGGGGACGACGTCGGGCGGCAGCAGCGTCGCGACGAGCGTCTCGATCTCGCCGGCGGTGAACGCGAGCGCCCCGCCGCCGATGTCGCTCACCTCGCCCTGCGCCCGCAGCCGCTCGACGCCGAACGGCGGGTCGTTGCGCGACACGAGCAGCACGTGGAGGTTGTCCGGGGCGAAGCGCACGAGCGCCTCCACGAACCGCCAGGAGCCGGAGGCCCCGTCGATCTCGTGGCAGTCGTCGAGCACGAGCAGCAGCTCGTCCTCGCAGGCGACCTGGAGGGCGTCCGCCACGAGCGTCGCGGCCGCCTGGCCACGCTGGTGCGCCTCCGCCTCGTCGCGCGGGTCGACCGCGGTCGCGATCGGGGTCGCGAGGTCCTCGGGGAGCACCGGCACGAGCCGCCGGAGGGCGGCGACGACGCCGGCGGCGAACGAGCCGACGTGACGGTCCACGCCGTCCACGGTGTACCAGGCCGCCGTCCTGGACCGGGCGACGCGCGACGCGAGGGTGCTCTTCCCGAACCCGGCGCCGGCGACGATGATCGTGAGCCGGCGGTTCGTGCCCGACGTGAGGCGCGCCTCGAGCTCCGGCCGGTCGAGCGTCCCGTTCGGGTCGCGCGGGGGAACGAGCTTGGCGGCGCGGCTGACGCCCACCACCGCCGGGCGCGCGGCGGCCTCGGTCGGCACTGCCCGGTCCGCGTGTGTCCCCTCAGCCATCGTGCTCGCATGGTAGCGGTGCGACCACGGCACCGGCGTACGACGTTCGTCCTGACCGCGGGGGCCGCGCGGACCGCTACGCCGGGCCGATCCGCCAGCGGACGCCGAAGCGGACGAGGTCGCGCGGCGGGCCGTCGCCGTCGCACGCGAGGTCCACGATCGGGCAGGGGCGACGCTTCGGGCGTGACGATGTGGACGCGTTGCGCGCCGACGTGGGCCGTCCCGTCGGCGCCCACGTCGATCCCGACCTCCGCTCGATATCGGGCTGCGGCGTCCGCCGGGTCGTGCGCCGGGATCGTGAGGCCCGTCAAGCGGACGGTCCCACCGGCCGGGTGCCGGAAGCTCGGCCCGTGCCGCTCGTGCCTCCGCGCCCCACTCCGCACCGATTGGCTCGTGCTCGATGAGGAACGGCGGCCGATCCGGGCCGATCACCGGGAACGCCGTGACCCAGCGCACGACCTCGCCGTCCGGCCGGGTCCGTTGCCCTGCCGCGACGTCACCGATCGGCGACCCGGCCGCGCGCAGGCGCTCGACCTCCGCCGCGGCGTCGTCGGTCGCCACCGCCCACGTCGCCAGCCCCTCGCCGACCGTCGTCGAGGACCCCGAGCGTGGCCCGCGCGACCGCGAACGCCGTCGACGATGCCGCGAGGGAGTGATCGAAGACGCCGATGAGCTCGAGGTACGTGTCGCCCAGGAACGCGAGCCGGTTGAACGTGCCGGCATGCTCGTGCCGCCCGCCGCCGGTCACCGCGAGGCCGAGGTCGGCCTCCATCGTCGTCGCGGCGACGTCCGGGTCGCGGACGGCGATGACGAGGTGGTCGATCCCGAGCAGCACGCCGTCAGCCCCGACTCAGCCTGCGCGGCGATCGACGGCCAGCCGGCCGCCCTTCATGACGACAGTCGGCGTCTCGAGCACGCGGATGTCAGCGAGCGGGTCACCGTCGACGGCGACGAGGTCCGCGAACCGGCCCACGGCCAGGCTCCCCACGCGGTCAGCCCAGCCGAGGCACTCGGCCGCGACGCGTGGTGGCCGATCGGATCGCACCGAGCGGCGTCATGCCGTACCGGACGAACGCGTCGAGGCCCTTCGCCACCAGCTCGTGGGGATAGACGCCGCTGTCGGTCCCGTAGGTCACGCGGACGCCGCGCCGGACCGCCTCGCCGAACGCCGCGATCCCCGTGTCCATCGTGTCCGCGAGCTTGCGCATCGTCTCGGCCGGCCAGCGCTCGGCCACGCCGTGCTCGAGCGCCCACTCGCCGTCGAACAGGTCGACCGAGAAGAACGTGTCCGTGTCGGCGAGCATCGCGATGGTCTCGGCGTTGAGCATCGACCCGTGCTCGACGGACCGCGCGCCGGCCCGGATCGCGCGCCGGGCGCCCTCGTCCGAGTGGGCGTGGACCGCGACGTAGGCCCCGTAGTTCGACGCCTCCACGACCGCGGCCCGGAGCTCGTCCTCGGACAGCTCGGGGGCGCCGGGCACGCCGCCGCGGGTGAGGACCGCGCCCGTGCCGATGCACTTGATGACGTCGGCGCCGCCGATGAGGAGCCGTCGGACGCGGTCCCGGACCTCGGCCGGGGACGTGACGACGCCGAACCGCAGGTCTGCCGGGAGCGTGATGTCGTGCGCGAGCCCGACGACGTCGCCGCCGCCCCACGGCGCGGTGATGAACGCGCCCGAGCACAGCATCCGCGGACCCTCGAGCTCGCCCGCGTTGATCGTGTCGCGCAGCGCGCAGTCGACGAAGGCGCGGAACGGGCCGAGATCGCGGACCGTCGTGACGCCCGCCTCGAGCGTGACCCGGGCGTTGCGCACGGACAGGAGCGCGTCCTGGGCGCCCGAGGTCGTCGTGGCGGGCACCCCGGCCGTCTGGACCTCGCCCACGAGGTGGCTGTGGGTGTCGATCAGCCCGGGGAGCACGGTGAAGGCCGAGAGGTCGACGTCCTGCGCGTCGTCGGGCGTCCCGTCGCCGGGCATCGCGACGGCCGCGATCCGGGCGTCGCGGACGAGCAGCGTGCGTGGCCCGACCGCCTCGCCGGCGTCGACGTCGAACAGGTTGCCGACCCGGATCGCGAGCGGCCGGGTCTCGTCGGCGAACGGGGGCGGCTTCGTCATCCGCGGATCGTAGTCGGGGGAGGGTGGCGGGGTCGCGCGGGACGCATACCATGGGTCCATGAGCCTTCCCGTCCCGCCCGACCACCTCCCGTTCACCGGCAACCGCGAGGCCGACGAGCTGATCGCCGCGGACCCGCTCGCGCTGCTCATCGGCTTTGCGCTCGACCAGCAGGTCACCGTGCAGAAGGCCTTCTCGGGACCGCTCGAGCTGCGCAGCCGCATCGGGTCGCTCGACGCGCGGACCATCGCGACGCTCGACGCGGAGAAGCTGGACGCGGCGTTCCGGACGCCCCCGGCGCTCCACCGCTTCCCCGGCAACATGGCCAAGCGCGTGCGCGACCTGTGCCAGGCGATCGCCGACGACTACGACGGCGATGCCGCGCGCATCTGGAGCGGTGCCGCCGACGCGCACGACCTCCACAAGCGGCTGATCGCGCTGCCTGGCATCGGCGAGATGAAGGCCGGCACGATCGTCGCGCTGCTGGGCAAGCGGTACGGCATCAAGCCCGCCGGCTGGGACGAGGTCGTCCCGAAGACCCCGACCCTGGGCGACGTCGACTCGGCCGAGGCGCTCGCCGAGTACCAGGCGGGCAAGCGCGAGCGCAAGGCCGCCGCCCGGGCCGCGGCCGACAAGGGCTGAGCGTGAACACGGTCGACGTCCTCGCGACGTGCGCGACGATCGCGGGCGTGCTGATGGCGATGTCGCCGTTCCTCCAGGTCCGGCGGATGCGCCGCACGAAGTCCTCGAACGACGTCTCGCTGCTCTATCTCACGATGCTCGTCGGGCGGGTTCATCGTCTGGCTGGCGTACGGGCTGTCGCTCAGCAACTGGGCGATGATCATCTCGAACATCGCGTCGCTGATCTTCATGGTGATCACGATCTTCGTCGCGCTGACGTACCGCCGCGGTGGGGCGAAGCGCGCCGCGGCAGGCGCGGCCGCCCTCGCGCCGGACCCGGCGCCCGTGACCACGACCGCCGACGACGCGACGGTGACCGCCAGCGCGGAGTAGGGGACGGGGTCGCCGCGGCTGCGCCTCTGCGGCGCCCGCGGTTCGCCAGGATCGCCCAGCGTTCCAAACGGCGGCCGCAGCGGTCATTTGGAACGACGCATGTTCCAGCTGGCCGCGGATCACCTCACATGGAACGCCCGGCGCCCCATCCAGCGGTTCTGGCCGCCAGTTGGAACGCCGGGCGATCCACGCTGCGTGGGCGTCTAGCCACCCGCCAGCGGCGAGCCGGTCTCCAGGAGCGTCTTGAGGCCGGCGAGGATGTATGCCGCCCCCTCGGCCTGGCGGTAGGTCTCGTTCGCCGCCTCGAAGCCGCCGTGGATCACGGTGACCTTCGTGACGCCGGGTCCCGCGGGCTCGAGCTCCCAGGTCATCCGCGACGGACGGTCCGCGGCGACCTTGTCGTCCCACGTCGCGTGGAACGTCATGACCAGGCGGCGCTCGGCACCGACTCGAGGATCACGCCCTCGAGGGCCGGCTCCCCGTCGATCCGGTAGACGTACGGCGAGCCCGGCGCCCAATCGGACTCGACCGTTGAGCCGTAGTAGTAACGGACCGTGAAGTCGCTCTCGGTGATGGCGCGCCACACCGCCTCGGGCGTGGCGCGGATGAACGTCGTGAACACGAGATCGGGCGGGGCGGAGACCCCGGCGCGCTCGCTCGTCATCGTCGCCACCTCATCAGCTCGTCATCGGCTCGCCGGTCTCGAGCAGCGTCTTGAGGCCCGAGAGGATGAACGGCCAGCCGGCCGCGACCTCGGCGATGCGGGTCGAGGAGCCGGGCTCCGTCTCGTGGACGAGCGTGAGCTTCTGGACGCCGGGGCCGGCGGCCTCGATCTCGAAGGTGACCTTGGACGGCGGCTCGCCGGGGACGTTCGTCCAGGGGCTGGTGTAGGTCATGACGAGCCGGCGGGGCGGGTCGGCCTCGAGCACGTTGCCCGCGATCGCCGGCTTGTCGTCGTGCGTCCGGAGCTCGTACGGCGAGCCGACCGCCCAGTCGGACGTGATCGTGCTGCCGTACCAGTAGCGGGTGGTGAACTCGGAGGTCGTGAGCGCCTGCCAGATCTTCTCCGGCGTGGCGCGGATGAACGTGGAGAAGACGTGCTGCGGGGCTTCGACGGCACCGGCCGCCAGGTCGGGTGTGGTCATCGGATCGGTCTCCAGGCTGAGGCGCAGGTCGTCCAGGAGATCGGCGGCGCGGATCCGGTAGCGGTCCAGCCATCGATCGTGGATTCGGCGGATCGGCACGGGGTTCAGGTAGTGGTGCCGCTCGCGGCCGACCTTCCGGCTGGTCACGAGGTTCGCCGTCTCGAGGACCTTGAGGTGCTTCATCGTGCCGAACCGCGTCATCCCCGGCAGCGCCGTCTCCAGCTCACCCAGCGTCTGGCCATCACGCTCGAAGAGCCGGTCGAGCAGCGTCCTGCGACTGGGGTCGGCCAGCGCGCGGAACACCTCGTCGTCCATGCCGGTGACATTACGTGACCAATCGGTCACGTGTCAAGCCCGGACGCTGACAACTGCGCCGCACAGTGCGGGAAACCCGGGCCCGGTGGGCCAGCCTAGGGACAGCTCGCGTCGTCGAGAGTCACCACGTCGAGCCCCACGGCGAAGGTCGGGTCACCGGGTTCGAACGTGACCTTGCCAGTCGGGTCGATGTGGATCGCCGAGCCGTTTGTTCGGATCGGGAACTCGATGAGGCGCTCGCACGCGTCGTCGAACACGACCACGGACCATTGCGCTCCCTGACCTCCCGGGCTCGCAAAGGTGTTGAACACCGTCCCCTGGGTGTGAGCGGGCACGTTCTTGGACCCCGTTGGTCCCCCGGCGTTGACGAGCACGACGACATCGCTGTCCGATTGATTGAGGGCGATCACGGACGAGCCTGTCGGGTCACACGCCGCGATCGCGACCGCCGAAAGGATCGATGCCAGCACGATGGACCGGAGGCCACCACACAATCGACGGATCACTGTCATCGATCGAGCATTGGCGATGTTCGATCGGTTGCACAACCCCGATGGTTCCCCCAACCGCGTGGGCAGTCGCGAGGCTGATGTTCTTGACGTTCACCCGCGCCGCGCGCAGGCTCCCGCTGGAGGGCTGTCGCGAGCATGGGAAAGACCGGAATCCGATCGGGCCTCGTGAGGATGGGCCTCGCCGCAGCGCCGCTCGTAGCCGCATGAGTTCGAGAGCGCGATGCACATGCTCTTTGCTCCGGCCGCCCCGAGCCTGGCCTCCGTGCCCAACGTCGTCACCCCGGTCAGCTCGACACGGTGTGCGCGTGACGGGTGCGATCGTCCGCGAGCCGATCCGATCCATCGACCAGTCGAGCAGTAGCACGACACCGGCCCCAGATCCGTTGGAGCCGGAAACGGTGAGCGACGGCGGCGATGCGGCGCTGGCCGATGACGCCATCCGCGACTGGCTTGGCGCAGCGGCGACGCGGATCGCGCCTCGACGCCATGAACTCCTCGGCGTGGCTCGTCGCGTCCGGCCGAGGACCGGTTCGTCCTGAAGATCTCCTGCTGGACGGGGCCTGACGTCAGCGCTCGCCCGTGAGGTCGCGGTCCTCCATCTCCCAGGCGTGGTCGAGGAAGTGCCAGGTGCAGCGGCGGATCAGGAACTGGAGCGTCCAGCTCCGACCGGTGACCCCGCGGGCGCAGTGGTCGCGGATCGCGTCGACAAAGGCGTCCCGGTGGGCCGCGATCCGGACCGGGTCGCCGAGGGCGTCGAGCGGCGTCGACGATGCCCACCTTCTTGGCGTGCTCGTCAAGCTCCGCGCCGTTCGTGTGGCGGATGATCCGGTCCCGGTCCCGGCCGCCGCCCCGAGGGCCCGGGCGGAGGTCCGGTGACACCCGCGCGGCGACGTCGTCGAACGTCGCCCAGCAGGCCCGCAGGATTGCGATCCGGCGCTCGCACTCGGCCTCGGTCATCGGCTCGAGGTCCGAGTCCAGCTTCTGGCCCGACACGCCGTAGAACTCCGACATCCCGGTGCCCGGAAGCCGTTCGACGATCTCCAGCTCGCCTGCCGCGTCGAACTCGGCGCCGAGGCCGGCGCGGGCGGCCACGAGGGCGTATCGCGGCCGGTATTCGTCCAGCAGGGCCATCGCCGGGTCCTCGAGCTTTGCGCTCCTGCCCCAGCCCGGCCAGTCGATCGCCGACGCCACCGCCCGCTTCTTGCCCTGCTCGACCATCACCCGGACCGGCTCACTGCTCATGGCACGCACACTAGCGCGCAATGACGCCGGTTCGTGTCAGGAATGGGTGCCCATCGGCGCCCGGCGATCAACCGCACCCGGTTCAGCCGATGCCGGATCGCAGACGCACCTGGCGCGTGAACAGGCAACCGACGAGCCCCAGGAACACCGCGGCCGCCACGATCAGCTCCGGCTGGAAGCCGCCGGTGAGGGCCGCGGCCGCCACGGCGAGCAACCCGACGATCCCGACGACGAGCGCGATGGCCCATCCCCACGCCCGGCCGCGCCAGACGCCGATGCCGGCTGGAACGGCCGCCGCCGCGAGCACGACGCACGCGATCGCGGTCAGCGTCACCGAGCCCGTCGTGGCGAGCCCGAGCTCGCCGGTCACGAGGAGCAGCAGGAACGCGAACGCGAGCGACCCGAGCGCGATGACCTCGAGCAGGATCACGGCGCCCACGGTGGCCGCGGGCACGCGGGGCTTGGGCGGGCTCGCCGGCTGGTCCAACTCTCCCTCCATGGTCACGAGCGCCGCACGAGCGTGCGGAACAGATGGTCGAGCGTCGCCGCCGGGTCTGACGTCAGGCCCGTGTGGACGGCCGACGGCTGGATCATCGTGGACGACGGGGACACGAGCCAGTGGAAGCGCTCGAACAGGGGCAGCGCCGCGATCGGTCCCGCGGTCTCGTCGCCGGCGGCGATCCGGTCCACGAGCTCGAGGTGCTCGCGCACCGTCTCCGGGTCGCAGTCCGGCGAGAGCGCCGCGAGGACCGCGACGTCGAGCTCGGTCCGTGCACCGAGATAGCGCCGCGGCCGCGACATCAGGACGATCCCCGCGTTGAACGACTCGCCACGTTCGACGCGGGGCAGGACGCGGACGATCGCGTACTCGAACGGGCTCCGGGCGTCACCGCCCGGCGGGTCATGCGGCCCGGGCACGGTCGGCCTCCGCGACGAACGCCCGTGGCCCCTCGAGCCGGGCGAGCAGGTAGTCGACATACGCGCGCCGGTGGGCGTCGGGGTCCGGCAGGCCGTCCTCGGGCTGGAGCCAGTCGTCGGGGACGGCGGCCGCGAACCCCTCTAGCGTCGCGCGGTCGAGGCGCGGCGCCAGGCGGGCGTCCGCGTCGGCGATCGGGCTCGCGAACGGCAGCAGCACGTGGTCGCTGACCTGCACGAACGGCCGCCGAGCGTGTGCGTCGGGCTCGGTCCACGAGTGGTGGATGTACAGGGCGGAGCCGTGGTCGATGAGGTACGGCCGGCGATGCCAGACGATCAGGTTCGGGTTGCGGGCGGTCCGGTCCACGTTCGTCGTGAGGGCGTCGAACCAGACGACGGCGGCCGCGAGGTCCGGGTCCGGGCTCGGCTTGGCGGTCGGGGCGAATGCGAGCGCGCCGGGCAGGAAGTCGAGCCCGAAGTTGGTGCCCGCGCTCCGCTCGAGCAGGTCCTGGATCTCGCCGTCGGGCTCTGCCTTCGACAGGGCGCCGTCCATCTCCACGAGGACGAGGTCGGGGATCGGGAGCTCGAGGTGCCGGGCGATCTCGCCTGCGATGAGCTCCGCGACGAGGGCCTTGCGCCCGTGCCCGGCGCCCAGGAGCTTGACGACGTACAGCCCGTCGTCGTCCGCCTCGACGAGCGCGGGCACCGACCCGCCCTCTCGCAGCGGCGTGACGTAGCGGGTCGCCGTGACGGTCCGGAGCATGGGTGGGAGTGTAGGGCGCGCCGATGGGCGAGCGGACGAGCGGACCGCTGCTGTACCCGAAGCGGCGGAGGCGCTATCGTTGCACGTACAACTAGTTACTGGAGCACCCACCGGCAATGGACGACACCATCCGCGCGGCCCTCGACCGCGGGCACACCATCGACATCACGACGACCGGCCGTCACACCGGCAAGCCGCGTCGGATCGAGATCGTGTTCCACAACCTCGATGGGCGGATCGTGATCAGCGGGATGCCGCGGCGGGGACACACGCGGGCCTGGATCTACAACCTCGAGGCCGATCCGCGGATCACGCTCCACTTCAAGGGACCGCTCGCGCAGGCGGATGTCGACGGCACGGCCCGGATCGTCACCGACCCCGTCGAGCGGCGCCAGCTCCTGACCGGCGTCGCCCGGAACTGGAACCGCACCGACATCGACCTCATGGTCGAGGCGAGCCCGCTCATCGAGGTCACGGTCCCGGGCTACCCCGCCTGACGGCGAGGCGCCCGGCCGAGGGCTAGCGGACCGGCTGGTCCTCGAGCGCCTCGTTGACGGCGGCGGTCACGTCGGTCTCGCCCTCGGCGACCGGGTTGCCGAGCGCGCCCTGCTCGTCGGGCTCCGGGAGCTCGTCGCTCCACTCGTCGGCGGTGTCGCTCGCGCGGTCGGCCAGGGTGTCGGCGGCGTGGTGGACGGAGCCCAAGGCCTTCTCGACGATCTCCGAGAGGTCGGTCGCCGGCACGACTCCGAGCGCACCTTCGAGCACGTCGGCGATCGAACCACGCTCCGCGTCGGAGGCGGCGATAGCGGCGGCATCCATCGGCGAGCCCTTGGCGTCAACCCGCACGCCGTTGCGGTACACGAGGTGCGTCCCGTACCAGCTCGCCGAGAACATCCCGGCGCTCGCGGCGATGTTGAGGAGCCGGGCGAACAGGCCAACGCGGCCGGTGGCGCGGATCAGCAGCTGGACGGCGAGCGAGGCCAGGACGCCCGCGTTGAGCAGCGCGTGGGCGTTCGCGACCCGCTTCTCCTCGGTGTCGGCGGGGATCTCGCGGTAGTCGGCGTAGCCGGTCGCGGCGGCCGCGCCGCCCGTGATCAGGGCGAGCAGCATCGTGAAGAACGAGGCGACCTTGAACGAGGGTCGCCGGGTCACGAGGTGGAGCATGTCGAACACCAGGCTCGTCGGGACGAGCGCGGCCGGGAAGTCGTTGATCACCGGGTGGACGGGATGCTCGGCGTAGGTCAGCTTGGGCATGGGTGGGCCTCGGGGTTCGGCCGGCGGATGCCGGGGACCACATCAGCCTGACCGGGATGGGGCGTCGAACGCGCGCCCGGACACCGCCGGACGCTTGCAGCCGCGTGGCGGCCGCTCAGACCGTCGCCGTCTCCGCCTCGATGAGCCCGCGCAGCCGCTCGAGCGACGGGGCGAGCTCCGCGTTGATGCGCCGCTCGGCCTCGCGGGCGATGAAGCCCATGAGCGGCGGCGCCCCGACCTCGATCTCGAGGACGATCCGGGTCACGCTCGCACTGACGCCCTCGAGCCGCGTCCGGACGTCGATCGTGAGCGGGCCGGCGGACCCGCCCAGCGCGAGGATGCTCGGCGGCCGGTACTGCTTCACGGTGCCGACGACCTCGGTGTTGCCGGCCGCGGCCCCCATGCGGAGCCGGACACGGCTCCCCACCCTGAGCTCCGGGTCGAGCAGCTCGGCCGCGGTCACCTCGGGCAGCCATCGCGGGAGATCCGGGATGCGCGTGGCGACGCCGAACACGGTCTCGACAGGGTAGGGGAGCTGGAGCGACGCGCTGACGCGACCCATCAGGGCGCCTCCTCTGTGAGGCGCTCGACGAGCCGGTCGAGCTCGGTGTCCGTCAGGCCCTGGCGGGCGAGGAGGGCGCGAGCACCGCCGTGCTCGCGGTTGAGGTGGGTCAGGGCGGACGACATGTACTCGGGGGGCGACTCGACGACGAGCTCGTCGTGGCGCCAGTCGTCGTGCTCGATGCGCGCCTCTGCGGGACGCGCGAAGTACCCGGCGCTGCTCGCGTAGTCGTCGACGATCGTGTCGGTGGCCACGCCCACGAGGTCCAGCATAAGCGCGATGGTCACGCCGGTCCGGTCCTTCCCGGCGGCGCAGCCGATGATCGCGGGCAGCCCGTCGTCGATGAGCAGCGCACGCGCGACGTCCGCGAGCTGGGACGCACGGGCGTCGAACACGTGGAGGTACATCCCCGCGAGCCCGGCGTGCGGCGTCGGGTCGTCCTTGAGCAGCGGGATCGAGGTGTAGCGCACGCGACTCGAGTCGGCGAACACGTTCGGCGAGCGGACGAGCTCCTCGGGCCAGCGCAGGTCGATGACCTGGCGGAGCCCAAGCTCCTCCTCGAGCTCGAGCCTGGCGTGACGCGGGATCCGGGTCAGCTCGTCGGAGCGGAGGAGGGTCCGCCAGCGGGTCCGCCTGCCGTCGGCCGTCGGGTACCCGCCGACGTCGCGGACGTTGCGCGTCCCGTCGAGGGGGAGATGGCGCGCGGGGATGGTGATCACGTGGTCAAGGGTATCCCGTCCGCCGCTCCGGGAGGACCGCATGGCCCATCCGGGGGATTGGGCACCCCGTTCGAAGCGGGGTAGGGTTGGTACGCCCCCACGTCGCCATGTGGCAGGAACCGCTGCCGCCCCGTCTCGGAGACCGTTCGCTCGTGTCAGATCCCGCTCCGCGCCTCGCCGCCCGTTCCGCCGCTGCCACCGCCGACGTCGCGCTCCTGCGCGCCGCCCGCACGGACCACGGCGAGCCCGAGTCAGCCGCGACGCGTTCGCTCGCCGAGCGGCTCCGCGGCCTCGTGCCATCCCGGACGATGCGCCTGCCCGCGGGCGAGGCGGTCCTCGTCGCTCGCGACCGCCGCCGGGCCTGAGCCCGCGTTTCGCGCACCGGCGCGCTCGGTGAGCGAGCCGTTTCACTGACGTTTGTCCATGCCGGTACATGACCGTCGGCCGATGGGCCCGGGCGTGGCCGCGCCGTACGGTACGGACATCGAACGGACCGCCAACATTCGGACCAATCCGGCGGCGCGTCGTTCCTCCGACGGGATGTCGGGTGGCGGCGGAGTCGGAAATTCTGTCGAACGGGCGGTCCGTTCCGATTCCCGGCGCAATACGCCGTTGTCCCCATACCCGCGATTCGCGATGTCGACGCACCATGGGCACGACAGCCGCACCTGGGGCAGGACGACCGTGCCCGCATCACCGCTCCCGAGGCTCCAGGCCTTCCCCACGGAGGACCTGGCATTCCGCCGCTACGTCGCCGACGCGTTCGCCGCCGTTGTTGCCGACGTGGAGACGCGCCCGGACGCCATCCTCGAGCCCGAGGAGCTCCAGCTCCAGCTCCGCGAACGGTACCCGGCCGCCGTCGTGCGCCCCCGGGAGACGCTCGCCGAACCCGTCGACGGCGACGCCCTGTGGTACGTCTACCGCTTCGGGTCGATCGCGCCGGGCATCCGCTGGTGGGAGGAGCCCGGGCACGCGTGGGCGATCCTCGACGACGAGCGGCTGTTCGTTGAGGTCTCGACGTCGCTGACCTCGATCGTCGAGGCTCCCCGCGAGTCCCTGCTCGGGCTCGCCGTGGAGGCGTTCTCGAACCCGAATGACGAGTCCGCCGGCGACGACGTCCGTGCGCTGTGGGGAGAGTTCCTCGAGCGCGGCGAGCTCCACTCGACCCTCCGCTTCCGGCGGCTCGACGGCACCGAGCGCGAGATCGAGTACCACGTGACCCGGGAGGGCGCGGGGCCGGGCCGGCACCTCGCCGTCGTCCGCGAGATCGAGCGCGCCTGAGGCGCCGCCGTCAGCGGAGGCCTTCCTCGAACGCCCGCTTGGCGCCCGTGACCGCCGCCCGCACGCCGTACCCCGCGGGGAATGACGCCAGCAGCTCGTGGAGCCAGCCGAGCGGCCCCCACAGCGTCGAGCGCAGCTCCGCGGCCTGGTGGACCCAGGTGCCCGTCCCGCGGGCCTCGAACGAGATCACGAGCGCGCTCTCCATCGCGTGGGCGAACGAGACATGGACCTGGCGCGACATCGGCTTGTACTCGACGATCTCCCACTGCTCGGTTGCCGGCAGGCCGCCGAGCTTCGTCCGCTCGCGGTAGACGGTGCCGGCGCGCGCCGGTCCGGAGACGTACAGGACCTCCTCGACGAACGGCACCCAGCGGGGCGTCCCCTGGATGTCGTCGTAGAGCTGCCAGACCTCCTCGCGCCGGGCGCCCACCAGGGCCTCGGCCTCCACGCGTCGCATCGCCGCAGTATCGGGTGCGGGGACTTGCCATGGAACCCCGACAAGGTTCATGACAACCGTTGTCATGGTCGAGCGATACGGTTCGGGTGTTGATGAGAACGAGCGCACGAGGTGCCAGATGCTGCACATCCACGAGCTGAGCAACGCGATCCAGGCGGACCGCGAACGGGAGATCCGGGACCGGCTGCCCCGGCCGCGCGGGCTCGCGTCGGGGAGCCGCCATCCGCGGCTGCCGGACTCGGGGGTCGTGGTCGCCGGCGTCCGCCGGATCGAGCTGAAGCGGGATCCCTCGCCCGCCTTCGGGGGCTGAGCGGTCAGGCGTCGCCGGTGGCGGCGCCGGCCACGACCGCGGCGGGGAGCGGCGCATAGCGCGCCGCGGCCTCGCTCGCGAGCGCGGCGATCTCGGCGCGCAGCTCCGGGGGCTCCAGCACCTCCACCGCCCCTCCCAGGGCGAGGAGCCGCCCCGGCACCTCCCGCGGCCAGTCGAGCGTCAGCCGGATCGTGCGCCACGAGTCCGGTTCCGGGTCCGGGAGCTCGGACGCGTTCGCGAGGGTCGGGGCGTCGATCACGTCCTCCAGCCAGCGCGCGGCGCCCCGCCGGGCGCGCAGCGTGACCTCGACCCGGGGCGTGTCGCGCTCGTAGGCGGCGATGGACTCGGTCCAGTAGGCGGACAGGTCGAAGCCGGGCGGCCGCGCGGACCGCTCCTCGGTGAGCAGCACGTCCTTGACGCGCGACACGCGGTAGGTGCGGAGCTGGCCGTCGTGGGACGCGACGAGGTACCAGGTGCCCGCCTTGAGCACGATCCCGAGCGGGTCCAGCACCCGCCGGACCGACCGGTCGCCGCGGTCGTACTCGAGCTCGATCCGGAGGCCCTCCCAGACGGACTCCGCGATCGTCGCGAGCCACGGGATCGTGTCACCCGCCCGGAACCAGCCGGCCGCGTCGAGATGGAAGCGCTCCAGGAGGCGCGACGCGCGGCCGCGGAGCTCCGGCGGGAGGGCGGCGAGGACCTTGAGCCGCGATGACGCGACGACGGTCCCGAGGCCGAGCTCTGCCGCCGGTCCCGGGAGGCCCGACAGGAACAGCGCGTCGGCCTCCTCGGTGGTCATGCCCGGTCAGGCGCGTGCGATAGCCGTCGATGAGCCGGATCCCGCCGTGGGGACCACGCTCGGCGTAGATCGGGATGCCCGCCGCGCCGAGCGCCTCCACGTCGCGGTGGATCGTCCGCACGGAGACCTCGAGCTCCTCGGCCAGCTCGGCGGCGGTCATGCCGCCACGCGTCTGGAGGAGCAGGAGCAGCGAGAGGAGCCGGGACGCCCGCATGGCTCCATCCTACCGAAATCGGACACTGTTTGGCAGGTTTGTGCCGTGGTATCGCATCGGGGCTAGCATCTGCAGTGTGACCGACCCCGTCGAACCCGCCGAGAACGCCGCCTCCGAGGACCCCGAAGCCGCCGGGTTCGTGGCGCTCGGGCTCGACGAGCGGCTGCTGCGCACGCTCGCGGCCCTCGGCTACGAGGAGCCCACCCCGGTCCAGCGGTCGGCGATCCCGCCCCTGCTCTCGGGCAAGGACCTGCTCGCCGAGGCGCCGACCGGCACCGGCAAGACCGCCGCGTTCGCGCTGCCGATCCTCCAGCGGCTCGCCGTCCGCCTCGACGAGGATCGAGCCGCCGGTCGCCCCGTCGACGGCCGCGGCGTCCCCCGCGACGGACGCGGATCGCGGCCCAGCTCGCTCGTCCTCGCGCCGACGCGCGAGCTCGCGATGCAGGTCGCCGAGGCGATCCACAAGTACGGCAAGGAGCTCGGCGTCCGGGTCGTCCCGGTCTACGGCGGCCAGCCGATCACGACCCAGCTCCACCGGCTCGCCCGGGGCGTCGACGTCGTCGTGGCGACGCCCGGCCGCGCGGTCGACCATCTCGACCGCGGCACGCTCCGCTTCGACGAGGTCGACACCGTGGTCCTCGACGAGGCCGACGAGATGCTCGACATGGGCTTCGCCGACGACCTCGAGAAGATCCTCGGGTCGCTCCGCGAGACCCGCCAGACCGCGCTCTTCTCCGCGACCATCGCGGGGCCGATCGCGCGGCTCGCCGCCCGCCATCTCCGGCACCCGGTTCGCGTCCAGGTCCAGGCGGAGGCGACGCCCGAGGGCGAGGCGGCCCGGGTCCGGCAGGTCGCGTACGTGGTGCGGCGGCCGGACAAGCTCGCCGCGCTGGGCAGGATCCTCGACCTCGAGGACGGCGCCGCGACGCTCGTGTTCGCGCGGACCCGTGGCGAGGTGGACGACCTCGCGGAGGCGCTCTCCGGCCGCGGACGCGACGCCGCGGCCCTCCACGGCGGCCTGTCACAGGAGCAGCGCGACCGGATCATGACCCGGTTCCGCGACGGCGCACTCGACGTGCTCGTCGCGACCGACGTGGCCGCCCGCGGGCTCGACATCGAGCACATCACGCACGTCGTCAACTTCGACGTCCCGTCCAACCCGGACACGTACGTCCACCGCATCGGTCGCACCGGACGAGCGGGCCGGGAGGGCGTGGCGATCACGCTCGTCGAGCCGCGCGAGCACCGTCTCCTGCGGGACATCGAGCGCACGATCGGCCAGCCGCTCGACATCGAGGGCCTGCCGACCGTCGCGAACGTGCGCGAGCACCGGCTGGAGCTGCTGTCGGCGACGCTCCGCGAGACGCTGGTCAAGGGCGACCAGGACCGCTACCGCGGGGTGGTCGAGGCGCTCTCCGGCGAGTACGACACGGTCGACATCGCGCTCGCCGCGATCAGCCTCGCGGACGCGGAGGCGCGCGGTGCCGAGGACGAGGTCGAGCTCGCCCCGGCCTCGCTGCCCGACCCGCATGCGCCGCGCGACGCGCGCGGCCGCCCGGGGTTCGGGCCCCGACAGCGTCCCTCGCGCCCGATGCGCGGCGGCGGCGCGGACGCGTCGCCGTCCGGTGCGCCGGCGCGTGCCTATCGCAAGCCCGGCGACCAGGGACAGCCCGGGTTCGAAGGCGGCCCCGGCCGCGCACCGGGCCCGGGGTATCCGGCCTCCGCCGGTCGCGAGCCCCAGCCCGCGGGTCCCCGACGCGGATACCGCGCGAGCGGCTGGAAGGACGACGACGGCCGGCCCGTGATGCGGCCGCCCCGTTCGGGCTCCGGCGGACCGGGCGGCGTGACCCGCGTGTTCGTGGGCGCGGGGCGCGCGGCGGGCATGCGGCCGGGCGACCTCGTCGGCGCGATCACGAACGAGGCCGGGCTGCGTGGCAACGACATCGGCGCGATCCAGATCGCGGACGGGTTCTCGCTCGTCGAGGTCCCCGAGGCCGAGGCCGACCGGGTGATCAGCGTCCTCCGCGCCGCGACGATCCGCGGCCAGAAGGTGACCGTCCGGCGCGAGCGCTACTAGCGCGGTCCGCGCCGCTACGCCTCGCCGGGATCCCGGTCGCGCAGGAACTTCTCGATCTCGGAGATCAGGTCGTCGCCCTCGGGCAGCCGCGACTCGTCGACCATGGACTCCAGCCGCTCCACGTAGGTACGCGTCGTCTCGTCGGCCGCGGCGGCCGCGTCGAGGCGGAGCCGGAGCGCGCGTCCCTCGTCCGCGAGCTCGCGACGCGGCAGCTCGATGTCCAGGTGGCGCTCCACCGACTTGAGCAGCTCGACCGACGCGGGCGCGTACGGCCCGGAGACGTAGTGGGGGATCTGGGCGAAGTAGCCGACCGCCGCGATGCCGGCGTCGCCCGCGGCCATCTCGAGCCACGACAGCGCGGCCGAGGGGACCCGGAGCACGCCGGTCGGGCCGGCGGAGACGCCACCCTTGAGCAGGCCCGGCCGCGCCTCGGTGCCGAGGATCGGGACGGGACGGGTGTGGGGGACGGCCGCGGGGATCGCGCCGAGGCTGACCCAGCCCCGGACGTCCAGCAGGCCGAGCAGCTCGAGCACGTCCGCCCCGAAGCGGTGCCAGCGGTCGTCCGGCTCGGCGCCGGTCAGGACCAGGAGGTCGCGGTCGCCGTGGCGCACGTGGGTGAGGGTGACCTCGGGCCAGGCGAGCGACGACAGGCGCCCGTCCCGGATCTCGAGCGTGGGCCGCCGGGAGCGGTAGTCGAACAGCTCGTCGGGGTCGAAGTCCGCGACCTGCGTCCCGCCGTGCGCGACAGCGGCCAGGGCGGTCGTCGCCGCGGACCCGGCGTCCACCCACCCGTCGAACGCCGCGAGGACGATCGGTCCGTCGAGGCTGGGGAGGGGTCCGGCGAGGCGGTAGAGCGGCATCGGCCAAGCATACGGGGAACGTGCGATCGCCCCGTGACTGCATCCCTGCACCGATGCGTGAGCACGGACATTGCGCAGCCGGGATAGGCTGCGCCTACCACTCGTTCCCCCTGGAGTCTCATGACCGACGACACGCTGCCCCCGATCGAGGTCCCGGCACTCGACCGCCGCCTGCTCGAGGAGCTGGAGGGCGAGGCCGGCCGGCTGATGGACCGCCACCTCAAGGTGGCCCAGGAGTGGTTCCCCCACGACTTCATCCCGTACCGCCTCGGCCGCGACTTCGACAAGGAGCCGTGGACCCCGGAGCAGCCGCGCCTGACGGGCGTCGCGCAGACCTCGTTCGAGATCGGGCTGCTGACCGAGGACAACCTGCCGAGCTATCACCGGCTCATCCACGGGATGTTCGGCAAGGGCGACGGCGCGTGGCTCAACTGGGTCGGGCGCTGGACGGCCGAGGAGGGACGCCACGCGATCGTCCTCCGCGACTACCTGACGGTCACCCGCAACATGGACCCCACGCTGCTCGAGCGCGGCCGCATGGCGCAGCTGCAGCAGGGCTACGACCACGCGTCACCGGACACGCTCCACGGGCTCGCGTACGTCGCGTTCCAGGAGCTGGCGACCCGGATCAGCCACCGCAACACGGGGCGCTACTCGAACGACCCGGTCGCGGACAAGATCATGGTCCGCATCGCGGCCGACGAGAACCTCCACATGGTGTTCTACCGCGACATCCTCAAGGCGGCGATCGCGATCGAGCCGTCAGCGGCCGTGCGCGCGATCGTCGACGAGATCCTGTCGTTCCAGATGCCCGGCGCCGGGATCCCGAACTTCCTGCGCAAGGCGGCGGACATCGCGAAGGCCGGCATCTACGACCTGCGGGTCCACCGCGACGAGGTCCTGCTGCCGATCATCAAGTACTGGGGCGTGTTCGAGCTCACCGGGCTGGACGCCACCGCCGAGGAGGCGCGCAAGCGCCTGGCCGAGCATCTCGAGAAGCTCGACCGGGCTGCGAAGCGGTTCGAGGACCGGCTGGCCTCGTCGACGGTGCCGAGGATCGCGCCCGCGAGCTGACGCTGGAGCCCCGTCGACTCGCCCGCCTGGCGACCGAACGGTGGCACGAGCTCATGGATCGGCCGCCCGCCGGGCGTCCGATGGCGCCTCCGGCGAACCGCACAATCGATCTCCCGGCCAGCGGGCAGGGACGGCCATCACGCCACGGTTCACCCGCCCGAAGGGCACGCGAATGATCGCGCCCGCGAGCTGACGCTCGGGCAACTGTCGGACGCTCGAGGCCGGGTCGCACCGGCCCCGCGTGACTGCTTAGCCGATGCGGCTGATGCGCTCGCCGGGGAGGGCTCGGGGCTGGGCGTGCTGCCCGCCGCCGTTCCCGCCGGACGCGTGGCCACCGCGATGCGCCGGCTGGCTCGAGCCGTGGCGCGGGCCGCTGTGCTGGCCACCCGACGGGCGACCCTGCGACGGACCACCGGGGTGACCGCCGCCGGTTCCCTGCCGTGCGCCCTGCGGGGCGCCGTAGCCGTTGCCGAAGCCCGTGCCCGGGGCGCCGCTGCCCTGGCCGCGGCCGCTGCGGCGGCGGTTGCCGCCCGCGCTGCGGTGCGGATCGGAGGCCGGGCGAGCGGGTCGAGCGACGTAGCCGTCGTCGCCGCGCCGCTCGGGGCGTCGCGTGGCGTGAGGGGCCGGACCCGTAGGCGCCCGCGGCGCTCGGACGGCCCGCGCCGGGACGACCGCCACGACCGCGACCGCCGCCGCCCGCGGCGGCTCGGCGAGCGGCCTGCTCGGCGCGCTCGGCCGGCGTGGAGCGGAGCCGGATCGGCTCGGGGCGGATCGACCGGTCGGGCTCGAAGCCCGCGATCGTCTCCTGGGGGATGGCGTGCCGGAGGAGCTGCTGGATCTCCTGGAGGAGCGGCTTCTCGTCGACGCACACGAGCGAGATCGCCTGTCCGTCGATCGCCGGCGCGGCCGGTGCGGCCGATCCGGTGGACGTAGTCCTCGGGGACCATCGGCAGCTCGTAGTTGATGACGTGCGGGAGCTGCTCGATGTCGAGGCCGCGCGCGGCCACGTCGGTCGCGACGAGGATGTCGACCCGGCCGGCCTTGAAGTCGTCGAGCGCCTTCACCCGCTGGTTCTGGCTCTTGTTGCCGTGGATCGCGGCCGCCTTGATCCCGTCCTTGCCGAGGTTCTCGGCGAGACGGTTGGCGCCGTGCTTCGTGCGGGTGAACACCAGCGCCTGCTTGACGCGGCCGAGCGCGACGAGCTCGCGGAGGAGGTCGCGCTTGCGCTCGCGGTCGACCGGGATCACGAGCTGGTCGATGAGCTCCGCGGTCGTGTTGCGGGGCGTGACCTGGATCTTCGCGGGGTCGTGGAGCAGGCCGTCGGCGAGCTGTCGGACGTCGTCCGAGAACGTGGCCGAGAACAGCAGGTTCTGCCGCTGGCGCGGGAGCAGGTCGATGATCCTGCGGATGTCGCGGATGAAGCCCATGTCGAGGAGGCGGTCGGCCTCGTCGAGGATGAGGACCTCGACCTGCGACAGGTCGATCGTGCGCTGGCTGACGTGGTCGAGCAGCCGGCCGGGGGTGGCGACCACGATCTCGGGACCCGCGCGGAGCTTCGAGACCTGGGGACCGAAGCCGACGCCGCCGTAGACGGTCGTCGACCGGATCGGGCGGTGCTTGCCGTAGGTCCGGACGCTCTCCTCGACCTGGAGGCACAGCTCGCGCGTCGGCACGACGACGAGGACGCGGATCGGGTGGCGGGCGGTGCCGCCGTCACGCCGGGTGGCGTGGAGGGTCTGGATGACCGGCAGCACGAAGGCGGCGGTCTTGCCGGTCCCGGTCTGGGCGCCGGCGAGGACGTCGCGGCCCTCGAGGATCACGGGGATCGCGGCGGCCTGGACGGGGGTGGGTTCCGTGTAGCCCTCATCGGACACGGCACGGAGGAGCTCGGGCGACAGCCCGAGACCATCGAAGGACATGGGGAGAAACGCTCCTGACGGGGCCCTTCCCGCATCTGCGGGGTCCGGTCAGGGCGCTTGGTGGTAGATCGGGATCAGGCGGTCGGGTTGACCGCGGGCGCTGACCGGCGCGCCCATCGAGCACGAAGTTACGGCCGAAGGCTATCACGTTGGCCCGGATCCGACCCGAATCGTGCACCTGCGTGCACGAACCGACCACCCGGACTGGACCTCCGCGCCCGTCGGGGCGATCCTAGAGGGGACGCAGCGGGCCCGACCCGCCGCCCCATTGGACTGGGGGTCCAGATGCTCGGATCGATCGGCCGCCTCGTCGCGGCCCTGCTCTTCGCCTGGTTCGCCTTCGTGCTCGCGGCGATGGGCCTCGCGTACGTCAAGAAGCGCAACGTCGTGCCCCAGGAGCCCGACGCGGACGAGGTCGACCTCGTGGCGGCGTTCGGCCCGCTCGACTTCAAGAGCACGTCGACGGCGTTCCGCGGCGGCCGCGTCGAGACGTGGTTCGGCGGCGGCGTCATCGACCTGCGCGAGGCGACCCTCGACCCGATGGGCGCCACGATCGAGGTCAACGCGCTGTTCGGCGGCGGCAGCCTGATCGTCCCCGAGGAGTGGAACGTCGAGACGCACGTCAGCGGGATCGGTGGCGCGGGCGACGGCCGGCCGGAGCGCGACCGCGCGCCCGAGGCGCCGACGCTGCGCGTCGAGGGCATGGCCCTGTTCGGCGGCTGGGGGATCTCCTCCGAGGCCGGCGACGAGCCCAGCGAGGACCTCCTCGCGCCCGTCTGATCGCCGCCGCGCGTCCGGTTGATGCGCTGGCAGCAACACCCGACCCCGCTCGTGCCCGCGTGCCGTTACCGTGGGTGGCACCGACGACGAGGCACGAGCGAGGGCGCATGATCCGCACGACCCCGTTCCACGAGCGCACGGGGGCGCTCAACGAGTCCGGCCTGTGGAGCCACTGGTCCGGGTACCTGGCAGCGGAGAAGTACAGCCTCTCCGAGAAGTTCGAGTACTTCGCCGTCCGGAACGCCGCCGGCCTGTTCGACACGTCGCCGCTGTTCAAGTACCGGTTCACCGGCACCGGCGCGGAGGCGTTCCTCGCCGGCGTGCTCGCCCGTGACCCGCGCGTCCTCGAGCCCGGCCACGCCCAGTACGCCATCTGGTGCGACGACCGCGGGTTCCTCGTCGAGGACGGCGTGCTCCTGCGGCACGGCAAGGACGACTTCATGCTCACGGCCGCGGAGCCCAACTTCGCGTACTTCGCCGACCTGATCGGGCGCCGTGACGACGTCCGGATCGAGGAGGTCTCGGAGCAGTGGGCGGTGCTCTCGCTCCAGGGCCCGCGGTCGCGCAGGCTGCTCGCGAGCCTCGACGGCGCCATCGACCGGCTCGCCTACTTCGAGCACACGAAGGCGAAGATCGCCGGACGCAAGGTCACGGTGTCGCGGACCGGGTTCACCGGCGACCTCGGCTACGAGGTGTGGGCCAAGGCCGACGACGCGCTCGCCGTCTGGGACGCCGTGTGGGAGGCCTGCATCGGCAACGGCGTCCTCCCGTTCGGGCTCCAGGCGCTGTACATGACCCGGATCGAGGCGGGGCTCCTGCTGCTCGACGTCGACTTCCACAACAGCCGCTTCGCGTGGACGGACGCGGACCGGGCGACGCCCCACGAGATGGGGCTCGGCTGGATGCTCCGGGGCATCGCCGACGACGACCGCCGGTTCATCGGGCGGGACGCGATCCGCCGCGAGCTGGCCGACGGGACCTCCCGCTTCCGGACGACGGGGCTGGTCGTGGACTGGAAGGACTGGGACCGCGTGCACGACGAGGCCGGCCTCATCCCGCCCAAGGACCACACCCCCGTCCAGGAGGAGATGTACGTGTACGACGACGACGGGGCGCAGGTCGGGTACGCGACGAGCTTCATGTACTCGCCGGTGCTCCAGCGGCACATCGCGATCGCGCGGGTGCCCCTCGCCGCCGCGACGCCGGGCACGAGGCTCAACCTCGAGATCCCCGTGAGCCACCACTACGTCCACGTGACGGCGGAGACGGCGCGCACGCCGCTCTACAACCCGGCCCGGAAGACGGCCTGACATGAGCAAGAAGGACACCCGGGCCGCGAAGGATGCCCGCGAGACGAAGGACGGCGGGGACGTGAGCGACCACGCGTACGACGCGATCATCGTGGGCGGCGGGCACAACGGCCTCGTCAACGGCGCCTACCTCGCGAAGTCGGGGCTGCGCGTCCTGATCCTCGAGCGACGCCACCTCGTCGGCGGGGCGGCGATCACCGAGGAGCTGTGGCCGGGCTTCAGCTTCACGACCTTCTCGTACGCGCTCAGCCTCCTGCGGCCGGACATCATCCACGAGCTCGACCTCGTGAAGCACGGCTTCATGCCGCTCCTCATGTCGTCGACGTTCGCGCCGATGGAGAACGGCGACTACCTGCTCATCGGGCAGGACCACGGCGTCAACCAGCGCGAGATCGCGCGCCACTCGAAGCACGACGCCGACGCGTACGACCGCTACAACCACGACATGAACAAGGTCCTGCAGGCGCTCAAGCCCCTGCTGGACGCGCCGCCGCCGAACCTGTTCAGCGACGATCCCGAGGAGATGCTCGCCCTCGCCGGGCTCGGCGCCCGGTTCAAGGCGCTGCCGAAGGACGTGCTCCACAACACGGTCCGGCTGCTGACGGGGTCGGCCGCCGACTTCCTCGACGACTACTTCGAGAGCGACATCCTCAAGGGCTATCTCGCGTCGTCGGCGATCATCGGGACGAAGGTCGGGCCGTACTCGCAGGGGAGCGGCCTCGTGCTGCTGTACCACCTGCTCGGCGAGCACGACGGCGAGTTCGGCGCCTGGGCGTTCCACAAGGGCGGCAACGGCGGGTTCACCCAGGTGCTGTCGCGGGCCGCGAAGGCATTCGGGGCGGAGATCCGCCTCGAGGCGCCGGTCGTCTCCGTGCGCACCGACGGCGGCCGGGTCCGCGGCGTGGCGCTCGAGGACGGGACCGAGTACGACGCGCCGGTCGTCGTCTCCGCGCTCGACCCGCGCCGGACGTTCCTCGAGCTCGTCGACCCGCGGGAGCTGCCGTCCGACCTCGTGGACGCGATCGGGCGGTTCCGGTTCCAGGGGACGAGCGCCAAGGTCAACTTCGCGCTCGACGGGCTGCCGGTGTACCCGGCGCTCGCGGGCCGCGAGGACCACTTCCGCGGGTTCACGAACATCGGGCCGTCGATGGAGTACCTCGAGCGGGCGTTCGACGAGGGCAAGTACGGCTGGTACTCGTCGCGCCCGTACCTCGACTGCGCCGTCCAGAGCACGATCGACGCGGACATGGCGCCGCCAGGCAAGCACGTGATGTCGTCGTTCGTGCAGTACGCGCCGTACCACCTTCGCGAGAGCGACTGGGACACGGAGAAGGAGAACCTGGGCGACACCGTCCAGCGCACGCTGGAGTCGTTCTTCCCGGGGTTCGGGGACCTGATCCTGCACCGCGAGGTCGTCACGCCGCTCCACATCGAGCGCACGGTGGGCCTGTCCGAGGGGAACATCTTCGCGGGCGAGTTCCTCGCGCCGCAGATGTACTCGTTCCGGCCGGCGCCCGGCTACGCGGACTACCGCACGCCGATCACGGGCTACTACCAGTGCGGCTCCGGGACGCACCCGGGCGGCTGCGTGATGGGCGCGCCGGGGAAGCTGGCCGCGGCGCGGATCATCGGCGACCGGGAGACGGGCCGCACGCCGACGAAGTAGGGGAGCGGCGCCGGCGCTCGGCTCCTCGCCGCCCTCGCCGCGCCTGGATCGCCAGGCGTTCCAACGGGCGGCGAATCACCCTGTTTGGAACACGTGTCGTTCCAAACGACCGCCGCCGAGGCTGGATGGAACGGTGCGCGTTCCAGATGACCGGTTCCGGCGCCGATTGGAACGCTGCGCGATCCAGGGCCGGGGCTCGCGCGCGGCCCCGGAGATCAGCGAACCTTCGCGGCCCGCCGTTCCGCGCGAACCGACAGGTAGTGGTGCCACAGGATCCGTGCGGCGACGGCGCGGTACGGGCGCCAGCCCTCGGCGAGCGCGTCCATCTCGTCGGCCCGCGGCCGGACCGCCAGGCCGCGGATCTCCGCGTACGCCTGGGCGAGCGCGATGTCGTGGATCGGCCACGCATCCGGCCGCAGGAGGACCATGAGCCGGTAGATCGTCGCGGTCCACGGCCCGATGCCCGGCAGCGCGGTGAGCGCCGCGTCGACCCCGGCATCGTCGAGCGCCCCGAGCCCGTCGACGTCGAGCGACCCGTCCTCGACCGCCGCGGCGAGCGCCCGCGCATAGCGCGTCTTCTGGCGGCTGAACCCGGCCGCGAGGAGCTCGGCATCGGTGAGGGCGAGGAGCGCCGTGGGCGTCAGCGGCTCACCGGTCCGCGCGAGCAGCCGGTCGTAGGCCGCCGCCGCGGACGCGAGCGACACCTGCTGCTCGAGGATCAGCAGCACGAGCGTCGGAAACCCGGGCTCGCGCGCCCACATCGGTGGCTCTCCGTAGCGCGCGACGACCGAGGCGAGCGCGGGATCCCGCGAGCAGAGCTCCGCGACGCCGGCGCGCAGGCCGTCATCGTCCAGCGATCGGGGCACGGTGATCACACCCGGAGAACCCGCGCCGGCGGACGCTGGTTGCGTCATCCGCCCCGGGTCGACCGGATCGCGGCGAGCACGCGGTCCGGCGTCGCGGGGACGCGGTTGATGCGCGCCCCGGTCGCGTGGCGGATGGCGCCCAGGATCGCGGGGGCCGTTGGGCACGAGCGCCGGCTCGCCGACGCCCTTCGCGCCGTACGGCCCGGACGGCTCGGGATCCTCGACGAGGAGGACCTCGATCGCCGGCGCGTCGCCGACCGTCGGGATCAGGTAGTCGTGGAGGTTGTCCGTCCGCCCGGGCACGTACTCCTCCATGAGCGCCATGCCGAGGCCCTGGGCGATCCCGCCCTGGACCTGTCCCTCGACGAGCGACGGGTTGATCGCCCGCCCGACGTCGTGGGCCGCGACGATCCGGCGGACGACGACGGTCCCCAGCTCCGTGTCCACGTCCACGAGCGCGACCTGCGCCCCGAACCCGTAGGTCTCGTACGGGACGCCCTGGCCAGCCTCGTCGAGGACGGTCGTCTTCGGGTCGTACGTCCCCGTCTCCAGGAGGACGCAGCCGCGCGCGCCGACCGGCAGCTCCCGCAGCTCGATCACCGAGACCGACGACCCGTCGCGCACGCGCAGCCGCCCGTCGCCGCGACCGGGCTCCGGGACCTCGATCACCGCGTCCTCGGGCGCCTCCGCGAGCTCGAGGATCCGCCGACGGAGCGCCTCGCCGGCGACGCGCGCCGCGTTCCCCGAGACGAACGTCTGGCGCGAGGCCGACGTCTTGCCCGCGTCCGGCGTCAGGTCCGTGTCCGGGGCGCTCCGCCAGAGCGACGCGACGCCGACGCCCAGCGCGTCCGCCGCGATCTGGGGCACGACGGTCGCGGACCCCTGCCCGATGTCCATCGCGCCCGAGAACAGGCGCACGGTCCCGTCCGGCCCGATCCCCATGTCCACGGTCGACGGGTTGGGCAGCGAGGTGTTGCCGATGCCGTACCACATCGCCCCGATGCCGACGCCCCGCCGGACCGGTGAGCCCTCCGTCTCGGCCCGCGAGTTGGCCGCCTCGGCGTCCGCGAGGAGCGACGCCCAGGACGGGGCGAGCGCATCGAGGCACGCGGGCAGCCCGGCACTCGCGTCGAGCCGCTGGCCGGTCGCGGTGATCGAGCCCGCCCGGAGCGCGTTCCGGCGGCGGATCTCGAGCCGGTCGATGCCGAGCGCGTCCGCGAGGTCGTCGATCAGCGTCTCGTGGGCGATCGCCGCCTGCGGCACGCCGAAGCCGCGGAAGGCGCCGGAGGGCGCCACGTTCGTGTGGATCGCGCGCGTCGTGCACCGCGCGCATCGACGGCATACGGCCCGGTGGCGTGGACGGGCACCCGGTTGGCGACGGTCGGCCCCCACGACGCGTAGGCGCCGGTGTCGAAGTCGCCCTCGAAACGGACCCCGGTGAGGCGTCCGTCCGCGTCCGCCCCGAACGTCGCCGCGATGGACGCCGGGTGGCGCTTCGTCGTCGCCCGCATCGACTCCGGCCGGGAGTAGACGCCGCGGACCGGCCGCCCGGTCACGAGCGCCGCGATCGCGAGCAGTGGCTGGATCGAGAGGTCGAGCTTGCCGCCGAAGCCGCCGCCGCAGGCGGACGGGACGACGCGCACGCGGTCCGGCGTCATGCCGAGGATGAGGGCGAGCTCGTCGCGGTCCATGTACGGCGTCTGGGTCGTCGCCCAGACCTCGACCCGTCCGTCGACGACGCGTGCCGTCCCCGCCTCGGGCTCGATGTACGCGTGCTCCACGAACGACGTCTCGAACGTGCCCGTCGCCGTGACCGCGGACCCGGCGAGCGCCGCGTCGACGTCGCCGCGCGCCACGAACCCGCGCACGAGCACGTTCCCGGGGCGGTCGTCGTGGAGGAGCGGCGCGCCGGGCGCGCTCGCGGCCGCGATCCCGAACAGCGGCTCGACGGGCGTCCAGGCGATCGGGACCTCCTCGTCGTCGATGGCCGCCACGACGGACGCGTCGCCGACGAGCGCGACGACGGCCTCGCCCGCAAACCGCACGAGCCCGTCCGCGAGCACTGGCTGGTCCTTGCCGGTCTCGTAGATGCCGTACCGGTTGGCGCCCGGGACGTCGGCTGCCGTGAGCACGCGCACGAGGCCCGGGTGGGCGGCGGTGAACGCGTCGAGATCCCCGAGGGTGAACGTGGCCGCGGCGTGGGGCGAGCGCACGACCCGGAGGGTGAGCGCGGACGTGTCGAGGAGGTCGTCGGCGAAGGCCTCCGCACCCGTGACCTTGGGCACGCCGTCGAGCCGGGCGATCCGGGCGCCGACCGCGGCCCCGGCCGGCGCGACGACGGGCGCGATCCCCATCGCAGCGGACGCCGACACCGCGGAGCCGGCCGCCGCCTCGACCGCCTCGACGATCTTCGAGTAGCCGGTGCAGCGGCAGAGCACGCCGCCCAGCCCGTCGAGCACCTCGCCGTGGGTCGGGGAGGGGTTGCGGGCGAGCAGGTCGTCCGCGGCCATCAGCATCCCCGGGGTGCACGCCCCGCACTGGGCGCCGCCGCAGGCGAGGAACGCGGCCTGGACCGAGGCGAGCGAGCCGTCCGCGCCGGCGAGCCCCTCCACCGTCGCGATCGAGCGGCCATCCGCCTGGCCGACCGGGACGAGACAGGCGACGACCTGCTCGCCGTCGAGCCGGACGGTGCACGCCCCGCAGTCGCCGGCGTTGCAGCCGACCTTCGTCCCGGTGAGCCCGAGGTCCTCGCGGAGCACGTCCACGAGCCGACGCCGGCCGTCGACGGCGAGCGCGTGGTCGACGCCGTTGACCGTGAGCCGGATCGTCTGCCGCGGTCATGACGTCGCCTCGACGAGGGCCCGCGCGACCAGCGTCCGGGCGGCCTCGAGCCGGTACGCGGCGGGTCCGCGGACGTCGTCGATCGGCGTGAGCCCGGCGAGTGCGTCGGCCGTCACGAGCGCCGCGAGCCCGGCGCCGGCGCGCGCACCGCGGACCGCCTGCCTCCAGCCCACGCCAGCCGTGCCGGCACCGGCGAGCACGCGCCGACCGAGACCCGGGCGTCGACGACCCGCCCGTCGCGGACCACCACGACGACGCCGACCGCGACGATCGAGATCACGAGGTAGGCCCGCGACCCGAGCTTGTGGAACACGGACCGCGCGTCCTCCGACACCGGCGGCACGAGCACCGCCGTGACCAGCTCGTCGGCCGCGAGGGCGGTCGCGCGGTAGCCGGTCAGGAACGACGCCAGCGGCAGCTGCCGGACGCCTCGGGCAGCGGACGTGCACTCGACGACCGCGTCGAGCGCCAGCAGGTTCGGCGTCCCGTCGGCCGCGGGCGAGGCGTTGACGACGTTCCCCGCGACCGTCCCCATGTTCTGGATCTGGCGTCCACCGACCTGGCGCGCGGCGTGGCGGAGCCCGTCGAAGGCCGCCGGGAGACCGGCGTGCTCCGCGATGTCGGTCCAGGTCGTCGTCGCGCCCAGCCGCCAGCCGCCGGCGTCGTCGCGCGAGATCCCGCGCAGGCCCTCGACCCGTGAGACGTCGAGGACCGCCCGCTCGACCGGGCGGGTCGCGTGCGCCGGGTAGACGTCGGTGCCGCCCGCGACCACGAGCCGGGGTGCCTCGGCGAGGGCGGCCAGCGCGTCGGAGAGTGTCGTGGGGCGGAGATAGGGCGCGGGGACGGCGAGGGCCACCTAGTCGGTCACCAGCGGCAGCACGTCCCGGGCGAGCACCTCGAGGTGCTCGGGCTCCCAGTTGAGCGGGTTGAGGATCAGGTGGTCCACGCCGCCCAGCGCCTCGATCTTGCCCCGGATCCGCTCGGCGACCTGCTCGGCCTCGCCCAGCAGGTAGAACTCCTGCCAGTACTCGAGGTCCATCCCGCTGTACGTGCGGAAGAACGGCGCGGCCTCCTCGGGTCGCTGGCCGGGCTTGAGGATGTACACGAAGTTCGAGTAGACCTTCGACATGTCCGAGGCCGGGCGGCCGACCTCGGCCATGTAGCGCAGCAGGTCGTTCCAGTCCTTGTCGACCATCTCGGCCGTGGCGGAGCTGTGCGGGACCCACGTCTTCGCGTACTTCGCGATCCGGCGCAGCACGGGCTCCACGGACGGCACCTGCTGGCCGTAGATCTTCTCGGACGGCTGCGTCCCGCCCCCGATCCAGATCGGCGGGTGGGGGCGCTGGGCAGGCTTGGGATCGAGCTGGACGTCCGTGACCTTGTAGTAGCGGCCCTCGTACGTCACGGACTCCTGGGTCCACAGCGCGGTGATCAGCTCGAGCAGCTCGTTCATCCGGGCCCCGCGCTCGCGGTGGGGGATCCCGACTGCCTCGAACTCCTTTTCCATCCAGCCGACGCCGACGCCGAGGATCGACCGCCCGCCCGACAGCACGTCGAGCGTCGCCCACTGCTTGGCGAACTGGACCGGTTCGCGGAACGGGAGCACGAGCACGAGCGTGCCGAGCTGGATCGTCCGGGTGACCCCCGACAGCGCGGCGAGCAGCGTGATCGGCTCGAGCCACGTCGTGCGGTACGCGGGCGGCGCAACGAGGAGGTGGTCGATGAGCATCGCGCTGTCGAAGCCCAGGTCCTCGGCGCGTCGCAGGTAGACGCCCATCGCGGTGAGCGACGCCGTCTGGTCGCCCAGCGCGAAGCTCGGCAGCCGCAACCCGAAGTGCATGGACGCTTGACCTCCTGTGCCGGTGCGGGGCTAGTGTCCGCCACCGGCGGCGGACGGACCCTTGACGACGACCGGCACGCGGGCCGCGGGCGGGGTGTTCCGGCTGCGCCCGATGACGAGCGCACCGTCGATGAGGACCATGCCGACGCCCGGCAGGTCGCCGATGGCCAGCGCGCCGAGCGCGCTGTCGGCGGCCGAGCCCGTCGGGGCGTCGACGAACACGAGATCGGCCTCGCGGCCGACCGAGATCATGCCCGTCTCGAGCCGGTGGATGCGCGCCGTGTTCCCGGTCGCGAGGGCGACTGCCGTCTCCGGCGCGATCCCGCCGAGCGAGGCGAGGTGGGCCATCGTGCGCAGGATCCCGAGCGGCACGACGCCCGTGCCCGACGGCGCGTCGTTGCCCAGGATCACGCGGCCGAGCGCGCCGCCCTCGCGCGCGAGGCCGATCGCGTGGAGCGCGGCCCGCAGGTTGCCGCAGTGGACGATCTCGATCGCCATGCCCGACGCGACGAGCGCCTCGATGTCCGCGTCCGGCAGCGCCGTCGTGCCGCCGTTGATGTGCCCGACGATGTCCGGCCGCGCCTCGAGGACGACGTCGGCGCGGATCGCGGACGAGCCCGCGATCGACGGGCCGCCCGTGTGGAACGTCGAGACGAACCCGAGCGAGCGAGCCCAGGCGAGCATCGGCGCGGCCGCCGCGCCGGTCTTCACGGAGCCGAGCCCCACCTCGCCGATGAGGTTGACGCCGGCGTCGGCCAGCTCCGCGAAGTCGTGCTCCTCCAGGCCGAGCTCGAGGATCGGGGCGCCGGCGCGGACCTTCACGCCCGCGGGCCGCAGGTTCGTGTACGCCCGCTGCGCGACGATCGCGAGCGCCTTGAGCCCGACGATGTCCTTGGGCCGCCCGGGGAGATGGACCTCGCCCGCCGAGATCGCCGTCGTGACGCCGCCGTGGAGGCCCGACTCGATGAAGTCGCTCGTCCGCTGGCGGGGCGTCCAGTCGCCGAACACCGGGTGGACGTGGCTGTCGATGAGGCCCGGGAACGCCGTCGCGCCGTTCGCGTCGATGACGACGTCCGCGTCCTCGTCGAGGCCGCGCCCGATCGCGACGAACCGGCCGTCCTCGATGAGCAGCGAGTCTGCGTCCGCGAGCGGCGCCGCGATGTCCCCCGTGACGACCTCGGACAGGCCGGTGACAAGCGTTCGCATCGTCCGGGCCGCCCGCCTAGCGGAGCCCGTCCTCGCCCACGGCGTCCTCGGCCCGCAGCCCGCCGACGCGCGCGTGCGGCCGGCCGCCGTTCGTCACCGCCACCGCCACGACGATCTCGTCCGTCGCCGGCGCGTCCGGGACGCAGATCTCCATCGCGTCGAAGTGGCTGCGCACGAGCATGGCCTTGATGTGGTGGACGGGGATGTCGAGGTGCGCGCCCATCGCGCCGCGCTTCTTCACCGAGGGCAGGATCGACACCCCGCCCGCGGCCGCGCGGACCGGCGCCCCGAACTTGGGGTGGAGGAGCGCCGCGACGTGCTCGGTCTCGCCCTGCTCGCCGACGATGCCGCCCTTGCCGTAGGCCTCGACCGGGCTGCCGAGCGCCGCCTTGGCGCGATCCATGAGCTCGGTCGCCAGCCACTCGCCGGCGTCGATGAGCTGGTCGATGTTCTCGGACCAGGCGCCCGCGTACGGGTTCTTGAGGACCGCGGCCACGGCGACCTTGCGCAACGGGCGCTCGAGCGGTCGCCCGCCCTCCTCGAGGATCTCCTCGCTGAACACGACCCACTTGCGGACTTCGACGGCCACGATGCCTCACCTCTCCAGGAGCTCGGGGGTTGCGCGGCGACCGGACGCGTCCGCGGGGACGGCAACCGGCGAGAGACGCAGCGTAGCGGGAGCGGCGGCCGTTGTGCGTAAGGCAATTGACGCATGCGACGGGGCGACGACGTCGCGTTCGGCGAGCTCGTGGACGCCGACGGCGACTGGCCTCCCGTCAAGGGAGGCCAGTCTGGTTGCGGAGGGCGCCGGTGTGCCGTCGGCCCTCAGCTGGGCGACGGCGCGGCGTCGACGGCGTCCTCCGGGCGGAGGTCGATCGTTGCGAGGACCTGCTCGAACCAGGCGCGGTCGTACACCTCGCCGAGCCACGACGCGTCCGTGGAGGTGTAGAGGCTGATGAAGTAGCCTCGTCCACCGACGGTGACCGCGGCTGCGCTGCACGTGGTCCCGGCCAGGCCGGTGGCGCCATCGACCGTGACCGGCTCACCCACGCCGCAGTCGTCCGCGGCGATGGTATCGGCCGCCCATTGCTCAGCCGACTTGCCGGCCAAGGGCTGCGAGGCAATGCCGATAAACAGGTGGTCTGTCTGGGTTGGGTCGTACATGAAGTCCCCGAAAGGGGTGCCGAAGTCGGGCCAGCCAGTCGTCCAGGGCTCGGTTGCCGCTTGCGTGGTCCAGCCGGCCGGATACGCGAGCGAGATCCCGTGCATGGACGACGTGAACGATTCGGTCAGGGGCGGGGGCGAAGATGCCGAAGGCGTCGACACCGGTGTGGGCGATGGAGTCGGGGCGCTTCCGACGGTGCCGGTGCGATCGGGTCGAAGCACGATCGCGCCAAGCGCCCCAACGGCGATCACCGCGATGGCGGCGACTGCGAGCTTGGCGAAGGAGCTCATGGGCGGGAACCTCCACGGCAGGTGCATGACCCGCCGCTGTGGGATCGAGGGGAGGGCGCTCTCCACGACCTGCATCAGGTCGGCGGGCGCACGGTCGGGATCGGCCTCGAGCCAGTCCGCGATGCGGGGCTCGAAGTCGGGATCGTGAGGTCGGCTCATGCCGGTCGCTCCTCGGACGTCGCGAGGGACGCCGGTGACTCGTCGAGCGCGGCCCGCAGCTGACGGACCGCGTAGTGGAGGCGGGACCGCGCGGTCCCTTCGGGAATGCCCAGGGTCGCCGCGATCTCCGTGAGCGGATACCCGAGGTGGTGGTGGAGCACGACGACCGTCCGCTGTTCCGCGGTCAGCCGCCTGAAGGCGTAGTCGAGCTCGTCACGCGCCGCCACGGAGCGGGCGATGTCGGGCTCGATGGGAGGGTCGAGGGGGAGGACGCGCACCTTGGCCGTCCAGCGGCGTTCGGTGCGTGCCTCGGTGTAGCAGGCGTTGACGACGAGCTTGAGCAGCCAGGCGTCGAACCGGGCGGGGTCACGGAGGGTCGGCAGGTCGCGCCACGCGCCGAGCAGTGCCTGCTGGACGGCGTCCTGGGCGCGATGCGGGTCCCGGAGCACGCGGTAGGCAACCGCGTAGCAGCGGTCCGCGCAATCGCGGGCCAGGGAGGTGAATGCCTCCCTGTCGCCGCGCATCGCACGTTCCACGAGCTGTTCGCGCACCGGATCCCTCTGTCGTGCGCGGTCCGCCTGGCCGCGTCACTCACTATGGAGCCGCGAGCGGCAGTTTCGTTCAGCCGATCACGTGCGGACCGCGAGTTGCGTTCGCGGGAACGCGGGCGGCACGATGTGCGTCAGACGCCCGACGCGCCCGTACCCGAAAGGATGCCGCCCCCGATGCCCGTCCCGACCCGATCGATCGCCCGACTCGCGCTGGCCGCCGCGGTTGCCGTCGCCCTCTCCGCGTGCAGCCTCACGTCATCGGTGAGCGGGACCCACGACTGGTCGCAGGAGACCACCCTGCCCGATGGCACGACCCAGACGATCACCGTCCACGACGAGAGCGGTCGGCTGACCAACGTCGAGATCAACCCCGAGGGCGTGGCGATGGCGTCCGAGATCTCGAACCCGGCCGGCGCCGAGAACGTCGTCCTCGTCCCGTGGGCGGGCGGCGCCTGCGACGTGAAGACCGAGTTCGTGTTCAAGGCGCAGGGCCAGGGCCTCGCGGGAACGATCAAGACGACCACGAGCGGCGAGATCTGCGTGATGATGGCGGTCCTGCACCAGCTTCGGCTGACGTCGAGCGCGCCGCTCCCCGCGGCGCAGGTGACGCTCGATCCTGCGCCCGTAGCGCGCGCGGACCCACCGACGAGAGCCGCCGAAACCTGACACGCCACGGCAGGAACCGCCCGTAGCATCCGGGCATGACCACCCCCGCCCGTCACGTCTCGCGTCCGGTCGCGCGCCGGTTCATGGCGATCCGCCACCTGCTCGCGCCACCGCGTTCCCTGCCGGCGGAGCCGGCGTCGGTGATGCGCGTCGTCGACCGGCTGGGATCGCTCCAGTTCGACCCGCTGGACATCGCCGGCCGCAACCACGACCTGACGCTGCTCGCGCGCATCGCCGGCTATCGCCGCTCGTGGACCGATAGCCTCCTGTACGAGTCGCGCGACCTGTACGAGACGTACAACAAGCAGTTCTCGCTCGTGCCCACGGCGGGACTGCCGTGGTTCCGCCTGACGTGGGACCGCCGCAACGCGTCGCACGTCGGCGGCACCTTCGACGAGCACGCGCCGCTCGTGGAGGAGCTCCTCGAGCACATCCGCACCCACGGCCCCACCTCGTCAACGGACCTCGAGCCCCGCGAGGCGATCGACTGGTACTGGCGACCGACGAACCCGGTCCGGGCCATCCTCGAGGCGCTCGCCGAGGCCGGCATCCTCGCGATCAGCAAGCGCGAGGGCAACCGGCGCATCTACGACCTGACCGAGCGCCTGTTCCCCGCGGCGCTCCTCGCGCACCACCCGGCCGAGGACGAGCAGCGTCGATACCTCCTGCTGTCGCGGTACCGGGGCAACGGCCTCCTTGGCGGCTCCGGGGACTACACGCTGTGGATGGGGCTCGGCAAGGCGCCCGTCCGGTTCGTGACCCGCGACCAGCTCATCGAGCGCGGCGACCTCGTGGGCGTGGGCGTCGACGGGTTCCGCGGCCCGCGGTACGTCCTCGCGGAGGAGCAGTCGCTCCTCGACCAGGCCGAGGCGGAGGTCGAGGCAGAGGGCGAGCTCGATGGCTGGCGGATCGGTCGCCCGGGCGGCACGGACCCCGGCGTCGCGTTCCTCGCCCCGCTGGACCCGCTCGCCTGGGACCGCGACCAGCTGACGCGGCTGTGGGACTTCGACTACCGCTGGGAGGTCTACGTCCCGGCCCCGAAGCGACGCTGGGGCTACTACGTGCTGCCGCTCCTGTACGGCGACCGGTTCGTCGGACGGATCGAGCCCAAGGTCGACCGGTCGACGGACACGCTCCGCATCCTCGGCCTGTGGTGGGAGGCGGGCTTCGACCCGCTCGACGAGGCGAACCCGGGCTTCGTGGACGCGTTCACGGACGCCATCCGGGCGCACATGGCCTTCGGCGGCGTGCGCAAGCTCGCGATGCCGCGGACGGGGCGCACGCGCGCGTTCGCACGGGCCGTCCGGGCTGCGCTGGCCGATCGCGTCGTGCCGGTCGCCTCTTGATTCCACGGGCGCAGCGCGGATGATGGCGCCATGAAGCTCGGCCGCTCGAAGCGCGACGCCCAGTCCTACAACCCCAAGCAGCCGCACCCGTTCCAGGCGATCGAGGATGCGGGCCTCGGCGCGATGTCGTCAGCAGCCGGGTCGCGGACCGCGACGGGCGGCGCGATCGCGAGCGTCGCCATGACCAACCGCTACCAGCGAACCGCGGGGTGCGGCGTGCCCGGCTGCGGCAAGCCGCGAGACGACGAGATCCACGCGCCGGAGGAGTGACGCCCGTCCGGACATGAAGAGACGCGACGACCCGCCCCCGCGAGTCGCCGCGTCCCGGCACCGAGAAGCGCTTACTTGATCTGCTTGCCCTCGGCGTCGACGACGAACCACTTGTCGTTGAGGCCCTGCCCCTTGACGTCGCCCGCCGCGGCGTCGGCCGCGAAGAAGTAGAGCGGCATCCCGTAGAACGTCACCTGCTTGGTGCCGTCCGTGCGGTCGATGGTGGCGAAGTCCTCGGCGTCGAGGCCCGTGCCGAGCGTCGGCGCGCTGCCGTCGGTGAGGAGCGGCGGCCACGCGGCCTCGCACTTGTCGTAGCAGGCCGAGGCGCCGCCGCTGTCGGCCGTGAAGATGTACAGCGTCTTGCCGCTGGTGCCGTCGACGACGACCGAGCCGAGCGACGTGGTGGCGAGGTTGACCGACGGCGCCGCGGCGGCCGGGGCCTGCGACGACGACGGCGCCTCTGACGCGGGCGCCTCGGAGGCCGGTGCCTGGCTGACCGGGGCGGCCGTCGCGGGTGCGGTCGTCGCGCCACCGCCGCTGCAGGCGGCGACGACGAGGGTGAGGCCGAGCAAGGTGCCGGCGATGCTGAGGGTTCGCATGTTTCGTGGACTCCTGTCCTGGGGACTCTGGACAGGGACGGGTACGCCGCCCCGCGGCCGCCGGTTTCGGGTGGCGCCGCGACCCGCGACGCGCGATGCTTCGGCCATGACCGATGCCGCCGCCGCCCAGCCCCTCGAGCCCGAGGACGTCCTCGCCCGTCTCGCTGCCGTCCGCGCCGCCTTCGCCGACCTGCGCCCGCGGGTCATCGCCGGGGCGCCATGGCCGCTCGCCGAGGACTTCGGCGCCGGCCCGGAGGCGTCGTGGGGACCGCGCGAGGTCCTCGCCCACGTCGCCGAGATGCTCCCGTTCTGGAAGGGCGAGTTCGAGCGGCTCGTCGAGGCGGCCCGGCCCGCCGGCGCCGGAGAGCCGTTCGGCCGCCTGGCCGTGGACGCGATGCGGATCGGGATCCTCGAGCGCGACCGGACGCTGCCGCTGGGCGAGCTGTTCGACCGGATCGACGCGGGCATCGCCGCCTGGGAGTCCCGGCTGCCGTCCGTGACCGCCGCGGAGCTGACCTCGCGTGGCCTCCATCCGCGCGACGGCGAGGTGCCCGCGACGTGGATCCGCGACAAGTTCATCGTCCGCCACCTGGACGAGCACGTCGACCAGCTCGAGGGCATTCTCGCCGCCCACTGAATTTGGCCGTCCGCCTGCGGCCCGACACGCGGGTCGCAGAGACCGACCTGCAACGTCGTCGTCGGCCCCAGCCACCGTCGGTGTACGCCCGCTCCACGCCGTGCGCGCTACTCCTTGGCCATGGGTGCGCGGCCGGGCGAGGATCCGAGGCTGACGACGCGGCTGGGCGCCGAGCTGCTCGGCGCGGCCATGCTGACGTTCGTCGCCGCGGGTGGCGACACGATGGCGCGGCTCAGCGGCGGCGAGATCTCCGCCGCCGCGCGGGCCGTCGCGCCGGCACTGCTCGTGATGGCGCTCATCTACGCGCTCGGCGACCGGTCGGGAGCGCACTTCAACCCGGCGGTGACGGCCGCGTTCACGCTCCGCGGGGTGTTCCCGTTGCGCCTCGTCGGGCCGTACGTTGTGGCGCAGCTCGCGGGCGCGGTTCTCGCGGCCGCCGCGATCCGCTGGCTCTTCGGCGACGCGCTCGATGCCGGCGTCACGCGCCCGAGGCTGGTCGACCCCCCGACGGCGTTCGTCATCGAGGCCATCCTCACGACGATCCTGGTCACGGTCATCCTCGGCACGGCCGACAGGGAGCGGGTCGTGGGGCCAAACGCGGCGCTCGCCGTCGGCGGGGCGATCGCCTTGTGCGGCCTCATCGCCCTGCCGATCGAGGGGGCATCGATGAACCCGGCCCGGTCGACCGGCCCGCGGTCCTCATGGGCGACCTTGGCGAGCTGTGGATCTACTGGGCGGGCCCGCTCGTCGGGGCGGCGATCGCGGTCGGCATCACCCGCCTGCTCGACGGGTCGGCCGACGACGACGAGGCCGCAAGAAAGGCCGCGATGGGCGGCACAGGCCCATCAGGCGCCGGTTAACGAACGAACCGGCCGTGTCGACGGGCGACGCGGCCGGTTCCGATAGGGCTGGGTTTACGCGGCGAACTCGCGCAGCTTGCGGCTGCGGCTCGGGTGGCGGAGCTTGCGCAGCGCCTGGACCTCGATCTGGCGGATCCGCTCGCGGGTGAGGCCGAACTCGCGGCCGACCTCCTCGAGCGTCCGGGCATGCCCGTCGTCGAGGCCGAAGCGGAGGCGGAGGACCCGCTGCTCGCGCCCGTCGAGGGAGGCGAGCACGTGCTCGATCTGCTCGCGGCGCATGCGGTCCGCGACCACGTCGAGCGGGGACACGGCGTCCTCGTCCGGGATGAGCTCGCCGAGCTCCGCGTCACCCTCGTCGCCGACGGGCGACTGCAGGGAGACGGGCTCGCGGCCGAGCTTGCGGATCTCCTCGACGCGGGTCGGCGTCATCGCCGGCGTCTCGTCGGGAAGGGCCGCCGCGATCTCGGTGTTGGTGGGCTCGCGGCCGAGCTGCGTCGACAGCTCGCGCACGACGCGCGCCACGCGACCCATCGTCTCGACCATGTGGACCGGGATCCGGATCGTCCGGCTCTGGTCCGCGAGGCCGCGCTGGATCGCCTGGCGGATCCACCAGGTCGCGTAGGTGCTGAACTTGAAGCCGCGCTCGTACTCGAACTTGTCGACGGCACGGATCAGGCCGGCGTTGCCCTCCTGGACGAGGTCCAGCAGGCCCATCCCCGCCTGGTTGATGTACTTGCGTGCGATCGACACGACGAGGCGCAGGTTGGCCGACGTCAGGTGGTCACGCGACAGCTTGGCCAGGCGCTTGAGCTCCGGGACCATCGCGTCGATGACCACGGCGTCGTTGCCCGCCTCGAGCCAGCGCTGGATCGCCGGGTAGGCGATCTCGGTGCGGCCCCAGTCGCGGAGGTCCTTGAGGGCCTGGTTCGCGCGCAGCTCCGCGTTCGGCCGGCCGAGCTCGCCCTCGATCCAGTTCATGACGTCGAGGAAGGAGTCCGCGTCCAGCCGCTCGTTGTACAGCGAGCGGAGGTCCTGGGCGCGCACGAGGCGCTCCTTGAGGAGGTCCGTCTCGGCCTTCTTCACGGCGTCGGCCAGGCCGAGCGCCGGGGCGGTCATGTACAGGTCGAGCGCGTCGTCCGACCGCAGGGCGGCATCGAGGATCCGATGCGCCTCGGCCGCGAACGGCACGACGTAGCGCTTGTCCTTGGCGCGGGCGGTCGGCTCGGTGGTGTGGAGCGTCCACTCGTGGATGCTCAGCAGCACCTTCCAGGGCTCGGCCTCGATCTGCGCGCCGAGCTCCATGCCCTTCGCGAGGATGACCTCTTCCTCGGCGGTGAGCAGCGGCACGCGGCCGATCTCACGCAGGTACAGGCGCACGGAGTCGTCCGTGTCCAGGACCTCGGACGCGACCGGCTCGGGCTCGGCGTCCTCTTCCTTGGCGGCGACCACGGGGGCCGGCGCGGGCGCGGGCTCCTCGACGATCAGCGCGGCCTCGGCCTCGAGGGCCGCAGCCTCCGGGTCGAGCTCGATGGCGGCGTTCGCCAGTGCGACCTCGGTGTCAGTAGCGGGGGTAGGTGTCTCGATCGAAATCACGTCACTCCAGTTGGCAGTGCCACGCCCAGCCCGCGCGGCTCCGCAGAAAGTCTTGACCGGCTACGTCCGGCGCTGTGACCGGACCGTGTCTCAGGCCACGCCGCCTGACACACGTAGTGGCGTGTCAAATCGACACGCCATTGGCCTATCAGTCTAGGCCATTGAGCAGGGCTTGACAACCCCCTTTGTCAATACCTGAGGGGAGTATTGGTTGCATTCGCGTAACGTTGATCGGCCCGAGGCCGGCGCCGTCGTCAACCTCGTTCGATGCGCGCGACCTCGGTGAGCAGCTCCGTCGCGATGGCATCGACGTCCCGGGTGCCATCGAGTCGGAGATCGGGAGCGCAGCCTGCTCCCACGCCTCGATGACCGGCGCGACCCGCGTTTCGTAGTCGTGCACGCGGCGGTCGAAGATCGCCGCATCACCATCGTCCGTTCGCCGTTGCAGGTCCGCGCCGCACCGGACGCAGACCGTAGCCGGCGTGTGGTCGGTCCAGCCGCAGGCCGGGCAGAGCATGCGCCCTAGCATGCGATCTCGGCACACGGCCTCTGGTGTGTCTACGACGACCGCGATCCCGTGGTCGATCGGCGCCGCGAGCCAGGCGTCGAGCTGCGCACGATCGCGCGGGAAGCCGTCGAGGATGACCCCGGTCGTATCCGCCGGCAGGCCGAGGATGAACTCCCGCACGATCCTGACGGCGAGCTCGTCGGAGCCATAGCCGCCGGCCGCCATCGTTGCCTGCAGCGCTCGCTGCTCCTCGGATGGTCCCGCCGCCCACTCGCGCATCTGCTGGCCCGTGGAACAGGCCTGGAACCCCGCTTCGGCCAGTCGCTGGCCCACCGTGCCCTTGCCCGAGGCAGGTCGTCCGAACAGCACCAAGGTCGTCATCACGCAACTATGGCACGACGCGGAAGCGACTCCGAGCGACGGGACCGACGCATCGGGCCGCCGGCGGTTGCGTGGCTATGCGATGCTCGCGCCATCGCCCGCCGGGCCGCCCTGAGCCCGGGTTCGCGACCGCTGTCCTGGAGGCCGAACGATGTGCTGCTTCGTTGCGGTGTTGTTCTCGCTCGGGCCGCGGGCCGCGATCCTGATCTGGTGGCTCCTCGAGCCCGTGCGCTGGAACGCGACGTTCGACACGTTCATCTGGCCGCTCGTCGGGTTCATCATCGCCCCGTGGACGACGCTGATGTACGTCGCGGTGTACCCGGCGGGCATCAACGGCTTCGACGTCGTCTGGATCGGGCTGGCCGTCCTGATGGACCTCGCCTCGTGGTTCAGCGGCGCCTACACGAACCGCGGCCGGATGCCGGGCTACCCGCCGGGCGCCGCGCCCCAGGGCTAGCGGACCGGGCCCGCAGGGCCTAGAGGACCGGGTCGAGCCTCGAGAAGAGCGCATTCCGGGCACGCATCCGCCAGCCGGTGGGGACGACGCCCGGCACCGACTTCTCGAGGTCGCGGTCGAACAGCTCGCGGGCGACGTGGTCCGCGAACGCCGCGTCGGTCACCCGGAGCTGGAGCTCCCAGTTCTGGCGCAGGCTCAGCGCGTCGAGGTTTGCCGTTCCCATCAGGACCACGTCGTCGGCCAGGACGACCTTCGCGTGGGCCATCTGCTGGTGCTCGCGGACGTCGATGCCGGCGTCGATCATCGGGCCGAACCAGTGGCGGACGGCGCCGCTCGCGAGCGGCGACCGCGGGATCGGCCGGGACGATCACCCGGACGTCCACGCCGCGCAGGCCGGCCTCGACCAGGCCGCGCAGGATGCGGCGGTCCGCGAGGTACGGGTTCACGACGTAGAGGCGTCGCTGGGCGGTCGCCACGGCCTCCCGGAAGGCGGGCGCGATGGGCAGCCAGCTCTCGCCGGGGTTGTTCATGAGCAGCTGGAGCGAGATCCCGTCGCCCTCCGCGGCGGGCGGGAAGAACCGGTCGAGGTCCTCCGCCCGGTCGGGGAGCGGGCCGCCCTGGAAGTTCCACGACAGGAGGAACGCCGCCTGCACCTGGGCGACGACCGGGCCCTCGAGCCGGACCATGACGTCGTGGAACTCCTCGTTGGCGTAGTGGTCCTCGATGCCGGGGCCGCCGACGAACGCCGCGTGGCCGTCGATCACCACGATCTTGCGGTGGTCGAAGTGGCTGAGGTCGTCGAAGCGCCAGTCGGGCCGACGCTCCCCGAGGAGGCCGTCGAGGTCGAAGAACGCGCCCTCGTTGGCCGTCACCTGGACGCCGCCGTCGACGAGCGTGCGATAGAACGCCTTCGAGCCACCGTTGGGCTGGCTGTAGCCGGCCTCCACGAGCAGCCGGACCGACACGCCCTCGGCGACCTTGCGGACGAGCAGGTCGCGCAGCTGGCTGCCGATGACGCCGTCCTTGAAGCCGAAGATCAGGATGTGGACGTCGCTCGTCGCGGCCTCGATGTCCGCGATCAGGCGCGGGAAGAACGCGGGCCCGTCGATGAGGACTTCCCAGGCGGTCGCGGTGCTCGGGGCGAAGTTGACCGCGACCGACAGGCGCCGCCGGCGTTGTCCGAGGACCGCCTCGACCAGCGAGCGGGCCTCCCCGGCGCCGACCGGGTGCATCGTCGCGGCCTCGAGCGCACGTCGCCGCTCGCCCGCGCCGCCACGCCAGCGCGCCGCCGGCCGCAGCCGCGGCCCCCGCGATGAGCATTCGCCTGCGCATGCCTCGAGCCTGCCCTTCCGCTCCTGTCGGGTGGGTCGATGCCCTCGCCCGCGTGCCGGTTCCCGATGCCGCGACTGCCGCGTCCGGTCCGGACGGTATCACCGCGGCACCCGGCATACGCCGGCTCGACGTCGTTCGTGCGCTCGCGCGCCCGGCTAGACTCGCGTTCGCAGGGGTGACCGTACGAGAGGAGCGGGCGATTCGATGGATCCGGCCAACGCATCGGCGGTCGTCGACGACCCCGCGACCGAGTCGGTCGCGGTCCCCGAGCAACCGAACCGCCGGACGGCGATCCTGCGGACCGGGCTCGTGGTCGGGATCCTCGTGCTCGTGTTCGGCGTCATCCTGCCGCGGTTCATCGACTACACCGAGGTCGTCGCGGCGTTCCGCGCGCTGACCTTCCCGCAGCTGGTGCTCATGACGGCGGCCGTCTTCGTCGCGTGGATCGTCAGCGGCACGATGCTCGCCGTCCTGGTTCCGGGGATGTCGCCCGCGCGGGGGACGCAGGCCTACCTGATCCTGTCGGGGATCGGCGCCAGCGTCCCGATGGGCCCGTGGAACATGGCCGTCGTCTGGGTGGTCATGCGCGGCTGGGGCGTCGGGATCAAGGAGGCGACCTCGGGGATGGCCGTCTACGGCGTCCTCAACACCCTCACCCGGCTCGTGACGCCCGTCCTCGCGTTCATCGCGCTCCTGCTCACCGGCGGGCTGGGCACCGGCGGGATCGCGCTCCTCATCTCGTTCATCAGCACCGTCGCCCTCGTGATCGCGAGCGCGGTGCTGATCGCGATCGTCCGCTCGGATCGCACCGCGGACCGGGTCGCGGCGATGATCCAGGGGACCGTCGACTGGCTGTACCGGACCCTGGGTCGCGAGGACGTCCCGCAGGTGACGGGCGGCATCCGCGACTTCCGCGACCTGCTGGGCGAGCTCATCCGGCGACGCGGCCTCATCGCGATGGTGATCGGCGCCGTCGGGCAGCTCGTCTGGACCGGCGTCCTGGTCGTCGCGCTGCGGGTCGTCGGGGTCCCGGAGGACGTCCTGTCCTACCCGGAGGTCCTCGCGATCTTCGCGCTGACGAGCGTGATCACGATCATCCCGATCGCCCCCGGCGGCGCCGGCATCCCGGAGCTGCTGTACATCGCGGGCCTCACGGCCATCGCCGGCGCCGAGTGGGAAGGCCTGATCACCGCCGGCGTCATGCTCTTCCGGCTCTTCCAGTGGTTCGTCCCGATCCCGATCGCGTGGATCCTGCTCAAGGTGACCCGCGGCTCGAAGCCGGTCCTGCCGATGCCGTCCGAGCTCAAGGCGTATGCGGTGGAGACGGCGTGACGGGCGAGCCGGCACCGGCCGGCGCAGGTCCCCTGGAGACGACGCCCCGCGCGGCGCCGGGCGGACGCCCGGGCCGGTCGATCGTGCCGCACTGGGTGCGCGGCAACACGAACGTGTTCGCGATGCTCGTCACGTTCGTGGCGGTGGGCCTCGCGCTCCAGGTCGTGGCCTGGCTCGCCCCCGTCCTCGCGCCGTTCGGCCTCGGGCTGTTCCTGGCGGCGATGGTGACCCCGCTGTTCGTCTGGATGCAGGGCCGCGGCGCCTCGGCAGGCGTGGCGCTCGCGCTGACGGTCGGCCTCGTCGTTGTCGTCGGGGCGTTGATCGTGCTGGCTGCTGCTGGTCTCGGCGCAGGCGCTGGGGGCGTCGCTCGGCACGTACGCCGGCGAGCTCGAGGCGCGCTACGGCGAGGCGGATCCGACCGGCACCCTCGCGACGCTCGAGGGCCTCGTGCCCCCGGACGTCCTCGTGGCGATCCTGCGAGGAGTTGTCGGCATCGCCGTCGACGTCGGCAGCAGCTTCGCGTTCGCGGTCGTCATCGCCGCGCTCCTGCTGCTCGACGCGCCGCGCCTGTCCGCGCTCGTCACCAGCGGCCTGGGGAGCGAGAACCCGGTCTTCCGCGAGACGCCGGCCCTGGCCAAGGCCGCGATCACGTACATCGTGGTGCGGGTCAGGGTCAACGCCGTCACCGCGGTGAGCCTGCTCGTCCTGATGCTGCTCGTCGGCGTGGACTACGCGCCGCTGTGGGCCGTCGGGGCGTTCTTCCTGAGCTTCGTCCCGTACCTCGGCCTGATCATCGCGCTCATCGCGCCGACGATCCTCGCGTTCGCGGAGTCCGGGCCGCTGGCCGCGGCCGTGATCGTCATCGGCGGGGTCGTGCTCAACCTCGTCGCGGAGAACGTGCTCGAGCCCACGCTCACCGGGCGGGCGCTGTCGCTCTCGACGTGGCTGGTGTTCACGATGTTCTTCGTCTGGACCTGGCTGCTGGGACCGGTCGGCGCGCTGCTCTCGATGCCGATCACCGTCCTGCTGGTCCTCGTCCTCGAGCACAACCCGCGCACGAACTGGATCGCGGCGCTGCTCGGCCGCACGCCGGCGACCGAGACGGCGTCCGCGGCGGATGGCGCACCGTGAGCGAGCCGACGTCGGGACCCCGCCATCCGCATCCCCGGGCGGCGGGTGCTGGTGCTCGCCGCGTTCGCGATCATCGTGTTCTGGTTCGCGCGCCCGGTGATGCTGCCGTTCGCGGTCGCCGCGATCATCGCGTACGCGTTCAGCCCGTACATCGACCGGGTCCAGGCCCGGACCCATCGCTCGCGGCTGCTGATCGTCGTGCTCTGCTACGGCACGGCGCTGTTCGCCATCGTCGCGCTCGTGCTCGCGTTCGCGAACCCCGTCTACCACGAGATCGTGCTCCTGGCGCGGGCCGGGCCGGACGCCCTCGAGACCGCCCTCCAACAGGTCCTCGGGACGCAGGGCGTCGTCATCGGCGACCAGCACTTCACGACCGAGCAGCTCGCCGTCCAGCTCGAGGCGGCAGCGCGCACCTACCTCCAGACGCCCGAGGGCGCGATCCGCGCCGCCGAGCAGCTGCTCCACGGCACCCTGGACGTCGTGCTCATGGTCATCGTGACCTTCTTCCTGCTGCTCGACGGCAACCGGCTCGCGGACACGGCGCTCAACTTCCTGGCCCCGGCCGACCGGGCCGAGATCCGGCGCGTCGCGGGCCGGGTCCACGTCGTGGTGGGCCGCTGGCTCCGGGGGCAGCTGGTGCTCATGGCGTTCGTGGGGACCGTCGTGACGATCGTGTTCGCGTTCGTGCTCCACCTGCCGTACCCGCTCGCGCTGGGCGTGCTCGTCGCGGTGCTCGAGGTGATCACGTTCATCGGCCCGATCATCGCCGGCGTGATCGTCGCGATCGTCGCGTTGTCGGCGGGCGGGCTGCCGCTCGCGATCGCGTCCGTCGTGTTCCTGTTCGTGCTCCGCCAGATCGAGGACGTCCTGATCATGCCGGCCGTCCTCGGGCGGGCGGTGGACCTGCACCCGCTCGTCGCGCTGTTCGCCGTCGTCGTCGCCTCGACCGCGTTCGGGATCGTGGGCACGTTCCTCGGCGTGCCGGTCGCGGCCGGCATCAACGTGGCGCTCCACGAGTTCTTCCCCGAGGAGTTCGGCAGGCTCCGCGAGGAACCGGAGGATGTCGCCGAGACCGGCGGCGAGCCGCCCGCTGCGGAACCAGCCGGCTAGCGGCTCAGCCCCCGAGCGCCGAGTCCGCCGTCACGGTCGCCGGCTCGGCCGGCCGCTCCGGCGTCGGCAGCGGATCGGCGCTCCCGTCCTTCCCGAACCGGTGGTCGAGGTGGCGCTCGGCCCAGCGGCGGAGCTGCCGGTAGACGGCCTCCGCGCCGACCAGCTCCTCGTCGAGCGTCCAGTCCGCGGGATGCACGATGAGCGGCCGCGTCTGGGGCCCGCCCAGCCCGCCGTGCGAGCCGATGAGCTCCTCGAACGCCGCGACCTCCTCGAAGATCGGGTCGTACAGGCTGACGATCGACACGTCGGGCACGTGGGACATCCCGTCGAGACGGAGGAACGCCTCCCGCGCGCGGCCGCCGTAGTGCGCGACCGGGTCGACGCCCTCGACGCGGTCCTCGGTGAGGTAGTTGACGCCGGCGGCGCCGACCACGACGGAGCCGTGGCCCTCGGAGCGGATCAGCATCGCGCCGATCCCCGGATGCGCGGCAAGCGACTCGACGAGGCCGGGATACGTCTCGGCGAGCTGCTCGATGCTCACGCGGCCCGGCAGCCGCGGGAAGTACACGAGGCCGAGGTTGCCCGACGCGATCGCGATGAGGTCGGGCCGCTCCTCGGCGCCGGCCGCGCCCGCCGCCGGCGCGGCCCCGGTCGGGCCGAGCTCCACGACCCCGCCCGAGGACTGCGAGCGCAGCGCGGTCCGGGCGAGGTTGCCCGAGACGCCCTTGGCATGGGTGAGCTCGGAGAGGAACGCGTTCGTCTGGCCCCACTCCTCGACCCGGCCGCTCGCCTCCTGGACCGTCGCGCCGCCGCCCATGAGGTCGCGGACGACGTCGCCGAGGGTCTTGCCGTAGCGCTGGAGGAACGTGGCGCCCAGCGTCTGCCCGTGGTCGGACACGATGACGAACCGGTACGGCCGCGGCGCGTGCGCCGACGCCTTCTCGATCGTCGCGACCGCGCGGTCCACGCCGTCGAGCGCGTCGAAGGTCTCGGAGCGCTCCGGGCCGCTGTGGTGGGCGATCTCGTCGTAGTCGGTGTAGTCCACGTAGATCATCGGGGTGCCGCGGTACATCTCCTCGATCACGAGCGCCGTGGAGACGTCCCGCAGCGCGACGTTGGTGGCCGCGCGCGCGACGGGGTAGGGCATCCCGCGGTGCAGCCGGGGCACGATCCCGCGCCGCACCTGGCGCCTCGCCTGGACGTACTCCTTGAGGATCTCGGCCGTGAACAGCACGATCGTCGTGAGGTAGTTGTAGGGGCTGGCGAAGAACGACATGAAGGTCTCGCTCCGACCGAGCCCCTGCTCCTTGTCCTTGATCGTCGCCATCGAGATGTACGACCGGGCCGCGTCGCCGGCGAACAGGTTGCCGATGCTCGCGCCGTCGTTCGAGAGCAGGCCCTCGCCGTTCGAGATCCGGCCCGCCACGATCATCGCGTCCTCGGGGTGGTTGGCCACCATCAGCCGCCCGTCGTCCTTCTCGTACCAGCGGAACGCGGGGATCCCGTCGTTGTTGCCGTGGAGGATCCCCGCCTGGCTCGCGGGCGTCGTCGGCGGCAGGAGCGCCTCCCAGCCGTCGAGGACGTAGCGGCCCGAGCGGAGCCAGTCGGAGAGGTGCGGCACGCGGCCGGCACGGACCTGGCGGGCGAGGATCGGCTCCGCCAGCCCGTCGATCTGGATGATCACGAGGCCCGGCTTGTCCGACCGGACGACGTCCGACCGCCGCGCTGAGATCTGCTGCATCAGGACGGCGAAGTACGAGTCGTCGCTGGTGACCGAGAAGATCGTGACGAGGATCGTGTTGAACATCGCGTAGATCAGCGATGCGATGAGGGCGACGAGGATCCCGCTGACCTGGAGCTGGTCGACGAGCCGTCCGAGGAGCAGGAACGTCGCGATCTGGAACGAGATCGTCGCGATCGCGACCGCGATCACCGAGATCCCCGCGAACAGGGCGAGGAACACCGGCCGCACGAGCAGGTTCAGGAGGCCGAGGATGATCGCCCCGAGCAGCAGCGTGCCGATGACCGGCGAGCCCGGGACCATGTCGAAGCCGGGCGTGAGGAACACCGCGCCGCCGAGGGACACGACGCTGATCAGGAGCGTGACGACGATCCGCCGGAGGCGCGAGCTGCCGGTTGGCTGCCACTCGCGCATGACCTGGATCTGCAGCCGATAGAAGTCGATGATCCGGCGCAACGTCGCTCCCTCTCGTGCCGGCGCCCCTCGCCGCACCGCCCGTCAGCCGGGCCTGGGCAAGCATCGCACGGGACCCGTGGCTTGGTCAGCCGCCCCAGCCGACCTCGAAGGCGAGCGTCTCCGTGCCGTCAGCGTCCCAGCGCGCGAGGAGCGCGCGGGCGAGGTCGCGCACCGGGGCGGGCGTCTCGTCGTCCTCGATCGCGGCCTCGAGCAGCTCCCGGTCGTCGCCCGCGAGCTCGCCCGCGAACGCGCCGTCGCCCTCGCCGAAGTCCACGCCGATCCAGTCGAGCGCGGACTCCGCGTCGTCGAGCGTCGGGAATGTCGCGATGCGGGTCATCGGGCTCATCCTACGGCGCGGCCAGGACTGCGAGTGTCGCCATGTCGGGGACCGTCAGGTCCGGGACAGCCGCCGCGGGCGGTGTCGCGCCCGAGCCGTCCTTCGCGTGGCGGCGGTTGACCCACACGGTCGTCATCCCGAGCTCGTGGGCGGGGACGTGGTCGTGGAACAGGCTCTGCGCGACGTGGAGGATCCGCTCGCGCGGGACACCCAGCCTGCCGACGCGCTCGAACGCGACCTCGAAGTTGTGGTGCGACGGCTTGTACGACCCGGCCTGCTCGGCCGTGACGACCTCGTCGAACGCGACCCCGAGGCGCTTGTTCGAGGCGGCGAACAGGTCGTTGTCGCAGTTGGTGATGACGACCAGCCGGAAGCGGGCCTGGAGGCGGGCCAGCGCGTCGGCGGAGTCGGGGAACGCCGGCCAGTCGCCGACCGAGCCACCGAAGCCTGCGAGCTCGTCCGGCCCGGGCGTGACGCCGAGCTCGGTCGCCGTCGCCGCGAGCGCGCGCGCCAGGACGTCGCGGTAGCGCAGGTACGGCCCGGACTCGAGCGCGGCCTCGTGACGTGCGTAGCGCTCGAGCAGCTCGTCGTCGGCGGCCGTCACGCCGTGGGCGTCGAGCACGCGTCGCATCGCCGCGAGGAGCCCGGTCTCCCAGTCGATCAGCGTCCCGTAGCAGTCGAAGGTCAGGGCGTCGAACCGGTCGAAGTCGAGCGTCATCCGCGCGAGGCTAGCATCACCGGCATACTCGCCGGGTGACTCGCCCCCCGCGCTGGCTGATCGAGGTCGTCGAGACCCTGGCGCTCACCCTCGTGACGTTCTTCGTCATCCAGTCGTTCGTCGCGCAGCCGTTCCAGGTGCGCCAGACGTCGATGGAGCGAACCCTCGAGCCCGACCAGTACGTGCTGGTCGACAAGCTCACCCCGCGGTTCGACCCGTACAAGCGCGGCGACGTCGTCGTGCTCCATCCGCCGGCGAGCGTCGAGGACGAGACCAAGACGCCGTTCATCAAGCGGATCATCGGGCTGCCTGGCGAGACCGTCCGGATCGGCGACGACGGGATCATGTACGTGAATGGACAGGCGCTCGACGAGACCGGCTATACGTACCGCGACGACGCGGGCGACAACGAGCCGACGACCATCCAGACCGACCAGGCCGAGTGGACGCTCGCGCCGGACGAGGTGTTCGTCATGGGCGACCACCGCGAGGCGTCCGCGGACTCGCGCTCGTTCGGACCGGTGAAGGTCGACAGCATCGTCGGCCGGGCATTCCTCCGCTACTGGCCCGCCGCGACCTTCGGGATCCTCAGCCGGCCGACGTACCAGTCGCCGCAGGAATGAGCCGCCGCTCCTGGAGCGCGTTGCCCGCGAACCGGAGCACGGCGACCACGACGAGCCCGAACACGAGGATCGCGACGACGTAGAGCGCGACCGTCCCGTAGCCGCCGTCGGCCGGGTCGAGGAACGGGTAGGGATACCAGCCGGCGATCGCGCCGCGGACCATCGTGTACCCGAGCCACAGCAGCGGATACGCCAGCCAGCGGAGGCTTCGCGCCCACGAGATCGGCGCGCCCGGCGGGTCGATGAGCCAGTCGACGATGGCCGCGAGCGGGAAGATCGTGTGGACCACGGTGTTGACCCACGGCAGCGCGACGTCCACGTCGGTGTTCGACAGGAGCAGCGCGAACACGACGTACGTGACCGTGAGGTTCAGCGCCGAGGCTCCCCGGACGAGATCCCAGCCCGGCGTCGACGGGCCGCGCCAGCGCGCCGCCCCCACGAGGAATACGAGCAGGCCGATGACGTTGCTCTGGATCGTGAAGTACGACGCGAAGTTGATCGGCACGAGGGTGCCGGCGTCGGACGACTGGACGAGCTGCGCCGCGATCGCGACGCCGACGAGCACGGCGCAGGCAGAACCCTGGCGGCAGCGAGGAGCAGGTCGACGATCCATGGCGGCGCAGGGTACGCGGTCGGCACCCCGGCGTCGACGCCTGTCGCAGCGGACGGGCAAGACGAGGGGCGCCCGACCTGGGGGGGAAGGTCGGACGCCCGGGGGTCTCGGGGAGAGACCAGTCTCCAGCGTACGCCCCGGGGCAACCGAGGTTTTCGGAGGTTTAGGGCGAGGCGAGCTCGGCCGCGCCGCGGACTCAGCCGGCGGGCTTGAGCTGGATCCAGACGGTCTTCGTCTCGGTGTACTGGTCGTGCGCGTGGAGGCTCTTGTCGTGGCCCCCGAAGCCCGACAGCTTGTAGCCGCCGAACGGCGTCGTCATGTCGCCCTCCGCGTACGCGTTGACCGCGACGACGCCCGCCCTGATGTCGCGCGCGACGCGGTGCGCCGTGTTCAGGTCGTTCGTGTACAGCGAGGCGGCGAGGCCGTACGGCGTGTCGTTCGCGAGGGCGATCGCCTCCGCCTCGGTCTCGAACTCGATGACCGAGAGCACGGGCCCGAAGATCTCCTCGCGGGCGATCGTCATGTCGTTGCGGACGTTGTCGAAGATCGTGGGCGGGACGAAGTAGCCGCCGGTCTCCTCGAGGATCCGCTCGCCGCCCGTGACGACCCGTGCCCCCTCGCGCTTGCCGATGTCCACGTAGCGCAGGACGCGCTCCATGTGCCCGCGGTTGATGAGCGCCCCGATCCGGGTCGCCGGGTCGAGCGGGTCGCCGACCGGCCAGTTCGCGAGCTCCGCCCGGACCGCCTCCACGACCCGGTCCTTCACCGAGCGGTGGACGATCAGCCGGGAGCCCGCCGAGCAGTTCTCGCCCATGTTCCAGAAGATCGCGACCGCGACGTTCGCGGCGAGGTCCTCGAAGTCGGTCACGTCGCCGAACACGACCTGGGGGCTCTTGCCGCCGAGCTCGAGGAGCACGCGCTTGAGGTTCGACTCCGCGCTCCAGGTGAGGAAGCTGCGGCCCACCTCGGTCGAGCCCGTGAACGCGAGGCAGTCGATGTCCGGGTGCCGCCCGAGCGCCTCGCCCACGACGTCGCCCGGCCCCGTCACGACGTTGAGGACGCCGTCCGGGATCCCGGCCCCGGCCCCGAGCTCCGCGATCCGCAGCAGGCTCAGCGAGGTCGTCGAGGCGGGCTTGATGACCATGGTGTTGCCGCTCGCGAGCGCCGGGCCGAGCTTCCAGGCCGCCATCTGGGCCGGGTAGTTCCAGGGGATGACGCCCGCGACGACGCCGATGGGCTCGCGGGTGATCGTCGCGACCGTGCCCTCGGGCGACGGGGCCACCTGCCCGTAGAGCTTGTCCGTGGCCTCGGCGTGCCAGCGGATGCAGGTCGCCGCCTCGGGCATGTCGAGGCCGACCGTGTCCGTGATCGGCTTGCCGGCGTCGATCGTCTCGATGATCCCGAGCTCCCGGGCGTTCGCCTCGATCGCGTCCGCCCAGCGGATGAGGATCCGCTTGCGGTCGCCGGGGCTCATCCGGCTCCAGCGGCCGTCGTCGGCCGCTCGTCGCGCCGCCGCCACGGCCGCGTCGACGTCGGCGGCGCCACCCTTGGCGACCTCCGCGATCTGGCGGCCCGTCGCCGGGTTCTCGGTCGCGAACCGGGCGCCGCCCAGCGCGTCGCGGAACCGCCCGTCGATGAACAGCTGCGTGCGCAGCTCGAGCCGGTCGATCTCGGCGGCGGAGGCCGCCTTGTCGGGGATCAGCGTGTCGGTCATGACCACCCTCCGGGGTTGCTGCGTCGCGTCGGGGGCAAGGGTAGGGGAGCCGCGTGGGTCGCGGGGCTCAGCCGCGTGCGCCCGTCTCCTCGCCCGTCCACTGGGCCTCCCACGCGCCGGCGATCCAGGCCACCTCCGCCGGGTCGAGGTCCTTCACGCTGCCCACGGCCCGCGCCCGCAGGTAGGCGTCGGCGGCGCCCTCCGTGACGGCCGCGGCCTGGAATGCGCGGGGCAGGTTCGCCCCGACGGCGAGCAGCCCGTGGTGGCGCAGGAAGCACGCGCCCCGGCCCTCGAGCGCGCCCGCGACCGCGTCGGCAAGCTCCGCGCTGCCCGGTCGGGCGTACGGCGCGCACGCGACGGCGCCGCCGGTCGCCTCGACGAGGCCGGTGAGGAACGGCGGCAGCGTCCAGTCGAGGGCGGCCATCGCCATCGCCGCCGGGCTGTGGACGTGGACGATCGCCGCGACCTCGGGCCGCCGCTGGTACAGCAGCGTGTGGAGCGGCAGCTCGGACGTTGGGCGGCCGGCGCCGTCGAGCACCTTGCCGTCGAGGCGGACGAGTGGCACGTCCTCGGGCTCGACGAGGTCCCACGGCGTGGCGCTGGGCGACACGACGATGAGGTCGGGATCGCCCGGCACCCGCATCGAGAGGTTCCCGGACGTCCAGTAGCCGAGGCGCTCGACCTGCATCCGCAGGCCGAACTCCACGATCGCGGCGCGGGCGCGCCGCCTGGCCTTGGCGTTGGTCATGGCGCGCTGCGCCGCTCGCGGATGGTCAGGCGCTCGCGACGGCCCGTGCCTTCTCGGTGACCCGTGTCATCAGCGACTCCCAGCTCTTCACGAACGACTCGGCGCCCTTCTGCTGGAGCTCGAGGCCGAGGCCGTCGATCGAGATCCCGGCCGCCTCGAAGCGGGCGAGGATCGCGCGGGCGGCGTCGCCGTCAGTCGGCAGCGGGCGGAACGTGACGTCGGCGTCCGCGAGGACGAGGAGCGTCTCCTCAGGCATCGTGTTCACCGTGTCGGGGGCCGCGAGCCCGTCGATGTAGAGCGTCTTCGAGGCCGTCGGGTCCTTCGTCCCGGTGCTCGCGAACAGCAGGCGCTGGGGCGTCGCGCCCTTGGCCTGGAGCGCCTGCCAGCGCGGGCTCGCGTAGAACGCCACGTACTCCGCGTACGCCGCCCCGCCGACCGCGAGGCCAAGCTTGAGCGCGAGGTCCGCGGGCACGCGGTCCGTCACGGCGGCGTCCCAGCGGCTGATGAACAGGGAAGCGACGGACGCGACGAACGGGTCGAGGCCCGCGTCGACGCGCCGCTCGATGCCGCGGGTGTATGCCTCGGCGCAGGCGAGGTACTGGGCAGGCGAGAACAGCAGGGTCACGTTGATCGGGACGCCGGCGAAGATCGCCTCCTCGATCGCGACGAGGCCCTCCTGGGTGCCCGGGATCTTGATGAACAGGTTCTCGCGGCCGGCCGTCGCGTGGAGGCGCTTCGCGTCGGCGAGGGTCGTGTCCGAGTCGTAGGCGATGAGCGGGCTCACCTCGAGCGATACGAACCCGTCGATGCGCCCGGAGGCGAGGTACGCGGGCCGGAACAGGTCCGCCGCACGGACGAGGTCGGCAGTCGCGAGGGCGAAGAACGTCTCCTCGGGCGAGGATCCCGCCTCGACCGATGCCCGCACCGCGTCGTCGTACGCGTCGGAGCCGCCGATCGCCTTGTCGTAGATCGTCGGGTTGGACGTGAGGCCCGTGACGTCGAGCTCCCCGATGTAGCGCGCGAGGGTCCCCGAGTCGAGCATCGGGCGGGTGATGTTGTCGAGCCACAGGCTCTGGCCGAGCGAGTGGAGGTCGTGGGTCGCGGTCATCGGGTTCTCCGGGTGCGGGCGCTCGCGCGAACGCGCGGTTGGCGTGGCAGGGTCGTGGTCTGTCGTGTGTCCCACCATGCTATCGGCCGCGTGAAGCGGTGATGCGTGGGGCGACCGGCTCGGCGAACCAATCGCGTTGCAGGCGGGTATCCGGGTTTGACCGCGTCCGCGCACCCGGGGTAGCGTCGGGCGCATCAGAGCCACCACGGCCGAACGGGAACTGCCGGCGCCGCACCTGCGACGCACCCCGGGCGGCCTGATCCGCGTGGCTTTCGGGACCCGCCTGTCGCTGGCCGGCGGGCTTGCACGGGAGGAGCGCATGCGGCACGGAACACTCCGGGGCGCGCTGCTGGCAGGGGTGGTCGCCACCCTCGCCGTGGCGGCACCGGTCGGCGCCATCACCAACGGCCAGGCTGACGGGGGCGAGCACCCGTACGTCGGCGAGCTGTTCAACTACGTCCCGGACGACGCGGACCCCCGATTCACCGATGGCGGGTCGTGGTACAGCTGCTCGGGCACGCTGATCAGCCCGACGGTCGTCCTGACGGCCGGTCACTGCACGTTCGCGACCGGCCTCGAGGGCCAGTCGACCACCGACGGCGGTGGCGGCGGCTACGGCGGGAACGACGTGTGGGTCAGCTTCAGCGAGGTCCCGGACTACGAGGGCCTGCCGCCGAGCGCTGACTACATCCCGGACGACAACACCCAGCGCTACCTCGACCGCGAGGCGTGGCTGGACGCGAACCCGGACTGGCACCGCGGGACCGCCTACCCTCATCCGCAGTTCGACAACGACGCGTTCTACCTGCACGACGCGGGCGTCATCGTGCTCGACGCCCCGTACAACCCGCCCGGCGACGTCGACTTCGCGCAGCTCGCGGGACTGAACTACCTCGACCAGTTCGCGGGCAAGGCGAAGGCCCAGACGGTGTTCGAGGCGGTCGGCTACGGCCTCGAGTACTCGCGGCCGAAGATCCAGCTCGGCGGCGACGTCGCGGATGAAGAGCCAGCAGGTGATCCTCAACTCGAAGGGCGTCTACGGCGTCCACGACAAGTCGTCGATCGTGTTCTCGAACAACAACGGCCGTCCCCACACGGGCGGCACGTGCTCCGGGGACTCGGGCGGCCCGTTCTTCGTGAACAACACCAACATCCAGGTCGCGGTCAACTCCTACGGGGTCCCGCCGAACTGCACCGGTGGCGACGGCGCCTACCGCATCGACCAGCCGGACGACATCGACTGGCTGGCCCAGGTCCTCGCCGGCACGGATCCCCGCTTCGGCGACTGATCCCGGTCCCCGTCGCAATCGAACGGCCCGCTCCCTCCGGGGGCGGGCCGTTGTCGTTGGTGCTGGCTAGCGGCTGACGGCCGCCAGATGCTCCGCGATCCTGCGGGCCGCGCCCGCGGGAGGCACGGACGGGCCGCCCGCCCGCTCCTCGGCCGCCGCCCCTGCCGTGCGCTCGGGGGCGAGTCGCTCGAGCGCCTCGGCGCAGGCGGCCCGGTCGAGGCCGACGACGATCATCCGGCCGGCGGACGCGGAGACGGCCTCGACCCACTCCGTGGTCGATCGGAGCACCAGGCACGGCGTGCGGAGCCAGGCCGCCTCGCGTTGGATGCCGCCCGAGTCCGTGATCACGGCGGCGGCGTGCAGCTGGAGCGTGAGCGACGTGCGATACCCGAGTGGCTCGACGACCCAGACGTCGGGCGGCAACGCGATGCCGAGATCCTCCAGCGCGACGCGCGTCCCCGGGTGCAGCGCGAGGACGACGGGTCGGGTGGGTCGCGCGAGATCGCCGAGGATCTCGGGCCAGGCCGCGAGCGCGGCCGGCTCCCGGTTCTCGGCGCGATGGATCGTCGCGAACAGGAACCCGCCGGGCTCGAGCGACGCGGCCCCTGCCGGCGCGCCGGCGTCCACGAGCACGGCCCCGGCGCGCAGGAGCGCCTCGCGCGTCCGGATCGTCACGGAGACGCGGCTCGCCAGGTCCTGCATCACGTCGCCGACCTCGATCACGCCATCGACGATCCCCTCGCGAGCGAGGTTCGTCACGGCGGTCGGCGTCGGTGCATACCGCCACGTGGCCAGGTGGTCGGCGACGACGCGATTGACCTCCTCCGGCATCCGACGGTCGAAGCTTCGCAGCCCGGCCTCGACATGGGCGACCGGGACGCCAAGCTTCGCGGCCACGAGGGCGCCGGCGAGGGTGGAGTTCGTGTCGCCGTAGACGACGACGGCATCCGCGTGCTCGGCAACCAGCACGGGCTCCAGCGCGACAAGCATCCGCGCCGTCTGCGATGCATGGCCGCCGCCACCGACGCCAAGCGTGTGCCCGGGTTGCGGAAGCCCGAGCTCCCCGAAGAAGGCGCCGGCGAGCCGCTCGTCCCAGTGCTGCCCGGTGTCCACGAGGACGACGTCGTGGAGGCGGCCGACCTCGGGCAGCAGGGCGGCGGCCTTGATGAGCTGGGGCCGCGTCCCCACGACATGGACCTGTCGCATCCGCGTCAGGCCCCGCCCCCGCTCGGCCCGGACGACGACGACGCCCGTCGCGAGCCTCGAGGCGGGACACCGATCCCGAGCACCGTGATCCCCTCGGGGTAGGTGACGTCTCGCAGGCTGTTCCGGCCGTCGACGACGACCTCGAGGTCCGGCACCCAGCGTGGATCGAGCCGCGCGAACGCCTCGTCGGCTGTCTGGGTGACGATCGCCCGCGCGTCACTCGGCGTGCCCCAGGCCCACGGGATGGCGCCGCAGCGGTCGATCTCGTCGGCCGACAGGAGCGGATCCCACCCGGAGACCCTCGCGCCCTCGCCTGTGAGCCGGTCGATGAGCGCCAGCGCCCGGGAGTACGCCAGCTCCTTCACCCCCTCGCGATAGGTCAGGCCGAGGACGAGAACGGAGGCGTCACCGAGCCCGCCGAGCTCCGCGGCGAGGGCACGGACCACGTCGTCCACGGCGGCGTCGTTGATCTGCCTCGACGCCCGCACGAGCTCCATGTCCGGCGCCCGCGACAGCAGGAAGTGGGGGTACACCGGGATGCAGTGACCACCGACGCCGATGCCGGGCTGATGGATGTGGCTGTACGGCTGGCTGTTGGCCGCGCGGATCACCTCGAGCACGTCCACGCCGACGCGTGCCGCGTACCGGCCGAGCTCGTTCGCGAACGCGATGTTGACGTCGCGATACGTGGTGTCGGCGAGCTTGCTCAGCTCCGCGGCCTCCGCGGAGCTCATCGCGACCACCTCGGCGTCGAGGACCGAGGCGTAGAACCGGGCCGCGCGATCGGTCGCGGCCGGGCCCGTCCCGCCGACGAGCTTGGGATAGGCCGCGAGGTTGCGGAACACGGCGCCCGTGAACAGGCGCTCCGGCGAGAACGCCACGAACAGGTCGCGCTCGGCCGTCAGGCCGCTCGCCGCCTCGAGGAGGGGTACGTACCGGCCGCGCGTGTCGCCGACGGGGAGCGTCGTCTCGAAGATGACCGTCGTCCCGGGACGCAGGCCGGGCGCGATCGAGCTCGCCGCCGCGTCCATGTACCGGTAGTCCGGCTGCTCGTCCGCGTCGAGCATCACCGGGACGATCAGCACGACGACGTCCGAGGCGCGCGCGGCCGCCGCGCCGTCCGCCGTCGCGCGAAGCCGTCCGGCGGCGTGGGCCTCCGCCACGCGCTCGGCGAGGCCCGGCTCCTCCGCGACGTGCGCCCGGCCGTCGTTGATCGACGAGACGACGGCCTCGTTCGTGTCGACCGCGATCACGTTCCAGCCGTGCGACGCGAACTGGGCGGCGAGCGGCAGGCCCATCTTCCCCGCCCCGACGACCGCCACCGTGCCGGCAGTGCCGGTCTCTCCGATCCAGGGCGCGACCGACCGGGCATCGCCGTGCAGGCACGGGTGCTCGGGCAGGGCGATCGACCCGCCCACGAGGCTCGCCGAGCTCGTCGGGCGGTCGGTGATGCTCATCGGGCCGGGATCCGACCCGCGAAGTCGTCGAGGAGGACCGGCCGGCCGTCGGCGGCGGCTTGCAGGAGGCTCGAGGCAATCGCGAGTGCCCACAGCCCATCCTCACCGTCCACGACCGGGCGATCCCCGGAGCGCGCGACGTCGAGGAACGAGTCGAGCTCGGCCGCGAGCGGCTCGTGGCTCGCGACGTCGACATCGACGACGTTGCCCTCGAACGTGGTCGCGTAGCCGTCGATGAGGGTGGGGCTGCCGACGTCGGCGCTCGTGAACGTGAGCCGCTGCGTGAGGTAGTCCAGCTCGAACATCCCCGATTCGCCGACCACGGTCAGCTGCCGACGCTTCGCGGGCGTCAGCCAGTTGACGTCCAGCATGCCCGTCGTGCCGGACGGGAAGTGGAGGAGCCCGAACAGGAGGTCCTCGTTGCTGGCGTGGAGCCGCTGCGCCGTCTCGGCGTAGACACGCGTCGGACGCTCGCCGGCGATCCAGGAGAGGATGTCCGCGTCGTGCGTGGCGAGGTCGATCGTGACGCCAACGTCGCGGATGCGCGCCGGGAACGGCCCGGCCCGCCGGCTCGTGATCGAGTACAGGGTCCCGACCCAGCCCTTGGCGAGCCGGCGTCCGAGCTCGAGCACGGCCGGGTTGAAGCGCTCCACGTGTCCGACCTGGAGCGGCACCCCGCGTGCACGCGCGGCATCGACGATGGCGATCCCTTCGGCGACGGTCGCTGCCAACGGCTTCTCGACGAGGACGGGCAGACCGCGCTCGATGGCCGCCAGCGCCACGCTGGCGTGGGCAGTCGTCGGCGCGGCGATGACCACTGCGTCGAGCGCCGCGTCGGCGATCATCGCGAGGGCGTCGGCGAACCCGGCCGCGCCGGTCTTCGTGACGGCGTCGTCGAGGAGCTGCGGGTCCGGATCGGCGATCGCGGCGAGGACGCAGCTCTCGCGTGTCGAGAGATGGCGCAGGTGGTTGCGACCCATCGAGCCCAGGCCGGCGAGGCCGACGCGAAGCGGGGCGTTCACGAAGCGGTCCTCCCGGCGGTCGCGTCAACGGATGCTGCGGGTGCGGCGACCTCTCGGACCGCGTCGATGATCGCCTGGAGCTCCTCGTCCTCGAGGTTGGGCCGGACGGGGATCGAGAGGACCTCCGCCGCCAGCCGGTTCGTGACCGGGAGATCGAGGTCCGCGGCGCCCGGGACGAACGCCTCCAGGTAGCCCTGGCGATGCACGGGGACGGGGTAGTAGACCAGGCGTGCCGATCCCGCGCTCGCCCAGCGCGGTCGCCACCCGATCGCGATCGAGCGGGAAGCGCATCGTGTACTGGTGCCAGACGTGGGTCCGGCCCTCGGGGACGCCGGGCGTCAGGTAGCCGTCGAGCCCCCGGCTGAGGCGGTCGGCGTTGCGCCGGCGCGCCGCGGTGCGCTCGTCGAGGTGTGCGAGCTGGGCGAGCCCGAGCGCCGCCGCGAGATCCGTCGGCTTGAAGTTGGACCCGAGCGACTCGTGGTGGTAGCGGACGCGCATCCCGTGGTTGCGGTACAGGCGCAGGCGGTCGGCCAAGGCGTCGTCGTCCGTCGTCAGGAAGCCGCCCTCGCCCGCCATCAGATTCTTCGTCGCGTACAGGCTGAACATCGCCGGCCCGAACTGCCCGGCGCCGCGACCGCGATAGGTCGCCCCGTGCGCCTGCGCGGCGTCCTCGATGATCGCGATCCCGTGCCGTTCCGCGATCTCGACGAGCGGGTCCATGTCGGCCATCAGCCCGTACAGGTGGACGGGCATGATCGCCTTGGTCCGGGGCGTGATCGCCGCCTCCACCAGCTCGGGATCGATACAGAAGTCGTCCGGGCGGACGTCGACGAAGACCGGCCGGGCGCCGGCCTGCAGGATGGCGCTCACGGTCGCGTTGAAGGTGAAGCTGACCGTGATCACCTCGTCCCCGGGGCCGATGCCCATCGCGCGCAGCACGGCCTCGCTGGCGACGGTCCCGTTGCTCATGAGCACGGCGTGGCGCACGCCGCAGTAGGCCGCCCACGCCTCCTCGAACTCGGTCGTCCGCTTGCCCATCGCGAGCATCCCCGAGCGGAGGACGTCGAGCACCGCCTGCTCCTCGGCCTGGCCGATGTCCGGCTTCGAGATCGGGATCACGGGCGGACCTCGCTGCGGGCGGGCGTGCAGCGCTCGGCGTCGAGCTCGTACCGCGACCCGCAGCCGGCGCAGGCGGCCGGTCCGGTGGCGGACGGCCCGAGGGGCACGCCCGCCGCATCCGCGAGGCGCTGCCCGCAGGCGCACACCCACCCGAGCCGACGCGCCGGGTTGCCCGCGACGAGCGCGTGGTCCGGCACGTCGCGCGTCACGACGGCGCCGGCGCCAACGGTCGCGAACCGGCCGACGTCGTTGCCCGCGACCACGACCGCCCCGGCGCCGATCGACGCGCCGGTGCGCAGGCGGATCGGGCTCACGACCCAGTCATCGGCACGTGCGAGCGCCCCGTCCGCGGTGATCGCGCGTGGGAACCGGTCGTTGGTGAGGATCGCGTTTGGCCCGATGAACACGCCGTCCTCCACGGTCACGCCGTGGTAGACGAGCGCGGCGTTCTGGATCTTCACGCGGTCGCCGATCGACACGTCCTCGTCGATGAACGCGTCGCGGCCGACGACGCACTCGGCGCCGATTCGGGCGCCCCGACGGACCTGTGCCCGGTGCCAGATGCTCGTCCGGGGTCCGACGCTGACGTCCGCCTCGATGTCCGCTGTCGGATGGACGCGCGCGGTGGGATCGATCATGGCGCCCCACGATAGCAGCGGCCGGGGTGGTGGGGCATACTCCCCCGGCCCGCCGGGCAGGGCCGCCCGCCACGCGGTCGACGCGCGCCGCTGCGCCTTCCACAGGAGTCGATTCGACGCATGTCCGCGAACGGCGTTCCCCGGGCACCCGGCGAGGTGGGTACGCCTGTCGGAAGCCCGTCGCCACGTGGTCGCCGGCTCGCTGCCGTGGTCGCCGTCGTCGTCCTGGGCCTCGTCGTCGCCGGGGTGGTGACACGCGTCGCGCGACCGACCGTCTCGCTCCCCACGTTCATCGCAGCGCCGGTCGCCACGCCGGCCCCGGGCGCGTCCTTGAGGGTTGCCTCGATCCCGGACCTGCTGACGGCGCTCGCCGACGACACGGTGACCGAGATCGTCGTGGCGAACGGGACGTACCGGGTGAGCCCTGCAGCACTCCAGCGCCCGGACTCGCTGTGGATCGGCTCGCGGTTCGCCGCCCGCACGCGGCCTGTCAGTGTCCGAGCCGAGACGCGCGGGAGCGTGATCTTTGACGGCGGCGGCTGCGACCTACTTCGGCGGGCTGACGTTCGTGGACGGCGCCCACGATCAGACGTGGGACGGGTTCAAGTTCGCCAACGGCCAGGCCACCGACACCGGCGTGATCGTGTTCGGCGGGTATCGCGGGCCTGCCCGCCCCGCACCACATCACGCTCCGGTCCATCTCGATCCTGGCAAGCGTGACCGGGCACAACGAGCGCAACGACCACGGGATCTACTTCTCGCACGCGGTCGGTGGCCCGCACGACCTCCTGCGTCGAGGACCTCACGGTCGACGGCAGCGGGCCGACGCCCCTGTCCACCGCCCTCGTCTTCTTCCACTCGGACGCCGCAAACGAGAACGCCTGGAAGACGACGATCCGTCGACTCACTGTTGTCGGGACGTACACGGCGGTCATCGATCTGGGATCGCCACGCTCCACGACGTCACGATCGACGGCGCGAGCATCTCCCACCCGATCTACGGCGCGGTCCAGTACGAGCAGCCCGGCCAGGCGATCACGCTCGCGAACATGGTCTCCGTCGGGTCGGGCAGGTTCGGCTTCTACAGCACGCTCGGCGACGATCCGCCCGGGATCACGATCACGGACTGCTCGTTCAACTGAGGCGTACCGGGCGCGCTCATGCTGCAGGCGAGTTCGCCGGGCGATAGGCTCCGCGTGTGATGCCCACCGCAACCGAAGCCGGCACTCCCCAGGAATCCTCCCCGCTGCCGTGTCGCTTCTGCGGCGCTCCGCTCCGCGACACGTTCGTCGATCTCGGTCCCCAGCCGCTGTGCGAGTCCTTCGTGGCGCCCGAGGACGTCGAGCGGATGGAGCCCTTCTACCCGCTGCACGTCCGGATCTGCCGCGAGTGCCTCCTCGTGCAGCTGCCGGCGCTCGTCGACCGCGAGGAGATCTTCCGCGAGTACGCGTACTTCTCGTCGTACTCGGACAGCTGGGTTGAGCACGCGAAGCGGTACGCGGAGGCAATGATCGAGCGGCACGAGCTCGGGCCGGCGAGCTTCGTGGTCGAGCTGGCCAGCAACGACGGGTACCTGCTGCAGCATTTCGTCGCCCGAGGGATCCCGGTCCTCGGGATCGAGCCTGCCCGCAACGTCGCCGCCGTCGCCGAGGCCAAGGGCGTCCCGACGATCACGGAGTTCTTCGGGCGCGACCTCGCGGGCCAGCTGCTCCGCGAGCGGGGACCCGCCGACCTCATCGCCGGCAACAACGTCCTCGCGCAGGTCCCGGACCTCAACGACTTCGTCGGCGGCATCGCGATCCTGCTCGCCCCGGACGGGGTGGCGACGCTCGAGTTCCCGCACGTCGTCAGGCTCGTCGAGGGCGTCCAGTTCGACACGATCTACCACGAGCACTTCTCGTACTTCTCGCTGACCACGATCGCGAAGATCGCCGCCGCCCACGATCTTGTCGTCGTCGACGTCGACGAGCTGACGACACACGGCGGGTCGCTCCGGGTCCACCTCGCCCGGATCGATGGGACGCCGCTCATCGCGCCGGCCGTCGAGGCGCTCCTGGAGCGCGAGCGCGCCGGTGGCTACGCGGACCTCACCGGCTACGCGGGCTTCGAGGAACGCGTCCGCGCGGCCAAGTTCTCGCTGCTGACATTCCTGATCGAGGCCCGGCGGGCCGGCCGGTCGGTCGTCGGCTACGGGGCCCCGGGCAAGGGCAACACGCTGCTCAACTACTGCGGGATCCGGACCGACCTGCTCGACTACACCGTGGACCGCAACCCGTACAAGCACGGCCGGTTCACGCCCGGTACGCGGATCCCGATCCACGACCCGTCGCGGATCGCGGAGACGAGGCCGGACGTGATCCTCATCCTTCCCTGGAACCTCGCCGACGAGATCGGGCGACAGCTCGCCTACACCCGCGAGTGGGGCGCCAGCCTCATCGTCCCCATCCCGTCCACGACGCTGATCTCCTGAGCCGCCGATGAAGGTCGTCCTGTTCTGCGGGGGACGCGGCCTCCGCCTGCGCGAGCACAGCGAGGCGATCCCCAAGCCGATGGTCCAGATCGGCTACCGGCCGATCCTGTGGCACGTCATGCGCTACTACGCCCACTACGGCCACCGCGACTTCATCCTGTGCCTCGGCTACCGGGCCGACGCGATCAAGGACTACTTCCTCCACTACGACGAGGCGGCGTCCAACGACTTCGTGCTGTCCGAGGGCGGCCGCCGGGTCGAGCTCCTCGGCTCGGACATCGCGGACTGGCGGATCACGTTCGCCGACACCGGCCTGGACACGACGATCGGCGAGCGGCTGCGCCGCGTCCGGCACCTGCTCGAGGGCGAGGAGATCTTCCTCGCCAACTACGGCGACACCCTCACCGACGCCCCGCTCGACGAGCTCGTCGAGACGTTCCGGGCGGACACGGCGACGGCGGCGCTGCTTGCCGTGCGCCCGTCACACTCGTACTCGTTCCACGTGGTCGACACGGACGCCGACGGCCGCGTCAGGGCGATGCGCGACGTCGCGTCCGCCGACCTGCGGATCAACGGCGGCGGCTACATGTTCCGCTCGGGGATCCTCGATGCGCTGGACTCGGGCGAGGACCTCATCGACGCCCCGTTCGCGACGCTGGCGGCGGACGGGCGCCTGCTCGCCATCCCCTACGACGGCTTCTGGGAGTCGCTCGACACGCTGAAGGACATGGAGCTGCTCCAGTCGCTCGACGCGCACGACTCCGCCCCGTGGGCGGTGTGGCGTACCGCGCCGACCGACCGGTGAGCGGTGGCTGATGGCGGCGTCCTGGTGACCGGGCGCATGCTCGACGGCCGCGTGGCGGTCGTGACCGGCGGCATCGAGCGGGATCGGGCGTGCGGTGACGATTGCGCTCGCGGCCGCCGGGGCGACGGTCGTGGCGGTGGGCCGGGACACGACCCGCCTGCAGGACGTCGCAGCGGCCGGGGGGCCCGACGATCGCATTGAGACGACCGTCCTCGACCTCGCCGACGACGATGCCGTTCGTGGGCTCGGCGCCGAGCTCGCCGCCGCGTACGGGGCCATCGACGTTCTCGTCCATGCCGCGGGTGACATCGCGTTCGGGCGGGTCGAGGATGCCGGCATCGACGACCTCGACCGGTTGTTCGGCGTGAACCTCCGGGCGCCCTACCTGCTGACCCAGGCGATCCTCCCACTCCTGGGCCGTCCGGGCGGGCACATCGTCTTCGTCAACTCGAGCGCCGGGGTCCGGCCCAGCGCCGGCGTCGCGGGCTATGGGGCCATGAAGCACGCGCTCCGCGGGCTCGCCGACGCCCTGCGCGACGAGGTCAACCCACTGGGCATCCGCGTGACGAGCGTCTACCCGGGCCGGACCCGCACGCCGATGCAGGCATCCGTCCATCGCTGGGAGGGACGCGCCGAGATGTCGGACGAGCTCCTCGAGCCCGAGGATGTCGCCGCGATGATCGTGGCGCTGCTCGGCCTGCCGGGCCGGGCGGAGGTCACGGACCTGCACGTCCGGCCGGCGTATCCCCCGCGAACGGGCGCCTGAACGGCGGCGTGACGCCCCGGCTCAGGGCTCCGCGGCAACGCCCGGCACGAAGCGCAGGTCGGGGGCGAGCGACCCGTCGGCGAGGCGCTGGCGGATGCGGGCGATCCGCTGGAAGCGGGGACCCTCGACCTCGTCCATGGTGAGGCCCGTCGCCGCGAACGCCGTCGCGAGCTCGGCGGCGCCCCGCCGCGCGTCCCACTCCGCCTCGAACCCGAGCGCGTCGGCGAACCGGTCGCCGTTGACGCGGTAGTTGCGCGCGTCCGGCGAGGCGTCGGAGGCGATCTCCACCTCGCAGCCCGGGAGGGCATCCGCGACCAGGGCCGCGAGGTCGCGGACCTGGTAGTTCTCCTGCGTCGAGACGACGTTGAACGCCTTGCCGCCGACGACCTCGTGCGGGGCGTCGAGCGCGAGCAGGAACGCCTTGGCGATGTCCCGGATGTGGACGATCGGCCGCCACGGCGTGCCGTCGCTCTTGAGGCGGACGGCGCCGGTCGTGTGCGCCCAGGCGACGAGGTTGTTGAGGACGACGTCACAGCGGAGGCGGGGCGAGACGCCGTATGCGGTGGCATTGCGCAGCGAGACGACCGTGTAGTCGGGACCGTCGAGCCCCACGATGTCGCGCTCCACGCGCACCTTCGACTCGCCGTATGGGGTCACCGGGCGAAGCGGCGAGTCCTCGTCGAGCATCGCGCCGCCGGCCGCGCCGTAGTTGCTGCACGACGACGAGAACAGGAACCGCTTGACGCCGGCCTCGCGGCCGATGGTCGCCAGGCGGACGCTCGCAAGGTGGTTGATGTCGAAGGTCAGCTCGGAGTCGAGGTCGCCGAGCGGGTCGTTGGACAGCGCGCCGAGGTGGACGATCGCGTCGATCCCGTCGAGCTGCTCCACCCGCACGTCCCTGAGGTCGGCATCCACGCGGGAGACCGTCGGCACGAGCGACGGGTCGCCGAACGTGCACCCCCGGTACAGGTCGGTGTCGAGCCCGACGACCTCGTGGCCGGCGTCCTGGAAGATCGGGACCAGGACAGACCCGATGTACCCGAGATGGCCGGTGACGAGAACCCGCATGCGCGCTGCCTCCGTGGGCTGGTGGACTAGACGACGAGCTTCCGGCAGACGAACGCCTCGGCCGACCCATCGGCCGCACGGCACTCGATCCCGCGGAGCCGGAGCACCGCCCGGAAGGTGGCTTCGGAGAACCAGTCGCGTCCCGCCTGGGAGGGGAACGCGGCGAGGATGTGGTCGATCTTGGCGTCGGCGTCGTCGGCCGACAGCGGGACGTACAGGTTCGCCGGGCCCAGGTCGCCGTCCCACTTCGGGACCTCGTACTCGAGGATCGTCGCCCGGCGGAAGACCTGCGGCAGCAGCTCTGCCGCCAGCCGGTGGTCCTGGTGGGCATCGTCGCGGCGGGGCCCGATGACGAGATCCGGATCCGCACCGGCGTGGGCGGCGACCGCGTCCTTCGCCTCGGAGCCGAGGTACGGCAGGTAGCCGTCGCGGAGGTCGCGGATATCGGTCGTGCGTGAGGCCGCACCGGCGAGGAGGCGTCCGGCGCTCGCCTCCGCCTCGCTTGCGCGGGCCGGGTCCGGGGCCGCCAGCACGAGCCAGGTGACGCTGCTGTCGGGCCGCTCCGCGAGGAGGCGCAGGATCGTGCCGCCCGCACCGATCTCGGCGTCGTCGGCGTGTGCCCCGACCACGAGGATTGTGGGGCCTCGATCGACCGGCAGCCCGAGCCGCTCGGTGAGCGCCCTCACGACGCCGGGCCGCCGGCGGCTGGCGTCGCGTCCGGCGGCGAGTCGGATCGTTCCCAGGCCATCCATGGCGCCTGCTTCGCCACGGCCAGCGACTGGAGGTGCTCGAGGTCCCGCAGCGTGTCCAGCGGACCCCAGAACCCCTCGTACTTCGTCGCCCGGAGTCGTCCCTGCTCGACGAGCCGCGCGAACGGCTGCTCGACGAGCTCGTCGCCGGGCTCGAGGACGCTGAAGATCTCGTCCCGGAGGATGAAGTAGCCCCCGTTGATCCAGATGTCCGCGTCGGCGGGATGGAGCAGGCGCGTGACCCTGGAGGCGGCATCGGCGTCGACGATCCGGATCGGGTAGACCGACGGCCTGACCGCGAGGAAGGAGGCCGCCGTCGCCGTGTCCGCCCGGAACGTCTCGACGAGCTCGTCGAGCGGGGCGTCGGTGAGGGTGTCGCCGTAGTTGGCGAGGAAGATCTCCTCGCCCTCGAGCAGGTGGCGGACGCGGCGCAGCCGCTCGCCGATCGTCGTGTCCAGGCCGGTGTCGGCGAACGTGATCCGCCAGTCCGCGATGTCCGAGCCGAGGAGCTCGACCCGGCGGCCGCCCTCGGACAGCACGAAGTCGTTGGACGCCGCCTCGTCGTAGTGGAGGAAGTAGTCCTTGATCGCGTCGGCCCGGTAGCCGAGGCACAGGATGAAGTCGCGGTGGCCGTAGTGGGCGTAGTAGCGCATGACGTGCCACAGGATCGGCCGGTAGCCGATCTGGACCATCGGCTTGGGGATCGCCTCGCTGTGCTCGCGCAGGCGGAGGCCGCGTCCCCCGCAGAACAGGACGACCTTCATCGGCGGCTCAGGAGTGGGCTGCGATACGCGTGGCTGACACTGACGGTCATCGTACGACGTCCCCCTCGGCTGGGCGCTCCCCGCCGGGTTTACTGGCGGCGACGTCGGCCAGGCGCGGCACGGCGACGAGGAACCGCGTGCCGGACAGCTCCGGGATCGCGAGCGACGCACGGATCTCAGGCGCCAGGTCCCACGCGAGGACGAGGATCTCGTCGGGTGGCTCCGCGGCGAGCGCCGCAGGCTCCAGGATCGGGATCCTGACCCCCGGGATCATCCGGCCGTGCTTCGCCGCCGCCCGGTCGACCGTGTACGGGAGGAGCTCCGGCCCGACGCCGAGCGCGTTGAGGAACGTGATCGAACGGGCCGGCGCGCCATAGCCCACGACCCGCCGCCCTGACCCGTGGGCCTCGCGAAGGTGGGCCGGCACCTCGCGCCGGGCCGTCTCCACGGCGTCGCCGAGGACCGCTAGGCCTGCCGGACGGTCGATCGCACCGGCCGCCTCGCGGTCGAGCTCCCGCGAAACGGTCGCGCCACGGCCACTCCCGGCGGTGCGAGCCGTCACCCGGAGCGACCCGCCGTAGACCGGCTGCGGCGTCGCATCGATCACGTCGAGGCCGGCCGCCTCGAGCTCGCGTGCCAGCCAGCCCAGTGCGAGATATGTCTGGTGGCCGTGGCGGATGGCGTCCCACTGGCCGCCCTCCACGGTCGCGAGCAGGTGGTCGAGCTCCAGGACGAGGGTCCCGCCCGGCGCGAGCAGGCCGGCCAGGCGGCGGACCGCGAGTCGCGGCCGCTCGAGGTGCGCCAGCAGGTAGGAGTCCACGACGAGGTCGAACGAGCCGGGGGTCAGGCCCGGCGGCAGCGTGTCCCCGTCGAGCGTCCCGACCATCACCTCGCTGCCGCCCGCGGCGAGTCGCGCCGCCCGCACCGGCGAGCCCTCCAGGATGGTTGCCCGCAGACCGCGTTCCGCGAGGAACGGCGCGAGATGGCCGCCGTGGCTCGCCACCGACAGGATCCGGGACGCCGGCGTCGCGAGCCCCCGCGCCAGGATGTCGTCAACGAACGCTCGCGCGTGCGCCGACATCATCGCCGAGGACAACGGCGACGGCCCGTCAGGCTCGTCCGCCTCCGACGGGCTGGGGTCGACCAGCTGGGCAAGCCCGCACGCCAGGCACACCCCGAGCCGCAATGGCAGCCGCTCGTCGGGCGGGTCGTCCGGCGCGGGGAAGCCGCCGCCCGACGGCTGTGCGCCAAGGTCGATGACCGGGGCGAGCAGGCCGCCGCAGGCCCGACAGGCCACGCCACCGGACCTCGTCCGGCGGCCCTCGTCAGCGATGGAGGACCGCCCAGTCGTATGGGATGTCGTCGCCGAAGGGGTCCAGACGCTCCGTGCGGGCCGGGTCGTGGGGGTGCGTCGCGCAGTTCGCGACGAGCGAGATGTCGTCCATGCCCTTCATGCCGTTCCACACGAACGGCGGGATCACGACCAGCGAGTAGTCGTCCGGCCCGAGGAAGCGCTCCATGAGGATGCCGCGGGTGGGCGAGCCCTCGCGGTCGTCGTACAGCACGAGCTTCACGCGTCCCACCGGGCAGGCGTAGTTAAGCGTCATGTCCGCGTGGCGGTGCCATCCTTTGATGGCGTCGCGGTAGATCGTTGTGAAGTAGATCTCGCCGAACTCCCGGAAGTGGGGATCGGTGCGGCGCAGCATGTGGAAGATGGTCCCGCGCTCGTCGGGGATCCGCCGCAACGGCACCACGAACACGCCCTCGATCGCCGCCACCTGTTCTCCCTGTTGGGTCACGACGCACGCTCCTGTCGGGCACGGAGGTCGGCGGCCTTCCGCCAGTAGGTCAGCCGGTGAGTGCGTGGGGCGAAATTCATGGCCCACGAGCCGAGGCGCGGGCTCACGAGCAACGACGCCGCAACCGCATGCAGGAGCGGGCTCAGCCGGATGCTCCCCTGCGGCTTGCGGCCGAGGTCCGAAAGGCGCTGCAGCGGCATGCTCACGACGTTCGGGTTCGTCGGCTTGCGGATGACGAAGTCGTAGACCAGCATGACTCCCCCTGGGCGCACGACACGTTCCATCTCGGCAAACAGGGCGCGCTGGAGTTCGGCGTCGCGGATCGATGAGAACACCGTGGACGCCGTCGCGACGTCAAACGTGGCGTCGGGGAACGGGATCGTCGGACCGTCGCTCAGCCTGAGGTCGACCCCAGGGCACAGGTCGCGCGCGGTCGCCAGCCGGACTTCTGTCAGGTCGACTCCGGCGAGGAGGTCCGGCGTCCAGCCCGCCACCTCAAGGGCATGCAGGTCGCCGCCGCCACCGCAGCCGACGTCAAGCAGACGGGGATGTGCCATCGGCAGCAGCTGTCCCAGGAGCTGGCGCGTCGCGGTCATTCGTTCCGCTGCGAGCATTCCGGACGCTCGACGGATCACCTCGCTCCGCGGGCCGCCGCGTTCCATCCGCTCGTACACGGCCCGGATCCGCGCGACCTCCTCTGCCTGCGCGGTCGGTTGCTGGTGCGATCCCGGCGGGGCGTCCATCGGCAGCATTATCGCCGCCTATTGGCGCCGCCGATCCGTCGATCGGCGTGCCGGCCGCGAGCGCCTCCCTGCGCTCGCGCTGCGCAAGGTAGGTGAGCCCTGCCGCGATCCCAATCACGAGCCAGACCTGCTTGCGGTTGGACAGGACATCGAGGAACACCCCCGCGACCATGAGTGCCGCGAGTCCCGCCTGGATCGACATCGCGTCGACGCCCCATCCACGGCGGAGCACGAGTGGGACGATGAACAGGCCGAGGACGACGACGCCCAGGACGCCGAGCTCCACGCCAGTGGACAGGAAGATGTCGTGCGGGGCGCGGCCGGCGAGGTACGCGGTCATGTTCGTCGCGCCCGACGCCCGGACCGCATCGAGCGTGTACACGACCGGAAAGTTCGCGAACCCCACGCCGATCACGGGTGAGAGGCGGAGGAGCGTCAGGCCCGCCAGCCAGATGTCGGCTCGCCCCGCGCCACCCGTGGAGACCGCGTTGCCGCTCCGCTCGGCGATGAGGTCCGCGATGCCGGGGATCTGGTAGACCACGACGGCCACGACAGCGAGGGCGGCGAGCACCGCGATCCGTTGTCGTGACGGCAACCGCGGGATGACGAACAGCAGCATGACGACGCCCACGGCCACCCAGGCGCCGCGGGTGCCCGACACCGCGATGCCGGCGGCGGTGATCAGCGTCACCAGTCCGCTCAAGGCCCGCCGCTCGCCGGCGATCACCTGGTGGAGGCCGAACACGAACGCCGGAAGGAGGACGGCGGCGAACTGCGCAGGATCCTGTCCGCTGAGTGCGCTCGCACGGTCGCCGGCAAACCCGGCATCGAGGTACGACCTGACGCCGATCAGCGCCGTGAGCGCAGCCGACGCGCTGTACGCCCACATCACCGGGCGGACGATCGAGGGGTCGCGGACCACGTAGTCGGCTACCAGGACGGCGATGACGAACAACTGCAACAGCGTCGGGAGCGCCTGCCAGGTGACGCCCGGGTCGGCGGCCCAGAAGAGGCTCAGGCTCGCGAGCAGCATGTACGCCCAGCCGGCGGGCGGCATCGCCCAGATCTTGAGGGAGCCGAGCCGCGGCACCCCGTAGGTCACCGCGAACAGGATGCCGGCGAACCGGCCGAGCGTCCCGAGCCCGTCGATGACGAGCACGGATTCGATGGGGATCGACGCAGCGAAGACGAGCAGGCCGAGCAACGGTCGCCGGATCGCGACCAGGGTCACCGCGCCCGCGAGCGCCGCCGCCGTGACGGTCGACAGGTATCCCGTCCGTGTCGCGGCGACGGTCGCGACGACCACGAGCAGCAGACCGGCCGTGGCCAGCAGCCAGTCGCGCCTGCCGTCGAGCTGCAGCTCGGTCCCGATGCGCGACCGGATGGCCGTCATCGCGGGCGGCCGCGTCGGGCGGGCTCGCGACCCGGTGCGTGGTCGCGGCGGGATTGCGCCGCCCTGTCGAGCACGCCTGCGAGGCGTTCGGCCATGGCAAGCCGCGAGTAGGCGCCCGCCGGGTCGGCCGGACGATGGGGTGCCGGCATCGCCAGGAGACGCTCGATCGCGCGGCAGACCGATGTGGCGTCCGGATCTGCGATGACGCCCCAGCGGAGCTCCTCGAGGATGTCCCGCGCGTCGCCGGGCGGAAGGACGGCGAGGATCTGCTTGTTCTGGCCCAGGTAGTCGAACAGCTTGCCCGGTACGAACTGGCCCATGCCAGGGCCGCCGCCGAGCATGACGAGGGCGGCGTCGGCATCGGCGATGGCCTGCAGGGCGACCTTGCGGGGAACGAACCCGCGGAAGTCGATCACGCCGTCGAGCGATCCGTCCGCCGCGACGCGGTCCGCGACGTGGCGGGACTCGTCCGAGACCAGCCCGTAGAAGGTCAGGCGCAGCGTGTCCGCGAGGGCTGGCCGACTCGCAACCATCGACTTCAGCCCCTCGAGGACGACCTCGAGCTCTGCAGGCCTGTAGATGGTGCCGGTCCACACGATCCGGAACAGGTCCCGATCTGCGGCGGGCCGCGCAGCAGGCACCAGGGTGTCCGCCGGGTCGTACGCATTCATGATCGTCGTCATCTCGGCGGCCTGCGGGTAGCGTCGGCGGTAGAGGCGCGCCGTCGACGGGCTGACGAACACGATTCGATCAGCGGAGCGGACGACCCATCGCTCGAGGTGCGCCTGGAGCTGCCTGTGGAACCATGGCGGCCGTGCCGCGACGGGGTTGCCCTTCCACGGGTCACGGAACTCGGCGACCCAAGGGGCACCCGTGATCCGCTTGACGATGCCGGCGATGAGGTGGGCGGTGACCGGCGATGATGTCGAGTAGATCGCGTCGAACCGGCCCGCCCAGTACGCTCGGACGGCTCCGACGACCGCGAACACGAGCCACCCGATCTCGCTGTCGGGGAAGAACACCAGCTGCTGCAGGTGCCAGAACGACGGGATCGTGGAGCTTCCCGGCCGACCGGCCGCAGGCGGCTCGATCGCCGTCGGCGCTCCATCGGCGCGCTCGGTGCGCGACGCACGCGGCCGAAGGTGCTTCGCGAGGTTGACGACTGGGCGCAGCACCTCCGGCCCGACGAACCCGGTCCGCACGACAGTGGCGTCGGGGCTCACCATCCCGAGCGTTGCGGGATCGGCGGGCCCGTCGCCCTTGCGTGGGGCGAGCACGATCGGGGTCCATCCGAACCGCGGCAGGTACTCCACGTTGCGGACGTTGCGAGCCACGGGCACGCCGCCAAGCGGCGGGAAGTGATACAGGACCATCAGCACGCGCTTCGAGGCAGCCGGAGCCTCCTCGAGGGCCGTGCCGTCGGGTGACGCGGTCATCGGCCCGGCCGCGAAACGACGCTCGCCGCCCCGTCGCGGGATCGAGGCGATCCGACGTCCGGACGCGGGAGGAGGGCGGTCGGCGGCATGGGTCGCGCGGGCATGGCGAGCGGAGGATACTCGACCGAGCCGAGTGGGACGCCCCGACCGGACCTGAGCGCCCGTGGTGCCCTCGCGTCGCCAACATGGACGCGACTGCCTAGAGCGTCCCGCTGCGGAACCGCTCGACGATCCCCTCCGAGATGCGCAGGGCCAGCGCGGAGACCGTGATCGCGGGGTTGGACGCGCCGGCTGTGACGAACACGCTGCTGTCGGCGAGGAACAGGTTGGGCACGTCGTGCGCACGGCCCATCGGGTCCACGACGGACGACGCGGGATCGGTGCCCATGCGGCACGTACCCACGTAGTGCGACGACATCCCGGAGTAGTGCTCGTTGCCCCAGATCCGGCTCGCGCCCGACGCCTCGAGAAGGTCCCTGAGGCGCGCGGACATCGTGCGGATCATGGCCCGGTCGTTGTCGCGCGGGGTGTTGATGAGGTGCGGCGCCGGCAGCCCGTAGACGTCCTTCTGGAGCGGGTCGAGCACGACGCGGTTGCGCTCGTCCGGGAGCTGCTCGCCGATCGTCGCGAGGGTGATGTAGTGGCCGAACTCCTGCTTGACGCGGGCCTTGTGCTCGTTGCCCCACCCGGGCACGCGGCTGGCAACCGTGTACGGCCAGTGTGAGTTCGCGCTGACGAGCGTCGTCCAGCCGCGGGCGAAGTCGTTGCGGGCATCGGTCTCGTACGCGTCCTGGATGATCCCGCCCGACGGCGTGCCTCGCCACGGGTCGACTCGCTGCTCGAACAGGCCGAAGGCGTACACCGCGAGGTGTTCCATGAAGTTGCGCCCCACCAGTCCGCTGGAGTTCGCGAGTCCATCCGGGAACCTGGACCGGCTCATGAGCAGCAGGCGCGGCGTCTCGACGGCGTTCCCTGCAACGACGATCGCGCGCCCCGTGACGCGCCGCTCCCGGCCATCCGCGTCGATGTACACGACCGCGCTCGCACGGCCGCTCGCGTCAGTCTCGATCTCGCGCGCCATGCTCTCGGTGCGCAGGTCCACGCGGCCCGTGGCCTCGGCCTTCGGGATGTACGTCACGTCCATGCTGGACTTGGCGGAGATCAGGCAGCCCATGTGGCAGACCCCCGCGCCGACGCACGCGGGGCGTCCGCGCCAGTCCGCGGATGGCATCGCGAGCGGCTCCCGCACGAGGTGGAGCCCGAGCCGGTCCGCGCCGGTCTTGATCGTCCGGCTGGCCATGTTGAGCGGGTGGGCCGCCGTCGGGTACGGCCTGCTTCGCGGCGGCTCGAACGGGTTCGCGCCGTCCGGCCCGGAGACGCCGAGCTCGTACTCGACGCGGGTGTAGTACGGCTCGAGGTCCTGGTATGTGATCGGCCAGTCGGCGCCGACCCCGTCGCGGGAGCGCGTCGCGAAGTCCGACTCGTGCAGGCGGGGTGACATACCCACGTAGTGCAGCGTCGATCCGCCAACGCCCTTGACGCGGCTGTAGGCGAACGAGCTGCTGGCGGGAGTCGTGTAGACGTCCCGGAGGTCGTCGGCTGCGCGAAACGTGTCGCGGCCAAGCGACTCGAAGTCGGGGCGGTCGGTTGGATAGTCGCGGAGCGGCTGGTAGCGCGGGCCAGCCTCGAGGACGATCACCGACAGACCGGCCTCTGCGAGCTCCTTGGCAACCACAGCGCCGCCCGCGCCACTGCCGACGACCACGACGTCGGCCGCGTCCTTCCACGCGCCGGTGTCCGGTCGCGGGGTGGCCGGCGCGGTCCCGAGGACCGGCACTCGTCGCGGCGGCCGGGGCACGTCGAGCGAATCGTAGCCGAGCGGCATCGGCGGACCGTCGTACTCGAGCCACAGCCAGGCCACTTCGCTCGAGTAGAACACGCGCTGCGTGTCTGTGATGAGGCTCGGGTAGAGCTCGGCGGCCGCCCCGCCAGCGCCGAGCATCGAGGCCGCCTGGTGCAGCCGACGGAGCAGGCCGCTGCGCGACGGGTCGGTCAGCTGCCGGTGGAGCGCCTCGACGGTCGAGAGCAGCGCCGACTGTTGGCTCGCCTCCAGGGCCTCGTACGGCCCGCCGTACGACCGGACCGCGAGCTCGTCGATGGCGAGCAGGCCACGGGCGTAGCGACCGTGGTCCCCAGGCCGGCCCGCCACGAGGGCGTCGATCTGGCGCACGGCCGAGGTCCCGATGATGTCCATGTCGGCCGCACCCGGCACGTCCTCCGTCGAGGGGATGATCACGCACGCCAGCGCGTGGACCAGCGCCTCCTCCTCGGGTGTGAACCACCGTCCCGGCTCACCAGTGCGGATCCGGTCGCGGCGTCGCAGGACTCGACGCCGGGCGGGCGGGAGCCGGTAGAGCAGCTGCCCGGTCGCCTCGAGCACGGCGACCGTCGAGGTCCGCGCCAGCCGCGGAATCGCAATCGAGACGGCCTCGCCCGCGCCTGGAAGCCGCGCTTTCAGGTGAGTCAGCAACACTGAGAAATCACTCCCGCACGCTCATCGCGCGCCATTGGCGGCGGCGAGCACCTCGTCGACACAACACTCCCCGTGGAGCGCCTGGTAGCGTGTCGCGGGGCTCAAGCCGGATGCGGGACGCGAATTCCGGACGACCGGTCGCCGTGACCGAACAGCCCGGATGGCAGCGCTCCGGATGACGCGGCCGCCACCCTACCACCTCGGATACGGGCGTGCGTCCCGAGCGATCGCGATGTGGCGCACCTGCGCCGGCGGGCGGATGCGCTACCTTCGGGGGACGGGCCCCGTCTGAAGGTCCGTTGTGCTGGGCGAGGTTTGTCATCTGCGGGATCACCGGCTTTTTCGCGCCGGGCACGCCGGTTGCGCCGTGGTTCGCGGCCGCGACCGAGGTCGCGCGTCACCGCGGGCCGGACGGCGACGGCGTGTGGGCGGCCGGCTGGCCAGAGGCGATGTCCCTGGCCTCGCTCGCGCGCGACGCGGTCCCGGGCGGCGGATCGGCGGCGCTCGGGTTCGTGCGGTTGTCGATCCTCGACCTGGGCCCCACCGGGCGCCAGCCGATGGTGGAGCCGGGACGCGCGGCAATCGCCTTCAACGGGGAGATCTACAACTACGTCGAGCTGCGTGAGGAGTTGCGCGCGAAGGGCTGGACGTTCACGTCCACCGGTGACAGCGAGGTCCTGCTCAAGGGCTGGCTCGAGTGGCGCGAGGACTTGTTCGCGAGGCTCAACGGGATGTGGGCGTTCGCGATCTACGACTCGGAGCTTGACGCCATCGTCCTCAGCAGGGACCGGTTCGGTGAGAAGCCGCTGTTCTGGACGCCCTGGAACGGCGGCGTGGCGTTCGCATCCGAGGTCAAGCAGCTGCGCGAGTTCCCGGGCATCGACATCCGGCTCGACCGCGCACGGGCAGCGGGCTACCTCGCGACAGGCAGGCCGTACCTGGGTGCCTCGTCGTGGTTCGAGGGCGTCCACCAGCTGGAGCCCGGTACGAGCATGTTCGTGGACCGGTCCGGGCGACGGATCGTCCGCTACTGGAACCTCTCGACCGCGGTGGCGGGCGTGGAGCCGTCGTCGCATCCCGACGAGTGGCAGCGCCGCTTTGCTGACGCGTTCTCGGATTCGGTCCGCATCCGGCTCCGATCCGACGTTCCGGTGGGCACGTCGCTGTCGGCGGGGATCGACAGCTCAGCGGTCATGGCCGAGGCCACGTGGCAAGGCCATCGCGGCTACCACAGCTTCACGGTCACGAGCGACGATCCGCGCGTGGACGAGGGCCCGAGCGCGAAGGCGTTTGCCGCGGCCATGGGCTCGACGTGGCACCCGGTCTCCGTGTCCGGCGAAGGCTTCGCCTCGTGCTGGGACCGGCTCACCTGGCACCAGGAATGTCCGGTCCCGGGCACGAGCCTGTACGGGCAATGGCGTGTGATGGAGGCGGCCCGGTCGCAGGGCGTCATCGTGCTGCTGGACGGGCAGGGCGCGGACGAGGTGCTCGGCGGCTACCACAAGTTCCTCGCCGGGATCCTCCTCGCCCGGCTGCGGGCCCGGGACCCGTCGGCTATCCCGTTCGCGATCGCGTTTGGGCGCCACCTCGGTGGCCCGCGCACGGTGCTCCACGCGGGCAACCGGTACCTCGGCCGGTTCCGCTCCACGCCGGACCTCCGTGACAGGTTGCTGGTGCAGCCGGACACGGCGGAGACCGCGCCGGCGATCCGCGGCGACCTGCGCTCGATGCAGCTGGACGACATCGAGCGCTGGAGCCTGCCCAACCTGCTCTCGTACGCCGACCGGAACGCGATGGCCTTCGGGGTCGAGGCGCGCCTTCCCTACCTGGACCCGCACGTGGCGACGCTCGCCCTCGCGATGCCGTCGCAGGTCCTCGCCCGCGACGGGTGGTCGAAGTGGCCGCTCCGGCAGGCGCTTGCCGACCGGCACGGCGAGATCCCGGCCTGGCGTCGTGGCAAGCGCTGGTTCGGCGTCCCCCAGCGCGCCTGGCTGCGCGGGCCGCTTGCGCCGCAGGTCGAAGACTGGCTCCACGCGCCCCACCCGGGCTGGGCGGAGCTTGTGGAGCCCGGCCACCTGCGGGCCTACGCCGACGCGTGGGCCGCCGCCCGGCGACCGAGTGTTGCCTGGGACGAGCGAGTGTTCGAGCTGGTCGCGCTCGACCGGTTCCTGCGGACCTGGTTCCCCGCCTAGCCGCCGAGCCGACGGCGGTCCCCGGCCGCGCGAAGTGAGCGTCAGCCGCGCCGCATGAAGCGCCGGACGACGCCGGTGCTCGCTGCCCACAGGAAGCGGGCATCGCTTGGGCGCGGGATCCAGAAGTCGATCGTCCGTGCGCCGACGCCCCGTGCCGCGATCATCGTGAGCAGCACGGACGTCAGCGTGTAGGACACGAGCGACGCCGCCGACGCACCGACGATCCCGAAGCGCGGGATGAGGAGCAGGTTGATCGTGGCGTTGACGGCCAGCGCGACGAGCGTCACCGCCGAGACGGTGCCCGGTCGGCCGATCCCGCGCAGGTAGGGGCTCACGACGTTGGTCGCGCTCAGCGCAACGACACCGGGCAGCAGGACGATGAGCGCAGGGATGGACGGCACGAACGCCGGCAGCAACAAGACGATCATGATCACCGACGCCGGGACGAGCAGGATCGCGAAGCCCGCGGTCACCACGAGCGTGATCCGCGACACGAGCGCGACGTGGCGGTCCGCATCCTCGCGCGCGGACCCGGCGACGTGCGGGAAGAACAGCGTCGCGACGGCCCGTGGAAAGAAGAACACCATCTCGGCGAGCCCGACGGCCATGCTGTAGTAGCCGAGTGGCGCCGCGGAGTCGACCATGAGGATCGCGATCAGGAACGCGTCCACGCGATAGCTGAAGAAGCTCGCGAGGCTGGCCGGGAAGTAGGCGATTCCGTACCGGAACAGGTCGCGGTACGAGGACTGCCCCGGCCGGGAGATGACTGCCGTGAGCCGTCTCGCCCCGATCCCGAAGCCGACGGCCTGGATCGCGACGGACATGATGTACACCACGAGGGCCGTCTCCACCGTGGCCCCGAACCCGCCGAGGACCGCGACCAGGAGGATGGTCGTCGCGATCGAGAACACGACGTTGACGACCCAGTACCAGCGGACGCCCTGGCGGGCCATCACGATCGCCGTGCTGAACGTGACGTGGAGCGCGGCGGGGAAGGCGAGGAACGCGAGCAGCACGAGCTCTGTCGTCAGCCCCGCGGTGCCCGCGCCACGAATGACCGGGAGGACCACGGCCAGGCCGACGAGCGCGACCACCGACAGCGCGCAGGTGAGCACGACCGTCTTGCGCATGATGCCGCTGCTCTGGCCGCGCGCAGCGTAGAAGCCGAATGCCTGCGGCAGGCCGAGCTGGAGGATGACGACCGCGGTGGCCGGCAGCAGCACGATGAGGTAGTACTCGCCCTTGGCGGCCGGGCCGAGCAGACGGGCGAGCAGGATGCCGTTGACGATGCCGAGGGCGGCGCTGAACACCTGGGTCACGAACAGGACGACGACGCGGTCCGAGAAGGACCCAGCCCGGTCGGCGTCCTGGGCCACGGCACCCGGCGGCGCGGTCGCAGGCCCCATCGCCTACGTCGGCCGGTGTCCCACTCGCCGCGTCGCCCGCCACCGCGGGACGCGGAACGTCGTCGGCGGCACCTTCTGTCGTCACGACTCGCCGCCGAGGAGTTCGGCGATGCCCGCGCGCAGGGTCGTGGCCGGCCGCCAGCCGATCGACCGCAACCGGGCGGCAGAGACGCTCGAGGCCGTGATGTCGCCGAGCCGCCGCGGCTTCCACGTCCTGCCGAGCGACGTTCCCGCGAGCGCCTCGACCGTGTCGGCGAGCGCGACGATCGAGGTGCGCCGTCCCGAGGCCACGTTCCACGCGCCGTCGGGAGTCTCCTCGCGGCCGAGCCGGAACAGCGCGTCGGTGACGTCCCGGACATGGACGAAGTCGCGGGTCTGCGTTCCGTCGCCGTGGATCGTGAGGGCCCCACCGGCGGCGGCCTGCTCGACGAACGCCGCGACCACCGCCCCCTCGAGCCCGGGCGACTGGCGCGGGCCATAGACGTTGGATGGCCGGGCGATCGCGCTGGCGATCCCTGCGAGCTGCACGTGGCCCTCTGCGGCGAGCTTGTGGACGCCGTAGTGCGACAGCGGGGCAGGAAGGGTCCGCTCCGTCGCCGGCCGCGGCGTCTCGCCGTAGATCGCGCCGCCCGACGACGACGAAGACGAGCCGCCGGGCGCCGGCATCGCGGGCCGCGTGCGCCACTCGGTGCGTGCCGATGACGTTGATCGCAAGGTCGCGCAGCGGGTCCTGCACCGATCGGACGACGCTCGATTGAGCGGCGAGGTGGAAGACGGTCGCCGGCTGCCACGCGCGGAACAGCCGCTCGAGGTCGGCCTCGGTGATGTCGACCGCCTCGACGCGCGCAGCGCTGGGGACGTTGGCGAGGAGCCCGGTCGACAGATCGTCGACGATGAGGACCTCGATGCCGTCGCGCGAGCAGGCGATCCACGAGGTGGCTGCCGATGAAGCCCGCACCGCCGGTCACGACGGCCCGCGGAGCAGGTGTGGAGCGGCGGCGCTCCATCGCGTCAGCCACCATCGGCCGTCGCCCGTGCCGCGATCGCCGCCTCCTCGGCGAAGCGCTGTTGGCCGGCGACGCCCGGCAGGTCCGCCCAGTGCAACCGCAGCCATGCCTCGGTCACGAACAGGCGCCACAGGTGATCGGTGGGCCGGCCGCCGAGGTGCCCCTCGGCGAGGACCCGCTCGACCTCGGCAGGCGCGACCCAGCCGCGCTGCACGAGCTGGCCACCGCGCAGCAGCCCGAGCAGGTCTTCTCGGCCCGCCTCGAGCCATCGCCTGGTCGGCGCCTCGAAACCCATCTTGTCGCGGCGCGCCGCGACCGCGGGCGGCAGTCGTCCCGCCATCGCCCGGCGGAGGACGGCCTTCGTGATGCCACGGTTGACCCGCAGCCGATCGGGGAGCCGCACGGCAAGCTCGACAAGGCGGACGTCGAGAAACGGGACGCGGGCCTCGATCCCGAACGCCATGCTGTTGCGGTCCTCGTAGCGAAGCAGGGCCGGCAGCCCGGCCACGGTGAGGTCGTGCCACAGGCGGGCCGCGAGGAACGTCCCGGGCTCGGGCGATGGGCTCGACCGTCACGGTCCGATCCGCCAGCCCGCCCTCGCATCGGATCCCGAACCGGCCGCTCGACCCCGCCCGGATCGCCTCTACCGCTCGACGGGGAGGCCGGCGTGGATCGCCGCCCAAGTCGCGGACCGCATCGTCGACGGCCCGCGCCGAGCCTGCGCATCGAGCTCCCTCAGGGCGCCGCCCGGCCGCCGCCCCAGGAACAGTCCCGCCGTCCGCGAGCCGAGGTAGAGGTCGTAGCCGCCGAGCAGCTCGTCGGCGCCCTGTCCGTCGAGGACGACCTTCACGCCACTCGCCCGGGCCGCCCGCATGACGGCGTACTGGGCGTCCATCGACCCAGTCGCGTACGGCTCGCCCTGCGCCCGGAGAACCGGCAGGACGCTGCGCAGCAGCGGCGTCCCCGCGGGCGTTGTCTGGACGAGCTCGATCCCCGCCGCCTCGGCGACGAGAGCCGCATAACGCGACTCGTCGATGCCGTCCTGCGGGAACCGGGCGTGGAACCCGAGCCGTGGCATCTGCGTGTGCGCCGGTTCGTCACGCGCGGCCCTGAGTCGCGCGACGGTCGTCACGATGGAAGAGGAATCGAGGCCGCCGGAGAGGCACGTCCCGATCGGCACGTCGGAGCGGAGGCGGAGCCCCACAGAGGAATCGAATGTCTCCCGGAACTCCTTCACGAGCGCGAAGTCGCGGTCGCGGTCCGTCCCAGTGACGCGCGGCCGATCGTCGTCGGCGAGCGGCGGAGGGCCCCAGTAGCGGATGAGGCGCTCGCGGCCGTCCTCGACGACGAGGAGGTGCGCCGGCGGCAGGGCCGTGATGCCATCGAAGAACGTGGACTCCGAGTGGTCGACCCGGCCACGGGCGAGGAAGTCGTGCACCGCGCCGAGGTCCGGGGACGCGGTCCAGCCGTCGTCCGCCGTGAGCGGCGCCCCAGCCACCAACGCCCGTGGCTCGCTCGCGACGGCGAGCGCCTGCGTCCCGCGGCGCAGGTACATCGGCTTGACGCCCATCCGGTCTCGGGCGAGCACCAGCCGCCGCCGGTCGGCGTCCCAGAGGGCGAACGCGAACATCCCGTTGAACCGCGCGACGGCGTCCACGCCCCAGACGCGATATGCCGCGAGGATGACCTCGGTGTCGGTCCCCGTGGTGAAGACTTCGCCGTGGCCACGCAGCTCCTCGGCCAGCTCGAGGTAGTTGTAGACCTCGCCGTTGTGGATGAGCGCGCATGCCCCGCGGTGCATCGGCTGCGAGCCCGCATCGGTGGGGTCGAGGATGCTCAGCCGGAGGTGCCCGAGCCCGATCTCGCCCGCGACCCACACGCCTGAGCCGTCCGGTCCGCGATGCGCCATCGCCTCGACCATGCGCTCGAGCGGCCCCGCCTCGACCGGCCCGCCGTCGAGACGGAGCACGCAGGCTATGCCGCACATGGGCTTGTCCTCGGGATCGGTCGTCGACTCACGCGCATGACGATACACACGAGGGCACCTTCGGGCGTCGCGGCCTCAAGGGCGCCCTTGATGCGATCTTCCAGTGGCGATCAGGCGATACGCGTCCACCAGCACGCCGGCCTCGGTCTCCCAGTTCCAGCGGTCACGCGCCGCGACGACACAGCGCGCCCTGAGCGCCCGGCGCGCGGGACCGTCGAGGCCGACGATGGACCGGATCGCCCGTCCCAGCGCGGCCGGATCCGTCGGATCGCACACGGCGCCCAGCGGTCCCGCCGGATCGTCCGCGATGATCCGCCTCCGCTCCGCGAAGTCCGATGAGACGACGGGCAGGCCCGCGCCGATCGACTCGAACAGCTTGTTGGGCGTGGACAGGCGGTCGTTGAGGTTGCGCGGCTCGTTGGGCACGACACCCACGTCCGCGGACGCGACCCATGGCAGCAGCTCGGCAGGCGGCACGGCGGGCAGCAGGTGCATGCGACCAGCGAGTGGCGGGATCCGGGACTGCTCGAGCAGGGACTCGCGTCGCGGCCCGAACCCGAGGAGCACGAGGTGGACGCGCTCGAGCCCGGGCTCTCGCATGGCCGCTACCAGCGTGTCGATGCCGCGGCCATCGTCCAGCAGCCCGTGGTACAGGACGATCGGGACGTCCTCGCCGATGCCGAGCGCGTTCCGGATGTGGGACGGAGGCGGCTCGGGAGCTGTCCAGCGCGGCACACAGTTGTGCACGATGGCGAGCTTCCTGGGCTGGTAGTGGTGCTCCAGGTAGGCGGCCAGCCCATGGTTGACGGTGACAACGAGGTCCGCACTGCGAATGAGGCGCCGCTCGTACCAGCGAAGCAGCCGGCGCATCGGACCCGGGAGGCGCTCGCCCGTGTCCGTCTCGAGGTGGAGGTCGTGCAGGTCGTATACGAGGCCAGCGCCGGACGGCCGCGCGACCCGGGCGGCGAGGAGCCCGGTGAAGTCGTGCGCGTGCCACACGTCGAAGGTGCCCCCGGTGCGCCTGATCGCACGGCCCCACCGCACGATGTTCCGGACGTATGCAACCAGCCACGAGACGCGTGCCACGATGCGACCGATGCCGCCGCGCGCGAGGAATGGGCTCGACCCGTGCGGCACGCCCCGGCGGCCGCCAATCGTGACGACCTGGATCGTGACCCCATCGCCGACGACGCCAGCGGTCTGCGGCGCCCCGTCGAGGCAGAAGATCGTGACCGCGTGTCCGGCACCTGCCAGGGCGCTGGCCTCGCGCTGGACGCGGCTGTCGTAGGTGATGTCGCCGAACAGGATCATGGCGACCCGCAACGTGGCGCGCGTCGTGTCGCTCACGCACGGTCCCCGTGAGGCGGCGTCGGGTCATCGGGCAGCCCGCTCGCCGTGGCGTAGTGCCGTGCGAGCTCACGCGCGTTCGTGTTGACGTCGTAGTGTGCCCGCACATGGGCGCGCAAGCGGACAGCCGACGCGGCGGCCTCGTCCCGTCGAGCGTTGAATGCGAGGAGGGCGTCGGCGATCGCCGCCGCGTCAACGGTGGGAAGGAGCGTGCCCCGGCCGTCGGCGAGCAGTTCGGGGATGCCGCCAACGGTGCTCGCGATCACCGGCAGTCCGACCGATCCGGCCTCGACAAGGACCGTGGGAAGACCCTCACCGTGCGACGGCAGCACGAGGACGTCCGCGGCCGCCATGGACCTGATGACGTCCTCGTGCGACTGCTGTCCGACATACCGCAAGCGGTCGCCGGCACGAGGGTCCTCGGACCCGTATCCGTGCTCCGGTCCCTCCCCGACGAACAGCACCGTGTATGGATCGCCGAGTCCGGTAGCGGCCGCGGCCAGCTCGCGGACGCCCTTCTCTGGGAGCAGGTAGCCGACGAACAGCACCACGGTCCGTTCGTCGGTCAGGCCGAGCGCACGGCGCGCATCGGCGCGCGGGATGGCCACCCGATCAATCCAGGCGTGATCGCTGCCGATCGGGAGCGTCACGGCGTCGACGCCGGTCACGTCGTGGATACGCTGGGCGAGCGCGCCACTGACGGCGAACACCGCGCGCGCCCCGGCGACGGCGGCGCGGAGGTCCGCCAGGCGCTCCGGGTGGGCGTCGGGCCAGGTGTTCATGTCGTCCCCATGGAACGTCAGGAAGTACGGCAGGCCCGTGCGTCGTGCGAGCCGCCACGCCGCGAGGGCAGTGATCGTGTAGTGCCCGTGGATCGCACTGGCATGCGCCCAGGACCGGCGCGAACGCCAGGCGGCGCCGGCGATCGACCGGTCCGGGCGTGTCCAGCTGGGCTCGCCGGGCACGTTGGCGTAGCGCGGTCGCACGACGAGCACGCCGCCGTCGTGCATCACGTGCGGAGACGCCGCATACAGCCGCCACCGTCGGCGGAGCCGCGCCAGCGGCCACGGGGTGGCGGGCGTGGGCGCCACAACCGTCACGGCGACACCGATTCTCGATAGGGCCTGTGCCTGGGTCTGGAAGAAGATGCTGCCCACCGGTTCGTCGGCCCACGGGTAGCCGGTGGTCAGCCAGACAACCTCGCTCAACCCGCGCTCCCTGGCCGCGCGAAGGGCTCGGTCGGCGTCATTCGCCGGTCCCGCGCCGGGCGCGGAAGGCGGCCGCGAACGACCCGCGGAAGCGCAGGATGCCCGAGCAGCATGCCGGTCCCGTAGGCCACGTGGAGGATCGGGTAGACGACCGCGAGGAGCGGCCCCGATGCACGCGTCCCCGGATCGCGGTAGCGGGCGGCCGCGGCGACGATTGCGGCGCCGTACATGCCCAGCGCGATGAGGGCCATCGACCGCGCCGGTCGCCACAGGAAGCCCAGGATGAACGAGCCGCCGACCCCCGTCACGAGCCCGAGCGGGACCAGGTGGCGGGGACGCGCCTGCCGCGGGTGGAGCTGGAGGACCCGCACCTTCCAGTAGCCATAGGCGAAGTACTGGCGCCACAGGCCGGTGAGCGTCGAGCGGCTGTGATAGCTGCTCTCGATGGCCGGATCGCACACGATGCGGCCGCCCCCGTCGAGGAGCCGGTAGCTCAGCTCGTCGTCCTGGTTGCGCACGAACTCCTCGTCGAACGGATAGCGCAGCCAGGTCTCCCGCCACCCGATGCCCATGAACACCGTGTCCACCTCGGCCGGCTCGGTGAGGTAGTGGTGCCGGGCGCCGCCCACGCCGAAGGGCGTGCTCGTCGCGCGGGCGATCGCCGCGCCGACGTCGCCGTCGGCGACGGCCTGCACCGGTCCGCCGACAAGTTCGGCTCCCGTCCGCTCCAGTGCGGCGACCGCGGAGCGGATGTACGCCGGGCCGAGCTGTGCGTGCCCGCTGATGATCCCGACGATGTCGCCCGTCGCGGTCCGGACCCCAGCGTTCCATGCCGCCGCCTGGATCCGGTGCGGGTTCTCGCGGACCGACCACCGCGGCCGGCCTGCGGCAGCCCGGTCCGCGATCGATACCGAGTCATCCGACGACTGCCCGTCGTACACGAGCACCTCGAGCCGCTCCGCGGGCCAGTCCTGGGCGGCAATGGACGCCAGGCATTGGCCGATGTGCTCGCGCTCGTTGCGCATCGCCACGACCAGCGTCACGCTCGGCAGCGATCCGTCGCGTGTCATGGGCTTGCTGGGTCGTGGTGAGTCGGTCGGTTCGGCGGCCGCGTCACGGGCGCCCGGCGCCGTGGCTGTACGCCGCTCACTCAGGTCCCGTCGCCCCCCGCTTCACCCTGCCGCCGGCACCTGTGGGTGCGGCGTCACCGTCGACGGTCCCGTGGTATGCCCCGTAGTCACTGCCATAGCCGAACTGCCCCCGTTCCGGCACCCGGTTCAGGACCGCGCCCAGGACGTGGGCGCCGGCCTTCGACAGCGTCTCGCGGGCCCGGCGTACCACACGTCCTCGGCTTCGCTTGGCATCGATCACGAGCAGGGTCCCGTCGACCCAGGAGCTGATCACCGCCGCGTCCGTCACGGCCTGGAGCGGCGGGCTGTCGAAGATGATGAGGTCCGCGCGGTCGTGCAACCGCTCGAGCAGCGTCTGCATGCGCTGCGACCCGAGGAGCTCGGCTGGGTTCGGCGGTATGGGACCGGTGGTCATCACCCGCAGGTTGGCCTGTTCGGTGGTGTGCTCGACCGATTGGATGTTCGTCTTGTCGTCGCGCAGCAGCGTCGTGAGGCCGCGGGAGTTGGAGAGGTTGAACATCTCGTGGACGCCGGGCCGACGCAGATCGGCATCCACCAGCAGAACCTTGCGGCCGGCCTGAGCGAAGATCACGGCGAGGTTTGCGGACGTCACGGTCTTGCCCTCGCCTGGCGCAGCGCTCGTGACGAGGAGCGTACGGAGTGGCGCGTCGACCGAGGCGAACTCCACGTTCGAGCGCAGTGTCCGGTACGCCTCGGCGGGGCCGGCCCGCGGATACAGGAGCGCCACCAGCTGGTAGAAACCCTTGCCCTGCGGCGCCTTGATCGCCGTGATCGTGCCGAGCGTGCTCAAGCCCGTGATCGCCTCGACCGCCTCGGGGTCCTTGACGTTGTCGCTCGACTGCTCGCGGAGGAAGGCGATCCCGAACACCAGAAGCAGGCCGAGCGAGGCGCCGAGCAGCGTGTTCAGCAGCGTCCTCGGCAGGACGGGCACCGTCGGCGCATCCGCCGGCTCCACCACGGTCAGCAGGTTCGTCGCCGCCTGAGGCGCGAACGAGAGCAACGTCGCGTACGTGGATCGCAGGCTTGACAGCCGCCCCTCGAGCGCCTGGAGCCGCGCGTCCTCGGCTGGCGTTCGCACGGGCGTCGCCACCAGCTCGTCGGCGCGGGCCTGCGTCGCGTCGATCAGTGCCTGGGTGGCTGCGAGATCGTCCTCGATCGACTTCTGGAACGCGGCGTCACGGCCCTGGATGGCGGGCGTGGACGCGATCAGCTGAGCCGCGAGGGCGTTGGCGGTGTCGGCGGCGCGGGACGCGCTGGTGTCCTGCACGCCGATGGACAGCAACGTGCTGTCGCGTGGCGCGTCGACGGAGACTCGCGCGTTGAGCTCACCCGCCGTCGTCTCGAGCCCCAGCTTCTCGATCACCGCGTCGAGGACCGGCCGGGTCTTGGCCACGACCGCGTAGGTGGACGAGAGGTTCTGGGCGACGAGGAACTGGGTGTAGTCCGGGTTCGCCGCGGCGAGGGCCTGGCCGACGATCAGGGTCGTCCGGGCCTCGAAGACCTTCTGCTGGGAGTTGGATGCCAGGAAGGCCGCGGCACCCGCGAGCACGCCCGCCAGCACCATGAGCGGCAGCCACGCTCGACCGAACGAGACCAGGCGACGGAGTTCCACTGGGCGTCAGGCTCTCTCTGTCAGCTACGCATGGAGGCACGCCGACGGCATCGACGCCGGGCGGATCATCGGCCACGTACCCGCGAGCGTCAACTGCGGGCCGCCTGCGGTCGTGGGCTCGCAGGTGCGGGGCCGCACCGCCAACCTGTCTGGAGCGGAGCCGGCGGCTGCGGAGGCGACGGCGGTCGGGCAGACTTGCGTTGCGCCGGACGGAGCGATCCGGTCGAATGTCCAGCCCATCGTGCTCGGCGCGCGCCAGGCGCGCCCGGAGGTCGAGACGTCGTGACACACGCGGACAGCCCGTTGCCCTTCGCCCGGCCGTCGATCACGGATCGCGAGAAGAACGCCGTCCTCGAGGTCCTCGACTCCGGCTGGCTCACCACCGGTCCGCGCTCGAAGCTGTTCGAAGCGCGTTTCGCCGAGACCGTCGGGTCGGCGCATGCGATCGCGCTCAACTCGGCAACGGCGGCGCTGCACCTCGCGCTCGAGGCGATCGGGGTCGGCCCGGACGACGAGGTCATCGTCCCGACCTGGACGTTCGCGGCAAGCGCGGAGGTCGTGATCTACCTGGGGGCCCGCCCCGTTCTCGTGGACGTCGATCCGCTGACCCTCAACGCGACGCCCGAGGCGATCCTCGCGGCGGTCACGCCGCGTACGCGGGCTGTCGTCGTCGTCCATGTCGCTGGCCTGCCGGGCGAGGTGGAACGGCTCGTGGGCCTCCTCGACCCGCTCGGGATCGCGGTCGTCGAGGACGCGGCCCACGCCTTTCCGAGCCGCATCGCCCCGGCCGGGCGGTTCGCTGGCACGGTCGGCAGGGCCGGTGCCTACTCCTTCTATGCCACGAAGACGATCACGACCGGCGAGGGCGGGATGCTCGTCACCGACGACGACGCGATCGCAGAGCGGGTCCGCATGATGTCCCTGCATGGCATCAGCAGCGCGGCGTGGAACCGATATACCGCGGCCGGCTCCTGGTACTACGAGATCGAGGACGCAGGCTACAAGTACAACATGACGGACATCGCAGCCGCGCTCGGGCTGGTCCAGCTGGAGCGCGCGACGGAGTTGCTGGATGCCCGGCGATCGCTGGCCGCGACGCTACCGCTCGCGGCTGGCGGCCTCCTCGGTGGCGGACCTGCTTGAGCTGCCGCCCGACGCGACAGACGAGTCGCACGCCTGGCATCTGTACATCGTCCGCCTCGAGCTGGACCGGCTGACCATCGACCGGGCGCAGGCGATCGACGCGCTCAAGGCGCTTGGGATCGGGACGAGCGTGCACTTCATCCCACTCCACCTGCACCCCTACTACCGCAACACGTGGGGATACACGTCGGAGCCGTTCCCGGTCGCGACCCGCGAGTTCGGGCGCGTGATCTCGTTGCCCATCTGGCCGGGCATGCTGACGGCCGACGTCGACCGCGTCGCCGACGCCCTCGAACGGACGCTGGGGCCCGCGCGACGCTAGCCCTGTTCAGCTGAAGACGGTGCGGACGGTCTGCAGGATGATCCTGATGTCGAGCCGCAGCGACTGCCGGTCCAGGTAGTTCGCGTCGATGCGGAGCTTCTCGGGCTGGATCACCGTGCGGTAGCGATCCTCGACATCGTGACCGGCCAGCTGCGACGCCTCGTCGTGGAACGTGAGCTGTGCGAGACCGGTGATCCCGGGCCGCGCCGAGAAGACCCGTCGATGCAGCGGGTCGGACGCGTCCACAAAGCGCGGGTCTTCGGGGCGGGGCCCGACGAGTGACATCTCCCCGCGCAGGACGTTGATCAGCTGGGGCAGCTCGTCGATCCGATACCGGCGGAGGATGCGACCGAGGCGAGTGATCCGGACGTCCCCGGCGACCGTGAGGGCGTGCCCAGGCGCGCCCGCGGTCATCGTGCGGATCTTGAGGACGCGGATCGGGCGCATGCCCTCGCCCATGCGAGTCGCCGGATACAGGAATGGTCCGCTGTCGCCAGTGAGTCGCATCGCGGTCGCGGTCGCGACGAGGATCGGTGCCGCGACCACGAGGGCGAGTGAGCCGAGGGCAAGGTCCATGCTCCGCTTTGCATTCACCTGACCGGGCTCCGCCTAGCGCTGACCGCGACGACACGGTGACGATACCGGGCGCGCCTGACCCGCTGGCAGGCGGTCGTTGCGAGCGTGCACCGCTAAGGGACCCCGGCAGCACTTAATGACGCCTTCAGTACTATGCACGTCCCGGCAATTGACCTACCGTTCCGTGTCCGGACCGTTCGGGTCAGTCGCGGGATGTCGTTCGGAACGTCGTGCTTGCGGTATGAACCCGACTCGCGGCCGGAAAGTGACGTTGCGGCCTGCCCGGTGGCGGGCCATTCGGGAGCACCGCACACTCGAGGTTGAATTGTCTGTCCGCCGCTACACCCGGCTGTCGCCACCGATCTGGCGCAGTCTGGGCAGGGCGAAAGTCGAACCGGACGCCGAGTCCGGCCGATCGACGCCGAATTCCGCATTCCGCATCGCCGTCAACGTTCGAGGCCGGTACCTGCTTGCCGTCGATCTGCTCGGGATCGTCGTGGGTGCCTACCTGGCGTTCGCGTTCCGGTTCGATCGGATCAGCGCGCCGTTCCTGAATCCCGCGTTCCCGCTGATCGTCGTGCTCCTGCTCGCCGTGCGCACGGCGACCAACGTCCGCCTCGGCATGTACAGCCGGCGGTGGCGGTACGCAAGCGTCCCCGAGCTCCAGCGGATCGTCGGCACGGTGGCGATCGGGTCGATCGTCAGCATGGTGATCTTCTACGGCGCCAGCAACGTCGGCTCTGGCACCTGGGCCGATGGGTTCCCGCGTTCATTCTGGCCGATGGAGCTGTTGATCAGCATCGCGATCCTTGGCGGCGTCCGCTTCGGCATCCGCGCAGCATCCGACGGCGCGTCGCTGCGGACGGCGCCGGGCTACGGCGTCAACCGGACGCCCACACTCCTCTACGGCGCTGGCAGCGCCGGCGTGCTCCTCGCGCGGTCCGCCGAGCGGCACCCGGACTCCGGTGTAGATCCGGTGGGGTTCCTCGATGACGACCAGTCGCTCGCCGGCGGCATCGTCGCCGGCCTGCGGGTCTTCGGTGGCTTGGACTCGCTGGAGTGGGCCGTTTCCCAGACTGGCGCCAAGTCCTTGCTCATCACGATGCGCAGGGCCCCTGGCAGCCACGTGCGGAAGGTGGTCGAGGCTGCGCTCGCGCTGCATCTCGATGTCCGGACGGTGCCGGCGATCTCCGACCTGCTCGACGGGAGCGTGGACGCATATCGCGTCAGGCGTGTCCGAGTGGAGGATCTGCTCCAGCGCCCGATCGTCACTGAGCATGCTGAGGGCGTCGAGGACATGATCCGCGGCAGCACCGTCCTCATTACTGGGGCCGGGGGATCGATCGGGTCCGAGCTCGCACGACAGGTGTTCGCGATAGGTCCCGAGCGTCTCATCCTCCTCGACCGGGCCGAGTCGCCGCTCTACCTCATCCAGCGCGAACTGGAGACGCGACGGGCGCATGGCAACGGGAGCGGCGAGGTCCGGGTGCACTTGGCGAACGTCGCAAGCCGCGGGCCGATGGTGCGCCTGATCGCCACCGAGAAGCCCGACATCATCTTCCATGCCGCCGCCTACAAGCACGTGCCGATGATGGAGGAGCATCCGTCGGACGCCGCATACGTCAACATGGGCGGGACGCTCGTGTTGCTCGAGGCGGCCGCCGACGCGGGCGTGGCCCGGTTCGTGTTCGTCTCCTCGGACAAGGCCGTGCGGCCGTCGAGCGTGATGGGCGCGACCAAGCGGGTAGGGGAGATGCTCGTGGCCGACGCCGCGCGCCGGACAGGCCGCCCATACGTCTCGGTCAGGTTCGGCAACGTGCTCGGATCGACCGGCAGTGTCGTGCCGATCTTCCAGGAGCAGCTCGAGAACGGCGAGCCGCTGACCGTCACCCATCCCGACATGACCCGGTATTTCATGACGATCCCGGAGGCGGCGTGGCTGATCCTCGACGCGGCCGCCCTGGGGCACACCGGCGACCTGTTCATGCTCGACATGGGTGAGCGGGTGCGGATCATGGACCTCGCCCGGGACCTCGTCCGCCTCGCGGGCCGTGACCCGGACAGTCAGGCCATCGAGACCATCGGGCTGCGCCCGGGCGAGAAGCTCCACGAAGAGTTGTTCTACGCCATGGAGCAGGTGGAGCCGACGCTGAGCGCCAAGGTGCTCCGGGCCATCTCCCCGCTACCCCCGCAAGGTATCCGCGAGGACGTTGAGGGGATGCTTCTGCTCGCCAAGGGCGACAATGACGATCAGCTGCGCGAAGCGCTACTGCGATACGTGAGCGAGCACGGCAACGCGCCGAGCCAGCCGACGCCGGTCGTCCTCCAGGCGCCGGTCGCGCGCTCCAAGGAAACGTCCTTGGAGGCGGTCCTGTAGGGTCACGCGGCGCTCCTGCGCGCGCCGATGCTGACTGACCTCGGCGACGGCGCCGTCGACCTTGCCGACTACGCGGGCTTCGTTCCCGGGCTGGCGGTCTCCGTCGTGCTGGCGTTCCTGCTGTGCGGATGGCTCTCCCGGCAGCTGGCGGTCGGACGTGCGACGGCGTGGTCGCTCATCGTCAGCGTCGGCATGGTCCTGGCTGCAACCATCACGCCGAGCCGCGACGCGATCGCCTCCGGGGCGGTCGGGACAGGACGTTGCGACCTGTCCGGCCTGGGTGCGTTCTCGCCTCTGGGCTACCTCGGCTTCAACGACCTGTCGCTCAACGTGTTGCTGTTCATCCCGCTGGGCGTGGTGGTCGCGCTCCTCCCTCGATCTCGCTACCGGCTCGCCGTCGTCGCCGCGGCCATCGCCCTGCCGTTCGCGGTCGAGGGCATCCAGCTCCTCGCGGTGTCGCTCGGCCGAGGATGCCAGGCGTCCGACATCCGCAACAACCTGACCGGTCTGCTCGTGGGCGCGGCACTCGGCCTCGCGTGGCTCGCATTGCGGCACCGTCGCTCGTCGGTCTGACCTCGCCCCGGGTGCCCGCGTCCCGAGGCCCCGCGTTCGGTGACAGGGCGCACCGGGAACTGCCGAGGGTAAGGGTCGCTTGTCCATCGCGGTAGTGGTCTGGGGTCGTCTAGGGGGCTTCCGGCAGTACGACTTGCCCAATGCGCCTGCGCCGCTCGCGCCGCTACGGTGCCAGTGGGTCGGAACGTGACCCGGCTGGACCGCACGACCCTTGGCCCGGCCTCCACGAAAAGGCACACCCGTCGCGAGGCGGGGCCGCAAAGCCACGGGACTCCCTGAGTCAGCCGGGTTGCCGAATGAAGGTGTTCGACCATGTTTTGGGATGGAGAGCGCTGGCTCCCGTCGGATGACGGCAGCCGGCAACCGACGACGCCACCGCTGCCGCGTTCACGTCTCCGCGATTGGCTCTCGACCGCCGTGATGGGTCTCATGCTGGTCGCGCTCGTCGTGCCGGTGGTCAGCACCTCGGCGTCGACGACCTCAGGCCGCCGGCTCCTGTCCGCGTGGTCCGCCGACTCGCAGGTCAAGGTCTATCAGGAGACGAGCGCCGCGATCTCGTATCGCGGGAGCTGGCTGACCATGGCCTATCCCACCTACCTCGGCGGGCAGGCGCGAGCCTCCGACAGCGCGAACGACCGCGCGACCCTGAAGTTCAAGGGCGCCGCTGTCTCCTGGATTGGCCCGGTCGGCCCGACTCGCGGCAAAGCCCGCGTCTACATCGACGGCACCCTCGTCGCGACCGTGAACACATGGAACGCGTCGTTCATGCCCACCCGCGTGCTGTTCAAGAAGTCTTGGTCGACCGTGGGCACCCATCGCATCGGCGTGTCCAACCTGGGCACGAAGGGACACTCGACCGTCGCACTCGACGCCCTCATCGTGCGGCTCGACACCGGCGATCAGGCCCCGCCCCCCGACGATGGCGGTGCTCCGATCGGCACGCTGCCGCCTGATCCGACGGAGGCACCGGTCGCGCCCGATCCCACGGCCCCGCCGGTCGATCCGACGCCCGATCCCACGGCGCCGCCGGTCGATCCGACGCCCGCGCCGACCGCCGCCCCGACGGCGACGCCCGCCCCCACCGCGGCCCCGACGGCCACGCCTGCCCCAACCGCGGCCCCGACAGCGACGCCCGCACCGACGGCGACACCCGCCCCCACTGCGGCACCGACGGCAACCCCGGCACCGACGGCAACCCCGACTCCCAGGCCGACCGCGACACCGGCGCCCACGGTCGCCCCGACGCCCGCCCCGACCCCGACTCCCAGGCCGACCGCGACGCCGACGCCGACGCCGACGCCGCCAAGCGCGTCCAGCGTGCGGGTCAACACCATTCCGGCGCTGCTCACGGCGCTCGCGGACAACACCGTCACTGACGTCGTCGTCGCGAACGGGACCTACCACGTGAGCACTGCAGGAAGCCTGCGGACCGACTCGCTGTGGATCGGCTCACGGTTCGCCGGCCGCACGCAGCCCGTGACGGTACGAGCCGAGACCCGTGGCGGCGTCACGTTCGACGGCGGCGGAACGACCTCCTTCGGTGCGCTGTCGTTCGTCGAGGGCGCCCACGACCAGACCTGGGACGGGTTCAACTTCGCACATGGTCAGGCGACTGACACGGGCGTCATCGTCTTCGGTGGCTACGCCGGCAGGGCCGCACCGCACCACATCACCCTGCGCAACATCAAGGTGCTATCGACCAGCACCGGCCGCGGTGGCGTGAACGACCACGCGATCTACTTCTCCTACGCCGTGGGTGGACCGCACGACATTCTCCTCGAGGACGTCAACGTGGACGGGTCCGGCGGCCTCGCCACGGCGCTCCACTTCTACCACTCCGACAGCGCCAACCGGAACGCCTGGAACGTGACAGTGCGCCGTCTCGTAGCCGACCGTACGCAGCAGGCGATCATGCTCTGGGACTCGTCACTGAGGAACATCACGATCGACGGCGCATCGATCACCAACTCGCGCGACATGGCAGTGAGCTACCAGTACGCGGCCTCCGGCATCGTGATCTCCAACACGACGTCGACGGGCTCCGGCCAAATTGGCTTCTACAGCCCGATGGGCGCCAACCCACCCGGCATGACATTCGTCAACGCCAGCCTCAAGTAACAGACGGCGGTCAGCGACGCCCGTCACTCCGCAACAGATCGGGCAGCTCACGGGCAAGGCGCCGCCACTGGTAGGCGGAGGCCCTCGCGAGCAGCACGAACAGGCGCACCTTCTTCCCGGCCGGGATCGGCGCTCGAGCGACGATCCCGGCCCTGTCCATGCTCAGCCGCCATAGCGGGGCGCGCGCGCCGGGTCGCGTGCCGCTGAGATGCTGCCGGAGCCAGCGTGCGTTCCCGGAGTTGCCCTTGGTGGAGCCGCCGTGCACCCGCCGGACATAAAGCCGTTCGGGCACTTCAACGAACGTGCCCTGGATCGCGAGCTCGGCCATGAACCGGAAGTCGCCGCCCGGGTACGGCGGCATCAGCCGGGTCCGGCGGAGTGCGTCGGTGCGGATCACGCCGAGGCTGGCATTCACGAAGTGATCCGCGGCGATTGCGAATTGCAGCCGCTCGTACACGTCCGCCGAGGAAACGTTCCAGCCCGCATCCTCGAGATCGAGCGGAACGCCGTCCCCGTCGACGAAATCCGTCCGAGGGTACGCGAGGACGACCGCCGGGTCGGCGTCGACGGCGGCCACGCAGGTCTCGAGGTAGCCGGGCCGGAGCACGTCGTCGGCCGTCGCCCACTTGAACAGCCGGCCGCGGGCCAGAGGCACGAGCAGGTTGAGGTTGCCGCTGAGGCCCACGTTCTCCACGTTCCGCCGGTACGTCACCCGCGGGTCCGCCGCGGCGAGCGCCCGGCCGATCTCGCCTGTGGCGTCGGTGCTCGCGTTGTCCGAGATGATCAGCTCGAAGTCGCGGAACGACTGGGCGAGGACCGACGAGACGGCAGCCTCAAGATAGAGCGCACCGTTGAACACGGGAACTCCGACCGTCAGCGTCGGGGCCGCTTCCATCGCACCACCTGTTTCGTCGTGACACCGGGACGGGCAGGCGGTCATTATGGGTGGACGACAAAGGCGGACGGGCACCGGGCGCGGGTGCGTCGGGGCAACGTTCGCGGCGGCGGCAACGGCCGGCGAGGAGCCGCTGAGAGGAGCCGCTGAGAGGAGCAGCTGGGGGTGCTCACGATGGGACGAGCGACGGCCGCGTCGGAGTACGGGGGCGACCGCGTCGCATGCCTGGCATGAGCGAGAACCTGCGCCTGCTCTGTATCTGCGGCCATCCGGATGACGAGACCATCCACATGGGTGGCACGCTCGCCCGGTATGCCAACGCGGGCGCAACGGTCGTCTGCGTCACCGCCACGCGGGGGGAACTCGGCGAAATCGTGGATCGCGACCTCGCGACGCCGACCAACTACCTGCGGCTCGGTGAGCTGCGCATGGAGGAGATGGCGCTCGCCCTCGGGCGCCTGGGGCCGATCGAGGCGCGCTGGCTCGGGTACCGGGATTCGGGGACGCAGGGCGACGCGCGGAGTGCCGGTGGCGAGGCGTTGTGCGGCGCGGACCCGGACGAGGTCGCGGGTCGGATAGCGCGCGTGATCCGCGAGGTCCGGCCGCAGGTGGTGCTCACCCTGCCGACGAGCAACGGGGGCGGTCACCCGGATCATCTGCAGGCCGCCCTCGCGACCCGGGTTGCGTTCGAGCGCGCCAGCGATCCAGCGGCTTGGCCGGACCAGCTGGCAGGCCCCAACGCGCTGGGGCCGTGGACACCGACGAAGCTCTACGAGTGGCGCGGCCAGTCACGCACGCCGCTCACCAACGGCGACCGGATCCGGTTCCTGATCCGCGACCGCGGTCTGCTCGGCGCGGCGCCGGTGATTGCCCGCGCGGCCCTGCGGATGCTGCCGACTGGGCGGCGGCAGGCCGCGGAGCCCGCCTCCGCGTCAGTGATCGCCAGGCCGAGCGCTACGACCCAAATCAGCGTCCGCGAGTGGACGGGGGCCAGGGATGCGGCGATCCGCGCCTACCGGTCGCAGATCCCTCCCTCGGCCGAGCTGTTGGCCCTGACCCCCGTGGAGGTGGCCCGCCTGTCGCCCACGGAGGACTTCACCCTGCTCGAGGGACCGGCGCCGACCGGGATCGAGACGGACCTGTTCGCGGGGCTCGCGGTGGTCACGCCAGAGGCTGTTGAGCCGGCCACACGATGACGGGCGACATCGCACGGGACCAGCTCGAGACCGTGCTCGCGGGCCGCGGCGAGTACGAGCTGTTCGCCTGTGACCCGGCGCTCGCGGACACGGCCGCGTTCTGCGCCCACTACGGGTTCGCGCTCGAGGACTCGGCAAACACGATCATCGTCGTGGGCAAGGGCGCCGAGCCCGTGTACGCGGCGTGCGTCGTGCTCGCGACCCACCGGCTGGACGTCAACCGGGCGGTCAAGGGCCGCTTCGGCCGCAAGTCGTCGTTCGCGTCGGCGGACGAGACCCGGGCGATCACGGGCCACGAGATCGGCGGCGTCACGGTGTTCGGGCTGCCGGCCGAGCTGCCGGTGTGGATCGACGCGGCGGTCATGGACCGGGATCGGATCGTCCTGGGCGGTGGCAGCCGGAGCTGGAAGGTCATCGCCCCGGCGCCGATCCTGCTGACGCTGCCCAACGCGACGGTCGTCGAGGGGCTCGCGAACCCGGCGCCGCTGCACGAGGGCTGAGGGCCGGTCCGGACCGCACCTGACCCCACCGTCGTACCCCGCACCGACCCGAAGGTACGGGGGACCGTTCGGGCGGTCGCGCCTACCATGGGCGCATGGAGAACCGCTCGCGCACCATCGTCATCGCCCTGATCGCCGTGTTCGCGCTGCTCGGCGGCTTTGCCGCCGGCGCCCTGCTGACCGGCGGCGGGGGAGGCAGCGGGGCGTCTCCCTCGCTGGAGGCAGTGGCGACCGAGGAGCCCAGCGACGAGGCGTCCCTCGAGCCCGAGAGCGAGGAGCCGAGCGACGAGAGCCCCAGCGACGAGGAGAGCCCCAGCGACGAGGAGAGCCCCAGCGAGGCGCCGAGCCCGTCCGGCGCGCCCGCGGCCGCATTCACGCTCAACTCGCTGTTCGTGGACGCCGCCGACAACCCGGACGGCGCCGACCGCGTCATCACCTGGAAGAGCGCCACGGGCAGCGTCAAGGCCGAGGTCGCGACGGTGAGCCCGATGGGCGACGTCGTCATGTGCCTCAAGACGCCGACCAAGACGCTCGGCTGCCGGACGGCCGGCAGCGGCACGCTCCGGGCGAAGACGACCAAGTCGAGCGAGACGTTCATCCTCACGCTCCGTGGCGACGGGATCGCGCAGCCGATCGTGGACGTGACGCTGTCGTTCCAGGCGCGCAAGCCGAAGGTCACGATCGAGAACGCCCGCTTCGACGGCACGGCGTATCCGGAGACGAACGGGATCTCCGCGACGGTGACCCCGCGCGTCGACGGGAAGCTCGGCGTCCAGGCGGAGTGGGGCGGGCATCCGTTCCTGTACGAGATCGACGTCATGGAGCAGGGCGGCAGCGGCAGCCTCACCTATGCGCCCGAACAGGGCAACGTCGGCACGGACGTGGACTTTGCGGTGACGGCGGCGAACCCGTGGAAGGTCGTGCTCCAGAACACCGAGGACGGGTTCGGGATCACCCCGATGACCGCCGTGATCACCTGGCCCTGACGGGCTGACCCGGACCATCGTCGCAGGGCGGCGGGACCGCCGGACCATTTCGAAGAACTGGCGCACACGCGAGGCTGGACGAGCCCTTCCTCCATCCTCGCGGTTCATCCACGCCCCGGCGAGCCGGGGCATCCGGACGACCGCTCCATGACGTCCGGATGCCCACCGCCGCAACACCCGTCCGAGCCACGCTCATCGCACGCGCCCGAGCCGCCGCCGTTGCCCTCCTGGCGGCCGCCTCGCTGCTCACCGCGCTGCCCGCTCCCGCGGCCGCGCTGGAGCCGCCGCGCCCGCTCCCCGGGTACCGCCCCGCGTTCGTCACGGAGACCGACACCCGGCCCTGGACGGACTGCCTCTGGGCGTCGGGCGCCATGCTCCTCGACAAGTGGACGAACGGCGACGTTCGGGTCACCCGGCAGCAGCTGCGCGCCGCATCGGGCGACATGCACGGCGGGTCGCAGTTCCGGGACATGAAGATCGCGTTCGCCAAGTACGGGTTCAACCTGCGTTTCTCGCCCGACGGCGGCGAGCGTCTGACTTGGGCACAGCTCCTGAGCCGGCTGGGCAAGGGCGCCGGCGCCGTCGTCCTCGGCGACGACCACAAGCTGCCCCGCTGGTTCGGCCGCTGGGACTACGGCTTCTGGAAGAAGAAGGGCAAGAAGGACAACCACGCGGTGTACATCGAGCGTTACGACCGGCAGCACGGCCGCGTCTGGCTCATGGATCCGCTCGGTCGCGACGGCTGGAAGGGCGAGTGGATCCCCGTCTGGGCGATCAAGCGGTTCGCGTGGAACCGCGGCGGCGCGGTGTTCGCGGCCGTCACGCCCACGGCGAAGGCGGCCCCGTTCGCGAAGGTGCGGACGTCGTCCACGCCCAAGCTCGTGCGCTCGACGTCCTCGATCGACGCGGCCTGGACGCTCAAGGCGCCGAAGCGCTGGAAGTTCCCGGGCGCGAACATCACGGCGAAGTTCGGCGCGTCGAAGGACCCGCTCCTCTCGGCGGCGATCTCGCCGGACATGCCCGTCCGGACGACGCCCGCGACGACCAAGGCGCCGAAGGGCGCGACCGTCACCGTCAAGGGCAAGACGATGCGCCTCACGGCGCCGCTGCCGACCAAGCCAGGCGCCTACACGCTCCACCTGGGCATCCACGACCGCCGCTTCGGGCGGGCCGTGGTCACGGCGCAGGACGTGGCGGTGTTCGTCCCCGGCGACCGCCGTGCGACGCTGCGACTCAACGTGCGGGAACCCGGCGTCGAGGCGGGGAGCGCGCTGCCGCTCTCGATCAACGTGGCCAACACCGGCACGCTCACGTGGGCCGGCGCGTACTCGATCGACGCGGGTTCTGGCCAGATGGAGGTGGAGCGCGGCACGCGCGTCATCGCCCGCTGGATCCGGCTCGACGCCGCCGGTCGTGCGCTCCCCGACAACAAGGACACGCCGGACGACGTGGTGCTCGGCGTCCGTGCCCCTCGAACCGGGCCAGATGATCGCGCTACAGGAGGCTCTCACCGTCCCGACGACCATCGGGACCTGGGCGCTCGTGTTGGACGTCGTGGACGATGTCGACGGCTCGTACGCGGCGCTGGGGAGCCGCCCGCGACGACGGTCATCGACGTCGTGACCGCACGGGGTCGCGACTCGGTCAACTAGGGCGGCTGGCGCCCAGCGCGAGCGCGTCTTCGCATCGCTGCAAGCCCCGAGTCCCGTACGGCATCGCGCCCGTTGGCCCGCCCGCCCAAGGATTCGTCGTGCACCCAGCGTCCGCACGGAGAGTTCTCCATGGCCACCACCACCCGCAGCCACGCGTCCAACGGCACCTCGTCCGGCAACGGAAGCAAGTCGTCCACGCGTCGCTCGCCGGAGCCGCGGCTCGGGCAGCGAGGCAAGGAGCTCCAGCGGTTCGGGACGCTGCGTCAGCTCCCGATCGCCCTGTCCGCCGAGGCGCGGACGGAGAGCTGCCAGCTGCTGAACGAGGTCCTCTCCGACACGACGATCCTGTACGCGCTCTACAAGAAGGCGCACTGGAACGCGGCCGGCCCGACCTTCTACCAGCTCCATCTCCTGTTCGACAAGCACGCGGGCGAGCAGCTCGAGCTCGTCGACGCGATCGCCGAGCGGGTCCAGATGCTGGGCGGGATCAGCGTCGGCGACCCCCGCCACGCGGCGGAGCTGACGACGATCGAGCGCGCGCCCGACGGCGCGGAGGAGATCCCGGTGGTCCTCGACCGCCTGCTCGACGCCCACGAGACGATCATCGAGAAGGTCCGCGAGGCGATCGACAAGACCGAGGAGTCCAAGGACATGGGCACCAACGACCTGCTGATGGGCGAGGTCCTCCGGACCCACGAGATGCAGGTCTGGTTCATCGCGGAGCACGTGGTGGACGTCCCGCTCGTCGAGGCGTAGCCCGTTCGGGCGGCGGCGCGGACGCCGCTCGGCCCGCCGAAGTTCCCGGAACCGCGCACGCAACACGGGCGTCGAACCCCCAGCGAGACCGCTCGCCGGCACCTCCTCCCGCCGGCAACCGGTCTGCCAAACCGTTGGAGTTCCACCCGTGTTTCGTGCTGCCCTGCGGCTGGCCAGTCCGGCCGCGATCCTCATCTCCGCCGTCGTCGTGGGTGCCTGCGTGGCGCCCGCCGGCGCGGCCAACCCGACAGCGAGTCCCGTGCCCGATCCTGACACCGTGATCATCCGCGTCGACCTCGAGGGTGGCTTCGTCCCGCCGTCGGTCACCTACGGCCGCCTGCCGGTGCTCGTCACGGCGGACGGGCGCGTCATCACCGAGGGCCCCCAGATCGAGATCTACCCCGGCCCGCTCCTGCCGAACATCCAGGTCCGGACCCTCACCCCCGAGGCGCTCGCCTCGCTCCTCGAGCTCGCCCGCGATCAGGGCCTCCTCGACGACGCCTCGTACGGCTTCCCCGGGATCGCGGACATCCCGACGACCGTGCTCCGGATCACCGTCGATGGCGTGACCTCGACGGTCTCCGCGTCGGCGCTCGGCGAGGCCGGGACCGACGACGCGATGGGCCAGCCGCTCGACGACGCGACCGTCGCCGGCCGGGCCGCGCTGCGCACGTTCATCGACACCCTCACGGGGCTGCCCGACAACGCCTTCTCCGACGAGAGCCACGCCTACGAGGCGACGTCGCTGCGGATCATCAGCACGCCGTACGTGCCCCAGCCCGCCGAGGACTGGATGCCCGTCGAGTGGCCGCTCGACGACCTCGCCACCGCCGGGACCGCGCCGATCCCGGGCGACGACTCGCTCCGCTGCCAGGTGATCTCGGGCGACGACGTCACGACGGTGATGCCGCTCCTCGAGGGCGCCAACCAGGCGACGCCGTTCCGCTCCGGCGACGCCGACTACACGCTCGTCGTGCGGCCCATCCTGCCGGGCGAGTCCGGCTGCTGAGCCGAGCTCAGGCTCGCCATCGCCCTGCGCCCGCCCCGGTCCCCGGGGCGGGCGTTCTCATGTGACGTCCGTGTGGCGACGCGGCGCACCAGGCGCTCGAGATCGGCGACCTCGTGCTCGCCGCGGAGGGGTACGCGCTCGCGGCGATGAGCCGCGCGGTCGAAGGCAGCCTCGACGGCGCGCCGTGCAACCGGCGTTCACGTCGCGGGCGCAGAATCACCCTCGACCCTCCGTACCAGGACGCGCCATGGACCCCGTGCTCGAACTGCCCAAGACGATCGGCCTCGTGGCCCACGACAACAAGAAGGCCGACCTCGTCGAGTGGTGCCACTACAACCGCGAGATGCTGGTCGCCCATCGCCTCGTCGCCACCGGGACGACCGGCACGCTGCTCCAGGCCGAGCTCGACGCGCCCGTCCGCAAGCTCCAGAGCGGCCCGCTCGGCGGCGACCAGCAGCTCGGGGCGCTCATCGCCGAGGGCGAGATCGACTTCCTCGTCTTCTTCTGGGACCCGCTCGAGGCGCAGCCCCACGACCCGGACGTGAAGGCGCTCATCCGGCTCGCCGTCGTCTGGAACATCCCGGTCGCCTGCAACCGCGCGACCGCGGACTTCCTCATCTCGTCGCCGCTGATGACCGCGGGCTACGTCCGCGCGGCACCCGACTTCGAGGCGTACCTCAACCGGTTCGCGAGGGAGTAGCGCCGGGTACGACGGATGTCCATTGGCGCCCGGCGAGCGATCGGGGATCGTTGGGCCATGAGCATGTCGCCCGTCCCCGTCCCGCCGTCGCGCGCGGACCGGCTCCTCGCCGGGTTCGACCGCGTGCGCCACCCGCGCCTCACGCGCGAGCTCGGGCGCGCGACCGACGGGTTCCACGCGACCGGCGTCGTCCGCAGCTACTCGAACGACCTCGCCGGCCGGCGGGCAGAGGCCCGCGAGGGCGCGATCCTGTGGCATCGCGGCTATCGCCCGCCGACCCGGATCACCCACAACGCGATGTGGTGGACCGGCGGCCCGGCCGTCACGATCACCTACAGCCGCGAGCTCGTGCCCGCGTTCATGTCCGAGCGTTCACGCGCGGTCGCCGAGCGGCTCGGGCTCACCCGCCGCTGAGGCCCGCGCTCCCGTAGGATTCGGCGTGGCGGTCCGCATCCCGGAGGGAGCTTCACGATGATCAGCGACGCGGCGCAGAAGCTGTTGGTGGCCCAGGTGGCCCACGAGCTCTCCGCGCACCAGACCTACATGGGCATCTCGCTGTACTTCACTCGCGAGAGCCTCAACGGCTGGGCGAAGTTCTTCCACGAGCAGGCGGTCGAGGAGGCCGGGCACGGCTGGAAGATCATCAACTTCCTCATCGACAACGAGGTCGAGTTCTCGCTGCCGCAGGTCAAGGGCGCGCCGACGACCTACGGGAGTGCCCGTCAGGCCGTCGAGACCGCGCAGGCGAGCGAGCGTCGCGTCACCGGCCAGTTCGAGGCGCTCGCCAACGCCGCCCGCAATGCGAACGACAACCGAACGCTCCAGTTCCTCCAGTGGTTCATCGAGGAGCAGGTGGAGGAGGAGCGCACGATGACCTCGCTGCTCGACCTCATCGACAGCGGGATCAACCTGTTCCAGGCCGAGTCGCACCTGGCGTCCGTCGCCGGGGAGTAGCCCGCGGGCGCAGGCCCGGGCCGCCATGCCCCGGTGCGCGTCCGGATGCAAGCCAGTCGGGTTCATCGGATGGTCAAGGGATCGGCACCACGCGACGGCGACGGGACGTGCCGGCCGCCACGCCCGGTGGCGCCGTCCGGTTGCGCAGCCGCGCAGGTTGTGCGCAGCCGCTGCGCGGATCCGGTGAGCGCGACGCTCGCAGACTGCGGGTTGTGCGCGGCTGGGTGGCAAATCCAGCGCGCGTTCATCGGGTGGCGCACGACGATGGCACCGCCCCCCGACGGCTACTGTGTCGTCATGACCGACAACGTGCTCGATGAGGCGGGCGAGGCCCGCCTGTACCGGTCGCTTCGGCGGTTCTGGCACCCCGTCTGCTGGGCGGACGAGCTGGGCGAGAAGCCGCTCGCGGCGCGTCTCCTTGACGAGCCGCTCGTGCTCGTCCGGCTCGAGGGTGGCGTCCGCGCGTTCCGCGACCTGTGCGTCCACCGGGGAACTGCCCTGAGCCTCGGCTGGGTGGAGGACGGGTGTCTCGTCTGTCCGTACCACGGCTGGACGTACGACGACGACGGGGTCTGTCGCCGGATCCCCGCCAGCCACGGCACGAACATCCCCGCAAAGGCGCGGATCCAGCCGTTCGCGGCCGCCGAGCACGCCGGGCTCATCTGGGTCTGCCTCGAGGAGCCGGCGATGCCGCTGCCCGACTTCCCGGAGTGGGGCGACGACGCGTACCGGCTGATCAAGATCCCGCAGTACGACTGGCACTGCAGCGCCGCGCGGCGGGTCGAGAACTTCGTCGACTTCAGCCACTTCGCCTGGGTCCACGAGGGGATCCTCGGCGATCGCTCGCGACCCGAGATCCCGGACCACGACGTCTACCGCACCGACACGACGCTGTGGTTCCGGCTGGGCATCGTGGAGCCGTCAAACGACCTCAAGGGCGACACCGGCGCCACCGAGACCATCCAGCGCGAGCCGAGCCACTACACGATCACGATGCCGTTCACCGTGAGGCTCGACCAGCCGCTCGAGGACGACCGCCACTTCGTCCTGTTCGTCGCCTCCTGCCCGCTGTCGGCCAAGGAGACGCGCAACTTCACGTGGAACGCGCGCAACTACGAGCTCGACCCGGCGCGCGACCAGGGCTTCGTCGACTTCCAGCAGGTCATCCTCGAGCAGGACCGCGTCGTCGTGGAGAGCCAGCGCCCCGAGGAGCTCCCGATCGACCTCTCGGAGGAGCTCCACATCAAGGGCGTGGACCGGGTCTCGATCGACTACCGCCGCTGGCTGGGCGAGATCGCGAACGGGGAGCAGGCTCGCTAGAGGCCCGGCGCGATGCTCCGGCCGCGCTCGCTCGTGCGGACGCCGGTCACGGCGGCGACGGCGGCCTCGAGCTGCGCCTCCTCGTCGTCGGTCCCGAGGTCCAGCCGGCAGTAGGTGAACCGGCCGGGCAGCACGCGTTCCATCATCGCGCCGAGCCACTTGGTCAGGTCCGTCGCGCGGGCCGCTCCGCTTGCGCGCGTCGGGCGTGATCGCGTGGATGAGCACCAGGCGCCGCCGGCTCCGCTCGAGCCACGGCCAGTACTGGAGCACGTTCTCGGCCGGGTGGGCGTGCTTCGTCTCGACCTCGAGCGCGACGTACGTGTCCTCGCCGACCTCGCCCAGCCCGCCTGGCGTGGCGCCGAGCCCGACCTCGCCGTCCTCGTTGAACACGACGTCGAGCATCCGCCCGAGACGCTTCGCGATCTGCGCGTCGGAGAGGTCCGCCCACTGCGATCTCGCCAAGCCCTGCCCTCACTGCGACTACCGATGCTGCGGGGGACTCTACCGGTTGACACGGCGCGCGGTGCGACGTACGATCATTCAACCAAAAGGTTGATTGTAAGGAGTGCGATGCAGGCGGCCGGGATCACGATGACGTTCGCCGCGCTGGGTGACCCCGTGCGGAGCGCGATCGTGGGCCGCCTCGCGGACGGTGACGCGACGGTCAACGAGCTCGCCGCCCTGTTCCCGATCACCCTCCAGGCCGTGTCGCGCCACATCGGCGTGCTCGAGGCCGCGGGGGTGGTGACCCGCCGCCGGGAGGGGAAGACCCGACCCGTGCACCTGGAGCCGGCCGTGCTGGCCAGCTCCGCCGACTGGCTCGAGGCCCACCGGCGTCGCCTCGAGACGAAGTACCGGCGCCTCGACGCGCTGCTCGCGACGCCACCCAAGACGAAGGAACCCCGATGACCAGCAAGCGCACCGTCGTCGCCAGCCCGGCGAGCCAGACCATCTCCTGGACCCGCGAGTTCGAGGCACCTGCCGCCCGCGTGTTCGAGGCCCACACGGACGCGGACATGCTTCCCCTGTGGACCGGCCCCGCAGGCACCACCCTCCACATGCGCGAGTTCGACGCCCGGACCGGCGGCTGCTGGAGCTACGTGATCCGCGCCGGCAGCGGGGACGAGTGGGCGTTCCACGGCTCGTTCCACGAGATCACGGCGCCGAGCCGGCTCGTCCAGACCTTCGAGTTCGAGGGCGAGCCCGGCCACCCGAACGTCGAGGTCATCGAGTTCGAGGACCTGCCCGGCGGCCGGAGCCGCCTGTCGGGCCTCTCGGTGTTCCTGTCCGTGGCCGATCGGGACGCGATGCTCGGCGACATGGACAGCGGCATGGACGAGAACTTCGAGCGCCTCGACGCGCTGCTGGCGGGCTGACCAGCCCTCGGGCGCGTCGAGGAAGGCGAGGGCCGCGTGGCGCGTACACGCCGAAGGCGTCCGCCTTCAGGAGCTGGCGGGCGTCGGGCGAGGCTGGGCCGCGGAGGTTGCCGCCGGCCTGCCGTCGAGGTAGGCGAGCACGGCGAGGACGCGCCGGTTGTCGCGCGCGTCGTACTCGAGCTCGAACTTCGAGAAGATCACGCTGATCGCCCCCTCCACGGTCTTGGCGGAGAGGGCAAGCGCATCCGCGATCGAGCGGTTCGAGCGGCCCTCGGCGAGCAGCGCCAGGATCTCCTGCTCGCGCTTCGTCAGCCGCCCGAGCCGGTCGTTGGTGCGGCGCGCGCGGACGAGCTCGTCCACCACGGCGGGGTCGATGGCCGATCCGCCGGCCGCGACGCGGAGGGCCGCCTCGGCCAGCTCACTCGCCTCGCCAAGGCGGTCCTTGAGCAGGTAGCCCACGCCGCCGGCACCGGAGCCCAGGAGGCGCAGCGCGTAGTCCGGCTCGAGGTACTGGGACAACACGAGCACCCGCACCCGGTCGGCGTAGCGTGCCCGGATCTCGAGCGCCGCGGTCAGGCCTGCGTTGCCACCGGGCGGCATGCGGATGTCGACGACTGCGAGATCGGGCAGCGTCTCGGCGACGACGGCCAGCAGCTCGTCCGCGGTCTTCGCCTCGCGGACGACCTCGATCCCGACGCCCTCGAGGATCCGGACGACGCCGGTCCGGATGACCCCGGAGTCATCGGCAACGACCGCGGTCGTCATGGCAGCGGGACCGTGGCCCGGATCGTCGTGCCGGTGCCCGGCGACGAGACCACATCGAGCTGCCCGTCGACCGCAGCCAGCCGATCGGTCAGCCCCCGCAGCCCTGAGCCAGCCGCCGGGTCCGCCCCGCCGCGGCCGTCGTCCTCCACCGCGACCTCCACCCGGTCGCCGGCGTCGTGGATCGTGACGACGGCCTGCGTCGCCCGGGCGTGCCGCGCGGCGTTGGTCAGCGCCTCGGCGACGGTGAAGTAGAGCGTCGACTCGACGTGCTGCGGGAACCGGCGCGCGAGGTCCGAATCGACAGAGACCGCGACCCCCGCTCGTCGTGCCAGGGCCGCGACGGCCGCCGGCAGCCCGTCGTCCTCGAGGATCGCCGGATGGATGCCGCGGGCGAGCTCACGCAGGTCGTCGATGGCGCCTTGGAGCTCGTCGGCCGTCGCGGCGAGCTCGTCCCGTAGCTCGGGTGCCGCGTCCGTGGTCGAGGCGGTCTCGCGTGCCTGTCGGAGCGCGATCGCGACGGCGACGAGCCGCTGTTGCGCCCCGTCGTGGAGGTCGCGTTCCACCCGCCGGCGCTCCTCTTCGGCGGCGATCGCGAGGCGGGCACGCGACGCCTTTGTTTCCTCGAGCTGGGCCTGGAGGGCCGCGTCCAGCCGCTCGTTCTCGACGGCGAGCCGCAGGACCGCCATCACGGACCCGACGAGCGCGGGATCCTCGCGCAGCACCGGGTCGTGGACGATCGCGGCGAGCGGCGCCCCGTCGTGCTCCAGCAGCGTCACCGCGTGCGTGTCGCCATCGACCGGCGCAGGGACCGGCCTGCCGTCGGCCGCCGTCCAGCCACCACCTGACGGATCGGGTCGCACGAGCCGGAGGCTCGGATCGCCCAGCGCAGCCGCGAGCGCCGACTCGAGGCGGATGGGGGACGGCACCGTTCCCAGCCCGACGGCGAGCGCCACGAGCGGGCCGCCCGCCCGGCGTAACCGGAGCGAGCCGACGACGAGGCCGACCGGGACGAGCAGGCGGGCGAGGAACAGCAGCCACGAGAACGGCTCCTCCCAGGCCTCGGGAAGCGTGAGCAGCGGCTCGCCCGTCGCGGTGCCGTACGCGGTCTCGGTCGCGTCGAACGCCGCCGCGCTCATCGCGACGATGCCCGCGACGAGGATCGGCCACATCACGTGGCGGACAATCGGCCGGCTGCCGACCAGGCGCGCGAGGCAGACCAGCGCGACCGCGAGCGCGAGGATCGCGATCACGGCACTCGTGACGGACTCGACCGTGAAGAACGCATCCGGCGAGGCAGCGATCGCGAAGGGGTTGGGCGGCAAGCCGGCGTCGGGCGCGATCTGCGCAGGGTCCTGGAGCAGCAGCCGCGAGGCGCTGCGGACGACGAATGCAGCCAGCATCGCCAACGAGAGCCAGCGGCCCAGCCCCGTCGGCAGCCGCGCCGGCAGCGAGAGCACGAGCACCGCCAATGCGACGTCGTAGTAGCCCTGGAACGCGAATCCGAGGTGGGTGACGATCGGGAGGCCGGTCGGCGCGTAGCTCCCAAGGAAGTTCAGCGCCGCGCACGCGACGAGCAGCGGTCCGGTGAGCACCTCCGGCCGGCGCTGCCACGCGATGACTCCGCCGCCGAGGTAGACGAGGCCGATCACGGCGTCGAGGACGAGGAACCGGGTCGGCGCCCCGTTCGCCGCGCCGACGGCCAGCGTCACGACGGCGAACGCGACAACTGCCGCCGACGCCGCGACCAGCGACGAGCTCGGGCCGCCGATGGGCGACGCCGCGATCGAGGGCCTTGGGAGGGGCGCCGGCGACTCCATGTCGCGAATGGTGGCACAGCGCGTTGGCGCGCGAGACCCGAGGAATCCCCTGGACTCGCCGGGGTTGCCTCGCTGGCGCGCGGGCGCCGGCACCGTGAGGCTGACGAACACGCAGCTCGTCATCAGGAGAGTGACATGTCGATCACGCGCAGCCTCATCGCGGGCACGCCTCGCTATCACGGCGCTCGCCGTCGCGGCCGGTGGCGCCCTCGCCGCGAAGCCCGAGACGGTGCACTCCGGGAAGGTCGTGGAGACGTTCTTCGACGACTTCATCTACGACCTGTGCGGCATCGAGACGATGACGACGGTCACCGAGCGGTGGACGCTGACCACGTACGCCGATGGATCACAGCGGTTCACCAACAGTCGGAAGTTCGTGCCTCAGGATCGGCGGATCCCGATCGAGTACGGCGCAGGCATGTCGACCTGGGACGCGGACGGCGTCCAGACCGTCCACGGCTCGCCGATCCGCCTCCAGCGTCGCGGTGAGGGAATCATCTTGCTCGATGCCGGGTTCGTGACGCTGAGCGACGACCCGACGGTCCACGGTCCGCATCCGTCGCTGGGCCTCGACCTCGCGGCGCTGTACTGCCCCTGAGGGGGTAGCGGGCCTGGAGACTGTTCAGGCTAGCCGTCGGGCGCGTCAAGGAAGGCGAGCGCCGTCTCCGCGAGGAGCGGCGAGGCGAAGATCGTGTAGTGCTGGAGGCCCGGCAGGATCGCCAGCGCGTGACCGCCGGCCGGCCGGCCCTCGCCCATCCAGCCCCCGTCCCGCTGCCCGCCGCCGAGGAGCTCGAACGCCTCGACGGCGTGGCTCGGCGGGAACATGTCGGCGTCCGCCGCGACGTACAGCGTCGGGACCTGGAGCGCGCGGAACTGGTCGGTGAAGTCGAAGTCCTCGGCCATCCAGGCGCCCATCTTGTCGAGCAGCCGCGGGAAGTCCTCGGGCCGCGGCGCGACCCGCTCGTAGGTCTGGAACATCGGCGTGTCGCGCATCATCGGCGCCGCCTCGCCGGTGAGCTGTTGCTGCTGCTCGCCGATGGCCTGGTAGGCCGCGTCCTTGCGCAGGTACGCCGACACGAGCACGAGCTTGCGCACGAGGCCCGGGTGACGGAGCGCCACGTGGAACGCGACCCCGCCACCGAGCGAGTAGCCCATCACGTCGGGCCGCCCGACGCCGAGATGGCCGATGAGCGCCCCGATGTCGTCGGCCATCGCCTCGAGGGTGATCGGCCGATCGACGTCCGCCGTCCGCCCGTGGGCCTGGAGGTCCACGGCGATGACCTGGTGCGACTCCGAGAGGCGGGGGAGGATCGGCCCGAACATCTCGCCCGAGCCCAGCCCGCCGTGGAGCAGGACGAGGGGCCGTCCGCTCCCGTGCGTCTCGTAGTAGAGGTTGATGCCATTGACGTCGGCGTACGCGCCGGTCCCCGGTGTATCGCTCGTCCACTCGGTGCTCATCGGCGGATTCTAGGCCGACAGCGGCGAGGTTGACCCGGAGGCGCATGATTGGGTCCACCGCCCCGGCAAGGGGCCGGGATGCGATGGTCGCTCGCGGGAGCACCACATATGCAGGCGTCCCCATTTCCCAGCTCGGTCATCCGCGCTCCACGGGTCGATGCGACCTGCACGTGTGAGCACTGGGTCCACTGCGCCCACGCGTGTCATGCGATGGACTGCGACCCGACCGAGGCCGTCTGCCACCTCGACTACCGTCCCGACGAGGGCGGGCTCACGCTCTGGGGCTGCCCGGAGTGCACGCCCGGCGAGCACGCGCCGCACCTCCTGGGCTGCGAGCTCATCGGCTGGAACGTCCCGATGCCCGCAGCCGCCGGCCCGTTGACCTCGGACCACGCCGGCCACTGACCGCGCCGTTCCGGGCGCGGCGGTGTCAGGAGCCTGACGCCGCCCAACGCATCGAGAGCGCGAGCCAACCCGCGCGGACGCGAGCCCGGACCGAGTCCAGCCTCGATGCGCAGCGCCGCGACCGGCACCGGCAGCACGAGCACGAGGCTCACGAGCACGAGCGCGAAGCTCAGGATGAGCTGCGGCCCGATCGGCTCGCCCAGGATGAGCGCACCCCAGATGATCCCGAACAGCGGCACGATGAAGGTCGCCGTGCTCGCCACCGTGGCGTTCGTCCGGGCTGAGACCCGGAAGAACAGCGGCCAGGCGAGGGCGGTCGAGACGAGCGCCATGAGCACGAGCGAGACGGCCCCGTCGAGCCGGAGCGCACCCGGCGCGCCGCTGAGGATCGCGACCGGCAGCAGGACGACGGCGCCGGCGAGCAGCTGGCCCGCGGCGAGGTCGAGCGGCGCGATGCCGCCCGTGGACCGCCGGACGTACGTGCCGGCGATCGCGTAGCTGAACGCGGCCAGCAGGCCCGCCCCGAACGCGGCGAGCGTCGCCGGGCCGATCGCGCTGGTGCCGTTCCCGCCGAGCAGGAACACCACCGTCCCGAACCCGATGACGAGACCCGCGATGACACGCGCCGACAGGCCCTGGCGGAGCCACACGGCGCCGACGATCGCGGTGAACAGCGGGGTCGTCGCCATGAGCAGCGAGGCGAGCGAGCCCGGCAGCGTGAGGGTCGCGAAGGCGAGCAGCGAGAAGGGGATCGCGGAGAACGTGGCGCCGACGATCGCGAGCTTCATCGCGTGCGGACGGAGGGCGAGCAGCCGGCGCGGCCCGATGAACGCGCCGATCATCGTTCCGGCGAGCGCGATGCGGATCTCGGCCGTCCAGATGGGTCCCACCTCGGGCGAGGCGACGCGGAAGAACAGGAACGCCGCGCCGAAGACGGCGCCGAGGTAGATCAGCGACGCGAGGTCGCCGATGCCGACGCGGGAGGTGGAGGACGGTTGCTGGCTCATCCCCCGATCGTCGTGGGGACCGGGCACCCGGATAGTGGGCGCCCGTCATCGACGTGCGTACGTCAATGGTCGCGACGCGCGCGGGACGGTACCGGACGCCACGGTACGTCTGGACCGGTCCGTGGCGGCCGGGCGTCGGGCACACTGATGGCCGGCACAACGTTGGCGGCACCGATCGCCCGCCCGCGTGCCTGGGGGTTCGATGCGCCACGCAGCCCGAGTCATCTTCGCGGCCGTGCTCGCCGTCGGTGGATACCTGCCGGCTGCGGTGGTCGCGACCGCGCCCGTCGCGGAGGCGGTCGGCAGCGCGGCCACGGGGACCTGGTCGACGCTCGGCGAGTACCGCGTGAGCCCCAAGCCCACGAGCCTGACGAACCGCAGCCGCGAGCCGATCGTGACGGCCCACCCGTCCAATCCGCTTCGGCTGGCCGTCGTCTATGCCGCCGGCCCGGGCGAGGAGAGCCACCCCGTCGTCCGGATCAGCCGCGATGGCGGCAAGACGTGGCGGTCGACCTCGGGCCACCCGCGGGGCGGCGGCAGCCACCCGATGGTCGCGTGGGGCCCGGGTCCGACCCGTGGCTCGGCGCGGCTGTGGTACACGGCGATGGTCGGCGACCCGAACAACTACCACTTCGGCGTGAGCTACAGCGACAACGAGGGCACGACCTGGCACCTGTCCTACATCGCCGACAACACGCGCGGCTGGTTCGGCGGGATGGAGGACATCACCGTCGACACGAACCTGGCGAGCCCGAACTTCGGCGCGATCTACCTCGCCTACAACTGGCCGAAGGACCCCAATGGCGGCGACGGGCTGCGGGTCATCGCGTCGCGCAACTTCGGGCGGACCTGGTCCGAGACCGAGATCCCGAAGGTCACGCCGCCGACCGGCTACGGCGACGCGTGGCGCATCGGCTACAAGCTGACGACCGCCCCCGACGGCGCCGCGTACGTGGCGGGCTACCAGCTCGACATGAAGCACTGGAGCATCACCTGCCCGTTCTGCAAGGGCGGTACCTCGAACGTCGGGCGGATCGTGTTCGGCGTCGTCGCGGCTGCACCTCGACCGGGCGACCGGCAGGCTCACCCATTCGGCGAACGTGCTCGCGACGAGGCTGCCGGAGACCTCGTGGAACCTCGGCTACACGTCGTGGCTCAAGGGCGTGAACGTCGGTCTCGCCGAGCCGTGCTGGGCGACGGGCCTCGTCGTCGATGCGAAGGGCCGGATCTACTACGCCGTCGCGGGCGACGGCCGGATCCGGATCGTCTACAGCGACGACCGTGGCCGCACATGGCACACGCGCTACCTGCCCCACGCCCCCGGCGCGAACGGCCGGTCGCAGCTGTCGATGCGCCCCGAGCTCGTCGTGGGCGACGGGTTCCTGGCCGTCCTGTTCCACACCGTCGATGCGTCCGGCAGCAGCCGGACCGCCGGCAACGCCGTGGCGGTGAGCTTCAACCGGGGCGCGACGTGGGTGGGGCCGAAGCCCGTCAACGGCCATCGCTGGGCCATCGCGCGGATCATCGCGCGCTACAACGGGCCCGGCCTCCGCGACGAGGCGACGCTGCTCGCGGACGGCAGGACGATCTACTTCGCGTACGGCGACGGTCGCGACGGGCTGTCGGCCGCGTTCGGCGCGCGGATCCGCGTGACGCTCCCCGTGGCGCCGCCGCCTCCGCCGCCCCCGTCGCCGACACCCACACCCACGCCGCCGCCGACACCCACGCCGGCGCCCACGGACACGCCCGCGCCCGCGGCGCCGGTCGCCACGCCTGCCCCCACGGCGACCCCGACGCCGGTCCGACGCCCGCCGCCCACGCCGCGCCGACGCCGCCGACCCCGCCACCGACGGCCCCGCCGACCCCGACGCCCGAGCCGCCGACCGACCCGCCCGCGTCACCGTCGGTCGAGCCCGGCTGACGCGCGAGGCGCCCGTCGGCCTCAGATCCACACGAGGACGATCGTCGCCAGGACGAGGACGGCAGCACACGACGGCGTCGCATCCGGTCATCGCCCGAGCGGTCAGCCGGCCGCGCCGCCCCTGAGCTCCGCCTCGGCCTCGTCGAGGTGCTCGTCCCGGTGGAGGTGGCGCCGGACCCAGCGCGGATGGGCGTCGAGGAGCAGCGCCGGCGAGCGGCCCCTCCAGCGTCGCGATGAACGCTGTCGATCTCGGACGCGGCATCGAGGGCGAGGAGCACGGCATCGCTCGGCGGGATGGCGGCCCACAACGGCAGCGACAGGTCGTTGACGACGATGTCGACGTCGGCGGCCGTCGGCGCGTTCGCCGCGACGCTCCGGCGGAGCGAGTCGAGCGCCCGGCGATCCCAGAACGCGAGGTGGGCGAGCGTGATCGCCACCGTCCAGTGCTCGCCTACCGGGTGCCGCATCGCGTCCTCGGTCAGGTGTTCGGCCATCGCGCGGATCCGCTCGGTGCTGCGTTCGTTGGCGGCGAGGATCTCGGGATCGACGGGCATCGGGTCATACCTCAGGCGGAGGTGCAATCCTGCCCGACGGTGCGCTCCGTGTCAGCCGGCTAGGCCACGGGCACGAGCGCCGCGACGCGACCGGATCGCGCATCGCGCTGAGCGAGACGCCGATGCCGTACGTCACGAACCGGCCCTCCGGGACGAGCTCGAGGAGCACGGCCCGCGACTTCCGCTCCTCGGGGACGAGCGCCTCGAGCGCCGTCGGAAGGTCGGCCGCCGCCATGGAGCCCGCCGGATGCACGACGGCGCGGGCACGGAAGCTGACCGTCGCCGGCGGGATCGGGAACAGCAGCGACAGGATGCCGCCACGCCGGACGGGGATCGTCACCGAGACGGCCTCGCCGTCCTCGATCTGGCGCGCCTTCCAGCTGTCGGGCGCCACGGTGACGTACAGGTGTCGATCGACGATCGCGTACACGACGCCGCTCGAGCGGGGCTCGCCCCTGGCATTGGTGTGCGCGAGGACGGCGAACGAAGCGTGGTCGATGGCGCGCCACACGTCGTCGCAATGGATGGTGGGTCCGGCCGTCACGTGAGGCCGTCTGGTCGGTGCTCATCGGGTGTCTCCAGGCGAGTCGATGCCCGGGACGCGCAGGCTCACGCCAAGTAGGCGCCGGGCGCCTTCGCGGCGCAAGGACCGTTCGGCCCATCCGCGCACTGGGTTCGTCAGGCGCTCAGCGGACGACCTGGAGCAGCGCCACCTCGTCCGACACGCCCTTGAGCCGTGCCCGCCCCGCGTCCATGACCGCGATCCCGTCCGCCGCGAGCGCCTGGCGGAGGTCGGCCGTGACCAGCAGCTGCGCCGATGGCGCGTGCCCGGCGATGCGGGCCGCGAGGTTGACCGTGTGGCCGTACACGTCGGCGTCGCGCACGACGACCGGTCCCGAGGCGACGCCGGCATGGGCCGGTGGCAGGCCGGCGGCATCGATCGCATCCATCAGCCCGAGGACGCCACGCACGGCCTCGACCGGCGACCCGAATCGGAGCATGACGCCGTCGCCCAGGAGCTTGACGACGCGACCCTGGTGGGTTCGCGCGGCCGACATCGCCAGGTCCTGGAGCCGGGCCGCGAGAACGGCCGCCTCCTGGTCGCCGGCGGCCTCGGTGAACTGCGTGTAGCCCGCGAGGTCGACGAAGGCGATCGCCGGCTCCACCGCGTCGCGGACGGCGACTCGTCCCGCCTCCGCGGCGCGCGCCTCGATGTAGGCGACGATCCGGCGGAAGACCTCGTCCTCCGAGTGGCGGTTGAGCAGCCACGGGAGGAGGTCGGCCATCACGGCGATCATCGCGATCGATGGACGGTTGGCGTCCTCCACCGACCGTCCACGCTGCATCTGCTGCGGCGGCGAGCCGCCGTACTCGTCGAACAGGTCGAGGGTCGCCTCCTGGATCCGCCTGACACCTTCGCCCGCGATCCGCGCGGCCCGGATCACCGCTTCGGGTCCTTCGTCGACCAACGCCCACGTGTCGATGAAGCCCCGGATGATCGACTCCTCGTCATGTGCCACGACGGAGTCATCGCCCGGCGGAGCCAGGCCGAACGCCGAATACACCGACGCGAGGAGGTCGGCCCGTTCGCCAACCGATGCCCTGAGCGAGCCGAACGTCTGGCTCACCGGCCCGGGCGTCGGCCACGTTCGTGACAGCTGGTCCATCGGCAGCAGGCCGGTGCTCATCGCCCACAGGAGGTCGTCTCCGCCGATCCCGCCCTGGTTGAGCGCCCACGCCAGGCGCACGCGCCGGACGTCGTCCGCGTGGTAGTTGCCGTCCGCGTCGTGCTCGATCGCGCCGGCCGCTGCCAGCTCGTCGACGTACGCAGGCGCGACGCGCGCCTCGATCGCGACCTCGTCGCGGGTCAGGTGACGCGGGGCGGGCGGCGGCGGCTCGGACATGGCGGCTAGCGTAGCGGCACCGCCGCCGGGTTCAACCCTCCGCGGCGAGACGCTCGAGGATCCGCTCCGCGCGGTCGGCGGGCATGCCCGGGCCGGGAAGTGCGCGGATCCCGTCGAGGTCGTGGAGCTCGCCGCACGCCGTGCAGCTGGCGCCGACGACGACCGGCGACCCGCACGTGGCGTGGCGGTAGAGGATCGGCGGGCCGTCGGGTGCGGCCCACTTGTCGCCCCACTGGGTGAGTGCGATGAGCGCGGGCGCGAAGTCGGATCCCTTCTCGGTCAGGACGTACTCGTGGAGCTCAGGCTGCCCGTCGAGCGGCCGCCGCTCCATGATCCCGGCCGCCACGAAGCCGTCGAGCCGGTCCTGGAGCACGTTCGTCGCGATGCCGAGGCTGCGCTGGAACTCGCCGTACCGGGTGTTCCCCGCGAACAGCGCGTTGCGGAGGATGAGCAGGCTCCAGCGCTCGCCCACGAGCTCGAGGGACCGGGCGATGGAGCAGACCTGGGTGTCGTACGTCTTGCCGAGCATGGGGCGATTCTAGACGAGGCACTTGCGTCATGCAATCTGGTTCGCTATGGTGCCCCTTGCATCGTGCAAGCAGGCACCCAGGAGACCATCGTGAGCGACCAGAGCTACACCACCACCTTCACCGTCGATCGCACGCCCCACGACGCCTATACCGCGATCAACGACCCCCGCGGCTGGTGGGAGGAGACGATCGCCGGGCGGACCCACGAGGAGGGCGACGAGTTCACCCACTGGGTCCCGGGCATCCACTACGCGCGGATCCGCGTCACCGAGCTCCTGCCCGGCAAGCGCGTCGTGTGGCAGGTCCTCGACAACTGGATGAGCTTCATCGACGACCAGTCCGAGTGGAAGGGGACCGAGATCCGGTTCGAGCTGAGCGCCCGCGACGGCGGGACGGAGGTCCGGTTCACGCACGTCGGCCTCACGCCGGCGTACGAGTGCTTCGACGTCTGCCGCGACGCCTGGGGGACCTACGTCAACGACAGCCTCCGCAGCCTCATCGAGACCGGCGTCGGCCAGCCCACGCTCAAGCCGGAAGAGGGCGACGACCCCCGCTTCGCGGACCTTCGCCGGCAGCTGGCGACCGCGAGGAGCTGACAACTCCGCGAAATCCACTTTCCGGGAGCCCGGCGTATCCGGGTGCAGACCGACGTCCGCCTGCCGGCGCGCGGTCACCCATTGGTAGTGGAGCTAGCTTCAACATGCCTACGTACATGGACATGCACAACATCCCGGGGGTGAAGGCGGCCGACGTCGCCGGTGCCCACGCAGCCGACCTCCGGGTCCAGGGCGCCTATGGCGTCGACTATCGCGAGTACTGGGTCGACGAGGAGGAGGGCAAGGTGTTCTGCCTCGTCGACGCCCCCGACCGCGACACCGCCACCCGCGTCCACCGCGAGGCCCACGGCCTCGAGGCCCACGTCCTCCACGAGGTCCAGCAGGGCAGCTGACGCCCGGTGAACCAGCCCTCCCGATGGCGCTCGTCCGTCGGGAGGGCTATTCCTAGCCGGTCCAGGCGCGCCTCGAGGCCGTCGAGGACGAGGTCGAGCCCGAAGGCGAACTCGACGTCGTCGTCGCACGGGCCGAGCGTGCCGCCGTGGCTCGCCGCCTCGCGAGCGACGCGACGTTGGGATACCGGGCGAGCATCGCCTGGAGCTGTGCCGGGTCCGCCTCGGGCGCGGCGCCGCCGCCGCTGTCGCCGAGCATGTCCTGCTCGAACCCGTAGATCCGGCTGCCGAGGACGTGGAGCGCGTGGTGGGCGAGCTCCAGCGAGAAGCCGGCGTCCGCGAGGATCCCCAGGATCGAGTCGATGTGGGCGAGCGTCGCCGGCCCGGTGAGCCGCGGTCCTCGAGCACGCGTCGCGCCCACGGGTGCCGGAGCATGACCGCACGCGCGGCCATGAGCTGCGCCCGGAGCGTCGCCTTCCAGCCGTCGCCCGCATCGGGACGCCCGATCTGGCCCACGAGGACCTGGACCACGCCATCGAGCAGGTCGTCCTTGTCCCGGACGTGACGGTAGAGCGCCATCGCCTCGACGACCCAGCTCCTGGCCCAGCTTGCGCATGCTGAGCGCCTCGAGCCCGCCGCGATCGGCGACGTCGACCGCGGCCAGGAGCACGCGTTCGCGCGTCAGCGGCGCTCGGCGGTCTTCGATGATCTCCTGCTCCATCTTGACGAGTTTACGGTGTAGGGCTATGTTTACATCGTAGTTTACAATGTAAACACGAAGGAGGCGCGAGACCGATGCCCGCCACGACGAAGCCGCCGATCCAGGTGCCCCGTCCGATTGTCCGGACCATCTGGCTCGCGCATCGCGCCGCGTACACGCTCACCGGGGGCCGGTTCGGGCTGCGCGCCCCGACGACCAGCAGGTGGGGCATGCTCCGCCTCCGGACCGTCGGCCGCCGGAGCGGCAAGGAGCGGATCGCGATCCTTGGGTACATCGAGGACGGGCCGAACCTCGTCACTCCCGCTATGAATGGCTGGGCCGACCCCGATCCCGCTTGGTGGCTCAACCTCCAGGCGAACCCGGAGGCCACGGTCGAGCTGCCCGACGGCGCCCGCCGGGTCGTCGCACGCGCCGCGGTGGGGGAGGAGCGGGCACGCGTGTGGGCGGCCCTCGTCGGCCTCGGCACGGCGGCCTACACGGAGGCGAGCGCCGCACTCCGCTCCCGCGAGACTGCGATCGTCATCCTCGAGCCGCACGAGGCCTGATGCCGCAGCCCCGACGCCTGGCCTGTGGGACGTCGCGCGACCGTCGCTGGTACCGTCGTTTCCGACAACGATGGCGAGACCGACCAACCCCGGAACCGTGCAACCCGAGCCCGATGCGGAGCTGTCGGCGGCCGCCCGTGCCGTCGTCCATGACGCGGGCGACCCACGCATCGACGCCCACCTCGCGGCGCTCGGCGCTCGGTCCCGACCCCGCGCCGCCATCTCGCGGCGCGCGCATGCCGCCGCCGACGACGGCGAGCTGACGGTGCTTCGCGATCGCGTGCCCGCCTCGAGCTCGAGCAGCCCGCCCCGCATCACCCGCAGCAACGTGCTCGGCGCGCTCCTCGCCTTCGCCATCCTGGTCATCGTCGTGCTGGCGGCGCTCCTGGTCATCTAGCCCCGGGGCAGGGGCTCCGGAGCTGCATCAGGATCGACTTGTCGGTGATCTTCGCGTCCTCGGCCAGCAGGAACGCCTTGGACAGGATCACCGACAGCGTCGGGTCGTCGTCGAAGGCAGGAACACCTTGTCGGCAGCGCGGCCGCGTGCCGGGACGATGCACAGGTACGTGTCGCTGGGCGCCATGTAGATGTTCCCGCTGGCGAGGTGGATCCGGTAGGACCGCACGTCGCCGCGAACGGCCAGGTGCCGCTCCTCCAGCGTGAGCCGGTCCGCGATAGCGAGCCCGGGGAGCATCCGCTCGAGGACGTCGCGACGCACGCTCGCGCTCGCGTTGAGCGGGGCGCTGCTCGTACATCCCGAAGTAGGTGCCGAACGGTCCGGCCATCTGCCGATCGCGCCAGCCGTCCTCCCAGTTCGCGTCCGCGCCGACGGATCGTCACCGAGACGAACAGGTCGACGTCGCGCATCGCCTCCGAGAACACGATCGGCGGCACCTCGCGGAGCGTGCAGCACCGCGCCGTCGCGACCGGCGACGGACGAACCGGACCTGGTCCGTGACGCAGTGGAGGACCTCGCCTCATCATGCGGGTCGTCCGCGGTCGCTCGCGTCGTGCCAGAACTCGGCGCGCATCGCCGTCGGTCCGGAACTCGCGCTTCGCGATGCCGCTGTACCCGCCGTCGAACGGGTCCGAGGAAGTTCGAGCCCCAGCGACGGGCCGTCATGAGCGCTCGCGCCTGCGGGTAGCGCAGGACATGGGCCGCGAACCGGTTCGAGTAGCTGTCGGTCTGCTCCTCGGCGGGCGTGAGCCGGTAGACCTCGCGGAACGCCTGCTTGAACGGCTGGCGGAGCTGGAGGTCGATGAGCCGCGTCCGCCAGCCGGCGATCTCGGCGTCGACCGCGTCGATCGGGTGCCAGGTCCGGACCCGCGCTTCGCCGGACGGCTCGACCGGCATGCCCGCGACGTCGTGCAGCTCGCCGCCTGACGCGAGGACGCGGCGTGCGCTCGTCGCCATCGAGCAGCGTCCAGATGAGCCTGCGCGCGATCGTCCGCGTCAACGGATGCTCGAGATAGCGCGTGCGCCACTCGGCGAGCGGCCACTCGCGGTCCTCCGTGAACAGGTCCTCGACGCGGCCGCGCTCGATCCCGATCGCCTTGCGGAGCTCCTTCAGCGTCTCCTTGGCGCGGGCGATTTCGGCGGTGCGCTCGGCGATGGCGAGCGGCGGTCGCGCGGTGACCCGGCCGTCCGGCCGCGCCAGGTGAGGTGGCATCGTCGCCCGCGACAGCGAGGACCGCAATGTGGTCGCCGACCTCGATCTCGCGCCGCCCATCGCCGTCCAGGCCCTCGGGCGAGACGGCGAGCTCCAGCAGCGCAGACGGGCTCATCCCCGACGACGCGGCGGCCGCGTCGAGCGCCTTGACGATCTGCTTCGAGACGTTCCGGTTGGTGACCTTCGCCTTGAGGCGGCCGAGGCCGGCGATGGCGGCCGTCGTGCCGCGGGACCCGAGCGCCGCGGTCGCGGTGTTCGCCAGGCGCTCGTCGCGGGCCACGTTGCTCGACCCGCCCGAGGTGCCGAAGTGGAGCGCGATCGTCGTGAGCACCTCGTCCGGCCACGCGTCGTCGAGGGTCGCGGCCGCCCAGAGCGCGCCGCGGAGGATGAGCACGTTCGGGTCGGTCAGCGACCGGGCCGGACGCTCTCGAGCCGCCGGCCCTCGATCTCGAACACCCGGACCGGCGCCGTCGAGCGCGACGTGAGGCTGCCGGCGAGCATCTCCCGGAGGACGGCCGGCACGCCGTCGACGCGGGCGAGCTCCCTGGCCTTCGACACCCAGCTCTTCGGCGGCACGACCCCGCTCTGCACCGAGCAGTGGATGATCAACGCCGCGGCCGGCCCCGCCAGCGAGGCGGCCCGACCGCGCCACTCGACGCCCCACGTGTCGCCGTCGCTGAACAGCGTGGGATCCACGGTGACGGGGGCGTTCGGGATCCGTCGTTGCGGGCTGGACAAGCGCGAGCAAGCGTGCGCTCGCCTTCGCCTGCTGGCTGTTCGCGCCGCCGCGGAACTCGCGGAGCGCGCTCGCGAGCTCGCGGATCGGGCCTCGAGCTCGCTCGACGCCACCCTTGCGAACCGCCTTCTCGGCGGCGACGAGCGGGGCCGAGACGAGCCCCATGACGAGCCACTCGGAGAATCCGCGGGCGTTGCGGAGCGCGTGCGTCGCCATCGTGAGCAGCAGGAGCGACGTCGCCACGCGTGAACGGCGGCCGCTGCGAGCCGAGCTCGCCAGATGAGCCGGGCCGGCGACTGGATGTCGTCGCCGCCGAACAAGCCCGCGGAGCTGCCGGATCGGCGGGACGTCCGTCGAGGCGAGCGACAGGAGCGAGATCACGATCGATCGCTGGAGGTCCGGGTCGGCGTCGACGAGCGCCCGAACCTCGGGCGGGCGCCTCGAGGAAGTACGGGTTCCGGTCGACGGCGGCGATCGCCGGGTCCACGAGCGCCTTCGCGCGTACGCGGTGCTGGTAGAGGGACAGCTCCTCGACGGTGTCCTGCAGCCGGCACGACTCAGCCGCCGACCAGCGGCGTGAGCTTGATGAAGCCGATGTCGACGCTGCCCACGCAGCTCGATGGTGTCGTCCAGCTCCGTGACCTGCTTGCGGTTCACGAGGACGAAGAATCCGTTGCGCTCGAAGCTCTCGCACGCGATCCCGGCCTGGGTCTCCCAGTCGAGCCGCCGCGGCTTCTTGAGCCGGAACGAGCGTCCCACGGGGATCGGAACCCTCCGGCTGGACGAGCCCCTGGAACTCCTCGGCGGGCCGCAGGTTGTACCGCGCTACCTCCTCCCGGACTCGCAGCCGGATCAGGTCCCGGAGCGTGATCCGGTCAGGCACGTCCGGCAGGTCGATGTGCCCAACCGGCGTTCCCGTCGCCGTCCGGTCCTCGATCGTCAGCGTCGCCATCACGTCCTCTTGCGGTTCTCGCGATCGTACAGCGCGCTGCTCCGAACGAAATGGGCAGGTGCCACTCCATGCTAGGTAGCCCGCGGGTCCAGCGGCGCGGCCTCCAGATGGGCCCGATGGACCGAGACCTCGTGGAGCGAGCCCGCTCCGGCCACGAGGAGGCGTTCGCGGATCTGATGCACCAGCTCCGCCCGTTGACCGCGGGCGCCGCGGCTGCGAGCATCGAGTCCTCGAGCGTGGACGCCGGGGGACCCGCGACGCCGTCCACCAGCCGCTGCGGGCACCGGAGGTCTCGATGCGTCCCCGTCTCGCCGCCCCGCTCGCGGCGCTGCTGCTCCTCGCCGCTATCCCGGGCTCCGTCGCCGCACGACCGGCGATCGAGTTCACCGTCGGCGACATCACCGTGTTCAGCGCGAGCTGCGATGACTACTTCGTGCTCGTCGACCTCTCGTGGACTGGCGCCACGGCGAACGGCGCGACCCAGGAGACTGGCACGTGGACGACCCCGGGCATCCTGGACACGGTGACCGGCGAGCCCGGCTACGGCTGGCGCCCGCCCGACCACGACGGCTCGATGGTCGTCATCTTCAGCGGCCCCTTCGAGCCGGGCGACCAGATCGGCGCACTGGTGACGCTCCGGATGGGCAGCAACCGACTTCGACCGCGATCGGGCGCCCGCTCGCGACGACGTTCGTCGACGGCGGCACCTGCACACCTGAGCCTGAGGCGCACACGCCCGAGGGTGACGCGCTCGGGCGGCGGACGCGAAGAAGCCCGGGCGAGGTGCCCGGGCTTCGTTCCTGGTTCGAGTGAGGGTCAGCTGCAGCCGCTGGTGCTCCCGCAGTTGAGGCACTTGTAGCAGCTGCCGTTGCGGATCATGATCGAGCCGCATTCGGCGCAGCTGGGGGCGTCGGCCTGGGCGGAGAAGGCGACCTTCACGCCGCCACCCAGCGAGGATCCGCCGAGCGAGCCCGTGAAGTCCGCGAGCGTCCGCCTCCCGTTGCCGTTCCCCGTCGCATGGCCGTTGGCGGCGCCGTTGGTCGCGACGACCGCCAGCTCCTCCTTGGCCACCGACACCGGGGCCGCGGGCGTGGCGGCCGAGACCGCCGTCGCCTTGGCCGCGTCGTCGGTCGACGTCGGCTCCGGGGCCGGAGCGATGGCCGGCGTGGCCGGCGCCTTCACGGTGAGAGCCTCGGACTGGGCGGTGATGCCCTCGTTCGACTGCGGCGCGAGCGCGCTGGCGCCGAACGCGATCGGCGCGTCCGTGACCACCGCTGACCGGTCGATGAGCCCGAGGACGCCCTTGTCCTCGTTCTCGAGGAAGCGGCTGCCGAGCCACCGGAAGATGTAGTCCACGAGCGACTTGGCGATCGGGATCTCCGGGTTGCCGGTGAAGCCACTGGGCTCGAACCGCACGTGGGCGAACTTGTTCACCACGTCCTTGAGCGGCACGCCGTACTGGAGCGCCAGGCTCACCGAGGTGGCCAGCGTGTCCATGAGGCCGCTGATCGTCGAGCCTTCCTTCGCCATCTTCAGGAAGATCTCGCCGGGCTGGCCGTCCGGGTACAGGCCGACGGTGATGTAGCCCTCGTGACCGGCGATGTCGAAGCGGTGCGTCAGCGCGGTCCGCTCGGCGGGGAGCCGGCGGCGGTGCGGGCGCGTGGCCTCGACCTGGGCCGCCGCGAGCTGCTTGCGCAGGCTCTCGATGGTCTCGGCCGCGTCGGGCGAGAGCTCGACCTCGCCGTCCTTCTTCTTGCCGGTGGACAGCGGCTGGCTGCGCTTCGAGCCGTCGCGGTAGATCGCGATGGCCTTCAGGCCCTGCTTCCAGCCCTCGAGGTAGACCGTCTCGATCTCCTCGGCCGTGGCGGCCTCGGGCATGTTGACGGTCTTGCTGATCGCGCCGCTGAGGAACGGCTGGGTCGCGCCCATCATCCGGACGTGGCCCATGTAGTGGATCGACCGCTCGCCGTTGACCGGCTTGAACGCGCAGTCGAAGACCGACAGGTGCTCGGGCTTGAGGCCGGGCGCGCCCTCGATCGTCTCGTGCTCGTTGACGTAGGCGAGGATCTCCTCGACCTGCGTCGCGTCGTAGCCGAGCTTGCGCAGCGCCGCCGGGACCGTCTGGTTGACGATCTTGAGGTAGCCCTCGCCGACGAGCTTCTTGTACTTGATGAGCGCGATGTCGGGCTCGATGCCGGTGGTGTCGCAATCCATCATGAACGCGATGGTGCCGGTCGGCGCGAGCACGGTGACCTGCGCGTTGCGGTAGCCGTTGGCCTCGCCCAGCTCCAGGACCTCGTCGTAGAGCTGGCGGACGTTCTCCAGCATCGGCTGGGGGACGCCGGTCTCCGGCAGCTGGTAGGCCGCGTCGCGGTGCTTGCCGATGACCCGCAGGAACGGGGTCCGGTTCGTGTCGTAGTCGACGAACGCGCCGCCGTGGTCACGCGCGATGACCGAGCTCTGGCGGTAGGCCTCGCCGTGCATCAGCGCGGTGATCGCGCCGGCGTAGTTGCGGCCCTCGTCCGAGTCGTACGCGAGACCGCGGTTCATGAGCAGCGCGCCGAGGTTGGCGTAGCCCAGGCCGAGCGGCCGGAAGCGGTGGCTGTTCTCCTCGATCTTCGGCGTCGGGTAGCTGGCGTTGTCGACCAGGATCTCCTGCGCCGTGATCGTGACCTTGGCGGCGAACCGGAAGGCGTCGACGTCGAACTCGCCGTCCGGCTGGACGAACTTCATCAGGTTGAGGCTCGCCAGGTTGCACGCCGTGTCGTTGAGGAACATGTACTCCGAGCACGGGTTGGACGCGTAGATCCGGTCCGACTCCGCGCTGGTGTGCCAGTCGTTGATCGTGGTGTCGTACTGGATGCCCGGGTCGCCGCACAGGTGGGCCGCGTCCGCCATCTTGCGGAAGATCTCGCGGGCCTTGTACGTGCCGGCCGGCTGGCCGTCGCTGACCTCGTGCGTCTGCCAGTCGCCGTCGCGCTCGACGGCCTTCATGAACTCGTCGGTCACGCGGACCGAGTGGTTGGCGTTCTGGAAGAAGACGCTGCCGTAGGCCTCACCGGTGAAGCTCGGGTCGTAGCCCTGCTCGATGAGCGCCCAGGCCTTCTTCTCCTCGAGCGCCTTGGAGTCGATGAAGTCGATGACGTCCGGGTGGTCCGACGTCGAGGATCACCATCTTCGCCGCGCGGCGGGTCTTGCCGCCCGACTTGATGACGCCCGCGAACGCGTCGTAGCCGCGCATGAAGCTGACCGGGCCCGAGGCGATGCCGCCGCCGGTCATCTTGGCCTTGCTCGAGCGGATGGTCGACAGGTTGACGCCCGCGCCCGAGCCGTACTTGAACAGCATGGCCTCGGTCTTGGCGAGGTCCATGATCGAGCCCATGTTGTCCTGGACCGAGTTGATGAAGCACGCGGAGCACTGCGGCTTCGTCTCGATCCCGACGTTGAACCAGACCGGCGAGTTGAACGCCATCTTCTGGTGGACGAGCAGGTGGGTGAGCTCGGCCTGGAAGGCGGCCAGGTCCTCGTCACTCGCGAAGTAGCGGTTGGTCTCGGCCCACGCGGCGATCGTGTTCACGACGCGGTCGATGAGCTGGCGGACGCTGTGCTCGCGCTCCGGCGTGCCGACGTGGCCGCGGAAGTACTTGCTGACCACGACGTTGGTGGCGAGCTGGCTCCAGAACGCCGGGACCTCGACGTCCTTCTGCTCGAACACCGTCTTGCCGGTCTCGCTGGAGATGCCGGCCGTGCGGTACTCCCACGTGATCTCGTCATAGGGGTGGACGCCGGGGCGGGTCCAGCGGCGCTCGAACGTGAGGCCGCGGGTGCCGACACCCGTGAAGCTGGCACCGTACGGGCCGCCGAGGCCCTTGCGGGTCTGGGTGGCGTGGCTCCCTGCCTTCGCGCGCTTGGGCGTCGTCTTTGCGTCCATCACCGGGACTACCTCGCGAGCCTGGGCCATGTCGTTCCTACTCCTCCGTGCCCGCATTCGCGGGTCTCCCGATAGCCGATCGGCCCGGATGGGAGCCTTCACCTGTGCCGTCGCGTGCCGGGTGCCAGTTCGGAACGCTTTGGGCTGGGTATCGGGCGCCGTCCGGTTGTCGATCCCGAGGTCACGAAGGGGGTGACCGGTAGCTACGGGATCGTCCGTCGGGTCTTGCTGTTGCCGGCTGTCTCCTGGTCCGGTTCGCGACCTCGTCGGCCGAGCTCCGGGTTGCGTTTCTGGGGTCGTCCGGCGTCAGGGCGACCTGTATACGTTAGGACTTTGGGAGGGGTCAGTCAAGCCCGAAACCACAAGATGTAGTGGTGTCGTGCCCAATCGCATCGCAAGATGTAGTTTCTGGCCGGTTCCACGCTCGGGGCGGCGCGGTCCACGTTCGGGCGGCGTTCGTCCACGCTCGGCGGGGAGCTGTCCACAGCGCGATGAGCGGTCGTCCACAGGCCTGGCCGGGGTTGTGCACAGAACGGGCGTTCGGTTGTGGACTCCTCGTTCGCTTCCATCGCGCCTTCCGTCTCGCAGTCACCCCACGGGTCGTAGACAGCGCGCTCCCGTCATCCACGCACCCGGTGACTGCAAAGCGCGGTTTTGGGCCTCGCGTTGGTCATTCATGCGTCCGGTGACTGCTATCGCCCGGTCGCCCGAATACCAACCGCCGCATGACTGGATGACTAGCGGGCGACCTCGGCCCGTGCGTGCCGCGGCGGCCGAACTCGCGCGACCGGCGCGAGCCGTCGTCTTGTACCCGTCCGGTGACTGGAAGACAGGAACGAGAGCGCATGGACCCGACCGCCCGGCCGCCGAAGCCAGGCGGCGATCGCGTGACCGTCGACCGTGAACCGCTGCCCGAGCATCGCGCCATGCCGGCGAGCCGCCCGCCGGTTCGACGGCGACTCGGCGATCAGCAGCCAGCTCGAGACCGTCAGCGGGTCCCAGCCCCGCTCGCGGGCGATCTTCACGGCCAGGCGCACCTTCCGGTCGAGCGTCCCGACCGTCTCCTGCATGTCGACGAGCTCCGTCTTGAGCTCGATGACCAGCAGGCTCCGGGTCGGCTCGTGCCACGCGAGGACGTCGATCGCCCCGCGCTCGCCATAGATCGCGAACGTCACCTCGGGCAGCGACACCCAGTCCGGCAGGCCGGCGAACAGCCGCGCGAGCTCCTCGTGCATCGCGGAGTGCCCCGCGCCGAGGAGCCGGTCGAGGTCCGCTCCGGACCCGCGCAGCTCGACCGTCGCACGCACGTCCAACGCCCCGGCGACAGCCCGCAGCGTCCGGATCGGCACCGCGCCGAGTCGCCCGCGCTCGATCCGCGAGACCGTCGTCTGCGACACGCCGGCCGCCTCCGCGAGGTCCGACTGCCGCCACCCGCGCCTGACCCGTACGGCCCGGATCATCCGCCCGACGGCCAGGTCGTCCACGCAACGAGCATGACGAACCCCGCTTCGCGGACGCTTATCGCGCGACTCACTCGATCGGCGCCTCGCCCCGCGCACGACGCTCGAGCGAGCGTTCCCAGTTGGGTCGCACGCGGAGCGACTCCCGCAGGACCGCGTCGGCGGCCGCGAGCTGTGCCCTGGCGGCATCGAGCGCCGGGTCGGCCGGGTCGGAGAAGAGCGTCTGGCGCACGAGCGAGAGGTACTCGCGCGTCGCCGGCGTCTCGTACCTCGACAGGCCCGCCAGCCGGGACTGGATCTCGGCGTCGGAGCGCGCCGCCCGCGGCCCGCCACGCTCCCCGACGAGGACGCCAAGCTCGCGGCCCTCGCGCAGCGCGGCCCACTCCTTGCGGGGACCGCCGGTGAACCGCACGACGACATCTGGCCGGTACAGGAACACGAACGCGGCGATCAGCACCGCGATCCCGAACTCGAACGGGAGCAGCCCAGGGATCAGCGACACGATCAGCAGCGCGAGGCCCACCGCGACCACCGCGCCGGCGATCAGGCCACCGCCGAACGAGCGCGTCCGCCTGTCGAGCTGGAACCAGACCGCGATGCCCATCCCAACGATCGCGATCGCCGCGACGACCCGGATGAGGGCGCCGGCGGGGTCGGACGCGATCCAGTCGAGCATGGACAGAGCATCGGGCACGAACGACGACCCTGCAATGAACCTACAACGCGTGGCCGCCAGCCGAAGCGTCCGCGCTCCCTTGCAGGGGTTCTCATCGACGGCATGGAGATTCCGAAGTTCCTCGACTTCCCGAAGCAGGTCGTCCAGCAGGTCATGGAGGACGAGGTGCCCGACCTCGCCGCCGGCCTCTCGTATCGCTTCCTGTTCGCGGTCTTCCCGTTCGGGATCTTCCTCGCGGCCCTCGCCGCGTTCGTCGCGCAGGCGACCGGGCTCGGCGACCCGACCCAGCAGATCCTCTCGGCGATCGATGACAACCTGCCGCCCGACGTCGCGGCGCAGATCGCCCCACAGCTGGAGAGCGTCCTCGGCCAGACTCGGCCGGCGCTCCTGAGCATCGGCGCGCTCCTGGCGTTGTGGGCCGCGACCGGCGGCGTCTCCTCGCTGATGAGCGCGATGAACACCGCGTACGACGTCGAGGAGACGCGCGGCTTCGTCGGCAAGCTCGTGCGCGCGCTGCTGCTCACGATCCTCGGCAGCATCGGGATCCTCGTCGCGTTCGTGACGATCGTCGGCGGCAGCATCGTGACCGAGCAGGCCGTGTCGGTCCTCGGGATCGGCCCCGGCGCGTGGGCGGCGATCTCGCTGCTGCGGTACCCGCTCATGCTCGCCCTCGTGGCGTTCGCGGTCGCCGCCCTGTTCCGGTTCGGCCCGAACGTCGCGGTGTCGTTTCGCTGGACGCTGGTCGGCGGCATCGTGTTCGCGGTCGGCTGGCTCGCCGCGACGGCCGTGTTCGGGCTCTACGTCGCGAACTTCGGGAGCTACGCGAACACGTACGGCGCGCTCGGCGGCGTCATCGTGCTGATGCTGTGGTTCTACCTCACGGCGGTCCTGCTGCTCGTGGCGGCGGAGGTCACCGCGGTGCTCGCGAAGCAGCACGAGCCCGAGAAGGTCGACGCGCGGCGCGCCGAGACGGGCCCGGCCGGGTCGGCGAAGGCCGGCGGGTCCAAGGCGACCGATCCGAAGGCCGGTCCGGCGCCGGCGCCGACGGCCGAGCCGGCGCTCGTGGCGATCGCGCACAGCCCGAAGCCGGACCGCGAGGTCGTCGCGGCCGCGACCCGGCCGCTGCCGAAGACGCTGGCGATGGGCCGGCCGATGTCCTGGTTCGCGCGAGGGCTCGCGCTCGGCCTGCTGGCCGTGGGCGCGGTGGTCGGTGCGGTCGCCGGCCGCGTCCTCGGCGACGACGATCGCGCCATCCCGTAGACCTCGTAGGCTCTCGGGCGTGAGGATCGCGCTCGTGTCCGATACGCACCTGCCCAGGTTCGGGCGGGTGCTGCCGCGGGCGCTGCTCGACGGGTTCGAAGCCGCCGGGATCGACCGCATCGTCCACGCCGGCGACTGGACCGACCCGCTCGCGCTGACGCTCCTCGAGGCCGTCGCGCCGGTCGACGGGGTGGCCGGCAACAACGACGGGCCGGTGCTCCACGAGCGGTTCGGGACGCGACGGGTGCTGGACATCGGTGGCGTGCGCATCGGCCTCACCCACGGCCACCTCGGCCCGGGATCCACGACGCCGGAACGTGCGCGCCGGGCGTTCGAGGACGAGCCGGACCTCGGGGCGATCGTGTTCGGCCACTCGCACATCCCGCTCGTCGAGCGGCTCACCGGCGGCACCTGGCTCGTCAACCCGGGCTCGCCGACCGACAGGCGTCGTCAGCCGGCGTGCTCGTGGGCGCTGATGACGATCGAGGACGGTGCGATCGCGTCGGTGGAGGTGGTCCGCTTCGACCGCTGAGAGACCGAGCCCTAGAGCCCCGAGTACGCGTGCAGCCCGGAGAACCACAGGCTGCCCGAGTAGGTGACCAGCACCATCCCGAACCCGATCACCAGCAGGAGCGCGGCCGGGCGCCCGGCCCAGCGGCGCTGGTTGCGTGCGTGGAGGTAGACCGCGTAGATCAGCCAGGTCACGAGGGCGGCCGTCTCCTTCGGGTCCCAGCCCCAGTAGCGGGACCAGGCGATCGACGCCCACCACGACCCGAGGATGATCATCGTCGCGAAGATCGGGAAGCCGATGATCACCGCCCGGTACGCGACCTCGTCGAGCGTCTTGTGCGACGGCAGCCAGCTGATGCGGTCCGTCGTCCCCTGGACGAGGTACCCGACGCCGGCCGCGAACGCGGTCGCGAAGATCCCGTAGGCGAGCACCGCCATGCCCACGTGGATCGTGAGCAGCGGGGCGTTCTGGAGGGCGGGGACGAGCGGCTCGATCTCGGACGGCAGCGAGCTCGCGTAGAGCAGCATCGCGAGCGACACGCCGACGGGGATGAACCCGATCTGGCGGATCGGGTAGCGCTGGGCGAGGAACAGGTAGCCGCCGAGGATCGACGTCCCGAACGCGACGCTGAACTCGTACAGGTTCCCGTACGGCCCGCGCCCGACGGCGATGCCACGCGTCACGAGCGAGGACAGCAGCAGGACGAAGGCCGCGGCGGTGATCCAGGTCGCGGCGCGCGAGAGCGGGCTGGGCGACGCCGAGAGCTCGAGCGTGGCGCCGGCGGACGGCGCCCGCGACGTGACGAACGACCCGGTGACCCCGCCCGTGGCGAACGCCGGCTGGTGCGCCGGCGCGAACGAGACGACACGCCGTCCGTTGGCCAGCAGGACGGCATGCCCGACGTGCGCGGCGAAGCCGATCGCGGTGGCGATGACGCCGAGGACGAAGAGGATCGAGGAGGCCTGTTCCATGTCGTGTCCCGGGACGCTGGTTGCCCGGCGGATGGTTCCGCGGGCCGGGGAGGGAGGGGTCGGCTAGACGGCGGCGCGCCCGCCCGGCGGCGGCGATGCCGGCCGGAGGACGCGGGTGGGAGGCGTGAGGCTGAAGGTGAGGCCGCAGTTTCCGCAGGTGTCGATCGCGGCGCTGCGGACGAGGCCGCACTTGGGGCAGCTGACGTGGAGCTCGTCGCCGCTGACGGACCGCGTGGCGCCGGGCTCGTAGATCATCCGCTCGGCGAGCGAGTAGGGCTCCCCGATCGGGAACACCGGCTCACCGTTCTCGTCGATCTCGGCCGGCCGACGGAGGTCGACCCAGCCCGCCTTGACCCGCGGCTTGAGGATCGCGTAGCGGACCCAGAAGACCATCAGGAGGGTCACGATCGGGCCGACGACGCCGATCAGCAGCAGCACCGGCAGCATGTTGATGAGCTCGCCCCACGCCGGGATGAGGAAGCGTGAGATGAACTCGAGGAAGCCGGTCCAGATCTCGTTGAGCTGGTCGATGATCACGCGCGCATCCTACCAACGTTGCGCCAGGTCAGGCGCCCATCCTCGGGTGTCGCTTGTGACGCGCGACCTTGCGCGGCGCGCCGGTCTTCGAGGTCGCCCCGCGGCCCGGCTTCCAGCCCGGTCGGTCGTCCTCGCGTCCTACCGCGTTTGGCCCGTTGCCGCCCGGTCCCGTGCCGAACCCGACCGGCGCTCGACGGTTGCCCGCCGCCGGCGACTGGAGGACCGGGAGCCCCATCCGCTCGATGAGCCACTGGAGCGGCACGGTGCGGCTGCCCCTGGCCAGGATGCGCTCCCTGAGCTCGCGGTCGTTGCTCACGACGAGGACCTTGGCCCCGGCCGCCGGGCCGCCGCCGGCCTCCATCATCGCGTCGCCGACGAGGTCGAGGATCACGTCGTCCGCGATCCGCCGGCCCGAGTACCGCACGAACATCCCCTCGGCGAGCCGGCCGAACACGCCGTGGCCCTGGCCGTCGAAGACGAGGTCGATCGAGGTCTCCTTGGGCACCGCGGCCCGGAGCTTGCCGATGACCGCCGCGGGCGGGGCGGCCCGCCCGGCGCCGCCGAGCCGGAACAGGAGATTCGTGCCGTCGACGATCAGACGGTCCGTGCCGTAGAAGGGGGAGTGGGGGCCGACGGGCATGCGCAGACGGTAGCATCGTGGCGTGCTTCTCCTCGTGGACCTCGATGGCGTCGTGTACCGCGCGACCGAGCCGGTGCCCGGCGTGCCGGAGGCGCTGAGCGCCCGGGCCGCGGCCGGCGACGACGTCGTCTACGTCACGAACAACGCGATGCACTACCACGCGGACTACGTCCCGCGGCTCCTCGCGCTTGGCGCACCCGTCGGCCCCGACCGCGTCGTGACGTCCGCACGCGCGAGCGCCCTGTACATGCGCGACCACATGCCGCGCGTCCGCCGGGTGCTCGTCGTGGGCGCCGCCGGGCTCGAGCGAGAGCTCCAGGAGGCCGGCTTCGAGACCACGACCGCCTCGCACGCCGCGACGCGCATGGCCCAGGAGGGGATCGACGGCTGGGCGGCCGCGGGCAACCCGGACGCGGTCGTCGTCGGCCTGGACCCGCAGCTGACGTATCTCAAGGTCGCCGCGGCAGCGGACTGCGTGCGGGCGGGCGCCGTCCTCGTCGCGACCAACAAGGACCCCATGTACCCGACCGAGCGCGGGTTCCGGCCGGGCGCCGGGTCGGTGGTGGCGGCGATCGAGGTCGCCTCGCGGACCGAGTCCCGGGTCACGATCGGCAAGCCCGGGCCGCTCCTCCTCGAGGTCGGGGCCGGGCTCGTCGGGGCGGACCTGTCGCGGGCGGTGATGATCGGCGACGCGCTCACGGACGTGCAGGCGGGCAAGGCCGTCGGGGCGCGGACGGTCCTGATGCTGACCGGCGTCACGACCCGCGCGATCGCCGACGCGCTCCCCGAGCCGGAGCGCCCGACCCGGGTCGCCGAGGACGGTGCGGCGCTCGCGGCGATCCTCGAGGAGCTTGCGGGCGCCTGAGCCGGCGGAACATGCGCCGCGGCCCGCGCGTCTGCGTGCCGTGATCCTCGTGCGACGCGCGCTCCCGTTCCTCGCTGCGTGCCTCGCGCTGTTCGTCGTCGGCTGCTCGCTGCTGCCGGCGCCGCTCGACGGCGCACCGACCGAGCCCAGCCGGGCCGCGCTGCCCGCGGACCTCGCCGCCCGCCGCGATGCGTGGCTGCGCCTCGGGCCTGTCGACTACACGTGGGTGATCCAGATGGGCTGCGAGTGCGGGCTCAACGGCGAGTACACGATCACCGTCGTCGACGGGCAGGTCACGGAGATCGGCTGGCCCCCGCGGATGGAGCCCGGGGTCGAGCTGCCAGTGCAGACCGTGGACGATCTGTACGCCAAGGCGGCCGAGACGATCGCCGAGGGCGGCGATGTCCACGCGGACCGCGGCGACGGTGGGATTCCCACGACGATCACGTACGACCCGGTCCCCAACGCGATCGACGACGAGCTCTCGGTCACCGTGGTGTCGTTCACGCCCTCGAACTGAGGCCGGCCCTCGCTACGGGCGGAACAGCTCCGGGATCCCGGCGCCCCAGCTGAGGAACGACTCGTGGAGCCGGCCCTTGGTCTCGTCGTCGCAGAAGGCGTACTCGATCGCCGCGAGGTCCAGGTCCCACAGCTCGGGCACCGTGACGCCCAGCTTCGTGACCGCCCGCTCGTACTCCTGTGACAGCGAGACGTCGGAGACCGTGAGGTCGTCGGTGTTGAGCGTGACGCGGACACCGGCCGCCATCAGTCGCTTGAGCGGGAACGCCTCGTACGTGGCCACGATGTTCGCCTGCGTGTTGGACGTCGGGCACAGGTCGAGGACGATGCCGCGCTCGATGAGCGCCGCGACGCACGCGGGATCCTCGATCGCGTGCGGCCCGTGCGCGATCCGCTCCGGGCCGATCGACAGCGACCGCAGGACCTGCGCCCCGCCGCCCCACTCGCCGGCGTGGACGGTGACGTGGAGGCCCATGCGATCGGGCGAGGTCGATCGCCTCGCGGTGGATCTCGGGGTCCGGAAAGCGCGCCTCCGGCCCGGCGAGGTCGACCGCGACGAGCCCGTCCGGGACGCCATGCTTCTCGAGGCTGCGGACGAACGCGAGGTTCCGCTCGGGCGCATGCGAGCGCATGAGCGTGGCGATGAGGCGGACCTCGACGCCCGACCTGCGCGCCGCCGACGCCGACCCCTTCCACACCGCCTCCACGACCTGCCTGCCGGTGAGCCCCTGGTTCGTGTGGAGCAGCGGCGCCCACCGGACCTCGGCGTAGCGGACGTTGTCGTGCGCCTTGTCCGTGACCATGTCGGACGCGATCCGCTCGAGCGCCTCGGCGTCCTGCATCAGGAGGATCGGGAGGTCGAACGCCGCGAGCAGCTCCGCCTGGTCGGTGACCTGGTCGGGCGCGACGAGCGCGCCGCGCATGCCGGCGAACGTCGACGGCGCCTCGATGTCGCGGGTCCGCGCGATGTCGAGCGCGGTGTCGACACGGAGCGAGCCGTCGAGGTGGAGGTGGAGCTCGGCCTTCGGCATCGCGCGCACGAGCGCGCCCAACGAGCGCTGATCGAGGGTCATGGGGCGATGGTATGTGGCATCGGGGTGCGTCCGCGAACCCGCGAGCCGTCGAGCGCGATGTGGAGTATCATGCGCCTGACCAGTAGCACGTTTATGCGGAGAGCGGGTCGAGCATGTCCACCGTCCTCGTCACAGGCGCCAGCGGATTCGTCGGCAGCCACGTCGTCCCGGCGCTCATCGACGCCGGGCACGACGTCGTCGCGCTCGTCGGCTCCGAGGCATCGGGGGACCTCGTCGAACGGCGCCTGGAGCCCGCCCAGCGAGCGAGCCTCACGACCCGCCTCGGCGACGTCACCGACCTGTCGTCGCTGCCGGCGGCGCTCGATGGCGTCGAGGCGATCGTCCATCTCGCCGCGATCCCGCGCGACTGGGACGGCGGCGCCAGCCTCCGGCTCGTCAACACCGAGGGGACGCGGAACGTCGTGCGGGCCGCGACCGACGCGGGCGTGCGACGGTTCGTCCATCTCGGCGCGCTCGGGGTCGCGGACGAGCCGGACCTGCACTACGCGAGCTCGAAGGCCAAGGCGATGGCGCTCGTCCGGGCGAGCGGCCTCGACTGGACGATCCTCAGCCCGAGCCTGCTGTTCGGGCCTCGCGACGGGTTCTTCAACATCCTCGCGGGCCTCGTCCGGTTGTCGCCGGGCGTGACCCCGATCACCGGCCGGGGCGAGGCGCGCTTCCAGCCGCTGGCGATCGAGGACCTGGCACGGATCGTCGTCCGCGTCCTCGCCGACCCGGCCACGGCGGGCACCGAGTACCTCCTCGGCGGCCCGCGGACCTGGACCTACCGCGAGATCATGGGCGAGGTGCTCCGCGGGATGGGCACGCGCCGCGCGCTGCTGCCGGTGCCGGTCCCGGTGATCCGCCTCGTCGCCGGCGCGATGGAGACGCTCGGCATCCGGTGGTTCCCGGTGGCGACCGACCAGCTCCGCCAGCTGAAGCTGGACAACACCGGCCCTGCCGACGCCGTGCGGGCGGCCTTCGGGTTCGAGCCCCGGCCGATGGAGGGCGGCCTCGGCCACCTCCGGCACTCGCTCCGCGACCAGGAGCCGGCAGGACCCGCTACGCTCGCGGGGTGAACGCCGCCAGACGCACCGCCGCCGCCGTGGTCTGGGTGATCGTGGCCGCGCTCGTGGCGCTCGGTGGCGCGGGTGTCGTCGCGGCGATGCACAACGTCCCGGGGACCGCCGCGCGGGCCGACCTCACGTGGGCGGCCGACCAGGCCGCCGACGCGAAGCTCGACGCCGCGACCGAGCGCCTCGCGGAGCTGTCGACGGCGGTCGAGTCGCTGGGCGTCGCGAGCCGTGAGGCGCTCGCCGCCGTGAGCTCGGGCGACGTCGACACCGTGAACGCGAAGATCCTCGCGGGAACCGGCGACCTCGCGACGATCGAGGCGGCGCAGGACGCGCTCGCGACCGCGATCGGGGAGGTCCCGGGGGTCGGGTCGGACAGCGAGCTGCACGTGGCGCCGGAGGTCCAGGACCGCTACGACGGGCTCGTGCCGACGCCGGCCATCGCGACCGGTCTCGACGACGACTGGCGGGTCCTCACCGGGCGCGCGCTCGACGCCGTCAACCTCAACGCGCTCCTCGCCCAGCACGACCAGGAGACCGCGGCGGCCGCCCAGCAGGGCGCCAAGGAGCGATACAAGCAGGCGCTGACGGGCCTCGACGCCTCGGACGCGACGATCGCCCAGGCGAAGGCCGTCCGGGACCGACTCGCGAAGACCGCGGACGTCTCGGTGCTCACGAGCTGGATCGACCGCAACGCGGCCTACGACGCGGCGCTGCGCGACCTGTACGAGGTCCTCATCGATGCCGACGGGAAGGTCACGGCGAAGGTCCGCGCGGCGTTCGACCGCGAGCAGGCGGCACGGGCGCGGCTGCCGGGCGACACCCGGCCGCTCGTCGTGATCATGGCCGACATCGCGCAGGGCGGGCTCAACCAGGCGGCGATCTCGATCGAGGACGCCCAGTCCGACCTGTCGGACGCCCTGGCGATCCAGCGCCAGCTCGAGCAGGACGGCGAGCTGGCGCTGCCCGAGTAGCCCTGTCGGGACGCGGTCCGCGTGCCTGCCGACCGGCCCCGGGTGCCCGGTACACTCGACGCAATGTCAGCCGTCGCCGCGCCAGGTGCCCACCGGCCGCGGGACTTCCGGGAGGACCTTTCCTTGCAGATCCGCATCGTCACCGGCCAGCCGTGGGAGGCGCCGGCAGACGTCCTCGTGGTGCCGATCGTCGGGGACCCCGACTTCTCCGGCCCGCTCGGCGAGCTGAACCGCCTGTCGGGCGGCGAGCTCGCGACCCTCCACGACTTCGGGGAGCTGCGCGGCAAGCGCTTCAGCACCTCGCTCGGCGCGGGCGGCGAGCTGCCCGTGAAGCGCGTCGTGTCCGTCTCCGCGGGCCCGGCCGACGAGCTCGACCGCGAGGTCGCGCGCAAGGTCGGCGCAACGGGCATCCGGCGGCTCATCGGCCGCCACGCGAAGACGGTCGCGGTCTGGCTCGACCCGCTCGCGGCGGTCGAGGGCGGGGTCGCCGCGGCGGCCGAGCTCGTCGCGCGGGGCGTGGTCGAGGGCGGCTTCGAGCCCAAGGCGATCTACCGCGAGGACACGGAGGCCGCGCCGCCCGCGATCGACGAGCTGCTGCTCATCGCGACCGGCGGCGACGCGGGCTCGCTGGCGAAGGCCGCCGAGCGCGGCCGGATCATGGGCGAGGGCGCGAACATCGCGCGCCGGCTCGCGAACCGCGCAGCGAACGACATCACGCCCCAGGTCCTCGCCGACGAGGCCTCCGCGCTGGCGACGGCGCACGGGCTGTGGATCGACGTCGTCGACGAGAAGCGCGCCAAGGACATCGGCATGGGGATGTTCCTCGCCGTGGGGCAGGGGAGCGACAACCCGCCGCGGATGATCGTCATGCGGGCGGGCGACCAGGGCGACAAGGACGAGGCGGGGCGCCATCTCGCGCTCGTCGGCAAGGGCGTCTGCTTCGACTCCGGCGGCATCAGCATCAAGCCCGCCGACCGGATGGAAGAGATGAAGATGGACAAGACCGGTGCCTGCACCGTGATCGCGGCCATCGTCACCGCCGCCCGGCTCGCGCCCGGGATGCCGCTGATGGCGGTCGCGCCGGCCGTGGAGAACATGCCCGGCGGGCATGCCACCCGGCCCGGCGACATCGTCAAGGCGCTCAACGGCAAGCTCGTGGACATCATCAACACCGATGCCGAGGGCCGGCTGATCCTCGGCGACGCGATGACCTACGCCGAGCAGCTCGGGGCGACCCACATCGTGGACGTCGCGACGCTCACGGGCGCTGTGGGCCGCGCATTCGGCAACATCGTGACCGGCGCGTTCGCCACCCCGGATCCGTTCTGGGACGACCTCTCGGCCGCGGCCTCGCGCGCCGGGGAGCGCTACTGGCGGATCCCGCTCATCAAGGACATCTACTCCGAGATGGAGAGCTGGTACGGCGACCTCCAGAACACCGGCACGAACGACGGGTCGCTCGTCAAGAGCGGCCTGTTCCTCGAGCAGTTCCGGACGGTGCCGTGGGCGCACCTCGACATCGGCGGGACGGGCTACTTCCGCAAGGCCTACCCGTACGCCTCGCGTGGCGCGACGGGCGTGACCCACGCGACGCTGGTCGAGATGGCGGTCGCCGGGGCGTCGAAGGGGTAGTCGGTCCGGCCTCGTCTCGCAGTCACCGGTGGGTCGTCGACAGGTGCTCGCGCTCGGCGCCGACGTCGGCCACGCTCGGCGCCTGGCCCAGCGTTGCTCATACAGTCGTGTGGCGGCTGCTATTCGGTGGCAGGTCGGTTTGCAGTCACCGGGTGACTGCATGAGCGGCGTAGGCCCGATGCGGGCCGATTGCAGTCGCCGGGCGACTGGTTGACGGGAGCCCGTTGTCTACGACGCGTGCGGTGCATGTATGACGTTCGGGTCACCGCGCGGCGGGTCCGAGCGCCGCTAGACTCCGCCCCGTGCTGACACCGATCGTCGTCGTGCTCGCCGTCGCCGGCGCCCTGTGGGGCTTCGTCGCGGACCGGATCGCCGCGCGCTGGCCCGCGCACGAGGACGGCTCGATCCGCGCGATCGACTGGCGGACGCCCATCGCCGTGATCACCGGCGGGATCGCGCTGGCGCTCGTGCCCGGCCGGTTCGAGGGCGACACGACGGCCCAGGTGATCTTCGGCGTGTACGTCATTGCGCTCACGCTGCTCCTGGCGACGGACCTCGACCAGCGGCTGCTCCCCAACGAGATCACGCTGCCGGCCATCCCGATCGCGTTCCTCGTGAGCCTGCTGGGGCTCAACCCGCTGGTGCCCGTCGGCGTGCTGCCGATCGCGGTGGTCGTGGCGATCCTCGTGCCCGGTGGGCTGTGGCTCCTCGCGCGGCCGTTCGGGGCCGGGGCGATCGGGCAGGGCGACCTCAAGCTGCTGGTGTCCGTCGGGCTGCTGGCCGGGCCGCTCCGGATGTTCTCCGGGGTGGTCTACGGGGCGCTGCTCGCGGGCGCGGTGATCATCGTGCTGCTGGCGTTCCGCCGGATCACGCTCAAGACGTTCATCCCGTTCGGGCCGTTCCTGATCCTCGGCGCGCTCTGGGCGCTGCTCGTCCTGCGCTAGCCCGGCGGTCCTGGATCGTCCAGCGTTCCAACGGGCGGCGGAACCCGACACCTGGAACGGCCCGCGTTCCAACTGGCCACAGCGGGGCGATGGATGGAACGCCCGGAGTTCCGGACGATGGCTGCGGGCGCGGTTTGGAACGCCGCGAGATCCAGCGGCGCCGTCACGCACGCGAAACCGGGTTGACACCGTCGTCACCGAGTCGCATCCTTTCAAATCGACGGACGACTAAACCGGTTTAGCGACCTGGGGCGCCGGCAGGAAGCGGAAACGCTCGCCGGACGCGCGATGGAGGCGCTCCGGCCGAAGCCGACCGATCGCCGCCCGCGCCGCACTGTCGAGCCCTCGATCCGGGGCTCCGCAACCGAAGCCCGCGCTCGCACAACCAGCCCGCGCTCGCAACCCAGCCCAGCGTTCGTCGCAGACGCCCGGCGTTCGCGACCCCTCGCCGCTCCCGCCGCACCCGCCGCGCGCCGGACGACACGTCGCTCCCGCGCCGTTCACGGTCTTCGTCGCTCGACCCGTTGGGAGGGAGGTCCCGGTGCTTCGTCCGTCGTCGGTCCAGCTGGCCCGGAGCACGGTGCCCGTGCGACTCGTGCTGCTCGCGACCCTGCTGCTCCTGCTCGCCTCGCTCCTCCCGGCCGCGGCTGCGACGCCGTTCGGGGCACGGACGGCCCTCGCCGGGCACACGCCCACGCCCGCGTCGGTGAACCTCGTCGGCTCCCTCCAGAGCGAGGCGTCGGACGGGGCGTGCGGTGACTGGAACCCGGCGTGTGCCGGCTCGGCGTTCACGGCGCAGGGCAACGGCGTCTACCTGTTCGAGTCCGCGACGATCCCGGCCGGCGACTGGGAGTACAAGGTCGCGATGGGCGACTGGGCCGAGAACTACGGCGCCAACTTCCTCTTCAGGACGGCCCGAACATCGTGCGCAACCTCGCCGCCGACCAGACCGTGCGCTTCTACTACGACCACAAGACGCACTACATCGCGGACAGCGTCGGCAACACGATCTACACGGTCCCGGGCAGCTTCAACGACGAGCTCGGCTGCGCCGGCGACTGGGCGCCCGACTGCCTCCGGACCCTCATGTCCGACGTGGATGGCGACGGCGTGTTCACGTTCGTGACGACGGGCATCCCGGTCGGGAGCTACGAGTTCAAGGTCGCGACCGACGAGAGCTGGAGCAACCCGAACTACGGCGACGGCGGCGGGCCGAACAACGTCGCGTTCAGCGTCGCCCAGCCCGGCAGCACCGTCACGATCTCGTTCAACACGGCGACCAACGTTCCCACGGTAGGAGTCGAGGGCGCCGCGCCGGCGCACGACAACAACATCGAGTGGGACGGCCTCCGCCACGACTCCCGCGACACGCTGTACCGGACGCCCGGCGGCGCGGTCGAGGCCGGCACGCCCGTCAAGGTCCGGTTCCGCACGTTCCACGACGACGTCACCGCGGTGAAGCTCCGCGTCTTCTCCGTCGACGCCGGCTCCCAGAAGGTCGTCGGGATGACCCGCGTCGCCGCGGACGTCCCGTGCTACCAGGAGGATCTCGAGGACTCGACCTGCGACTTCTGGCAGGCGACCCTCGCGAACGACGACCCGGACAACATCTGGTACCGGTTCATCGTCACGGACGGCACCGACACCGACTACTACGGCGACGACACGACCGCCCTCGACGGCGGCCTCGGCGCCCCGACCGACGACGCGGAGGATCGTTCCTGGGCCCTGACCGTCGCGGAGCCCGGCTTCACGAGCCCCGACTGGGCGAAGTCAGCGGTGATCTACCAGATCTTCCCGGACCGCTTCCGCAACGGCCGAGCGGACAACGACCCCAAGACCGGCGACAGCCGGTACGACGACCCGGTCCTGCGGATCCGCTGGGGCGTCCTCCCCGAGGGCTACTGCCGCAACTACGCGGACGGGGCGACGAGCTGCCCGTGGCGCTTCGATGACACCCCGCCCGCCGACAGCCCGACGAAGGAGCAGCCGCGCGGCCGCGACTACGCCGGCGGCGACCTCAAGGGCGTCGACCAGGAGCTCGACTACCTCCAGGCGATGGGCGTCACCACGATCTACTTCAACCCGATCTTCGACGCCGCGTCGAACCACTCGTACGACACCCAGGACTACCAGCGCATCGACCCCGCGTTCGGCAGCCAGAAGGACTGGGAGAACCTCGTCAAGCACGCGAGCGCGCGCGGGATGCGCGTGATCCTCGACGGCGTGTTCAACCACCTGAGCTCGGACAGCCCGATCTTCGACCGCTACGGGAAGTACCCGACCGTCGGCGCGTGCGAGTCGACGAGCTCGGTCTATCGCTCGTGGTTCACGTTCCGGGCGCCGGTCGGCTCCGAGACGCCCACCTGCCGCGACGCGAACGGCAACCTCACCCTGACCTACGACGGGTGGTTCGGCTTCGACTCGATCCCCGTCATCAACAAGTCGAACCCGGCGGTCCAGGCGTACTTCCTGACCGGCCCGAGCTCGGTCGCGAAGCGCTGGCTCCGTGACGGGGCCTCCGGCTGGCGCCTCGACGTGTCCGGCGACGCGAGCTTCCCCGCGGGCTACTGGGAGACGTTCCGAAGCGTCGTCCGGGCGACGAAGCCCGACGCCCTGACCGTCAGCGAGACGTGGCAGAAGGACTCGACGCTGCTGCGGATGATCCGCGGCGACCGGCTGGACACGACGATGAACTACCGGCTGCGCGACGCCGTCATCGGCTTCACGACGCCCGGCGCGTTCGACTCCAAGGGCTTCGGCGACAGCGGCCGGATCATCAGCCCGACCGAGCTCCTGTCGCGGCTGTCGTCGATCCGCGAGGACTACGCCGACGCCGCCTACTACACGCTCATGAACCTCCTCGACAGCCACGACACCGAGCGGCTGCTGTGGACCCTCACGCCCGGCGAGGAGACGACCGCCGGCCGCGAGACGAACGCCGCCAACCTGGCCGAGGGCAAGGCGCGCCTGCGCCTCGCGTCGCTGATCCAGTTCACCGTCCCCGGCGCGCCGACCGTCTACTACGGCGACGAGGTCGGGGTGACCGGCGACGACGACCCCGACGACCGGCGGACCTACCCGTGGGCGGACCTCGGGTTCGCGCCCGACACGGCGCTCCGTGCCTGGTACACGTCGCTGTCCGCGCTCCGGCACGACGTGCCGGCGCTCGTGCGCGGCGACTTCCAGGCCCTCCTCGCCGACGATGCCGACGGTGTCGCGGCCTACGGGCGCAAGACCTCGAGTCAGGCCGCGATCACGGTCCTCAACCGCTCCACGACCCCGCACGCCGTGACCATCCCCGTTGCCGGGTACCTCCCGGACGGCGTCGCGCTCACGACCCGGCTCGCGCTGGGCAGCGGCGGCTCTGCGGGCGCGACTGTGGCCGGCGGCGAGCTCGTCGTCACCGTCCCGGCCCGCGGCGCCCTCGTGCTCGCGACGGGGACCGTTGACCTCGCCGGCCCTGCCGCCCCGACGAACCTCCACGTGACCAACGAGGCGGACCGGACCGTGAGCGTCGCCTGGAACGCGGTCCCGGGCGCCGTTTCGTACGACGTCTGGACCAGCCCGGTCACCGGCGGCGGCTACACCAGGGCCAACGCCAGCCCGATCGCGGCGACGAGCTTCACGCTCGAGGACCTCCGCAACGGATCGCCCGTGTACGTCGTGGTCACGGCCAACGACGCGGCCGGCAACGCGAGTGCGTTCTCGAACGAGGTCAAGGGGATCCCGCAGTACGTCATCGGCTGGGCGAACCTCCAGTGGCCGCCCACGCTGACCCACGAGATCAGCGCGACCGACCGCACCGACAACGTCTACGGCCAGGTCTGGATCGACGGCGTCACCTCCCAGCCGGGCGCGACCGTCGGGCTGCAGGCGCAGGCGGGCTTCGGGCCCGACGGCTCCGACCCGGCGACGAGCGGCGACTGGACGTGGGTCGACGCCACGTTCAACACCGACGCCGGCAACAACGACGAGTTCGTCGCGTCCTTCCTGCCCGAGGCGACGGGCGCCTACGACTACGTCTACCGCTACTCCACGACCAACGGCGCGACGTGGCTCTACGCGGACCTCGGCGGCCCGGTCGGTGCCGGGTCTCCGCCGTCGAACCCGGGGGCGATGACGGTCAACCCGAGCTCGGACACGTCCGCACCCTCGGCGCCCACCGGGTTGTCGGTCGTTGCCGCCTCGCCCGCGGGCATCGAGCTGACGTGGGACGCCCTCGTCGACCCGACGCTCTACGGCTACGAGGTCCGGCGCGGCGACGCGTCGGGTGGGCCGTACACGACGCTCGCGTTCGTGACCTCGCCCGGGTTCACCGACATGCAGGTGGAGTCCGACGCGACGTACTGGTACGTCGTGCGGGCCGTGGACCTGTCGTTCAACCGGTCCGGGCCGTCGGCCGAGGTCGAGGCGACCGCCGAGCTCCGGACGGTGACGCTCCAGTTCACGGTCACGGTGCCGGCGGGCACGGACGGGAGCGGACGGTCGGTGTACATCGCCGGCTTCCTCGACCGTCTCGACGGCGGCCTCCCGCAATGGGACCCGGGCGGCGTCGTGCTGACCCGCGCCGATGCCACGCACTGGACGATCCAGCTCACGGGCAAGGAGGGCACCCAGCTCGCCTACAAGTACGCGCTCGGATCGTGGGACTACGTCGAGAAGGACGCCGGTTGCGGCGAGATCGCCGACCGCCAGCTGACCCTCTCGTACGGAGCCACGGGGACCCAGGCCGTCAACGACACGGTCCTCAACTGGCGCAACGTCGCGCCCTGCGGGAACTAGCGCGAACGCTCCTCCCGGCGGCGGGCTGTCTCCTCGGCCCGCCGCCGCTCTGTGGGCCGCGTCGCCGCGCGGCCTTCGTTCCGCGTGGATCGCCGCGCGTTCCAAACGGCGCCGACTGACGTCACCTGGAACGGCCTGCGTTCCAGGTGGCCGCGGCGGGGGACGAGTGGAACAGCACGCGTTCCAGACGACCGCCGCGGGCGCGGTTTGGAACGCTGGGCGATCCGAGGGCGCCGGGCGGGAGGCCCGCACGGCCGCCCGCGGACCCCTCCGGACCCGACCGGACCAGGCGTCACTGGTCCTTTCGGGGGATGCCTGCGCAGCTACGCGACGGGCTACCGTTGCCGGACGCTGCTACACTCGTTTCTTGAGCCGGTGAGTCGTCTCGGGTGTGCCCCCAGGGGCGGCGTTACGATCCGGCGGGCGTACAGATGTTCTAGCGCCCCGTCGCGGACGGACTACGCACAGCGCGCAAAGACAGCAACGCTCGACCGAGTTGAGGACGCCATCTCGTTGACCAGCGCCAACGTCCCGCAGCGCTTCGCGCGGTCCCGCACAGACCGCCGCCACCGCATCCTCGTCGCCTTCCTCGCGGTCCCCTTCCTGATCGGACTGCTGGCCGCACCCGCGGCTGCCCCCGGTGTGGCGCAGGGTGACGAGCTGTCGCGCGCGCAGCAGCAGCAGAAAGAGCTCCAGCGGAAGATCGCGAACCAGAAGGCACTGATCGCGCGGCTCAACAGCTCGCAGGCATCGCTCGCCGGCGCGATCGCACAGACCAAGGACGAGCTCGCGGGGATCACCGACAACCTCGCCGCGACCCGGAAGCGGGTCACGAAGCTCGTCGCGAACATCAACAAGGTCAAGGCCGAGTACCAGGATCTCGTCACCCAGCTCGGCGACCTCGACCACCAGCTGGGCAACATCGAGGCCCAGGAGACCGCGAAGAAGGCGGAGCTGGGGACGCGCAAGGCGGAGCTCGCGGAGCGGATCCGCGAGGCGTACGAGGCCGAGCGGACCTCGATGCTCGAGACCTTCCTCTCGGGCGCCTCGTTCACGGACATGCTCGCCGAGATGAGCACCCAGCTCGATGCCGCCGAGCAGGACCGGGCGCTCGCGGCGCAGATCGCGGAGGACCGCGAGACGCTGCTCTCGCTCCACCAGACGGTCGACGAGACCCGCGGCCAGACGAACGTCCTGCGCCAGGAGACCGCGGTCCAGAAGCAGAAGCTGGACCAGCGGCTCGACGAGCTCAAGAAGGCGCAGGCGAAGCTCAAGAAGCTCGAGAAGGCCGCCAAGGCGGCGCTCGCGGCGCAGAAGGCGCGCTACACGCAGATGGCCGCGAGCAAGGCCGCGGTCAAGCGGGCGCTGCGGACGACCGCGGCGGCGAAGCACAAGCTCGAGAAGAAGATCAAGAACCTCGTCGCCCGCCAGTACAACCTGGGCAACATCCCGTCGCGCTTCAACGGGACGCTGCGCTGGCCGATGGGCGGCACGGTGACCCAGCCCTTCGGCTGCACCGGCATCATCTGGGAGCCGCCCATCCGGCAGCTGCGAGCACTGGCACAACGGCATCGACATCGTGGCGCCGTTCGGCACCGCGGTGCGCGCGTCCGCGGCCGGGCGCGTCGTCTACATCGGCTGGAACTACGCCGACGGCGCGGACCCGGCCTGGATCGTGATCATCGCCCACTCCTCGAACCTCACCACCTGGTACGCGCACATGCAGCCGCGCTACCCGGTGCGCGCGGGTCAGGTCGTGTCGAAGGGCCAGGTCATCGGCTACGAGGGCAGCACCGGCCATTCGACCGGCGCCCACCTCCACTGGATGGTCGAGTACAACGGGTCGTTCGTGAACCCCCGGCTGTTCACCTGATTGCGGTAGGGTGGTGACAGGGCGCCGAGCGCGTGTCGCCCCGATGGCAGACAATCGGGCCTCCACACTCCGCGTTCCCAGCTCCGTGTCGACCACAACCCCCCGGAGGGACGACCGTTGGTGAAGCCGGTGATCGCCGTGATCCTCGCGGGCGGCGAGGGCGAGCGGCTTTCCATCCTGTCGTCCGTGCGCGCGAAGCCCGCGGTGCCGTTCGGCGGCAAGTACCGGATCATCGACTTCACGCTGTCCAACTGCGTCAACTCCGGGATCGACGACGTGGTCGTCCTCACGCAGTACAACCCGCGCTCGCTCAACGACCACATCGGGTTGGGCCGGCCGTGGGACCTCGACCGCAACACCGGCGGCGTGAAGCTGCTCCAGCCGTACATCAGGCGGGGACGGGTGGCGGAGTGGTACGGCGGCACGGCGGACGCCGTCCTCCAGAACATCAACGTCATCGAGCGCAGCGGCAGCGACACGGTCGTCGTGCTCGCCGGCGACCACATCTACAAGATGGACTACCAGCCGTTCATCGCGGCCCACCGGCGCAAGCGGGCGGAGGTCACGATCGCGGTCCGGCGGGTGCCGCTCGCCGAGGCGTCGCGGATGGGCGTCCTCGCGCTCGACGACCAGGACCGCGTGACGGAGTGGCAGGAGAAGCCGAAGCAGCCCAAGAGCGACCTCGCGTCGATGGGCGTGTACGTGTTCTCGAAGCGAGCGCTCGTCCGCTGGCTCAAGGAGGGCCTGCGCGACTTCGGCGGGGACGTGATCCCGGCGATGCTCGCGGCCCACGGCCGGGTGTTCGGCTACCGGTTCGACGGCTACTGGCAGGACGTCGGGACGATCCAGTCGTTCTGGGAGGCCAACATGGCCCTCCTCGAGGACACGCCCGAGCTGGACCTCTACGACCGCGAGTGGCTGATCCACACGAGGTCCGAGGAGCGGGCGCCGGCGAAGGTCGGCCCCACCGCCCAGGTCCACCGGAGCCTCATCTCGCACGGCTGCGTGATCAACGGGACGGTGGTCAACAGCGTGCTCTCGCCCGGCGTGCGGGTGGACGTCGGCGCGGTCGTGCGCGACTCCATCGTCATGTTCGACACCGTGATCCGGTCCGGCGCCGTCGTCGACCGCGCGATCCTCGACAAGGAGGTCGTGGTGGGGCAGGGGGCGATCGTCGGTGACGGGCCTGACTTCGACACGCCGAACAAGGCGGAGCCGTCCCGGTTGAACACCGGCATCACGGTCGTCGGCAAGCAGAGCGTGATCCCGCGCGGCGTGCGCCTCGGGCGGAACGTCAAGGTCGGCGAGCGGGTCCGCTCGTCGGACTTCGCGACCCGCACGATCCGCTCCGGCGGGACCGTGGACCGCAAGGCCGAAGGTCGCAAGCCGTCGACCCGCAAGACTGCCATTCCCGACGACGAGCCACCGGTGCGGATCCTCGCCTCGGACAAGTGACGAACGCGCCCTCGGCGGGGCAATTCGGAGCGAGCGGGTAGACTGCCCGCCATGTCTTCCGCCCCCAGGGCGTCGGCGCCCACGGCGGCCGATGTCGAGGCCTGGCTCACGGAGCTGGGCCTGGAGCCCCTGGAGCGCGCGGACCGGGAAGGCGTCACGTCGTGGGATCTCGTCCTCGACGGTCGTCGCCGGGCCGCACTCCGGGTCACGCTCATCCTCGATCCGACGCTCGCGCTCATCTGCTGGGCCCATTACGCCCCGCCGATCAACAATTCGTTCCGCAAGTCGTTCCGCAAGCTGCTCCGCTGGAACGACGAGCTGCCGTTCGTGAAGTTCTCCATCGGGGACGACGAGCGGCCGCTCCTCGTCGCCGAGCTGCCGGCCGCGACGGTCGACATCGACGCGCTGGGCCTGGCGCTCGCCCGCGAGCTCGCGGTCGCTGACCGGTTCCTCGACGAGTCCATCGACTGGCTCAAGGGCGGCGGGTGGCCGACGACCCCGGTCGCCGACGGCGCCGAGGGACCCGGGTCCCGCCTGCTCGACCGCTACGCCGACTCCCTCGCCGAGCTCCTCGATGCGCCGCTCCCCGTGGACGCGGGGCCGGCCGGCGATCCGGACGCCGACGCCGACGCAGAGGTGCCCGCGTGACGCGCCGCGCGCCGCTCGTCCTCGTCGCGCTCGCGATCGCGCTCGTCGCGGGCTGGCTGGCACCGGTCGCCGGCATCGGCCAGGTCACGGCTGTGCGAGCCGCCGCCACCGACCTGACGCTCGTGACCGACACCGTCTACACCGTCCAGCCTGACGCGCACCGCGTCCGCGTGACGATGACCGTCACCGCGCGCAACAGGACCCGCGAGACGTCGGCACGCCGGTTCTGGTTCGACCACGCGTTCCTCGCGGTCCTGCCCACGGCCAGCAACCTGAAGATCAGCGGGACGCGCGGCGGCCGGGTGCGGGTCCAGAGCCGCACGAAGGACGCCGCGCTGCTCCGGATCGACTTCGGGAGCCGGCTGTACAGCGGCAAGAAGCGCACGTTCAAGGTCACGTTCGACCTCGTGGACAAGGGGACGCCCTCCGACCGCGCGATCCGCGTCGGGCCGAGCCTCGTGACGCTCCCGGTGTGGGCCCACGCGTCAAACGGCGCGAAGGGCGGCACGGTCACGGTCCGCGTCCCGGCGGGGTACGAGGTAGACGTCGAGAACGGGTCGTTCGCCACGACCACGACCGCGCCGGACGGCGGGACAGAGCTCGCGACGAAGGGCCTCGCCAAGCCGCTCGACTTCTTCGCCTACGTCTCGGCCCAGAAGCCGGCCGAGTACACGGAGACGCCACTCGCCGTCCAGGCCGGAGGTCAGACCATCGACCTGCGGCTGAACGCCTGGACCGACGACGGGGCGTGGGCGACCCGCGTGGGCGACCTGTTCACGCGCAGCCTGCCGGCCCTTCATGACGAGATCGGGCTGCCGTGGCCCCACGAGACGCCGCTCACGGTCGAGGAGGCGGTCAACCGGAGCAGCAGCGGGTACGCCGCGCTGTTCGATCCCGCCGAGAACCGGATCGAGGTCGCCTACTGGGCCGATCACGCCGTCGTGATCCACGAGGCGGCGCACGCCTGGTTCAACGGCGCGCTCCTCGCGGACCGCTGGGCGGACGAGGGGTTCGCGTCGCTCTACGCGCAGCGCGCGGCCGCGGCGATCAAGGAGGACGCGGCGAGCCCGGTGCTCACGGACGACCTCAGGAAGGCCGCGATCCCGCTCAACGCCTGGGCGCCCGCCACGCCCGCCGCGGACGGCGCCACGCCCGACGCGACCGCGACGGCCACCGAGCGGTACGGCTACGCGGCCTCGCTCGCGCTCGCAGAGGCAATCGCGGAGCGCACCGGCGACGACACGCTCAAGGCCGTCTGGGCCCGCGCGAGAGACCGGATCGGGGCGTACCAGCCCGTCGCCGCGGCGGACACGGTCGCGACCCAGTCGATCCCCGAGCTGCTCGACACGGCGCCCGACTGGCGCGCGTTCCTCGACATCCTCGAGGACGAGACCGGCGCGGACTTCACCGACCTCTGGCGGGAGTGGGTGATCCGACCGGAGGAGGCGCCGCTGCTCGATGCCCGCGCCGATGCCCAGGCCGACTACCAGCGGACGCTGGCGCTTGCCGACGGGTGGGCGCTCCCGCGCTCGATCCGTGACGCGCTCCGCGCCTGGCAGTTCGACGAGGCCGCGAGGCTGATGACGGACACCCGGACCGTGCTCGCGCAGCGCGGGGCGCTCGAGTCGATGGCGGCCCGTGACGGCGTGACCCTGCCCGACGACATGCGCCGCCTGTTCGAGGCGGGCCAGCTGGTCGACGCGTCCGCCCGCGCCGAGGCGGAGCGGAACGCGATGCTCACGATCGCCGGCGCGGCCGCGGCGCGGTCGGCGGACAGCGACCCGCTCACGACGATCGGGATGCTGGGCGAGCACCCCGAGGCGAACCTCACCGACGCGCGGGCCGCGCTCGCGACGGGCGACCTCGACGCGACGCTCGCCTCCGCGGGCGACGCGTTCCGCGCCTGGAACGGCGCGTGGCAGGAGGGCCGCCGCCGGGCGCTCCTCCTCGTCGCAGTGCTCGCCACGATCATCGTCCTCGGGTCGGCGCTGGCCGGTCGCGCGCGGGTCGCGCGCCGCACGAGCCTCGTTCCCGCGGCCGCCGGCGCGGCGTCCGCGTCGAGCCCGTACGCCTTTGTCCGGTGGCGTGGTCGACGACGAGCCGACGGCCGAGGAGCTCCTCGCCGCCGGGACGCCGCCGCTGCCCGCGACCGAGCCGCCGACCACCGAGCGCGACCCCGGCTGACCCTGCGCTCCGGCTGACGGGAGCGGCGATCCGTGCCACCATGGCCGCGCCAGCCACCAGCCGCCAGGGGGACCGATCGACCGATGTGGCGTCCGCGGACACGCTCGCCGCTGGTTGCGCTCGCCTTCGGCGTCGTCCTGGCCGCGTCGGCGGGCCTCGTCGCGCCGGCGGTCGCGCTCGGTGCCGACGGGATCGCGATCCGCACCGCCGCCCGCTACGTCGTGGCGCCCGAGGACGCGCGGGTCCGGGTCACGGTCGACGTCACGGCGACCAACAGGAAACCCAACAGGGACACGGGCGGCGCCATCACGCGCTACTACTACGACGCCGTCAACCTCGGCGTCCAGCGTGAGGCGCGCAACATCCGGGCGACGCAGGACGGGGTCGGCCTGCGGGTGACCACGACGGCACGCCCGGGTTACCGGCTCGTCACCGTCTACCTCCGCAGCCCGATCTTCTTCGGCGAGCGGGCGAAGGTCCGCGTCCAGTTCGACCTCCCGGCGGGCAAGCCGCGCTCGGCGAGCGACGTCCGCGTGGGCCCCGCGTTCGCGTCGTTCCTCGCCTGGGCGTTCGGGGACGCGGGCTCGATCCGGGTCGACGTGCCGGCCGCGTTCGAGGTCGACATCGCGGGCGCGAAGATGACCCGGTCGGTCACCGAGTCCGGGGTGCAGGTCTACCGCGCCACGACCGACGACTCGCTGTCCTGGTTCGCGTGGGTCAACGCCCGCAACGACGACGGGCTCACCCGGCGGAAGCTGGACCTCCCGGGCGGCGACGAGGTTGTCGTCCGCGCCTGGCCCGAGGACCTGCGCTGGCAGCGCCGGGTGGCGAGCGTCCTCGGCGACGGGATCCCGGCGCTCACGAGCCGGATCGGCCTGCCGTGGCCCGTCGGCGGCGCGCTGAGCGTGCTCGAGATCCACACGCCGCTGCTCGAGGGGTACGCCGGCTTCTACAACCCGGCGACCGACGAGATCACGATCTCCGAGGAGCTCGACGACGTGACGATCGTCCACGAGGCGTCGCACGCGTGGTTCAACCAGCAGCTGTTCACGGAACGCTGGATCACCGAGGGCCTCGCCGAGACGTACGCCGGCGAGGTCGTGGACGCGATCGGCGGGGACACGCCGGCCCCGAACAAGGTCGCGCCCGACGACCCGGCAGCGTTCCCGCTCGACGAGTGGCCGCCGCCGGCCGCGATCAACGACGACACGGCGGACGACCGCGAGCAGTTCGGGTACGCCGCGGCGGCGTCGGTGATGGCCCGGATCGTGGCGTCCGCGGGCGAGGCCGGCATGCAGCGGGTGTTCGCGGCCGCGGACGGCCGGACCACGGCGTACACCGGCGACGAGCCGGCCGAGCCGACGACGCTGCCCGACAACGACTGGCGCCGCTTCCTCGACCTCACCGAGGAGACCGGTGGCGCGACGGGCGTGGCCGATCTCCTGCGGACGTGGGCCCTCACCGCGGACGAGGCGGCGCTGCTGCCGGCGCGCGAGGAGGCGCGGAGCGACTACACGGCGCTCGTGGCCGCGGGCGACGGGTGGGCGCCGCCGCTGGGTGTCCGCATGGCGATGGACGGCTGGGAGTTCGCCGAGGCCGAGGGCGGGATCGCCGCCGCGACGGGGATCCTCGAGGACCGGACCTCCATCGACGGGCTCGCCGCCGCCACCGGGCTCGAGGCGCCCGCCGGGCTCGAGGCCGAGTACGAGACCGCCCGGACCACGGACGACCTCCGGGCCGTCGCCGCCGACGCCGCCGAGACGGCCGCGTCGCTCAAGACCGTCACCGCGGCGGGCGAGGCGCTCGCGGCGCCCCGCGACTGGCTCACCGAGCTCGGGCTCCAGGGCAAGACGCCGGACGCGGACCTCGCGGCGGCCCGCGCTGCGTGGGAGGCGGGCGACGCGGCCCAGGCGTCGACGCTCGCGACGACCGCCGCCGCGACGGTCGCCGTCGCGGGCGATGCGGGTCGCAGCCGGGCGATGCTGGCCGGCGGCCTCATCGGGCTGCTCCTCGTGCTTGCGGTGGTGGTCGCGCTCAGCCGGCGCCAGGGCAGGCGACGGCGCGCGGCGCGCAGCGCGGCGTTCGCCGCGGCGGGCACGGCGGACACGGGGGTCGCGGCGGACACGGCGGAGATCTGGACGGCGGCCGGGGCGGCGATGACGGGGACCGGGTTCGCGGACATGGCCGATGTCGACGTGGCCGGGCACGATGCGACGCAGGTCGTCGATCTCGAGCCCGCGGACGCGGACACGGCCGATGACCACCCCGACGATCCGTCTGACGCTCTCCCCGATCCCGTCATCGGTCCTCCGGACGGACCGTAACGCCGGTTCTCCGCCGATCGGCCGGTGGAGCGTGCGTGGCGCCACGTCCGACATCCGTCATCGGTCCGCCGGGCGGACGCATGACAACGAGCTCGGGTCAACGGTCCTCCCGGCGGACCGCTGGCAGGGATGCGCACCGGATCGGACCCGACCACGGCTGACGCCGTCGATACGGTCCGTGGGGCGGACATCTGCCGGCAGCGTGGCCGCGGACGAGGGCCGCGAGCGTCGCGGCGCCCGCGATGAACCGCCCGATCAGCGCGCCGTCGCGGCAGGCTCCAGGTCCGCGTGCGAGTGGGTCGGGCCCTCGGGATCGGGCGGCGGGACCTCACCGCGCTTCACCTTCAGCGACGGGTCGGCAAGCGTCAGGCCGATCGAGACGCCGATCAGCAGGATCCCGACGCCCAGCGCCGCCGACATGCCCAGGATCGCGACGAGCGGCGCGCCACCGATCGAGCCCAGCGACATCGCGGCGGCGAGGCCGCCGGAGAACAGCGCGAACGCCGACCCGCGGTCCGCGTCCGACGAGCGGTGCGACAGCTCCACGAGGATCGGCGTCATGACCAGCGCCCCGGACGCACCGCCGAGCAGCCCCGACACGATGAGCAGCGGCGTCGTGAGCGGGAGCAGCAGCATCCCGACGGCGATCGCCGTCCCGACCGCGCCGATGAGGATCAGCGTGCGGGATGCGACGTGGTTCGTGAGCCAGCCCGTCGGGATCCGCATCGCGAAGATGGCGAACCCGTCGGCCGCGAAGTAGAGCCCGATGTCGGCGCCGGCCTGCTCCGCGCGGATGGGGAGATAGGCGGTGATCGCGCCCCAGTGGGCGACGTAGGTCACGACGATGAGCAGCGGCATCGTCCACTCGCGTCGGAACGTGATCCCGAACCGGCGGCTCGCCACGCCGAGCGACGAGACGGCGTCGCGGACCATCGGCCGGACCGGCAGCCGGATCGAGAGCACGAGGCCAGCCGACACGAACGCGATGACCATCATCGCGACGCCGTCGATCGACGAGGCGTTGAGCACGGCGATCGACAGCGGCGGCAGCAGCACGAGCGTCAGGTTGTGGGCCGCGCCCGACGAACGCGATGCCGCTGCTCGTCCGCTCCTTCGGGAGCATCCGCGGCACCAGCGAGAGCGCAGCCGGGAGCGTGGCCGCGATGCCCGCACCCTGGAGCGCACGGGCCGCGAAGAACGGGATGACCGAGCCGCCGGGCTCGACGCCCGGCAGCAGCAGGATCAGGCTCGCGAGCAGGTATGCGACGCCGCCCGCCGCGAACAGCCGCAGCCCGCCGAACGCGTCCACGAGCCGGCCGCCGACGATCGCCGCCGGGATCTGGACGACCGCCGCCATCCCGACGATGAGCCCGATCGTCGCGTCGCCCACGTCGGCCTGCGCGAGCGCCAGCGGCAGCGACGCCGTGTACCCGTGGAAGCCCGCCTGCACGAGGAACAGCGCGATGGCCAGGCGGACGACGGGCAGGGTCATGGACAGCCATCGTACCGGCGGTCGACGGCAATTCGTGCAAGGATCGGGCGTGACCGAGGACCGCGTCCCGCCGCCGGATCCCGCCGACCGCGAGTCGGCGTATGAGCTGCTGCAGCGCGGCCAGGGCCTCCTCAAGCGGCGCCATCACGCGCAGGCCGCGGTCGTCCTCGAGCGGGCGGCGAAGCTCGAGCCCGCGAAGGCGTCGATCCTCGAGGCGCTCGGGCGGGCGTACTTCAACTCCGGCCAGCACGACCCGGCGCGCGAGACGTTCGAGGCGCTCCTGGACCTCGACCCGTCGTCGCACTACGCGCAGTTCGCGCTCGGCCAGAGCCTCAAGAAGCTCGGTCGCGAGCGCGAGGCGTGGGTCCACCTCCGGCTCGCCGTCGCGCTGTCGCCCGGCACGGCGCTCTACCGCCAGGCGCTGGCGCGGGTCCCGGACCCCAAGGCCGCGGGCGACTCGTCAGCGGACCAGGAGCAGGCGACCGGCTAGCCGAGCTCGCCCGCGCGACGGAGCCGGTCGAGCCAGAGCACGCCGAGGATCGTCTTCGCGTCGCTGATCTCGCCGCGGTCCACGAGCGCGAGCGCCTCGTCGACGGTCACCCGGGACAGCTCCAGCCGCTCGTCCTCGTCGGGCGTGAGGCGGTCGTCGCCCGTGGCGCTCGTGAGGCCCGTGGCGAGGTAGAGGTGCATCAGCTCCGAGGCGAACCCGGGCGCGGTCCAGAACTCGGCGAGCTTGCGCCACGACCCGGCACGCGAGCCGGTCTCCTCCTCGAGCTCGCGACGGGCGGCGACGTCCGGGTCCTCGGTGACGCCGTCGTGCACGTCGAGCGTCCCGGCGGGGATCTCGAGCATCGCGCGCTCGGCGGGGATCCGCCACTGGCGCACGAGGAGCAGGCGTCCGTCGTCGTCGAGGGCCAGCACCGCGATCGCGCCCGGATGACCGACGACGTCGCGGGTGCCGCGGCTGCCGTCCGCGCGCTCGATCGTGTCGACCCGGAACTCGAGGTAGCGGCCGCGATGGATGAGCCGGCGCTCGACGACGTGCTCCTCGAGCGGGTCGTCGCCGAAGGGGGCTGCGTCGGGCTGGCTCACGGGGACCTCCGGGAATGAGAACGGCCGGCCCGCCGCGATGGCGAGCCGGCCGCAGAACGGTCGCTGAGAGGGTCAGGCGACGGGCGCGGCGACCGGCGTCGGCGCGGCTGCGGCCGCACCCGACCGGACGAGCGACAGGCCCGTCTCGGCGTTGAACAGGTGGACCTTGTCGGCCGGGACCTGGAGCTGGACGACGTCGCCCGGGCGGACCCGGTGGGACGAGTCCACGATGGCCACGATCTCGCGGCCACCGGTGGTCACGTGGAGCAGCTCCTCGTTGCCGAGGTACTCCACGACGTCCGCGGTGCCCTGGATGCTGGCGGTCGCGCCGGCGACCTCGCCGAGCTCGAGGTGCTCCGGCCGCACGCCGACGACGACCCGGCTCGCCGCGTCAGCCTTCAGCGCGTCGCGGAAGTTGTCGGACAGCGGGAAGTGGAAGTCGCCGGTCGCCAGCTCCATCGACCCGTCGCGCGGCGCGTCGGTCTCGATGAAGTTCATCGACGGGCTGCCGATGAACCCGGCGACGAACCGGTTGAGGGGGTGATCGTAGAGCTGCTGCGGGGTGCCGACCTGCTGGAGCAGGCCGTCGCTCATGACGGCGATCCGCTGGCCCATCGTCATGGCCTCGACCTGGTCGTGGGTGACGTAGACCATCGTGGTCCCGAGGCGCTGGTGGAGCCGGGCGATCTCGGCGCGGGTCTGCACGCGCAGCTTCGCGTCGAGGTTGGACAGCGGCTCGTCCATGAGGAACACCGAGGGCTCACGCACGATGGCGCGGCCGAGGGCGACGCGCTGGCGCTGGCCGCCGGAGAGCTCCTTCGGCTTGCGGTCGAGGAGCTTCTCGAGCTGGAGGATGCCCGCCGCCTCGCTGATGCGCTTGTCGATGTCCGACTTCGGCACCTTGCGCAGCTTGAGCCCGAACGCGAGGTTGTCGCGGACCGACATGTGCGGGTAGAGCGCGTAGCTCTGGAACACCATCGCGATGTCCCGGTCCTTCGGCGCGACGTCGTTCACGACCTTGTCGCCGATGCGGAGCTGGCCCTCCGTGATCTCCTCGAGCCCGGCGATCATCCGCAGGCTCGTCGTCTTCCCGCAGCCCGAGGGGCCGACGAGCACCATGAACTCGCCGTCACCGATCTCGAGGTTGAGGTCCGACACGGCGGTCACGTCGCCGTATCGCTTGTACACGTGATCGAACGTCACGGTCGCCATAGAACCTCCATCCGTCCAGGTCATCGCGGGCTCATGCATCCGGCCGTCGGTGATCGACGGACTCGGACGAGCCCCGTACGAGGTGCTGGCTCGGGTTGCGGCGATCGTACGCCATGGCACAAGCGGCGAGTATCGTGAGCGGGACGTCCGCCCGCACCACGGATCGAGGCCTCCGATGACGAACAGCCCCCGTGCCGGCCAGCCCGCCCTCCCGTCGGAGCTCGTCGACGTCCCGGCGCTCCTGCGTGCGTACGAGGAGATCCGCCCGGATCCGTCGGACCCGGCCCAGCGCGTGGCGTTCGGCACGTCCGGGCACCGTGGCTCGGCGTTCAAGGCCGCGTTCAACGAGGCCCACATCCTCGCGACGACCGAGGCGATCTGCCGCTACCGGGCGGGGAAGGGCTACACGGGCCCGCTGTTCATCGGGCGGGACACGCACGCGCTCTCGGAGCCGGCCTGGCGGACCGCGCTCGAGGTGCTCGTGGCGCGTGGCGTCGACGTGCTCGTGGACCGCGACGACGGGTACACGCCGACGCCCGCGGTGTCCCACGCGATCCTCGTCGCCAACCGCGAGTTCCTCCCCGGCGACCCGCCCTCGGGCCTCGCGGACGGGATCGTCGTGACGCCGTCGCACAACCCGCCCGAGGACGGCGGGTTCAAGTACAACCCGCCCAACGGCGGACCCGCCGACACGGACGTGACGCGCTGGATCCAGGACGAGGCGAACCGGATCCTCGAGGGCGCGGGCCCGGCCGGGATCGACGGCATCGTGCGCGTCCCGTTCGAGAAGGCCCGCGAGCACGCCGGCGAGTACGACTTCATGGGCACGTACGTCGACGACCTGGGCGGGGTCGTGGACATGGAGGCGATCGCGGCCTCGGGGCTGCGCCTGGGCGTCGACCCGCTGGGCGGCGCGGCCGTCGACTACTGGGGCGCGATCGGGGAGCGCTACCGCCTCGACCTCACCGTCACCAACGACGCGGTGGACCCGACCTTCGGGTTCATGACCCTCGACTGGGACGGGCGGATCCGGATGGACCCGTCGAGCCCGTTCGCGATGGCGCGGCTCGTGGAGCTGCGGGACCGGTTCGACCTCTCGCTGGGCAACGACGCCGACGCGGACCGCCACGGGATCGTCGTCCCGGGCGCCGGGCTGATGAACCCCAACCACGTGCTCGCGGCCGCGATCTCGTACCTGTTCGGCGGCGGGCGGGAGTGGCGCAGCGACGTCGCCGTCGGCAAGACGCTCGTCTCGTCGTCGATCATCGACCGCGTCGTCGCCGACCTCGGGCGGCGGCTCGTCGAGGTCCCGGTGGGCTTCAAGTGGTTCGTCGCCGGGCTCGTGGACGGCTCGATCGGCTTCGGCGGCGAGGAGAGCGCCGGCGCCTCGTTCCTGCGCCGCGACGGCGGCGTGTGGACGACGGACAAGGACGGGATCATCGCCTGCCTGCTCGCCGCGGAGCTGACCGCCAAGCTCGGGCGCAACCCGTCCGAGGTCTACACGGGGCTCACGGACAAGTTCGGCGCCCCGGCATACCGCCGGATCGACGCCCCCGCGACGCCCGAGCTCAAGGCCGCGCTCGGCAAGCTGTCACCGGACGCGGTCACGGCGACGACGCTCGCGGGCGACCCGATCGTCGCGAAGCTCACGACGGCGCCCGGCAACGGCGCGCCGATCGGCGGCCTCAAGGTCGTGAGCGAGCAGGGCTGGTTCGCGGCCCGCCCGTCGGGCACCGAGAACGTGACCAAGCTGTACGCGGAGTCGTTCCGCGGCGAGAAGCACCTGGGCCGGATCCTCGAGGAGGCGCAGGCGATCCTCGACGCGTCGGTCTAGCGGGTCACGCCGAGCGCGAGCTCGAGGAACGCGAGGACGTCCGCCCGCTCGTCGATGAGCTTGCCCACGGGCTTGCCCGCGCCGTGCCCGGCGTCGGTGTCGACGCGGACGAGGATCGGGGCGTCGCCGCCCTGCGCCGCCTGGAGCGCGGCCGTGAACTTGAACGAGTGGCCCGGGACGACCCGGTCGTCGTGGTCGCCGGTCGTCACGAGCGTCGGCGGGTACGCGGTGCCCGGCCGCAGGTTGTGGAGCGGCGAGTAGGCGTACACCCACGGGAACTGGTCGGGGTCGTCGGGCGAGCCGTAGTCGCTCGTCCAGCCCCAGCCGATCGTGAACCGGTGGAAGCGGAGCATGTCCATCACGCCGACCTCGGGCACGGCCGCGCCGAACAGCTCCGGATGCTGGGTCAGCGTCGCACCCACGAGCAGCCCGCCGTTCGACCGGCCGAGGATCCCGATCCGCCCGGGCCGCGTCCAGCCCGACTCCGCGAGCCAGCGGAGGCACGCCGCGAAGTCGTCGAACACGTGCTGCTTGTTCGCGAGGCGACCGTCGTCATGCCAGGCCGTGCCGTACTCGCCGCCGCCGCGGAGGGCAGCGACCGCGAGCAGCCCGCCGCGCTCCATCCACGCGAGCCAGTCCGCCTTGAACATCGGCCCGATCGCGATCTGGAACCCGCCGTAGCCGTAGAGCAGCGTCGGGGTGTCGCCGTCCGGCTCCACGTCGCGGCGCCGGGTGAGGAACAACGGGACACGCGTCCCGTCGTCGGAGGTGACGAACGTGTGCTCGGTGACGTAGTCGTCGGGGTCCCACGGGAGCGGGGGACGGGGGAGCTCGCGCGTCGAGCCGTCGGCCATGTGGACGGCGAGGACCGACCGCGGGGCGGCGAAGCGCTCGAAGGTGACGTACAGCTCCGGGTCCTCGCGCCGGCCCTCGGCGCTCGCGATCGTGCCGATCCCGGGCAGCGTCACGGCCCCGGCCGGCGTGCCATCGAGCTCGTACAGCGACAGGCGGTGGTGCGCGTGGTGGAGGTGGATCGCCGCGAACCGGTCGCCGGCCACGGCGACGCCCTCGAGCGCGTCGTCGGCCTCGGCGATGACCTCCCGGAGCGAGGCTGGATCGCCCGCGTCGACGGCGACGACCCGGCCCAGCGGGGCGTCGAGGTTGGTGAGGAAGTAGAGCGTGTCGTCGATCGTCGCGACGAGCTCGTAGCGGGCGTCGTTCGCATCGAGGAGCGGGACGGGCACGGCGGCCGTGGGGTCGTCGCCCAGCTCGGCGACCCAGACCCGGTTCTCGGGGTCGGTGCCGCGCCAGATCGTGACCACGAGCAGCCGGCCGTCGTCCGAGACCTCGGGGCTGAAGCCCCACTCGGGGTGGTCGGGCGTGGCGAAGACCACGGGGTCGTCCGCGGGGTCCGCACCCAGCCGGTGGTAGCGCAGCTCCATGTCGAGGTTCCGGGCGTCGTGCGTGGCATCCGCGGACGGCTCCGGGAAGCGGGCGTAGAAGAACCCCGCGTCGTCGTGCGTCCACGCCGCGCCCGAGAACTTGCTCCACGGGATCCGGTCCGGCAGGTCCTCGCCCGTCTCGACGCTCCGGACGCGCCACGTCTGCCAGTCCGAGCCCGCGTCGGCGGTCGCGACCGCGAGCAGGGCGCCCGTGTGGGACGGGTTGATCGCGTTGAGCGTGGTCGTGCCGCCGGCGTTGAGGCCGTTCGGGTCGAGCAGGACGCGGCCCACCGCCTCGGGACCGTCGGCGGTCCACAGCACGTCCTGGTCCTGGAGCCCGGTGTTGCGGAGCTGGAACCAGGCGTCGCCGTACCGCCACGGGACGCCACTGCGCGGGAAGTCCCACAGCTCGGCGAGCCGATGGCGGATCGCGTCGCGAGCAGGCGACGAGCCGAGGACCCGGGAGCTCAGGGCGTTCTGCGCCTCGATCCACGACCGGGTCTCGGGCGCGTGCGCGTCCTCGAGCGGGCGGAACGGGTCGGCGATCTGCGTGCCGTGGTAGTCGTCGACCTGGTCGGCCGTCGGCGGGGTGGGGTAGGTCAGCGGCTCCATCGGGCCATGCTAGCCCGAGTCGCCGGCGCGCTACCCCCTGGCGCGAGCGATCGCAACCGGCGACGGCGCGGTGAGCGCGGTCATCGGGCGGCGCCGTGACGGGGCTGCGCCCAGCGCGGGAGGCCGTCGGTGGGGCGGCGTCCGCGCATGCACAGCGGGCAGCCGGCCTGCGGGACGACGTGGCGGACGTGATAGCGGGCGAGGGTCTGGTTCGGGTCGGGACGGCTCATGGGTGGTTGCCTTTCGAAGGGGCGCCGCCTGGGGGTCCGGGCGGGGCGATGTGGGTCGATCCTCCGCCCGGTCGCCTCGCCGGACCATCGTCGTCCGTCCACTCGACCCGTAGCCGCGCGTCCTCGAATGGGCCTTTCGGGTGGCCGACCCATGACCAGTTCGCCGCTCGCGCACTGGCCTTCGGTGCCCGACGATGTGGCGACGCTGTCGTCCCGTGCCCTGACGACGCATTGCCGGGAGCTCCCATGCCGGTCCAGTCCGCCGAACTCGTCTGCCTCCAGTGCGGGACCGTCACCAGTCGCAGAGGGGCGCAGATGTGTCGACGGTGCGGCCTCCGATTCGGCGAGGCCCCGCCGCAGTCCGCCCGCCTCGCCAGCTGCCCGGTGTGCTACCGCTCGACCGACGACGACGGCCGCGTGCCGTCGCAGGCGCATCCCGGCCGGCGGATCGACATCAACGCCCACGTCGAGGAGCACGACCGGTTCCCGGTGGGCGACGACACCTGGCTCGAGTCGCTCCGCGACCACGACCGCATCCGGATCGGGCGCTGGTCCGCACCGTTCGACCTCGTGCGCCGCTACCTCGTCACCGGCGTCGTGGACGCCGGCCGCAACCGGCTCGCGCAGCACAACGCGGTGGTCATGGCGATGACCCAGATCCAGCGCTGGGGCCGCGACCCGCAGATCCTCGGCGACCAGGACGAGTGGCGGGCGGCCCGCGACGCCGTCGCCCAGCTCATGGATCGCTATCACGCGGTCGACGCCAGGCGCCGCTTCGCCGGCTGACGACCGGCGTCCGGGGAGGCACGGACCTCCCAGACCGTGTAGCGTCTTGGGCGATGCCGGACCCGATCCCGCCGACCAGGACGCCGCCCAACCCCGCGCCGCCGTCGACGGATCCGTCGTCGTTCGGGGCACGGGCCGCGGCCGCTGCGGCCGCCGCATCCCGGGCGGCGAACGCCGCGATCGCCTCCGCGTCGGCCGCCCTCGCCGATGCGCGCGCGAACAGGGCGGCGAAACGCGACGCCGAGCCGGCCCGTCCCGGCGCCGCGTCGGCGCGACCCGACCCCGCCGGCCCGCGGCCCGCGTCGGTCGCCCTCAAGCCACCGGTCACCCCCGAGGAGCGCGAGCGCGGACGCCTCGTCGGCCTGGCGGCCGTGGGCTGCGCGTCGGTCATCGCGCTCGTCGTGACGGTGGGCATCTTCCTGCCCGCGCTCGGCGCCCTGACCTCGGGTGGGATCCGGCCCGGTCGACGCGGCGAGCCTCCCCGACACGATCCTCGTCTGCGACCGCGACTACGCGCGCTCCGGGGTCTCGCTCGACACGGTCGTCCAGGTCCACGACCGGGACGGCAAGGACCCGACGGTCGTGGGCGTGAGCAACAGCTGCCCCGACGCCGTGTGCACGACCGGCGGCGCCTGTCTCAACGTCGTGTACGTCGCGACGACGGACGACAGGTACGCGGCGTACGACGCTCCAGGGCGGGCCGTAGGCCTCAACCCAGCGCTCGCCACCCCGGAGCAGCGTCTCGACGAGGTCGTCGACGAACCGCTGCCCGTCGATCTCCATGACGATGGTGCGCGGCCCCGCCTGCGCTGCCTGCCACGGCTCGCCGTCCTTGCGCCGGTCCACGATCGTCTGGCCGCGCGCGTCGTCGCCCGTGGCCACCGTCACGTCGCCGTCGAGGGCGCGGGTGATGAGCGTCGGGTCGGCGAGGACCGCGGCGGCGGTCGGGTCGTGGAGCGGACAGGCGCGGCGGCCGGTGATCATCTCGTAGAAGCCGAGGTAGTGGCGGAGGATCGCCGTCGCGAAGCGCGCGTGGCTGCTCGTCCCCTCGGCGATGCGCGCGATCGCCGCCTCGTCGAGCATCGTCCGCATCGTCACGTCGAGGCCGGCCATCGTGATCGGCCACGCGGCGTCGAACACGAGCTTCGCGGCCTCCGGGTCGTGCCAGATGTTCGCCTCGGCGACGGACGACATGTTGCCGCCGTACGCGGCCGACCCGCCCATGATCACGACGCTCCGGACGAGCGACGGGAGCTCCGGCTCGAGGATCAGCGCGAGGCCGAGGTTCGTCAGCGGGCCGGTGGCGAGGACGTCATACCGGCCGGGCGCGGACCGGGCGAGCCGCACGAGCTGCTCCGGGGCGCTCTCGGGGGCGTCGGCGCCGGGCGCGACATCGCCGGGCGCGACGCGTGTTGCCGAGGCCGTCGTCGCCGTGGACCTCACCCGCGAAGTGGGCGTCGCGGACGAGCGGCCGCATCGCGCCGCGGGCGACCGGGACCGCGGGCAGCCCGGCGAGGGCGAGGACGCGGCGGAGGTTGCCGGCCGCGAGGTCGGCGGGCGTGTTGCCGTGGACCGACCCGGCCGCCTCGATCGAGACGTTCGGGCGGGAGGCGAGGTAGAGGAGCGCGATCGCGTCGTCGATCCCGAGGTCCATGTCGAGGATGACGGCGCGCTGGTCGGGCTGGGACACGGGACCTCCGGCTCGGGGACGGGCTGTCGGGGACCCGGCGAGGATACCGAGGACGGGCCTAGCGGCGGACCTCGCCCTCGCCCGGCGTCCAGTAGCGCTCCCACGCGCGATAGCCGCGGACGAACCCGCAGGTCTGGCACTCCTGGCGAACCAGCGGCCGGTCGTCGACCAGCTCGAACCGCATCAGCCCCCACACGTGCTCGTGGACGGGGGCGGGGTCGCGCGGGACGCCGGCCGGTTCGGCCGACGTCCCGATCGACGCGCTCATGCCCCGGCGCCGGGCTCCGGCTGGTTCGAGACCTGGAGCTCGGCCGGCGCGTTGTGGACGGCCGGGATCGTGCCCAGCCGGCCCGCCTGGTAGTCGCTGAACGCCTGGACGACCTCGTCCCGGGTGTTCATCACGAACGGGCCCATCCAGGCGATCGGCTCGCGGATCGGCCGGCCGCCGAGGATCAGCACGTCGAGGTTCGGCGCGTTGGAGTCCTGGACCTGGTCGGCCGCGAACTCGAGGGCGTTGCCCGGCCCGAAGACCGCGAGCTGGCCCATCTGCGCGGGTCGGCCCTCGGCGCCGACGGTCCCGTGCCCGGCGAGCACGTAGGCGAGCGCGTTGTAGTCCGCTCGCCACGGCAGGGTGAGGGTCGCGCCCGGCGCGAGCGTCGCGTGGACGAGCGTCATGGGCGTGTACGTGCTGCCCGGGCCGGCGTGGCCCGCGACCTCGCCCGCGATGACGCGAACGAGCGTGCCGCCGTCGGGCGACGAGAGGAGCGAGACCTCCCTGGCCCGGATGTCCTGGTAGCGGGGCGCCGCGAGCTTCTGGTCGCGCGGGAGGTTGACCCACAGCTGGAAGCCGTGGAACAGGCCGCCCTGGGCGACGAGCCACTCCGGGGGCTTCTCGATGTGGAGGATGCCCGCGCCCGCGGTCATCCACTGGGTGTCGCCGTTCGTGATGACGCCGCCGCCGCCGTTCGAGTCGGCGTGCTCGAACACGCCGTCGAGGATGTAGGTCACGGTCTCGAAGCCACGGTGCGGGTGCCACGGCGTGCCCTTCGCCTCGCCGGGCGCGTACTCGACCTCGCCCATCTGGTCGAGGTGGATGAACGGGTCGAGGTCCTCGAGCAGGACGCCCGCGAACGCGCGGCGGACGGGGAAGCCCTCGCCCTCGAAGCCGCGCGGGGCGCTGGTCAGGCCGCGGACGGGCCGCTGGCGTGCGACGACGGGGTCGGGGACGGGGATGCGGGGGAGGACGGTGATGTCGTCGACGGTGACTGCCGGCATGGCGCGGGTTCCTGTGCAGCTGAGGGAAGTGGTTGCACGTGCAACTATCTCACGCAGCGCAACCCCTGTCAACGGCGATCCCGTAGCCTAACGGGACCCGTCCTGTGCCACCTGGAGGGCTGTCCGATCGTCCTCGCGCCCGATCCTGCCGCCGCACGGGCGTCCGCGGACGCCCTCGCCGACGTGGTCCACCGGCTGCGGGCGGACCTGCGCGGGGACGTGGCGACCGACGCGGGGACGCTCGCGATGTACGCGTCCGACGCGTCGAACTACCGGGTGCTGCCCGCGGCGGTCGTGGCACCGGCGACGGTCGACGACCTGGCGGCCGTGGTCCACCTGGCCTCGACGGCACGCATCCCGCTCACGATGCGCGGCAGCGGGACGAGCATCGCCGGCAACGCCATCGGCCCGGGGATCGTCGTCGACGCGGCACGCCACCTCCACGGGATCACGGCGCTCGACGTCGAGGCGCGGACCGTGACGGTCCTGCCGGGCACGATCCTCGACACGGTCAATGCGGCGGCGGCACGCCACGGGCTGCGCGTCGGGCCTGACCCGTCCACGCACTCGCGGTGCACGGTCGGCGGGATGGTGGGCAACAACGCCTGCGGGTCGCACTCGGTCCGGTGGGGGACGACGGCGCAGAACGTCCTCGGGCTCGAGCTCGTCACGGCGGACGGGACACGACGCCGCACCGACGCCCTGGGGCCGGCGCTCGACAACCGGCTGCGGGCGTTCCTCGGCCGCCACACCGACCTGCTGCGCGCCGAGCTGCCGGCGTGGCCCCGACGCGTCTCGGGCTACGGCCTCGACTGGCTGCTCCCCGAGCGCGGCTTCGACGTCGCCCGGGCGCTCACGGGCTCCGAGGGCACCTGCGCCGTGGTCGCCTCGGCGACGCTGCGGCTCGTCGCACCGCCCGCCACGACGGGGCTGCTGGTGCTCGCGTTCCGCGACGACATCGAGGCCGCGGCTGCCGTGCCGGCGCTCCTCGCCGAGGAGCCGCTCACCGTCGAGAGCCTGACCGTCGAGCGTTCTCTCGGGGTGGACGGATCCCGGGCTCCTCCCTCCCGGTGGCGCGTGGCTGCTCGTGGAGGCCGGCGGCGACGATGCCACCGCGATGCGCGACCACGCGACGCGGCTCGCCCGGACGGCCGGCCGGAGCCTCCGTTCACGGGCGGCGTCGCTCATCGAGGACTCGCGTGCGCAGGCGACCCTGTGGCGCGTCCGCGAGGACGGCGCAGGCCGTGCGTCCCGGCTCCCCGACGGCTCGCCCGCCTGGCCCGGGTTCGAGGACGCCGCCGTCCCGCCCGAGCGCCTCGCCGCGTATCTCGCCGCGCTCCACGACCTGCTCCGCGACGCCGACCTGCGGGGCGTGACGTACGGCCACTTCGGGGAAGGCTGCATCCACCTGCGGGTGGGCTTCGGGCTCGATGCGCCTGGCGGCGAGGCGCGCTTCCGCGCGTTCATGGAGCGGGCAGCGGACCTCGTCGTCGCGCACGGCGGCACGCTCAGCGGCGAGCACGGCGACGGCCGCGCCCGGAGCGAGCTGCTGGCTCGCCAGTTCAGCCCCGCGATGCTCGCGGCGTTCGGGGAGTGGAAGGCGATCTGGGACAGCGCCGGCCTGCTCAACCCCGGGATCATCGTGGACCCGCTGCCGTTCGCCGTGGACCTCCGCCGGCCGCGTCCGACGACGCTCGCGCCGTTCACGCCCGGCCTCGCGTTCGAGGCTGACGGCGGCGACTTCCGCGCGGCGGTGGAGCGCTGCATCGGCGTCGGGCGCTGCGTCTCGACGCAGGGCCACGCGCTCATGTGCCCGTCGTACCGCGCGACCGGCGACGAGCGCCACTCGACCCGCGGCCGCGCGAGGCTGCTCCAGGAGATGGCGGCCGGGTCGCTCGCGGAGGACGGCTGGCGCTCGCCCGAGGTCCACGAGGCCCTCGACCTGTGCCTCTCCTGCCGGGCGTGCAGCACCGACTGCCCGACGGGCGTCGACATGGCGAGCTACAAGTCCGAGGTCCTCCACCAGCGGTTCCGGGGCCGGCGTCCGGCCGCGCAGCCACTACCTGCTGGGGCGGCTGCCGCGCTGGCTGCGCCTCATCCGGCGGGTCCCGGGCGGCGTCCGGGTCGTCAACGCGCTGGCCGCCGTCCCGCCCACGCGGCGGGTCATCGCCCTCGCGGGCGGCCTCGCGGGGGAGCGGCGGATCCCGGGCATCGCCCGCCGCACCTTCAGCGACGGCTTCGCCGACCCGTCACCGGCCGAGCCATACCGTGGCCAGGTCGTCCTGTGGCCGGACACGTTCACCGAGCACCTCTCGCCGGCCGTGGGCCACGCCGCGGTGCGGGTCCTCGCGGCCGCGGGCTTCGACGTCGCGCTCCCGGGCGGCGAGGTGTGCTGCGGCCTGACGTGGACGACGACCGGCCAGCTCGACGCGGCGAAGGACGTGCTGCGGCGGACGCTCGACGCGCCCGGGGTCGGCGACGGCAGCGACCCGATCGTCGTCCTCGAGCCGTCGTGCGCCGCGTCGCTCCGGGTGGACCTCCCGGCGCTCCTGCCCGACGACCCGCGGGCACGGGCCGTCGCCGGCCGCGTGACGACGCTCGCGGAGCTGCTCGACGGCGTGGGCTGGGCGCCACCGGCCGGCGAGCCGGTCGAGGCGCTCGTCCAGACGCACTGCCACCAGCAGGCGGTCCTCGGCGCCGAGGCGGACGCCCGGCTCATGGCCGCGGCGGGGATCGTCCCGACGCAGGTGCTCACCGGGTGCTGCGGGCTGGCCGGGAGCTTCGGCGCCGAGGCCGGCCACGAGGGGATCACGCGCAAGGTCGCGGCGCTCGAGCTGCTCCCCGCGCTGCGCGAGACCGCCCGCGGCACCGAGATCCTCGCCGACGGCTTCAGCTGCCGGACGCAGATCGCGTTCCTCGACGGGCGCCGCGCCCGCCACCTCGCCGAGGTCCTCGCCGACCGGCTCGACGACGAGGGCTGACGCCGCCGAGCGGCGTCAGGCGTCCGGTCGGTTCCCGGCCGGGTGCGCTGCCCTGATGCAGCCGCATCACCCAAGGTGCTATCGGGCGCCGGTGCCCCAGTCCGGTCGGCGGCAGAAGGGATCTACGAGTCTCCTGATCACCGTCGGTGATGGTTCCGGCCGCATGCGCACCGCATCGTGCAAGTTCGCCGTCGGATAGCACAGGGAGTGATGCCGAGAGGCCCTTCCGTGGAGGAAGTCGGGAAGGCACGGGGCGCCTACCCGTCGGGCTCGTCGATGTCGGCGTCGCCCTCCGCCCGGAGCGTCACGAGGAACCCCAGCCCGTGCGGCTCGACCGCGTACGCGGTGACCGTGCCCCCCATGGCCTCGACCAGCTGCCGGACGACGTACAGCCCGATTCCGGTGCCGGACGCCCGACGGGCGTTCGACTCGGATCGGAAGAACAGGTCGAAGATCGGCTCGAGGTCCTCGGTGGGCAGGCCCGGGCCGGCGTCCTCGATGCGGAGCAGGACGGCGCCGTCGGGTTCGGGCGTGCGCGCGGCGACGAGGATCGGCTGCCCGGCGCCGTACTTCGCGGCGTTGCCCAGGAGGTTGACGAGGACCTGGCGCATCGCGGCCTCGTCGCCCGAGATCGGCGGCAGCCCCGACGCGATGTCGACGGTCACGTCCAGTGACGGGTGGCGGCGGCGGACCTCGGCGATGACCGCGGGGACGAGCCGCTGCACCAGCACGGGCTCCGGCCGGAGCTCGACGAGGCCGTGCTCGGCGCGCGACAGGACGAGCAGGTCCTCGGTGATCCGGTGGAGGCGGTCGGCCTCCTCCTCGATGTCCTCGACGAGGGTCTCGAGCTCCGGCCGGCGCGGCGACTTCGCGAGCAGCTTCGCCGCACCGTAGATCGTCGTCACGGGCGTCCGCAGCTCGTGGGACATGACGCCGACGAAGGCGTCGCGCAGGACCTGGCGCTCCTCGAGCGTGGCGATCGCCGCCTCCAGCTGCGCCCGCGTCGCCAGCTCCTGGGCGTAGGCGCGGGTCTGCGCGGCGACGGCCACGTCGAGCCGCCACGACGCCCACAGGAGCACGACGACGGCGAGCAGCGAGCCGCCGAGGATCAGCACGACCTGGAGCTGGAACGCGGCGCCGATGCCGAACACGGCGACGAGCAGCGCCGCGAGGCGCAGGGGTCGGCCGGGCCGGGCGAGGACGCCCCGGTAGCGGGACAGCTGAGGCGGGTGGTGCTCCGTCATGGGCAGCCAAGTATCCACCGGGACGCCCCCGCCGAGGTCCGCGTGCCGCCGCCAGCGAACACGTTGTGAATCCGTAACGGTGGAGTGGCGATTTGGACTTGACGCCGCGTCCGTGGCGGAGATAATGCGCGTTACTAACGCGAGTTAGTTGCGCAACACCCAGGAGGAGCGGCGGGCCCCAGCGGCCCGCCTGGAGGGTCTGTGGCACAGCGACCGAAGCGTGCGACGAGTGCCGACGTGGCCGCGCGCGCGGGCGTCTCGCGGACGACGGTCTCGTTCGTGCTCAACGGGCGCGCCGACGCCGGCATCCCGGAGGACACGTGGCGGCGGGTCGAGGACGCCGCCCGGGAGCTCGGGTATCACCCGCACGGCGCCGCGCGGGCGCTGGCGGGCGGCGCCTCGCACACGATCGGCCTCGTCCTGCGCCAGTCGCCCGACCAGGTCTCGGTCGACGCGCTGCTCGCGGAGACCCTGTGGGGCATCGGGTCGGAGGCGCACCTGGGCGGCTACCGCGTCCTCGTCGAGCCGCTCTCGCCGGGCGTCGGCCACTACAGCGACCTCGTGAGCTCGCAGCGCGTGGACGGCCTCATCGTGTCGGGTCCCCGGACCGACGACGCGGAGCTCGTGGCGCTCGTCGAGCAGGGGTTCCCGATCATCGTCCAGGGCTCCCTGCCGTCGGTCGCGGTCCCGAGCGTCGACGTCGACAACCGGGCGGGCGCCCGGACCGCCGTGGACCACCTGCTCGAGCTCGGCCACCGGCGGATCGCGTGCATCACCAACGCGCCGCTCGCGTACACCGCGGCCGCCGACCGGCTCGCGGGCTATCGCGACGCGCTCGATGCGGCGTCGGTCGCGTATGCGCCGGAGCTCGTCATCGAGGGCGCCTTCGACGCGGCGAGCGGCTGGACGGCGATGGGGGAGCTCCTGGCGCGCGCCCCGGACGTGACCGCGGCCTTCGTCGCGAGCGACATCGTCGCGTTCGGCGCGCTGCGGGCGGTCCGCGAGGCGGGCCTCCGCGTCCCGGGGGACATCTCGGTCGTGGGCTTCGACGACATCCCGCTCGCGCGGCACTTCGACCCGCCGCTCACGACGATCCGCCTGCCGGCGCGCGACCTCGGGGCCGCCGCCGGTCGGGCACTGGTGGAACGACTCGCCGGACGCGCCGGGATGGAACGGACGCTGCTCCCCACGGAGCTCGTCGTCCGCGACTCCACGGCGCCTCGCGGCTGACGTATTGGAGGGCCATGGAGAAGCCGAGCACCTCGTCGATGTCCAGCACACAGGAGGAGCGCAACCAGTGATTGAACCCACACGCACCCTCGGCGCCAGGACGGCCGTCGCGATCACGGCGATCGCGTTGCTCGTCGGCGCCTGTTCATCGGGCAACGCAAGCCCGGCTGCGAGCGCGCCTGCCGCGTCCACGCCGGCCCAGAGTGCGGCCCCGGGCGCCAGCGGGAGCGCCGCGCCGTCCGCGGGCGGCGAGGACCTGACCGGCCAGACCGTGACCGTCATCGGCACATGGGGCGGCACGGAACAGGACGCCTTCTTCGCGATGGTCAAGCCGTGGGAGGACCAGACCGGGGCGAAGGTCAAGTACACCGGCACCCGGGACCTCAACACGGTCCTCACGACCGGCGTGGCCTCGGGCGTGCTGCCCGACCTCGCGGGCCTGCCCGGCCCCGGCCAGATGGTCGAGTGGGCGGACAGCCTCATCGACCTCGGCGGCGTGCTCGACGCGGCCACCTACACGTCCGAGACGGCGGCGCCGCTCGTCGAGCTCGGGACGGTCAACGGGAAGCTCGTCGGCGTGTTCATCAAGACCGCCGTCAAGGGCCTGATCTGGTACAGCCCCAAGACCATCGACATCGCCTCCGGGTCCACCGCGACCTGGGACGACCTCAAGGCGCTCGCCACCGCGAACAAGGACAAGGCCGACGCCGAGTGGTGCATGGGCGTCGAGTCCGGCGCCGCATCCGGCTGGGCCGGCACCGACTGGATCGAGGACATCGTCCTGCGCCAGGCCGGACCCGACGTCTACAACACGTGGTGGCAGGGGCAGACCAAGTGGACGGACCCCGCGATCAAGGCGGCGTTCACGACGTTCGGTGACGTCGTGGCGAACAGCTACGGCGGCGCCAAGACCATCAACAGCACGAACTTCGCGAACGGCGGCGACCCGATGTTCAAGTCGCCTCCGGGCTGCCTGTTCCACCACCAGGCGAGCTTCATCACCGGCCTCGGCGCGTTCAAGACCGCAGCGGCCGGCACCGACTACGACTTCGTGCCCTTCCCCGACATCGACCCGGCCTACGCGGGCGCCGTCGAGGGCGCGGGCGACCTGTTCGGCATGTTCCACGACACGCCGGCCGCGCGTTCGCTGATGGCCTACCTCGTGACCGCCCCGGCCCAGGACATCTGGGTCAAGATCGGCGGCGCGCTGTCGGCCAACAAGAACGCCACCTCCTACCCCGACGACATCAGCAAGCGGTCCGCGGAGCTCCTGCAGAACGCCAAGACGTTCGTGTTCGACGCGTCCGACCTGATGCCGACGGCGATGAACAGCGCGTTCAACGCGGCGATCGTGAAGTACGTGCAGTCGCCTGACCAGCTTGACGCGATCCTCGCGGATCTCGACAAGACGCAGGTCGACGCGTACGCCCAGTAGCGGCTCCTCCTCCTCCGGCGGGCGGCCCTCCGGGTCGCCCGCCACCAACCCAGTTCCGAGGGAGCGAGCATGGACCCACGCCTAGGGACGGCCATCGTGGTGGTGGTCGGCGTCCCCGCGGTGCTCATCGGCTACATCTGGCTCACCGAGCAGCTGCTCCGCGCGTTCGGGCAGCGCATCCGGCCAAAGCTCCGGCCCTGGCTGTGGCTGGCCCCCGCCCTCGCGTTCCTCGGGGTGTTCCTCGTCTACCCGACGCTGGGCACCATCGTGCGGAGCTTCGAGAACAAGGCCGGGACGTCGTTCATCGGCCTCGACAACTACGCCTGGTTCTTCACCAACGACGCGTCGCTCATCGCCCTCCGCAACAGCCTCATCTGGCTCGTCGCGCTGACGGCGTTCACGGTCGGCGTCGGCCTGCTCATCGCGCTGCTCGTCGACCGGGTGCGCTACGAGACGGTGGCCAAGTCGGTGATCTTCGTGCCGCTGGCGATCAGCATGGTCGCGGCCAGCGTCATCTGGTCGTTCATGTACTTCTACGTGACCCCGCCGGAGCCCCAGGTCGGCACGCTCAACGCGATCCTGGAGGTGTTCGGGATCGAGCCGGTCGCCTGGCTCCAGGTGACGGACTACGCGTTCAACACGATCCTGCTCGTGGTCGTCATGGCCTGGATGTGGACCGGCTTCGCGATGGTCATCCTGTCCGCGGCGCTCAAGGGCATCAACCCCGAGCTGCTCGAGGCCGCCCGGGTCGACGGCGCGTCCGAGCGCCAGGTCTTCCGGGGGATCACGCTCCCGCTGCTCGCCCCGACGATCGCGGTGGTGACCACGACGATGATCATCACGGCCCTCAAGGCGTTCGACATCGTGTACGTCATGACCAGCGGCAACTTCGACACCCAGGTCGTGGCGTTCCAGATGATCAAGCAGCTGTACGACTTCGGGCAGCCGGGACGGGCGAGCGCGATCGCCGTGATCCTGCTGCTCGCGATCATCCCGGTCATGGCGATCAACATCCGGCGGTTCCGTGCCCAGGAGGCCATCCGATGACCAGCGCACCGGTCGCCGCCACCGCGAGCCGGACCCGGACCCGGCGCGGGCCGGGCTTCCTCGGCCGGCTCCCGATCCACCTCGTGATCGTGTTCCTGATGCTCATCTGGCTGATCCCGACGATCGGCCTGCTCGTCAACTCGCTGCGCCCGCCCGACGAGGTCACGAAATCGGGCTGGTGGACGGTGCTGTTCAACCCGTCGCAGCTGACCCTCGACAACTACAAGTTCGTGCTCGCGCAGGACAGCATCACGTCGGGCTTCATCAACAGCCTGTTCATCTCGATCCCGGCCACGATCATCCCGATCATGGTCGCCGCGTTCGCGGCCTACGCGTTCGCCTGGATGAGCTTCCCCGGCCGCGACGTCCTGTTCATCCTCGTGGTCGGCCTGCTCGTGGTGCCGCTCCAGTCCACGTTCATCCCGATCCTCCAGCTGTACGGCCCGAAGGGGTTCAACATCGCCGGGTCGTTCCTGGCGGTCTGGCTGGCGCACACGGGCTACGGGCTGCCGTTCGCGATCTTCCTGTTGCGCAACTTCATGGGCGACCTGCCGCGCGAGGTCTTCGAGTCGGCCGCGATCGACGGGGCGAGCCCCGTGACCGCGTTCTTCCGGCTCGCCCTCCCGATGACGGTGCCGGCGATCGCGGCCCTCGCGATCTTCCAGTTCCTGTTCGTGTGGAACGACCTCCTGGTCGCGCTCATCTACCTCGGGGCCCAGAACCCGGACAACGCGCCGCTCACGATCGTCGTGTCGAACCTCGTCAGCTCGCTCGGTGGCGGCTGGCAGTACCTCGCCGCGGCGGCCTTCGTGACGATGGCGGTCCCGCTGATCGTGTTCCTCGGGCTCCAGCGCTACTTCGTGCGGGGCATCGTGGGCGGGTCGGTCAAGGGTTGACCAACCGCGACCCCATGGCCGTCAACGATCTCCGCCCGCTCTATCCCGTCGACGCCTGGCGGATCCGCGAGCTCGACTTCGAGCCCGCGGTCGCCGCCCGGAACGAGACGATCTTCGCGCTGGCCAACGGCCATCTCGGCCTGCGCGGGAACGTGGACGAGGAGGCCGGCAACGTCGTCCACGGGACGTACGTGAACGGCTTCTACGAGGAGACGCCGATCGCGTACGGCGAGTCGGCGTTCGGGTACGCGCGCAACCACCAGGTGATGCTCAACGTCGCCGACGGCAAGCGGATCCAGCTCGTCGTCGGCGAGGAGCCCCTCGACCTGTCCACGGGCATCGTCGAGGCGTACGAGCGGTCGCTCGACCTGCGCACGGGGGTCGTCGCGCGGACCCTGCGCTGGCGCGCGCCGGGCGGCAGCCTCGTCGAGGTCGAGAGCCGGAGGCTCGTGTCGCTCGCGAGGCCGAGCGTCGCCGCGATCGACTTCCGGGTCACGCTGCTCGAGGGCACGGCCCCGCTGCGCGTCGTGTCCCGGATCCACTCCCGGGTGCACAACCAGGAGGCGTCCGACGACCCGCGCGTCGGCGCGCACCTCCCCGAGGGCGCGCTGCACACGATCGACCGAGAGGCGTCGGGGACGTGGGGCGCCGTCGTCCAGCGCACGGGCACCACGCGGCTCGCGATCGCCGCGGCCGTCGACCACGTCGTCCACGCCGACGACGCCGTGCGTCGGACGCTGCAGACCTCGTCGCTCGCCGACGAGGAGGGCGTCGCCCTCACCATCGACGTCGTCGTCCCGCCCGGCGGGTCCATCGGCATCACCAAGCTGCTCGCGTACTGCACCTCGCTCGACCATCCCGAGGACGGGCTGGTCGCCACGGCGCGGGACGCCATCGACGAGATCCGCGGCATGCCGTTCGACGCCCTCGTGGAGGAGCAGCGCGCGGTCCTCGACCGGTTCTGGGCCGTGTCCGACGTCGAGCTCGACGGCGACGGCGCGCTCCAGCAGGGCGTCCGGTTCAACCTGTTCAGCCTGTTCCAGTCGGCCGGCCGCGACGGGCGGACGAGCATCGCCGCCAAGGGCCTCACGGGCGAGGGCTACGAGGGTCACTACTTCTGGGACACGGAGATCTTCGCGCTCCCGTTCTTCGCCTACACCCAGCCCGACATCGCGCGCTCGCTGCTCCAGTACCGGGCCTCGATGCTCGACAAGGCGCGGGCGCGGGCCACCGAGCTGAGCCAGCGCGGCGCCCTCTACCCGTGGCGGACGATCGGGGGCGAGGAGGCGTCCGCGTACTACCCGGCGAGCACGGCCCAGTACCACATCGATGCCGACATCGCGTACGCGATCCGGCGCTACGTCACCGCGACGGGCGACCGGTCGCTGCTGCTGGAGGGCGGCGCGGAGATCGTGTTCGAGACGGCCCGGCTGTGGGCCGACCTCGGCGACTACATCGCCGCGCAGGACGGCGCCTTCTGCATCAACGAGGTGACCGGGCCCGACGAGTACACGGCCCTCGTCAACAACAACGGCTACACGAACCTCATGGCCCGCGCGAACCTGCGCTACGCGGCGCAGCTGGCCGCCGAGCTGTCCGCCGAGGCGCCCGAGACGTGGTCGGCCCTGACGTCAGCGATCGGCCTCGACGTCACCGAGGTGGGGGAGTGGACGCGGGCCGCGGACCGGATGCGGATCCCGCGCGACGCGACCCTCGGGATCCACGCCCAGGACGACTCGTTCCTCGACCGTGCGCCGTGGGACTTCGCGGGCACGCCACGCGACCGCTACCCGCTGCTGCTCCACTACCACCCGCTCGTGATCTACCGCCACCAGGTCCTCAAGCAGTCGGACATCGTCCTGGCGCAGGTGCTGCTCGGCAGCCAGTTCTCGACGGCCGAGAAGAAGCGCAACTTCGACTACTACGACCCGCTCACGACCGGCGACTCGTCGCTCTCGCCGTGCATCCAGAGCGTCGCCGCGGCGGAGCTCGGGTACGACGGCCCGGCCTACCGGTACTTCCTCCAGACGGCGCGGATGGACCTCGACGACGTGAACGGCAACGTCTCGCACGGGGTCCATATCGCGGCGATGGCCGGAACGTGGGTGTCGCTCGTGTCGGGGTTCGGCGGCCTGCGCGACGACGACGGGCGGCTGTCGTTCGCCCCGCGACTCCCGACGGCCTGGACCCGGCTCGCGTTCGGGTTGCGCGTCGCCGACGCGCTGCTCCGGGTGACGATGACCCGCCACGAGACGACCTATGCCCTCGAGGCCGGCGGGCCGCTCGAGCTGCGCCACTTCGGCCGGGCGGTGACGGTGCTGCCCGACGCGCCCGCCGTCGTCGCCATGGACCCGCGGCTCGAGGCCGTCGTGTTCGACCTCGACGGCGTGATCACCGACACGGCGGAGCACCACTTCCGGGCGTGGCAGCGGCTGGCCGCGGAGGTCTCGCTGCCGTTCGACCGCGAGCTCAACGAGCGGCTCAAGGGCGTCAGCCGGATGGAGAGCCTCCAGATCATCCTCGACAACGCGGGCCAGACCGCGAGCCTGGCGGACAAGGTGCGGCTCGCCGACCGGAAGAACGCCTACTTCCGGGAGCTCATCGAGAAGGTCACACCGGCCGACCTGCTGCCCGGGATGGGCGAGCTCCTGGCGGACCTGCGGGCGCGGGGCATCCGGACGGGGATCGCGTCCATGAGCCACAACGTGTGGGACGTGGTGGAGCGCCTCGGCATCGGTGGGCTGGTGGACGTGATCGTGGACCCGGCGTCGCTCGTGAAGGGCAAGCCGGACCCGGAGATCTTCCTGTCCGCGGCAGAGCAGCTCGGCGTGCGGTTCGAGGACTGTGCCGGGATCGAGGACGCGCAGGCCGGCATCGAGGCGATCAAGGCGGCCCGGATGGTCGCGGTGGGGGTCGGTGGCGCGCTCGAGGGCGCGGACTGGGCGGTGACCGATACCCGGCTCCTCACCGTCGAGGCGCTCGGCGCGCTGTTCGGCGGGCGGGTTGGGGGTCGGCCGGACGGCGCGTCGCCGGACAGCTCGGCGGTGGCGGCCGGCTGAGCGTTCCGCGATGCCGTTGTTACGGCGCCGCGCATTGATAGGTCACGGCCCGAGGGCGCCCGCGCGCATCGTGCGTGCATGGGAAGCCTGCGCATGGACATCCGCCGCCTGACTCGTGAGTCCACGATCGGTCGCGCGGTGAAGCGCACGCGGCACTCGTCGGTTGACGAGGTCACCGCGGCGAAGTGGTACGGCACGCGGTCGATGCCGACGATCCTGCGGCCGGTTCACCAGGGCCAGCCAGGCACGACAGGGGCCTCCGCGACCCGCTAGCGCGCGGCGCAACCGGTCCCCGCGGTTTGGGGTCAGCGATCCGTTCGCACGTCCTCGGCTCGTTTGACCGCGCTCCGATAGCGCTCGTGCGCCTCCGCCTCGGCCACGTCGGCCATCGCTGATTCAGATTCCGCGTCGGCCGCATCTGCCACCGTCGCCTGCGCAACCAACCTGGCGGCCGCCGCGGTCTTGGCGGCCGACAGCTCGGCGAGAGCGGCTGCCGCCTGGGCGGCCTTCGCGGCCTCGGCGGTTGCCTTGGCGGCCTCCAGTGCCTCGCTTGCCGCGGTGACCGCGGCATCGGCGGCAAGCCGGCCCCGGCGGGCGACGGCCGCGGCCTGCTCGGCGGTGCGCCACTCCGAGAGGGCCTGGGCGGTGGTGGGATGTCGCTCGGCTTCGTCCGACATGGCGCGCTCCTCCTGGGGGACCTGGACGACGGCGGTCCCGTTTGCGCTAGTCAAGCACGGCGCTTCGTGGAATGCCAGCGACCGAGTCGGTCGGCAGGTGGCGCAGACGGCGCGCGTGCGTCCGCGCATGGGCGATCGCATCTGGCGTGAAGCCGAACACGTGATGCTCCGTTGCCAGCTCGCCGTAGACGCCGAGGCGGGACAGGATCGTCGTGTGCTCGGGTCGCACGCCCGACAGCATGACCGTGATCCCGCGTCCCTCGAGGCGCTTGATCGTGTCCGCAAGCACGGATGCGCCCGTCGCATCGAGCGTGGCTACCCGCGACATGCGGAGCACCACGACACGAACCTCGCGAAGCTCGGAGAGCTCGAGGAGGAACGTGTGCGCCGCTCCGAAGAACAACGGTCCGTCAAGGCGGTAGGCCACGATGTGTTCATCGAACAGCGCCTGCTCCTCGGCGGAGTGATCCGCGTGGTCGAGCTCGATCTCGTCCATCCTGGCTGATTGCGCCATCTGCTGGAGGGCGAATGCCCCGGCCACGATGAGCCCGAGGATCACAGCCGTCACGAGGTCGAGGACGATCGTCGCGCCCGCAGTGATCACGAGCGCGGCCGCGTCGCCCCGGGTGGACCGCAGCAGGGCGGCGAGGCTCGACGCCTCGACCATCTGGATCGCCGTCGCGACCAGCACACCTGCGAGCGCGGCGAGGGGGATCATGCCGACCCAGCGCGATGCGAACAGCACGACTGCAAGCAGCGCGAGTGAGTGCGTGATCGCCGCGAGCCGCGACCGGGCCCCGGACCGGACGTTGACCGCAGTCCGCGCGATCGCAGCCGTGGCCGGGATGCCACCGAACAGTGGGGTCACGAGGTTTGCGACACCCTGGCCGAGGAGCTCACGGTCCGAGTCGTGGCGCTCGCCAACGCTCATCCCATCGGCCACCGTCGCGGACATCAGGCTCTCGAGCGCCGCGAGTGCCGCGACGGCGATGGCCGGGACGAGCAGTGCGCCGAGGCTCCCAGGCTCGATCGGGGGCACCGAGGGTGCCGGGAGACCTGTCGGGACCGCGCCGATCACGACGACCTGGAGGCCAGCGGCTGCCGCCGCGACCGTTACCGCGCCCACGGCGACGAGCGACACGGGGACACCCGGCCGGATGCGGGCCGCTACGAGCATGGTCGAGGCCACTGCGACACAGATCGCGAGCGAGACGAGGTCCGGGGCCGCGACCCACGCGCGAACGGCGTCCGCCGCGCCCGCGACCACGCCCTCGCCCGCCGTGGCGGGGACGCCGAGGGCCGACGGGATCTGCTGGAGCGCGATGATCACCGCGATCCCGATCGTGAACCCCTCGACCACGGGCAACGGGATGTAGCGCATGTAGCGGCCGGCCCCGGCGTACGCGAGGCCCACGAGGATGAGGCCCGCGATGAGGCCGACGACGAGCACGCCGTCCGCGCCGAACTCGGCGACGATCGGTACCAGCACCACGGTCATGGCGCCCGTTGGGCCAGAGACCTGCAGGTTGGAGCCGCCGAAGACCGCCGCGAGGATGCCGGCGACAACCGCGGTGATGATCCCGGCCCCGGCACCCAACCCGGACGTGATGCCGAATGCGAGGGCGAGGGGCAGCGCGACGATCGCGACCGTGATGCCGGCGAGCACGTCGCGCCGCGGCTGGCGGCGCATCGCCACGACGTCACTTCGCGCCGGGAGCAGTGCCCGCGTCCGATCGACGATTGCCGTCGTGACCTCGCGCGGGTTGGGCGAGGCGCTGGCGATGGATCTGCCGGTCACCGCGTGGCCGGGGCGGTGGGCTCGCCACGGTCGTCAGCCAGAGGGCCGTGATCCTCCAGCGCGACCCGCAGCGTGCCCTGGTCGTCGAGGATGCAGAGCAGGATCCGCCTGGCGGCGAGCAGAAGGTCGCGGACCTCGGGGATGCTGATGGAGTAGACGACTTCGTGACCGACGCGCGTCGGCGCAACGAGGCCGGCGCGGCGCAGCACGGCGAGCTGGGCGCTGAGGTTGCTCGGCTCGATGTCGATCTGCTCGAGCAGCTCGTGGACGACATGATCGCGCTCGGCGAGCAGCTCGAGGATTCGGATCCGGGCCGGGTGGCCCAGGGTCCGGAAGAACTCCGCCTTGGCCTGGTACAGGGGGATCGGCACGCGCTTCCTCAGGGCTGGATGAGCTTGGGAGACTATCACATGAAGAAGTCTTCGATCTTGGCGCGCCGATCACCTGACGCTGGATCACGACCAGGGAATTGGGGTGACCTATGGGGCTCGAACCCATAACCTCTGGAGCCACAATCCAGTGCTCTGCCTATTGAGCTAAGGTCACCGCGGCCGCCCCGGGCGCTCGCGCGCCGCGCAGGGCCAGCGGAGTGTACCGGATCGGGCCGGGGTGACGCGGACGACGCATCCGGGCCCCGCCGACGGGACGACGGCTGCCCTTGGCGCGAGTGCGGTCAGGTGCGGTCGGGGCAAGTGCGGTGCGAAGACTGGTACCCCGGGCGGGTCCGGTTGGGACCATTGCGCCGGGGATGGGATACGGGGCCGCGGGCACGATCCGTCCATGTCCCGCACCGTTGCCCTGCGGCTCCTTGCGCCTGTCGCCGACCCTCGCCGGCTCGCGCTGCTCGTCGTGCTCTCGCTGCTCGCCACCTCGCTCGGCCTTCTCGCGATGCCGCGTGGCGTCTTCGGCTGGGACACGAACACCTTCAGCTCCGGGTCGGAGACGCAGCTCATCTCGCTCCAGAACCAGGCCCGTGCCTCGGGCGGCCGCAAGGCGCTCAAGCAGGACCTCGCGCTGCGCAAGATCGCGCGCTGGCGGAGCGAGGACATGGCCGACCGCAACTACTTCAGCCACACGATCAAGGGCACGAGCCGCAACGTGTTCTGGTACATGGAGCACAAGTACGACTACTGCTTCAAGCTCGCGGGCGAGAACATCGGCACCGTCACCTGGCCGGGCGCGAGCGAGGACGACGCCACCAAGTGGGTGTTCGAGCAGTTCATGAACTCGAGCGGCCACCGCAAGAACATCATGGGCTCGGCGTGGGACGTCGTCGGCGTGGGCGCCTTCAAGACGTCGGGCGACACGTTCCTGTGGACGGTGATCTTCGCGGACCGCTGCAGCACCGCGACCGCGACCCCGAAGCCGACGCCGAAGCCGACCCCGAAGCCCACCGCGAAGCCCAAGCCCACGCCGCGCCCGACGGCGAAGCCGAAGCCCGAGGTCGCGACTCCCAGGCCGACGCCGAAGCCGACTCCCAAACCGAAGCCCACGCCGGCCGCGACCCCGGCACCCACGCCGACTCCGAGCCCCACGCCCGAGGCGACCCCGGTGCTGCTGCCCGTCCTCGTCGCGACCCCGAGCCCCTCGCCCACGCCGCGCCCGACGCCGCGCGCGCCCGACGCTCCGCCCGGGCAGCTCCGGGTGATCGACCCGCCGTCGGATCTCGGCCTCGTGGACTCGATCCTGCAGTCGATCACGGCCCGGTTCTTCGGCGGCGGCGCGTTCGGCGGGTAGGACCATCGGGTCCCTGACCGCACCGGACCGCACCGCTAGCGTACGAACCGGTCCCGTCCGCACGGGACGGCACTCGCCGCACGGAGCCGATCGAGCCGCATGACGCTGCAGTCACCTCCCGCACCCGACGCCGCCCCGGCGGCGACACGCTCGCCGCAGACCGACAACGCGGCCGCCCCGATCCTCGAGGCACGCGCGCTCACGAAGCAGTACCGGATGCCCGGCGAGATCGTCGACGCCGTCCGCGGCGTGAGCCTGGCGGTGATGCCCGGCGAGTTCGTCGCGCTCATGGGCCCGTCGGGCTCGGGCAAGAGCACGCTGCTCCAGCTGCTCGGCGGCCTCGACCGGCCGACCGCGGGCGACGTGTTCCTCGCGGGCGAGGCCATCGGCCGCCTGTCCGACGACCAGGCGACCCGGCTGCGGCGCGAGCGGACGGGGTTCGTGTTCCAGTCGTTCAACCTCGTGCCGTTGCTCGATGTCGTCGAGAACGTCGGCCTGCCGTTCACGATCGCGGGCCTCGACCCGCGCCACGGCGAGCTCGCCGGCAGGGTCCGCGAGGCGATCGCGCTCGTGGACCTGACGGGCAAGGAGCGGCACCGGCCCGACCAGCTGTCGGCGGGCGAGCAGCAGCGCGTCGCGGTCGCGCGGGCGATCGTCACGCGGCCCTCGCTCCTGTTCGCGGACGAGCCGACGGGCAACCTGGACTTCACGACCGGCATCGACATCCTCGAGGCCCTGTGGCGCACCTGCGTGGACCGCGGCCAGACGATCGTGCTGGTCACACATGACGCGAAGGCGGCCGCCTACGCGGACCGCGTGTTCGTCGTCGGTGACGGCCGGATCCGGGACGAGATCGTCCTCGGCCGCCGCGAGGACCACGCCGCAGGCCCGCTCATCACGCGGCTCGCGCAGCTCGGGCTCTAGGCGCCCGCACGGTGCGCGGCCTCGTTCCGTACGCCTGGCGGAGCGTCGTCGCACGCCCGACGCGGAGCCTGCTCACCGCGTTCGGGATCGCGCTCGGCGTGGCGGTGCTCGTCGCGGCGCTCGCGGTGAGCGCCGGACTCGACGGCTCGATCGACCGGACCGTCGCCTCGCTCGTCGGGCGTGCGGACCTGCGCGTCGCCGCGTTCGCGGAGACCGGGCTGTCGGCCCGCACGCTCGCTGCCGCGGCGGACGTGCCCGGCGTCGCCCTCGCCGCGCCGGCCATCGAGCGGCGGACATACCTCGGGGCGGAGCCGGGTCGGGTGAGCGCGACGGGGGAGCCCGTCACGGTCCTCGGCGTGGACCCGGCGAGCGAGCCACGCGTGCGCGACCTCGCGCTCGCGAGCGGCGCGCCGCTGTCCGGCCTCGACGAGCCGGCCGCGCTCATCACCCAGCGGCTGGCCGCTGCCGAGGCGCTTGGCCCTGGGTGACGAGCTGTCGATCTTCGGCGCCGGCGCCCCGCTCCGCGTCCGGGTCGTCGGCATCCTGTCCGGCGACGGGCCCGAGGTCGGGTCCTCCGGGCGCACCGTCGTGCTGCCGCTGCTCACCGCCGCGGCGCTGGGTGCCGGCGACGGCGATCCCGTGCCCGACGCTGGAATCGCTCGGCGGGCTGTCGCGCATCGACATCGTCCTCGCGGCCGGCGCGACGGTCGACGACGTCACGGCGGGCCTCACGCAGGCCCTCACGAGCGAGCCGTACGTCCTGTCCGCGCCGCGCGACGTGGCGGCGTCCCTCCGGGCGTCCACCGCTGACATCCGGGCGACGATGGCGCTGCTCGCCGCGATCACGCTGTTCGCCTCGGCGTTCCTGATCCTCAACACGCTCGCGATGACCGTCGTCGAGCGCGTCCGCGAGCTCGGGCTCCTCCGCGCCGCCGGCGCCACCAGGGCGCAGGTCGTCCGCGTCGTGCTCGTCGGGGCGCTCATCCTCGGTGCCGCCGGGTCGCTCGGCGGCGTCGTGCTCGGCTCGCTGCTCGCGGTCGTGGCGGCCGGGTGGCTGCACGTCGCGGGCTCGGTGACCATCGACGGGCCTGCGATCACCCCGACCGTCCTCGGGACGGGGTTCCTCGCCGGGCTGGCCGTGACGCTGGTCGCGGCCATCGAGCCGGCCCGACGCGCGGCGGGCGTCAGCCCGATCGCCGCGCTCCGGGTCCGTGGCGACCCCGCGGCCAGCGTCCGCTCGCACACCTCGTGGCTGGTGGCGGTGACCGCCGTCGTCGGCATTCTCGCGATCGTGCTGCTGCCCGTCGGGGGGACGGCCGGCGGCGTGCTCCGGACCGTCGCCGTGTACGGCGTCCTGCTGCTCGCGGTGCTCGTGACGCCGGTGCTGCTCGGGCCGCTCGGGCGGGTCGTCGGGCTGCCGTTCGGCGCCGTGCTCCGGCTCGAGGAGCGCCTCGCGCGGGCCGCGATCGCCCGCGACCGGGGCCGGACGACGCTCACGGTCGGCTCGCTCGTCGTGGGCCTGGCGATGCTCGTGGCGCTCGGCTCCGTTGCCGCCAACGCGCGGGTGACCGCGACGGCCTGGCTCGACCAGGTGGTCCCGGGCGACGAGATCCTCACGGCGATCTCGCCCGCAGCCGGTCGGGGAGGGGGGCGTCGACGAGGAGGTGGCCGCGATCGATGGCGTCGTCCGCGCGACGCCGATCGCGACGTTCGACCTCGCGTATGACGGGACGCGGCTCGAGGCGACCGCGGTCCGTGGCGCCGACCTTGCCGCCGACGGCCGCCTCGCGTTCACGGCCGGCGACCGGGCGGCCGCGCTGGCCGCGCTCGATGCCGGCGGCGCGGTGATCCTGCCCCGCTCGCGCGCCGAGCGACTCGGCGTGGGTGTCGGCGACACGCTCGCCGTCGCGACCGCCGCAGGGCTCGTGGAGCTGCGGGTGGCCGGGATCATCGAGCGGTCGTTCCCCGGGCGATCGGGCGAGAGCGTGCTCGTCGGCTGGTCCGACGCGCTCGACCACTTCGGCGTCGTGGGCGCCGACGCGGTCGCCGTCCGCTACGACCCGGCGAAGCGTGCCGCGGCCTCCGCGGCGGTCGCCGCGCTCGCCGGGCAGCTCGCCCTCACCGCGTCGCCCATCGCCCGCGTCGAGGGCGCCGTGGCCGACGCGTTGGACCGCGTGTTCGGCCTGCTCGACCTGCTCGCGCTCGCCGCCGTCGTCGTCGCGGCGCTGGGGATCGTCAACACGCTCTCGATGGACACCTGGGAGCGCGTCCGCGAGCTGGGGACGCTGCGCGCCGTCGGGATGAGCCGGCGCCAGGTGTGGCGGTCCGTGCTCGTGGAGGCGGGGATCCTCGGGGCGATCGGCGCGCTCGTCGGGGTCGCGGCGGGCGTGGGGATCGGGATGCTGCTGGTCGCGACGGCGGGCGGGCGGCTCGACCTCGGGGTCCAGCTGCCGTGGGGCACCATCGTCTTCGCGCTGGTCCTCGGCGTCGTGCTCGCGATGGTCGCGGCGGCGCAGCCCGCTCGACTCGCCGGCCAGCGCTCGATCGTGGCAGCGGTCCGCGGGGAGTAGGCAAGGCCGCCTGTCGCTGGGCCGCGGGAGCCCCGTGTTGGTAGACTGCCCCCGACACCGGTCGTCACCCCGGTGCCCGAGGAGGCCACTTGTCCTACGCGATCCCGTCACTCACCCGAGTCCCGGCGACCGAGAAGGGCCTCACCATCGGCGATTTCCTCGTCCCCATCCGGCTGGGCGAGCGGACGAGCCCCCGGATCCGCGATGCGGTCCTCGTTATCGTCGGCGCGGTGGTCATCTTCCTGACCGCGAAGATCGCGTTCACCATCCCCGGCAACCCCGTCCCGTACACGCTCCAGAACTTCGGCGTGCTCGTGGTCGGCGGGTCGCTCGGGCTTCGTCGAGGCGGCGCCGCGGCGCTCCTGTACGTGCTGCTCGGCGTCGTCGGCCTGCCGTTCTTCGCGGAGGGCAAGGGCGGGATCCAGGTCATCCTCGGCGCGACCGGCGGGTACCTCGTCGGCTTCGTCCTGGCCGGGGCGGCCGTCGGCAGGCTCGCGGAGCTCGGCTGGGACCGCAGGATCGGCGGCGCGATCGGCGCGACGTCGATCGGCACCGCGATCATCTACGCGGTCGGCGTCCCGTGGCTCGCGATCTCCGCCGGGATCTCCCTCCAGAAGGCGATCGAGCTCGGGTTCATGCCGTTCATCGGCGTCGACATCGTGAAGCTGCTCGCCGCCGCCGCCGTGTTCCCGGCCGCGTGGTGGCTCGTCGGCCGGCGGCCAAGCGACCGCTGACGACCGCGGCCGGCGATCTCGCGGGCCTCTACGGCCCCCGCTCGGAGGCCTGGCGGCTCAACCGCGAGGCGGCGTTCCTCCTCGGTGCCGGTCCGTACGCGCTGCTGCTCCAGGTCGGGCATCCGCTCGTCGCGGAAGGCGTCAGCCAGCACTCCGACTTCCGCACCGACCCATGGGGGCGGCTCGCGGGGACGTTGCGCTCGTACCTCCGGATCGTCTACGGCACGACGCCGGCGGCCCGCGCGGAGATCGCGCGCCTCAACCGCCTCCACGCCCGCGTGACCGGTCCTGTCCGTGACGATGCCGCGGCGGCGACCCACGGCGCCGCGTACCGCGCGCTCGACCCGGCGCTCTCGCTGTGGGTCCACGCCACCCTGATCCACGCGATCCTCCGCGTGACCGACCGCTGGCAGGGGCCGCTCCCGCCCGACGTCCGGGCACGCTTCTACGCGGAGACGCGGCCGGTCGGGCGGCTGTTCGGCGTCCCGGACGACGTGCTGCCGCGGGACGTCGACGCGTTCGACGCGTACGTGGACGGGATGCTCGCGCCGGGCGGGCCGATCCACCCGACCGACGCGGCGCGTGAGATCGCGGCGTCGATCCTGCGTCCGCCGCTCGACGGCGTCGTCCGGGCCGAGCTGGCGGACGTGCTCGGCAGGAGCGCCCCGCTCGCGCGGCGTGTGCTCGGCCTCGTCCCGCAGCCCGCGGTGGACCTGCTGATGCTCCCGGCGGTCGGCCTGCTCCCGGCGACCACCCGCGCCGAGTACGGCCTCGCATGGGGTCCGGGCGAGCGCGCGGTGGAGGCGTGGCTGGTCACCGCCTGGCGGTTCTGGATCCCGCGGCTGCCGCCGTCGTTCCGGTGGTTCCCGCAGGCGCTGGCCGCCGATGCGCGCATGGATCGCGTCGCGTGAGCGCGCGGACTCGCCGCCTGTCCGCCGCGGCGGTCGTGCTCGCCGGCCTCGTCGCCGCGTGTGGCGGCGCATCGCCATCGCTCCATCCCCGTCGCCGGCTGCGCTGCCGTCCGGGCTCGCGGCCGACCACACCCTCCTGCGCGTCGAGGAGTACGCCGGGATGATGGGCTGGCAGGACGCCTCGACGCCTCGCCGGTTCGCGCTGACGGCGGACGGCGTCCTGCTGAGCGTCGATCCGCCGGGCGGCTCGAAGCTGCCGGCGATCCGGGAGACACGCCTTGGGCCGGATGCGCTCGCATCGGCGTGGGCCGCCGTCCAGGCGTCGGGCGTCGCGCGCGACGGCAAGCTCGACATCCCGGACCTGTTCGATGCCCAGTCCACGTTCTTCACCGTGGACGACGGGCGCCACGCGACGACCCTCCAGGTCTACGGCCTGAGCACCACCGGCGACGTCGCCGGTCCCGAGATCCCGGCACCCTCGGCCGACGTGCCCGCACGACTCGCCGCCGCCGACCTGCTGTCCGAGCTCGCCGTGCTCGTGGACGGCGAGGCGGTCGATCCGCCGCGCGTGGCGCTCTACATCGCGAGCGCCGGGGACGCCATCCTCCCGGCGGTTCCGTGGACCGGCCCGCTGGACCTCGCCACGGCGGGCACGCCGGTGACCACGCCGGGCTTCGAGCGCTGCGCCATCCTCGAAGGCGACCACGCGGCCGCCGCGGCCGAGATCGGACGGAGCCTGGCCGCGGACGCCCTCGTCATCCAGGACGACGCGCGCTGGGTCGTGGGCTTCCGCCCGCTGTTCGCCGACGAGCCCGACCCCGAGGGATGCGGTCCCGCCTGAGGCGGGTCAGCGGGCCTGAAACGCCCCGTCGAGGAGCACCGGGACGAGCGCGGTGGCGTCGAGCTCGGCCGCGATCGCGACGTCGTGGCCGAACCCGGCGTCGCGCAGCTCCTGTCCCGACGCGCACGCATCGAGCGTCGGCCGCAGGTCGCCGGCAGCGGCGCGGAACGCCGCAACCGCCGCGTGCGCCTCGGGCGACAGCCCGACCTCGTCGAGAGCCGCGAGGATCGCACCGGCGCCGATGAGGTCCTCGACCGCGGGCCGCAGCCCGCCGCCGGGCCAGCGTTCGCCCGCCGCGATGACGGCCGTCGTCCCTGCATCACCGTGCGGCGAACCGGCCGACCGCGGTCGCGTTGCGCAGGCACCCGGCCACGACGATCGCGCCCGCCTCGGCCGCGATCGACGCGCACGTGGCGCCGTTGGGCGACGGCAGCACGAGCAGCTCGCCCCGACCGAGAACGGAGAGTGAGGCCGGGGAGAGCGTCGGCCCGGGTCCGCCCCGCTCCGGGTTCGCGAGCGTCGCTCCGAGCGATCGCGCGCGCTCCGCCGCCGACTCGTCGCGGACGGGATGCGGGATCACCGCGGCGCCGCGCTCGACCGCGACCGATACCGACGTCGAGAACGACAGCACGTCCACGATGACCACGACGTCGACCTGGCCGGCGAGGAGGCGCACGCCCGCCTCGCCCCATTCGAGGCGCGCGCGGAACTCGCGCTGGTCGTGGCTCGCGGAGCGCACCGTCAGGCCGCTCCGTGGCCCTCGAGCGCGGCCGCGAGCTCCGGCGTCCCCATCAGGTCGCCAATTGGCGTCACCGGGTCCGGCACGGGGTCGCGCGGCGAGAGCTCGAGGCCCCAGAACTCGACGCCATGCCACGCGTCCGACTTCCAGCCGATCGCCTCGAACTCGCCGATGCGCCCGAAGCCCAGCGACCGGTGGAGGCCGAACGACCCGGGGTTGGGGGCCGTGATCCCGGCCACGAGGAGGTGGAAGCCCTGGAGCCGGAGGACGGCGACGAGCCCGCGCATTGCGGCCCGGCCCAGGCCCTGCCCGTGGAACTCACGGTGGACGTACACCGTTGTCTCCGTCGTCCAGTCGTATGCCGGCCGCTCGCGGTGGCGGGTCGCGTACGCGTACCCCCGGACGACGCCCTCCACCTCGACCACGACCCATGGCCAGTGCGCCATCACCTTGGCGATCCGCCCGGCCATCTCGTCGGCCGTCGGCGGGACGATCTCGAACGAGATCGCGGTCTCCGCCACGTACGGCGCGTAGATCGCCGCGCAGGCAGCGGCGTCGTCGGCCGTGGCGAGCCGAACGCGCGTCACAGCCGCCATGTCGCCCGAACCACCCATCCCGTCGGAGTCCTCAGTACAGCGTGGGGAACCGCGATCCCCACCACGAGCCAAGGTTGAGCGACGTCGCGTCGTCGAGCGCGTCGAGCAGCGTCTTCGTGTGCGACAGGCCCCACCGGTGGTCCGCGATGTAGCCGCGGACGGCTCCCCAGAACGCCGTCGAGCCCATCTTCCTGCGCGCATTGTCGATGAGGTTGCCGCCCTGGATGTAGACCTGCTCGTAGTAGCAGGTCGAGCCGTAGCGGTAGATCGAGCGGTCGAGCGGCGCCGTCGAGCATCGCGATGCCCGCCGCATGCCGAGCACGTAGCGCGCGACGAAGTCGGTCATCGCCTCGTCCGCGAACGGCTCCCGCGCCTGGTCGTTGCCGACCAGCCCGTAGAACCACTGGTGGGCGACCTCGTGGGTGACCAGGTAGGTCAGGTTCGACGAGCCGACGCCCGTCGGGATCCACGCGACGCCCGGCCCTTCCATCCCGTAGCCGCCCGCGGACTGGACGATCTTGAGGACCGTGTACGGGTACGGACCGAGCCGTGCCTCGAGCTTCGACGAGCGCGTTCTTCGCCGCGGTGAGCAACGCGGCCGCCGGCGCGCCCGGCCGGTAGTAGACCCGGACGACGTTGTCGCCGACGGTGGCGCTCGTCGTGCGATAGCGGCTGATCGACGTCGTGATGTCGCGCACGTTCGCAGCCGTGAACACCTGGGTCAGCCCGTCCGCGGAGATCGAGGTCCGCCAGCCGGTGGCCGCGATCACGACCGGCACGTCCGTCAGGTACGTCACGCGGACCGAGGGACTGACCGGCGTCACGAACGGGTCGCCGTGGTTCGGGCGATCGAACGGGGTCCGGCGGGAGACCCACGGGATCCAGCGGTACAGGCTCGAGATCCCGTTGGCCCGGGTGAACAGCCAGCTCGAGCCGGCGATCGAGGAGCGCAGGGTCGCCCGGAACCGGACGACGACGACGGCAGTGGCGTCGTCGGGGAGCACCCCGCCGAGGGGAACGAGGATCGTCTGGTCGTGACACGGTGGGCGTGACGGTGGCCCCGTCGACGGTCGTCGTCGACAGGCGCATCCCGCCCAGGCGGGGCATCACGGTGTTGAGCTCGAGCCGGTCGATCCCGGCGCCGGAGCGGTTCTGGACCCTGATCGTCGCGCGGCCGTTGAGCGTCCGCGCGGCGATGCCCAGCCGGACGCGGACGTCGTACGTCGCGCGAAGGTGGATGCTCGTGCGGTTCACGCTGCCGGGCACGATCGCGGTGGCGGACGGGCAGCGACCGAGGGCTCCGGGGCAGGCGGCAGCGTGGCGGCGATGCGGCAGCTCCACCCGTGGCGTCATCGCCGATGCGGGCGCGGACCCGACCGAGCCGCCGATGACGACGAGCAGCAGCGCAACGATCACGGCGGCACCGTGGCGGACCCCGGACATGGACTGATCCTACTCCCGTGCCCGCGCCATACTGCCCGCCATGCCGAACGAAGTGGCGACGCCATCCGCGGTTCGTGGCGACGGCCCGGGCCTGCTGCGCGCGATCGCGTCACGCCTCCCGGCGGTCCGCCTCCTCGACGACCCGTCCGACCGCGAGGCATACCGGCGCGACGAGACCGCGTACCTCGCCGCGGGGCTGCCGCTCGCCGTCGCGCTCCCCACGGAGACGGCCGAGGTCGTGGAGCTCGTGCGGCTGTGCGGCGAGTTCGACGTCCCGATCGTCCCGCGCGGCGCGGGCACCGGGCTCTCGGGCGCGGCGGCCGGGATCGAGGGTGCGCTCACGATCGCGTTCACGCGCATGGACCGGATCCTCGAGATCGACGCCGACAACCTCACCGTCACCACCCAGCCGGGCATCGTCAACGCCCGCCTCAAGGCCGCCGTCGCGGAGCGCGGCCTGTTCTACGCCCCGGACCCGGCGAGCTACGAGCAGTGCACGATCGGCGGCAACCTGGGCACGAACGCTGGCGGCCTGTGCTGCGTGAAGTACGGCGTCACCCGCGATGCCGTCCTCGGCCTCGAGGTCGTGATGGCCGACGGGGCGCTCCTCCGTCTCGGCGGCAAGAACGTCAAGGACGTGGCCGGGTACGGGCTGATCCCGCTGCTCGTCGGGTCCCAGGGCACGCTCGGGATCGTGACCGAGGCGATCCTGCGCCTGCGACCCGCGCCGCCGCCGCGGTCCACGCTCATCGCGTTCTTCCCGTCGCTCGAGGCGGCGGGTCGGGCGGTGGCCGGGCTCACGACGGCCGGGCTGGGCCCGGTCACCCTCGAGCTCATGGACCGGTTCACGATCCGGGCCGTCGACGACGTCCACCGGCTTGGCCTGGATCGTGACGCCGCGGCGATGCTGCTCGTGGAGTCGGACCTCCCCGGGGACGCGGCGGTCGCGGAGATGGACGCGGCGGTCCCGGTCTGCGAGGCATCCGGGGCGACGTCGGTGATCCGCGCCCAGGATCCCCAGGAGGCCGACTGGCTGCGCCAGGGACGGCGGCTCGCCTTCCGGGCGCTCGAGCACGTCGGCGTCGCGCGGATGGAGGACGTGGGCGTGCCCCGAAGCCGGGTCCCCGAGATGCTCGCCGAGATCGAGGCGATCGCCGCGCGCAACCGGATCGCCGTCGGGACGTTCGGGCACGCGGGCGACGGCAACCTCCACCCGACGTTCGTCCTCGACCGCGAGGAGGGCGACGCGGCCGTGACGCGGCTCGATGCCGCCCGGGCGGAGCTGTACGAGGCCGCGCTCCGGCTCGGCGGGACGGTGACCGGCGAGCACGGGATCGGCGTCGCCCGTCGGGACTGGCTCGTGCGCCAGCGTGGCCCCGAGGCCGTCGAGGTGATGCGCTCGATCAAGCGCGCGCTGGACCCGCGTGGGCTGCTCAACCCGGGCCGGATGCTGTGACACCCTAGGTGACACGGACGCCGTCGAGGATGGCGTCATGGAAGCCCGAATCCTCCCCCTGCCGACGCCGGTTCCCACCCCGGCGTCCATCGGCGCCCCGGTCCCGGTGCGCATCGACGGCGACCGGATCGTCGTCGAGCGCCTCGTGGTCGTGGACGCCGCCCTCGCCGCCTCGCTCGCCGATCGCGAGCCCGCGGAGCGACCGGCCGTCGTGGAGCGCGCGCTGCGCATCGGCCTGCTGGCCATGCAGGACGCGTCCACGGCCATGGACGTCGACGTGGTCCGCCGCGAGTTCGAGAAGCTCATGGCCCAGACGACGGCCGTCAACGAGTCCGCGGCCCGCGCCGTGGAGGACGTCCTGCGCGCCAACTTCGCGGACGGCGACGGCCGGCTGCCCCGGACGCTCGAGAAGTTCCTCGGTGACCGTGGCGCCCTCCAGCAGTTCGTGAACGAGCTGTTCGACGAGACGCGCCGTGACTCGGCCATCGGCCGGATCGGCGGCCTGCTCGGCCAGTACTTCGACGGCGACCGGAGCAAGGTCGCCCAGCTCCTCGATCCGACCCGGCTCGGCTCGCCGCTCCACCAGTTCCGCCAGGAGATCAGCGAGGGCTTCAAGGGCGTCCACGAGCGGCTCGCGTCGATCGAGGCGGCCTCGCGCGCCCGGGCGGACGAGCGGGCGAAGTCCGCGGCGAAGGGCGGCGACTTCGAGGTCCTCCTCCACGGCATGCTCGGCGACCTCGCCCGGGGGAGCGGGGACCTCGTCGACCGGACCGGGACCGAGACCGGGGCGCTCCTGGGCTCCAAGAAGGGCGACTTCGTGCTCACGCTCAACGCCGCGCTGACCCGCGGCGCGGACGTCAAGGTGGTCCTCGAGGCGAAGGACCGGGCGATGTCCCAGCGGGCGATGCGCGAGGAGCTCCGCGAGGCCCGCGAGAACCGGGGCGCGGCCGTGTCGGTCGCGGTCTGGACGCCGGCCCACGCGCCGACGGGGATCGCGCCGTTCTCGCTCGTCGGGGACGACGTCCACGTGGTCATCGACCCGGAGTCGCCCGACACCGCCTATCTCGAGGCGGCCGTCCGTCTCGCCCGCCTGCTCGCCCTCGCGACGCTCCAGGAGCGCGAGGTGGACGTCGACGCGGCCGCGATCGGCCGAGCGCTCGCAGGCGTGCGCGAACAGCTCGAGGCGATCCGCGCCCTCAAGACGCAGCTGACGTCGGTGTCCACGGCAACGAAGGCGGTCTGGACGGGCCTCGAGACGCTGCGGGCGGGCATCCTCGCCCGGGTGGCGGAGGCCGAGGCCGAGCTCCGGGTCGCCCAAGCGGCGACGTCGGCGTCGGCCTGACCGCAGGGGCTATGTCCCACCCGTGACCACTGGGCCATGGTGGGGAGCGGTGCACTCGGCGAGGGTTGAGGTGGTTGCCGGGCGGAGGAACCGGCGTCACACTTCGTCGCTCCTGGAGTGCCATGTCGCGCACAGCGTCCGCCGCTCTCGTCCTGCTCGCCGCCATCGCCCTGTCCCCGCTCGCCTCGGTGCAGCCCGTGCTCGCCGTCGCGGCCGGCCCCGTGACCGGCGAGGGTTCCGTCGAGCCGTCTGCGAAGGCGGATCCGAAGGGCCGCTACATCGTCGTCTACGAGGACGGCGCGGACACGAAGGCCGCGAACGCACGGGCCAAGGGCCGCGGGATCGCGGCGGATCGCACGTACAAGGCCGCGCTCAAGGGATACGCAGCCAAGCTCACGCCCCGCCAGCTCGCCGAGGTAAGCGCCGACCCGGCGGTTGCCTTCGTGGCCGAGGACGGGATCGTGCGGGCGACGGACCAGACCGTCCCGAAGGGCGTCCGCCGCGTGGACGGCCTGCGCAACACCACCGCGCACATCGACGGGTCGGACGACCGCGTGAACGCCGACGTCGCGATCTTCGACACCGGCATCGACAGGAGCCACCCCGACCTCAACGTCGCCGGTGGCTACAACTGCAGCTCCACGAACCGCGCCGCCTGGGGCGACGGCAACGGCCACGGCACCCACGTCGCGGGGACGGTCGGCGCCCTGGACAACGGCAGCGGCGTCGTCGGCGTCGCCCCGGGCGTGCGACTGTGGGCGGTCCGCATCCTCGGCTCGGATGGCTCCGGCCTCATCTCGTGGTACGTCTGCGGCATGGACTGGATCGCGGCCCAGCGTGACCCCACGGATCCCACCCGCCCGCTCATCGAGGCCGTGAACATGTCGGTCGCGAAGCCGGGCTCGGACGACCACAACTGCGGCTACACGAACAAGGACGCGATGCACAAGGCGATCTGCCGGCTGGTCGCCTCGGGGGTGACGGTGGTCGCCGCCGCGGGCAACAACAGCTTCAATGCCGCGCGCCTCATCCCGGCTTCGTACAACGAGGTGATCACGGTCTCGGCGCTCGCCGACACCGACGGCGCGCCGGGCGCACAGGGCGGCAACGGCTGCTACTCCTGGGGCTCCTACGACACGGACGACACGTACGCCAACTTCAGCAACTACGGCGGAGACGTGGACATCATCGCGCCGGGCAAGTGCATCTGGTCGACGCTGCCGGGAAACCGGTACGGCTACTCGTCGGGGACGTCGATGGCGGCCCCGCACGTGACGGGCGCGGCGGCCCTCTGGCTCGCCTCGCGTTCGGGTCGGACCCCCGCGCAGACGAAGGCGGCCCTCATCGCGGCGGGCACGCTCGACTGGAAGACGTCGACGGACCCGGACGGCCACCCCGACCCGCTGCTCGACGTCTCGCGGCTCGTCGCGCTCGGCGACTTCAACGTCGAGGCCGGGCGGGTCTCGTCGTGGACGAGTGCGGCCGGTCGCACGGTGTCCGTCGCCGTCAAGGTCATCCGGGCCGAGGACTTCACCGCCGATGTCGCGTTGACTGCGACTGCAGACGCCCCGGTGACCGCCACCCTCAAGGCGGCGGCCCTGGCCGGCAGCACGCTCGTCACGAGCGTGTCGATCGCGGTCCCCGCGAAGACCCCGTCGGGTACCTACAAGGTCATCGTCCGCGCTGGCGACGGCACGCGGACACGCAGCGTGAGCATCCGGCTCAAGGTCGATTCGGACAGGCCGGTCGTGACGGTCCCCAACCTGCGGCCGAGGACCGGCACCGTGTTCAACACCACCTCGTACGCTGCCCGCGGCGCCTGGGCCGCCACGGACGCGACGAGCGGGGTCGCGCGCTACGAGGCGGGCTGGCGCGTGGATGGGGGGACCTGGTCCGCGACGGTCGCGATGTCGGCCGCCCGCCGCTACCTGGACCGCACCGTGAAGACCGGTCACACCTACCAGCTCCGCGTCCGTGCCCGCGACGTCGCCGGCAACGTGAGTGCGTGGCGGACCGCGCCCGCGTTCGCGTCCGTCGTCAACCAGGACACGTCCGCGATCGCTCGTTCGGTCGGGCAGGTGGTCGACGTCGCTGAGCACGTCATGGTCGGGAGGCTCGACGGCGTTCGCGACCGCGGCGGGCGCCCGGATCACGCGGACGTTCACCGGCCGCGCGGTTGCGTGGGTCGCCCCCATCGGCAAGACACGAGGGTCCGCCCGCGTGTTCGTCGACGGCACGGAGGTGGCGACGGTCAGCACCCACGCGACGTCGACCCACTATCGCCGGATCCTCTTCGCGAAGGCGTGGACGGTCTCGGGCACGCACACGATCTCGATCGTCGTCAGTCGGGAGCGCAGGGCGACCGCGCGTGGACGTGGACGCCCTGATCGTGATCCGCTAGGCGTTCGCAAGCCGGAGGGCCGTTCCCGCACGCGGGAGTGGTTGCGGCCGGATGGTAGAGTCACGTCCCGGTTCGCGGGGCGGCCCCGGGTGCCGCCAACGGAGGACCGGCCCACGCGAGGACGGCAGGCAGAACCGTGGCACGCTCGATGTGGAAAGGGGCCATCCAGTTCGGATTGGTCACCATCCCGATCAAGCTCTACACAGCGACCGAGTCCGACTACGCGATCCGGTTCAACATGCTCCACGAGACGGACCTCTCCCGGATCCAGATGAAGGTCTGGTGCCCCGAGGACGAGAAGGTCATCTCGCGCGGCGACACGGTCAAGGGCTACGAGTACGCGCCCGACCAGTACGTCGTGATCACGGACGAGGACCTCGAGAAGGTCCCGCTCAAGACCGTCCGCAGCATCGAGATCGAGCAGTTCGCCCCGCGTGACGACACCACCCGCCAGCACGCGCAGTTCACCAAGCAGGCGTACTACATCGAGCCCGACAAGATCGGCCGCAAGGCGTTCTACCTCCTGCGCCAGGTGCTCGAGGACAAGGAGCTCACGGCGATCTGCAAGGTCGTGATCCGCGACCGGGAGGCGCTGGCCGCCCTCGACCCGTTCGAGGACACGATGCTCCTCACCACGCTCCACTGGCCGGACGAGATCCGGGCCACGTCGGAGCTGGACCTGCCGGCCGAGGAGTTCGACTTCAAGCCCGCCGAGCGCAAGATGGCGGAGCAGCTCGTCGAGGCGATGACCGACAGCTTCGACCCGTCCCGCTACAAGGACGAGTACCGCGAGGCGCTGCTCCAGGTCATCAACGCGAAGGTCGAGGGCGTCGAGATCGCGACGCCGGAGCCCGCCGCCGAGTCCACCAACATCGTGGACCTGATGAAGCTGCTCGAGGCGAGCGTCAAGGCGGCAACCGACGTGAAGACGGCCGGCTCGCCGGAGCCCGTCTCGGTCGCGGACGCGAAGAAGGAGCGCGCGTCGCGACCGGCCAAGGCGAAGGCCGAGGCGTCGAAGCCCGCCGCCGCAAAGTCGACGACCCGCAAGGCGGCGTCCGCGAAGGCCGACGACGAGGACGAGGCCGCCGAGGCGCGGCCTGCACGGCGGCGCAAGACCGCCTGATCCGGGGCAGGGTCGCCTGATCGGCCGCGATCGGCGATGATGGACGGGAGCCATCCACCGAGAACCCCGAGCCGCGTACCCGAGGATCCCGATGCCCGACATGGCCGACCCCGTCGCCCACGACCCGATGAAGACGCGCCCGCGAACCCGCGGGGCTGGCTGTACGTCGCGTTCGCCTTCGCGCTGATGATCCCGGGGGCGGCCATCGTCCTCGGCGGCATCCCGGCGCCGGATCCCGTCAAGGCGCTCATCTTCGGCATCGCGATCGTCGGGGCGGCGTTCGTCCTGTCCTGGGCGGCCGAGGTCGTCCAGCTCGACTTCAGCCAGGGCCTCGCGCTCGCGCTGCTCGCGCTGATCGCGATCCTCCCGGAGTACGTCGTCGACGCGACCTACGCGTACCTCGCGGCGGAGGACCCGGCCTACGCCGGCTACGCCGTCGCGAACATGACGGGCGCCAACCGGCTGCTCATCGGCATCGCGTGGCCGATGGTCGTCGCCATCGGCTGGCTGCGCTTCCGGCGGTCGCGGGTCGTCCTCGAGTCCCAGCACGGCCTCGAGCTCACCGTCCTCCTGCTCGTCACGATCTACGCGTTCACGATCCCGTTCCGGGGCGAGATCTCGCTCGTCGACTTCGCGGTGCTCGTGAGCTTCTTCGTGTTCTACATCTGGCGCGTGGCGCACCTCCCCGCCGAGCCGCCCCACCTCGTGGGGCCGGCGAAGCTCATCGGGTCCATGCGGACCGGGCCACGCCGGGCGTTCACGGCCGCGATGGCGATCATCGCCGCGGTCGCGATCCTGCTCGTCGCGAAGCCGTTCGCCACCTCGCTCGTCGCGACCGGCACCGCGCTCGGCGTCGACGAGTTCCTGCTCGTCCAGTGGGTGGCGCCGCTCGCCTCCGAGGCGCCCGAGTTCGTCGTCGTCGCGCTGTTCGCGTGGCGCGGCGCCGCGACCGCCGCGATGGGCACGCTCGTGAGCTCCAAGATCAACCAGTGGACGCTGCTCGTCGCGATGCTGCCGCTCGTCTACTCGATCGGCATCGGGGCGCCGACGGCGATGCCGCTCGACGCCCGCCAGCAGGACGAGGTCCTCCTCACCGCCGCGCAGTCGCTGTTCGCGGTCGCGCTGCTGCTGGACCTCCGGCTGTCGCTCCGGGGTGCGGGCACGCTGTTCGGGCTGTTCATCGTCCAGATGGTGCTGCCCGACACGCGCGAGGCGCTGACGATCGTGTACGTCGTCCTGACGGTCGTCGTGCTCCTGATCAGCCGCCGCAAGGCGCTCCGCGCGTTCGAGTGGCTCCGTCCGGGCCGGGCCGCCACCGTCGAGGCGCCCGGCGACTGATCACCACAGCCGGAGCTGCCCATCCGGGGCAGCGCCCGAACGCCGGCCGCCGCCACAGGACCGAAGGGCATACTCAGGCCGTGGAGATGTCCGCCCAGCCCGGCCCGATCAGCCTCGGCCTCAACCTGCCGTACGTCGAGGGGGCGATGGACGGCGCGACGCCACGCTGGGCGGACATCCGCGCGATGGCCGAGGAGGCGGAGCGGGTCGGGTTCGACGCCGTGTGGGTCTCGGACCACGTCGGTTTCGGCGATCCCGACGACGGGTGGGGCGGCGCGTGGGAGTCGTGGACGCTGCTCACGGCGCTGGCGGTCGCGACCACGCGCGTGCAGCTGGGGACGTACGTCTCGGCGATCCCGTACCGGAACCCGGCGCTGCTGGCGAAGATGGCCGAGACGCTCGACGAGGTCTCGGGCGGGCGGGTGATCCTGGGCCTCGGGGCCGGCTGGAACGAGCCCGAGTTCACCGCCTACGGCTTCCCGTGGGAGCGCCGCTTCGACCGGTTCGAGGACGGGCTGCGGATCATCGCCTCGATGCTCCGGACGGGGCGCGCGGATCACGAGGGTCGCGTGGAGTCCGCCCGGGGCGCGCTCGTGCGACCGCGCGGGCCGCGGCCCGACGGCCTCCCGATCATGGTCGGTGCCGCGGCGCCGCGGATGCTCCGGCTCACCGCGGAGCTCGCCGACGAGTGGAACGCCGGGATGCGGACGCCCGAGGGCGCCGTGCCGATGGGCGAGGCGCTCGACGGCGCGCTCGCCGCTGCGGGGCGGGATCCGCACACGATCCGCCGCTCGGTGGAGGCGCTCGTGGAGCCCGCGGGCGTGCCGGTCGACGACGCCGGTCCCGACACGTTCGGGTCGTGGGAGCGGCCGTTCGCCGGGACGCCCGCCGCGATCGCCGCGGGGCTGACCCGCTACCGCGAGCTCGGCTTCGACCACGTCCAGGTCCAGCTCCGCCCGAACACGGTCGCGTCGGTGACCGCGTTCGCCCCGGTGCTCGAGGCGCTCCGCGCGGGCTGAGCCTCCGGTCCCGTGCCGCGCCCTCCGGCGGGCGCGGCATACTCGCGGCATGCCCCTCGAGGACTATCGCCGCAAGCGGGACTTCGCGAAGACGCCCGAGCCGCCGCCCGGGGAAGGTCGACGGCGGGACGCAGCCGCCGCTCGGGTCGAAGCGCCGGTTCGTCATCCAGCGTCATCGCGCCACCCGGCTGCACTACGACTTCCGGCTCGAGATCGACGGCGTCCTCGTCAGCTGGGCCGTCCCGAAGGGCCCGAGCCTCGACGCCGACGTCCGGCGGATGGCCGTCCACGTGGAGGACCACCCGGTCGAGTACTTCGACTTCGAGGGCACCATCCCGGCCAAGCAGTACGGCGCGGGCGACGTCATCGTCTGGGACTGGGGGACCTGGGAGCCGGAGCACGAGACGCCCGACCCGGCCGCGGCCATCGACAAGGGCGAGCTCAAGTTCCGGGCGTTCGGCGAGAAGACCAAGGGCCGGTTCACGATCGTCCGCACGAGCCGGCGGCCGGGCAGCGCGCCGCGGACGGCGTTCGAGGACGACGAGGGCGAGCAGTGGCTGCTGCTCCACAAGCGCGACGACCAGGCGGTGCAGGGCTGGGACGCCGAGGACTTCCCGCAGAGCGTGAAGTCGGGCCGCACGAACGACGAGGTCAAGGCGAACGCCCCGGCGATCTGGGTCTCGGACGCCCCGGCCGCGACCGCCGAGATCGACCTCACGGGCGCCCGCGAGGCGCCGATGCCCCGCTACCTCGAGCCGATGAAGGCGACCCTCGCGACGAAGCCCTTCCGCGACGAGGACTGGCTGTTCGAGGTGAAGTGGGACGGCTACCGGGTGGAGGCCGTGGTCCGCGAGGGGAAGGTCAGCCTGTTCACCCGCAACGGCAACAACGCGGAGACGTACTTCCCGCGGCTCCTGACGCCGCCGTCCTGGATCGACGCACGGGAGGCGATCGTGGACGGCGAGGTCGTGGCGCTCGACGAGAGCGGCCGGCCCGACTTCAGCCTGCTCCAGGAGCGCATCAGCGCGGGCCGGACGGGGACGCCGGTGCCGCTCGTCTACCAGGCGTTCGACCTCCTCTACCTCGACGGGCGGTCGCTGGTCGACGTCCCGCTCGAGCAGCGCAAGAAGCTCCTCGAGCTCGTGCTGCGGCCGACCTCGCGGGTCCGCTACGCGACCCACATCGACACCGAGGGCGTCGCGTTCTTCGAGGCCGCCAAGGCGCAGCAGCTCGAGGGGATCGTCGCCAAGCAGCGTCGCTCGCGCTACGAGCCCGGCAGGCGCACGCCCGCCTGGCTCAAGATCAAGGCGCGCCCGGAGCAGGAGCTGGTTGTCGGCGGCTGGACGCCGGGGGAGGGGAACGCGAAGGACCTCGGCGCGGTCGTCGTGGGCGTCTACGAGGACGAGCGGCTCCGGTTCTCGGGCAAGGTGGGCTCGGGGTTCACGGGCCGCACGCGCGCCGAGCTGCGCGCCGCCCTCGACGCGCTCGAGACCGAGCTCCCGCCGTTCGACCCGCCGCCCGCGCCCGACTACCGCGGCCGCTGGGGCGGCGACCTCGCGGGCGTGCGCTGGGTGCGGCCGGAGCTCGTGATCCGCGCCGAGATCGGGGGCTGGACGCGGGACGGGCACGTCCGCCAGACGGCGTTCAAGGGGCTGGACCGCGGCCGCGACCCGCGCGAGGTCGTGCGCGAGCGGGCGATGGACCCGGCGGCCGCGGACCGGGAGGCGTCCGTCGCCGCGGTCGCGTACCCGGCCCCGCCGCGGGTTGCGGCCGAGCCGCCCGCTGCGGCACCATCGGGGACGATGCCCGCGAAGCGCGCCAGGAAGCCGTCGAAGCCCGCCACCGCCGCCGTCGATCCCGCGTGGCTGGTCACGCCCGCCGAGCTCGAGGCGCTCGCCGCGCTCAAGGGCGAGGGGACGTGGCGCGTCGGCGGCCAGGACCTCAAGCTCACGAACCTCGACAAGGTCCTGTTCCCGCCGCGCACCGGCGTCGACGAGGAGCCCGCGACGAAGCGCGAGCTCGTCGCGTACTTCGCCCGGATCGCGCCCGCGATGCTGCCCCATCTCGCCGACCGGCCGCTCAACCTCCAGCGGTTCCCGAACGGCGCGGGCGCGCCCGGCTTCTGGCAGAAGGACATCCCGTCGACCGCGCCGAAGTGGCTCACGATCTGGCACGAGACGGGCTTCCGGGAGCGCGAGGACCGGGCGGCCAACGACCATCTCATCGCCGACCGGGCGGCGACGCTCTGCTGGCTCGGCAACCAGGCGGCGTTCGAGGTCCACGCGTGGACCTCCACGACCGACGACCCGTGGCTGCCGACGTTCGCCCTCATCGACATCGACCCGGGCCCGAAGACGACCTGGGACGAGACGCTGATCCTCGCCCGCCTCTACCGGACCGCCCTCGAGCACCTCGGCGTCCGCGCCTACCCGAAGACGACCGGGTCGCGCGGCATCCAGGCCTGGATCCCGATCGAGCGCGGCCGGTACAGCTACGCCGAGACCAGCAGCTGGGTGGAGAAGCTGTCGAGGGCGATCGGCGCGACCGTCCCGGACCTCGTGTCCTGGGAGTGGGCGAAGGCGGAGCGCGGCGGCAAGGCGCGGCTCGACTACACCCAGAACGCCGCGATCAAGACGCTCGTCTCCCCGTACGCGGTCCGGCCGCGCAACGGCGCCCCGGTCTCGGCCCCGATCCGCTGGGAGGAGCTCGACGACCCGTCGCTCGCCCCCGACCGCTGGACGATCCGCAACGTCGTCGAGCGCGTCGCCGAGGTCGGCGACCTGTACGCGGGTGCGCAGACCGACCACCAGGTCCTGCCCGACCTCTAGGCAGGGATAACCCGCAACGACGGGGCGGGGCTGGGCCGCTTCGCGTTGCGGCCGATGGCGGCCACGATGCGGGCGTCGGTCGCGCCACGGGCGTCACCGGCACCGGCCCGCCGGCGCCGTTCCTCACGGCTTCGAGCGGGACCTCGCGGGACGCCGTCCCGCCTCGTATCCGGGAGCCGCCTCGCGGCCGCTCCCCACGGGAGGTTGCGCCATGCGCACGCCGATCCTGCTCGCGGCCGTCGCCCTGGTCGCCGCCGCCTGTGGCGGCTCCGCCACCTCGTCTGCGGGTCCCGCCTACGCGCCGCCGGACTACCACGGCTGGACGCCGGAGCCGTACGAGGGCGAGCCGACCGTGGCACCCGCCGGCACGCCCTATGACGGCGTCACGTTCGAGGACCCGGGCGTCAACCCGTTCGTGCCCACCGAGCGCGACCGCGAGTCCACCTTCGGGCTCGACGTGGACACGGCCTCGTACGCGATCGCGCGGCGGTTCGTGGAGGACGGCAACCTGCCCGATCCCGCGTCCGTCCGCGTCGAGGAGTTCGTCAACGCGTTCGAGCACGACTACCCGGCGCCCGGCGACGGCACGTTCGCCCTGTACGCGGACGGCGGCCCGACGCCGTTCCTCGACCGCGACGAGGTCCTCCTCCGGCTCGGCGTCAAGGCACGCGAGATCTCCGACCGGTCCCGCCGCGACGCCACGCTCACGTTCGTCATCGACACCTCGGGCTCCATGGCCCGCGAGGACCGCCTCGAGCTCGTCAAGCGGTCGCTCACCTACCTCGTGGACCAGCTCGACCGCACGGACTCCGTCGCGATCGTGACCTACGGCTCCGACGCCCGGGTCGCCCTCGAGCCCACCGCGGTCCGCGACGCGGACACGATCGTCCGGGCCATCGAGGAGCTCCACACCGACGGCTCCACGAACGCCGAGGCGGGCCTCGCGCTCGGCTACCAGCTCGCCGCCGGGAGCTTCCGCGAAGAGGGGATCAACCGCGTGATCCTCGCCTCGGACGGCGTCGCCAACACCGGCGCGACGGACGCCGAGTCGATCCTCGGACGGATCAGCTGGGACGCGAGCCTGGGCATCCAGCTCGTGACCGTCGGCTTCGGGATGGGCAACTACAACGACGCCCTCATGGAGCAGCTCGCCGACAAGGGCGACGGCTTCTACGCCTACGTGAACACCATGGACGACGCGCGGACGCTGTTCGGCGACCAGCTCACGTCCACCCTCCAGACCGTGGCGCTCGACGCGCGGGCACAGGTCGAGTTCGACCCGAACACCGTCGAGTCGTACCGGCTCGTGGGCTACGAGAACCGCGACATCGCCGACCAGGACTTCCGCGACGACACGGTCGATGCCGGCGCGATCGGGGCCGGCCACGCGGTGACCGCGCTGTACGCGCTGCGTCTCACGGGCGAGGGCGGCGCCGGCGACCGGATCGGCACGCTCCGTCTCCGGTGGACGGACCCGGACAGCCACGCCGCCGCACGAGACCGCGCTCGACATCCGGGCCGGCGACATCGCGCAGACGTTCCGCTCGACCGAGGGGTCGTTCCGGCTCGACGCGCTCGTGGCGGCCGCGGCCGAGGTGTTCCGCCACAGCCGCTGGGCGGACGGCTACTCGATCGCGGACGTCGCGAACGCCGCCTACGAGAGCTCCGGCGACCTGCCGCGCGGCGAGCAGGTCGAGGACTTCCTCCGCTTCCTCGACGACGCGGCGCGCATCGAGCGCTGAGCCGATCCCGAACGTTCCCGTCGCCGCGGCCGGTTCCGGGGAGGAGCGGAGCCGGCCGCGTGCGGCCGCCCGGCGTCAGCGCCAGGCGCGCACGGACTGCGGCGGCGGGTACGGCTGGCGGAAGAACCCGAGCAGTGGCTCGCCGGTCGATTGCCGGCGGGCGAGCGCGATCCGGTCGCGCCAGGGGACGCCCGGTGCCACCGGTGCGACCGCCGCCACGAGCGTCACGTCGTCGCTGGCGGGGTGGTTCGGGTCGTAGACGTGGATCGTGATCGTTCCGCCGCCGGGCCCGCCAGCGCCCGCGACCTCGTACGCCCATGCGAGCACCTGGTGGTTGCGGGTGAGCATCCACGGCGAGCCGCCACTCGCGCGGATGAGCCCGACGACCGCCGGATGCCCGGCGTCGATCTCCGCGCGGATCCGCGGCCACTCGCGGAGGAGTGCGTCCACCCGGGGCGGCTCGCGGCCGAGGAGCGCGGCGAGGCCCGTCGGCGGGTCCGGCCGCAGCGCCTGGAGGTCGAGGTAGCGGAGCGGGACGCGGAACCAGTCGAGCGACTCCACCTGGCGGCGGACGAGCGCCCTGAAGCGCGGCGAGCCGTTCTCGGGCGGCGTCGGGTCCAGGGGCGCGGCGACCCCGGCCTCGAACAGGTCGCGGGTCGTGAGCGCCATCCCCCCGCACAGCCCCGCCGACGCGTCGCCGAACCCGAGCCGGCGGGGATCGAGCCCGGCGAAGGTCAGGGTCGGGCCGGGCGGGAACCGGTTCGCGAACCGCAGCCCGTGGACGGACGGCAGGAAGCCCGGGACGGCGTTGGCGGCGGGCATCGGCCGGCGGGCAGCCGGGCTCAGGACGCCGACGCGGCGGCCAGCTCGGCCTCGAGCATCGCCGCCAGCTCGCGGGCGTTCGTCGAGCCGTAGTTCGCGTAGCAGTTGTTCATCAGGACGTGGGTGTCCTCCGCGCCGCCGGACGCCTCGAGGACGCGCGGCACCCACTCGGCGAGCTCGCCCTCGTCGTACAGGTAGCGGAAGCGCTCGACGGTCGGCAGGCCGCCCATGGACTCCCAGGTCGCGGTGCGCCGCCCGTGGAAGCGCACGACGGCGAGCTCCGGCGCCGTGACGGCGACGACCGGCGGCACGGACGACTTGAACCCCTGCGGCCCGTCGACCATGACCAGCGAGACGTGCTCGTCGGACAGGAAGCGCAGCGTCCGCTCCACGTTCTTCTCGTTGAACCACGACTGGTTGCGGAACTCCACGGCGACCCGCAGCCCGAACGGCTCGAGGGCGGCCTTCGTCTCCCGGATCGCGTCCCGGTTCTCGGACGAGGTGAAGAACCACTTGGGGTACTGGAGGAACACCGCGCCCAGCTGGCCCGCCTCGGCGAGCGGCGCGAGGCCGTCCGCGAACTGGTTCCAGACCTCCGAGAGGAGCTCGCCCGGGAGGTCCTTCGCGTACAGCCGGGCCTTCTCCGCGAGCGTCGCGGGGAGGGCTTCCCGGAGCGCCTTGGGCAGCCGCTTCGTCTCGGTGGGCTGGCCGGTCAGCAGCGCGTGCGCCTTGATGTCGAACACGAAGTCGGGCGGCGTCCGCTCGACCCACAGCTCGGATAGCCGGCGCGACGGGAGCGCGTAGTAGGTCGCGTCAACCTCGACGACCGGGAAGCGCGAGGCGTAGTAGCCGAGGCGGTCCTCGGCGGTCGACGCGTCGGTCGGGTAGAACACGCCGGCCGCGGTCATCGTCGGGTCGGTCCAGGACGCCGTGCCGACGCGGATCCGGTGGCCGGACGGGCCGGCGAGCGGCTCGGTTGCCGCCTCCTCGAGCGCCGCCGCCTCGAGGCGGGCGCGCGCGACGTCGGGTCCGGGGTCGTGGGTGGCGTCGAGGTCGTCGGCGGTCCGGTGGTCGAGCGGTGCGGCCGACGTGCGGGCGCGGGGTGCCATGTGCGGAAGGCTAGCGAACCCCGGGCCGCGTGGCCAGCACCCGGCGGTACGCGGCCTCGTACTCGTCGACCATCCGGACTGGCGAGAAGCGCTCGATGGTGCGCTCGCGGATCTCGGCGCGGTCGAGGTCACGGCACAGCTCGACCGCCATCGCGGCCTCGCTGACGTCGTCGACGAGGAAGCCCGTCACGCCGTGCTCGATCGTCTCGGTGAACGCGCCTGCGCGACGCGCGATGACCGGGCGTGCCGGTCGCCATGGACTCGATCGCGACGAGGCCGAACGGCTCCGGCCAGCCGCCGAGCATCACGGTGGCGAGGGCGCCCGCGAACAGCGGGATCGCGCTCCTTGGGCCCGACCTCGCCCAGGAAGTCCATCTCGTCCGCGTCGAGGGCGGGCTGGACGACCTCTTCGAAGTGCGCCTTCTCGGAGGGCGAGTACACCTTGGCAGCGGCCCGCAACCGGATGCCGGTGGCGCGACTCAGCTCGAGCGCCTCCTTGATGCCCTTCTCGGGCGTCACCCGGCCGACGAACGCGAGGTAGTCGCCCGGCTCGGTGCTGAACGGCATGCTGTCGAGCGGCAGGCCGTGGTGGATCGTCGCGACCCAGTTCTGGTCGGGGAACCACCGCCGCTGGCTGTCGCTGATCGCGACCAGCGGGACCCGGCCGTGCGCCTGGAGGAGCTCGGGCAGGCCGGCCACGTCGAGGCGCCCGTGGAGCGTCGAGATGACCGGCGTCTCGCAGTGCTCGGCGAACACGAACCCGTGGTTCTCGAGGTGGGCGTGGACGATGTCGAACCGGTGCGCCTCGCGCCACGCGATCTCGACCGTGTGCTGCATGTACGACGCGACGTCGCCGTCGTAGCCCGTGGACCACAGGCTTCGCTCGACCGTCGGGATGTGCTCGTACGGGACCTCGGAGTCGCCGGCCCCGACGAGCGCGACGAAGTGCCCCCGCCGGTGGAGCTCCTCGCCGATCGTGGCCACGACGCGCTCCGTCCCCGCGTAGGTGGGCGGGGGCACGGGGAGCATCGGCGGGGCGACGAGGAGCACCCGGAGACGCTCCGAGCTGGAGGCGGCGACGTAGGGGTCGATCGTGGCGATATTGGTTCCCATCGGCTCCATTGAAGCACGGCGAGCCCGTTGACGAGTCCGCAGCGGCCGGGCGGCCGGCGCCTTGCGCGTGCGTATCGATCCGTCGGGGACACCGGCCCCGCGGCCGTCGTCGGCCGTCAGCCCCGCTGCGGCGAGACCGGTGTCGGGCTGGGTCCGGGGTCGGTGACGGTGACCCTGATGATCGCCGGCGCGCTGCCGAGCGCCGAGAGCGGCCCCCGCGACGGCGAGATGGTGTCGACGAGGAGGAGGTACACGCCGGGCGAGTCGGGGGCGGTCACGTCGAGCGCGACCGACACGTCGCCGCCCGGACCCGCGATGCTGGCGTCGAGGTCGGTGGAGGACGCGACGGGCACGGGCGCCGCGGTCGTCGACACCCAGGTGCCCGTGAGCACCGCCGAGAACTTCGACGTGTGGTACGCCCCGGTGCCCTCCTGGCCCGGCTTGAGCGTCAGGGAGAGGTCCCAGGTCTCGGAGCCGGAGTTGAGGACCCGGACGGGGACGGAGACGTCCGTGCCCGCGGGGATGGTCAGGCTCGACGGGGCGCCGTACGCGACCGCGATCCGGCCGCCGATCCGGACGATGACCGGGGTCAGGAGCGCCTGGGTCGCCGCGTCGTACGCGACGCCGTTGGCCGTGTGGAGCGAGGGGACGAGCCGGTAGAGGCCCGGTGCCGTCGGGAAGCTCACCGGGACGGAGAGGCCGTCGGCGCCACGCTTGGCCGGTGCCGGCTCGACCACCGACCCCGTGACCTCGGGGACGACGAGGTCGACGGCGGGCGCCTCCTGGGGGACGACGAGCTCGGGCGCGGCCGCGGGGGATGCCGCGGGCGACGGGTCCTCGTCGGGCGGCGCGGTCGGCAGCTCGAACAGGCCGTGCTTGACGGTCGGCGATGAGGCGGGCGGCGCGATCGTCGGCGACGGGCTGGGCGTCGGGAGGGCGGAGTCGGGCTCGAGGTCGGGCTGGGCGTGGGGGTGGCAGATGCGGCGGGCGATGCCGACGCCAGCGGATCGGGCGACGCCAGCGGGTCGGCGAGCCGGCGGGTCGGGCGATGCGGACGGGGCCGGCGAGGCGGGGTCGGGCGAGGCGGAGGGCGCCGGCGTGGCGGTCGGCTGCGGCGGGATCGTCGTCGGGGCGGCGTCGAGCAGGATCGGGTCCCAGCGGAGCCCGACCTGCGCGCCGGCGGGGATGGTCGCCGCGTTGCCGGTCACGGGGATCGTGACCTGGGTCTTCGTGTTGGCGATCGGGAGCGTCGAGAGCGTCAGCGTCCCGAACTTGAGTGCCGCGTTCGCGAGCGTCGGCACGGGCGGCGGCCCGAGGACGGCGCCGGACACGGTGCCGCTGGTCGACGCGAGCCTTCGGCGCCGCTCCGCACGTCGTTCGCGGTGACGCCGCGCGCCACGAGCGAGCGGTAGAAGCCCGAGGTCGCGTTGTCCGGGTCGAGCCGCGAGGTGTAGCCCGGCGAGCGGACGCTCTTGAAGCTCATCGTGTGGCCCTTGGCCTCCGGTGAGCGGTTCCAGATCGACGTGATCGACGCGTTCGTGGTCAGGAGCTGGCGGACGTACCAGGCGGGTCCCATGTGCGCCTCGGCGACGACGGCCTTCGCGCCGGCGCGGATGAACCCGGCGGCGTAGTTGTCGACGCGCTGGGTCGCCATGGTCGAGGCCGCCCTCGGGGAGGCCCGGCTCGGTGTTGCCGCTGGCGTAGCACAGGTGGTTGAGGAGCACGACCGCGTTGTCCGCGAGCCGGACGTTGTCGACCGACGCCTCGCCGAAGTACTGGTGGGAGCTGTCGTCAGCGCCCGCGACGGGGTTCAGCCCGAACCCGTTCTGGGAGGGCGGGTAGAGCGCGTCGCGGTAGCGGGACGGCCACCCGTTGCCGTGGCCCAGGTAGACGACGATCGAGGCGTCGGTGATGGCCGCCTTGACCGCCGGCCACGTCGCGTTCGGCGAGTAGACCTTGACGACCTGCGCGCCCGCGGCGCGCGCCACGCGGGCGGCCTCGTTGGCGAGCGCCTTGTAGTTCGCGGTGATGCCGCCGACGGGGCCGACGATGATGGCCACCTTCGGGACGCGCCCGCTCGCCGCGACCGGCGCGATCGCGCCGAGCGCCAGGACGATGCCCACCAACAGCGCGGCGATCCCGCGCTGCGCCTTCGTGTCCAGCGATGTGACTCCCTGAGGGACACAGCACGATACGGAGCAGTCCCCCGGACTGCAGCAGACCGTAGCGTACGCCGCTCGGCGGCGCTTGCACAGCCTTGAAACGGCCTTGAAACGGCCCGAATCGCCCGTTCCGTTGCCGGTCCCCGGACGCTCACGACGTACCATCGGCCGATGGCCGACAACGCCGTTGCGCACGAGCACCCCGCGAACCGCCTGGCCCGGGAAACGAGCCCGTACCTGCTCCAGCATGCGCACAACCCGGTGGACTGGTTCACTTGGGGCGAGGAGGCGCTCGAGCGCGCGGCGACGCTCGACCGGCCGATCTTCCTCTCGATCGGGTACGCGGCCTGCCACTGGTGCCACGTCATGGAGCGCGAGTCGTTCGAGGACGAGGCCACGGCGGCGTTCCTGAACGAGCACTTCGTCGCGATCAAGGTCGATCGCGAGGAGCGCCCGGACCTCGACCAGCTGTACATGGGCGCGGTCCAGGCGATGACGGGCCAGGGTGGCTGGCCCATGTCGGTGTTCCTCGCGCCCGACGGCCGGCCGTTCTTCGGCGGGACGTACTTCCCCGACGAGCCGCGCCACGGGATGCCGTCGTTCCGCCAGGTGCTCGAGGGCGTGCGCCGGGCCTGGGCCGACCAGCGGGTGGAGCTGCTCGCGGCGGGCACCAGGCTCGTCGACGCGCTCGTCACCCAGCAGGGCGGCGGACCGGGCGACGCGGGGCTGCCGGGACCGGCCGTGCTGGTGGCGGCAGCGACCGGCATCGGGGCCCAGTTCGACCCGGTGAACGGTGGCTGGGGCCGTGCGCCGAAGTTCCCCCAGCCGATGACGATCGAGCTCCTGCTCCGGCGGTTCGTCGCGGCCGGGGACGAGCAGGCGCTCGCGATCGCGAGGCGCAGCCTCGATGCCATGGCCGCGGGCGGCATCCACGACCAGCTGGGCGGCGGCTTCCACCGCTACGCGACCGACGCCGTCTGGCTCGTGCCGCACTTCGAGCAGATGCTCTACGACAACGCCCAGCTCGCCCGCGTGTACACGCACGCGTGGGCGCTCACGGGCGACGACGCCTACCTCGCCACGGCGACCGGCGTCCTCGACTACATGACGCGCGAGCTGCGGACGGCCGATGGCGGCTTCGCCGCGAGCCAGGATGCGGACACCGAGGGCGAGGAGGGGGCGACGTTCACCTGGTCCGCGGCGGAGGTCCGGGAGTGCCTCTCGAGCGCGGGCATCGATGCGGCGCTGTTCTCGGCCGCGTACGGGGTCTCGGACGGCGGCAACTGGGAGGGCCGGACGATCCTGTCCCGCGTCCGCGACGACGCCGCGCTCGCCGGGCTGTTCGGGATCGAGCCCGCGGTGGTGGCCGAGCGGCTCGCGGACGCGCGGGCCGCGCTCCTCGAGCGACGCGCGACGCGGCCCCAGCCCGCGCGCGACGACAAGGTGCTGGCGGGCTGGAACGGCCTCGCGATCGCGGCGTTCGCGGAGGCCGCGCGGCTGCTGTCCGCCACGGGCGACCCGGTCCACGAGGCGCTCGGGGACCGATACGCGGAGGCCGCGACGCGGGCGGCCGGCGCCGTGCTTGCCGGCCTGCGGACGCCCGAGGGGCGCCTGCGGCGATCGTGGAAGGACGGCAGGGCGTCCTCGGGTGGCGTGCTCGAGGACTACGCGAACCTCGCGGACGGGCTCGTCTCCCTGTACGAGGCGACGTTCGACGAGCGCTGGTTCGGCGACGCCGTGGCGCTCATGGACGTCGTCGTCGATCGGTTCGCGGACCCGGCGGGCGGCTTCTTCGACACGCCCGACGACGGCGAGCGGCTCGTCGTCCGGCCGAAGGACCTCGGCGACAACGCCACGCCATCGGGCAACGCGATGGCCACGACGGTGCTCCTCCGCCTCGCGGCGCTCACCGGGGAGGGGCGCTATCGCGCGGCGGCCGAGCGGGCGCTGGCGACGGCCGGCCCGTACCTCGAGCGGTACCCGACGGGGTTCGCGCAGTGGCTGTGCGCGCTCGAGCTCGCCCACGCCGGCATCTCGGAGGTGGCGATCGTGGGCGCCGCGGACGATCCGGGCACCGCACGCCTCCTCGACGTGGCGAGCCGTGGCTACTCGCCGTTCCGGGTGCTCGCGTCCACCGGCGACCCGGCGGCGTCCGTGGTGCCGCTCCTGCGCGACCGGTTCGCGCTCAACGGCCGCGCGACGGCCTTCGTGTGCCGCGACTTCGCGTGCCGCCAGCCCGTCCACGAGCCCGAGGCGCTCGAGGCGCTCCTGCTCGGCGCATGAGGATCGGGGACCGGGAGTCCGGCGATGCCCGGGTGACGGTCGCCGGGCCGGTCCCGCGGCCTGCGGCAACGGTGGCGATCCTGCGTGACGCCGCCGGCGGCCCCGAGGTGCTCCTGACCCACCGGCCCTCGACGATGGCGTTCGGCCCCGGGCTCCACGTGTTCCCCGGCGGGGCGGTCGACGATGGCGACGCCGACGCCCGGATCCTGGAGCGGCTGGTGCCATCGCCGCTCGGGGACCCGGCCGGCACGCACGGGCCGCCCTTCGTCGTCGCCGCGATCCGCGAGGCGTGGGAGGAATCGGGGATCCTGCTCGCGAGCGGCGCCGGCGTGACCGGCTTCCCCTCGCCGGCCGACGCCGACGGGGCGGGCTTCGCCGAGCTCGTCCTCGCGCGCGACGTCCTGCTCCGCGGCGACTGGCTCGTCCCGCTCTCGCGCTGGGTGACGCCGCCGGTCGTGCCGCGCCGCTACGACGCGCGCTTCTTCGTCGCCTGGCTCCCGGAGGGCTCGGAGCCCACGTTCCACGGCGGCGAGGTCGTGGCGCACGAGTGGATCGCGCCGCTCGCGGCGCTCGACGCGATGGCCGACGGCCGGATCGAGCTGTGGATGCCGACCTCGGCGACGCTCCAGCAGCTTGGTGGCGTCCGCTCGCGCGGACGATGTGCTCGCGCTGGCGCCGCGTGGACCGGCGCGTCCGCCCGTCGCGCGCGTCGTCGCGGGATCGGGCGGGCTCGTGACCGCGCTCGAGGTGGGTGGCGCCGGTGGCGTCCCGGGCGCCGTCGGTCGGACGTGGGTGGTCGGGGACCGGGCCTGCGTCGTGGTCGATCCAGGCGACCCGTCGGACGAGGCAGCCGACGCGGTGCTCGCCGTGGTCGCCGCCCGCGGCGCCCGGGTCGTCGCGGTGCTCGTGAGCTCCTCGGACCCGGCCTGTGCGGCGGGCGGGGAGGGGATGGCGCTGCGGCTCGGGGTGCCGCTGCTCGGTCCGGCGGCGGCGTCCCGGCGCCTGGCGGCAGCGCTGACGGCCGTGTCGCCCGGCGCGTCCATCGATGGCGCGGACGTCGCGATCCGGGCCGTGGCGTCAGCCGACGGACGCGCGGACGCGCTCGGATACCTGGTCGAGGAGGCGGGGCTCGTGCTGGGTGGCGGGCGCGAGGAGCGCCGCTAGCCCGGCGTCAGGACGGGGTGGTGTCGTCCGTCGCGTCGGCGTCGCCCTTGATCCCGTCGATCTCCTTGCGCGCTTCCTTGACGCCCTGCCCGAACGCCTTGCCGAGGGACGGAAGGGTCTTGGGGCCGCGCCAGACGAGCACGATGACCAGGACGATGACGAGGACGATGGCGATGTCCATGGGCGGATGGTAGCAGCGGGCCCACGGCGTCGCCTCAGCGCGAGGATGGGCGCAGCGCGACCGGGATGACGAGGCGCAGGGAGGTCCGCGTCGCATCGAAGCTCGCGACCTTGTTGTCCACGAGTCCCGCGGCCTTGCCGGCGGCCATCACGTCCACGTCCCGGATCGTCGCGAGGCGGCCCTTGTGCGACACGACCCAGATCGCGCCGTTCGGGACGATCCGCTCGCGGAGCGCGGGGAGGCGGCCGAGGGCCTCGTGCGAGTCGGCGGCGAACAGGATCACCGCGGTCTCGGGCAGGGGATCGCCCACGGTGATGTCGTGGGTGCGCTCCCGGAGCTCGGCCTCGAGGTCGGCATCGTCGAGGTCCACGAGCGCGACCCGCATCCCCGGGCGGATGCCCAGCTTGTCCAGCCGCGGGGTCGTGTACACGCGCTCCATGGCGGTATCGTGCCGGAATGGCAGCCACCCCGCCCGCCGACGGGCCGCTCCTCGTCTACGGGCCTCGGTCGCTCGAGTACGACTTCGGGCCGGGCCACCCGTTGACCCCGAAGCGGTTCGGGCCCGGGATCGACCTCCTGCGCGCCGTCGGGGCGGAGCCTGGCCTCGCGCCGGCACCCGCGACCGACGACGACCTGTTGCGCGTCCACCTGCCGGCGTACCTCGCCCAGGTCAGGCGGTTCTCCGCGGACCCGACGCTGCCGGGCGCGATGGGCGTGGGCCTGTCCGACCAGCCGGCCTTCGCGGGGATGCACGAGGTCTCCGCGATCGTCGCCGCGGGCTCGCTCCGCGCGATGGAGGCGATCCTGCGCGGCGACGTCGAGCACGCGCACCAGCCGGGCGGTGGGCTCCACCACGCGATGCCGGCGAAGGCGTGGGGGTTCTGCATCTACAACGATCCGGCGCTCGCGGTCGCGCGTGCACGCGCCGACGGGCTGCGGGTGCTGTACGTCGATCTCGACGTCCACCACGGCGACGGCGTCCAGCTGGTCGCGTACGACGACCCGGGCGTGCTGACGCTCTCGCTCCACGAGAGCGGGCAGTACCTGTTCCCCGGGACCGGCTTCGTCGACGAGGTGGGGGAGGGCGCCGCGGCCGGGTCGTCGGTGAACCTGCCGCTCGAGCCGTACACCGGGGAGACGGCCTGGCTGGCCGCGGTCCGGGCGCTGCTGCCGACGCTCGCGGCGGTGTTCGGGCCGGATGTCGTGGTCTCGCAGCACGGGGCCGACTCGCACGCGTGGGACCCGCTGGCGCACCTGCGGGTCACGACGACGGCCCACGCGGAGGCGGCGCGACTCGTGGACGCGATCGCCCACCGCTGGGCGTCCGGGCGATGGCTGGCCACGGGCGGCGGTGGCTACGACGCCTACCGGGTGGTTCCACGCACGTGGGCGCTGACCTGGCTGGCCGGCGCGCACCGCGAGCCCGACGAGGCGACGCCGGCAGCCTGGCGCGACCGCTGGGACGACGAGGCGGCTGCGTTCGGGACGCCCGGGATGCCGACGACGTTCCTCGACGCGCCGAACGCGGGGCAGCCCGTCGGGCACCAGCAGGCGGCCGCGGACGAGGAGTCGCTGCGCACGCTGGAGCGCGTCCGTCGCGTCGCGATCCCGGCGCTCGTGCGCGTCGCGGAGGACCGGGGGTGGTGGACGCCGTCGCTGACGTGGGCCGGCCGGCAGGTCCATGGGTCGCCGGTGGCGGATGCGGCGGATCGCGCCGGGGGTCTCGTGGCTGTTCGTGCGCCGGGGCCGGGGTCGCCAGTGGTCCAGGCCCTCTCGGCCGCGGAGCTCGCCCGGCTCACGCTCGCGCCGCGGACGATCCCGCCGTTCGACCCGGCCGACGCACTGGCCCTGCTGCGGGCGGCCGCCGCCGACGGGGCGCGAGTCGTCGGGGCGATCGACGGCGACCTGCTCGTCGGGGTCGCGGTGGCCGCGCCCACGGTGTCGGGAGGTTCGGCCGAGGCGCTCCTGGCGCTCGGGGTGGCGCCCGCGTATCGGCGTCGCGGCCTCGGCCGGGCGCTCCTCGGTCGGCTCGTCGCGGACCGGCCTGCCGGGCTCGCGATCACGGCAACGATCAATGCGGCCGAACGGGACGTCGTGGAGCCGCTCGACGTGGCGCTCCGCATCGACATCGCCGGACGGCTGCTGCGCGGCGCGGGCTTCGAGCTCCCGCCCGTCTCCCCCGACGTCCGCCGCGACGACCCGTGGGCCATCGAGGGCCGGCTGGCGCCGGGCTGACCCAGTCGGGCCTATCCTCGATCCGTGCCCCCGGCCGACGAGACCCCGATCCCGCCGCTCACCCGCGAACAGCTCGTCGTCACCGCCGGGCTGATGACGGCGCTCTCGCTCGCCGCGCTCGACACGACGGTGGTCGGCACGGCGATGCCCACGATCATCGGCCAGCTCGGCGGCCTCGCCGAGTACTCGTGGGTCTTCACGGCCTACCTCGTCACCTCGACGACGACGGTCCCGATCTTCTCCAGGCTCGCCGACGCATACGGTCGCAAGCCGGTGTTCCTCGTCGGCCTCGGGCTGTTCGTCCTGGGCTCCGTCCTGTGCGGCTTCTCGACGTCGATGCCCCAGCTCATCGCCTTCCGCGCGGTCCAGGGTCTCGGGGCGGGCGCCGTCCAGCCGATCACGTTCACGATCGCGGGCGACATCTTCGAGTCGCGCCAGCGGGCGCGGATGCAGGGGCTGTTCTCGGCGGTCTGGGGCGTCGCCGCGATCGCCGGGCCGGCGCTCGGCGGCCTGATCACGACGACCATCGGCTGGCCGTGGGTGTTCCTCATCAACCTGCCGGTCGGCATCCTGGCCGTCGGGGATCATCTGGTTCGCGTTCCATGAGCGGTTCGTGCGCCGCCCGCAGCGGATCGACTGGCTCGGGGCCGCGCTGCTGACCGGCGGGATCGTCCTGCTGCTCGTCGCGGTGTCGGGGAGCAGCCTCGGCTTCGGCCTGTTCTCGCCGCTGACGGTCGGCCTGCTCGCGGGCTCGTTCGGCCTGCTCGGCGCCTTCGTCGCCAACTCGCGGCGGGTCCCGGAGCCGCTCATCAGCCTCGACCTCGTGCGGGCGCCGCTGGTGCGGGCAGGGCTCGGGGTCGGGACGCTCGCCGGCGTGGTGATGTTCGGCGTGACGACCTACGTGCCGCCGATGGTCCAGGGCGTCTACGGCGGGACCGCGGTCGAGGCGGGCGCGGTCGTGGCCGCGATGTCGCTCGGCTGGCCGATCGCGTCGGTCGTCGCCGGGCGGCTGCTGCTCCGGACCGGCGCCCGCCCGATCGTGCTCACGGGGACGGGCCTGCTCGTCGCCGGGGCGCTGCTCGTCACCCAGCTCGGCCGGGTCGAGACGCTGTGGTTCGCGGCCGGCGCGTGCGCGCTCGTCGGCGTCGGCATGGGCCTCACGTCGACGACGCTGCTCGTCGTGATCCAGGGCGCGGTCGCCTGGGACCGCCGGGCCGTGGCGACGGGCCTCGTGCAGTTCAGCCGGACGATCGGCGGCGCGGTCGGCGTCGGGGTCATGGGCGGCGTGCTGACGGCGTTCGTCGGCGCGGCGTCGTCGGCGATCCTCGATCCGGCGGCCCGCGAGGGCCTCGACGCGGCGACCCGCGACGCGACGACGGCCGCCCTCTCGTCGGGCCTCACGGTGACCTACTGGCTGATCCTCGCGGCGGCCGTCGTCGCGTTCCTCATCGCCGTGCGCGCGATGCCCGACGTCGCGCTGGGCCACGAGCTCGAGGCCGCGTCCGCCGCACCGGCCGCCTAGCGCCCGACCTCGACGCCGCGCGGCGGCCCGTCGAGCAGCCTCGAGCGTCGCCCCTGACGGTCGATCCAGACGATCGTGTCCGGCCACGGGTGCCGGCCGGCCCGGCGAGCGCCGCCGTCGCGCGGCGAGTCGCGCCGGGTACGCGGCGTTGAACATCCGCCGACGCGGCGTTGACCGTGTCGCGCATGCTCTGCCGTCGAGCGCAGGACGAGCAGCCGGCGCAGACGACGCGGCCCTCCGGATCCGGCAGCCGACGCGAGCGCGTCGGTCTTCTGCGCAGCCCATCGCACCTGGCGCTCGACCCGCTCGACTGCGCTGTGAGCCTCGGTCTCGACGGTTGGCTGGCCGTCACGCTCGTCGAGCACCGCGTCGATCGACGCCGCGCGATGGCCGATAGACGGGGACCTCGAGCCGACATCGCGCCAGCGCGGGTGGAGCGCGTGCGAGCGAGCGCGGCGAGCAGCCATGGCCGCGGAGAGGTGATCGCGCATCCGCGGACCGGTCGCTTCGGGAAGCAGCGGACCCGAGGTCGGTCGCGAGCGCGAGGCCCGTCGCGAGGCAGGCAGCGCGTCGAGGGTCGGCTCGCATTGCCGGCCTCGCTCCGGGACAGATACGGCGGTTGACGCCGGCGCCCGCGCGAGGTCGCCTGCGACAGCCCACGGGATGTCCTTGCCGCAGCAGCTCCTTCGCAGGCGGCGCGGAGGTCGACGGACCGATGCGCCGCATCAGGCGCCGGATCTTCGGTGTCATCGCGTACTCGTCGTTCGGCCGGATCCCATGTTCCGATGCCTTACCAGCGACACACCGTCGAAGGCGCTCAACGGCGGCTTACGCCGCCGATTTGCGGCGTGCTCGCTGCGCCTTTCGACGTCTGGTCGGCATCACGATCGGCCACGAGTATCGCCGCGTTGGGGTCCACGCCTGCCAATGAGTACCAACGAGGCGATCGCGCTCCACACTTCGTGATGTGGTCCACGACAGACCCCGGGAGCGCGAGACTCGGTGAAGACCGAACATCTGTACGAAATGGCGGCGGGTGCCTATACTCGCGGTCCCGTGGTCGCGCACATCGACGATCCCCTCGCGCCGTTCGGGCCCGCGGTGAGGGCCTGGTTCGAGGCGACGTTCGAGGCGCCGACGCCGGCCCAGGCGGCGGGCTGGGCGGCGATCAGCCAGGGCCGGCACACGCTGATCCATGCGCCCACGGGGTCGGGCAAGACGCTCGCCGCGTTCCTGTGGTGCCTCGACCGGCTGGTCCACGAGCCGAGCCCGCCTGAGCAGCGTGGCGTCCAGGGAACGGTCCGCACGCTCTACATCTCCCCGCTCAAGGCCCTGACCTACGACGTCGAGCGCAACCTCCGCGCGCCACTCGCGGGCATCGCGCTCGAAGCGCAGCGCCTCGGGCTCGAGCCGCCCCGGATCTCGATCGCCAGCCGGACCGGCGACACGCCCGCGGACGAGCGACGCGACCTCGTCCGCCACCCGCCCGACATCCTCGTCACGACCCCGGAGAGCCTGTACCTCCTGCTCACGAGCCAGGCCCGCGAGATCCTCCGTGGCGTCGAGCAGGTCATCGTCGACGAGGTGCACGCGGTCGCCGGCACGAAGCGCGGCGCGCACCTGGCGCTGAGCCTCGAGCGCCTCGAGCGCCTGCGCGCGACCGCCGCACCGGACGACGCGCCGCCGAAGCCGCTCCAGCGCATCGGCCTGAGCGCGACCCAGCGGCCGCTCGAGACGATCGCCCGGTTCCTCGGCGGGGTGGGGGAGGGGCGCGAGGTCGCGATCGTCGACGCCGGCACGCGCAAGCCGCTCGAGATCCAGGTCATCGTCCCCGTCGAGGACATGGCCCGGCTCGGCGAGGTGCTGCCGCAGGACGAGCAGCCCGGCGGCCCGGTCATCGGCGGCGAGAAGCGCACGAGCATCTGGCCCGCGATCCACCCCCGGATCCTCGAGCTCATCCGCGAGCACCGCAGCACGATCGTGTTCACGAACAGCCGCCGCCTCGCGGAGCGCCTCGCCCAGCGGCTCAACGAGCTCGCCGGCGAGGAGCTCGTCCGCGCCCACCACGGCAGCATCGCCCGCGAGCAGCGGCTCGAGATCGAGGAGGAGCTGAAAGCCGGCCGCCTCCCCGCCCTGGTGGCCACGAGCAGCCTCGAGCTCGGCATCGACATGGGCGCCGTGGACCTCGTGATCCAGGTCGAGAGCCCCACCTCGGTCGCCCGCGGGCTCCAGCGGATCGGCCGCGCGGGACACCAGGTCGGCGAGCCCAGCAAGGGCGTCATCTTCCCGAAGTACCGCGGCGACCTCCTCGAGACCGCGGTCGTGGTCAAGGGCATGCACGACGGCGCGATCGAGCAGACGACGCTGCCGCGCAACCCGCTCGACGTCCTCGCCCAGCAGCTCGTGGCGATCACCGTCGGCGAGCGGCTCACGGTCGACGAGCTGCTCGACCTCGCCCGTCACGCCGCGCCGTTCGAGACGCTGACCCGCGAGGTCCTCGAAGGGCGTGCTCGGCATGCTCGCGGGCGCCTATCCCTCGGACGAGTTCGCGGAGCTCAAGCCGCGCGTCGTGTGGGACCGGATCACCGACGTCGTGGAGGGCCGGCGCGACGCACGCGTCGTCGCGGTCACGAGCGGCGGCACGATCCCGGACCGCGGCCTCTACCCCGTGTTCCTCGAGGGCGAGGCGGGCACGCCCGGCCGCCGCGTCGGCGAGCTCGACGAGGAGATGGTCTACGAGCTGCGGGCCGGGATGCACGGCGACGTGGTCGTGCTCGGCGCGAGCAGCTGGCGGGTCGCCGACATCAGCCCCAACCGGGTCACCGTGACGCCCGCCCCCGGCATCCCCGGCAAGCTGCCGTTCTGGCACGGCGACGCCGTCGGCCGGCCCGTGGAGCTCGGCCGCCAGATCGGGGCGTTCACGGCCGCCGTGGAGCTGGACCTCGCGAAGGGCGCGAAGGGCCGCGCGAAGGCCGCCGCCCGGCTGCACGCCGACCACGACCTCGACGCCCTCGCGGCCGAGAACCTGCTCGCCTACCTCGAGGACGAGCGCGACGCGACGGGCGCGCTCCCGACGGACCGCCGGATCGTCATCGAGCGCTTCCGCGACGAGCTCGGCGACTGGCGGCTCGTGATCCTCACCCCGTTCGGCGGCCGGGTCCACGCGCCGTGGACGCTCGCGCTCGAGGCGCGCCTCCAGGAGCGGCTGGGGCTCGAGGTCCAGACGATCTACTCCGACGACGGGATCGCGATCCGCCTCCCCGAGGGCGACGGGACGCTCGACGGGGTCGAGGAGCTCCTGTTCCCCGACGCCGACGAGGTCGAGGACCTGGTCGTGGGCCGCGTCGGCGCGTCATCGCTGTTCGCGAGCCGGTTCCGCGAGAACGCGGCCCGCGCGCTGCTCCTCCCGCGTCGCCGCCCCGGCACCCGGACGCCGTTGTGGCAGCAGCGCCAGCGGGCCGCCGACCTCCTGTCCGTCGCGAGCCGCTACGGCAGCTTCCCGATCCTCGTGGAGACGTACCGCGAGTGCCTCGCGGACGTGTTCGACCTCCCGGCCCTGCGCGAGATCCTCGGCGGCGTGGCGCGCCGCGAGATCGCCGTCCACAGCGTCGAGACCGCGAAGGCGTCCGCGTTCGCCGGGAGCCTGCTGTTCGACTACGTGGCGGCGTACATGTACGACGGCGACGCCCCGCTCGCGGAGCGCCGCGCACAGGCGCTGACGCTGGACCGCGACCTCCTCCGCGAGCTGCTGGGCCAGGAGGAGCTGCGCGAGCTGCTCGACGCGGACGCCCTCTCGGACCTCGAGCTCAGCCTCCAGTCGCTCACCGACGAGCGCCACGCGACGAACCCGGACCAGGTCCACGACCTGCTGCGCCGCCTCGGCGACCTCTCGACGGACGAGGCCGGTGCGCGGACCGTCGGCGGTCGCGTCGAGGCGACGATCCACCTGTCCGAGCTCGCGGCGTCCCGCCGCGCCGTGCGTGCGCGGATCGGCGGCGAGGAGCGCTGGATCGCGATGGAGGACGTCGCGCGCTACCGCGACGGGGTCGGCACGAGCGCGCCGCCCGGCGTGCCGCAGGCGTTCCTCGGGCCGGTCGTCGGGGCGCTCGACGGGCTGCTCGCCCGCTGGGCCCGCACGCACGGGCCGTTCCTCGGGGCGGAGCCGTCGCGCCGCTGGGGCCTCCCGGCGGGCGTCGTCGAGGACGCGCTCCACCGGCTGGTCAACGCGGGCTCGCTGCTCACCGGCGAGTTCCGGCCCGGTGGCGCCGAGCGCGAGTACTGCGATCCCGAGGTCCTCCGCCTGCTCCGGCGCCGGTCGCTCGCGAAGCTGCGGCGCGAGGTCGAGCCCGTCGACCCGATCACGCTCGCCCGGTTCCTCCCCGCCTGGCAGGGGGTCGCGCCATCGGCGTCGTCGGGGGTCGCGATCGTGCCGCTCCGGGGCTCGGCCGCGCTCGAGCGCCTCGCGGAGGTCGTGGACCAGCTCGCGGGGCTGCCGGTCCCGGCGTCGGTCCTCGAGCGCGACGTCCTGCCGGCCCGCGTCCCGGGCTACCAGCCACGGCTCCTCGACGAGCTCGGCGCGATGGGCGAGGTCGCGTGGATGGGACGCGGGAGCCTCGGCCGCGACGACGGGCGGGTCGTGCTCTACCGGCCGGGCCGCGAGCTGCTGCGCCCGACGGGCCTGCCGGACGGCGTCGACCGGCCCGAGGGCGAGCTCCACGAGCGGATCCGGGCGCATCTCCGCCGTCGCGGCGCCTCCTTCTACCGCGAGCTGTTCACCGCGGCCCGCGGCCGCTCGGACCGCGAGGTGCTCGACGCGCTGTGGGACCTCGTCTGGGCGGGCGAGGTCACCAACGACACCTTCTCGCCGCTCCGGGCCCTGCGCTGGAAGCGGCCGGCGAAGGACCACCGGCCGCGGCCGGGCCGCCTGACGTCGCTCGGCCCGCCCGAGGCGGCCGGCCGCTGGTCGCTCGTCGACGAGCACGACTGGGCCGGCGGCGCCGGACGACGGGGCGGAGGGCGACGCCAGCGAGGACGGAGCGGTGGAGGCCGCGCCGCCGCGCCCGACCCGCACGGAGCGCGTCCACGCCCAGGCCCTCGCGCTCCTCGAGCGTCACGGCGTGCTGACCCGCGAGGCGGTCGCGGGCGAGGCCGTCGACGGCGGCTTCAGCGCGGTCTACCCGGTCCTCCGTGCGCTGGAGGAGGCGGGGCGCATCCGTCGGGGCTACTTCGTCGACGGGCTCGGGGCGGCGCAGTTCGCGCTGCCGGGCGCCGTGGACCGCCTCCGGGCGATGCGCGACCAGCCGGGCGAGCTCGCGGGCGAGCATGGGCGCGTGGTCCACCTCCTCGCGGCGGCCGATCCCGCCAACCCGTACGGGTCGGCGCTCGCCTGGCCGCGCCGGTCCGAGGCCGACCGACGTCCGTTCCAGCGCGCGGCGGGCGCGTACGTCGTGCTCGTGGACGGGGCCGCCGTGCTCTACCTCGACCGTGGCGGCTCCTCGATCCAGGTCCTGCCCGCCGCCGACGACCCGGTCGCGCTGGCCGCGGCGCTCGGCGCCCTCCACGACCTCGTGGGCGACGGGCGGGTGCGCGAGCTCGTCGTGGGCAAGGTGGACGGCGAGCCGATCGCGACGTCGCCCTACCGGGACGCGCTCCTCGGTGCGGGGTTCGTCGCGGGGTATCGCGGGTACGCGCTGCGTGCGGCGCCAACCGCGGAGCGCGCGTACCCGCGACCGGCACCGACCCGCCGCCTCGGCTGACGCGGATGCCCGAGGGCGACACGCTGTTCCGCACGGCCGCCGGGCTGCGGCCGTTCCTCGTGGGCCGGACGGTGACCGCCGCGAGCGCCCGCCAGCCCGGGCCGCAGGCCGAGCAGGCTCGTCGGCGTGGCGGTGACCGAGGTCGAGGCGCAGGGCAAGAACCTCCTCGTGCGGTTCGCGAACGGCCTCGAGATCCGGACCCACCTCGGCATGCACGGGTCGTGGCACCGCTACCGGCCGGGCGAGCCGTGGCGCCGGCCGCCGGCACGCGCGCGACTCGTGCTCGAGGTGCCGGGCTCGGTCGCGGTCTGCTTCGACGCGCCGACCGTCGAGCTGTTCGAGCAGCGGGCGGAGGCGGTCCACGGCGCGCTCTCCCGGCTCGGGCCGGACCTGCTCCGCGACCCGTTCGACGTGGAGGAGGCGATCCGCCGGTTGCGCGACGCCGGGCAGCGCCCGCCGACCATCGGCGAGGCGCTCCTCGACCAGCGGGCGCTCGCGGGCATCGGCAACGAGGTCCGGAACCAGGTCCTGTGGGAGGCGCACGTGTCGCCGTTCCGGCCGGTCGAGGCGGTCGACGACGCCACGCTCCGCTCGCTCATCGATCGGGCGCGCGCGGTGCTCCGCGAAGGCGCCCGCACGGGTCGCCGGCCGAGCGACATCCACGGCCGGTCGGGCCGGCCATGCCCGCGATGCGGGACGCTGATCCGGTCCGAGACGTACGGCGGCGAGCTGCCGCGGATCGCGTACTGGTGCCCGCGCTGCCAGCCCGATCCGCGCGGGGAGCCGCGATGAGCGTCGATGTCCGCTGCGAGCCGGTCGCGGCCGGGTGGACCTGCTCGGTCCGCGTCGACGACGGCGACGGACCGCCGACCAGTCACGTCGTCTCCGTCGCCGGGTCCGACCTCGCGCGGCTCGCGCCCGGAGCCGCGGACCCGGCGGACCTCGTCTCCCGGAGCTTCGACTTCCTGCTCGCCCGCGAGGCGAAGGAGTCCATCCTCGGCCGCTTCGACCTCATGGTCATCGCGCGCTACTTCCCGGAGTTCGAGCGGACGATCCGGGGTTAGGGCGCTGGGACCGTGCAGGTCTCGAGCGCCTCGGGAAACTGGATCTGGTAGGGCGACTCGAGGGGCGTGACCCGCTGCCAGCCGGCGATCGACCACACGATGTTCGTCGACATGGACGTGTAGTTGTAGTTGTGCGCAGTCTCGGGACTGAACGAGGCTCCCACGGCGCATGGACCGGGGGTGCCGACGAGACGGAGCTGCACACTCTCGCCCGGGGCCAGCGTCTTCGGGGTGAAGGGCACGCGCTCCTCGAGATCGGGTGCGATGTCCGGGCTCGTGTCGAACAGCACCTCGGTCCAATGGGCGTTGAGCTCCGCGAACTCGCCGCCACCGGCCACCCCAAGCACCGTGACGGGCAGCGGACCCGCGTTCTCGAAGGCGATCGAGAGCTCGAACGGCTCGCCCGGGCCGGCGATCACGTAGACCAGCTGCTGGCCGACGAAGCCTGCAGGCATGTCGGGTGACTCGACCGGCCACAGCGACGAGCCCCCGTGATCGGAGGCGCGCGCGCCCGGGACGATGGCGAGCGCGAGCGCCACCAGGCCGACACCGAGGCCGGCGACGACGAGCAGCCAGCCACGGCGGCCCCGACGCCAGCGGACGAGGAGCCCGGACAGGACGAGGCCGCCGACCAGGAGCGCGACGCCGACACCGACGCCCGCCATCTGCGGATACGGGACGACGCCGGCACCGCTGGCGCCCGACACGGGGCCCACCACGGACGACCCGGTTCCCTGGCTCCCGCGCCACGCGCCGGCAGACGCGAGCACGACGGCAGCGAGCACGAGCACGGCTGCAGCGGCGAGCCCGGCCAGCCCACCGGCCAGCGAGTGGAGCCTGCCGGGACGGGCTGCCCGGTCGGGCACGTCCTCGACGCGGCGGGCAAGCCCATACGGCGCCGCGCCCGGATCGCGGTCGACCAGGATCTGGCCAACGATGCGCTCCAATCGCGCGTCGACCGTGTCGATCGATCGGTCGGTCATCGGTCGGCCTCCTCGAGGACGGTACGCAGGGTGCCCATCGCGCGGTGGAGGCGCGACTTCACGGTCCCCTCCGGGATCCCGGCCAGCTCGGCGATCTGCGGCACGGTGCGGTCGCCGAAGAACCGGAGCGTCACCACGAGGCGCTCGTCGGGTGGCAGCGCATCAAGCGCCCGCCCGATCGCATCGCGGGCGGCCGCCTCGTTGCTGGCGTCACCGACGACCGGATGGTCGGCATCGGTCATCGCCCGTCCCACATCGATCCCGCGCCGGCGCGCCCGCGATCGCAGTCGATCCCGGCAGGTGTTGACGAGGATCCGCTGGAACCAGCCATCGAAGGCCGCCTTGTCGCGGAGCGAGCCGAACGCGCGCCAGGCGTGGACGGCGGCGTCGTGGACGGCGTCCTCGGCCTCGACGCGGTCGTTGAGGATCACGGCCGCCAGGCGGTACGACGAGTCGAGCGATCGATCCACGAGCCTGCGGAAGGCCGCTGCCCGGGCGTCGGCGACCGGCAGCGTCCGCTGGGCCTCGCGTTCCAGGACCGGTTCCCCCACGACACTCCCCATCGGTGACCTCCCTCCCGTTCGTCCGACCTGACGATTGGCGAGGGCGAATCGTTCGCGAGCGTATCCGGCGCGCGATCCGTGCGCCTATCATCCCGCCACGATGTGTGAGCAGTTCGTCGCCCGTGCCGCCGAGCCCTTCCGCCTCGACGAGCTGTGGTCGCTCGTGGAGCCGATGGAGCGCTACGGGATCGCGGGGTTCGGCTGGGGCGCGACGTGGCTGGGTGACGACGGCGAGCTCCACTCGCACCGTGACACGCGGCGCGTTCCGCGACGACCCGGCCCGCGACGAGCTCGGCGCCACGGAGACCACGAGCCTGCTCGTGCACCTGCGCCGGCCGTCGCGCCTGAGCACGCTCCAGCTGCCCGACACGCAGCCGTTCGTCGATCCCGCCGGCCGGTTCGCGTTCAGCCACAACGGGGAGCTCGCCCGCTGGCAGGGCGCCCGGGCCGCCTACCGGGACCAGGGCCGCATCGAGGGTCGCGCCGACAGCGAGGTCGGGCAGCGCTGGCTCGAGGACGCCTGGTCCGAGGACGTCCCCGCCGCCGCGCTCCTCCAACGCCTCCACGACGGGTTCGGCGGGCTCGCGAACCTCGCGATCCTCGGCCGGGACGGCTCCTGCCACCATTACGCGGGCAACCCGGAGAACCCGGTGTTCACGTTCCGGCTCGGACGGATCGGCGTCGCGTCGACGGCGATCTACTCCATCGACCGGTCCCTGTTCCGGTACGCCGCGCCGGGCGCCACACGACGCCGGCTGGCGCGTCCCACGACAACCATCGCGCTCGACGAGCGCGGCGAGCCGGGACTGGCGACGGCCGAGGTCGGCCAGACCGCCTGACGATCCAGCTCCGGGGGACGGAGGCTGACGTGAGCGACACCGCGACCCTCGCGACCGCGATGCCCGGCGGGCCGGACGACCCCGCGGACGGCGCCCGGCCGACCGCGCTGCTCCCGTTCGCGCAGCTCCTCCGGATCTCGCTCTACTGGCTCGGGCTGACCGCGATCGACGCGGCCGTGAGCCAGTACATCGCGTTCCGGCTCAACTTCACGGACATCCGGGGAGACATCCCGCTTGGCGCGGCGACGACCCTGCTCACGATCGGCGGGGCGCTCCTCGCGATCATCATCCAGCCGACGGTCGGGTCGATCAGCGACTACGCGGTCACGAAGTGGGGACGACGCAAGCCGTTCATCGTGTTCGGGTCGCTGCTCGACGTCGTGTTCCTCATCGGGATCGCGAACAGCAACACGCTCCTGGCCCTGGGCGCGTTCGTGATGCTGCTCACCTTCTCGACCAACATCGCGCGCGGTCCGTTCCAGGGGTACGTCCCGGACCTCGTCGCCGAGCCGCAGGTCGGGTCCGCGAGCGCCCTCGTCGGGCATGATGCAGATCCTGGGCAACGTGACGGGCCTCGTGCTCGCGAACCTCGCGGCGATCGCCGGCAACCTGCAGCTCGCGCTGTTCGCGGTCGCGATCGTGGAGCTCGTGACGATGCTGAGCGTCGTCCTCAAGGTCGGGAAGGGCATGCCGCCCAAGTCCCGCGAGGGTCGGTCGTGGGCCGCGATCGCCGCCGAGACGTGGGGGACCGACATCCTCCAGGAGCGGTCGTACCTGTGGCTCGTGGCGTCGCGCCTGTTCTTCCTGACCGCGGGCGGGATCCTGTTCGCCTACGTGACCGCGTACCTCAGCCGCGTGTTCGGGATGACGCAGGAGGAGGCCGGCGTGACGAACCTCGCCCTGATCGGCGCGGTCGTGCTCGGCAACCTCGTGGCGATCGTGCCCGCCTCGCGCCTCTCGGACCGCATCGGGCGCAAGCCCGTGATCTACGCGGCGTGCGGGATCGGGGCGGTCGGGTCGGGGATCGCGGCGCTCGCGCCGACCGTGCCGGTCGCGATCGTCGGCGGGGCGCTGTTCGGGGCCGCGAACGGCATCTTCCTCGCCGTGGACTGGGCGCTCATGACGGACCTCATCCCCCGCGCGTCCGCGGGCCGGTACATGGGCATGAGCAACGTCGCGACGGGATCGGCACCGCTGTTCGCCGCCGCGATCGGCGGGATCGTCCTGGACGTCGTGTCGACCGCATCGACCGATGCGACGGGTGCCCGCGCGGCGTTCCTCGTCGGGGTCGTGCTGTTCCTCGTCGCCGCGGTGCTGCTCCGGCCCGTCGTCGAACCACCCCGAGGCGGCGTGCAGCCGGCCTAGGCGTCGCCGTCGATGCCCACGAACCGGCGGGCGAAGCGGTGGCCCGCGTGCACGGTCGCCCGGACCTGCGCGCCCGGCGCGCCGCGGAACCCGGCCCACCACGAGGCGAGACCGCCGACGAGGCGTCGGATCGCGTCCCGCCACGCCGAGAGCCGCAGGAACGCGAACGGGTCGTTCAACCGCCACCACCACGGGACCGCGGACCAGATGAACACGAGGTAGTCCGCGCGGAACGGTCGCTCGCCGAAGCCGAACAGCGCCTGCATCTGGACGATCGTGAGCGGGAGCATCGCCAGCGACAGCAGCATCGAGATCAGCAGGAACACGAGCCCCCAGCCGCGCGCCTTCGGTGGCAGCACGAGCCACAGCGGCGCGGGCACCCACTTCATCCAGGTCGCGATCGCCCACATCGCGCCGCCGAGCCGCGGGCCGGTGAAGTGCGCGCCGAACACCATCAGGGCGAGCAGCATGTTGATGTTCCCGGTGTCGAGGTTCGCCGCCATCGGGAACGCGAGCAGCGTGACGAGGATCGCCGTCGGCAGCGGCCGGTGGGCGTAGGCCCAGCGGATCGACCACAGCAGGAGCAGGATCGTGCCGCCGCGCCACACGAACCAGGCGACGTCCCACGGCAGCAGCGCCCAGGGCGCGAACAGCGGCAGCATCCACGGGGCGTAGACGTACGGCAGGAACGGCCCCGTCGGGTGGTACGGGTTGCCGCCCTCGAGCCACAGCCGGACGGCGGCCCAGTACGCCTGCGCGTCCGCGCCCGCCCGCTCGCCCCGCGCGGTCATGCCCGCGATCGCGAGGGCGAACGCGACGATCAGCAGCGTCATCGCGACGATGCGGTGCGGCTCCCGGATGCGCACGGCCTCGCGGCGGAGGGCGCGTCGGATGACGCCGGCCCGCCTGGCGCGGCTCGCGGAGCCCGGGCCGCCGGCGGTGGGAGTGACGGGTGTCGCGGGGGCGGACATCAGTGCGCATTCTGGCGCGCGGGGCGTCGGGGCGCGCGGCCCGGTCCGGGAACCGGAGCGGCGCCGGGTCGGAACCCGCCCGCGACCGGGCCGCTGCTAGACTCCGCGCACCATGACGCACGGAACCGTGATCGTGATCGGCGGCGCGGAGGACAAGGTCAGGGACCGCCTCATCCTCGGCCGGTTCATCGCGCTCGCGGGCGGACGTGACGCGCGGATCGCGGTCATCTCCACGGCGTCGTCGATGGGACCGGAGGCGGGCGAGCGCTACCGGGCCATCTTCACGGAGCTCGGCGCGGCGAGCGTGGCCCCGCTCCACGCGATGACGCGGACCCAGGCGAACGACGAGCACATCGCCCGCCAGGTCCGGGACGCGACCGGCGTGTTCATGACCGGTGGGAACCAGCTGCGGCTGTCGTCGATGATCGGCGGGACACGCCTCGCGGACGCGATCATGACCCGGTTCCAGGCGGGCTCGGTCGTCGCGGGCACGTCCGCGGGGGCGTCCGCCGTCTCGTCGCACATGATCGCCTTCGGCGCGTCCGGGGCCACCCCGAAGCACCGGATGGCCCAGATCGCGGCCGGCCTCGGGCTGCTGCCGGGCGTCATCGTGGACCAGCACTTCCAGCAGCGGAACCGGCTCGGCCGGCTGCTCTCGCTCATCGCGCAGAACCCGTCGCTGCTCGGCCTGGGCGTGGACGAGGACACGGCGGGCGTCGTCGGACCAGACTCGGTCATGGAGGTCATCGGCCGGGGTTCGGTGACCGTGGTCGACGGCGCCGCGTCCGAGACCGACGCGTGGGAGATCCGGGGCCATCGCCCGCTGATGATCAGCGGCGTCGTGCTCCACTCGCTGCCCGCGGGCTACCGGTTCGACCTCCGCCGCCGGACGCGGGTCGCGACGCCCCACCTGACCGCGATCCAGGGCGACCTCGCCTCGAGCTGATCGCGCCGCGGCGATGCCCGCGCTCCCGCGCACGGTCCTGTTTCTTCCGGTCCTGTCGCTGAGCGGCTGAACGATGCCGTGGGCGCACGGACTGGTCGCCAGGCGGTCGATCCATGCCCTGCGGAGCCCGAAACCGCACGGATCGGTCGCGAGGCGGGTGCTCCATGCGGTGAATGCACCGTTCACGCCGCTGGGCGAGAGGCGCGGCGGCGCGGGCGACCCGGGCGCGGTGAGGAGGGACGAGGGGCTGCACGCCCGCGTACACTCGCGGTCCGACTTACTGGCGAGGAGGAGCCGCGTGGCGAAGGCCCAGAAATCCGGCAAGGGGAAGGACGCCGCGAAGGCCAAGGCGGCGAAGAAGGCCGCCCGGGCCGCGACCGTTGAAGCCGAGGCCACCGCCGAGCTCGACGCCACGAACGGCGCCGCCCCGCTCGATCCCGGCCCGGCACTCGCCGCCGAGCCGCCGCGCCGCGGTCGCCGCTGAGCCCGAGCCCGTCGCCGCCGCCCCCAAGCCCGAGCGCAAGCGCCGCCGTGCGGCGGACGCGATCGGCGCCAGCCGCCCCGAGCCCACCCTCCGGATCCTCGAGACGCGCGTCCTCCGCGGCCCGAACTACTGGGCCCGCGAGCCCGTCATCCGCCAGGTCGTCGACCTCGGCGTCCTCGAGGAGTTCCCGAGCAACAAGATCCCGGGCTTCGCGGACGCGCTCGCGGAGATGCTGCCCACGCTCGAGGACCACGCCTGCAGCCTCGGTCGCCGCGGCGGGTTCATCACGCGGCTCCGGGAGGGGACGTGGGCGGGCCACGTCGCCGAGCACATCGCACTCGAGTTCCAGAACCTCGCCGGGACGGACGTCCGTCACGGCAAGACGCGCGGCACCGGCGAGCCCGGCCGCTACAACGTGATCTTCGAGTACCGCGAGGAGCAGGTCGGCATCGAGGCGGGCCGGATGGCCGTCGCGCTCGTGAACCACCTCGTGGCCCCGAGCGACGAGGCGTTCGCCTTCGACCTCATCGCGGAGCTCGAGAAGCTGATCCTGCTCGCCGAGCGGCTCGCGTTCGGGCCGAGCACGCAGGCGCTCCTCGACGAGGCCGCCGGCCGCGACATCCCGTACATCCGCCTCGACCGCTACAGCCTCGTCCAGCTCGGCCAGGGCGTCCATCAGCAGCGGATCCGGGCGACGATGACGAGCCGGACCTCCGGGATCGCCGTCGACATCGCGAGCGACAAGAAGCTCACCAACCGCCTGCTCGACTCGGCCGGCCTGCCGGTCCCGCGGTCCGAGGTCGTCGAGACCGAGGACGACGCGGTGTCGGCGGCGCGCCGACTCGGCTACCCGTGCGTGATCAAGCCGCTCGACGGCAACCACGGCCGGGGCGTCGCGCTCAACCTGCGCTCCGAGGAGGACGTCCGCGCCGCGTGGCCCGAGGCGCTCCGCCAGAGCCGCAGCAAGGACGTGATCGTCGAGTCCTACATCACCGGCAACGACTACCGGTGCCTCGTCGTCGGCGGCAGGATCGCGGCCGTCGCCGAGCGGGTGCCGGCCAGCGTCCGCGGCGACGGCGAGCACACGATCCGGCAGCTCGTGGACGTCACGAACGCGGACCCGCGCCGCGGCATCGGCCACGAGAAGGTCCTCACGAAGATCAGGCTCGACGAGAACGCCGAGGAGCTCCTCCGCGAGCAGGGCTTCACGCCCGACAGCGTCCCCGAGCCGGACACGTTCGTGAAGCTCGCCCTCACGGGCAACATGAGCACGGGCGGCACCTCGATCGACCGGACGATGGAGGCCCACCCCGACAACATCGAGATCGCGGAGACCGCGGCACGCGTCGTGGGCCTCGACATCGCCGGCATCGACTTCATCTGCCCCGACATCGCGACCCCCGTCCGCGAGACCGGCGGCGGCATCGTCGAGGTCAACGCGGCACCCGGGTTCCGGATGCACACCCATCCGACCGAGGGCGAGCCGCAGTACGTCGCGCGGCCCGTCGTCGACCTGCTGTTCCCGCCGGGCACGCCGGCGCGGATCCCGATCGTCGCCGTGACCGGCACCAACGGCAAGACGACGACGGTCCGGATGATCGCCCACATCCTCAAGCTGATGGGCCGGCGGGTCGGCATGACGTCCACTGACGGCATCGTCGTCGACGGGCGGCTCATGAAGCGCGGCGACATGTCCGGGCCGAAGTCGGCCCAGATGGTGCTCCAGAACCCGACCGTCGACACGGCGGTGTTCGAGGTCGCGCGCGGCGGCATCCTGCGCGAGGGCCTCGGCTACGACCGCAACGACATCGCCGTCGTGACCAACGTCGCGGGCGACCACCTCGGCCTCGGCGGGATCGACACGCTGGGCCAGCTCGCGAACGTCAAGGGCGTCATCGTCGAGGCGGTCCCGCGATCGGGCTCGGCGGTCCTCAACGCCGACGACGCGCTCGTCTACCGGATGGGCCGCCACTGCGCGGGCCGCGTCGTCCTGTTCTCGATGGCCAAGGAGAAGGGCGAGGACGGCTTCGACCGCGTGGACGGCCACACGTCGCGCGGCAACGCCGCGTTCTGCCTCGAGGACACGCCCCAGGGCGAGCTCATGGTCCTCAAGCACGGCCCGCGCAAGATGCCCGTGCTGTACACGCACCTCATGCCCGGCACGTTCGGCGGCCGGGCCCGGATGAACGTCGCGAACTCGCTCGCGGCGGCGGCGGCCGCCTGGGCGTCGGGCGCGCACCTCCACGACATCCGCCAGGGCCTGCGGACGTTCACGACGTCGTTCTTCCAGGCGCCGGGCCGGCTCAACCTCGTCGAGGTCGCCGGGACCCGGGTCGTCATCGACTACTGCCACAACGTCGACGGGATGCGCCAGCTGGCGGACTTCGTGAACCGGATGATGGCGGAGCCGCAGACGCGGTCCGGCGTCCTCGGCGCGCCGGGGTCCTCGGCCTCGCGCCCGAAGCGGACCGGCCGTGCGATCGGCGTCATCGGGATCCCCGGCGACAGGCGCGACCAGGACCAGGCGGAGTACGGCCGGCTCGCCGGGACCGCGTTCGACGAGATCATCATCCGCGAGGACAAGAACCTCCGCGGCCGCCAGCCCGGCGAGACGGCGGCGAACGTCGCGAACGGGGCCCGTGCCGACAAGAGCGAGGGCAAGGGCCGCGCGGTCAAGGTCGAGAAGATCCTCGAGGAGTCGGCCGCGGTCCGGGCCGCGCTCCGGCGCGCCATGCCGGGCGACCTCGTGGTCGTGTGCGCGGACGACGCCGTCGGCGTGTACCGGGAGGCGATGACGCTCGCCGGGCGCGCCCAGGGCGGGACCGCGTTCGCGGACCCGGGCGAGCTCGAGGCGCCCGAGGGCTAGGGCGCGAGCCCGACGCCGCGCGTCGCTACTGGCGGCGCTGGTCCGCGAGGCGCGGCGAGAGCTCCGCGATGCCGTCCGTCGTCGCGTCGACCTGGCGCGCCCCGAGCCGGCCGAGGAGCGTGAACACGGCCTCGCGCTCGGCGTGGCAGAACAGGATCACGACGCGTGGGCTGTCGGAACGCCCGCCGCCCGCGCCCGCGGCGCCAAGCCCGACGAGCTCCGCCTCGAGCGCGACGGCCTCGCCCTCGTAGGTCTGGACGGTCGCCGGGTCCATGCCGCCCTCGGCGACGCCGTCGAGGATCGTGTCGATGACGCTCTCGCGCGTCCGGCCGCGGAGGTACGTCGGCGTCTCCTTGATCACGACCCGCTGCGCACGCTCCGCCGCGATCCGGCCGATGCCGCGGAGCGTGTCGTCGGGCCGGTCGCCGGCCGTCCCGATGATCGCGGTGATCGGCGCCGCGCGGCCCGCCGCCCCGCCCGCGATCCCGGCCGCGACGTCCATGATCGCGCTGGTCCCGGCCTCGTTGTGGGCGAAGTCCACGATCACCGTCCGCTTGCCCAGCTGGAACAGGTTGAGGCGGCCCGGGGACAGGTCCGCGGACGGGCGGAAGTGGCGCAGGCCCTCGGCGACCTGCTCGCGCGTCGCGCCGAGGGCACGGGCCCCGCCGGCTGCCGCCAGCGCGTTCGCCACGTTGTGCCGCGCGAGGCCCCCCAGCGCGACCGGCAGGTCCGCGACGTCGAGCAGCTCGTGCTCGTCGGCGCCGTCCCACTCGAGCAACCGCCCGCGGCGGAGGACGAACGAGCGGCCGCCCTCCCGGCGGTGGCGGGCGATGAGCGGCGACGCGTCGGGGTCCATCGAGAAGTACGCGACCTTGCAGTGGACGCGGCGCGCGACCGCGGCCACGAACGGGTCGTCCGCGTTGAGGATCGTCCAGCCGTCGGGCTTCGTGATCCGACAGATCGTCGCCTTGACCTCGGCGAGCTCGGGCAGGGTGTGGATGCCCTGGAGGTCGAGGTGGTCGGACGAGATGTTGGTGAACACCGACGCCTCGTTCGACTCGTAGCCCATGCCCTTGAGCACGAGGCCGCCGCGCGCGGTCTCGAGGACGGCGACGTCGACGTCGCTCCGGTGCAGGATCGCGGCCGCGCCGCCGGGACCCGTCCAATCGCCGGCGTCGACGACCCGCTCGTCGACGAGGATCCCGTCGGACGTCGTCGTGCCGACGTGGTGGCCGGCGCGGAGCAGGATGTGGGTGATGAGCCGGGTGACCGTGGACTTGCCGTTGGTCCCGGTGATCGACACGACGGGCATCCGCCGGTCCGCGTCACGGACCCACGAGGGCGGCGTCGTGCGGGCGCCCCGGATCCGGTCCGTCCAGCGGTCGACGACCCGTTGCTGGGTCCCGGTGAGCCGCACGCGTCGGCCGGGGTGGACGGAGCGTGACGCCAGGTCGAACGCCGCGTCGGCGATGATCCGCGCCCGCTCGGCGCCGGTCCACGGCCAGGTGACGATCCAGCGGCCGGTGTCCGATGCCCGGTGGACCTCGCACGGGCCGCCGCCCTCACCGTGGTCCGCGCGGAGGCGCCGGGTCCACGCGACGAGGTCCGTCACGGCGTCCGGCCAGTCGCGCGCAGGCACCGATCGGCCGAGGTGGACGAGCGTCCCGTCCGTCGGCGACCGCGACCCCTGCCACGCGCGCGTCCGCCCGACGGCGACCTCGACCTTGACCACCGGCAGCAGCCGGTAGACGTTGGGTCCCTCGTAGAGGCGGATCTCGATCAGGCGCACGGTCCGGCGAGGATACGCGAGCGCGCACGCCCCGGGGCGGCGACGTGCGCGCGAGGCGAGGATGAACGCGGGCCGGTTGATGCCTTGCTGGTCAGGGGACGGTGATCGTCTCCGCGATCGAGTTCGAGGGATTGGCGATCGGCCTCTGTCGGCCAGGTGTCGATGGCGAGGAAGCCCCCATCGAGGCGACCGCCGCCTCACGTCGAACACGTAGAGCAGTTCGGTGCATCCCGCCGTTCGTCTCGGCGCCATTCAGCGAGTCGGGGGTGGTGAACAGCGGCAGCATCAGGTCCCGCGTGCAGTTGGCCGTCGCGGTGTCGACGGTGTTCGTCAGGAGTGAGCTTGGGCCGGCTTGGCCGCCGACGGTGGCGTCGGCGACATCGACCGCGCGTCGAACCCGGGCATTCGGCGACAGCGCGCATCGACGAACCCGTCGACGGTGGTCTGCGGCGGTGCCGGGCTCGAGTCGACGTGGCACGGGTCCTCGAACACTGCCTCCGGGATGCGACCATGACCCGAGGACGCCGGCCTGGGACGCGGAACGCGCGTCGTTGCCGTTGTTCAGCGCCTCCAGGGTCATGCCCGCCGGGAGGGCGATGGAGAACGGCAGCCGGGAACGGAGCTCCCGACAGCGTGCGTCCCGGGCGCGAGCGTGGACCCGACGTCGGACGCGGCGAGGGTGGACGCGCTCGGCGTCGGCGACGGGCTCGGCGACGCCGTGGGCGCCGGGTGGCCGCCGACGTTGAGGCCGCCGAAGCCGAAGAGCTGGACGCCGACCACGAGCCCCACGACGAGCAGCGGCCGCGATCGTGCCGGTGCGAAGAAGCATGGACACGGGTGGAGACCTCCGCGCCGGCCACCAGGAGCGGCGCTGGGGGGTCGAGGGCACGGCGTCGAGCACGGAGTCCAGCACCCGCTCCGGGAGCCGGTCCACGCCCTCGTCGAGCCACGACCGGACGGCACGCGTGACGTCGGGGTCGGTTCTCATTGGATCGCCTCCCGACGGACGGGCCTGGCGTCGGCCTCGAGGGCCGCGCGCAACCCGCGCATCGCGTGGTGTAGGCGGGATCTGACCGTCCCGACCGGGACGCCGAGGGTCTCGGCGATCTCGTCGAGCGGCATGTCGAGGTAGTGGTGCAGCACCACCACCGCGCGATGGTCGATGGACAGGCGGCGGAACCCGCGCTCCAGCTGGTCGCGATCGACGACCGAGCCGGAGTCCTCGGGCACCGACGGCTCGTCGGAAGCGAGGAGATGCATGTTCGGCACCCAGTGCCGGGTCCGGCGACCCTCGGCGTAGCAGGCGCGCACGAGGAGCCGGTACGACCAGGCGTCAAAGCGCGCCGGGTCGCGGAGCTGGGGCAGGTCCCGCCAGATCGCGAGCAGCGCCTGCTGCGTCGCGTCCTCGGCGAGATCGGTGTCGCGCAGGATCCTGTGCGCCACCGCATGGAGCCGGTCGCCCACGGCGACGGCGAGGCTCGCGAAGGCCCCTTCGTCGCCGCGTTGTGCGAGTCGCACGAGCTCGGTATCCATCCCACCAGCTTTGCTGTGCGTCGATCTGGGAGTCGACGCTCGAACGGTATGGGCATCGGGCAAGCCCCCGCGACTCAAAGTTCGTTTCCGGTAGCCTTCGGGCATGACCGATCGTGCCGCCGACCTCGTGCCCGCCGCCGACGCCGCGGCCATCCGCGCAGCCGCGGAGCGTGCCTATCCGGCGTTCCTCGCGGACCTCGAGCGCCTCGTCAACGTCGACTGCGGGTCGTACACCAAGGACGGCGTCGACGAGATCGGGCGGTTCGTCCGCGGCCGACTGGAGGCGCTCGGCGCCACGGTCACCGTCCACCCCAACGACGAGGGCCTCGGGGCCACGGTCATCGGGGAGCTGGCGGGCGACGACCCGACCGGCCCGACGCTGCTCGCGATCGGCCACATGGACACGGTGTTCGACCCGGGCACGGCGGCGGCGCGGCCGTTCACGGTCGACGAGCGCGGGATCGCGACGGGGCCCGGCGTGACGGACATGAAGAGCGGCCTCCTCGCCGGCCTGTACGCCCTCGCCGCGCTGCGCGAGACCGTGGGCCTGCCGCTGGCCCGGGTGCTGTTCGTCGCGAACCCGGACGAGGAGATCGGCTCGCCGGTGTCCACGCCCCACATCCGCCGCCTCGCGCCCGCGGCCGACGCGTGCCTCGTGCTCGAGTGCGCCCGCATGAACGGCGACATCGTCAGCTCGCGCAAGGGGAACCTGGGGCTGACGATCACGGTCACCGGCCGCGCCTCGCACGCCGGCGTCGAGCCGGAGAAGGGGCGCAGCGCGATCCTCGAGGCGGCCCGCCTGGTGACGGACCTCCACGCGCTCAACGGGCGCTGGCCGGGCGTCACGGTCAACGTCGGTGTCGTGCGCGGTGGGACTCGCCCGAACGTCGTCGCGGCCGAGTGCTCGCTCGAGGTCGACATCCGCGCGGTGACGAGGGACGCCCTCGTCGAGGCCGAGGCGGCGATCCGCGAGCTCGCCACATCGACGGCCGTGCCCGACACGACGTTCGCCATCGTCGAGGACGGGCGGCACTGGCCGATGGAGAAGCTGGAGCGGTCGGGGCGGCTCGTCGGCCATGCGATCGGGCTCGCTGGCGCCCTCGGCTTCGAGCTCCACGACGCCGCGACCGGCGGCGCATCGGACGCCAACACGACCGCGGGCATGGGCGTCCCGACGATCGACGGGCTCGGCCCGGTCGGCGGCTACGACCACTCGCCCGAGGAGTACCTCGAGGTCGCCTCGATCGTGCCCCGGACGACGCTCCTCGCGACGCTCATCGCGGCGATCGGGCGCGACCCGGAGGTCCGGGCGTGGCGGCTCGAGCGGGAGGCGGCGTCGGCCGGGCTCGAGGACCTCGCGTGACCAGGCGGCACGTCAGCAGCGGCGGGCCGTGGGAGGCGACGGCGGGCTACTCGCGGGCGGTCGCGGTCGGTGACTCGTGCTTCGTCTCCGGGACGACCGACGCGGGGCCGGACGGGACGTCGCTCCACCCGGGTGACGCCGGCGGCCAGGCGCGGGCCGCGTTCGCGATCGTCGAGGGCGCGCTGCGGGAGGCCGGGTTCACGCTCGAGGACGTCGTTCGGACGCGGATGTACGTCGTGGATCCCGCGGACATCCCGGCCGTGACCGCCGTCCACGGCGAGCTGTTCGCGCAGGTCCGCCCCGCGGCGACGCTCGTCGTCGTCGCCCGGCTCATGACGCCCAGCCTCCTCGTGGAGGTCGAGGCGGAGGCCCGCCGAGGCTGACCGCCGCTACCCGAGCCCCACGTAGCGGAGCACGGCAACCAGCCCGACGCCGACGAGCAGCCCGAGGAACAGGTTCCGGCGCCACGCGACGACGAGCAGGCACGCGACCACGCCCAGGATCTCGACGCCGATCACGATCTGGTAGCCGGTCTCGCCCGTCCCTTCGACGAGCGTCTGCGAGGCAGCGATGGAGGCGAGCACGGCCGGCCCGACGAGCCGCAGGTAGAGCAGCGCACGGGCGGGCAGCCGCTCGATGCCGGGCGCGAGCATCGGCAGCGCGCGCGAGGGATACGTCACGGCGCCCATGAGCACCGCGAGCAGGACCAGCTCGTTGCTCACGGCTGCGGCCCCGGCTCGTCGGGCGGTTCGAGCCCCGCATCCGCGTCGGCCTCGGCGACGGCGTCCGTCATGTGGCTCGGCCGGAGCGGGAGCGGCGACTCGGCGACGACCGACTCGGCCGTCCCCGACGCCGGCGCGCGCATCGCCATCGCCACGAGCGGCCCGACGAGCCCGCCGAGCACGACCCCCACGGACGGGCCGACGACCAGCGACGCGCCGACCCCGATCGACGCCCCCGCACCCGCGGCGACGACCTCGCGCCGCCCGGTCATGAGGCCGACCGCCAGCCCTGCCATCGCCGCCGGGAACACGATGTCGAGGCCGAGGACCGCCGGATCCGGGATGGCCGACCCGAGCAGGTAGCCGACGATCGTGGCCACGTTCCACGGGATGAACACGCCCACCACGGCGCCGATCCAGTAGCCCGGGATGTCGACCCGCCCGACCCGGTGGAAGTGGGTCGCGGCGAGCGCGAACGCCTCGTCGGTGAGGAAGTGCGCCATCGCCGCCCGCTGGACCAGCGGCACGTGGCGCAGCCGGGGCGCGAGCGACGCGCTGTAGAGCAGGTGGCGGGCGTTGAGGAAGAACGTGAGGACGACGATCGGGAGCCACGGCAGGCCCTGCGCGACGTAGCCCACGGCGGCGAACTGGGCCGCGCCCGCGAACCCGATCAGGCTCATCGCGCTCGTCTCGACGAGCGAGTAGCCCGCGCTGCGCGCCGACAGGCCGAAGACGAGGGCGAAGCCGACCGCCGAGACGGCGATGCCGAGGGAGTCGAGGACGAGCTGCCTGCGGGCCGCCCGCAGGTCCGCGGTCATCGCCCTAGCGCAGGTAGGTCTTCGCGCAGGTCCCGTCGCAGACGACGAACACGGCGTGCTTCTCGACGGCGTAGCCCGCGGCGTGGAGCAGCCCGGGGCAGCCGGCCGTCGGGCACTTCCAGACCCACCAGCGGTCCTTGGCGTCGAGCGGCGTGGCCTCCGCGGCCAGCGTGGCGGCCAGGGGCTCGCGCGCCGCGAGGAGCGCCGCGACGCTCGACGCGCGGTCCGCCTCGCTCTCGCTCGTGTACGGGTAGTTCTGGCCGACGTTCGAGGTCACAGACCCTCCGCTCTCGCTCCGAGGGCCGGCAGCAGATCGGTGTGAGCGCAGCCTGCCGCCGGCGCGCCCGAGGATAGCATCGGGCGGAGCGCCCTCAGCGGACGGCGGCGAGGCCCATCGACCGCGGATCGGCGATCGCGGCCAGCGTCCCGTCGGCCGCGGGACCGCCGTCGACGAGCTCGATCGCGTGCTCGTGGCCGAGGCCGCCGTCGAAGCCGGTCCGGGTCAGGTCGTGCCCGAGCGCCCGCAGGCCCAACCTCGACGCCCTCGGCGAGCGCCCCGTCCGCGACGATCGCGACCGGCGGCGCGAACCACCCCGCCGGCTCCACGACGACGCGCGGCGCCGCGACCGCGGTCCGGATGTCGGCGCCACCGTCCACGAGCGCGGACACGAGCTGGACGTGGATCTGGGGCTGGATGTCGCCACCCATCGAGCCGGCGACGACCCACGGGCGCCGGTCGCCCTCGCGGAACAGCATCCCGGGCAGGAGCGTGTGCGCGGTCCGCTTGCCGGGGGCGATGACGTTCGCGTGCCCGGGATCGAGCGAGAACGACGCCCCGCGGTCCTGGAAGTGGACGCCCGTCGCCACGTCGAGGACGCCCGAGCCGAAGCCCGCCGCGTTCGACTGGATGAGGCTCACCGCGTTGCCGTCGCCGTCGACGACCGCGAGGTAGATCGTCCCGCCGACCAGCGTGCGCGCCGGGGGAGGGGAGGGGTCCGCGCGGTGGGCATCGATCCGCGCCGCGAGCCCGGCGGCGTGCTCCTTCGAGCGCAGCCTGTCCACCGGGATGTCGTGCGCCTCGGGATCGGTGAGGTGCGCGTCGCGGTCGGCGAAGGCGAGCTTGGCGGCCTCGAGCTGGAGGTGGATCCACGCGGGATCGGTCCAGCCACGCCCGCCGAAGCGCGCGCCCGACGGTCGGCGCGAACCGCTCGAGGACGTTGAGGATCTCGAGCGCGATGAGGCCGCTCGAGTTGGGCGGGTGGGTGGTGACGCGGACGCCGCGGTACGTGGTCTCGATCGGGCGGCCCCAGGTCGAGCGGTGCTCGCGCAGGTCGGCGAGCGTGAACGGCGCCCCCGCGGCGTTGAGGCCGCGGACGATCCGCTCCCCGAGCTCGCCGTCGTAGTAGGCGTCGAACCCCTGGTCCGCGAGGGTGCGCAGCGTGCGGGCGAGCGCCGGCAGGCGGACCCGCTCGCCGGGCCGCCACGGCCGCCCCTGCGCGCGCCACGTCTGCTCGAGCCCGCGACCCCACGACTCGCTCGCCGACCTCCGCGACGAGGCCCTCGACCGCGGCGATGAGCCCGTCCCACGCCGGGAAGCCGCCCTCGGCCTGCTCGATCGCGGGGGCGAGCACCGCCTCCCACGACAGGCGGCCCCAGCGACGGTGCGCGTCGCCCCACGAGCGGACGGCGCCGGGCACGGTGATCGACAGCGGGCCGCGCAGCGGCAGCCGGGTCAGCCCGCGCCCGCGGAGCGCGTCGGCATCGGTCGCGAGCGGCGCACGCCCTGACCCGTTGAGCGCGACCTGCTCTCCGGCGGTCTCGTCCCAGACGAGCCAGAAGGCGTCGCCGCCGAGCCCGCAGCCGTTGGGCATCACGACGGCGAGGACGGCGTTGGTCGCGATCGCGGCGTCGACCGCGGACCCGCCGGCGGCCAGGATCGACAGCCCGGCCTGGGTCGCCAGGTGATGGGGCGCGACGACCGCGCCGCGGGCGCCCCGGGCCAGCCGCGCGGGGACGAGGGGGACGCCGGGGTCAGGCATGGGCAGGCTCCGGGGTTTCGCCGAACAGGTGCTCGTACCGGCGGAGGTGGCTGATCGGCAGCAGGGCGATGCCGAGGAACAGGAACGACAGGATGAAGATCCCGTCGAGGCCGCGCCACTGCGCGGCGACCCCGCCCGCGATCGACCCGATGATCTGGCCCAGCCCGAGGAACACGGAGTACAGGCCCATGATCGCGCCCCGGTCGTTCGGGTACGCCTCGGTCATGTCGGCGAGGAGGCCGATGGCCGCGGGCGTCGCGCCCGCGAGCACGAACAGGCCGCCGGCGGCGATCGCCACGAGCACGAGCAGCAGTGCCATGACGTCGGCGCCGAAGTGGTTGATCCCGAGCGCCGCGACGAGCATCACGGCGCCGCCCGCGATTCCGTACAGGATGATCGTCGTGCGCCGCATGTCCTTGAACTTGCCGCCCCAGTAGAACAGGCCGGCGAAGAACAGCAGGCCGCCAATCGCGAGCCCAACGGACATCTGCCACGGCTCGAAGCCGCCCATCAGGGCCTGGTCGGCGAACTGCGGCGCGGGCTCGCGGACGAGCTGGAACAACGTCTGGCTCGTGAACAGCCCGAGCGTCGCGTTGATGGCGATCCAGGTCGGGGCGAGGAGCCAGACGTGGCTGCCACGCAGGATCCGCAGGTACCGGCGCAGCCCCTCCTCGGGGTCGTGGGCGCGCCCGGACGGTTCGGGCTCGGCGTGCTCGGGCACCCCGTAGCGATAGATCAGGAACGAGACGAGGTAGACGAGCGCGTTCGCGAGGAACGCCATCGGCCCCAGCGCCTGGAACAGGAACCCGCCGACGACGAAGCCCGACAGCAGGCCGGCGAGCGTCGCTGCCTCGAACCGGGCGACCGCCTTGCCCCGCAGCAGCTCGTTGCCGGCGGTCGCGAACGCGATGAACCCGAGGATCGACGGGACAGATGCCGCCGTCGAGGCACCCTCGAGCAGGCGGGTGAACCCGATGACCGGCAGGCTCACGGTGAACGCGGTGATGATCACGGCGACCGCACCGAAGGCCGGCCCGATGAGCATCACCCGCCGGTGCCCGATCCGGTCCGACAGGACGCCGAAGATCGGCGAGCCGATGAGCTCCGAGGCGTAGAACAGGGCGCCCATGATGCCCACCTGGAGCGCCGTCACGGCCTCGCCGCCGTGGGCCGGGAAGTCGGCGAAGTAGTAGACGAGCATCGACCCGGTGATCCCGGTGGCGAGGCGCAGCGTGAAGGTGCCGAAGATCACCGCGAGGATGGGACGGGCCATCGGTGAAGCGTAGCGGCTGGGACCGCCCGCCGGGCCGGACCTTCCCGCGACTCGACCGCGTCCCTACAATGCCCCGCGGGTACCCGCCCCAGCGCCCGATGGAGGAGCCCCGACCGTGTCACGCGTCGCGATCGTCACCGACTCCGCCAGCGACCTGCCGCCCGACGTTGCGAAGGCCGCGGGGATCACCGTCGTCCCGCTCGTCGTCAGCTTCGGGCCCGAGACCTTCCGGGCGGGCGTGAACCTCACGACCGACGAGTTCTGGCAGCGGATGACCGCGCCGGACGCCCCGTTCCCGACGACCGCGGCCGCCGCGCCGGGCGACTTCCTCAACGCGTTCCGCGACGCGTTCGCGGCGGGTGCGGACTCGGTCGTGTGCGTGATGGTGTCGGGCGACCTGTCGGGCACGCTCAAGTCGGCCCAGGTCGCGCGCGACCAGCTGCCCGACAGCGAGATCCACATCATCGACTCGCGGTCGGCGTCGATGGGCCACGGCATGCTCGCCCAGATCGGCACCGAGCTCGCGGCCGAGGGCGTCTCGGGCGCCGAGATCGCCCGGGTCCTCGAGCACCGCAAGGAGGACCTGCGCATCTTCCTCGCGCTGGACACGCTCGAGTACCTCAAGCGCGGCGGCCGGATCAGCGGCGCCCGCGCGGCGATCGGCACGATGCTCAACGTCAAGCCGATCATCACCGTCGAGAACGGCATCGTCGAGAACGCGGAGCGCGTCCGGTCGCGCCCCAAGGCCCGCGAGCGGACGCTCGAGCTGCTGACCCAGGCGCCGCTCGAGCGGGCGTCGATCCTCCAGACCGCGAACGCCGACCTCGACGAGTTCCTGGCCGGGTTCATGACCCGATCGAAGCTGGATCCCGTCGCGGGTCCAGACCATGGTCGTGGGGCCGTCCGTCGGGCCACACCTCGGCCCCGGCTGCGTCGGCGGCGTGGTGCTCCTCAAGCACTGACAGGCACGCTCGACCGCCCCCACGCCTCGGGGACGGGAGGGTGACGGATTGGTTGCGGCCGGGTGACGACCGGCCCATGGCTTCCGGCCGTTCGTGGCTATACTCGATCTCCAGAGGCGGCGCCTCGCGGCTCCGGGCATGCCACGCCCGGGCTCGCGGCGCGCACCCGTGGGGTCGTCCGGAAGACGGCTCACCGATCGGGGACGGCGTCCACCGTCCCGCAACCCGAGGATCCTCCGTTCCATGACGACGGAACACGTTGCGGCCGAGATCAATGCCTGGAAGGTCGCCCAACAGCAGTTCGATCTCGCCGCCGACCGGCTGAACCTTGACCCCGGCCTCCGCCGGGTCCTGCGCGAGCCGCGTCGCGAGCTGACCGTGCACTTCCCGGTCCAGATGGACGACGGCAGCGTCCAGGTCTTCACCGGCTTCCGCGTCCAGCACAACCTCGGTCGCGGCCCGGCCAAGGGCGGCATCCGCTTCCACCAGGACGTCAGCATCGACGAGGTCAAGGCCCTCGCGATGTGGATGACCTGGAAGTGCGCGGTCGTGGGCATCCCCTACGGCGGCGGCAAGGGCGGCGTGATCGTCGACCCGAAGAAGCTCTCGCTCAAGGAGCTGGAGCACCTCTCCCGCCGGTTCTTCACCGAGATCGAGGTCCTCATCGGGCCCGAGCGCGACATCCCGGCGCCGGACGTCAACACCAACGCCCAGATCATGGCCTGGTTCATGGACACCTACTCCATGCACGTGGGCCATACGGTCCCGGGCGTCGTGACCGGCAAGCCGATCTCGCTCGGCGGGTCCGAGGGGCGCAACGAGGCGACGGCCCGCGGCTGCGTCTACACGATCGTCGAGGCCGCCGCCCACCTGGGCATGGACCTCAAGGGCGCGACCGTCGCGGTGCAGGGCTTCGGCAACGCCGGCTCGATCGCGGCCCAGCTCATCGGCGACGAGGGCGCGACGGTCGTCGCGGTCTCGGACTCGACGGCGGGCATCCGCAACATGAGCGGGCTCGACATCAACCGGGTCATCGGCTGGAAGAAGGAGCACGGGACCGTCAAGGGCTTCCCGGGCGCCGAGGACATCACGAACGCCGAGGTCCTCGAGACCGAGTGCGACATCCTCATCCCGGCCGCGCTCGAGAACCAGATCACGGCCCGCAACGCCGGCAACATCAAGGCGAAGATCGTCGCCGAGGCCGCCAACGGCCCCACGACGCCCGAAGCGGACGAGATCCTGTACGCCCGTGGGATCTTCCTCATCCCGGACATCCTGTGCAACGCGGGCGGCGTGACCGTCAGCTACTTCGAGTGGGTGCAGGACCTCAACCGCGACCACTGGTCCGAGGCCGAGGTCAACGAGAAGCTCAAGGACATCATGGTCAGGGCCTTCCACGAGGTGCTCGACCAGGCGCACCACCACGAGGTCAACATGCGCATGGGGGCGTACCTCAACGCCGTCCAGCGCGTGGCCGACGCCACCGCGATGCGCGGCCTCTACCCGTAAGCCACCCTTCGCACGATCTCGAACGGCCCGGGTCACCCGGGCCGTTTCGATTCCTCGACTCGGCCCTACTGGAGGCCGGAGATCGTCCCGAGCGCCGGATAGGGCGGACCCGCCTGCAGTGCGGCGAGGAGCTCGCGGGCTGCCTGTCGTCCGCCCGGGAACCGGTCGTCGGCATCCGACAGCCAGGCCGCGATCATCGCGAACACGAGGGCGCGGCATTCGTCGAGCAGTTCGTGATCGATGCCGGGATAGCACGCGCTGACCTCGAGCGGGACGTGGGCGAGGTCGAACTCGACCGGACCGCGGCACGCCGTCTCGAGGTCGATGAACAGCGGGCCGTTCCTGGTGTTGAGGACGTTCCCGGGGTGTGGCTCGCCGTGCAGCAGCTGCTCCGCGGCACCTCGCTCGGCGATCACGGGCATGACGCGACTGAAGGTGCGCATCAGCAGGTCACGGTCAGCGTCAGCGAGCTCCGGCGTCCGGTCGCGGCTCCCGACGAGCACCTGTGCTTCGCGGACCCGATCCGTGAAATGCGGCGTCACGACCTCGACCTGCTGCATGCCGCGGTGGAGGCGCGACAGCGCGTCGGCGTATGCGGCCGGTGACAGCTCGCGAGGTGTCTGCGGCTCGTAGTAGGTCCAGAGCGTGATCGTGAAGCCGTCGCGCTCGTAGACGCGCGGCGCCACTCGTGGATCGAGAAGCGCCACGGGACTGTCCGTTGCCGCCAGCCGTGCAGCAAGGTCGATCTCGAACGCCGCGGCCTCGTGGGTCGGGAGTGCCACACGCGCCAGCACATCGGCGGGCAGCAGGCGCACCGCGAGCCTGTTCGAGGCGTGGACAACCGTCGCCTCGTGGGCGCTGAGGCCCAACGCCGAGGCGGTCGCCGTGGCCGCGGCCACCGCGCGCGGCACATCCGACGCCTGCACTGCCATGGGGATCCTCGATGCGCACCCGGTCGGCACCTGGGTGGCACCGACTCCGGACATGATGTCAGGCGGTCTGGATGGACAGTCGAAGGGGCAGACCCAAGATCGTCGCGAGCCGCTCCACCTCGTCTGCGAGCCCGCTCCTTGGCGGCGGTCCTCCTTCGGCGAACCAGTCCACCGTGACGTGATCCTGCGTCAGTGCCCACGTCCCGGACACGACGCCGCCGACGATCACGATGTTTGCCTGGCGGCTGACCAGCGCACGCCGTTCCGGCGGCACGACATGGGCGTCGGTTGTGCCCGGCCCAAGAACCCATTGGTCGTTGCTGGGGAGGAGGCGGATCGCAGTGGTCGGTGACGTCGCGGCGAGGTCGTCGAGGTGCTCGCGCATGATGAACGCGGACTCCCCGTCGATGTCCACCGCCACCAGGCGATCACCGAGGCCGGCAATCCATGCCTGGATCCGCTTGCGTCCTGCGCCCAGGCCTTCCCCCAGCCAGTACTGCACGTGGTCGGGGGTCGTCGGCCCGTACGCGCCGAAGTACGCCTCGACCGCATACATCCCGGCTTCGTCGAGCGCAGGCACGCCCGCCCAGCGAGGGTTGACGTCGAGGCGCTGAAACGTCGTGCCGTCCTGCGCAGGTCCGAAGCTCAAGTCTCCCTGCCAGGCGAATGCCTTGAGCAACGTCCAGGGGCTCCCGTCGAAGACGAACCGCAGGTGCCGGAACTGCGACCGAGCGGTGATCGCCGCCCCGAGCTCGTCGAGCGTCAGCGGGCCGTCGGCCAGGGCCTCTCGGACCACCTCACGAAGGCGCGGCCAGTCCGATGGCGCCAGGCTGTAGTAGCTCTGCCAGCTCGGGAGCTCCCACATTCGACTGGCTGCCCGCAAGCGCGAGGTACGCGCCCCCGTCCTCCGGCGTCAGCAGGTGCGTGGCGCCTCGAAACGCAAACGTCTTGATGAGCCGCCCGTCCGCCAGGGCGCGAGCGACCTCGCCATGCCCGGGACCGTTGACTTCTGGTACGGACGGCGAGCTCCGCGGCGGAATCGGGCTGCGCCCGGACGGCCCCGAGCCTGCGTACGACGTCCTCGACCGTGTCGGTGCCGACCGGGTCAAGCAGCTGTCGGCGCATGCGCCACGCGAGGGCCTGAGACCAGCGTGATCGACACGACCGGAATCTACCCCTCTTGAAGGTCGCCGCCAGCGCAGCCACCTGCGACGCTGCGCCCGGTCGTGCCACGGTCGTGCGCGTCCCGATGAAGCCACGTCGACTCGTGCGCGGCCGGTGCGCAGAACCTGCCGCCCGGGTGCCTGGCCGTGATGGAATTGGGCACCACGGTGGCAGATCGCGAACGGCTTCATCGGGAGGCGCATCCGGGTGGCAGCGCGCCGGGACGGGGTGGCAGCGCGCCGGGACGGGTGGCAGCGCGCCGGTCCGTGGACCGGCCCCTGTTACCATCGGGCCATGCTTGACCACGAGGAGAAGTTCCTCTTCAAGGAGGAGATCCTCCACCTCGCCAACGCCCTCAACGACCCGGGCAGCCTGGACAACGTCGAGGACCTGTTGACGGACGTCATCACGAGCCCCCGGTTCGACTCCGAGGTGTTCACGCTGGAGCGCAGCCTCCAGGTGATGCTCGGCGCCCGGGCGGGGACGACGCTCGTCGGCCTGGTCACCGTGGCGCCGGAGGTGTTCGACGAGGTCGCGGAGGTCCGCATCCCCGCCGAGGTCCACGAGCGGCTCGTCGCGTGGCGCGCCCGGTTCGGGCTCGCGATCGACAACGCGCTCAACTTCCTGAACAACCCGGACGGCATCCAGGGCCACAACTTCGCGACCCAGATCGCGCACGTCGAGGAGCGCCGCGTCCTCCAGGGCCGGCTCACGATGGTCCGCTACAACAACGAGCCGCAGTTCTTCGTCGCCGACGCGGCCGTGTTCCTGGGCCTCGTGACGGACATCATGGAGCGCCTCGGCCCGTACCTCGAGCCGGACAGCGTCGACGAGGAGTCGCTGACGCGCCTCCGCGAGGCCGTCCAGCTCATCGAGCGCAAGACCGCCACCCGCGGGTAGCGGCGCCCGATGGTGCGCCAGGTCTACCTCGCCGCGACCGGGCAGAACCGCGGCAAGACCACGGTGTCGTTGGGCCTCGTCGACGGGTTCCGCCGCCGCGGCCTGCACACCGGGTTCATCAAGCCGGTCGGCCAGCGCACGGTGATCGACCACGGCCAGCCGGCCGACGAGGACGCGGTCCTCATGAAGTCCATCTTCGACCTCCCCGAGTCGTACTCGGTGATGAGCCCAGTGCACATCCCGCGCGGGTTCACCAAGGCGTACATCGCGGGCAACGTCGTGGAGGACCTGGGCGCCCGCATCCAGGCCGCCCACCGCGAGTTCGCGGACCACGACCTGCTGCTCATCGAGGGCACGGGGCACGCGGGCGTCGGCGCGGTCATCGGGCTCTCGAACGCCGTGGTCGCGGCGATGCTCGGCGCGCCGGCGGTCATCGTCTCCGAGGGCGGCGTCGGCCGGCCGATCGACGAGATCGTCCTCAACGCCAGCCACTTCCAGGCGTACGGCGTTCGCGTTGCCGGCGCGATCGTCAACAAGGTCCGGGTCGACGAGCAGCCGGGCATCGAGGAGACGCTCCGCCGGGGCCTCGCGAAGCACGGGATCCCGCTGCTGGGCGTCCTGCCCTACCGGCCGATCCTGTCGAACCCGACGCTGGGCATGATCGTCGAGGGCGTCCGCGGGCGGGTCGTCTCCGAGGGCAGCGACCTCGAGCGGGTCATCGGCAACATCGCCATCGGCGCGATGGAGCCCCACCACATGCTCGAGCGCGTGGGCCCGACGACGCTCGTCATCGTCCCGGGTGACCGCGAGGACGTGATCCTCACGCTCACGAGCGCCCACGCGGCGACGAATGGCCTCGGACGGTTCGTCGAGGACCTGGTGGTCGAGACGCCGGGCGCGGTCGGGGCCCGCCCCGACCAGCGTGCGCTCGGGATGGTCCTCACCGGCGGCTACGAGCCGCGCCACGAGGTGATGGAGGCGATCCAGGGGTCGGGGATGTTCGCGGTGTTCGTGGAGGACGACACGTACACCGTCGCGTCCGAGATCCACGACCTGCTCGTGAAGACCCACGCGGCGGACGCCGGCAAGATCGAGCTCATCAAGGAGCTCGTGTGGGACGGCCTCAAGCTCGACCCGATCCTCGAGGCGGCCTCGGAGGCCGTCTTCGCCTGACGCCGGCCTCCGGCACACTGGCGACGTGACGCCGCCCCGATCGTCCTGCCGCCGAGGTCCGCGGCGCGCTGACCCGGTCCGCCGTCGTCTACATGATCCTGTTCAGCGCGGTCGGCTGCTGGTCCGCGTATGCCTCCGTGCTGTTCGGGGAGCTGGGCGTCGGTCTCGCGGTCATCGGGCTGCTCGACCGCCGTGCCCGCCGCGGTGGCGATCGTCGGCGCGCCGGTGTGGGGCCTCGTCGCCGACCGGCTGGGCGACGTCCGGCCGCCGCTCCTGGCCGCCGGGCTGTGGGCCGCCGTCGCCGCCTCGCTGCTCGCGCTCCAGCCGCCGATGCCCTGGCTCGTGCTCGTCGTGGCGGTCCTCGCGGCCGGCTCGTCGGGCCTCGACCCCGCTCGTCGACGCCCGGACGGTCGAGCGGCTCGGCCGCGCACCGCGACCGGTTCGGGCAGGCGAGGGCGTTCGGTTCGCTCGGGTTCATCCTGACCACCCTCGCGGTCGGCCTCCTCGTCCAGGCGACGTCGACGCACGGCGATGCTCGCCGTGTACGTGCCGACGCTCGCGCTGACGGGCATCGTCGGGGCGGCGGTCCTGGGCCGGGGGACACGCGCCACGCGCGTCGCCGGCATCGGGCCGATCCGCGCGCTCGGCCTGCTCCGCGACCCGGGCCTCGGCCTGTTCTTCGCCGGGTCCGTCGTCGTGTGGGTCGCGGTCGCGGGGATCATGGCGTTCTTCAGCCTGCGGCTCATCGAGCTCGGCGGCGACGCCCGGCTCGTCGGCATCGGCTGGGCGGCCAACGCGGTCCTCGAGATCCCGACGATGCTCGCGTACCGGCGGCTCGTCGGCCGCTTCCGCGTCCAGTGGCTGCTCGTCGCGGGCGCCGCGATCTTCGTGGTCCGGGCGCTGCTGTTCACGATCACCGGCAGCGCGATCGGCCTCGTCGCCGGCGCCGCGCTCGGCGGCGTCGGGTTCGGGCTGTTCCTCGTGGGCACGACGACGTTCGTCGCGCGGCGGGCGCCGGCATCGCTCCGGGCGACGGCACAGGCCCTGTTCTCGAGCACCGCGTTCGCCCTCGGATCGATCGTCGGCGGGATCCTCGCGGGCCTCGTCGCCGGGGCGTGGGGCCTCGCGGCGGTGTTCCCGGCCTGCGCCGGTCGACGTCCACGGTCGGCGCGCGTGCTGATCTGGCTCGCGGTCATCCGCCGCGACGTGCCCGTCGTCTCGTCGGAGGCTCCGGCACTGCACGCCGGCGGTGCCGGCTAGGCGCGTTCGTCCGGCCCGGGCAGCATCGCGAGTCGTGCCCGCCCGTGGCGCCCAGGCTCGGGCGGTGGCCGCCGTCACCATGCGTCCGATTCGACCCGCGCGAGTACCCTCCACCGCGTGGAGGGACGAAGATAGCCAGTTCGCACAGGCCGGCCGGTTCCGGCGGCACCCTGCCGTCCGTCCGCGTCCGCCTCCTTGGTGGGTTCGATGTCGAGGTGGATGGCCGAGCCGTCCCCGCGGCTGCATGGCGCCTGCGCAAGGCAAGCGAGCTGGTCAAGCTCCTGGCGCTCACACCGGGCCATCGCATGCACCGCGAGCAGGTCACCGAGCACCTGTGGCCGGATCGCCCGGCCGACGCTGCCCTGAACAACCTCCACCAGGCGCTTCGAGTGGCGCGCGCCGCGCTCGGGGTCACCGACGAGGGCGTCCAGGGCGTCCTGGTCCTGCGCGACGGGATCCTCAGCCTGTGCCCGGACGGCAACCTCTGGATCGACGCCGAGGCGTTCGTCTCCGGGATCCGCGACGCGTCAGGCGAGTCCAGCGTCGACCGATATCGGGCCGCCCAGGAGCTGTACCGAGGGGAGCTGTTGCCCGATGATCCGTACGCCGAGTGGGCTGCCGGGCCGCGGGAGGCGCTCGCCCAGGACGAGCTGGCGATCCTGGCCCAGCTCGCCTTGCTGCAGGAGCGCGGCGGGGACGGCGACGACGCCATCGAGACGCTCCGCGGGCTGCTCGAGATCGACCCGGCCGACGAGCCTGCCCACCAGAGCTTGATGCGGCTGTACGCCATCGGCGGCCAGCGGCGGATGGCGCTCCGCCAGTACCAGCGGCTACGCGCCGTCCTCGCGCGCGAGCTGGGGGTCGAGGCGTCCGATGAGAGCCGACAGCTCTACCGCGACATCCTCGAGGGTCGGGTCCAGCCTGTCGCGCCGGCATCGCCGCAGCCGTCCGTCGACACGCCCCGTTCGCCTGTCCATCGGACGGCCTCACGGCGACGGCACAACCTGCCGGTGCAGCTCAGCAGCTTCGTCGGTCGAGAGCGCGAGATGCAGGAGATCGAGCGCCTGCTGGGACGCAGCCGCGCGATCACGCTGACTGGTCCCGGCGGCGCCGGCAAGACCCGCCTGGCGATCGAGGCGGCATCGGCGCAGATGGGTGGCTACGGTGCCGGCGCGTGGTTCGTGGACCTCGCGGCCGTCAGCGAGCCGGAGCTCGTCATCCAGGCGATCGCGGACGTGTTCGACATCCGGGAGCAGGAGGGCACGCCGCTCGAGGACCTCGCGATCCGGCACATCGGCGACCAGTCGCTGCTCATCATCCTCGACAACTGCGAGCACCTCGTGGACGCGTGCGCTGCCGCCGCGCTCGCGTTGCTCAGCGGGTGTCCGAACCTGCGGGTCGTCGCCACCAGCAGGCAGTCGCTCCGGATCCCCGGCGAGGTCGTCTTCCGCGTCCCGTCCCTGTCCGTCCCTGACCCGGAGGGCGGCATCGACCCGGCCGACCTGGCAACGGTCGACGCCGTCCTCCTGTTCGTCGAGCGCGCCCAGGCCGTCTCGCCGAGCTTCGCGCTCACGGCCGCCAATGCGGACGCCGTGGCCCGGCTCTGCCATCACCTCGACGGGCTGCCGCTGGCGATCGAGCTTGCCGCTTCTCGGGTCGCGGTCCTGCCGGTAGCGGCGATCGCCGATCGGCTGGACGATCGCTTCGCGCTCCTGGTGGGCGGCAGCCGGACCGCGCTGTCGCGCCAGCAGACGCTCAGGGCAACCCTCGACTGGAGCTACAACCTGCTCACGGACGCACAGCGCCGCGTCCTCCGTGCACTCTCGGTGTTCGTCGGCGGCGCGCCGCTCGAGGCAGCGGAGCTCGTGTGCCCCGGCGAGGGCGTCGGCTCGGGCGACGTGCTCGGCATCCTGGGCGAGCTCGTCGAGCAATCCCTGGTCGCGCTCGACGACGTGGTTGCGGAGCCGCGCTACCGGCTGCTCGAGACGGTCCGAGAGTACGGCCGTGATCGACTTGTCGAGGTCGGCGAGCGAGGTGCGATCGAGGCCGCCCACGCCGCTTGGGCGCTGCGGCTCGCTGCCCGGGCCGAGGTCCGCACTCCCGGGCAACGCGTGGCAGGCGTCCCTCGCCCGGCTCGAGCTCGAGAACGACAACCTGCGGGCAGCGCTCGACCGGAGCCTGACCGCGGACCCGGTGCTCGCCCTGCGCCTCGCCGCCAGCATGTGGCAGTCGTGGCTGTGGCGGGGCTCCCTCGCGGAGGGGCGTCGCTGGCTGGGGCGAGCGCTCGACCGGCCGGCGCCGCCGAGCGCCGATCGCGCCCACGCGCTCGTCGGCCTGGCAGCGCTCACGATCCGGTCGGGTGAGCCCGGCGCAGGCGCTCGGCCTGCGGGAGAGGCGTTCGAGATCTACCAGGGACTCGGCGACGCCCGGGGAGCGTGCCGGGCGCTCCAGGCGCTCGGCGTGGCGGCCTGGTCGGAGGACGATCTGCCGGCGGCGGAGGACGTCTCCCGCCAGGCCCTGGGGATCGCGACCGAGGCCGGGTTCGGCCCCGGCCAGGCCGCAGCGCTCCACGCGCTTGCGGTGATGCGCTGGTACTCGGGCGACCACACCGGCGCCGAGGCGCTGATCGACGAGAGCCTGGTCATCTTCCGCGCCTCGTCGGGCTCGGCGGACGCAGCGCCGTCGATGGTGGATCTCGGCGAGATCGTCGTCCCCGAGCCGGTCACGGGCTCGATGCGCATGGCGTTCCAGGAGACCTTCGCGCCATTCCATGACGTGGCCTGCCCGACCGCCGTCGGCTACGCGCTCGCCAACCGGGGCATGATGCGCCGGCTGTCCGGCGACCTCGACGGAGCCGTCCGCGACATCGACGAGAGCCTCGCGCTCTTCCGCGCCATCGGCGACGATCGGGCGATCGCACACGCCCTCGGTCGACTGGGCAACCTCGCCACCGCCATGGGCGAGTTCGCGCACGCACACAGCCTGCTGGAGGAGTGCCTCGCGATCAGGCGCCGGATCGGCGACTCCCGCGGCACCGGGCTCGCCCAGGGCAACCTCGGCAACCTCGCCGTGGCGGAGGGCGACCTCGCCGGGGCGCAGGCGTTGCTGGACGACAGCGCGACCGCCTTCCGCCGCCGCGGCGACATGTGGGGCTACGGGTCGGCACTCGGCAACCTGGCCAGCCTCGCCCTCGCTCGCGGCGACCACGACGGTGCCCGGCGTCTGCTCGAGGAGAGTCTCACAGCGATCAGGGCGACGGGCCGCGCGCGGTGGATCGGGTGGACTCTCGTCCAGCTGGCCGCGGTCGCCCGGCTGGACGGGTACCAGGATCGGGTCGCGGATCACGTGGCCGAGGCGGAGCCGATCTTCAGGCGGCTCGGCGATCAGGCAGGCGAGGCGGCGTGCCTGCAGCTCCTCGTCCCACCGCCGAACGACGACCGGCCTGACACGGAGTTAAGCCACCGATAGGTGCGAATTCAGTCGGGTCGATCACGGTTCCCCCGTCCGTCAGCGCCACCCGGCGCCACCGTTTCACGGACGAAGCCATGGAGAACCGACATGCGCCTCAATCGACTCGCCCGCGCCGCAGCCGCCGCCGCGGTGGCCGCCGCCCTCGTCGCCGGTCCGGCCGCTGCCGGCGGGCCGCGGATCGAGACCGCGTTCTACAACGGCCAGGTCGTGGAGTTCCTGCAGCCGGCGGTGTTCAGCGCAAAGCCGAACGGCGGGATCTTCGCGTGCTTCGGGCTCGGCCCCGACCTCACGGGCACGTCACGCGCGGCGGCGACCCCGACGCTGTATGTCATCCTCAACGACTTCGCGACGCAGGATCACTGCGATGGCGACCCCACCGCACTGCGTCACGACCACGTCCTCTCGACCGTGCCGGGAGCGGCCGGCTACACGGGCTCGTGGAAGCTGATCCTCGCGGTCCCCGGCCCCAACTTCACCGCCGCGGACATGCCCTTCACCAGCGTCGCCCAGGTCCAGGCCGGCATTGCCGCCGACAAGCTTGTCCTGCAGGATCCGGGGGCGACGATGATCGCGCCCGTCATCGGCCGGACACACTGACCCGGCGATCCGTCGAACGTTGATCAAGCGGTCGGCCGGGATCCAGGCCGACCGCCGCACAGGAGGAAACGACATGGGAACGATTCTCGGCGAAGGGACGATCCAGGAGCTGCGTGAGAGCATCCGGGGCGAGGTGATCACGGCGGCGGACGCGGGCTACGACGCGGCGCGCGCGGTCTGGAACGGGATGATCGACAAGCGCCCGGCGCTGATCGTCCGCTGCTCCGGCGTCGCCGACGTGATCTCTGCAGTCGACTTCGCGCGCAGCCAGGACCTCGAGATCGCGGTGCGGGGTGGGGGACACAGCCTGCCCGGGTTCTCCACCACGGACGGCGGGATCGTCATCGACCTGTCGCCGATGAAGGGCATCCGGGTCGACCCCGATACCCAGCGCGTCGTCGCACAGGCCGGGGCCACGTGGCGGGAGCTCGACCACGAGACGCAGGCCTTCGGGCTGGCGGTGACCGGTGGCCTCGTCTCGTCGACGGGCGTCGCCGGGTTCACCCTCGGGGGCGGGATCGGCTGGCTCATGCGCAAGCACGGCCTGGCCTGCGACAACCTTGTCGCCGCCGACCTCGTCACAGCCGACGGCCGGCTCGTCCATGCGAGCGAGCACGAGAACGCGGAGCTCTACTGGGGGCTGCGGGGCGGGGGCGGGAACTTCGGGATCGTGACCTCGTTCGAGTTCCGGGTGCACCGGATCGGGCCGACGATCCTCGCTGGCCCGATCTTCTACCCGGGCGACCAGGCAGCCCAGGTCCTGCGCGGCTACCGCGAGTACACGGCGAACCTGCAGGATGAGATGACGACCCTCGTGAACCTGATCACGGCGCCCCCCGCTCCGTTCCTGCCGCCCGACGTGCACGGCACGAAGGTCGTTGCCGTCGTCGGTGTCTACTCGGGCTCGCCCGAGGACGGACGCACGGTCGCCCAGCCGCTCCGCGAGCTCGGGACGCCGATCGCCGACCTCCTCGGCCCGATGCCGTACACCACGATGCAGTCACTGCTGGACGGGTTCTATACCCCGGGCGCCCGCAACTACTTCAAGTCCGGCTATCTGGCCGGACTGTCGGACGACCTGATCGACGAGCTTGTCCGGTTCCATGGCCCCTCGATCTCGCCGGCCTCGGAGATCCACATCCAGCACCTCGGCGGTGCAGTCGCGCGGGTCGCCGACGACGCCACGGCCTTCGGCCAGCGGTCGGCGCCGTACATGCTGAACATCGTCGCCCGTTGGACGGACCAGGCGACCGACGACGCCCAGATCGCGTGGGCTCGCGACCTCTACGCGGCCACCGAGCCGTCGAGCACCGGCGGCACGTACACGAACTTCCTGAGCGCCGGCGACGACCGGGTCGCGGCGGCCTATGGCTCGGCGACGTACGAGCGGCTCGCGCGGCTGAAGGACACCTGGGACCCGACGAACGAGTTCCGGCTCAACCAGAACATCAGGCCGTCGTCAGCCCGGCAACCCGCAGGAGCCTAGGCGCGCTCGTTGTCGATCAGGCGGACCCCGTCGATGCGGACCGCGAGCGAGAGGAGCACCTCGCCCTCGATGCTCGCGGTCTCCGCGAGCGTGTCGGCGTCGGCGACGCTGACGTAGTCGGGTTGGGCACGCGGCTCCGTGGCGAGCACGTCGCGCATCGTCGCCCGGACCGCGTCACCGGACCGCTCGCCACCGGTGATCGCAGTGGAGCCGGCCAGCAACGCCCGACGGAGGACGGCCGCCGCCGCGCGACCCTCGGGCGTGAGGCGGGCGTTGCGTGACGACATCGCGAGGCCGTCCGGCTCGCGCACGGTCTCGCACGGCACGACCGTGGTCGGCAGGGCGAGGTCCAGCGCCATCCGGCGGATGACGCGGACCTGCTGGTAGTCCTTGAGCCCGAAGTAGGCGCGCTCCGCGCCCACGAGCGCGAACAGGATCGCGACGACCGTCGCCACGCCGTCGAAGTGCCCCGGGCGCGCGGCGCCCTCGAGCGGGCCGGCGATCGCGCCGACCGAGACCACCGTGTCGAAGCCCGCGGGATAGACCTCGTCCACGGTCGGCGCGAACACGATGTCCACGCCCGCCGCCTCGGCCTTCGCGAGGTCGCTCGCCTCGTTGCGCGGGTACTGCTCGAAGTCGGACGACTCGCCGAACTGGCGGGGGTTGACGAAGATCGACATCACGACCGTCGCGCTCTCGGCGCGTGCCCGCTCGACGAGCGAGACGTGGCCGGCGTGGAGCCAGCCCATGGTGGGCACGAGGCCGACGGGTCGCGGCGAGGTCGCCAGCACGGCGCGCAGGTCCGCGCGCGTCCGGACGACCTGCATGGAGTGCTGTCGACCTGCCTGGCGCCGGCGGCTAGAGGTCGCGGTCGAGCGGGATCCCCGCCAGCGGCACCCCGGCCTCGGTGTCGGCCATGTCCGCGGCGGAGCGGCCGAGGACCTCGTCGAGCACGGCGTCGTCCATGCGCACGGTCTCCGCCTCGGCTGGGAACGTCCCGGCCTCGACGTCGGCCCGGTACTGCGCGACCGCGCCGAGGATCGTCGCGTGGAGGTCCGCGAACTTGCGCGCGTGCTTCGGCGTCCAGTCGCCGTAGCCCAGCGTGTCGTTGATGACCTGGATCTGGCCCGAGCACCCGGCACCCGCGCCGATCCCGATCGTCGGGATGCGCAGGCGCTCGGTGATCGCCGCGGCCAGCTGCTCCGGGACGAGCTCGAGCACGACCGCGAACGCGCCGGCCTCCTGGACCGCGAGCGCGTCGGCGAGGAGCTGGCGGGCCTGGTCGCGGTTCTTGCCCTGGACGCGGACCTTGCCCAGCGTGTTGATCGCCTGGGGCGTGAGCCCGATGTGGCCCATGACCGGGATCCCGGCCTTCACGAGGGCCTCGATCGACCGGGCGCTCCGGACGCCGCCCTCGAGCTTGACCGCCTGGACGCCCGCCTCGCGCATGAACCGCCCCGCGTTGTGGAGCGCCTCCTCGGGGCTCGAGTAGGACAGGAACGGCATGTCGGCGACGATCAGCGCCCGCTTGGTGCCCCGGACCACGGCCTTGGTGTGGTGGAGCATCTCGTCCATCGTCACGCGGACGGTGGTGTCGTAGCCCAGCATCACCTGCGCCAGGCTGTCCCCGACGAGGATCAGCGGGAGGCCCGCCTCGTCGACGATCGCAGCCGTCGGAAAGTCATATGCGGTGATCGTGGCGATGCGGACGCCGTCGGCGTACAGCTTCGCGATGTCGAGGACCGACAGGCGGCGGACGGTCTCGGTCTGGGCGCTCATGTGCTCTCCCGTGGGTGTCCGGCCAGTGTGCGCGCTACCCGCGCGGTTCGTCCAACAGCGCGACGACCCGGTCCAGCAGGCGGTCCGCGACCTCGCGCTTGGTGAGCAGCGGGAGCTCGTCGCGCGACCCGTCGGCGCCGAGGATCACGACCCGGTTGGTGTCCGTGCCGAAGCCCGAGCCGGGCTCGCTGACGTCGTTGGCGACGAGCAGGTCCGCGCCCTTCTTCCGGAGCTTCTCGGGCGCCCGGTCGAGCGAGCCCGTCTCCGCGGCGAACCCGACGATGACGGGGCGGGGCGACATCGTGCGGGCGCGCGCGCCGACCTCCGCGAGGATGTCCTCGGTGGGCTCGAGCTCGAGGGTCATGCCGTCGCCCCGGGTGAGCTTCGTCGTGGCGGCCGATGCCGGGCGGAAGTCGGCGACGGCGGCGGCCATCACGAGCGCGTCGGCCGGGTGGTCGATGACGGCGTCGAGGACCGCTGCGCGCATGGCGGCGGTGGACTCGGCCGGGATGACGACGGCGGCATCGGGGAGCGGGACCTCGACGCGGCCCGCGACGATCGTGACGCTGGCACCCCTCGCGAGCGCCGCCTCGGCGATCGCGACGCCCATCTTTCCGGTGCTGCGGTTGCCGATGAACCGGACGGGGTCGATGGCCTCCGCGGTGCCGCCGGCGCTCACGACGACGTGGCGGCCGGCGAGGTCGGGGTCACGGCCCGGGGCGACGAGCGGGGGTCGCGCCGCGGCGTCGGGGGCCCGGACCGGCGTGCCTCCGACCGCCTCGACGACCGCGTCCACGATGAGCGGCAGCTCCGCGAGGCGGCCGATGCCCTCCTGGCCCGAGGCGAGCGAGCCCGTCTCCGGCGGGACCATCCGGTAGCCGAAGTCGGCCTGCAGCCGGGCCACGTTGTCGCGCGTCGCGCGGTGCGTCCACATGTCGCCGTCCATCGCCGGCGCGAAGATCACCGGCGCCGACGTCGCGAGACAGGTCGCGGTCACGACGTCGTTCGCGATGCCGTTCGCCATCGCGCCCAGCCAGCGCGCGGTGGCCGGCGCGACGACCACGGCGTCGGCGGTGTCAGCGACGACGATGTGCCCGATCCGCTGGTCGGGGAGCAGCCCGAGGACGTCCGTCTCGACCGCGTGGCGGCTGAGCGCGCCGAACGTGAGCGGGCCGACGAACGTCGCCGCGGACGGCGTGAGCATGACGACGACGTCGGCGCCCTCCGCGCGCAGGAGGCGGAGCAGCTCGACGGCCTTGTAGGCGGCGATCGACCCGCACACGCCGAGGCCGATGAGCCGGCCCTCGAGGCGGCCCGTCACGCAGGCTCCTCGTCGAGCGTGAACACGTCCCAGGCGAGCGCGTCCCCGTCCGCGTCCGGCGTCGCATCCGCGTCCTCCGGCGGCGTGTCGCGGTACGGGTCGCCACCCGCGACCTCGGCCGCGAGGATCGCGAGGCCCCGAAGGGTGAGGTCCGGGTCGATGAGGTCCACGCCGTCGACGTCACGCGCCCACGGGGCCGCGGACAGCCCGCCGGTGAGGATCGTGTGCACGGCCTCGGGCGCGATCCCGGCCGTCTCCGCGAGCTCGGCGCGGGCGCGGGCGAGGAGGCCGGCGACGAGCGCCTGGTAGCCGAACACGGTGCCGCTCTGGATGGCGCTCACGGTGTCGCGGCCGATCACCCGGTCGGGCGTGCGGAGCTCGACGCGGGGCAGCTTCGCGGTCCGGGCGGCGAGCGCCTCGAGCCCGAGCTCGAGCCCGGGGGCGATCGCGCCGCCGACGAAGGCGCCGTCCGGGCCGACGCAGTCGAGCGTCGTCGCGGTCCCGAGGTCGCACACGATGGCCGGGGATCCGTGGAGGCGGACGGCCGCGAGCGCGTTGACGATCCGATCGCCGCCCACGAGGTCCGGCCGGTCCACCCGGATCGGGATCGGGACGGTCCCGGCGGTCGCGACGAGGGTCGGGATCCCCAGGCGGGCGGCGACGGCCTCGACGAGCGCGGTCATCGCCGGCACCACCGACGCGACCGCCATCGCAGTGGCGCCGTTGAGGTCGTGGTCGTCGAGCGCGAGGAGGTCGCGCAGCATGATCTCGAGCTCGTCCGTGGTGCTGGCGCGGTTCGTCGCGGTCCGCCGGACGCCCTCGATGAAGCCGCCCTCCACGATCCCGATCGTGACGTTCGTGTTCCCGATGTCGATGGCGAGGAGCATGCGGCGATCATACGTGGAGGGCCGTGCGCGCCGGACGAGGCGTGTGGGCCGTCTGCTAGCGTGCGCGCCGATGCGATTCCGCCTGACACGGACCGCCACACCCCGCCCGGGACCGCCGGCGTGACCGGGCTGCGCGTCGTCGTCGTCGGCGGGGGAGCGGCCGGCACCCTGGCCGCGGTCCACCTGCTGCGCCGGGGTGGCCCGGGGTTGTCGGTGACGGTCGTCGAGCCGCGCGAGACGCTGGGGCACGGCGTGGCGTTCGGGACGCCCGACCCGTGGCACCGGCTCAACGTGCCCGCGATCACGATGAGCGGGCTGCCCGACGACCTCGACCACTTCCGGGCCTTCGCCGGGTGTGCGCCCGACGAGTTCCCGCCGCGGCACGTGTTCGGGGCGTACCTCGGGGCGCTGCTCGCGGATGCCGCTGCCGCGTCGCCGGGCGCCTTCGAGCACGTCCGGGCGCGGGCGACGGGCGTCCGCGACGGCGGCGCGGGTGCGCCGCCGCTCGTCGTGGAGCTCGACGGACGGTGAGGACCTCGCCGCCGACGCCGTCGTGCTCGCCACCGGAAACGAGCTGCCGCGGCCGCCGGCGTTCCTCGACGCGGTCGTCGCCTCGGGCGACCCGCGGTTCGTCGCCGACCCGTGGGCACCCGGGTCGCTCGACGGCATCGCGGCGGGGGAGGCCGCCGGGATCATCGGCACGGGCCACACGGCGCTCGACCTCGCGGCATCGCTGCTGCGCGGGCACGGGGTCGGCCGCGTCATCGCGCTCTCGCGTCACGGCGAGATCCCGCGTGCGCACGAGGACCCGTGGCGGCCGCGACCGTCCACGCCCGCGTTCACGGTCGAGGAGTTCGCCGCGTTCGCCGACCCGATCGAGGAGGTGCGGGCACGCTTCGCCGCCTATCCGCTCGGCTGGCGCCAGGCACTCGACTCGATGCGGCCGACGCACCGCGAGCTGTGGCTGGCGATGGACGACGCGACCCGCCGACGGTTCGTCCGCGAGCATCGCCGGGAGTGGGAGATCCACCGGTCGCGGCTCGCCCCGGTCGTCGACCGCGACGTCCGCGCGTGGGAGGCCGAGGGCCGGCTGGAGCTGCGCCCGGCCCGCATCGACGGCGTCGAGGTCACGGGCGCCGGCCTGCGCGTGCTGACCGACGGCGGCCCGATCGACGTCGCCCACCTGCTCCTCGCGACCGGACCCGACGAGTCGCCCGCGGCGAGCCCGCTGCTCGCGGCGCTCGTGGCCGCGGGCCTCGCCCGGCCGGGGCCGCTCGACCTGGGCATCGACGTCCACCCGTACGACTACCGGGTGCGCGACGCCGCCGGCAGCGAGGCGCGACCGCTCTACGCCCTCGGCCCGATCATCCGGGGCTCGGTCTGGGAGACGATCGCGATCCCGGAGATCCGCCTCGAGGCCGTCCGGATCGCGGAACAGGTCGTGGCCGGGGCATGACGGACGAGATCGCGCTCGCCGGGGGCATGGGCTCGGGTGGCGCGGTCGTGCGTGTCGGCGACACCGTGCGCCGGCCCGTCCGGCCGTTCAGCGCGTCGGTCGCGGCGTTCCTGCGCCACCTCGAGTCCGTCGGGTTCGAGGGCGCGCCGCGGCACCTCGGGCTCGACGAGCAGGGTCGCGAGGTCCTCACGTTCATCGAGGGCGACGTCGGGACGCCGCCCTACCCGGCCTGGGTCGGCGGTGAGGGAGTGCTCGTCGGCGTCGCCCGGCTCCAGCGCGCGCTCCACGAGGCGGCCGCCTCGTTCGTCGCGCCGCCCGACGCGGTCTGGGACCGCCCGAACCTCCACGACGTCGGCTCGGACGCGCTCGTGTGCCACAACGACCTGTGCGTCGAGAACGTCGTGGTCCGCGACGGCCGGGTCGTCGCGTTCATCGACTTCGACTTCGCGGCGCCGTCGGACCCGCTGCTCGACATCGCGATCGCGGCGCGCCACTGGATCCCGATGCGCGACCCCGTCGACATCGACCCCGAGCTCGCCGGCCTCGACCAGGTCGCGCGGTTCCGCGCCTTCGTGGACGCGCACGGCCTCGAGCGCGCCCGCCGCGAGGAGGTCATCGGGCATCTCGGGCCGTTCCTCGACCGGGCGCTGGTCGCGATGCGCACCCGGGCGGAGTCGGGCCTCGAGGCATACGTGCGGGCGTGGGAGGGTGGCTACCCCGACCAGAACCGACGATCCCGGGCCTGGCTCGACGCACACGCCGCCGACCTCGTCCGCTGACCGACTGCTCGCCCATGATCTCCCGCCCCTGATCTCCCGCCCGCCCGGCGGCTGAACGAGGGCCTCGACGGGCAACACCGCCCGCTCGGCGGGTGATCCGTGCGCGCTCGACCGTGACACGCCATGGTTCAGCCGCCCTGCGGGCAGGTTCGGGCGGCCGGAGCGCGGCTCGCCCGCCCAGCGGGTGCGGACGCGGGCGAGACGCAGCGGACAGGGCCGCGCCTGCAAAGTTCACCGTCCCGCAACCGGTCCCGTGGGCTACGATCCGCGTGTCGGGCCGTCCCCGGGAAGGCGGCGCGGCGAGCCGCTCCACCAGCCCCTCGAGCCAATGAGGTTGGAGCCCACGTGGCGAGCGATCCGCCCGCGAAGTTCTTCGTCAACCAGGGCCTCGTGACGAGCCGGACCGATGTCCAGCACCTCCTGCGCCCGATCCTGAAGCAGACCGTCTCGTACCGGTTCTACCGGTCTCGGGAGCTGGTCGCGCACGGGTCCGGTTGGGTCGAGCGCGTCGTCGCGGACCAGCCCGACGTGTCGACGTACTTCACGCCGATCGCGATCACCATCAACGTGGACTCCTTCGAGCACCTCGAGTTCGAGACGCGCCCGGACCAGCTGCTCGTCTACACCCTTGTCCAGGGCGACGAGCGCGTGGTCATCGAGTTCGTGCCCTCGGTCGAGGACGACGAGACGTCGCCCCTCGCGCCCAAGCAGCTCGAGTTCGACACCAGCGGGTTCGTCCAGATGGAGCTCCTCGGCCTGGAGGGGTCCGAGGAGTAGGGGAGCCGCCGCCCCCGGGAGCGGGCGGTCGTGGCGGAGCGGTGGCCGCGGGGTGTGCCCGACGGCTACGAGGGAGCACAGAGCGAGGGAGGATCCAGACACCGCATGAGCGCGATCGCGCAGTACTTCAAGTTCGAAGAGCGTGGCACGAACCTCGCGACCGAGGCGCGAGCCGGCCTGACCACGTTCATGGTCATGGCCTACATCATCTTCCTGAACCCGATCATCCTGACCGGCGGGTTCGGGGACAAGGACGCCGCGTTCACGGCCGTCGCCCTGTCGGCCGGCACGGCCCTCGTCGCCGGCATCATGACCATCGCGATGGGCGCGGTGGGCAACTTCCCGCTCGCCCTGGCCGCCGGCCTCGGCATCAACGGGATCGTCGCGTTCTCGCTGACCGCTCGCGGCCTGTCGCCGTCGGGCGCGATGGGCGTGATCCTGCTCGAGGGCATCGCGGTCACCATCCTGGTGCTCGTCGGCCTCCGCGAGGCGATCATGAACGCCGTCCCGCTCGCGCTGAAGCGAGCCATCGGCGTCGGCATCGGCCTGTTCATCCTGTTCATCGGCTTCGCCAACGGCGGCTTCGTCGTGGGCAACGCCCCGGTCACCCCGACCACCTTCCACCTGCCGACGACGGCCGCCGACTTCGTGTTCTGGATCGGCCTCGTCCTCACGATCGTCCTGTGGTCCCTGCGGATCAAGGCCGCGCTCGTGATCAGCATCCTGCGTCACGACCGTCATCGCCCTGATCGCCGGCGTGGCGACCATCCCCGCGGACCTCGTGCTCACGCCGTCGTTCACGACGCTCGGCCAGGTCGACCCGTTCGAGATCTTCAGCGTCCCGGGCATCAGCCTGCTGGCGGCGATCCTGATCATCTTCTCGATCATGCTCACCGACTTCTTCGACACCATGGGCACGGTCACCGGCGTCGCCGCCGAGGCCGGGCTCGCGAACGAGGACGGTTCGGTCCCGGGCGTCGGGCGGATCCTGCTCGTCGACTCGCTCGCGGCGGCCGTCGGCGGTCTCGCGGGCGTCAGCTCGAACACGACGTACATCGAGTCCGCGGCCGGCGTCGCGGAAGGCGGCCGGACCGGCTTCACGTCGATCGTGACGGGCGTCCTGTTCCTGCTCGCGATCCTGCTCGCGCCGATCGCGGGGATCATCCCGGGCGTCGCCACGGCGCCCGCGCTCGTCCTCGTCGGCTACCTGATGTTCACCCAGGTCAAGGGCATCGACGTCACCGAGCTCGAGGACGGCATCCCCGCCCTCCTGACGATGATCCTCATGCCGCTCACGTACGACATCACGGTCGGCATCGGCGCCGGCTTCGTGTCGTGGGTCCTGATCAAGGTCGTGAAGGGCAAGGCGTCCGAGGTCCATCCGCTCATGTGGCTCGTCTCGGCGCTGTTCCTCGTGTTCTTCCTCCAGGACTGGATCCTGGCCTTCGGCCAGCCGGCGCCGCCGCCGGCCGCCTGAGACCCGACCCGGCGCCACATCTGACCGGCGGTCCGGCCCTGCAGGGGTCGGCCGCCGGTCGTCGATTCCGGGCTACCATCCATCCGATGTTCCACCGCACCGAGCTGCCCGACGGGCCGCGAGTCATCTCCGCCCGTCTGCCGGGGTCGCGCTCGGTGTCCATCGCCGCGTACGTGCTCGCGGGGTCGCGCCTGGAGACGCCCGCCGAGGCCGGCGTCGCGCACTTCATGGAGCACCTCACGTTCAAGGGCACGGCGGGCTACCCGTCGAGCCGCGCGATCTCCGAGGCGGTCGAGGGCGTCGGCGGCTCCGCGAACGCGGCCACGGACCGCGAGTCCACCGTCTACTGGGCCCGCGTCCCGCGCCGCGAGGCCGAGACCGCGATGCGCGTCCTCGGCGAGCTCGTCGTCCGGCCGCGGCTGGACGAGGAGGACATCGACCAGGAGCGCACCGTCATCGTGGAGGAGATCCGCTCCTACCTCGACGACCCGTCCGAGTACGCCCAGATGCTGATCCAGCAGGCGATGTTCGGCGAGGGCACGCTGGGCCGCGAGATCTGCGGCGACGAGGCCGGGATCCGCTCGCTGCCGAGCGCGGCGATCCGCGACTTCTGGCACGCGATGTACCGCCCGTCGAACACGGTGGTGGCGGTCGCCGGCGACCTCGAGCACGACGAGGCGGTCGCGCTGGCGTCGGCGGCGTTCGGCCAGGGCAACGGCACGATCCCGGCGTTCGCGCCCGCGCCGGCGCTCCCCGCCGGCCCGCGGGTCCTCACGGGCCGCCGCGACACGTCGCAGGCCCAGCTCTCGATCGCCGTCCCGGCGCTCCGCCGCGACCATCCCGACGCGTGGAACCTCTCGGTCCTCAACGCGGTGCTCGGCGACGGGATGTCGTCCCGGCTGTTCCTCGCGGTGCGCGAGGAGAAGGGCCTCGCCTACGACGTCTCGTCGGGGATCGTGGAGTACGCGGACACCGGCGCGCTCGAGGTGTCCGCGGGCGTCGACCCGGGCTCGCTCCCGGCGGCGATCGACGCGATCCTCCTCGAGCTCACCCGGCTCGCGGACGAGGAGGTGCCCCTGGGCGAGCTCGCGAAGGCGAAGGCGTACCTCTCCGGCGGCCTCGAGCTGCGGATGGACGACACGCGCCACCTCGCGTCGTGGATCGGCGGCCAGGAGGCGCTCCACGACCGGGTGTACACGCTCGACGACGCGCTGGCCGCCGTCGAGGCCGTGCGCCCCGAGGAGATCCGGCGGCTCGCCGGGGAGCTGTTCCACGACGAGGCGCTCCGGATGGCGGTCGTCGCCCCGGCCAAGCACCTGCGCGGCCTCGACGCCCACCTGCGCCTGTCACGCTAGGCCGATGACCGACGACGCGACCGCGACCGGCGAGGCGACCGAGCGGCCGGTCGCGCTGCGGCTCGCGACGCTCCACCTCCGGATGGGGTCGCTCCCGCTGGCCCGCGCCGAGCTCGAGTCGCTCGCCGGCCACGGGATGCTCGACGACGAGGCGCTGCTCGACCTCGCGGAGGTCCGCTGGCGGACCGGCGACCTCGCGGGCGCGGGCGAGGCGGCCAACGTCCTCATCGAGCAGGGACGGTCGGACCGCCTCGCGCTCGTCATCGCGGCCGAGTCCGTGTCCGCGCTCGGGCGCCCGAGCGAGGCCCGACGACTCGCCACGCGCGCCCTCGAGGCGGACCCGGGGCCGCTCGAGCCGCTGTTCGCGGGCATCCCGCGGAGCCTCATCTGGCCGGCCGACGCCCCCGCCGAGGGTGAGCCACCCGCGGCGGCCGACCTCGGCGAGCCGATGCCGGCGCGCGTGGTCCCGGGCGTCGTGTCCGCACGGTCCGCGCCCGCCTCGCTCGAGTCGCCCGCACCCACCGGGGCCGCCGAGGCGTTCGCGGGCGGCCAGGCGGCGCTCGGCGCCGGCGACACGGCGCTCGCGGCGCTCCGGCTCGGCGTGGCGCTCCGCCTCGAGCAGGGCTACGCGCGGGACGTGCTGGCGGCGATCGGGGAGCGGGCGAGCGACCCCGCGCTCGGCGCTCGTCGCCGGCGACGCCCTCCGCCTCCTGGGTCGCGAGTCGGAGGCGCTCGCGGCGTTCGACATCGCCCGCGGACACGTCCACTCCCCGCAGGAGCCGCACGTCCGCCAGCAGTCCGCCGACGCCCCCGGGGACGACGCCGGCTGACGACGCTGCCGCCGGCGGAGGGCCGCTCGTGGCACGCCCGCGGTACATCGCGCTACCCTGAGGGCCGCGCCGCGCGTCCCGGGCCACCGCCCGCGGGAACCGCGCTTCGCGAACCCCGAGACACTCCCGGTCATCGACGACGACCCGCGCGCCGTCGCCCGCAGCAAGAGGCACCGCACCGCCATGGCAGAGCTCGAGCGCACCCTCCTCCTCGTCAAGCCCGACGGCGTCCAGCGCCAGCTCGTCGGGCGCGTCATCACGCGCTTCGAGGAGCGCGGCCTCAAGCTCGTCGGCCTCAAGCTCGTCCAGACGAGCCGCGAGCTCGCCGAGACCCACTACGCGGCGCACCGCGAGCGGCCGTTCTTCACGGGCCTCGTGGACTTCATCACGTCGGCCCCGCTCGTCGCGGCCGCGCTCGAGGGCCCCAACGCCATCGCGATCGTCCGCGCGATGAACGGCGCCACGCGCCCCCACGAGGCCGAGCCGGGCTCGATCCGCGGCGACTTCGCGGTCGAGACGGCGCAGAACCTCGTCCACGCGTCCGACAGCCCCGAGAGCGCCGCGGCCGAGCTCGCCCTGTGGTTCAAGCCCGAGGAGCTGCTGAGCTACGAGCGCGAGGTCGACCGCTGGGTCCTGGCCCCCGCCGAGTAGCCCGCGCGCGCCACGGCGCGCAGGACGGAACGAACGGGACGCCGCGTCTAGTCGGACGCGGCGTTCGTCGTGATCGGGGCTGGCTCGCTCGCGGCCCCGCCGATGTCGAGGACGCCCCACGCGGTGAACGCCGCGAGCACGGCGAGCGTCAGCACGGCGGCCGCGGTCAGCTCGGTGGCGTCGCGCCGCAGGGCCCTCGTGAACCGGCGACCGACGCTCACGGCGCCCTTCGAGGCCATGTCGCCGGAGTGACGCGCGACCCGGTGGGCCGGCGTGCGGTGCGGGCCCGTGCTCGACGGCCGCGGTGGGCACCGTCGCCCCGTCGGCGGTCGTGCGCTCGACCTCGACCGGGAGCCGCTCCGCCCGCCGGCGGACGATCCGCTCCGGCGCCGCCCGGTCCACGCGGCTCGTCGGCGACCCGGTGCCCACGCCGAGCAGGCGCAGGTAGGTCGGCAGGGTCAGGAAGGCGAGGACGACGAGCACGCTGTCGAGCGGCGGCGTGGCCGTCAGCTGCGCGAGCGCGGCCCGTGCCTCGAAGGCCGCCCAGCCCGGGAGCCCGAACGTCGCGACGGTCGTGACCAGCAGCGCCGCACCGAGGAGCGGCGACCGGCGGATCCAGCCGCGCAGCTCGGGGATGCTGCGGGTCCCGAACCGGCCCTCCATGACGGCGGCCCAGGTCGCGAGCGCGGTCTTCGTGGCGGCGATGGCCACGAGCCACGTCCGTGCCGGGCCCCAGGCATCGGGCGTGAGGGCGGCGAACCCGAGGAGCACGAACGCGCCGTCGGCGATGACGAGGTAGCCGGTCGTGTGGCGCAGGTCGTCCTGGAGGAACGCGGCGAGCGCCGCCCCGGCCAGGGTGACGATGGCGACGGCGACGATGATCAGCTGCTCGCTGCCGAGCGGGAGCGCGAGCGGGGCGAGCAGGAGGTCCACCGTCGCGAGGCCCACGATCGCGAGCGGCACCGGGACCCAGGCGAGCAGCAGCGGGAGGGCGATCGGCGGGGCGACGTCGGTGAGCTTGGGCACCCGGAGGTGGAACGGGATCGCGCCCATCCGGATCGCGACGGCCAGCGCGATCGCGAGGACGAGCAGGCCCACGAGCGCCGCCACGCCCGGCGTCGCGGTCGGCCCCGCGAGCGAGCCGCTTGTCGTGGTGTCGCCGATCCGGAGCCCGGCGGCGAGGGGCGCGACGACGATCGCGGCGATCAGCAGCACGGTCGAGACGACGGTCGCCCGGAGCTCGCGCGAGGACGCCGGGATCGACGACGGGTCCCGCCACGCGAGGAGCACGACGAGCGACACGAGGCCCGTGGCGCCGGCCGCCGCCGCCCCGAGCGTGAGGTTCGTCGCGGCGAACGCGACCGCCCCGCCGACGATCGACACGAGCATCGCCGGGAGCAGCCCGCGGAGGCCGGCGAGGCCGCCCGCGAGCCACGCGATGAACACGATCAGCGCGCCGTCGAGCGCCCACAGGGCGATCACGATCCGCATGTAGTTGTTCGGGATGAGCCGCCCGTCGAGGATCCCGACGCCCTCCGGGATCGCGCCCGATCCCACGCGTGGCGCGTTGAGCAGGAACGCGACGGCGACCATCCCGAGCAGCGAGAGGCCGCCGAGGATCGCGCCGACCCGTCCCGCGTGTCCGCCGCGCGACAGGCCGATCCACGAGGTGACGGCGCCGAACGCCCCGAGGCCCAGGAGGAGGAGCAGCTCCATCAGCGCGTCCCCGGCCAGCCGGCGCCGTAGCCGCCCGCGCCACCCGGCTTGCTGGGCGGCTCCGGCCGCGCCGGCTCGGGCCGCTTGGACCGGCGGAGGTCGCGGTGGGCGCCCGGCGTCGGGGCCGGCGAGCGGCGTCGCGGCCCGTACGGCCCGTACATCCCTGGCCACGGCCGGGGATGGGCCGCGTCGCGCTGGAGCGGGCCGTCCCCGCGTCCGGCGGGCCGGAGGTCGAGGTCGCCGTGGACGGTGAGCGACCGGGCGACGATCGCGGCGACGCCGGCGCCGGTCAGCGCGGTGAGGACGGCGAGCGCGAGCTCGACCGGGCCGTCGGTCCCGACCGCCATGACGTTGCGCAGCAGGCCGACGGCGGCGAGGAGCAGGAGCAGCCCGAGACCCTGGCGCAGGACGTCCCGGCCGAGGAGGACGGGCGCGGCGGCGAGCGCGGTCAGGGCGAGGGCGGCGCCGAAGGCCGCGCGGGGCACGGGCGACCCGGAGGCGAGGGCGGCAGCCGCACCGACGGCCGTCGCGCCGCCGGACGCCTCGACGATGGCGTTCCCGATCGTGCCCGAGGCCAGCCAGCCGATGGCGAACGCGACGATGGCGACGGCGGCGGCACCCGGCCAGCCGACCTGCCAGCCCGCGGTCGGCGGCGGCGCACCGCGCAGCGACACCCAGACGAGGTAGCCGGCGAGCGACGACCCGGCGAGGCGGGCGGCGAGCGCGACGATGCCCGGCAGCGGCTCGGTGACGTACGCCGCCCCGATGATCGTGACGATCATCCCGAGCGCGGCGAAGCGGGGCTCGTGGGCGCTCGTGGCGATGACCGCGGCGACAGTCACGATCACCGCGAGGATGACGAGCGCGGGCGTCACGGCGAGCTCCGGGCCACGCGCGTCAGGGGGTCGGGGTGGGCTGCAGGTCGGGGTAGGTCGGCGTCTGGATGATCCCGAACGTGGAGATCGGCCAGTAGCGGAGGAAGGCACGCCCGATGACGTTCCCGATCGGGATCGTCCCGAACACCCGCGAGTCCGCGGAGCGCTGGCGGTGGTCGCCCATGACGAACAGCTCGCCCTCGGGGACGACCCAGCGGGTCTGGTCGCCGACCTCGGTCGGCTCCGCGACGCCCTCGGCGTTCTTGTAGGTGTACGGCTCCTCGATCGCGACGCCGTTCACGTACACGAGCCCGTCGTCCTTGACCTCGACGGTGTCGCCGGGCAGGCCGATCACGCGCTTGATGAACGGCGTGTTCTCGGTGGTCCACGTCTTGGGCGGGTTGAACACGACGATGTCGCCGCGCCCGTAGTCGTCCCAGCGCGGCGTCAGCTTGTCCACGAGGACGTACTGGCCGGGCTCCAGGGTCCGCTCCATCGACTGCTGCTGCACCTGGTACGGCTGCGCGATGAAGGTCTGGATGACGAAGAAGATGATGAGCGTGAGAACGAGCGTCTCGAGGACCTCGAAGAGACACCCGAGGCTGCTGCGTCTGTCCACGAGCGGGGAGTATAGGGTGGCGAGGGCCGCCCGCCGGGAAACGCCCGTCGCGACGAGGCGTTCGTGCACGAATGCGTCGTCCGGGCGGCACCCGGACCGCGCAACTCGTCGTCGGCGGACAGGGCCGGACGGCCCGGGGCTGGCATCCGGCCGGCCCGATGCATAGGCCGCCCGGGCGCCTGCAAGGGTTCCGTCTGGTGCCCGAATCCGTTTGACCCGTGCGAGCACGCACGCATACACTCACGCCGCCAGCGCGCGGGTTCCCCTGCGTTCCGAACCCCCGCCGGCAAACGCCCACCGTCGTCGCGCGCGGTAGCGCCCCGGATTGATGCCGGGCTGCCGACGACGTCACCAGATCACCGGCACGTTCCCCACTGTGTCAGGGAGGCACTGCAAACCCCGATGGCCGAAGCGCTCCATTGGCTCGTACCGATCGCGGGCATCGCCGCGATCCTGTTCGCGATGTACCTCGCGCGTGACGTCCTCGCCCGGGACAAGGGTCCCCAGGCGATGCAGGACGTCGGCGCGATGATCCGCGAGGGCGCGGACGCCTTCGTCAAGCGGCAGTACACGACGATCGCGGTCCTCGCCGTCGTCGCGGCCGTGATCATCGGCATCGTCATCGCGCTCGTCGAGAACGAGGACGTCGCCGACGTGAAGGAGCTCGCCGGAGTCAAGATCGGCGTCCTCACGGCGTTCGCGTTCCTCGTCGGCGCGGCGTGCTCGATGGCCTCCGGGATCATCGGCATGACGATCTCCGTCCGCTCGAACGTGCGCACGGCGGCCGCGGCACGCCGCAGCCTCGTCGAGGCGGTCCAGGTCGCGATGCGCGGCGGCGCCGTCTCCGGCTTCCTCGTCGTGGCGCTCTCGCTCCTCGGCGTGTGGGGCATCTTCACGCTGTACCAGCTCCTGATCCCCGAGGTCACGATCGACAAGGCGCCCTTCGTCATCGTCGGCTTCGGGTTCGGCGCCAGCTTCGTCGCCCTGTTCGCCCAGCTGGGCGGCGGCATCTACACCAAGGCCGCTGACGTCGGCTCCGACCTCGTCGGCAAGGTGGAGAAGGGCATCCCCGAGGACGATCCCCGCAACGCGGGCGTCATCGCGGACCTCGTCGGCGACAACGTCGGCGACTGCGCCGGCCGCGGTGCGGACCTGTTCGAGTCCACGGCCGCCGAGAACATCGGCGCCATGATCCTGGGCGTTGCGGTCTACAACATCGCGATCAGCGCGAACTGGCCCAACCCCGAGAACTGGATCTTCTTCCCGCTCGTCGTCCGCGCGTTCGGGCTCCTCGCCACCATCGTCGCGATGTTCTTCATCCGCGGCAAGGAAGACGAGAACCCGATGAACATCCTCAACCGCGGCTACTGGGTCACGACGATCCTGTCCGTGGTCGGGCTCGCGGTCACGACCGCCATCATGATGGACACCGGCACCACGACGGCGTCCAACGGGCTGCCCGCGTGGATCTGGTTCTTCGCCGCCGGCGTCGTCGGCCTCGCGACCAGCGTCGCGTTCGTCTACATCACGCAGTTCTACACGGCGGGCTCGTTCCGCCCGGTCCGTGAGATCGCCGAGGCGTCCAAGACCGGACCCGCGACGAACATCATCAGCGGCACGGCCGTCGGCTTCGAGACGACGTTCGTCACCGCGATCACCATCGGCATCGCGCTCATCGCCTCGCACTGGCTGGGCACCCAGGCCAACCTCACCAACGAGGCGGGCAAGGACGTCGGCGGCATCTTCGGCACCGCCGTCGCGACCATGGGCATGCTCATGACCACCGCCTACATCCTGGCGATGGACACCTTCGGCCCGATCACCGACAACGCGGGCGGCGTCGCCGAGTTCTCGCGCGCCGAGGCCGGCGCCCGCGAGATCACCGACCGCCTCGACGCGGTGGGCAACACGACCAAGGCCCTCACCAAGGGCTACGCGATCGCCTCCGCGTCGCTGGCCGCGTTCCTCCTGTTCTCGGCCTACATCGACAAGGTCAACCTGATCCTGACCAACCAGGGCAAGACCCCGGACCAGCTGCTCAACGCCGTGAACCTCGCCGACGTCGGCGTGTTCGTGGCCGCGTTCCTCGGCGCGATGCTCGCGTTCTTCTTCAGCAGCCTCGCCATCCGGGCCGTGGGCAAGACGGCGCAGTCGATCATCGTCGAGGTGCGCCGCCAGTTCCGCGAGATGCCCGGGATCATGGACTACAGCCAGAAGCCGGACTACGCGCGGGTCGTGGACATCACGACCCAGGCCGCCCTCCGGGAGATGGTCGCCCCGGGCCTCCTCGCCGTCGCGGCGCCGATCATCGTCGGCGTGCTCCTCGGCTACCAGGCCGTCGCGGGCTTCCTGATGGTCGGCACGATCTCGGGCGTCCTCCTCGCCACCGTCCTCAACAACGGCGGCGGCGCGTGGGACAACGCGAAGAAGTACATCGAGTCGGGCAACCTCAAGGACGACGATGGCAACGTCCTCGGCAAGGGCTCCGATGCCCACGCCGCGGCCGTCGTCGGCGACACGGTCGGTGATCCGTTCAAGGACACCGCCGGCCCGTCGCTCCACGTCCTCGTGAAGCTGCTCGCCACGATCACGCTGGTGCTGGCCCCGCTGTTCATCCGCTAGACGGAGTGCATCTCCTGGGCGATCGGGTCATCACGATCCCGGTCGCCCGGAGCTGACCCATGGAACAGATCATCCAGGCGCTGGTGATGGGCGTCGTGCAGGGACTCACCGAGTTCCTGCCGATCTCCTCGTCGGGGCACCTGATCCTCGTCCCGTACCTGTTCGGGTGGGACGACCCGTTCCTCACCTCGCTCGCGTTCTCCGTGGTCCTCCACGGCGGGACGCTCGCCGCGCTCCTCGTCTACTTCCGCGACGACTGGCGGCGGCTCATCCCCGCCGGCTTCGCGACGATCCGCGACCGGTCGTTCAACGGCGATCCCGACCGGCGGCTCGCCTGGCTCATCGCCGCGGCGACCGTCCCGGCGGCGGTCATCGCGGTGTTCCTCAACGACGTCATCGAGGAGAACGTCCGCCAGGCGGGCGTCGTCGCGGTGATGCTCGTCATCGGCGGCGTCATCCTGTGGGCCGCCGATCACTACGGCCCCCGCACGCGCAAGCTCAGCGGCGTGACCTTCCGGGGCGCGATCGGGATCGGGTTCGCCCAGGCGCTGGCGCTCATCCCCGGGCGTGAGCCGGTCCGGGCATCTCGATGTCGGCGGCGCTGTTCGCGGGCCTCGACCGCACCGACGCCGCCCGGTTCTCGTTCCTCATGGCCACGCCGATCACCGCGATGGCGGTCGCGTACGAGGGCCTCAAGCTCGTGCGCGGCGAGGTCGGCGGCGCGGAGCCGATCACGCTCGTCGTGGGTGTCGTCGCCGCGTTCGTCGCCGGGATCCTCGCGATCGCCGTCCTGCTCCGCTACGTCCGCTCGAACTCGTTCACGATCTTCGTCGTGTACCGGTTCGTGCTCGCGGCGGTCGTGCTCGTGACCCTCGTGGTCCGCGGGTAGCCGGGACCGGCGCATGGAGGTCATGAAGCAGCTCCGACAGCGGGCGATCCGCGACCTGGTGGAGCAGCGCCCGATCCGCACCCAGCAGGAGCTCGCGGCCGCGCTCCGCGAACGCGGCTTCCGGACGACGCAGGCGACGATCTCGCGCGACGTCGCCGAGCTCGGGCTGATCAAGGCCGGCCGGTCGGGGATGCAGGCCTACGCGATCCCGCCGCGCCTCCGCGAGGCGGACACGAGCGGCGAGGACCGGATCCGGACGCTGCTGCAGGACATGCCGGTCGAGATCCGCGAGGCGGGCACGATGCTGGTCCTCAAGACGCTCCCCGGGTCGGCGCACCCGCTTGCCGCGGCGCTCGACCGGGCCCGGTGGCCGGAGGTCGCGGGCTCGATCGCGGGTGACGACACGGTGTTCGTCGCGTTCTCCGACCGGGGCGCACTCGGCCGGGTCAAGCGCCGGCTGATGGAGCTCGCCGAGTCGGGGTAGGCCCGGCTCGACCCGCTCCGCGCGCGCCTCGGTGCTCGCTCATCGACCATTGGGATGCGCCGTTCATCCGGCCGCTCATCCAGCGAGCGCGGCCGCGGCGCTCAACACCCGGGTGCGCACTGAACGAGCACTGGGACGAGGAGCGCATCCCAAGGATCACTCAGCGAGCGACGGCGCGGGCGCGAGCGGCGCCGGCCCTCAGCGGTCGACCGGGTCCACGCTGAAGCCCGCCAGGAAGGCCGCCACGTCGGCCGGGTCGATCTCGCCCTGGCCCGGTCGTCGCGCGTTGGCCGCACCCGCCGCCCCGGCCCGTCGCAGGCCGATCACCACGTCGTCGCCCGCGGCGAGCCCGGCCAGCCAGCCGGCCGTGAACGCGTCGCCGCTGCCAACGGAGTACGGCCCCAGCGCGTCCGCCGACACCGGCCCCAGCCGCCACGTCCAGTCATGGTCCGCGAGCACCGCACCGTCGACGCCGAGCGTGACGATCGCGGTCCCGGCGCCGCGCCGGACGAGCCCACGCGCGGCGGCGACCGGGTCCCCGTCGCCGTCGATGCCGAGGATCGACGAGGCCTCCTCGAGGTTGACCTTGACCAGCCACGGCTTCGCCCCGAGGGCCGCGGCGAACGGGTCGCCGCCGATGTCGACCACCGCACGAGCGCCCGCCGCGGCCACCTGGTCCGCGAGCCGCCGGTACGCGTCGCCCGGGGCGCCGGGCGGCAGGCTCCCCGCGAGCACCACGACGGCGCCGGCCGGGTCGTCCGCCAGCGCCTCGGCGAGCGCGACCTCGACCATCGCCCAGTCGTCGGGACGGAGGGTCACCCCCGCCTCGTACAGCTCGGTGAGCGTGCCGGCGGACTCGTCGAGGATCGACAGGCAGGTCCGTGTCTCGGACGGGACCTCGACCGCGAACAGCGGGATCCCCGCCGCCGCGACGGCGTCCCGATACCACCCGCCGGCATGGCCCCCGAGGACCGCGACGAGCGTGCCCGGCAGGCCGAGGTGCCGCGCGGCCCGGACCGTGTTGGCCGCCTTCCCGCCGGGGACGACCGCCCGCTCCACCGGCCGATGGATCCGCCCCGGTTCGAGCTGGGGCACGGACACCAACCGGTCGATCGCGGCGTTGAGCGCGACGCCGACCACGCGTCGGATCGGGTCCCCGCCACGCCCGGTGCTCATGTGCGTCCCTCCCGGAGCCATGCCTCGACCTCGTCGCGGGTCGCCTGGCCGTCCGTGCCGCCCGCGGCCCGGGTCGACAACGACCCGCAGGCGACCGCGAATGCAAGCGCATCATCCACCGGACGACCATCGAGCCGCGCGGCGAGAAAGCCGGCATCGAACGAGTCGCCGGCGCCGGTCGTGTCCACGGCATCGATGGGCCGGCCCGCCGCCCTGACCACCGCCCCGCCCGATACCGCGATCGCGCCGTCCGCACCGAGCTTCACGACCGCCGTCCGATCCTCCCCGGCGAGCGAACGCGCCGCAGCTTCGACATCGGCCGCGCCGGTCAGGCGGCCCGCCTCCTCGGCGTTCGGGAGGACGATGTCGGTCGCGGCGAGCGCCGCGGCGAACCCGCCGTCCCACGCGCCCGACGGGTCCCAGTTCGGGTCGAGGCTCGTCGTCGCGCCGCCGTCGCGGGCGGCCCGGAACAACGCCGGCAGGTCGGCCGCGAGCCCGGGCTGGAGGAAGAAGCTCCCGACGTGGACGTGTCGCGCCCGCTCGAGCAGCGCCGCCGGCACGTCCGACGCCCGCGTGTCGGGGATCGTGCCCACCGCGGTGAGGATCGCGCGGTCGGTGCCGTTGCCGAGCACGACCGACGCACCGGTGGGCCGGCCCGGCGCGACCCGGCAGGCCGACGACGTCCACCCCACGCGCGGCCAGCGCGTCGAGCGTGAAGCGTCCCAGCGCGTCGTCGCCGACGACACCGACCATCGCGACCCGCAGCCCGAGCCGCGCGGCCCCGCACGCCGTGATCGCCGACGAGCTGCCGATCGTCAGCCGGATGCCGTCGACGAGCCGCTCGGCCTGGCCGAAGACGGGGACGGGGTCAGGGTCGGTGACGACGATGTCGGCGTTGATCTCGCCGACGACGAGCAGGTCGATGTCGCGCACGCCGCCGGTCCTCGTCAGTACGCCGCGTACCAGCCGGACGCCGGGGCCTCGGGCGTTCGTGCCCGGGTCCAGCGCGGCCGCCACGGGGCGCCGAGGTCGTCGACGAGCGCGGCCAGCCGCGCGAGCCGCTCGCGACCCGTCGACGCGAGGAAGGCATCGCGTGCGTCGGGTGCCAGCGTCGCCGCCTCCGCCCACACGGATCGCCCGACGAGCACGCCACTCGCGCCGGCGCGACAGGCCGTCCCCACCTGGCGCTCGAACGTCTCGTCGTCCACGCCGCCGGACAGCAGCACCCACGGCACCGGCGTCGCGGCGTCCAGCTCGGCGCACGCCTCCGCCCAGCGCGCCTCGTCGGTGACCGACGCGTCGTACGGGAACTCCGCCTTGAGGATGTCCGCGCCCGAGGCCGTGAGCCGCCGGGCCGTCTCCACGACGACCCGCCGCCGCTCCTCGCCCGCCAGCTTCCCGCCGTCGAGCCCGAACGAGAGCGGTTCGAGGAACAGCGCGAGGTCGGCCTCCCGGCACGCGGCGGCGACCTCGGCGACGAGCCGCTCCTGGTCCGCGGCGTTCGGGGCGTCCGGGTGGTAGTAGACGAGGAGCTTCGCGGCCGATGCGCCGATGCGCTTCACCTGCGCGACGCCCCAGCCCGGGAGGATCCGGCTCCGCCTGGCGCCGGCGTCCCCCTCGTACCCGGTCGCCTCAACGGCGACGATGAGTCCGGTCCCGCCCGCGAGCGACCCGTCCGCGATCGCCGGGCCGACGCCGATCTCCGGGTCGAGGAGGATCCCCGTCCCGGCGCGCCCGAGCGCCCGGACGACGGCCCGCTTGAACGCGACCATCTCGGCCTCGGTGACCGACGTGCGGGTCGGCGGGCCGGAGCTCCTTGCGCAGGTTCTGGCGATGGTCCAACGCAAGGACGGTGAACGTCCCCCGGTCGCTGCTGCACGCGTCGAGCCCGCGGAGGGTGCCCAGGAGGTATGCCATCGCGGCACATCGTAGAACGGCGACGATCGGCGCTGCAAGGCGAATTGCGCAGCATGCTGCGCACATCGCGCAAGATCGCGACGCAGATTGACAAACCGCGCACGGACATCGCAACATGCGCGCCATGCGGGAGTCCGATCGCCGAGCGCGCCTCGTTGAGCACCTCCGCGTGGACGGGCGCGCCAGCGTCGCCCAGCTCGCCTCGAGCCTCGACGTCACCCCCTCGACGATCCGGCGCGACCTCCAGCGCCTCGCCCGCGACGGCCGCCTCGTCCGGACGTACGGCGGGGCCGCCCTGAACGACGGCCTCTCGCGCGTCGCACGCGCCGACCCGCGCCTCGCCGCGAAGCAGGCCATCGCGCGCGCCGCCGCCGGGCTCGCCGCCGACGGCTCCACGATCGCGATCGGCAGCGGCACGACCGCGCTGGCGCTCGCCCGCGAGATCGCGGACCGCCGGCTCACGGTCATCACCAACGCCCTCGACGTCGCGAACGTCCTCCTCGACCGCGAGGGGATCGAGCTCATCGTCCTCGGCGGCGTCGTGCGCCCGCGGATGCACTCGATGCTCGGCCACCTCGCCGAGCTCGCGTCGAACGAGCTGCGCGCGGACACCCTGTTCATGGGCATCGGCGCGATCAGCGTGGACCAGGGCCTGATGAACGACTCCGTCCCCGAGATCCTCGTGGACCGCGCGCTCCGCCGGATGGCGCGCCAGGTCGTCGTCCTCGCGGACGCCACGAAGTTCGAGCAGGCGGCGCCCGGGTTCGTGTTCGCGCTCGACGAGGTCAACGTGCTGGTCACCGACGATGGCGTCCGGCCCGACACGCTCGCCGCGGTCCGGAAGCGGGGCGTCGAGGTCATCGTGGCGTCCGCGGGTGCATCCGCGACGACCGCGCAGGCGACGACGGCGGCCGGCCGATGATCGAGGGCGCGGTCCCCGACGAGATCCGCGAGGGCCCGGAGGCGATCCGGGGAACCGTCCGCCTCGCCGGCCCGACGGCCCGCGACGTCGCGGGCCGCTGGCGCGCCAACGGCATCCGCCGCGTCCACGTCATCGGCAACGGCACGAGCTTCCACTCGTGTCTCGCGTCGGCGACGCTCTACCGCCGCCACGCGGGCGCCGACGATCCCATCGTCGTGCCGGTGACCGCCGCCGACTTCGTGACCTACCCGCCGGCCCTCGGCCCGGGCGACGCCATCGTCGGCATCTCGTCGTCTGGCGAGTTCAAGGACGTCGTCGCGGCCGCGGAGCGCGCCCGGGGGAGCGTCCCGTTCGCCGGTGTCGTCCACGTCGAGGGCTCCACCCTGACCCACGTCGCCTCGGACGTCGTCATGTCCGCCGGCGGCCCGTCCACCGTCCCCGTCATGACCAAGACGTTCTCGTCGACGCTGGCCGCGACGGAGCTGCTGCTGCTCGAGCTGCTTGGACCCGACGCGGGCGACGCGCTGCGTGCCGACCTCCTGGCCGCCGCGGACGCCGCCGAGACGGCGATCGAGGCCGCGGAGCCGCTCGTCGAGGAGCTCGCACAACGGCTGGCCGACACCCACCACCTGTTCGTCACCGGCGGCGGCCTCGCGTACCCGGCGGCCCTCGAGGCGGCGCTCAAGCTCAAGGAGATGGCGCTCGTCCACGCCGAGGGCGCCGAGGTGTGGGAGATGACCTCCGGTGCCGCCACGATGCTCGGGCCGGGCGCCGTCGTCATCGCGCTCGCACCCGACGGACCCGCGCGCGAGGCCGTCGGCGAGCTCCTCGGGCACGCCGCGGCGTGGGGCGCGACGACGATCGAGGTCGGCCCCGGCCGGCTCCAGGCCGGGTCGGCGCTCCTCCCGCTCCCGGCGACCGCGACCGAGGCGCACGCCTCGTTGTCCGCGGTCCCGCCCGTCGCCCTGCTCGCCTTCGCGCTCGCCCGATTGCGCGGCGCCAACCCCGACCGCCCGGCCTGGATCGAGCGGTACCACAGCCAGGGGCTCAGGCACATCCTGGGCGCCGGCGAGGAGACCACCCCATGACCCGGATCGTGCTCGTGGGCGCCGGCAGCGTCGAGTTCACGCGCAACCTGCTCGGCGACATCCTCTCGTTCCCGGCGCTGCGGGACGCGGAGCTCGTGCTCCACGACATCGACCCGGAGCGGCTGCGCACCGCGGAGCGGATGGCGGCGTGGACGGCCAACGCCCTCGGCGCGACGCCCGTGATCAGCGCGTCGCTCGACCGGCTGGAGGCGCTCACGGGCGCCGACTTCGTGATCAACACGATCCAGGTGGGCGGCGCCCGGGCGACCCAGATCGACTTCGACATCCCGGCCCGCTACGGCCTGAAGTACACGATCAACGACACGATCAACGTCGGCGGCGTCCTGCGCGGGCTGCGGACGATGCCCGTCGTGCTCGGGATCGCGGCGGACATGGCCGAGGCGTGCCCCGACGCGCTGTTCCTCAACTACACGAACCCGATGGGGATGCTCGTCCGGGCGGTCGATGACGCGATCGGGTTCCCCACGGTCGGGCTGTGCCACTCGGTGTACTGGACCGTCGACACCCTGGCGGGCTACGTCGGCGTGCCGGCCGCGGAGGTCGACGCGCTCTCCGCGGGCGTGAACCACCTCGCGTGGATCCTGCGGCTCGAGCACCGCGGCCGCGACCTGTACCCGGACCTCGACCGGTTCGTCCGCGAGGGCACGGTCCCCGACGACGACCTCGTCCGCGCGGACCTCTACCGCCGGTTCGGCTTCTACCCCACGGAGTCCTCGGAGCACCACGCCGAGTACAACCCGTGGTTCATCCCCAAGGACCTCGTGGAGCCGTTCCACGTGCCGATCGGCGAGTACCTCTCGCGGGTCGCGAACAACCTCGACGAGTACGCCGACACGCGCCGCAAGCTCGACGCGGGCGAGCCGTTCGAGATCGAGCGCAGCGGCGAGTACGCCGCGGTGATCATCAACGCGATGGCGACCGGCGACCCCGCACGGATCGTCGCGAACGTCATGAACCGCGTCGGGCTCGAGGGATCGGGCGGTGGTGCGCTGATCTCGAACCTCGCGCAGGACGCCTGCGTGGAGGTCCCGGCCCTCGTGGACGGGCTCGGGGTGCACCCGACCGCGGTCGGGCCGCTGCCGCCCCAGTGCGCGGCGTACACGCGCCCGGCCGTCGACTGCCAGGAGCTGACCGTGCGGGCCGCGCTCGACGAGGACCGGGACCTCGTCTACCACGCGGTCATCACGGACCCCATCGTCCAGGCCCGGCTGACCCTCGATGAGGCCTGGCGCATGACCGACGAGCTGATCGCCGCCGAGCGGGAATGGCTTCCCGCGTGGCTCGACGGCGATGTCCCCGACTGGCTCGGATGAGGAGGAGATCGATGTTCGCGACGACGATCACGGGGCGCCCGCGCGGCGCCCTCGCAGCGGCGGCGCTCGCCGTCATGCTCGCCGCGTGTGGCGGGCCGACGGCATCGACCGGCGTGACGAGCGCACCGGCCAGCGAGCCCGCGCCCGGCGTGTCGGGCGAGCCCGCGGCGAGCGCCGGCTACAGCGGTCCGCCCGCCACGATCGAGTACGCGATCTGGGGTGACCCGGCGGAGATCACGTCGCAGACCGCGATCGCGCAGACGTTCATGGACGCCAACCCGTCGATCACCGTCAACGTGTCCGTCTCCGACTGGGACGCGTACTGGGACAAGCTCCAGACCGGCATCGCCGGCGGCGCCGCGCCCGACGTGTTCGCGATGGACGGGCCGCTGTTCCCCGACTACCAGTCGCGGGACGTCCTGCTCGACCTCAAGCCGTTCATCGACCGCGACGGCTACGACCTCACCCAGCTCGCCGACCAGGGCGTCGCGGACTTCACGACCGAGGGCGGCCAGTACGGCCTGCCCCGCGATCTCAACGTCATCGCGCTGTACTACAACAAGGCCAAGTTCGACGAGGCCGGCGTGGCCTACCCCGACGACACGTGGGACTGGGCGAAGCTCGTCGACGCCGCGAAGCAGCTGACCAAGGACACCGACGGCGACGGCACCATGGACCAGTGGGGCTTCTACACCGAGACCACGGACATGGAGAACTACTGGCTGTCCACGGTCTGGCAGAACGGCGGCGACGTGCTCGCCGCCGACGGGAAGTCCACGGTGCTCGGCACGGACGAGGCCGCGGGCGGCATCCAGTTCATCCAGGACCTGATCTGGAAGGAGAAGGTCATGGCCGACCCGGCCGTGTTCGCCGAGACCGGCGACGCGTTCGAGCAGGGCGTGGCCGCGATGGCCTCCAACGGCTCGTGGCTCGTGCCGACGTTCCAGGCCGCCGGCGTCGACTTCGGGATCGCGCCGCTGCCGAGCGGCCCGGCGGGCCGGTTCACGTCGGTCAACCCGACCGGTGCGGTCGTGTACAAGGACTCGAAGAGCCCGGACGCGGCCTGGGAGTTCGTCAAGTTCCTCGCCTCGCCGGCCGCGCAGGAGCAGCTCATGCAGCTCAAGGCGTCGCTCCCGGTGAGCAAGGAGGTCCTCGCGGGCCCGTACGCCACCTCGTTCGAGGGGGCGCAGGTCTTCGCCGACAGCCTCGAGTACGCGAAGCTCAAGCCGTCGTTCAAGGGCTACAACGAGTTCACGACGCTCCTCCAGGGCGAGCTCGACGAGAACGTGTTCAACGCGGCCAACAAGACCGCGAAGCAGGCGCTGACGGACATCGTGCCGCAGCTCGACGCCCTCCTCGCCGGCCAGTAGGGGACCGCACCGGTGGCCCTCGCCGATCTCCGCCGCATCGCCCCGCCCCGCGCGGCGCGGCGCGGCCCACGGGCCGGCGAGGGCCGCTGGGCCCTCCTGTTCCTCGCCCCGACGCTGGTCGGGCTCGCGCTCCTCTCCGCGGGCCCGATCGTCGCCGCCTTCGGGATCAGCCTCACGTCGTGGGACCTGCTCACGGCGCCGAAGTTCGTCGGGCTCGACAACTTCTTCGCCCTGTTCCGCGACCCGCGGTTCCTCATCGCGCTCCGGAACACCGCCTTCTACACGTTCATCTCCGTCCCGCTCGGGATGCTCCTGTCGCTGGGGCTCGCGATCGCGCTCAACCAGGCGCTCCGGGGGATCGCCCTCATCAGGACCGCCTACTTCCTGCCGGTCGTCACCTCGGCGACCGCGGTCGGCCTCGTCTGGGCCTGGATCTACAGCCCGGTCGACGGGATCCTCAACCAGTTCATCGGCGTGTTCGGGTTCCCGGCCCAGAAGTGGGTCAGCGACCCGTTCTGGGCGATGCCGGCGATCATCGTGATGAGCGTGTGGCAGGGCCTCGGGACGAGCGTGATCGTGTTCCTCGCGGGCCTCCAGGGGATCCCGCAGGAGTACTACGACGCCGCCTCGGTCGACGGCGCGGGCCGCTGGTCGCGGTTCCGGCGGGTGACGCTGCCGCTGCTCACGCCGAGCATCTTCTTCAACGGCATCCTCGCCCTCATCGGCGCGTTCCAGGTGTTCGACCAGGTCTACGTGCTGGCCCGGCCGGGCAAGCCGACGCAGGCGACGATCACGCTCATCTACTTCATCTACGAGAACGGCTTCAAGAACTTCAAGATGGGCTACGCGGCGGCGGCCTCGTGGATCCTGTTCCTCATCGTCGCCGCGCTGAGCGTCGTGTACTTCCGCTCGCAGCGGCGCTGGGTGCACTACCAGTGATGGCCCGGGCGCGCGTCATGCGCCGCAGCCGCCGCACGCTCCTGTACGTGCTGCTCATCGCGGGCGCGCTGCTGATGATGGCGCCGTTCTTCTGGATGCTCGTGACGTCGCTCAAGACGCGGGCCGAGGTGTTCGGGGCGCCGCCGCTGTCGCTGCCGACGGGCCCCCACTGGGAGAACTACGTCCGGATGTGGAACGCGCTGCCGGGCGTGACCTTCGGGACGTTCTTCCTCAACTCGCTCAAGCTCGCGCTGCTCAACACCGGCGGCCAGCTGCTGACCTGCTCGATGGCGGCGTACGCGTTCGCGACGATGCAGTTCCGGTTCAAGGGGCCGCTGTTCGGGCTCCTGCTCGCGACCCTGATCATCCCGTACCAGGTGGTGCTCGTCCCGAACTTCGTCCTGTGGCGCAGCCTGCCGAACCCGCTGAGCGCGAGCGGCAGCTTCTACGGGACGCAGGAGCCGCTGTGGCTCGGCGCGTGGCTCGGCGGCGCGTTCGGGACGTTCCTGCTGCGCCAGTTCTTCCTCGCCATCCCCAACGAGCTCGCCGACGCCGCCCGCGTGGACGGCGCCAACCCGTGGCAGATCTTCTGGCGGATCTACCTGCCGCTCGCCCGGCCGGCGCTCGCCACGCTCGCGATCTTCACGTTCATGTGGTCGTGGAACGACCTGCTCAGCCCGCTGATCTACCTGCGGACGCTCGACCAGTACACGACGACCGTCGGTCTCGCGTTCTTCCAGGGCCAGTTCGTGGGCAAGTGGCCGGAGATGATGGCCGGGGCGATGGTCAGCCTCGCGCCGATGATCATCCTGTTCGTCGCGGCGCAGCAGTACTTCGTGCGCGGCATCGCCCTGTCCGGGCTCAAGGGCTGAGGGTCGTGGGGGACGCTGCGGGGGATCTCGCGCTCGGGGACTTCCGGCCGCGCCAGGCGCTGCGGGTGCCGACGCACGAGGTCGCCCTCCCGCGGTTCCCGGTCGTCGACGCGCACAACCACCTCGGGTCCGCGTTCGGGGGCGACTGGGCGACGCGCGATGCCGCCGAGCTCGCGCGGGTCATGGACGCGTCGGGCGTGGACGCGATCGTCGACCTCGATGGCGGGTGGGGCGACGGGCTGCGGCGCGAGCTCGAGCGCTGGCAGGCGCCGCTCCCCGGGCGGGTGGCGGTGTTCGCCGGGCTCGACTACGCGATGTGGGCGACCGAGCCGCGGTTCGGGGAGGTGGAGGCCGACCGGCTGCGCGCCGGCGTCGCGGCGGGCGCGCGCGGCCTCAAGGTGTGGAAGCTGCTCGGGCTGCGGGCGCGCGACGCTTCGGGTCACCTGGTTCCGGTCGATGACGCGCGCCTGGACCCGTTGTGGGCCGCCGCGGGCGAGCTCGGCGTCCCGGTGACGATCCACGTCGCGGACCCGGTCGCGTTCTTCGAGCCGCTCGACGGCGGGAACGAGCGCTGGGAGGAGCTCCACGAGCACCCCGACTGGCACTTCTGGCCGACGCGCCCGCCCGGCCGGCCCGATCTCGACGGCTTCCCGCCGTTCGACGAGCTCATCGACGGGCTCGAGGCGGTCGTCGTGCGCCATCCGGGGACGACGTTCATCGGCGCGCACGTCGGGTGTGCGGCCGAGGACCTGGCGCGCGTCTCCGTGATCCTCGAGCGTGCGCCGGGCTTCAACGTGGACATCGCGGCGAGGATCGGCGAGCTGGGCCGCCAGCCGTACACGACGAAGGCGTTCATCGAGCGCTGGCAGGACCGGGTGCTGTTCGGGACCGACATGGCGCCCGATCCAGCGTGGTGGTCGGTCTACTACCGCTTCCTCGAGACCCGCGACGAGTCGTTCCCCTACGACGCCGACCCCGACGAGCCGCCGAGCCAGGGCCGCTGGCGCATCCACGGCCTTGGCCTCGACGACGACGTCCTGCGCAAGGTCTACCGCGAGAACGCGCTGCGCCTGATCCGCTTCTGAGCGCCTCGTGTCCGCGGCATGCCGGGACGCAGCACCGCCGCAATGCACCTGCAACGTCGAATCCTTTGACGATTCGGGCACTCGCGGATACCATTCCGCCGATCCACGAACCTCGGTGGCGCGGCGCAGGCCCGCCCGGGGTTCTTTTGTTCAAAGCCGACCCACCGGCAGCACGATCCGTGCCCGCCGCACCTCGGGGGTCCGACCCGCGTGAATACGAAAACCACCTACATCAGCAAGGACGGCCTCGACAAGCTCCGCGCGGAGCTCGACGAGATGGTCGCCGTTCGACGTCCCGAGATCGCGCAGCGGATCCACGACGCCAAGGAGCACGGCGACCTCTCGGAGAACGCCGAGTACGAGGACGCCAAGAACGAGCAGGCGTTCACCGAGGGCCGGATCCAGACCCTCGAGGCGATGATCAAGAACGCGACGCTCATCGACGAGCACACGTCCACGGACCACGTCCAGATCGGCTCCACCGTGAAGGTGAAGGGCGACGACGGGCCTGAGACGTTCCTCATCGTCGGGTCGGCCGAGGCGAAGCCGGCCCAGGGCCGCATCTCCAACGAGTCGCCCGTCGGTCGCGCCCTGCTCGGCCGCAAGAAGGGCGAGAAGGTCGTCGTCAAGGTCCCCGCAGGGGACTTCGCGTACACGATCGTCGAGATCAGCTAGCCGGATCCACCTCTACCGGTGTGCCGAGGCCGCCAGAGGGCAAGGCGCAGCCGCCACGCAGGGATCGCACCGGGGAGGGGCGAGAGCACGGCACGACGCCCCGGGGGAGGGCGACAGCGGCGAAGGTGGAGGGCACGGAGTGGACTGGGCGGATGAGCTCGCGGCGAGCGTGGATGGCCCGCAGGTCGTCAACGACTCGAAGACGCCGTCCGGGACCGTCCACATCGGCAGCCTCCGCGGCCCCGTCATCCTCGACGTGATCACCCGCGCGCTCCGTGCGCGCGGCGTCGAGACCACGCTCCTCTACGGCGTCGACGACCTCGACCCGATGGACGCCCAGGCGCTCCTGTCGCCGGACGCGATCGAGCGCGAGATGGGCCGGCCGCTGGCCCACGTCCCGGACCCCGCGGGCGACTGCCACACGAGCTACGCCCGCCACTTCGCCGGGATCTTCATCGACACCTTCGCGGGCCTCGGGATCGTGCCCGACCGCTACTACTGGATGAGCGACATCTACCCGACCGGGCAGATGGACCCGTTCATCCGGACGGCGCTCGACCGCGCGCAGGTCGTGCGCGACGTCTACCGGCGCGTCGCCAACGTCCAGCACCCGGACCACTGGCTGCCGCTTGGCGTCATCTGCCCCAACTGCGGCAAGGTGGGCACGACGATCGCCTCGGACTGGGACGGGGAGACGGTCGCGGTCCACTGCAAGCCGGACCTCGTCGCGTGGGCCGTCGGCTGCGGCTGGCAGGGCCGGGTCTCGCCGTTCGGCGGCGCGGCGAAGCTGCCGTGGAACCTCGAGTGGGCCGCCCAGTGGCAGCTGTTCGGCGTCACGATCGAGCCGAACGGCAAGGACCTCGCGACCGCCGGCGGCTCCCGCGACCGGAGCGAGGCGATCAGCCGCGAGGTCTTCGACAGCGAGCCGCCGCTCAACTTCCCGTACGAGTTCCTCAACATCGGCGGCCGCAAGATGTCGACGTCGAAGGGACGCGGCGCCGCTGCACACACGATCGGCGCGGTGATCCCGCCCGAGCAGCTGCGGTTCCTGTTCGTCCGCCAGCGGCCCGAGACGGCGCTCGAGTTCGACCCCGAGGGCACCGACGCCATCCCGCGCCTGTTCGACGAGTTCGACCGGCTGGGCGCCGCGACCGCGGGCCGCGACGTCAAGGGCGAGCTCCCGTCGGGCTTCGACTCGATCTTCCGGTACTCGCTCCTCGACCCGGCGGCGGACGCGGACGCTGCCGCGGCGGCGTTCCGCCCCGCGTTCGGCCATCTCGCGCTGCTCGCCCAGGTCCCGGGCATCGACGTCCACGAGCGGGTCGCCACGGAGAAGGGGAGCCCGCTCACCGACGCGGAGGCCGCCGAGTTCGAGGTCCGCCTCGCCGCGGTCCGGCGCTGGCTCGAGGAGTACGCGCCCGAGCGCGCCCGGATCGAGATCCGGCGCGACGCGCTGCCCGCCGAGGTCGAGCTCCTGCGCCCGGAGCAGTCGGGCTTCCTCCGGTCGCTCGCCAAGGCCGCCCACGGCGAGGCGCTCTCGAGCGGCGAGCAGTGGCAGGCGGCGATCTTCGCCGTCGCCGCGGAGCACGGCCTCGACGCGAAGGCCGCCTTCAACGCGCTCTACCTCACGTTCCTCGGGCGGCCGAACGGGCCGCGCGCCGGATGGCTGCTCGCCAGCCTGGAGCGGGACTTCGTCATCGGCCGGCTCACGGAGGCCGGTGCGGCAGGGGAGGCGATCGCATGAGCGTCGGCGTCCAGCGGCTCCGCGAGGAGCCGGACCGCATCCGCAAGGGCGCGATCGACAAGCGCGAGGACCCGGCCCTCGTGGACCGCGCGATCGCGGTCGACGCGACGCGCCGCCAGCTCCAGTCGGAGTCGGACACGCTCAAGGCCGAGCGGAACACGGCGAGCAAGCAGATCGGCGAGGCGATCCGCGGCGGCGCGACGCCGAACGGTCCCGAGGTCGCGGCGCTGCGCGACCAGTCGACCAGGGCGGGCGAGCGGATCACCGCGATCGATGCCGAGCTGGCCGCGGCCGAGGCCGAGCTGGACGACCTCATGCTGCGCATCCCGAACCCGGCCGACCCGGACGTCCCGGTCGGCGGCGAGGAGGCGAACGTCACGGTCCGCACGTGGGGCGAGCAGCGGACGCGCGATGCCGAAGGGCCCGACGGGTCGACGTGGGAGCGGCGGCCCCACTGGGAGATCGGCGAGGCGCTGGACATCATCGACAACGTCCGCGGGGCGAAGATCGCGGGCTCGGGGTTCCCCGTGTACAAGGGCGCGGGCAGCCGCCTCCAGCGCAGCCTCATCTCCTGGTTCCTCGACGTCCACACGCAGGAGCACGGCTTCACCGAGGTCTGGCCGCCGGCCGTCGTGAACTCGGCGTCCGCGCGCGGCACGGGCCAGATCCCGGACAAGGAAGACCAGATGTACGTCGTCACCCGCGACGACCTGTATCTCGTCCCCACGGCCGAGGTGCCGGTCACGAACCTGCTGCGCGACGAGATCCTCGAGGCGGCCGACATGCCGGTGCGCTACGCGGCCTACTCGCCGTGCTTCCGGCGCGAGGCCGGCGCCGCGGGCAAGGACACCCGCGGGATCCTCCGGGTCCACCAGTTCGACAAGGTCGAGATGGTCATGTTCGAGAAGCCGGAGGACAGCCCCGAGGCGCTCGAGTGGATGACCGGCCGTGCGGAGGCGCTCCTGCAGCGCCTCGGGCTGCCGTACCGGGTGCTCCTGATGGCCACCGGCGAGCTGGGCTTCGTCCAGCGCAAGAAGTACGACCTCGAGGTCTGGTCGCCGGGCGTCGAGCGCTGGCTCGAGGTCAGCTCGTGCTCGAACTTCGGCGACTACCAGGCGCGCCGGATGGCGATCCGCTACCGCCCCGAGAAGGGCGCCAAGCCGGAGCTCGTCCACACGCTCAACGGGTCCGGGCTCGCGCTGGCCCGGATCGTGGCCGCGATCATCGAGCACTACCAGCGGCCGGACGGCACCGTCGAGGTGCCCGAGGTGCTCCGCCCGTACATGGGCGGCGATACGATTGGGTCGCCGGCTCAGGCCTGACGCGAATCTGCCTGCCGGCGGAGCTCCGAGGGAGATCGTCCATGGACACGCAGCCACCCGCGGCCCCGGGGCCCGTCGACCCCCCGCAGTCGGCCGACGCGCCGCCGCCGCCCGTCCCCGCGCCCGCGGCGCCGCCGCCGGTCGCGCCGGCCCCCGTCGCACCCGTCCCGTCGTCCGCGCCCGCGTACTGGCAGGGCGGCGCCCAGGTCACGGGTCCCGCGCCGGGCGTCGAGTTCGCGGGCTATGGCGCCCGGATCGTCGCCTACATCGTCGACGGGATCCTCGTCACCATCGGCGTCTGGGTCATCGCGTTCCTCTCGATCCTCTTCGGCAGCGGTAGCGAGCTCAACATCATCTCGACGATCCTGATCGGCCTCGCGATCCTCCTCGGGCTCGTGTACTTCCCGTTCTTCTGGCAGCGGACCGGCCAGACCCCGGGCATGCAGGCGCTCAACATCCGGGTCGTCCGGGACAAGGACGGCGGACCGGTGAGCTGGGGCTCGGCGATCCTGCGGCTCATCGGCTACGGGATCAACTCGATCATCTTCGGCCTGCCGATCGGCTGGCTGTGGATCCTGTTCGACAGCCGGCGCCGTGGCTGGCACGACCTGATCGGCAGCACGGTCGTGGTCAAGGCCTGACCGGCCTGGCCCAGCCCGGAGGACCGAACCCGTGACACAGCCCGATCCGAAGCCGGCGTCCGACGCGGACGCCGTCGCCGACACGCCGGCCGGCGATCCCGCGCCGGCTGCCCCGGAGACGACCGGCGCATTCGTGCTCACCCCGCCGCCCGCCGTCACGCCGGTCGCCGCGGTGCAGGCCGAGACGGCGCTGTCGATCGACGCGGTCGAGCTCGAGAAGCTGGACGGGCTCGTCGACGCGTACCTCGACGGGGTCACGGCGCTCGACCCGCAGGGCGCGGACTTCCGGCGCAAGGTCGAGGACGTGCGGACGCTCGGCGACGACGACATCCGCAGGTCGGCGGCGGTGTCCAACGCGCTGCTCGAGAAGCCCCTTGCGGCGGCGAACGAGGGCGGGCTCAGCCAGGGCTCGTCGGTCAGCCGCTCGCTGCTCGACCTGCGGCGCACGGTCGAGAACCTCGACCCGGCCCGGCAGGGCGACCTGTTCAGCCGGAAGCGGCTGCTCGGGCTGCTGCCGTTCGGCGCCGGCGACAGGCTGCGTGACTACTTCGGCAAGTACCAGAGCAGCCAGGCCCACCTCGACGGGATCATCCAGTCGCTGTACTCGGGCCAGGACGAGCTCCGCCGCGACAACGCCGCGATCATCGGCGAGCAGCAGCGGCTGTGGGACACGAACGCCCGCCTCCGCCAGTACCTGTACATGAGCCACCAGCTCGACACGAAGCTCGAGGAGCGGATCGCCGCGATCGAGGCGACCGACCCGGCGAAGGCCGACGTCCTCCGCCAGGACCTCCTGTTCTACGTCCGCCAGAAGGTCCAGGACCTCGCCACCCAGCTCGCCGTCGGCGTCCAGGGCTACCTGGCGCTGGAGCTGATCCGGAAGAACAACCTCGAGCTGATCAAGGGCGTCGACCGCGCGACGACGACGACGATCTCCGCGCTCCGGACGGCGATCATCGTCGCCCAGGCGCTGTCCGACCAGAAGCTCGTGCTCGACCAGATCACCGCGCTCAACTCGACGACCGGCAGCCTGATCGAGAGCACCTCGCAGATGCTGCGCGACCAGTCGGGCCGGGTGAACGAGCAGGCGGCCTCCTCGACCGATCAGCCTCGAGCAGCTCCAGCGGGCGTTCGCGAACATCTACGCCACGATGGACGAGATCGACACGTTCAAGCTCAAGGCGCTCGACAACATGGGCCGCACGGTCGACGCGCTCGAGTCGGAGCTGACGAAGGCGCAGTCCTACCTCGACCGTGCGCACGCCTCCGCGACCGCCGACGAGCCCTCGGGCGACCTGACGATCCAGTGACCGCGGGGGAGCGCCTCGCCGCGCACGGCCTCGTCGCTCCCGCCCGGGCACACCCTCCTGTCCGTCGAGGAACGCCCGGACCTGTGGCGCCCGATGACGGAGGTCAGTGCGGCCCTGTGGCCCGAGTTCATGCTCAACGACCCGGTCGCCGGCGAGCACTGGGACCGACTGCGCGATGACTTCCCCGCGTTCCAGCTCGCCCTCCTCGACGAGCGGGGCGACATCGTCGCCGCCAACAACTCCGCGCCGCTCGCGTGGGACGGTACCGACGACGGGCTGCCCGAGGGCTGGGACGACCAGCTCCTGCGGAGCGTCGCGGGGCACGATGCCGGCACGCCGCCGGACGCGCTCGGTGCGCTCCAGGTCACGGTCCACCGCGACCGCCAGGGCTCGGGCTACAGCGGCGTCATGGTCAACGCGATGCGCGCCAACGCGGCGGCGCACGGCTTCCGCGCGGTCATCGCCTGCGTCCGGCCAACGGACAAGGTCCGCTACCCGCTGATCCCGATCGAGGCGTACGCGGGCTGGACGCGCGAGGACGGCCTGCCGTTCGATCCCTGGATCCGGCTCCACGTGCGGCTCGGCGGCCGCGTCGCGCGACCGTCACCGGCGTCGATGCGGATCGAGGGCACGCGTCGCCGACTGGCGCGAATGGACCGGCCTCGACTTCCCGGGCTCCGGCGACTACCTGCCCGACGGCGCCGCGGCGCCGGTCGCCATCGACCTCGCCGCGGACCGGGGCGTCTACCTCGACCCGAACGTGTGGGTCGTGCACGCGGTGGGTCAGGCCGCGGAGGGCTCCGGCTCGGGCTGAGGCGCGGCACTCGCCGGCGCCGCCTCGAGCGTCCCGTCGTGGATCTCGCCGTCGACCATGTGGACGGTGCGCCGGGTGCGGACCGCGAGGTCCGGGTCGTGGGTGACCATCACGATCGTGCGGCCCTCGTCCACGAGCGTCTGGAACAGCGTGAACACGTCCTCGGCCGTCGTGGAGTCGAGGTTGCCCGTCGGCTCGTCGGCGACGATCAGCGGCGGGTCGTTGGCGAGCGAGCGCGCGATCGCGGCACGCTGCTGCTGGCCGCCGGACGTGGAGGAGGGGAGCTTGTTCGCCTGGTCCGCGAGCTCCACGAGCTCGAGCAGGTGCATCGCCCGCTCCTGGCGCTCCTTCGCGGTCCACAGGCCGGCGAAGTCCATCGGCAGCATCACGTTCTCGACGACCGTCAGGGTCGGCAGCAGCTGGAAGAACTGGAAGATCACGCCGACGGTCCGCCCCCGCCACTGCGCGACCCGGCTCTCGGACAGGCCGGGGAGGTTGGTGCCGCCGATGACGAGGCTGCCGGACGTCGGCCGGTCGATGCCCGTGATCATGTTCATCAGCGTCGACTTGCCGGACCCCGATCGCCCGACGACGGCGATGAACTCGCCCCGGTCGACCTGGAGGCTCACCGACTTCAGGGCCCGGAACGGACCCGCGTCGGTGAGGTAGTCCTTGGTGACGTCGCGGATGTCGATGAGGTGGCCGTCCGCGAGGTCGCGGTCGGCGAACGGGGCGCGGATCACGGCCTGACGATACCGCCCCGCTGCTATGCTCGCCCGCGGCGAGGTGGCCGAGCGGTCTAAGGCAGCGCTCTTGAAAAGCGCCGGGCGAAAGTCCCGTGGGTTCGAATCCCACCCTCGCCGCCACCGCTCGCACACACCGGGAGATCACCATGCGCCAGGGCTGCGTCCACGCCGCCACCGCCATCACCGCGGTCGCCGACCCGGTCGACGTGTGCGAGGCGTGCATCCTGATCGGCGGCGAGTGGGTCCACCTCCGCCAGTGCCTGACCTGCGGCCGCACGCTGTGCTGCGACAACAGCCCGAACCGCCACATGACCGGCCACTTCAACGAGGTCGGCCACCCGGTGATGCGCGGCGCCAACCCGGGCGACGACTGGACCTGGTGCTTCGTGGACGCGGCGATGATCCGCGAGGCGGACGGCCGCTGGGAGCAGTACGACCCGTTCCTCGAGACGGGCGCGCTCGTGGCGGCCAAGACGCTCGAGGGCGGCGGGACGCTGGACGTGCCCCAGGACCACGTGACGGACTACGGGTTCCCGCTCGGCGAGTGGGTCGCGTACGTCCGCGAGGCGCACGGGGACGGGTCGCTCGATCCCGACGACACCGCGCTCGTGGAGCTGATCCCCGGCTGGCAGTGGTAGCCGCCGGCTGACAACCCGTTCGCGCTGACGCCCCCGCTGTCGCGGGGCTGTTACCCCCATGACCATCGGGTGCTGCACGACCGTGGTGCTTGGTGTCACCATCCGCGCCATGGAAGCGGAGTCCCGCCGCGACGCCACATCGAGCTTCGCGGCCTTCGACGACCTGGTCGAGACGTGTCGCAGGACGCGCGCCGCGCTCGTCGCGGTGACGCACGAGCGCGCCGGTGACGGCGAGATGGTCCGCGAGATCATCGCGAGCGAGAGCCTGCCCCACGTCGATGCCGTCTGGGACGGCCTCGTGTCCATCGCCCGGGCGGGGCAGTTCACCCCGGCCGAGCTCCGGGACCTCGTCCGACGGGCCGCGATCGTCGAGCCGCCGCACGGGACCGGCCCGGACGCGGTCGCGGCGGCGGCCGAGGCGCGGGTGGTCCACGCCGAGATCCGGCCCGCCGACCGGGGTCACATGCTCGCCGCGGCGCATGCCCGGATCGTGTTCTCGGTGCTGCCGATGCTCCCGCCTGCCGCCGTGACGTGGCCGCGTGCCCACCGGACGTACCTCGACATCCCCCGTCCCCGGACGGAAGCCGAGCTGCTCACCCGGGTCGAGGAGCTCGCACGGGTGCTGTGGCGCGTCGCCGAGGGCCGGCCGTGCCAGGACGAGCCGCTCCGTCGCGCCGTCGCGTTCTACGAGGCCGGGTCGCGGCTGTCGATCGGCGGCGGGTTCACGGGGACGGCGGCTTGACGCCCCGGATCGGCACGGCGTAGAGTCCCGCCCACATCACGAACACGGGCGTTGATCGGGACGAGTACCCGTCGACCACCCTTCCAGAGACCCGGCGGCTGGTGCGAGCCGGGAGGGCGGCGGCGGCGAATGGACCCGGGAGCCTCCGGACCGAACGCGGGGCAACCCGGTGGACGCGCAGGCGGCCAACGGGGAGCGGACGACAAGTAGGCTCCGGCGCAGAGCGCCAGCGATACAGGGCAGCGCCGATCGATCACCGGGCAACCGGAGCCGATCCGTCGGTCAGAGCGCGGCAACTCGCCGAACGTGGGTGGCACCGCGGAAGGTCACGACCTTTCGTCCCGGAAGAGACGATCAGGTCGTTTTCCATTTCCTGGGGACCACACCCATGACGGATCCGCTCAGCATCACCGAAGTCCGGCGCCTCGCCGGCACCGCCGACACGATCCTCCTCCGCGCGTCGCGCACCGCGGACCTGGAGACGCCGATCGGCGCGTTCCTCCGCCTCGACGACGGCGTCACGCCCGCCTACCTGCTCGAGTCCGTCGAGGGCGGCGAGCGGCTCGGGCGGTACAGCTTCCTCGGCGTCGGGCCGCGGCGGCTGCTCGAGGTCCGGGACGGCAAGGCGTACACGACGACCCGTCCGGTCGGGATGACCGACTACGCCCCCGACCTGCCCGTCACCGTCACCGAGACACCGGACCCGCTCGAGGCGCTGCGCGCCTTCGTCCCGAAGCGGAAGGTCCTCCCGACCGAGGGGATGCCCCGGTTCACCGGCGGCGCGGTCGGCGCGCTCAGCTACGACGCGATCAGCACCTTCGAGCCCTCGGTCCCGCTGCCCGACAAGGACCCCGTCGGCGTCCCGCTCGCGAGCTGGATCGAGACCGACCTCGTCATCGTCTTCGACCACCTGAGCCACCAGCTGAGCGCGATCGCCTCGCTCCACACGGAGGCGCCCGACCTCGAGGGCCGCTACCGGATCGCCGAGCGGGCGATCTTCGAGGCCCTCGAGCGGACGGCCCGCCCGAGCCAGGCGGAGATGACGGCCGCCTTCGCGCGGTCGACCTCGGACGGCGAGGTCGGGACCAACGCCCTGGGCGAGATCGACACGAGCCTCGGCCGCGACGAGTACATCCGCGCCGTGGAGCGGGCGAAGGACGCGATCGCGGCCGGCGAGGCGATCCAGGTCGTGCTCGCGCGCCGCCAGAGCTTCGACCTCCCCGCGGGACCGGACGGCGGGCCGATCGACGGCATCGGCCTGTACCGCGCGCTCCGCCGCGTCAACCCCAGCCCGTACCTGTTCTTCACCCGGACGCCGGGCATGGAGGTCGTGGGCGCGAGCCCGGAGCTCCTCGTCCAGGTCGCCGGGGAGCGGCTGTCCACGCACCCGATCGCCGGGACCCGGCCGCGCGGCCTGACCCCCGCGGACGACGAGCGGCTGGCCGACGAGCTGCGGGGCGACCCGAAGGAGCGCGCCGAGCACGTGATGCTCGTCGACCTCGGGCGCAACGACCTGGGCCGCGTCGCCCGACCCGGGACGGTGACCACCAGCCAGTACATGGAGGTCGAGCGCTACAGCCACGTCCTCCACCTCGTGAGCCATGTCGAGGCGAAGCTCCGCGCGGACCTCGACGCGCTCGACGCGCTGCGGGCGGTGTTCCCCGCGGGGACCCTCACCGGCGCCCCCAAGATCCGCGCGATGCAGCTGATCGCCGCGGCCGAGGGGGAGCGTCGCGGGCTGTATGGTGGAGCGGTGGGCTACCTCGGCTATGACGGCAACCTGGACACCGCCATCACGATCCGGTCGGCGGTCCTGAAGGGCGGCCAGGCGCACGTCCACACGGGCGCGGGGATCGTCGCGAGGAGCGTCCCGGAGTCCGAGTTCGAGGAGACCGAGCACAAGGCGGCGGCCATGCGCCGGGCCATCGAGCTGGCGGCCGCGCCCGCGGCCCCGGCCGCTCGCCCGTCGTCCGCGCCGCCCGAGGCGGAGGCCGCCCCCCGATGATCCTCATGATCGACAACTACGACTCGTTCACGTTCAACCTCGTGCAGGCCCTCCAGGCCGCCGGGGCGGACGTCCGGGTCGTGCGCAACGACAAGATCACGGGCGACGAGGTCGCCGCGCTCGCCGACGACCCGGCCGCGGACCTGCGGGGGATCGTGATCTCGCCCGGCCCGGGCGATCCCGAGAGCGCCGGCGTGTCCGTCGACACCATCCGGGTCGCGATGGATCGCCGGATCCCGCTCCTCGGCGTGTGCCTCGGGATGCAGTCGATGGGCGCGGCGATGGGTGCCTCGATCGTGCGCGCCCCGACGCTCGTCCACGGCGAGGCGAGCGAGGTCGTCCACGACGGCACCGGGCTCCTCGAGGGCATGCCCGAGACGTTCCCGGCGGCGCGCTACCACTCGCTGTGCGTCGACCCGGCCACGCTGCCCGCCGACCTGTACGTGAGCGCCACCTCGCCCGAGGACGGCGTCGTCATGGGCCTCCGCCACCGGTCGCTGCCGATGGAGGGCGTCCAGTTCCACCCCGAATCCGTGCTCACGCCCGACGGGCCGCACCTGCTCGCGAACTTCCTGCGCCTTGCCGGCGAGGGCGAGGCGAGCCGGCTCGACGCGGTCTCGGGCTCGTTCGCGACGCGCGGCATGGCCGAGCAGCCCGCGCCCGACACGACCGACGCCGGCGACGCGGCGGCGGCGCCAGCCGGAGCCGGCCGATGAGCGCGAACGTCCGGGCGGCGCTCGCGACGATCGTCGACGGCGGCACGCTGAGCCTCGAGGAGGCACGGCTCGCGATGGGCTCCGTCATGGACGGCGAGGCGACGCCGTCCCAGCTCGCGGCGCTGCTCATGGGGCTGCGGATGCGCGGCGAGACGGTCGACGAGCTCGCCGGGTTCGCGAGCGCGATGCGCGAGCGGGTCGTGCGCGTGGAGGCGCCCGAGGGCGCGATCGACGTCGTCGGCACCGGCGGCGACGGGTCGGGGACGTTCAACATCTCGACGACCGCGGCGCTCGTCGTCGCGGCGTCCGGGATCCCGGTCGCCAAGCACGGCAACCGCGCGATCACCTCGAAGTCGGGGTCCGCGGACGTGCTCGACGCGCTGGGCGTCCGGATCGACCACGACGCCGCCTCCGCGGGCCAGGCGCTCCGCGACCACGGGTTCGCGTTCCTGTTCGCCCCGGCGTTCCACCCGGCGATGCGCCACGCGGGCCCGACCCGCTCGGAGCTGGGCGTGCGGACCGCGTTCAACCTGCTCGGGCCGCTCACCAACCCGGCCGGGGCCACGCGCTGCCTGATCGGCGTCGGCGTGGCCTCGCTGGCGCCGCGGATCGCGGACGTCGTCGCGCGGCTGGGCACCGAGCGCACGTTCGTCATCCACGGCGACGGCGTCGACGAGCTGCCGCTCGACGACAGCGGCGTCCTGTACCACGTCGGCCCCGAGGGCGTCGTCCGCCACGAGATCAAGGCGTCCGCGCTCGGCTTCAAGACCGCGTCGACGACCCGGCTCGCGGGCGGCACCGCCGCCGGAGAACGCGAAGCTCGTCGAGGGCGTGCTCCGCGGCGAGCCCGGCGTCCGGCGCGACGTCGTCCTGCTCAACGCCGGGGCCGCGCTCCTCGTCGCGGGCGCGGTGGACCAGCTGGAGGAGGGGATCGAGAAGGCGGCGTTCGTCGTCGACGCGGGCCTCGCCGCCGAGCTGCTGACGGCGCTCCGCGCGGAGCGCACGGCGGCCGACGCCGCACGGGCGGCGGCCGGAGGCGCGGCGTGACGGTCGCGAGGCCGCCCCGGACGCGGCCGGCGAGCGTCGTCGCGGAGATCGCCGCCCGCCGCCTCGCCGAGGTGACGCCGGAGCTCGACGCGCTCGGTGCGGCCGCGCTGCGCGCCGCCGTCGCGGCCGCCCCCGAGCCCCGCCCGGTCGCGGATGCCCTCGCCGCCCCGGGCCTCCACCTGATCGCCGAGGTCAAGCGCCGCTCGCCGTCCGCGGGCGCGATCGTCGAGGCCGACGACGCCGTCGCGCGGGCCCGTGCGTACGCCGCGGGCGGCGCGACCGTCATCTCCGTCCTGTGCGAGCCGCACTGGTTCGGTGGGTCCGTGGACGACCTGCGGGCCGTCCGCGCCGCCGTCTCCGTGCCGGTCCTCGCGAAGGAGTTCGTCGTCGACCCCCGGCAGCTCGACCTGCTCCGGGCCGCCGGCGCCGACCTCGTGCTGCTGCTCGCGGTGCTCCACCCGGCGAAGCGGCTCGCCCGGCTCGTCGCCCAGGCGCGCGACCTCGGGATGGAGCCGCTCGTCGAGGCCCACGACGCCCGCGAGGTCGGGGCCGCGGTCGCGTCCGGCGCGCGCCTCATCGGCATCAACAACCGCGACCTGCGGACGCTCGACGTCGACCCGGAGCGCGCGGTCCGCCTCCGGGAGCTCGTCCCGGCGGACCGCCTCGTGGTCGCGGAGTCGGGCGTGCGGGACACGTCGACGATCGCGCGCTGGCGCGCGACCGGGTTCGACGCCGCGCTCGTCGGGGAGGCGCTCATGCGTGCCGCCGATCCCGCGGCCGCCGCCCGTGCCTTCACCGCGGCGGGCCGCGACCCCGCGAGCCCGGCCCAGCTCGCCCGGCTGCCGTTCGTCAAGATCTGCGGCGTCACCGACGAGCGCGGCGTGCTCGCCGCGATCCGCGCCGGCGCGGACGCGATCGGGCTCAACTTCGCGCCGGGGACGCCCCGCGAGCTCACGCTCGAGGAAGGGGCGGCGCTCGCGGCCCTCGCCCGGCGCGCGGCACCCGCCAACGCGCGCCCCGAGGTCGTGCTCGTGACCGCGGACCTGCCCGCGGACCGCCTGGCGGAGGTCATCGCCGCCATCGACCCCGACTCGGTCCAGCTCAACGGGGACGAGCCGCCGTCCGCGGTCGCCCAGACCGGCCGCCCGACGTCCAAGGCCCTCCGCGTGTCGGCCGGGACCCCGCCCGACGCCGTCGTCGCGGCCGCCCACGCCTTCCTCGACGCGGGTGCCACGCGGATCCTGCTCGACGCCGCCGGTGGCCCCCACCCGGGCGGCACCGGGATGCGGGTGGACGTCGCGCTCGCCGCCGCGGTCGCGCGCGAGGTTCCGATCACGCTCGCCGGCGGCCTCCACCCGGGCAACGTCGCGGAGGCGCTGCTCGCGATCCCCGCGACCGGCGTCGACGTCGCGAGCGGCACCGAGGAGCCGCGCCTCCCCGGCGAGCGGCCGCGCAAGGACCCGCTCCGGGTCGCGCTGTTCGCGAAGCGTGCCCGAGACGCCCGCCGCCACCGGCCGAACGCGGCGTTCGGGCCCACGCCCGTCCACGCGGGGCTGCTCGAGGTCGATGAAGGCGGTCGCTGGGGCGCCGAGCGCGACTTCGGCGGGCGGTACGTGCCCGAGACCCTGGTCGGCGCGCTCGAGCAGCTCGAGACCGCGTACGACGAGCTGCGCCACGACCCCCGCTTCTGGGCGGAGCTCGACGAGCTGCTCGCGCGGTTCGCGGGCCGCCCGACGGCGCTCTACCGGGCGGACAACCTCGCCGAGGAGTCCCTGCGCGAGGCCGCGATCCGGTCGCGCGACGGCGGCTCGCGGTTCCCGAGGCTCCCGTCCACCCTCCGCCTGTACCTCAAGCGGGAGGACCTCACCCACACCGGCGCCCACAAGATCAACAACGCGCTCGGCCAGGCGTTGCTCACCCGACGACTCGGCAAGTCGCGCGTCATCGCCGAGACCGGTGCGGGCCAGCACGGCGTCGCGACCGCGACCGCGTGCGCGCTGCTCGGGCTGCCGTGCGTCGTGTTCATGGGCGAGGAGGACATCCAGCGCCAGGCGCCCAACGTGCTCCGGATGCGGGCGCTCGGCGCGGAGGTCCGCAGCGTCACGAGCGGCACCGCCACGCTGAAGGACGCGGTCAACGAGGCGATGCGCGACTGGGTCACGAACGTCGAGACGACGCACTACGTCCTCGGGTCGGCGATGGGGCCGCACCCGTACCCCACGATCGTCCGCGACCTCCAGCGCCGGATCGGCGACGAGGCCGCGGCCCAGCTGCGCGACGTCGAGGGCCGGCTGCCGGACATGGCGCTCGCGTGCGTCGGCGGCGGGTCCAACGCCATCGGGCTGCTCGCCCGGTTCATCGGGGAGCCGACGGTTCGCCTCGCGGTGGCCGAGGCGGCGGGCGACGGCATCGAGACCGGGCGGCACGCGGCCGCGATCGTCGGCGGGACGCCGGGCATCCTCCACGGCAGCCGGTCGCTCATGCTCCAGGACCGGGACGGCCAGGTCGTCGAGGCGCACAGCGCGTCGGCCGGGCTCGACTACCCGGGGATCGGGCCGCAGCTCGCCGCGCTCGCGGAGGCGGGGCGGCTCGAGGTCGCGACGGCGACGGACCGCGAGGCGGTCGCGGCGATGAAGACGACGACCCGGGCCGAGGGCATCCTCCCCGCGCTCGAGACCGCGCACGCGATCGCCGCGCTGCCGAAGCTCCTCGCCGGTCACGAGGGCGGCGCCCTCGCGTGGCCCGACGAGACGGTGATCCTGCTCGGCTTCTCCGGCCGCGGCGACAAGGACCTCGCCGCGCTCGAGCGGTTCGCGGACGTCGAGCCATGGGACACGAGCCGGTGACCATCCACGAGCTCCGCGCGTTCTGCCTGTCGCTGCCCGGGACGCACGAGAAGGAGACCTGGGGCGACGCCGAGCACGCGGGTGACGTCACGTTCCGGGTGAAGGACAAGATCTACGTGATGACGGGGCCCGACGGCCGCGGCGGCGCGAGCATCCGGACGACGATCGACCAGCAGGCCGAGCTCATCGACACGTTCCCCGGCGTGTTCCGATCGCGCCCTATGTCGGCCGCTTCGGCTGGGTCGTCGTCGACCTCGAGGACGCCGACCCCGAGCTCCTGCGCGGCATCGTCGAGGGCGCGTGGCGGCGGACGGCGCCCAAGGCGGTCGTCGCGGCGTACGACGGGGTGGCGCGATGACCGCCGGCGTGGCGACCCGGCACACGAACGACACGGCCGGCGCGAAGCGGATCGCCGACGCGTTCGCGCGCGCCAAGGCGGACGGGCGCGCGGCGCTCATCCCGTACGTCGTCGCGGGCTACCCGGACGCGGACACCTCGTTCGCCGCGGCCTGCGCCGCGATCGACAACGGGGCCGACCTGCTCGAGGTGGGGCTGCCGTACTCGGACCCGCTCGCGGACGGCGCCACGCTCCAGCGGGCATCGCAGGGCGCGCTCGCCGCCGGCGCCACGTTCGACCGCAGCCTCGCCCTCACCGGCCGGATCGCGAAGGCACGCCCGGGCGTGCCGGTCGTCGCGATGGGCTACGCGAACCAGCTCATCGGCGGCGGCGACGGCCGGGATCGCGTCCGCGCGCTCGCGTCGGCGGGTGTCGCCGGCGTCATCGTCGCGGACCTCACGCCCGACGAGGGCGCGCCGTTCGAGGCGGTCGCCGCCGAGGCCGGGATCGCCGTCGTCTACCTCGTCGCGCCCACGTCGTCCACCGCGCGCCGGACGGCGGTCGCCGCCCGCAGCGGCGGGTTCCTGTACTGCGTCTCGCTCGTCGGGGTCACCGGCGCCCGGACCTCGCTCCCGCCGACGGTCGCGAGGCTCGTCCGCGACGTGAAGGCCGTCTCGCCGGTCCCCGTCGCCGTCGGGTTCGGCGTCTCGCGGCCGGCCCACGTGCGGGCGATCGCCCGGGCCGGCGCGGACGGCGTCATCGTGGCGAGCGCGCTCGTCGATGCCCTCGGCGACGACGGCACCGACGTCGCGGCGCTCGGGGCGCTCGTGGCACGGCTCCGCGAGGCGACGGCCCACTGATCCTGGGTCGGTCACATTCCGGACATGCCCTGACCGGTATCCGGGCGAAGATGCGGCGCATGAGCAGACCGCTTCGCCTGTTCGTCGAGGAGACGCCCAAGAAGATCTTCGTGTCCGCGCTCGACTGGCCGGGCCTGTCGCGCGGCGGGAAGACCGAGGACCTGGCGATCGAGGCGCTGCTCGCTGCGCTGCCGCGCTACGCGAAGGTCGCGCGCAAGGCCGGCGAGCGGTTCGAGCCCCACGACGTCGACATCGAGGTCGCCAGCCGGGCGCCGGGTGACGCGGGCTCGGCCTACGGCATCCCGTCCATCGTCGCGCCGGAGGACCGGGAGCCCGTCGAGGCGCGGGAGGCGAAGCGGCTCGCCGCGATCGTCGAGGCGTCGTGGGACGTGTTCACCAAGGTCTCCGCCGCGGCGCCCGAGTCGCTCCGCAAGGGTCCCCGCGGCGGCGGGCGCGACACGTCGAAGATCATCGAGCACGTCACCGGAGCCGACGGCGGCTACGCCCGCTCGATCGGCATCAAGGGCTCGCCCGAGACGGCGGAGGGCCTCGCCGAGCTCCGCGAGGCGGTGCTCAAGGCGTTGCGCGAGCCGTCGGACGGGAGCCCGCTCGCCGAAAGGAAGTGGCCGGCCAGGTACGCCGCCCGCCGGATCGCCTGGCACGCGCTCGACCACGCGTGGGAGATCGAGGACCGCACCGAGCCCGGCTGACGGATCAGCTCGACCCGGCGTCAGGCGGGCAGGAACAGCGTCGCGAGGTCGCCGGGGTCGATCGGGCGCGTCGGTGTCGCGGACGCCGGCGAGGCGCGCGGCGAGCCCGAACAGCTCGGCGGGCGTCCGCCCCTCGTCGAGGAGCTGGCGGATCGCCGTGTCGCCCTCGGCCTTCGAGAGCTTCTGGCCCGAGACGCGTCGGATGAGCGGGTGGTGGAGGAACCGCGGCTGCGTCTCCCGGCCGAGGAGCGTCGCCAGGCGGAGCTGCGCGGGGGTCGCGTCGAGCAGGTCACGGCCGCGGATCACGAGGTCCACGCCGTGGCGCAGGTCGTCCACGACGACGCACAGCGCGTAGGTCCAGTTGCCGACCCGGTCGCGGACGAGGAGGTCGCCGGTGGCCGCCGGCTCGTCGCCCATCGGCCCCACGAGCAGGTCCACCCAGCGCTCCGAGCCCGCCCCGATCGCGACCCGCAGGCCCACGTCGCCGTCCTCGGGGAGCTGCCGCGACCGGCAGTCGCCCGGGCACCCGATCCCGCGGAACGGCCGCCCGCGCTCCGCCTCGTACCGTTCGAACGTCGACCGCGCGCAGTCGCACGCGTACACGATGCCGTCCGCCCGGAGCCGTGCGACCGCCGCCTCGTAGACATCGCCCGCGTCCGACTGGCGGTACGGCGTGTCGCCGTTGAACGCGGCGAGGGCCGGCTCGTCGGGCGTGACGCCAAGCCGCTCGAGGTCCTCGAGGATCGACCACTCGTGCTCCGGTCGTGACCGCTGCCGGTCGTGGTCCTCGATCCGCAGGATGACGCGGCCGCCCGTCGCGCGGGCGATGCCCCACACGTAGAGCACGTTCACGAGGTGGCCGAGGTGGAGCTGGCCCGTCGGCGCGGGCGCGAACCGGGTGACCGGCGACGACGGCAGCAGGCGGGGATCGGGCAGCGCGCCGCCCGTCACGACCGGGACGAACAGCGCCTCGTCGTCAGCCGTCACCGGATCCGGTGCCATGGCCGCCGCGGTCCTTCGCCTCGAGCATCCGCGTCGCGGCGACGACCCGGCGGTAGATCGAGAGCAGGTCGGCCTGGGTGAGCGGCCCGCCGTTGGCCATCGCGACGCGCAGCAGCACCTCGCGCTCGCGCTCCGGGTCGCGGATCGCCCGCCGCCCCGCCAGCGCCTTCGCGCGCCCCGCGTCGCGGCCCATCACCGCACGCTCGTTGAGCAGCTCCACGATCCGCTTGTCCAGCTCGTCGATCCGGTCGCGGATGCGGGCGAGCTCGAGCGCCGCGTCGTCGCGCTCGGCGGTCGTCGGGCGGTGGGGGCGCGTCCCGTTGTCGTCCGTGGTCACGCCCCGCCTCCGAACCGCGCGGCGATCTCCTCGAGGGCCACGTGGTACCCGCGCGACCCGAGACCCGCGACCGATCCCGTCGCGACGTCGTGGAGGAAGTTGACCCTGCGGAAGTCGTCCCGCTTCCAGGGGTCGGAGAGGTGGACCTCCCAGAACGGCAGGGAGATGCCGGTGAGCGCGTCGCGCAGGGAGACCGACGTGTGGGTGAGCCCGGCCGCGTTGACGATGGCGACGTCGAAGTCCCGGAGGTGCAGCCGGTCGATGAGGGCGCCCTCGTGGTTCGACTGGAAGAAGTCGACGTCGAGGCCGAGCTCCGCCGCGCGGACGGCGATCCCGGCGTGGATCTCGTCCAGCGTCTCGGTGCCGTAGATCTCCGGCTCCCGCGTCCCGAGCAGGTTCAGGTTGGGGCCCTGGAGGACGAGGACGCGGGTCATGCCGCGGAGCCCGTGCCGGCGCCGGCGAGGACCGCGGCCGCGGCCTCGCGCACGACCTCGTCCGGGACGTCGTCGCGGACGACCACGCCGTCCGCCGTGGGCAGCACCCAGCGGAGCCGCCCGCCGCTGTGCTTCTTGTCGGTCCCGGTCGCCTCGATGACCGCGTCGAGCGGGTAGGGGAGCGGCGCCTGCCCGAGCGCCAGCCGGTCGAGCAGCCCCTCGATCCGCCGCGCCCGCTCGGGCGGCGTCACGCCGACCGCCTCGCCGATCCGCACCGCCGCGCGCGTGCCGTACGCGACCGCCTCGCCGTGGAGCAGCGTCTCGTAGCCGTCCGCGGCCTCGAGCGCGTGCCCGATCGTGTGCCCGAGGTTGAGCGTGACCCGCCCATCCGCGGCCGCGTGCTCGCGCTCGTCCGCGCTCACGACCTCGACCTTCGCCCAGCCGGCGCGCTCGACCACCTCGGCGATCGCCCCGTCGTCGAACGCCGTCGCGTCGCCGCGCGCGATCGCCTCGCCCTCGGCCTCGAGGACAGTGAACAGCGCCTCGTCGCCGAGCGCGGCCATCTTGGCGATCTCGCCCAGCGCGGCCCGCAGCTGGCGCTCGGGGAGCGTCCGCAGCGCGGCGACGTCGAGCACGATCGAGGCGGGGTGGTGGAACGCGCCCAGGAGGTTCTTGCCCTCGGGGAGGTCCACGCCGGTCTTGCCGCCGATGGCGCTGTCGACCTGGGCGACGAGCGTCGTCGGGACCTGGATCCAGGGCACGCCCCGCAGGTACGCGGCCGCGAGGAACCCCGCCGGGTCGCCGAGCGCGCCGCCGCCGACCGCGATGAGCGGCTCGCGCCGCTCGACCCGCCGCCGCGCGAGGTCGCGGGCCGCCTCCTCGATGACCGGCAGCCGCTTCGCCGCCTCGCCCGCGGGGAGCAGCACCGTCTCGACGGGCCACCCGGCCTCCGCGAGCGACGCGGCGAGCCCCTCGCCGAACGCGGCCCAGGCGCCGGGCTCCGAGACGAGGATCGCGCGCCGCGCGTCGAGCCGCCGGAGCGCGTCGCCGACGGCGGCCGCGGCGATCCCCTCGCCGATGACGAGGTCGCCGATCTTCGTCGTCGTGCGCAGGAGCGTCGTGCCCTGCGGCAGGCCACCGGCGACGAGCGCCTCGACCGCCTCGACCACGGATGCGACCTCCGCGACGCCGTTCACGCGGTTCGCCGCCCCGTAGAAGCGCTCGCGGGCCGCCGCCAGGAGCCGGACCCGGCCGAGCGGGTCGCCACCCTGGACGAGCGGGCGGACGGTGGGGGAGCGGCGGAGCCGCTGCGCGAGGACCTCGGGGCGCACGTCGAGCCAGACCGCGAGCCGGCCCCGGTAGAGGGTCCAGCGGTTGCGTGGATCGAGGATCGCGCCGCCACCCGGCGAGATGACCCGGCGCAGCGAGCCCGACGTGTCCGCGGGCCCGAGGGCGGCGACGGCCGCGCGCTCGAGGCGCCGGAACCCCGCCTCACCGTCCTGCGCGAAGATCTCGGGGATCGTCCGGCCCTCGGCCTTCTCGATCTGCTCGTCGAGGTCGATGAAGGTCGCGTTGTGGCGCGCGGCGACCCGCCGCCCGACGGCGCTCTTCCCTGACCCTGGCAGCCCGACGAGCACGAGGTCCATCGCTGGCTCAGTCGTCCCCGCCGGAGCCGGCCTCGCCCCCGTCGGCGCTGCTCGCATGGCCGCCCGAGCCGTCGCCCGGGGTCGGCGGCATGAGGCCCGCGGCCATGCGCTCCCGGGTCCGGCGGAGGTTGTCGAGGACCTCGATCATCGAGTCGCCGCCCGTCTTCTCGAGCACGAACCGGGCGAGCGTGAGCATGACCATCGCCTCGCCGATGACGCCCGCGGCCGGGACGACGCAGATGTCCGAGCGCTCGTAGTGCGCCTTCTCCACGGGCTGCCCGGTCACGAGATCGGCCGTCGGCAGCGGCCGCGCCAGCGTGGAGATCGGCTTGACGGCCCCCCGCACGACGATCGGCTCGCCGTTGGTGACGCCGCCCGTCAGCCCGCCCGCGTTGTTCGAGCGGTGGATCCACGTCCCGTCCTCGCGCCGCCCCTCGATCACGTCGTGGACCTGCGACCCGAAGCGCCGCGTCTGCTCGAACCCGAGCCCGATCTCGACGCCCTTCACGATGTTGATGCTCATCACCGCGGCGGCGAGCGCCGCGTCCAGGCGCCGGTCCCAGTGGACGTACGACCCGAGCCCGATCGGCGCGCCGTGGACCACGACCTCGAACACGCCGCCGACCGTGTCGCCGTTCGAGCGCGCCTCGTCGATCTTCTCGATCATCGCCGCCTCGGCGACCGGGTCCGGGCAGCGCAGGGGGGAGGCGTCCGCCTCGTCGCGGGCGAGGGTGGCGCGGGTCGGGTCCACGGCCACGCCGCCGACCTCGGCCGTGTACGACCAGACCTCGATGCCCAGCTCGCGCAGGAACGCCCTCGCGACGCCGCCCGCGGCGACCCTCGCGGTCGTCTCGCGCGCGGACGAGCGCTCGAGCGCGTTGCGCACGTCGTTGAAGCCGTACTTGAGCGAGCCCGCGAGGTCCGCGTGCCCGGGCCGGACGCGGGTGATCGGCTGGGCGCGCTTGTTGCCGCCCTCGGCGAGCTCGGCGAGCTCCGCGGCCTCCTCCTCGCTGAGCGGCCCGACCTGCATCACGCGGGTCCAGTTCGCCCAGTCGCGGTTGTCGACCTCGAGCAGGATCGGCGAGCCGAGGGTGCGTCCGTGCCGGACCCCGGACAGGATCCGCGCCCGGTCGTGCTCGATCGACTGGCGGGCGCCGCGGCCGTAGCCACGCTGGCGGCGGGCGAGGTCGACCGCGAGGTCGTCCTCCGTCAGGGCCAGCCCGGCGGGCACGCCCTCGACCACGGCGCCGAGCATCGGGCCATGGCTCTCGCCGGTCGTGACGAAGCGGAAGCGGTCCATGCTCACGCGGGGGCGTCGGCCCCGTCGGTGTCCGGTGCCTCGCCGCCCTCGCCCTCGGCCGAGGTGACGCCGCCGGCGCGCGCGGCCTTGAGCGCGGCGCCCATGACCTCGAGCGGGGCCGGCTGCCCGGTCCACAGCGTGAACGCCGCCGCCCCCTGGTGGAGGAGCATCGTCTCGCCGTCGGACGTCGTGCAGCCCGCGGCGGCCGCGTCCCGGAGGAGGCGCGTCTGGGCGTAGATCAGGTCGAGGACGAGGAGCTCCGGCGTGAGGATCTCCGCCGGCACCGGGGACTCGTCGGCGTTGAGGCCGATCGATGTCGCGTTGACCAGCAGCTTCGTCTTCGAGAGCTCGGCCTCGATGATCGACTCGTGCCAGGGCATCGCCCGCAGGTCCATGTGGGACGCGCTCTTGCCGAAGTGCTTGACCATCGACTCGGCGCGGTGGAGGTGGCGGTTGAACACGATGACCCGCTGGAAGCCCTGGCGGATCAGCCCGTAGACGACCGCCCGCGCGCCGCCGCCCGCACCGAGCACCACCGCGTGGCGGGGCAGCTTCTGGCGGCCCACGAGCGTGTCGAGCGCGACCGTGAAGCCCGGGACGTCGGTGTTGTGGCCGACGAGCTTCCTGCCCTCCTTGGTGAGGGTGTTGACGGCGCCGGTCGCGTGCGCCTCCTCGGTCAGGCGGTCGACCTGCGGGACGACGCGCTCCTTGTGCGGGATCGTGACGTTCGCACCGAGGAAGTCGTCGGTGCGCAGCTCGGCGATCGCGTCGGCGAGGGCGATCGGCGCACGGTCCCAGAGCTCGTACGACGCGTCGATGCCGAGGCTGTCGAATGCCGCCTGCTGCATCGCGCCGGACAGCGAATGCGCCACCGGGTGTCCGATGAGGACGACGCGCTTTGTCATGCCCGCACCCCTTCGAGTTCCTGGAAGAAGCCGGGGTAGGAGATCGACGCCGACCCGGGCCGGCTGACGACGGTCTCCCCACCGGCGATGAGGCCGGCGATCGCGAACGTCATCGCGAGCCGGTGATCGTCGTGGGTCTCGGTGACGGCGCCCGTCAGGCGCGTGCCACCGTGGATCTCGATGTCATCGCCCTCCACGCGCACCTGCGCGCCGAGGGCCGTGAGCCCGTCCGCGATCCCCTGGATCCGGTCTGACTCCTTGTGTCGCAGCTCTCCCGCGCCGCGGAACCGGGTCGTACCCGAGGCAACGGCGGCGGCCAGGGCGAGGATCGGGATCTCGTCGATCGCCGCCGCCACGTCGGCGGGCGAGAGGTCGACGCCCCGGAGATCGCTCGACCGGACCACGAGGTCCGCGAGGGGCTCGCCGTCGGCTCCTCCCGGGGCCGGCCGATCGATCTCCTCGATGGAGGCGCCCATGCGCCTGAGGATGTCGATGATGGCACGCCGGGTCGGGTTCGTGCTCACCCCCTCGAGGCGCAGCTCGGCGTCCGGATGGGCCGCGCCGGCGACCAGCCAGAAGGCAGCGCCGGAGGGGTCGGAGGGCACGGTCTCGGCGATCGCGGCGGGCAGCACCGGCCCGTCGAGGCGCACGGTGTGGGCGCCGTCGGGCCCGGTCGTCTCCTCGACCGCGATGCCCCGCGCGCGGAGCATCCGCTCGGTGTGGTCGCGCGTCGCGATCGACTCGGTGACCGCGGTCTCGCCGTCCGCCGCGAGGCCCGCGAGCAGGACCGCGGACTTGACCTGGGCGCTGGGGACGGGCGTGTCGTAGCGGATCGGGGAGAGCACCCCGCGGCCGGTGATCGCGAGCGGCAGCAGCGTCCCACCGCCGCGACCGGCGAACACCGCGCCCATCCGGGCCAGCGGCTCGGTCACGCGGCCCATCGGCCGGCGGCGGAGCGAGGCGTCGCCGTCGAGGACCGCGAACAGGTCGCGACCCGCGAGGAGGCCCGCGAGCAGCCGGGTCGTCGTCCCGGAGTTGCCGCAGTCGAGGACGCCCTCGGGCTCCGTCAGCGCCGCGCCGCCGGGCGACACCACGCGGTAGTCGACCCGGCTCCCGCGCGCGGCCGTCCGCTCGACGTGCGCCCCGAGGGCCGCGATGACGCGCGCGGTCGTCCGGACGTCCTCGCCGTCGCCCGCCGCGGCGATCGTGCTCTCGCCGGCGGCGAGGAGCGCGAGCAGGAGCGCCCGGTGCGAGATCGACTTGTCACCCGGGAGCGCGGGCGTGCCGCGCAGGCGGGCGGCGGGTCGCACGACGAGCACGTCGTCCGCCGCGTCGCCTCCGCCCGGCGCCCTGGCCGGTGCGTTGCCCGTGGTCATCGGCCGTCAGGCCCCGGCGCCCGCTGCCCGGAGGAGGTCGCCGTGGAGGTCCTTGACGTGCTCGTGGACGCCCGTGACCGCGGTCATCATCGAGGCGAACATCGGGAAGTCCAGCTGCTGCTCGGCGTCCGAGAGCGCCTCGTCGGGGCGGGGATGGACCTCGACCATGATGCCGTCCGCGCCGACCGCGACCCCGCCGATGGCGAGCGGCTTGACGAGCCAGCGCTTCCCGGTCGCGTGCGACGGGTCCACGATCACGGGCAGGTGGGTGAGGTGGTGGACGAGCGGGACCGCCGTGAGGTCGAGCGTGTTGCGGGTCGTGGTCTCGAACGTCCGGATGCCGCGCTCGCACAGGATGATCTGGCCGTTGCCGGCGGACGCGATGTACTCCGCGGACATCAGCCACTCCTCGATCGTGGCCCCGAAGCCGCGCTTGAGCATGACCGGCCGGCTGGACCGACCGCACGCCAGGAGCAGCGAGAAGTTCTGCATGTTCCGGGTGCCGATCTGGAGGATGTCGGAGTACTCGGCGACGATGTCGACCTGGGACGGGTCCATGACCTCGGTGATGACCGGCATGCCCGTCCGCTCGCGCGCCTCCGCGAGGTAGCGGAGACCCTCGACGCCCAGGCCCTGGAAGCTGTACGGGCTGGTGCGCGGCTTGAACGCCCCGCCGCGGATGATCGTCGCGCCGTGCTGGGCGACGAAGTCCACGGTCTCCATGAGCTGGTCGCGGCTCTCGACCGAGCACGGCCCGGCCATGACGGTCAGGCTCCCGTCGCCGACCACCGCGTCGAGGATCCGGATGACCGTGTCCTCGGGGTGGAACTCGCGCGACACGAGCTTGTAGGGCTTCGAGATCGCGGTGACCTGCGCGACGCCCGGCGTGCCCTCGAGGCGCGCCTTGAGCGGCTCCCGCCGCTTGCCGATCTCGCCGACCACGGCGATCACGGTCCGGTGCGTGCCGGCGTTCTCGAACGGCGTCAGCCCCTCCGCCAGGATCAGGCCCTTCACGCCGTTGACCTCGGCCTCGGTGGCCCCGGCCCGCATCACCACGAACATCGTGTCTTCAAGCTTCCTTGCTGTCTCGTCGCTGGCTCGGCAACAAAAAAGCAGAGGTCAGAAACCTCTGCTCACCCGGCACGACCCGCACACCCCGGGTCTTCAGTCTCCGGGAACGGTCATGCCGGGCAGGTAAAGCGATAGATGGCGCACATCGGATGGCCGACGGTAGCGGGTGGCAGGGTCCCGCGTCAACCGGGTCGCCGGTCAGGGCTGGTATGATCCCCGGCGCCTGCACGGAGAGGTCGCATAGAGGTCTAGTGCAGCGGTTTGCTAAACCGCCGAGTGGGGTAACCTGCTCCGAGGGTTCGAATCCCTCCCTCTCCGCCAGTCACTGGCGCCCGTAGCTCAGTGGATAGAGCACCAGCTTGCGGAGCTGGGGGTCGTGGGTTCGAATCCCGCCGGGCGCGCCAACTCCCGAGCCCTTTGACGGACCTCCCATGCGGGGGTCCGTTCGTGATTCACGGCCGGCCGGAGTCACCGCGCGACGGGCCGCTGCGGGACGCCGCGACGAGGAGCCCGACGCCGACCTCGACGGCCTCGTCCCACGCGAGGCCGTGCTTGACGACGAGCGATCGCCAGGTCTCCACGTCGACGAGGTGGCCCGCCACGGCGAGGACACGCGTGCGCGCCCCGGGCGCCACGTCCGTGTCGTCGACGAGGGCGGCCGCGGTGCGCGCTTCGGTCGCCTCGATCGCCATGCGAGCGCTCGGGGGGACGAGCGCGATGTCGCGATGGATGGGGTACAGGTCCTCGCCGGCGTCGACGTACCAGGCGTACAGCTCGCGCAGGCCGTGTCGTGCCCGCGCCTCGAGACCGGTCACCGACTGCCAGGCCGCGACGTCCGGCCGCGGGTGGAGGGCCGCCCAGTGCGCCATGCACGCGCCGAAGATCTCGTCCTGGCCCGCGAAGTGGTTGTACACGGTCAGGCGCGTGACGCCGGCCTCGGCCGCGATCGCGGCGATCGACGCCCCCGACGGACCCACCGACGTGTGAAGCCGCATCGCGGCTGCGGTGATCCGCTCCCGCGTCGCGTCGACCAGGTCGGCCCGGCGCCGCATGACGTACGGCCGGCGCGCCGGCCTGTTTGCGTGTACTGGGCTGTTTATTCAATCTTGACAGGACCTCCGCAGACATTCACTATACGGCACTGTTCAGCGAGTTCAAGCGCGAAGGAGCACGACATGGCCATCCACCCCGCCCCTGCCGCCCCCGGCGTCAAGGTCGTCCTGCCCGGCGAGGGGAGGACGGGCGGGCTCGCACCCGGTGTCGGCGTCGTGTTCAAGATCGAGGCGCGCCGACACGGGCGGCGCGCTCTCGATCGTCGAGCACCCGTTCGCGGTCGGGGCGCTCGTCCCGCCGCACCTGCACACCCGCGAGGACGAGTACTCGATCGTGCTCGAGGGCGAGATCGGCTTCCGGTCCGAGGACCAGGAGGTCGTGCTCGGCGCCGGCGGCTACATCGTCAAGCCGCACGGCCAGGTCCACGCCATGTGGAACGCCGGGAAGACGCCGGCGCGGATGATCGAGATCATCTCGCCGCCCGGGTTCGAGGGCTTCTTCCGCGAGCTGTCCGAGATGACGGCGGCAGCGGGCTTCGAGCCCTCGTCCGTCGCCGCGCTGGGCGATCGATACGGCCTCCCGTTCGCGCAGCCCGACTGGCTGGATGACGTCATCGCCCGGTACGGGCTGACCCCGATGCCACGACGCTGAGGCGCTGGACTGTCGGGCGACGCCCGCCGTCGCTGCGACCCGGACTCTTGGTGCATTGACCGGCACGGCCGCGCACGCGACGCTGGCGCACGTCCATCACCGCGCACGACCGAGGCCCATGAACCCCAAGGCCGTCCTCATCGCGTCCCGGACGACGCTCACGATGCTGCTCGTCGCGGCCGCCGTGCTCGCCGGCCTGGGCGTGTTCGCGCTCCTGCGCACGGACCCGCCCGAGGTCGAGGGCTGGCTGCGCGCCGTCTTCGGCAGCGTGTTCGGCGTCGTGGCGCTGTCGCTCGCGGCGATCCTGGCCGTGCCGTCCGGGCTCGGGCTGTGGGCGCTGGTCGGCGCGGGCGACGAGGACTCGGTCCCGGTGCTGCCGCCGGCGGCGCGCACGGGGCTCGGCGTCCTCGCGATCGCGACGATCGTGATCACGGCGCTCGTGTGCGTCGTGACCGGGAGCGCGGTCGCGATCCTCAACCTCGGGCTCATCGCCCTGATCGGGCTGGCCTCGGTGGGCCTCGCCGGCGCGTCAGGGCTGTCCCGCCATCGGGGTCGCGCGATCGCGTCGGCGGTCGCCCTCGTCCTCGTGGCAGCCGGCTCCCTGTGGGCCGTGTACCGGGCGTTCGTCTAGCGCGTCAGTGCGGCCGCGCCTCGTCGGACTGGCGAACGCGGTCGGCCCGGAAGCTGCTGGAGGCCGCGAACCGGTCGGCGAGGAAGCGCTCGTGGGTCAGGAGCGCGGCGACGTCGCGCTCCCAGGCCGCCATCTCGGCGTCCCGCAGGAACCGCTCGATGAGCGCGAGGCTGTCGGCGAGGACCTGGCGCGCGGAGCGACCGTCGGCGAGCGGCCGCGTCGCGTGCTGCGGATCGATGGCGCGATACGCCCTCGATCGCCGCGGGCAGGTAGTCGCACGCCACCTGGCGCACGAGCCACGTCTCGTGGTCGCTGAAGTTCAGGTCCCGGTCGTGGGTCGGCAGCGCCTGCGCCGCGAGCTCGCGGATCCGGCCGATCGTCGCCATGGCCTCCGGCGGGATCGACGGCCGCGCGGCGCGGGCGAGCGCGTCGATCTCGGCCACGATGGCCGGCCCGGTCGTCGGCAGCCGGTCCCGCCGCGCGGCCGGCACGGGTGTCTGCGACGCGGCGGACGCGGCGGGCGCGACGGGGTCCGCGGCCGGCGCGCTCGCCGGCGTGGGCGCGGCGACCTGGTCCGGCGCCTGGTCCGCGAGCGACCGGAGCGTCCTGACGGCGTGCTTCGGCACCCACGCCCGCTCGGGTCGGCCGACGCACGCGTATGCGGCGAGCAGGACGGCGGTCAGCGTGAGCAGCGTGAGGTTCACGAACACGAGCGCGAAGGACGCGATGACGGCCAGCAGCAGGACGCCGTTGAGCGGGCGGCTCAGGACGACGTCGGGCCCGGCCCGTTCCAGCGGCAGGTAGCGACGCCAGCCGCGACGCGGCGCGCTGCGCTCGATCCCGACGAGGGTGGCCGCCCGATGGAGCGCGAACGGCGCCTCCTCCGTGCGGTCGAGCCGGATCGCGATCAGCGCCGCGACCACGGCGAGCGGCCAGGCGATCGAGAGCGCGGCCACGGCGCCGGCGGTGAGCACGCCGACCACGACGAGCGCCCTCGGCCAGGCGATCGGCTCGAATGCGCCGGCGGCGACGAGGGCGCGGGCGCGCTCGTCGAACCGGTCCGCCCCCTGGCGCCGCTTTGCTGCCTGCCGCCGCTTGTAGGCGCGATGCCGCATGCCCATGATCAGTGGACAGTACCGCGCCCGGGACCGATCGTCATCCGGCGCCGGACCTGCGGCGCCTTGCGGATGCCTTACGCGGTCCGCCCCAGGATGTCGGTGAGCATCGCGACGAACTTCGGCTCGTCCGCGTCCAGCGCGAACTCGACGTTCGGTGGCAGGTAGGCGAAGTTCGCCTCGGCCGGGGTCCGCCCGCTGAACCGGAAGTCGCACACCGTGCGCCCGGCCGTGAGCTCCCCCGACGTCTCCACGTCCACGTGCGCGAACCGGGTCGTGATCACCGACGGGTCGATGATCGCGCACACCGCCAGCGCGTCGTGGACGGGCGCCGCGCCCATGCGCTGCATCGGCTGGGTCGCGTCGTAGCCCTCGATCCGCTTGAGGATGAACCGCGCGGCCGCCTCGCCGGCCGGTGTGCCGAGGGCGCGCAGGCCCTGGGCGTCGGCGGTCGAGACCAGCGCGCGATGGGTCGCGTCGAGCGGCACCATCCGGATCGGCCGGCCACAGCCCACGACGATCCGCGCCGCCTCCGGGTCGAGCCAGATGTTGAACTCCGCGGACGCCGTCGAGTTCCCGTGGTCGTGGGCGCCGCCCATGATCACGATCTCCGGGATCCGCTCGAGGATCCGCGGCTCCTTCTGGATCGCCATCGCGATGTTCGTGAGCGGCCCCACCGGGACGAGCGTGATGTCGCCGTCCGACGCGAGGTAGGTGTCGATCAGCCAGTCGACCGCGTGCTGCGGCTGGGCCGTGATCGTCGCCTCGGGCAGGTCGAGCTTGTCGCCGTGGATCCGGGTCGCCGGGTTGTGCGCCCCCTGGGAGCGGGCGATCGGGCGGGACATGCCGCGGAACACGGGCACCTCCGGCATGCCGATCCACTCGAACACCCGGAGCGTGTTCTCCACGCACGAGTCGAGCACGGTGTTGCCGTTCACCACGGTCGCCCCGACCAGCTCGATGTCGGGGGAGAGGGCCGCGGTCATGAGCGCGACCGCGTCGTCGGTGCCGGTGTCGACGTCCAGGATGATCTTGGTAGCCATGCGCCCAGTGTGCCGTACCGGCCGCGTGTCCCGTGGGCAGGCTACGCTTCACCCTCTCCACCCGAACCGCAGGGGCGCCGTGACCCGGATCCTCCTCCGTGCGCCGAAGGACCCGTTCGAGGTCAGGCCCGCCGAGCAGGTGCTCGAGCAGAACCTCATCGGCAACAACTCGGGCAACCTCGTGTTCATCGATGCCGCCCACAAGCTGCTGTCGGTGCCGGGTGCGACGATCGTGGCCGACCGGTTCCACGCGGTGAAGAAGGCCGCGGACCGGATCAACGACGAGTTCGACCACTACGTCCTGCCGCTCGCCAACGCGTTCCGGCCGTCGTTCGTGCCGCAGCTGGACCGGATGACCGAGCTCATCACGCGGCTCCGGATCCCGGTCGTCGTCCTCGGCGTGGGGGCGCAGGCGACGCTCGACTACGACTGGACGCGGCTCGCGCCGATCGAGCCATCGGTGAAGGCGTTCGCTGGCGCGGCCGTCCTGGACCACGGCCCGTCGATCGGCGTCCGCGGCGAGCTCACGGCCGAGTACCTGCGGAGCCTCGGGTTCCGCGACGTCGAGGTCGTGGGCTGCCCCTCGATGTTCGCCTGGGGGCCCGACCTCCGCGTCGAGCGCAAGGTCCCGGAGCTCACCCGGGACGCCCGGATCGCGCTCACCGTGTCGCCCTACGTGAAGGCGATCGGCCCGATCGTCACCCGGCACGTCGAGGCCTATCCCAACCTCGTGTACATCGCCCAGGACCTCGAGTCGCTCGAGCTCCTGCTGTGGGGCGGCACCCACCCGGACGCCAGGCGAGGACTCAGGACAACCCGGTCCACCTCGCGCATCCCGCTGATCCGCGACGACCGGACGCGGTTCTTCCTCGACCCGTACCCGTGGATCGAGGACCTGCGGACGCGCGACTTCTCGTTCGGGACGCGGATCCACGGCACGATCGCCGCGCTGCTCGCCGGGACGCCGGGCCTCGTCGATCGCGCACGACGCGCGGACGCTCGAGCTCGCCCGCTACTTCGACATCCCGCACCGGACGATCCGCGAGGTCGGGCCGGAGACGGACGCGGCCGACCTGTACGCCGCGGCGGACTACACGGCGCTCAACGAGGGGCACGCCGCGCGCTGGGCCACCTTCGGGGCGTACCTCGCGAGGCACGGCGTCGACCACGCCTTCGACCACGACGGCGCCCCCGAGGCATGGGAGGCGCGCGCGGCCGCCACGCCGTGGCCGCCCGCGGTCCGCTCGTCGTTCGGGGCGCCCGCCGGGGTCCGGGCCCGGGTGCGGCGGGCGAGGTACGTGGCCCGGCGGGCGGCCCGCCGGTCGAACCTCAAGCGCAAGCCGGCCGAGCTCGTGAAGCGCGCGACACGCCGGGCCTCCTGACCCTCAGCGGACGAAGCGCTCCACGATCCGCTCCGCCGCGTGCCCGTCGCAGCCGCCGAGGTTGCGGCGATGAACGCGTCGTAGGCAGCCTCGTCGACCACGCCCGCCGTGACCGCCGCCGCGGCCGCGTCCGTGTCCCGCACGAGCGCACCGACGAGGTCCGTCCGCAGGTCCAGGTACAGCCCCGGGTCGCGCTCGTACGTCTCGAGGTCCGGCACCACGAGGACGATCGGCCGCCGCAGGAGCGCGAACTCGAACACGGACGACGAGTAGTCCGTGACGAGGACGTCGGCCAGCGCGAGCAGGTCGTTCATGTCGTCGGCGGGCGACGCGACGACGTCGTAGCCGTCGGTCGGGACGAGGGCCGGGTCGAGGTTCGGGTGCGACTTGAGGACGAGGACGTCGGTCGGCGGCAGGAGCGCGCGGAGCCGGGCCGGGTCGATGACGCCGCCGTCGGCCTTCGCCGCGCCGCGGCCCCGGAACGTCGGCGCGTAGAGGACGACCCTTCGACCGGCCAGCGCCGGGTACAGGTCGAGCGCGCGCGAGCGCGCGGCGGCCAGGCGCGCGGGATCGAGGAGGTCGTCGGTGCGCGCGGAGCCGAGCGGCAGCACCCGTTCGACCGGCGTCCGGAGCGCCGCGGCCCACGGTCCGCGCGACGCCTCCCCGGCCGTGACGACCCAGTCGTAGTGGCGATGGAGGAACGACCGCTCGGGCTCGTCGGGCGGCCGGGTCGTGTCCATGCCGAACCGCTTGAGCGCCCCCGCCGCGTGCCACACCTGGACGACGGTCGTCCCCGCGCGGTGCGGGGCGACATGGACGGGCAGCCAGGCGTTGTCCACGATGACGAGGCCCGCCGTCCGGACGTGGTACGTCCCCCGGATCATCCGCAGCAGGTAGCGCAGCTTCGCCGCCCGGCCGTAGCCGTACGGCTCGAGGAGGTGGACGATCTCGGCCCGCGGGCGGAGGCGGCGGATCGCGCTCGTCGATCGCGCGCAGGTTGCCGTCGAGGACGGGGAGTCGCGCCGACGCCAGGACGACCCGGTTGCGCCGGATCGGGAGGAGCCCGAACAGCGCGCCGAGCGCGCGCAGGAGCAGGCTCGAGAGCCGGTACTCGAGGACGCTCAGGAGCCGGCTCCGGGGGTGCCCGCGGCCGTCTCCTCCTGGGCAGCGACGGCGGCGGCCGCCACCGCGATGTCGTGCTGCTTCACGTCGACGACCTGGCCCGTGAGGTCGGAGCGGATGAGCCGGATCGTCGCCAGCGCGACGTCGTCCGCGCGCAGCATCCCGTCGCGGACCTCGGTCGGGAAGGCCCGCCTTCGCATCGGCGTGTCGGTGCGCTCGGGGCTCACGGCGTTGACCCGGATGCCGTCCGGCGCCCACTCGTCGGACAGCCCCTGGGTCATGTTCACGACCGCGGCCTTGCTCGCGCTGTACGGGACGTAGTCCGGGCGGCCCCGCGTGAACGAGCTCGAGGTGAACACGGTCAGCGAGCCACGCGCGGCGCGGAGGTACGGGTAGGCCGCGCGCGCGACGTTGAGCGTGCCGGTGAGGTTGACGTCGATGACCTCCGCGATCACCGCGGGATCGGTCTCCGCGAGCGGGCCGATCCGCAGGACGCCGGCGGTGCACACGACGTGGTCGATGCCACCCAGCCGCGCCGCCGCGTCGGCCATGCGGGCCTCGACGCTCGCGTAGTCCCGGACGTCCAGCCCGAGCGACGACCCGTCGACGGCCGCGGTCGCGCCGAGGAGCTCCGCCTGGTCCGCGATGGCCCGCCCGATCCCGTTCGTCCCGCCGATCACGAGCAGCCGGGTGCCCACGAGCGAGTGCGTCGGCCGGGGCTCCTGGGTCGGCACGAGGATGGACAGCTGGAGCATCCGGTCGGCCATGACGAGGTCGATGGGCGTCGTGACCTTGAGGTTGATCTCGTCGCCGGCGACGGCGATGACGCGGGCCCCCGGGACGTGGCGCAGGACGAGGCTGCAGTCGTCGGTCGCGGACAGGTCGCCGACCCGCTCGGCCTCGGCGTAGGCGCGGCTGAGCACCGCCTTGCGGAAGACCTGCGGCGTCTGGCCGCGACGGTACCGGCCGCGGTCCGGGATCTCGACGACGTCCTCGCCCTCGACGATCACGAGCGTGTCCGCGGACGGGATGACGGTGTCGGTCGCGTCGGCGCGGCCCGACGCCACGGGCTCGATCGAGCGCTGGACGACCTCCACCGGGACGAGCGGGCGCACGGCGTCGTGCACGACGATGACGTCGTCGTCGGCCGCGTCGAGCGCGTTGAGGCCGTTGCGGGTGCTCTCGTTGCGGGTCGCGCCGCCCGCGACCACGAGGACCTCGACCGGCAGGTTCGCCTCGTCGACGAGGCGGCGCGTCTCCTCGAGCCAGCGGGGGTGCGCGACCACGACGATCCGGTCCATCCGCACCGAGCCCAGCCGGCGCAGCGTCCGCAGCAGGATCTCCTCGCCGGCGAGGCGGACGAACTGCTTGGGAAGCTCACCGCCGAACCGGTTGCCGTCGCCGCCCGCGAGGACCAGGGCGTGGATCTGCATCTGCCGGACGTGCTCCCTCGTGGCTGTGGATCCTGCCCACAGAGTAGCCCCCGGCCGCGATCCCGGGACGGACCGACGTGGCCGATCGGGGTCGCGGCTATGATCGGACGCCATGTACCGCCGATGCGCCCGATGACACGACGCCTCCGGTTCCTCCGGACGCTCGTCGCGCGGCTTGGCTTCCTCGTCGGCCGGCTCCGGCGCATCCGCCCGCACGTCGTGCTCGCGTCGTCCCACTCCGCGGCCCTCGACGGCAACCTCGCCTGGATCCGCGACGAGCTCGCACGACGCGACCCGCCGATCCCGTTCGTGGAGGTCACGCCCGGGGAGCGGCGCAGCAAGCTCGACTACTTCGCCTACACGTTCCGGGCCGGGTATCACCTCGCGTCGGCGCGCGTCTTCGTCGTGGACGACTACTTCTTCCCGATGTACGTGATCAGCCCACGCCGCGGGACGATGCGGATCCAGGTCTGGCACGCCGCGGGCGCGTTCAAGAAGTTCGGCTACAGCGTCCTCGAGAAGTCGTTCGGCGCCGACCCGGACCTCGTCGCGAAGGTGCGCATCCACTCCAACTACGACCTGGCCCTCGTGTCGTCGATGTCGGTCGCGCCGCACTACGCGGAGGCGTTCGCCGCGTCGCCGGAGATCTTCACCGCGAGCCTCGGCATCCCGCGCACCGACCTCCTGACCGACCCCGCGCGGCGCGCCGCCGCGGAGGCGCGCGTCCGCTCGCGCTACCCGGCGATCGAGGGCCGCAAGGTCGTCCTGTACGCGCCGACCTTCCGGGGCGCCTCGGTCGGCCACGCCCGGCACGCGGACCTGATGGACCTCGACGCGATGCGCCGCGTGCTCGGCGACGAGTGGGTCGTGCTGCTCAAGCTCCACCCGTTCGTGCGCACCGGCCTCAAGATCCCCGCGGGCCTCGAGGGCTTCGCGATCGACGCCTCGGGCGAGGCCGACGTCAACGAGCTGATGCTCGTCTCCGACGTCCTCGTGTCGGACTACTCGAGCGTGATCTACGAGTTCGCGCTCCTCGGCCGGCCGATCCTGTTCCTCGCGCCCGACGAGGACGCGTACGACCTCGAGCGCGGCTTCTACTTCGACTTCCGCGCCGAGGCTCCCGGGCCGATCCTCGACACGACGGAGGCCCTCGCCGAGGCGATCCGCGCCGGCGACTTCGACCTCGAGCGGGTGCGCGCGTTCGCCGCCGCGAGCTTCGACGTCGCCGACGGGCATGCCACGGCGCGGCTCGTGGACCGCGTGCTCGTGCCCGCCCTCGCGGGTCACCAGGTGACGGCCGCGGACCTTGCGGCAGCGACGGCCGAGACCGCCGCGACTGGCGCCTAGCGCCCCGCCGGCCGGTCGGGTCGGCCGGCGTCGCCGCGATGCTCGACCCGAGCCGGCGCAGCCGGAGCCCGAACCAGGCGCAGCCGGCGCCCGCGACCGCGAGCCACGCCACCAGCAGGCCGAGCAGCAGGATCCCGCCGACGAGCAGCCCGACGATGTCGCCCGTCGCCTCGAACGAGTCGACCCGCTTGGTGAGCGCCGCCAGCTCGTCGCGCAGCCCGTCGATCTCGGTCGCGAGCGCCGTCGTGTCGCCCGAGTTCACCGCGAGGTTGTCGGCCAGCGCCTGCGCCTTCTCCTGGAACCCGCGGACCTGGACCGCGAGGTCGCCGAAGCGGGCGGCCGCGGTCGCCAGCGGCTGGGAGCCGAGGATCGAGAAGTTCAGCGACGTGCTGAGGTCGTCGGAGGTCGCGGCGACCTGGGCGAGCACGCCCGACGCCGAGGCGAGCGTCTCGCTCGTCGTGCCCAGCGTCGCGCCGGCGTTGTCGATCGTCGTGACCGTCTGGGCCATCGCGGCGTCGACCCGGTCGAGCGTCTGGACGAGACGCACCCGCTCGGCCGCGAGCCGGTCGTCGAGGTTGCGCGCGGCGATGGCGCCGCCGATGAGGCCCGCCGCCACGATCCCCGCGATCACCATCCCGATGACGCCGAACACGAGCAGCGTCGTGCCCATCCGTCGGAGATCCACGCCAAGCCAGTCCATCGCCCGGAATGGTACGCGGCCGCGTTACGCTCGGTGGGAGCAGGAGGAGTGAGCGTGGAGCGGATCGGGTTCGTCGGGCTGGGCACGATGGGGGCGGCGATGGCCGCAAACCTCCGTCGGGCCGGCTTCGAGGTCACGGCATGGAACCGAACGCCCGGCAGGGCGCCGGAGCTGGGGACGCTCGGCGTCCGCGAGGCCGGCTCGCCGGCGGAGGTCGCGCGCGCCTCGGACGTCGTCGTGCTGTGCGTCTCCGACACGCCGGACGTCGAGTCGGTCCTGCTCGGCGAGGACGGCGTGGCGGCGGGGCTCGCGGCGGGCGGCCTCGTCATCGACTGCTCGACGATCTCGCCCTCGGCCACGGCCCGGTTCGCCGACGCGCTCCGGACCCGGGACGTCGGCTTCGTCGACGCGCCGGTCTCCGGCGGCTCGGAGGGCGCGAAGCTCGCGACCCTCACGATCTTCGTCGGCGGCGAGCCCGAGGACGTCGAGCGCGCCCGTCCGGTGCTCGAGGCGATGGGCAAGACGATCACCCACTTCGGGCCGGCGGGCTCCGGGCAGGCCGTCAAGGCGATCAACCAGGTCGTGCTCGCGGGCGCCTACCTCGGCGTCGCGGAGGGCATGGTGCTCGCGCTCAAGGCGGGCCTCGACCCGCAGGCCGTGGCCGGCGCGCTCGGGGGCGGCGCGGCCAGGAGCTGGGTGCTCGAGAACCGAAGCGGGCGGATGATCGACAACGAGTACCCGCTCGGCTTCCGCACCTCGCTCCACCTCAAGGATCTCGCGATCGCGCTCGAGATGGCGCGCACGCTGGGCGCCACGCTCCCGGTCGCCGGGCTGGCGGCGCAGCTCGAGGCCGGCCTCGTCGCGCGCGGCAAGGGCGACGAGGACATGTCGAACCTCGCGCGGGCGATCCGCGCGCTGTCCGGGCTGGACGGGTAGGGGAGGCCGCGCGGCCGCCCGTCAGTCGAGGGCGGGTCCCAGCGACGGGGTGAGCAGCAGCGGGTCGCCCTCGCGGTCCGCGTACTTCGGCCGGAAGCGGTCCGTGTCGTACGCCTCGAGCTGGACGCGGCGCGGCGGCTTGCCGGTCTCGGCCAGCGAGACGTGGCCGTACTTGCCGTCGCGGATCGCCGCCATCCGGCCGCCGATGCCGTCGCGGATCAGGTCCATCGCCACGTTCGCGAAGGTCGTCGCGACCATCGAGTCGAGCATGTCCGGCTCGCCCGAGCGGAGGTCGTAGGTCAGGTCGGAGGCGACGGCCTCGATCCCGGTCTTCTCCTTGATCTCGGAGGCGAGGACCTCGCCGACGTTCATCTTGTGGCGGTGGCCGAAGGCGTCGACGTCGCCGACCTCCTGGATCGCCGCACCCTTCCAGATCGCGCCTTCGGCGGTGATGACGATCGCGTACCGGCTGGGGTTGTTGCGGTGGTCCTCTTTGAGGATCTCGGCGAGCGCGTCCACGTCGTACGGGAACTCGGGGATCACGCAGCGGTTGGACGTCACGTACGCCGTGTACAGCGCGGTGAAGCCGGCGTCGCGGCCGAAGATGCGGAACACGCCGATCCGCTCGTGCGAGCCGAGCGTCGTCCGCTGGCGGTTGAGGACCTCCTTGGCACGCGTGATCGCGGACGAGAAGCCGATGCAGTACTCGGTCCCGTTGACGTCGTTGTCCATCGTCTTGGGGATCGCGACGAGGGGCAGGCCGCGCTCGTAGAGGACGGAGCTGAACGACAGGGTGTCGTCGCCGCCGATCGTCACGAGGTTGCTGAGGCCCAGGTGCTCGATGGTGTCGAGGACGTGGTCGGTGAGGTCGTAGACCCCGTCCGACGTCTGCTTGTCCGCGACCGACTTCGCGTCCAGCCACGACGGCAGGGCGGCGGTCTTCATCTTGCGCGGGTTCGTCCGCGAGCTGTGGAGGATCGTGCCGCCGGTCCGGTCGATCGTGCGGGTGTTGATCCGGTCGAGGACGCGCACGTACTCGGGGTCGAGCTCGCTGCCGCGTCGCTGGTGGGTCAGGCCCTCCCAGCCGCGGCGGATGCCGATGACCTCGTAGCCGAGCTCCGTCGCCCGGTAGACGACGCTCTTGATGACCGAGTTGAGGCCGGGGACGTCGCCGCCGCCGGTGAGGATTCCGATCCGTCGAGGTGCAGCCATGTGGGCTCCGCTGTGTGGTCGCCGGCGGGTGGCCGGGCGGGGTCGAGGTTGAAGGGCGGGCCGACGCGCCGGGACGGACGCGATGCGTGCCGGAACGGGGCACGGGTCACGCGACAATCCTACCGCCGCCGGTCGTTATGATCCGCGCATGAACTACGAGCTGTTCATGGGCGAGGCGCTCGCGGTTGCCCGCCTGGCGGCCGAGCGCGGCGCCCCGGCGGTCGGCGCGATCGCGGTCATGAACGAGGCGATGGTCGCGCGCGGCGCGAACCGCGTGGCGGAGGCGAACGACCCCACCGCGCACGCCGTCGTCGTCGCCCTCCGCGAGGCATCCCGCAAGCTCGGCACGCCGCACCTCCCCGACGTGACGATGTTCACGACCCACGAGCCCTGCCCGATGTGCGTCGGCGCGCTCCTCGGGTCGGACGTGGCCGCGCTCGTGTTCGCGGTCCCGAATCCCATCGACGGCGCGGCCGGCACGGTCATCCAGCTGGCCCAGCATCCGTCGCTCGGACGGCGGCTGCAGGTCGTGTCCGGGATCCGCCGTGACGAGGCCGAGGAGCTGCTCGCGTCAGCCGAGGCGGTCCTGACCGGCGCCTGACCGCCCTTTGCTATCCTCTCCGGCGGAGAGGTGTCCGAGTGGTTGATGGTGCCGCTCTCGAAAAGCGGTCTGCGAAAGCAGCGTGGGTTCGAATCCCACCCTCTCCGCCACTCCGCGGTCATTCCGGCCCGGCGCGATTTGGCGCCGGGCCGTATCGTTTCCGGCGGAGAGGTCGCCTAGTGGCCTAGGGCGCCGCACTGGAAATGCGGTATGGGGCAACCCATCGCGGGTTCAAATCCCGCCCTCTCCGCCAGCCCCGTCCCCGTGCCGGTACGTCAGCCGGGGAGCGTGAGGCTCCCGTCGTCGCCAAGCGGCCAGAACGGGTTGTGCGCGAGCTCCCACGGATGCCCGTCCGGATCCGCCACGTAGCCCGAGTACCCGCCCCAGTCCGTCTCCTCGAGTGGCTTGAGCGCGGTCGCGCCGGCCGCGATGGCCCGGGCAAAGGCCGCGTCGGCGGCCTCCCGCGTGGCGTGGTTCTGGGCCAGCGTGATCCCGCCCCAGCCACCGCCGTCGGCCACCCTGGCGTCCTCGGCCAGCAGGTGTCGCGGCCAGAGCGCGAGCACGAACCCGTGCAGCTGGAAGAACGCGATCGAGCCCTCCATCGACGCGCTCGACGGCGTCCAGCCGAGCCCGTCCCGGTAGAACCGGAGCGACCGCTCGAGGTCGGCGACCCCGACGGTGATGAGCGTGATGCGCTGGTCCATGGTGCTCCTCGGAGTGAACGGCGGGGTACGCGTCCCCTGCTATCATCGCCGGGCCGTGCTAGGCGGGGAACTAGCGGTGCCCTGTACCTGCAATCCGCTCCAGCAGGGCTGAATTCCCTCCCGAGGTCGGCGTTCAACGAGAGCCGACGACGTACGCGACGTTGAGGACCGGGTCCCGCGCAGCGGTGACTCGTGAACCGTGTCAGGTCCGGAAGGAAGCAGCACTCAGCGCTGATTGCCGGGTGCCGCGGAACGGCCTGGTCCGAGCCGCGTACGCCGCTGGGCGCGGGGTCGTCCGTATCGACGGAGGGTGCACGGCACTACCTATCCGGCCGCGCGCTGCGCGGGAGCGCCCAGGAGCAGCAGTTGCCCGAAGGGACGACCCACCAGGCCCTCTACCGCCGCTGGCGGGCCCAGACCTTCAGCGAGATGGTCGGGCAGGAGGCCGTGGTCGCCACGCTCCGCAACGCGGTGGCGACGGGCAAGGTCGCACACGCGCTGCTGTTCACCGGCCCCCGCGGCACCGGCAAGACGTCGCTCGCGCGGATCGTCGCCAAGGCGATCAACTGCACGAACCTCGGCCCCAACGCGGACCCCTGCGACACGTGCGACGCGTGCGTCTCGATCCGCGAGGGATCGGCGCTCGACGTCATCGAGATCGACGCGGCGTCGAACCGTGGCATCAACGAGATCCGCGAGCTCCGCGAGCGGCTCAACTACGCCCCCAGCCAGCTCCGGCGCAAGGTCTACATCCTCGACGAGGCGCACCAGATCACGAAGGACGCCTGGAACGCGCTCCTCAAGTCGCTCGAGGAGCCGCCGGAGTTCGTGACGTTCATGTTCGCGAGCACGCACCCGGGCGAGTTCCCGCCGGCGATCCTGTCCAGGCTCCAGCGGTTCGACGTCCGCCGGCTGTCGGTGCCCGAGATCAGCGGCAAGCTGGTCCGGATCCTCGATGCGGACGCGCGCGAGGCGGACCCCGAGGCCATCGCGCTCGTCGCGGGGCTCGCGGCGGGCGGGATGCGCGACGCCGAGTCGATCCTGGACCAGCTGCTCTCGTCGACCGGCGGCCGGATCGAGGCGGACGCGGTCCGCGACCTCCTGGGCCTCGCGGACGCGGAGCTCGTCGAGGGCTTCGTGGACGCGCTGCGGGGCGGCGACGCGATCGCCGGGATCGCCCTCCTCGACCGGCTCGAGGAGCGCGGCCGCGACCTCCGGATCTTCCTCGACCAGGTCGTCGACGCCATCCGCGAGCGGCTGCTCGCCGCGCTGGCCGCCGGGGGAGGGGACCCGTCGCTCGCGGTCGCCGCCCGGCGCCTCTCGTCCATCGATCCCACGCGGCTCGGCCCCGGCGGGATCCGCCTCCAGCTCGAGCTCGCGCTGCTCGAGCCCGGCCCCGGCGTCGTCGCCGCACCGGTCATCGACGCGGCCCGCGCCGCACCGAGGCCGCGGCACCAGCGCGCGAGGCGGCCGCGCCCGGTCGCGGCCGCGCCGCCGTCCGAGGCCGCCCCGCGCCTGCGAAGCCCGAGCCGCGACCGGCCCCGGAGCCTCGTCCGGCCCCGGCCTCTCCGCCTCCGGCCACCGCGCCCTCGAAGCCCGAGCCGACGCCGCTCGAGGCGTCCGACGCCCCGATCCCGCTCGCGCCGACGGCGCCGACCGGCGACGACCTCGAGCGCCTCCGGTCGGGCTGGTCGACCATCGTCGCCGCGATCAGCAAGAGCCCGCCGCTCAAGCCGCTGATCGTCGTCTGCCGGCCCATCGGGGTGGAGGGCAACATCGTGACCCTCGGCTTCCCCGAGGAGCAGGCGTTCCTCAAGGACGTCGCGGAGCGCAAGCGCGCGAACCTCGAGGAGCGGATCGGCGAGTTCCTCGGCCACGACGTGGGCGTCCGGTGCGTCGCGACGAACCTCGACCTGTTGCCGCCGCTCCCCGCCGACGCCGAGGCGGCGCACATCCTCGCGGAGGCCCACCGGATCTTCGGCGAGGACCTGGCCGAGGTCCCCGAGGTCAACTGACCGACGACCCGGTCCGGCTCGCGCGCCCGTCGCACATGGGCGAGACTGGGACCCGCACCCACACCACGACACCGACCGCCACGGAGGACCTTGGATCCATGGGCATGGGCAACCTGCAGCGCATGGCGATGCAGATGCAGCAGGAGATGGCCCGCGTGCAGGCGGAGCTCGAGACGCTGACCGTCGACGGCCAGGCCGGCGGCGGCGTGGTCAAGGCGACGGTCACGGGCAAGCAGGAGCTCGTCTCGGTGACGATCGACCCGGCCGCCGTGGACCCCGAGGACGTCGAGATGCTCCAGGACCTCGTCGTGAGCGCCGTCAACGACGCGTTGCGGGCCTCGCAGGAGGTCGCGGCCGAGAAGATGGCCGCCGTCACCGGCGGGCTGAAGATCCCGGGCCTGGGCTGAGCACGAGGCGCAACCCCACGTGACCTCCGCCGTCATCGAGCCCGTCGCACGGCTCATCGAGTCGTTCGCGCGCCTGCCCGGGATCGGGCCCAAGACCGCGCAGCGCCTGACGTACCACCTGCTCCGGGCGCCCGACGCCGAGGCTCGCGCGCTCGCGCGGGCACTGATCGCCGTCCGCGACGAGGTCGTGTTCTGCGACCGCTGCTTCAACATCAGCGACGCGCCGCTGTGCCCGATCTGCCGCGACCCCGGTCGCGACGAGTCGCGCCTGTGCGTCGTCGAGGAGCCGCTCGACGTCCTGGCCATCGACCGGACCGGCGAGTTCCGCGGCCGCTACCACGTGCTCCACGGCGCGATCAGCCCGATCGACGGCATCGGCCCCGACCGGCTGAAGATCCGGGAGCTGCTCGCCCGCGTCGACGAGCAGGCCGCGGAGGGCTCGCGGATCGAGGAGGTCATCATCGCCACGAACCCGACCCTCGAAGGCGAGGCGACCGCGATGTATCTCAACGAGCGACTCGAGGGCCACGTCGGATCGGTGACCCGGATCGCCCGCGGGCTCCCCGTGGGCGGCGACCTCGAGTACGCCGACGACGTCACCCTCATCCGGGCCCTCCAGGGCCGGCGGGCTCTCTGATGCGCGAGCTCTTCTTCGAGCTGGCGCTCCGGCTGCCAAAGGTGATCATCGCCACGTTCATCGCCGTGCTCGCCTACGCGATCGCCACCGGCATCGGCGGCGCAGCCCCGACGGTGGAGCTGTGGATCCTGTGCTTCATCGGCGGCGGGATCTTCGTCCTCCTCGTCCAGGAGGGCCCGATCTAGTCGGGTCAGGCGACGCGGATCGGGGCCGTCTCCGTGTCGAGCTCGTCGGACGCCTCGGACCGCACCGCGAACGGCAGGCCCAGGCCGGCGACGCCGTCGTCGGCGAGGTCCGTCTCGTAGGTGCAGACGCACGGCCCACGCCCGGCGCAGCCGATGCAGCAGTACGCCTCGTCCATGCGGTAGACGGGCCGGCCGGTGATCACCCCGTCGCACGAGGCGCAGTAGCCCCGGCTCGGGCTGGCGAAGGTATGCATGGTGTCTCCTTGGGTCGTGTGAGGGATCAGGGGTAGAGGCCGCGCAGGCGCGTGGCGGCGGCGACGCGTTCGACCGCGATCGCATGGGCCGCGAGGCGCGGCGGGATCCGGTCGGCCGCGGCGCGTTGCCACACCACGTCCGCGGCCGCCAGGATCTGGCGGCGCAGCCGGTCGTTGACCTCGTCGAGCGTCCACGCGAGGGCCGCCCGGTTCTGCGCCCACTCGAAGTAGCTGACGACGACGCCGCCCGCGTTGCACAGGATGTCCGGGATGACCGTGACACCGCGCTCGACGAGGATCGCGTCGGCGGACGGGTCGACCGGGCCGTTGGCGCCCTCGGCGAGGATCCGCGCGCGGACGTGATGGGCGTTGGCGGCGGTCACCTGTCCCTCGAGGGCGGCGAGGACGAGCACGTCGACCTCGAGCCCGAACAGCGTCTCGTTGTCGATCGGCACGGTGCCGTGTGCGCCGGCGACGGTGCCGTGCTCGCCGAAGCGGAGGGCGAGCGCCGCCACGTCGAGGCCGTGCTCGTTGTAGACGCCGCCGCCGGCATCGGTGATGGCGACGACCCGCGCCCCGGCCTCGTGCAGCAGGCGTGCGCTTGCCTCACCCACGTTGCCGAAGCCCTGGATCGCGACCGTCGCCCCCGCGAGGCCGAACCCGAGGCGGCGCGCCGCGTCCTCGATCGTGTACAGGACGCCCTGGCCCGTGGCATCGGCGCGACCCGCCGACCCGCCGATCGCCAGCGGCTTGCCCGTCACGACGCCGGGGACCGAGTACCCCTTGTGCATCGAGACCGTGTCCATGATCCAGGCCATGACCTGGGCGTTGGTCCCGACGTCCGGGGCGGGGATGTCGGAGTCCGGGCCGACGAGCGGCTCGAGCTCGGTCGCGAACCGCCGGGTGATGGCCTCGAGCTCCTTCGGGCTGAGCGCCCGAGGGTCGCACGTCACGCCGCCCTTGGCGCCGCCGAACGGCACCTCGACGAGCGCGCACTTCCAGGTCATCCACATCGCCAGCGCGCGGACGTCGTCGATGTCCGTCTGGGGATGGAACCGCAGCCCGCCCTTGGCCGGACCGCGCGACGTGTTGTGCTGCACCCGGAAGCCCGTGAACACGCGGACGGTGCCGTCGTCCAGCTTGGCCGGGAAGCGGACCGTGTACTCGCGATGGCAGCCTCCGAGGACCTCGCGCAGCTCGGGCTCGAGGCCGAGGTGCGCTGCCGCCGCCTCGAACTGCTCGACTGCGGCCGCGAGGGCGCGGCCACCGGCCGTACCGCCTGCCGGGGGCGCTTGGATCGTCATCGGGTAGCTCCGTGTGCTCGAGGGGGCGGGGTCATTGCCGACAGCCTCGGACACGGCCGTGAACATGGGCCGTGATCTCCGTGAACGGAACGTGAACAGCGGGGCTGCGCGCGTTCACCTGCCGTTCATGCGCCGTTCCCGGCCGACTATGCTCAGGCCGTGGCGAATCGGATCACGGCCGGCGTTGCGACCTCGTCTCCCGGCCCGACGGGGATGCCGGCGACGGGGTCACCGATGCTCCATGGCGCGCTCGCGCTCGTGGCGCCGTCGGTCACGGCCGTCGAGCTCGAGGCGCGGTTCGCCTCGTTCGGCGCCACCCTCGAGCCCGACGTCGCCGGCCGGCTGCTGGCACAGCTCGCCGACCTCGGCCTCGTCCGGGCGGCACGGCAGGACGGGGATGGCGGGACGCGGTTCGTCACGACGACCCTCGGCGCCCGGTGGCTCGCGGGCGGCCTGGGCGGCGACGCGGCCGTCTCGCTCGCCGAGCTGGAGGCCTTGCGGACCGACCTGCTCTCGACGATCGCCCACGAGCTCAGGACACCGCTCACGGCCGTCCGCACGAGCGTCGGGCTGCTGCTCGAGCCGACGGCCCAGCCGACCGAAGCGCAGCGGGCCGCGCTGCTCGCGTCCATCGAGCGCAACGCCGAGCGCATGCAGCGGCTCGTCGGCGACATCCTCGACCTCTCCCGGTTCCGTGCCGGGAGCGTCGGGCTCCAGCTGCGGCGGTTCCGTGCGACCGCGCTCGCCGAGGCGGCGATCGGCGTGGTGGCGCCGCTCGCCACGCGCCGGACCCAGACGATCACGCTGCTCCCGGCGGCCGAGGACATCCACGTGTTCGGCGATCGGCGCCGCCTCGAGCAGGCGCTGATCAACCTCGTCTCGAACGCCCATCGCTACGCCCCCGACGGGTCCGAGATCGGCGTGCGGGTCGTGCGCCGAGGTCACGACACGGCCTGGGTCGTGACCGACCACGGCCCGGGCATCCCCGAGGAGGACCAGGCGCGCCTGTTCGAGCGCTTCTTCGTCGGCCGCTCGGATCGCGCGGCCGGCCAGGAGGGCGTCGGGCTCGGGCTGCCGACGGCGCTCGCGATCGCGCAGGCACACGGCGGCACGATCGAGGTGGCCAGCCGGGTCGGGGAGGGGAGCTCGTTCACCCTCGTGGTCCCGACGGCGGGGCCGGAGGACGAGCCGTGATGCGGATCCTCGTCGTCGACGACGAGCCGGACGTCGTGGAGTCGGTGCAGCTCGGCTTCGCCCTCCAGTGGCGCGAGGTCGAGGTGACCGGCGCCGGCACCGGCGAGGCCGCCCTGGACCTCGTCGAGACGACGCACCCGGACATCATCCTGCTCGACGTCGGCCTGCCGGACATGGACGGGTTCACCGTCCTGCGCGAGATCCGGGCGTTCTCCGACATCCCCGTCGTGATGCTCACCGCCAGGGACGACGCGCTGGACAAGGTGCGCGGCCTCGAGCTCGGCGCCGACGACTACGTCACCAAGCCGTTCAACCACCTCGAGCTCATGGCCCGGGTCCGCGCGGTGCTTCGCCGGCTCGACATGCCGGCCCCCGCGTCCCGCGCGCCGTCGTTCCGCTCGGGCGAGCTCGAGGTCGACTTCGCGCGCCAGGAGGCGCGGCTGCGCGGCGAGCCCCTGGACCTCACCCCGACCGAGTACAAGGTCCTCTACCACCTCGTCCGCAACGCCGGCCACGTCCTCCAGCACGCGACGCTCCTGGCCAAGGTGTGGGGCCGCGACTACGTGGACGAGACGGACTACATCCGGGTGTACATCCGGCGGCTGCGCGACAAGCTCGGCGACGACCCCGAGAACCCCCGCTACATCCGGACGGAGCGCCGCCTCGGCTACCGGTTCCTCGTCACCCAGCCGCCCCCCGACGCGGCCGGCGGCCGGCCCGGCGAGGCTCCGATCCGGGGCGTTTGACGGGCTCCGGGGACGGGCCCTATCATCCGTCCTCGCGCCTCACGAACTCGAGGCTCGCCGGTCTCCCGCCACGCGGGAACCACCCGATCCCCCGTTTGACACGGGGAGCGAACTGCGCCAAACTAGGCAGTCCGCGCTCCGGGCGGTAAAGGCCGGGCGCTGCACCTTAACAACTGAAGAGTGGTAGGAACTTCAGCACGAGAACGTGCCTGGACCAAGCTCTTGAGATTCAACTCGATCGCAAGATCGAGTTTTCGCGGAGAGTTTGATCCTGGCTCAGGATAAACGCTGGCGGCGTGCATGAGACATGCAAGTCGAACGGACGAGCTTGCTCGTTAGTGGCGGACGGCTGAGTAACGCGTAGGTGACCTGCCCCGAAGTGGGGGATAACTGCCCGAAAGGGTGGCTAATACCGCATGTGGCGACACACTCATTTGTGTCATCAAAGCCGCGAGGCGCTTCGGGAGGGGCCTGCGTCCGATTAGCTCGTTGGTGGGGTAATGGCTCACCAAGGCGACGATCGGTAGGTGGTCTGAGAGGACGATCACCCAGACTGGGACTGAGACACGGCCCAGACTCCTACGGGAGGCAGCAGTCGGGAATTTTGCTCAATGGGCGCAAGCCTGAAGCAGCAACGCCGCGTGCGGGATGAAGGCCTTCGGGTTGTAAACCGCTTTTACCAGGGACGATAATGACGGTACCTGATGAATAAGTCACGGCTAACTACGTGCCAGCAGCCGCGGTAATACGTAGGTGACCAGCGTTGTCCGGATTTACTGGGCGTAAAGAGCGCGCAGGCGGTCGTTCAAGTCGAGTGTGAAAGCCCCCGGCTCAACTGGGGAGGGTCACTCGATACTGATCGACTTGAAGGCAGGAGAGGGAAGCGGAATTCCCGGTGTAGTGGTGAAATGCGTAGATATCGGGAGGAACACCAGTGGCGAAGGCGGCTTCCTGGCCTGTTCTTGACGCTGAGGCGCGAAAGCTAGGGGAGCAAACGGGATTAGATACCCCGGTAGTCCTAGCCGTAAACGATGGACACTAGGTGTTGGTGGTATCAACCCCACCAGTGCCGAAGCTAACGCATTAAGTGTCCCGCCTGGGGAGTACGGCCGCAAGGCTAAAACTCAAAGGAATTGACGGGGCCCCGCACAAGCAGCGGAGCGTGGGGTTTAATTCGATGCAACGCGAAGAACCTTACCAGGGCTTGACATGACCAGGAATCCGGCGGAAACGTCGGCGTCCCGCAAGGGACCTGGCCACAGGTGTTGCATGGCTGTCGTCAGCTCGTGTCGTGAGATGTTGGGTTAAGTCCCGCAACGAGCGCAACCCCTATCGTGTGTTGTATCACTCACACGAGACTGCCGAGAGAAACTCGGAGGAAGGCGGGGATGACGTCAAGTCAGCATGGCCCTTACGTCCTGGGCTACACCCACGCTACAATGGCCGGTACAACGGGCGGCGAAACCGCGAGGTGGAGCAAATCCCTTAAAGCCGGTCTCAGTTCGGATTGTAGGCTGCAACTCGCCTGCATGAAGCCGGAGTTGCTAGTAACCGCCGGTCAGCATACGGCGGTGAATATGTTCCCGGGGCTTGTACACACCGCCCGTCACGTCATGAAAGCTGGCAACACCCGAAGCCGGTGGGCCAACCCGCAAGGGAGGCAGCCGTCGAAGGTGGGGTCGGTGATTGGGACGAAGTCGTAACAAGGTAGCCGTACCGGAAGGTGCGGCTGGATCACCTCCTTTCTAGGGAGATCCGAGTCATGGCCGTTTCGGTGAGGTCATGGCGTTGATGGCTCCCAGGTTGATCGCCCGATCGATACGTACATCTAGCTGTGTGATGTGCGCCGGCGCAAGCCGGAGGTCGGCAAGCGACGCAGTGAGACACCGTAACCGGGTGCGTTCAACAGCCCTGTTCCTACCACTCTTCAAGGGTTACGGTGCGGCCGCAGTGCCAGACCTCTCGGGGTCCGGCATCGAGGGCGCATAGCTCAGCTGGTTAGAGCGCGGCCCTGATAAGGCCGAGGTCCCTGGTTCGAGTCCAGGTGCGCCCACCACTTCGCGGAGCACTGATCGCGGGGACGTAGCTCAGCTGGCAGAGCATCTCCTTTGCAAGGAGAGGGTCAGGAGTTCGAGTCTCCTCGTCTCCACCACTCTTCCGGCCGGCAACCCACGGCACACAGATGAATACCTCGGGTCCTCTCGAGACACCCGGATCCAACACCACGACTGACGGTTCGCAGGCAGGTCCTCCGAACCGTCGACGCGTGTCAGGATCCCCACAGATCCCCTGATCCGTGCGCTCCACTGGAGCTCACCGACCAGCGGACCGCTGGGACGACCAGGAGCCTTGCTCAGGGTCGCCGAACCGCTTCGGCGGTGCACCTTAACAACTGGATAGATGACGGTAGTAAAGAAAGGTCGAATGCCGCCCGCCGCAAGGCAGGGGGCAGGATGATCACGATTTCGCCGTAATGATCAAGGAGAACCCCGATCAACAACGATCCCGTCCCGCACTGACCGCCTGGTCAGATGCTGGCGGAGGTCAAGCTACACAGGGCACGGGGTGGATGCCTTGGCGCCAAGAGCCGATGAAGGACGTGGCAGGCTGCGTTAAGCCCCGGGGAGTCGCGAGCAGACTTTGATCCGAGGATGTCCGAATGGGGAAACCCGGCTGGGGTCATGCCCAGTCACCCACGGTTGAACACATAGGCCGTGTGGAGGTAAGCCAGCGAACTGAAACATCTCAGTAGCTGGAGGAAAAGAGATCATTCCCTGAGTAGTGGCGAGCGAAACGGGAATAGCCCAAACCAGTTCAGCGAGATAGGCGGCAGCCGTTTCTGAGCTGGGGTTGTAGGAGTCGAACATTGGAGCCCTGCCGGGTTCCTGCAGAGTTACAAAACCGGTTGCTAGTCGAATTCACCCTGGAAAGGTGAGCCAGAGCGGGTGACAGCCCCGTAGACGAAAGCAAGCCGGCCTCTGGATCGACCACCTGAGTACCACGTGGAAGGTCTCTCATGTGGGAAACTAGGCGGACCACCGTCTAAGGCTAAATACTCTTGGCGACCGATAGCGAACTAGTACCGTGAGGGAAAGGTGAAAAGCACCCCGGAAGGGGAGTGAAATAGTACCTGAAACCACGTGCCCACAAGCAGTCAAAGGGTGTTGCCGGTGTCAAAGCCGGTAGCCTAATGGCGTGCCTTTTGAAGAATGAGCCGACGAGTTACTTGCATGTGGCAAGGTTAAGCTCGAAAAGAGCGTAGCCGGAGCGAAAGCGAGTCTGAATAGGGCGCGAGTCGCATGCAGTAGACCCGAAACCGAGTGACCTATCCATGGGCAGGGTGAAGCGAGAGTAATGTCTCGTGGAGGCCCGAACCCACTAGCGTTGAAAAGCTAGGGGATGACCTGTGGATGGAGGTGAAATGCCAATCGAACTCGGAGATAGCTGGTTCTCCCCGAAATAGCTTTAGGGCTAGCCTCAAGCGTTCAATCGCGGGGGTAGAGCACTGGATGGGCTAGGGGGCTTCCCGCTTACCAACCCCAACCAAACTCCGAATCCCGCAATTCTAGAGCTTGGGAGTCAGACTGCGAGGGCTAAGCTTCGTGGTCAAAAGGGAAACAGCCCGGACCGTCAGCTAAGGTCCCTAAATCCATGCTAAGTGGTAAAGGATGTGGATTCGCATAGACAACCAGGATGTTGGCTCAGAAGCAGCCACCATTGAAAGAGTGCGTAACAGCTCACTGGTCAAGTGGATCTGCGCCGAAAATTCAACGGGGCTCAAGCATGGTACCGAAGCTACGGACTTGTCCTTTTAGGACGAGTGGTAGGGGAGCGTTCTGTTCTGCTGTGAAGGTCGACCGTGAGGACGGCTGGAGCGTACAGAAGTGCGAATGTCGGCATGAGTAGCGAGATGTGGGTGAGAATCCCACACGCCGTAAGCCTAAGGTTTCCTGAGGAAGGCTCGTCCGCTCAGGGTTAGTCGGGCCTAAGCCGAGGACGAACGTCGTAGGCGATGGACATCCGGTTGATATTCCGGAACCACCAAAGGGTCGTTTGCACCGCAAGGTGTCGCCCTGGGGTAGGGGCTCAGAGGATGGCCGGCACTGCCGGTCGAGTCTGAGAACCGATCCAGGGTGAGAGCAAGGGCATGACACGGCACGGTAGCTCGAGCGCGTTTTGGCTATACGCGTCTAAACCGGTAGGGGGAGGAGACAGGCAAATCCGTCACCTCATTTCAACCCCGAGCAGTGAATGAAAGGGCATCAGCCCGATTCGAGTGAGCCGAGCTGGCGAGAAAAGTGTCTAGCGAGATCCGCGGTGCCCGTACCGCAATCCGACACAGGTAGGCGGGTAGAGAATACCAAGGCGATCGGGAGAACCCTCGTTAAGGAACTCGGCAAAATGGCCCCGTAACTTCGGGAGAAGGGGCGCTCAGCAACTGCTGCTTGCAGTGGTTGATCTGAGCCGCAGTGAAATGGCCCAGGCGACTGTTTAGCAAAAACACAGGTCTCTGCGAAAGCGAAAGCTGACGTATAGGGGCTGACGCCTGCCCAGTGCTGGAAGGTTAAGAGGAGGGGTGCAAGCTCTGAAATCGAAGCCCCAGTAAACGGCGGCCGTAACTATAACGGTCCTAAGGTAGCGAAATTCCTTGTCGGGTAAGTTCCGACCCGCACGAATGGCGTAACGGTCTGGGCGCTGTCTCAACGAGGGATCCGGCGAAATTGAAATACCTGTGAAGATGCAGGTTACCCGCGCTAGGGCAAAAAGACCCCGTGGAGCTTTACTACACCCTGACATTGGATTGGGGTTCAATTTGTGTAGGATAGGTGGGAGGCTGAGAAGCTGGGGCGCTAGCCTCGGTGGAGCCGACGTTGAAATACCACCCTTGTTGGATTTCGATTCTAACCGCGACCCGTAAGCCGGGCGAGGAACAGTGTCAGGCGGGTAGTTTGACTGGGGCGGTCGCCTCCTAAAGTGTAACGGAGGCGCCCAAAGGTTCCCTCAGGCTGAATGGAAACCAGCCGAAGAGTGCAAAGGCATAAGGGAGCTTGACTGCGACACCTACAAGTGGAGCAGAGACGAAAGTCGGGCTTAGTGATCTGGTACCTCCGAGTGGAAGGGGTATCACTCAACGGATAAAAGCTACCCCGGGGATAACAGGCTGATGGTGCCCAAGAGTTCACATCGACGGCACCGTTTGGCACCTCGATGTCGGCTCGTGGCATCCTGGGGCGGAAGTACGTCCCAAGGGTTCGGCTGTTCGCCGATTAAAGCCGCACGCGAGCTGGGTTCAGAACGTCGTGAGACAGTTCGGTCTCTATCCAGCGTGGGCGCAGGGAACTTGAGAGGAGCTGCTCCTAGTACGAGAGGACCGGAGTGGACGAACCGCTGGTGTGCCAGTTGTCCCGCCAGGGGCATCGCTGGGTAGCTATGTTCGGTTGGGATAAGCGCTGAAAGCATCTAAGTGCGAAGCTCGCCTCAAGATGAGGTTCCCCACTGGGTTAACCAGGTAAGACCGCAGAGAGACCATCTGCTTGATAGGCGGCATGTGGAAGTCCGGCGACGGATGAAGCTGAGCCGTACTAATGGTCGAGGGCTTGACCTTTTCCAGCAACTGATCAGGGATCAGTGCGGGGATCGGATCGGGTGACCCTGATCAGCAAATCGTGATCCTTTCGACAGGCGCCGGCGTCCACGGACGCGCGTCGCAGCCGTCATCTACCAGATGCATACAAGCCCGGTGACTCTAGCGGAGAGGCCACACCCGTTCCCATCCCGAACACGGAAGTTAAGCTCTCCAGCGCCGAAGATACTGAGAGGGCAGCCTTTCGGGAAAATAGGTCGTCGCCGGGTTTGTTGCATTTAAGGCGGCGTTCGCGCGGCCCGGGCCAGCTGCTCGTCGGCGGATGGCATCGGCGGGCCGCCTGTGACGTCGCCGTCGCGCTCCGGGCGGTATCCTCGCCGCGATGACCGTCACCGGCCAGACCCCGCGACCGCAGCCGTCGGACGGCGACCCATCCGCCAGGCAGAGCCGTCGGCGCGACGCCAGCGCGGTGCACGAGGTGTGCCCGTATCTCGCCGTCGAGGATGGCTCCTGGCGCAGCGCCTACGCCGCACGCGAGCACCGCTGTCGGGCGGTCACGCCGCCGGCTCCCCTGACGATCGACAAGCAGCGCCAGCTGTGCCTCCAACCGGCACACGCGTCGTGCGCCACGTTCCTCGCCGCACGTGCCGTCGCGGCCGAGGCCAACCCGGCCGGCCCCGGGGACGATGGTGCGTCGCTGTGGCCGGCGTCTGGCACCGCACCCGTGGTCCTCGAGCCCGCCCGACGGATGGGGGCGCTCCCTACCGCGTCCGCCCGCAGCGGCGGCCAGGCCCTGCTCGTCGGGCTCATGGTCCTTGCGTTCATCGTCCTCGTGATCGCCCGCACCCAGTCGCCGGCCGGCGGCACGGACGCACCGCAGGTTCCCGGCGGCGCCGTCGCGGGCGTCGCGTCCGCGTCGCCAACGACCCCGCCAGCGCCCACGTCGTCGACCCAGGGCAGCCCGACAGCGGACCCGAGCGCCGTAATCGACGGTGCCCCCGTCCGCCACGCCGGGCGCGACGCCGAAGCCCAGCCCCACCGCCGCCCATCGCCGGTACAAGGTCAAGCCGGGCGACACGATGAGCAGCATCGCGGCCCGCTATGGCACGACCGTGAAGAAGCTTGCGGCGCTCAACAAGATCGCGGACCCGCGCGTCCTGAAGGTCGGCCAGGTCCTGCTGATCCCCTGACGCCGTCCAGGCGGGCGTCGCGCCCTCGGCTCAGCGCTGGCAGCCCCGGCAGTAGCCGGTCGGGAACCCACCCGCCTTGACGGCGGTGATCTTCGTCCCGCATCGCGAGCACAGCTCGCCGCCGCGGTTGTGGACGGCGAGGTGGTCCCGGACCTGCTTCTCGAACGTCGGCGGCACCCGCTCCCGGAGCAGCTCGATCGACGCCGGCAGCACCGATCGCATCGCCGCGTACAGGTCGTCGACCTCCTCGGCGGCCAGCGACGCGCGTTTGCGGAACGGCTGGAGCCGCGCGGCGAACAGGATCTCGTCCGAGTACGCGTTGCCGATGCCGGCGACGAACGCCTGGTTGCGGAGCAGGTTCTTGAGCTCGCCAGGGTGCTTCCGGATGCGCTCCCGCCATGCCTCGAGGGTCAACGCCGGGTCGAGCGCGTCGGGTCCCATCTCGCCTGGGCCACGACCCGGCACCGGCCGCTCCACGCCCGCGGGCAACAGGTACACCTTGCCCATCTGGGTCGGGTCCTTGTAGCGCACGATCGGGGACGCGGCGTCGGCGGGCATCCACGACGCCCCGGTCGTCCACGCGGCGGCGTCCGCGGGCGGGCCACCGGTTCGCTCGCCGAACACCAGCTCCACGGCCGTGCCCGCAGGCGGCTTCTCACCGCGCGCGGCGAGCTGGAAGCGGCCGGTGAGCATCGGGTTGACGACGACACGGTCGCGCGACAGGTCGACGTCCAGGAACTTGCCTGCGCGCGCGATCCTCGTCACGACCTGCCCCGCGAGGGCATCGAGCTCAGCCGGCGTCCCCCGTACGGCCAGCGGCATGGTCGCGCGCGCGCCCGCGAGCGTCCTGCCCGCCAGGGCGGCATGGAGCGCATCGGCGACGACGGACAGGTCGGGGAGCTCAGGCACGGGCGGCGATTGTACCCGTGCAAAGCACCGTGCTAGACTCACCCGGCCTCGGGCACGGACAGTTGAAGAGCTCGTCCAGGAACGTCAGCGAAGGAGCGGACCGCCGGCCAAGGTCTCTACGATCCACCCTCCCTCTCCAAGACGGCGCCGGGATGTGCTCGGGCGCCGTTTCGTGATTCCAAGGGCCGAATCCACGACAGGAGACACGATCACCTTGACCGAAGAGCAGCAGGACGGGACCGCGCCGGCCCCGGAGGCCATTGCCTCCAGCGAGGCCCCGGCGTCCGAGGAGACCGTCGCGGCGATTGCCGTCGCCGACGAGCCCGTCGCCACCGAGACACCCGAGCCCACCACCGAGGAGGCCCCCGAGACGGCAGTCGCCGTCGACGAGGCGCCCGCCGAGGCCCCCGCACCCGAGGCCGCCGTGGCCGAGGAGACCCCCGCCCCCGAGGCGGAGGAGGCAGCCGCCCCCGAGGCGGTCGCGGAGCCCGTGGTGGAGGAGGCCCCAGTCGCCGCCATCGAGGACGAGGCCGCGGACGCACCGCCGGCCGCGGACATCGAGGAGGAGGACGAGGCCCCGGCGCCCCCGCCGAAGCGCACCGGCCCCGAGCCGACGACGATGGAGGAGCTGCTCGCGGAGCAGGACTCGGACATCAAGAGCTTCAAGCACGGTGACGTCGTCGAGGGCCAGGTGGTCCGGATCGACAAGGACGAGATCCTCGTCGACATCGGCGCGAAGTCGGAGGGCGTGGTCAGCAACCGCGAGCTCTACGGCCGCAACGCCGAGTCGCAGCCCCAGCTCGCCATCGGCGACACGGTGCTCGTGTACGTCCTGCAGCCGGAGAGCCCGGAGGGCCACGTCGTCCTCTCGCTCCGCCGCGCAGGGCTCGAGCGCAAGTGGCGCTCGATGCAGGAGCAGTTCGAGGCCGGCGTCATCATCGACGCCCCGGTCATCGACCACAACAAGGGCGGCCTGATCGTCGACTGCGGGATCCGCGGCTTCGTGCCGATCTCCCAGATCGTCGACTTCCCGCGCCGGCCGCAGAACGAGCAGCCGCGTGACGCCGCGCAGGAGATCGCGGAGAAGCTCCAGCCGTACATCGGCCGGAAGCTCCGCCTCAAGATCCTCGAGGTCAACCGCAAGGCGAACCGCCTCATCCTGTCGGAGAAGGTGGCCCTCTACGAGGAGCGCCGCGAGAAGCGCGACGAGCTGTTCAGCAGCCTGCAGGTCGGCCAGAAGGTCACCGGCAACGTCCGCTCGATCGCGCCGTTCGGCATCTTCATCGACCTCGGCGGGATCGACGGCCTCGTCCACAAGAGCGAGCTCTCGTGGAACAAGGTCAACAACCCCGAAGCCGGCTACAAGGTCGGTGACGAGGTCGAGGCCGAGGTCATCGACATCAACCACGAGCGTGGCCGGATCAGCCTCTCGATCCGCCGCCTGCAGCCGGATCCGTGGGAGTCGACCGTCGCGGACTTCAAGGTCGGGGACGTCATCGACGGCACCGTCACGAAGCTCGTGAACTTCGGCGCCTTCGTCCGGGTCCGCGAGGGCCTCGAGGGTCTCATCCACATCAGCGAGCTGAGCCACCAGCGCGTCGCGCACCCCGGTGACGTGGTGCACGAGGGCCAGGTCCTCAAGCTCAAGATCATCAGCCTGGACTCCGAGCGCCATCGTCTCGGCCTGAGCCTCAAGCAGGCGGAGGAGCCCCCGGCTCGTCCGATGCCGGAGCTCGGTGCCCCGGCGGCGCCGGCCGGCGAGCGTGGCACCCGCGAGCCCCGCGGACGCCGCGAGCGCCCGGAGCGCAGCTACTCGCCGTCCGACACCCAGTCGGAGCCGGAGGGCGGGATCGACACGACCCTCGCCGCCGCCTTCGCCCAGGTCCGGGCGCAGCTCGCCGACGCCGAGAACACCGACGAGCCCGCGACCGACGCCCCGGCAGCGGAGGCCGTCGCCGAGGCGGCCCCGGTCGCCGAGCCGGAGTCGGTCGAGCCCGAGCCCGCAGCCGAGCCCGAGCCCGCAGCCGAGGCGGCACCTGCCGTCGAGGCCGAGGCCGAGCCGGTTGCCGAGCCCGAGCCCGCAGCCGAGCCCGAGCCCGCAGCCGAGGCGGCACCCGCCGTCGAGGCCGAGCCCGAGGCTGCTGTTGAGCCCGAGCCCGAGCCCGCAGCAGAGCCCGAGCCCGCAGCCGAGGCGGCCCCTGCCGTCGAGGCTGAGCCCGAGCCCGCAGCCGAGCCGGAGCCGGTCGCCGAGGCGGTCGAGCCCGAGGCGGCACCCGAGGCCGCCGAAGAGACCGCACCCGAGGCCGAGGCCGAGAAGGCCTGACGCCTCCCCCGGGCGAGGCCCGGTTCCCACGCACACCGCAGACGACCCGCCGGACCCCGGCGGGTCGTTTCGATTCCTTCACCCAAGAGCGCACCCGTTCGACGCATCCCCGGCGTCCGATTGGACGAAGATAGGGACAGCCGGACGAGCGTTGCCGGCAGTCGCCGAACTGCGGATCCCGAGCACCACTGCCCGGGTTCGCGGGTGCTAGGATGGCCCGAAGGTCGCCTCCGCGACCAGGGAGACAGCGTCTCGATGGATCGCTTCGACAAGTTCACAGACCGCGCACGCAAGGTCCTGACGCTCGCGCAGGACGAGGCCCAGCGGTTCAACCACAACTACATCGGCACGGAGCACCTGCTGCTCGGGCTGGTGCGGGAGGGTGAGGGCGTCGCCGCCCGCGTCCTCGAGAACATGAACGTCGAGCTGGCGAAGGTCCGGACTGCGGTCGAGTTCATCATCGGTCGCGGTGACCGACCGGTCGTCGGCGAGGTGGGGCTGACCCCGCGCGCGAAACGCGTCATCGAGCTGGCCATCGACGAGGCGCGTCGCCTGGGTCACAACTACATCGGCACGGAGCACCTGCTGCTCGGCCTGGTCCGCGAGGGCGAGGGCATCGCCGCGGGCGTGCTCGAGTCGCTGGGCGTGAACCTGGACAAGGTCCGCCACGAGGTCATCCGCGTCCTGTCCCAGTCGTCGTCGGCCGGCCCGGCCACGGAGACGAAGCGGGCGAGCAAGACCCCGACGGTCGACGCCCTGGGCATCAACCTCACGGACGCCGCGCGCGCCGACAAGCTCGACCCGGTCATCGGCCGCGAGAAGGAGATCGAGCGGGTCATCCAGATCCTCGGTCGCAAGACGAAGAACAACCCCGCGCTCATCGGCGAGCCCGGCGTCGGCAAGACCGCGATCGCGGAGGGCCTGGCCCACCGGATCGTCGCCGGCGACGTGCCCGACATCCTGCTCAACAAGCGGGTGCTCACGCTCGACATCGGCTCGCTCGTCGCCGGCACGAAGTACCGCGGCGAGTTCGAGGAGCGGCTCAAGAAGATCATCGAGGAGCTGCGCAACACCAACGACGCGATCCTGTTCATCGACGAGCTGCACACGCTCGTCGGCGCGGGCGCGGCCGAGGGCGCGATCGACGCGGCGAACATCCTCAAGCCGCCGCTGTCGCGCGGCGAGCTGCAGTGCATCGGCGCCACGACGCTCGACGAGTACCGCAAGTACATCGAGAAGGACGCGGCCCTCGAGCGGCGCTTCCAGCCGGTCATGGTCGAGGAGCCGTCGCTCGAGCAGACGATCGAGATCCTGCTCGGCATCCGCGAGCGCTACGAGGAGCACCACAAGGTCCAGATCACGGACGACGCGGTCAAGGCCGCGGCCGACCTGTCGATCCGGTACATCACCGACCGCCACCTCCCCGACAAGGCGATCGACCTCATCGACGAGGCCTCCAGCCGCGTCCGCCTCCGGCACTCGTCCGCCCCGCCCGAGCTGCGCATCGCGCAGAAGGAGCTGGACCGGATCACCAAGGAGAAGGACGCCGCGATCAACGCCCAGGAGTACGAGCAGGCCGCCACGCTCCGCGAGGCGGAGGCCACCTCCAGGGAGACCGTGGACAAGCTCCGGGCCGAGTGGCAGTCCACGGTGTCCGGCGAGACCCCCAAGGTCGACGAGGAGGAGATCGCGCAGGTCGTCGCGATGTGGACCGGCATCCCGGTGACCCGCATCGCGCAGGAGGAGTCGGAGCGGCTGCTCAAGATGGAGGAGGTCCTCCACGGGCGGCTCATCGGCCAGGAGGAGGCGATCGAGACCGTCTCCCGCGCCGTCCGCCGTGCCCGCGCCGGCCTCAAGGACCCGAAGCGCCCGATCGGCTCGTTCATCTTCCTCGGGCCCACGGGCGTCGGGAAGACGGAGCTCGCCAAGGCCCTCGCCGAGTTCATGTTCGGCTCCGAGGACACGCTCATCAAGATCGACATGAGCGAGTTCATGGAGCGCCACAACGTGAGCCGCCTCGTCGGGGCGCCGCCAGGCTACGTCGGGTTCGACGAGGGCGGCCAGCTGACCGAGGCCGTGCGCCGCAAGAGCTACGCCGTGATCCTGCTCGACGAGATCGAGAAGGCGCACGCCGAGGTGTTCAACATCCTGCTCCAGATCCTGGAGGACGGGCACCTCACGGACGCCAAGGGGCGTCGCGTGGACTTCCGCAACACGATCATCATCATGACGTCGAACCTCGGCGCCGCGAAGATCCAGACCAACTCGTCCCTCGGCTTCCGCCAGCAGGGCGACACGGTGGAGACGCGCGCGGCGGCGAGCTACGACCTGATGAAGGAGAAGGTCCAGGCGGAGCTCAAGCAGAACTTCCGCCCGGAGTTCCTCAACCGGATCGACGCGACGGTCGTGTTCCGCAGCCTGACGGTCGAGGAGATCACGCAGATCGTCGACCTGATGCTCAAGCGGGTTCGCGAGCAGCTCAAGGTCCAGGGCATGGGCCTCGAGATCACGACGGCCGCCAAGGAGCACATCATCAAGCTCGGCTACGACCAGGCGTACGGCGCCCGGCCGCTGCGCCGGACGATCCAGAACCTGATCGAGGACCCGCTCGCGGAGCACCTGCTCCTCGGCCGGTACGCCCAGGGCGACCAGATCGTCGTGGACCTGGACCCGGACGGCAAGGGCCTGTCGATCACGGCAACCGACGCGGCGAAGACCCCCGTCGAAGCCTGATCCGGGCCGGCCGGACAGCCCCGAGCCCCCATGGCGCGCGCCCAGAGCCGGTACGTCTGCCAGTCATGTGGCGCCTCCGTGCTCCGCTGGGAGGGCCAGTGCCGCACGTGCGGTGAGTGGAACTCGCTCGTGGAGACCGTCGTCCGCGACGAGCCGCGGCCGCGCGTCCTCGCCGGCGTCGGACCCGCGGGCGGTGCCGCCCCCGTCTCGCTGGCATCTGCGGGCGAGGCCGGCGACGAGGCACGACGCCCGGTGGGCATCGGCGAGCTCGATCGCGTCCTCGGCGGCGGGCTGGTCGCGGGCTCCGTCGTCCTGCTCGGCGGCGAGCCGGGCATCGGCAAGTCCACGCTGCTGCTCCAGGCGGCGGCGGGGATCGCGGCCGCGGGCGCGCCCTGTCCTCTACGCCACGGGCGAGGAGTCCACCGCCCAGGTCCGGCTGCGTGCCACCCGCCTCGGGCTGGCCTCGGGTCCCGTCGCCGAGGCGATCCACGTCGTCGCGGAGACGGGCGTCGGGCGGATCGGGGATCTCGCGCGCGCGGACCGCCTCGGGCTGCTGGTCATCGACTCGGTGCAGACGGTCGCGTCCGAGGAGCTCGACGGGCCGCCGGGGAGCGTCGGCCAGGTCCGCGAGGCCACCCAGCGGCTGATGGAGTACGCGAAGACCGAGGGCGTGCCCGTCATCCTCGTCGGCCACGTCACCAAGGACGGCACGCTCGCCGGCCCCAAGACCCTCGAGCACCTCGTGGACGTCGTGCTGTCCGTCGAGGGCGACCGGACCGGCGGCCTGCGTCTCCTGCGCGCCACGAAGAACCGCTACGGGTCGACCGAGGAGGTCGGCGTGTTCGAGATGGGGGAGCGGGGGCTGACCGAGGTCGCCGACCCGGCACGCGCGTTCCTCGCCGATCACGACGCGCCGGCGCCCGGGAGCGTCGTCGCCCCGGTGCTGGAGGGCTCGCGGCCGATCCTCGTCGAGGTCCAGGCGCTCGTCGCGCCGACCGGCGCCCCGTCACCCCGCCGCACCGCCTCGGGCGTCGACCCGAACCGGCTCGCGCTCCTCGTCGCGGTGCTCGGACGGCGGGCCGGGATCGGGCTCTCGGGTCACGACGTGTACGCGAACCTCGCCGGCGGGCTGACGGTCGGGGAGCCCGGCCTGGACCTCCCCCTCGCGCTGGCGCTCGCGTCGTCGCTCCGCGACCGTCCGGTGATCACGGGCACGGTCGCCATCGGCGAGGTCGGCCTGCTGGGCGAGCTGCGCACGGTCGGGGGCCTCGACAGGCGGCTGCGCGAGGCGGCGCGGCTCGGGTTCACGCGGGCGCTGGTCCCGCGGCCCCGAGGCCGTGAGCTGCCGTCGATCCCGGGCATGGACGTCGTCGTGGTGGGCACGCTCGGGGACGCGGTCCGCGCCGCGCTCGGCGAGCAGGCGACCGGGGGGACCCGCCGACCCTGACCTTCGGGCCCCCTGCCGCCCCCCGGTGGAGCGTGCTAGGCTCGGGACCGCCTTGACCCCCGGCGGTGTTCGACGCCGCGCGGGTGGGCCGAGGCCGGACCACTCAAGGAGACGCGTGATTCGGACGATCCGGGTCCTCGGTGCGGCGCTCGGAGCCTTCATCGGTCTCGGGCTGGCGGCAACCGGGACCGGGCTGTTCGCCGGCGGGGACTACGCCGGCTTCATCCTCGCGGCCTGGACGATCGCCTGGATGATCGTCGGCTTCGCCGTGCTCCCGTACCTCACGATCGTCCCGGCCGGCTGGCTCATCAAGCGCGTCCAGGAGCTCTCGACGGCCGAGTTCGTGGCCGCGGTGCTCGGCCTGTTCGTCGGCCTGCTGCTCGGCCTGCTGCTCGGGCTGCCGCTCGCCCAGATCGAGGGCCCCCTTGGCACGTGGCTCCCGCTCGGGATCTCGCTGTTCCTCGGGCTCGGGATGATGGGCCTCACGGTCGCGAAGCGGTTCGACCTCATCGCCGCGGCCGAGGGCGCGGGCATCATCCGACGACCCAAGGAGGGCGCCGGCGGGGAGGCCGAGGGCGACCCCCGGATCGTCGTGGACACGAGCGTGCTCATCGACGGCCGGATCGCCGAGATCGTCGAGTCCGGGTTCATCTACGGCACCCTCGTCGTCCCGCGCTTCGTGCTCGAGGAGCTGCAGCACATCGCCGACTCCTCGGACACGCTCCGCCGCAACCGGGGCCGCCGCGGGCTCGAGATCCTCAACCGCATGCAGCGCGACCCGCGGACGCCGGTGGAGGTCGTCGACGACGACGCGCCGGGCGTGGCCGAGGTGGACGCGAAGCTCGTCGAGCTGGCGAAGCGACGCAGCCGGGTCGTGATGACCAACGACTTCAACCTCAACCGCGTCGCCGAGCTCCAGGGCGTCCGGGTCATGAACATCAACTCGCTCGCGAATGCCGTGAAGCCTGCGGTCCTCCCCGGCGAGGAGCTCCAGGTCCGGGTCATCCAGGAGGGCAAGGAGGCCGGGCAGGGCGTCGGGTTCCTCGACGACGGGACGATGATCGTGGTCGAGGGCGGCGCGCGGCTCATCGACCGGGACGTGGACGTGAGCGTGACCCGCGTGCTCCAGACCGTCGCCGGGCGGATGATCTTCGCGCAGCCGCGCGTGGACTGACGGCCGTGGCCGCCGAGGCCCCGGAGCGGCCGCCGGCAGACGCGGTCGTCGTGGCCGCGGGATCGTCGCGGCGGATGGGCGGCGTCGACAAGCTCGCGACCCCGGTCGCCGGCCGACCGCTGCTCCACTGGACGCTGGCGGCATTGCGTGCCGCCGGGCCGATCGACCGCCTCGTGCTCGTGACCGCGCCCGACCGCGTCCGGGAGCTGCGTGACGACCGGCGGCTCGCCGGCCTCGTGAGCCACGTCGTCGCGGGCGGGGCGACGCGTCGCGAGTCCGTCGCGGCCGGCGTGCGCTGGCTCGCCGACGTCGATCCCGAGGGTGCCGAGCGGCCGGTCCTCGTCCACGACGGCGCCCGGCCCCTCGTGTCGCCGGCGCTCGTGGCGGCGGTCGCACGGGCAACGGCCGAGCACGGCGCCGCGCTCCCGGTGCTCCCGATCGCCGAGACGGTGAAGCGGGTGGGGGAGGGGATGGTGCTCGAGACGGTCGACCGGGCATCGCTCGCGGCGGCCCAGACGCCACAGGGCGCCCGGCGGCGCCTGCTCCTCGACGCGTGGCAGGCGTTCCCGCCCGACGGGCCCGCCGGAGTTCACGGACGAGGCCGCACTCCTCGAGGCCTGTAGAATCCCCGTGCATGCGCTCCCCGGCGATCCCGCGAACATCAAGGTGACCCTGCCCGACGACCTGCGTCGGGTGGAGCTGGCGCTCGCCCCGGGAACCCCTCGCGTCGGCTTCGGGCACGACAGCCACCCGTTCGGCCCGGGCGCTCCCCTCCGCCTCGGCGGCATCGAGATCCCCGGCGCGCCGCGCCTGTCGGGCCACTCGGACGGCGACGTCGCGCTCCACGCGGTCGCGGACGCGCTCCTCGGCGCGGCGGGGCTCGGCGACCTCGGCCGCCTGTTCCCCGCCGACGCGAGCACGCCGCGGGGGATCGCGAGCGAGGGGCTGCTGCGCGAGGTCGTCGCGCGGCTCGCCGCCGTCGGCCTCGCGCCTTCGACCGTCGACGTCGTGATCATCGGCGCGCGACCGAAGCTCGGGGCGCGACTCGATACCATGCGCAGCGCGATCGCCGGGCTGCTCGGCGTCGACGAGGCCGCGGTCAACGTCAAGGCCTCGACCGGCAACCTCGCCGGCGACGAGGGCGCAGGCCGTACGATCTCCGCCCGCGCCGTCGCCACGCTCCGGAGCCACGCATGACCATCCAGCTGCAGGACACGCTCAGCGGCGAGACCCGTCCGCTCGAGCCGCTCGAGCCCGGGCACGTCCGCATCTACAGCTGCGGGCCGACGGTCTACGGCCCCGCCCACATCGGGAACTTCCGCTCGTTCCTGTTCCCTGACCTGCTGGTGCGCTACCTGCGCTACCGGGGCCTGCGGGTCACCTGGGTCATGAACCTCACGGACATCGACGACAAGATCATCAAGGGCGCGGCGGCCGAGGGGATCACGACCGGCGAGCTCACGGACCGCTATGCCACGCAGTTCGTCGCCGACATCGACTCGATGGCCATGACCCGGCCCGACGCCCTGCCCCGCGCGACCGGGCACATCCCGCAGATCGCCGCGCTCGTCAAGACGCTCATCGACAAGGGTCACGCCTACCGCACCGATGACGGCAGCGTGTTCTTCCGGATCGCCTCGTGGCCTGCCTACGGACGCCTCGCGCGGCTCGACCCGGACGCGATGCGCGTCGGCGAGCGGGTCGAGAGCGACGAGTACGGCAAGGACGACGTGCGCGACTTCGCCCTGTGGAAGGGCCCGAAGCCCGGCGAGCCCTCCTGGGACACCGTCGTCGGCCCCGGCCGGCCCGGCTGGCACATCGAGTGCTCGGCGATGAGCATGGCCGAGCTCGGCGAGTCGTTCGACATCCACACGGGTGGCGTGGACCTCGTGTTCCCGCACCACGAGGACGAGCTCGCCCAGTCGGAGGCGGCGACGGGCAAGCCGTTCGTCGGGACCTGGCTCCACTGCGCCCACCTCCGGATGGGCGGCGAGAAGATGGCCAAGTCGATCGGCAACATCGCGCGCGTCGCGGACCTCGTGGCGTCGGGCGTCTCGCCGCGGGCGCTGCGCTACGCGCTGCTCTCGGTCCACTACCGGGCGCCGCTCAACTACACCGACGAGTCGCTGCCCGCGGCGGCCGCGGCCGTGGAGCGGGTGGACGCGCTCCTCGCGGCGCTGGCCGCCTACCGCGAGGACCGTCCCGACGACCCGACGCTGCCCGCCGCGCTCGACGCGATGCGCGAACGGTTCGAGGCGGGCCTCGACGACGACCTCAACGTCTCCGAGGCGCTCGCCGCGCTGTTCGACGGCGTGCGCGAGCTCAACCGGCGGATCGATGCGCGGACGCTCTCGTCGGCGGACGCGGGCCGGGCCGTCGACGCGGTGCGCGCGCTCGATGCGGTGCTGGGCATCGCGGGCCCCGTCGAGGAGGCGCTCGATGCCGACCTGCAGGCGCTCGTCGACGCTCGAGCCGCCGCGCGCGCCGCGAAGGACTGGGCGGCATCGGACCGGCTGCGCGACGAGCTGCTCGCGCGCGGCGTCGCGGTCGAGGACACGCGTGACGGGCAGCGCTGGCGGCTCGTGGTGACCTCCGGTGGCTGACGATCGGGATCCGCGCGACGACGGTCGTCCGCGTCACGACGGCCCGCCGCCGCGCGACCACCGGAGCTCGTCCGGCCCGCGCCAGGGCGGCGGCAACCGGCCCGGCGGGCGACCGCCCGGTGGTCGTCCCTCCGGCGGACCCGGCCACCCCGGCGGCCAGGGCGGACCCCACCAGGGCGGTCAGGGCGGCGTGCCCCGGTCCGGGTTCGGGTTCCGCGGGCAGGACCGGTACGACGACAGGCCGCGTGGCGCCGGCCCGGGCGGACCGCGCGGCGGGAACCGGCCGGGACCCCGACCGTGGGACGACGACCGGCGCGGCGGACCCGCGGGCGACCACCGCCAGGGGGGCGACCACCGGCCCGGCGGGGACCACAGGCAGGGCGACAACCGGCAGGGTGGCGGCAGCCGCTACGACGGTCCGCCGGACCGCGGCTACCCGCGTCGCGACGACCGCTCGTTCGACCGTGGTGCGGAGCGACCCGGGCCGCGCCCGTCGGGACCGCGTCCCGGCGGTGGCTATCGGCCCGGCGGACGGCCTCCGTACCAGGGCCAGCGCCCAGACCAGCGCAACGACAATCGGCCGCCCTACCAGGGCCAACGCCACGACCAGCGGCCTCCGTACCAGGGCCGCCGGCCCGACGACCGCTTCGACCAGGGTCCTCGGCCGCCGCGACCCGACCAGCGCGAGACCGGTCCGCGGCCGTGGGACGACGAGCCGCGCGACCGCCAGGCGCCCGCCGAGGGCATCTTCGACGCCGGTTGGGAGCCGACCCCGGACGACGCACCCGACGTCCGGCACGACGACGCCCCCGAGCGCGACCGTGGTCCCCGCCCGCCCCAGGGTCGGGCGATGGCCGGAGCCGCGGGCTACGCCGCCGGTCGCTTCGTGCGCCAGGGCGGAGCACCCCAGTACCAGCGCCGCCAGCCGACCCAGTCCCTCGAGGGGATCGCGCCCGCGGACGGTGACGAGCTGGTCGCGGGACGCCGGCCGGTGGAGGAGGCGTTCGTCGCGCGCCGCGATGCGCGCCGGCTGCTCGTCGTCCCCCAGCGCCGGATGGCCCTCGAGAAGCTCGTGCTCCACGCAACCAGCCTGCGCATCCCCGTCGTGGAGGTCGAGGGCGGCTCGCTGACGGCGATCGCCGGCTTCGACGGCCACCAGGGCATCGCGCTCGTCGTCGCCCCGCGGCGCTGGGCCGCCCCCGACGACATCCTCGCGCTCGCGAAGCAGCGCGACCAGGCGCCCCTCATCCTCGTCCTGGACTCGCTCGAGGACCCCCAGAACGTCGGGACGCTGCTGCGGACCGCCGAGGCGACGGGCGTCCACGGCGCGGTGTTCCCCACCCACCACCAGGCGCCGCTGAGCCCGGCCGCCATCAAGGCATCCGCGGGCGCGGTCGAGCACCTCCAGCTCGCCCCGGTCGACGACCTCGCGGGCGCGCTCGCGGACCTCCACGCACGTGGGCTGCGGATCGTCGGCGCCGACGGGGACGCGCCGCTCACGGCGCGCGAGGCGGACCTCCGGGGGCCGGTCGTGATCGTCGTCGGGTCGGAGGGCCGCGGCCTGAGCCTGGCCGTCCGTCGTCGCTGCGACCTCCTCGTGCGGATCCCGATGCACGGCCGGATCGAGTCGCTCAACGCGGCGGTCGCGGGCTCGATCCTCCTGTACGAGGCGGCGGCGCAGCGAGGCTCCCACGGCGAGCGTCCCGCCCCGTCGTCCGTCGTGCTCGGCACCGCGTCCGACGAGGACACGGCCGATGAGCCGGCAGGCGTCACGCCCGGCGAGGACGCACCGCCGAGCGAGGCGGCAGCCCCGAGCGAGCCGGCCGACGTCCCCGAGCCTGAGGAGGCAACCACACCGCCGGCCGCGAAGCCCGCCGCCAAGGCGAAGGCCGAGAAGCCCGCCAAGCCACCCAAGGCGGAGAAGGCCGAGAAGCCGAGAAGGCCGACAAGCCCGAGAAGGCAGCCAAGGCCGCGAAGCCCGCCAAGGCCGCCAAGGCGACGGCCGAGCCGACGGTGACGGAGACCGCCGAACCGAAGGCGAAGGCCAAGGGAAAGGCCAAGGCCGCCGCCGCGAGCGCCACGACCGAGGACGCGCCATCGGCGCCCAAGCGGACCCGCTCGACGAAGCGCGCCGCGTCGTCGACGTCGCCCGCCGGATGCGCCGTCGGACGATGACGACCTCCTGCCGGGCGGCCCCGCCGTCGACTCGGTAGACCGTTCCGCCGAGCCCCCGGAGAGCGTCCCGGAGCCACCCGCCGAGGTTTGACGCATCCGGCGACCGGCCGTATCATTCCCCGGCTCGCGGAGTCCTACTCTTGTTTGACGCTGCGCGCGTGCCGACGTAGCTCAATTGGTAGAGCAGCGGTTTTGTAAACCGCAGGTTCCGGGTTCGAGTCCCGTCGTCGGCTCCATCGCAAGCAACGCGCGTCAACCGGAGCAGCCCTGACCACCAGGGCCGGTCGCGGGCCCAGATAGCTCAGCTGGCAGAGCACATCCTTGGTAAGGATGAGGTCACGGGTTCGAATCCCGTTCTGGGCTCCATCTCTCGCAAGAAACGTTCGCCCTGGCGGCATGCACCGCCCCAACTCATGGAGTGAGAAGGTCCAGTGGCCAAGAAGAAGTTCGAGCGCACGAAGCCGCACGTCAACGTCGGCACGATCGGCCACATCGACCACGGCAAGACGTCGCTGACGGCCGCCATCAGCAAGTACCTCGCGCTGCGCGGCAAGGCCGAGTACCGCGCGTTCGACTCGATCGACAACGCGCCCGAAGAGCGCGAGCGGGGGATCACGATCGCGATCGCCCACGTCGAGTACGAGACGGACGCCCGCCACTACGCGCACGTCGACTGCCCCGGGCACGCCGACTACATCAAGAACATGATCACCGGCGCCGCGCAGATGGACGGCGCGATCCTCGTCGTCGCCGCGACCGACGGCCCGATGCCCCAGACCCGGGAGCACATCCTGCTCGCCCGCCAGGTCGAGGTGCCGTTCATCGTCGTGTTCCTCAACAAGGTCGACATGGTCGACGACCCCGAGCTGCTCGACCTCGTCGAGCTCGAGGTCCGCGAGCTGCTGACCAAGAACAACTTCCCGGGTGACGACATCCCGGTCATCCGCGGCTCCGCGCTCAAGGCGCTCGAGGCGCCCGACGATCCCGAGAACCCGGCCTACGCCCCGATCCAGGAGCTGATGGACGCGGTCGACTCGTACATCCCCAACCCGGTCCGCCCGGTCGACAAGCCGTTCCTGATGCCGATCGAGGACGTGTTCGGCATCAAGGGCCGCGGCACGGTCGCCACCGGGCGCATCGAGCGCGGCGTGATCAAGGTCGGCGAGGAGGTCGAGATCGTCGGCATCCAGGCGACCCGCAAGGTCGTCGTCACCGGCGTCGAGATGTTCAAGAAGCTGCTCGACGCGGGCGAGGCCGGCGACAACGTCGGCTGCCTCCTGCGGGGCATCGAGCGCGACGACATCGAGCGCGGCCAGGTGCTCGCGAAGAGCGGCTCGGTCACGCCCCACACGAAGTTCACCGCGCAGGTCTACGTCCTGACCAAGGAGGAGGGCGGCCGCCACACCCCGTTCTACAACGGGTACCGGCCGCAGTTCTACCTGCGCACGACCGACGTCACCGGGGCCATCGGGCTGCCGGGCGGCGCGGAGATGATCATGCCCGGCGACAACGTCGAGATGACGGTCGAGCTGATCACCCCGATCGCCCTCGAGGTCGGCCAGCGCTTCGCCATCCGCGAGGGCGGCCGCACCGTCGGTGCCGGCGCCATCGTCAGCATCATCGCGTAACGAGGCACCATGGCTAGAGTTGAGGCGCGTCCGGTCATCCAGCTCGCGTGCACGGAGTGCAAGCAGCGGAACTACTCGACGCGCAAGAACAAGAAGAATGATCCGAACCGGATCGAGCTGCTGAAGTACTGCCCTCGGGAGCGCCGCCATACGCTCCACCGCGAGGCGAAGTAGCAGGCGACGTCCGGCCCGCAGGGGCGTAGCTCAATTGGCAGAGCAGCGGTCTCCAAAACCGCAGGTTGTAGGTTCGAGTCCTATCGCCCCTGCCACATCCCGCATCCGCTGAAAAGGCAACCGTGAAGCGATTTCGCCAGTTCATCAAGGAATCGTGGTCCGAGCTCAAGAAGGTCTCGTGGCCAAGCCGCATCCAGGTACGGAATCTGACGGTCCTCGTGTTCGTCATCTCGTTCGTGGTGGGGCTGTTCATCACGGTCGTCGACTCGGGGTATGACTTCGTGATCCGTGCATTGGCAGACCTGGCATGACCGAGCAGCTTGCGCCCGCGAAGGCGCCCGAGAAGCGCTGGTACGTGATCCACACGTACTCGGGCTACGAGAACAAGGTCAAGGCCAACCTCGAGCACCGCATCGAGTCGATGGGCATGGAGGACAAGATCTTCCAGGTGCTCGTCCCGATGGAGGACGAGATCGAGATCCGCCAGGGTCAGCGGCACACCGTCCAGAAGAAGGTCTACCCGGGCTACGTGCTCGTGGAGATGATCCTCGACCCAGAGTCGTGGTTCGTCGTCCGCAACACGCCGGGCGTCACGAGCTTCGTCGGCAGCGGCAACATCCCCGGGATGCGCAGCGAGCCGATCCCGCTCGACGAGACCGAGGTCAAGCAGATCCTCCGGCACATGGGCGTCGAGACGCCCAAGTTCCGGGTCGCGTTCACGAAGGGCCAGTCCGTGCGTGTCACCGATGGCCCGTTCGCGGAGTTCATCGGCACCGTCGACGAGGTCAACCCGGAGCGCAACAAGCTGAAGGTCCTCGTGAGCATCTTCGGCCGGGAGACCCCGGTCGAGCTCGACTTCCTGCAAGTCGAGAAACTGTAACGAGGCAGGGAGCGAGCACACCGTGGCCAAGAAGATCCGAATCGTCCTGACGCTGCAGCTGCCGGCCGGCAAGGCGACGCCCGCCCCGCCCGTCGGCACGGCGCTGGGCCCGCACGGCATCAACATCGTCGAGTTCACCAAGGCGTACAACGAGCGCACCGCGGACAAGTCCGGGCAGGTCATCCCCGCCCAGATCACGATCTTCGAGGACCGCTCGTTCACGTTCGTCCTCAAGACGCCGCCGGCGCCGGACCTGCTCCGGAAGGCCGCCGGCATCGACAAGGGCTCCGCAACCACCAAGCGGGCGACCGCCGGCCGGGTCACCAAGGACCAGATGGACGGCAGCGTGTACGTCGCCGACAGTGACAACCACGTCATCGAAAAGGTGGCCGTGGGCGGCGCGTTGTCCATCATCGCCGGAAACGGCACCGTCGGAACGCCGACTACCGGACCGGCGACGTCGTCGAACTTGAACACCCCCCAGGGCGTCGCCGTGACCGCCGATGGCACGGTGTACGTGTCGGACACCTCGAACAATGTGATCGAAAAAATCACCCCGGGCGGCACGTTGTCGATCTTCGCCGGCACCGGCAACGGCGGGAACTCCGATACCAGGCCCGGCTGTCTCATCAGCCTTGAACGATGCCCGACGAATTGCGCTCGACGATGTGGGCAATCTGTATGTCGCAGATTTCTACAACAATGTGGTCGAGAAGATCACCCCGGACGGAACATTGTCGATCGTGGCCGGAACCGGAACCAACGGCGCACCCACGGCGGGTCCGGCAACCAGTTCCAACCTGGGGTTCCCGGCCGGCGTGGCGATCGACGGCGACGGCAACCTCTACATCGCCGACAACTCCAACAATATGATCGAAAAGGTCACGACGGACGGCACTTTGTCGATCATTGCCGGTACTGGTGCTGCAGGAGCCCCGACGCCCGGCCCAGCGACCATGTCCAGCTTGAATCAGCCGTCCGGGGTGACGGTCGACGGTCGCGGCAATGTTTTCATCGCCGACTATTTCAACAACCTGGTGGACAAGGTCACCCCGGAGGGCGTGCTGTCCATTTTCGCCGGCAACGGCACCTATGCCGCCGTGGTCCCGGGGCCTTCGGCCAATTCCCCGTTGGGTTATCCCATCGGAGTGCGGGCCACCACCGATGGCCATGTCTATGTCGCCGATTACTTCCTCGCCACCATCGAATCCGTCGTCCAGCCGCGCCTGTCGCCGACGCAGCCGCTGAACGTGGCGGCGACCCGCGGAGACTCGCAGGCGAGCGTGACCTGGGACACGCGCGACCCATGACCGACGCGACCACGATCAACGGGCGTGGCAGCCACGGCGATAGCCCGGCCGCGAACGCAGCCGCAACCGCGCTATGGCCGGATACGAAGCCCAGACCGTGGATGCCGGACTCGCGCACCGTTGCGTGCGTCAGTACTTCGATGGGCCGTCCTCGGCCGACGAACGACTTGACGGGCTTCGCGAACGAGCCAGGCAAGGACACACGCCACAGCAACCGTGACCGCCGGTGCCGGTCGTCGGTAGACGGCGAACAGGATCGGTGCCACGATGGCCCAGATCCAGAAGTTGCCGAACTGCATGACCGGCCACAGCACGTATCGAAGCCCGTCGGGGAGCTCGTTGATGCGAACGAACAGCGACCGCTCCCAGCCGGGAACGCGGTGTGACGCGCGTTCGATCAGCAACCAGCTGATCGCCACGAGAACGACACCAAGAGCTGCGACGATGGCGTGCTCGCGAGGCACGCGGTGAAGTGGCGCGTCGCGAAGCACCTCAAGAGTTCGGTGTCACGCGCGGGACCATACCGTCACCGTCAGTCGGAACGCATCAACACGAGGGCACGATCGACGGTCGCGTACATCACCGTCGCATCCGCCCGGCGACCCCGCTCGATGCACTCCTCGTAGCCGTCGGTGCCGAGCGACTCGCGCAACGCGGTGCGGAGCTGCGTGCCGGCCGCGGCGTCGCGCGCGCTGACGCGGCCTGCGGCACGAGCGAGTCCGCGATGCCGAGCAGCTCGGCGGCGAGCGGCGGATCGACAGAGCCGACGATCACCGCGAGCTGGCGGATCGACGCGGCCTGCACGTAGCGGTCGCCCTGGTCGCGGATGAGGTACGGCGGCTGCGTCGCGTGCTCGGCCGCGGTCGTCGCGATCGCCGTCGCGCCACGCGAGGATCGCGAGCACGCGATGCGGCATGCTCAGGTGGAAGTCACCGGGCGTCGCGATCTCGAGCACCTCGGCGGCGGCCCGCCGCGCCGCCGCGGCGTCGATGTCCTGCAGGGCGTACGCCAGCGCACCGGCGGCGCGCGCCTGCAGCGACCGGCTGCCGATCGTGCGCGCGAGATCGAGCGCGCGCTGCGCATGTTCGACGGCGGCGTGTTCGTCGCCGGCCGCCAGCCGGTAGATCGACGCGGTGCCGAGCAGGAACGACTCGGCGCCGGCGTCGCCGCTTCGCGGCGGCGACCGCGGCGCCGGCCCGAGCACGCCGTCGGCGCCTTCGGCGAACGAACCGCCGGTTGCCTGCGTCCAGATCCAGCACAGGCGCGGGTGCTGCGGCGGGTCGCCGACGATCGTCGATGCCGTGCTCGCGCGAGCGTCGCGGCGCGCGTGCGAGGTCGCCGATCAGGACCGCGCCCCACGCCGCGCTCGCGAGCAGCGACACGTAGTCGGGATGCGTCGTCGATGCCGGGGAGCTCGACCGCCCGCAACGCGAGCTGGGCCCAACGCGCGCCTTCGGTCGAGAGCGACAGGCGCGGGCCGCAGGCGAGCCGGGCCGCGGTGTCGACGTCGCCGCGGATCGACCGCGATGGTCGAACGCCGCGTGCACGTCGTCGAACTCGACCGCGAGCCGCGCCGGCCGCGTCCTCTCGTCGGGGCCGGGCACGAGCGCGCCGAGCTCGTCGACCTCGCTCCGCGAAGTACGCGCACGTGCCGTTCGCGCGCGACATCCGCGCGTCGGCGGCGTCGAGCCGCGCGTCGAGTGAACGCGCGCACCGTCTCGAGCAGCCGGAAGCGCCGGCCGGCGCGGCCGGGCGCGCTCTGCACGAGCGACTTGTCGACGAGCTGCGCGAGCCGGTCGGCGGTCGTCGCCGGCGTCGCACGCCGGCGACCGCGGCCGCGGCGGCGAGGTCGAACGGCGCCGCGGAACGTGCTCAACAGCGAGCAGCAGCGAGCGCTCGCCGTCGTCGAGCAGCCGGAACGACCAGTCGATCGCGTCGTCGAGCGAGAGGTGGTGCGCGGGCCGTGGTCGCCGCCGGCCGACCGACACCGACCAGCCCGCGTCGAGCTGTTCGAGGATCTGCGCCGCCGAGAACGCGCGCATGCGGGCCGCCGCGAGCTCGAGCGCGAGCGGGATGCCGTCGAGGCGGCGGCACAGCGCGACGACCGCTCGAGGTCGTCGATCGACCGCGCCGGCCCGCTCGGCCCGGTCGAAGAACATCGCGCACCGCGTCGGACGTCGCGCTGCTCGTCGGCCGACGCCGACTCGTCGGGCAGATCGAGCGGCGCGACGACGAGCACCTGCTCGCCGGTGACGCCGAGGGCCTGGCGGCTCGTCGCGAGGACGCGCACCTGTGGCGTCTCGCGGTCGATGCGGCCGACGATCTCGGCGACGGCGTCGACGCACCTGCTCGCAGTTGTCGACGACGAGCAGCACCGAGCGCGATCTCGAGCGTCTCGACGATGCGGTCGCAGTCGGCGACGTCGCTGGCGCGGTGAGACGCCGAGCGTGTCGAGGAACGCGCGCGCGACCGCGCCGGGCTCGGTGACCCGGCTCAGGTCGACGAACCAGCGTCTCGAGCTCGGAGTCGCTGCGCGAACTCGATCGCGAGCCGCGTCTTGCCGACGCCGCCCGGACCCGGCGAGCGTGACGAGCCGCGACTGCTCGACCGCGGCCGTCGAGCCGCTGCGAGGTCGTCGTCACGACCGAGGAACGGATCGGCGGGCTGCGGCAGGTTGCCGCGGCGCCGGCCGGTCGGGCGCCGTCGTCGCGGTCGCAGCTGCGGCCGCGAGCGGTTCCGGCACCGCGACCGCGTGCAGGACGCTCCACGTGCCCGGCACGCCCTTCAGCGCGTGCTCGCCCGCGTTCGACGAGCTCGATGCCGGAGCCGGCGACGAGGTCGCGCACCGTCGACGGTGACGAGCATCTCGCCGGGCTCGGCGAGCGTCGAGCAGGCGCGCCGCGATCGTGACGCCGAGCCCGGCGACGTCGTCGCCGCGCGTCTCGATCTCGCTCGCGTGCACACCGGCGCGGATGCGGATGCCGAGCTCGGCGAGCCGGTCGTGCGCCGCGCGAGCGCGGCGCGCAGCGCGCGGGCCGGGGTCTCGAACACCGCGAGCACGCCGTCGCCCGTGGACTTCACCCAGCGACCGTCCCACGTCTCGATCGACCTCGCGGACGATGCGGTCGTGCCGGTCGAGCAGCGCGCTCCAGCGCGGCGTCGCCCATCGCTCGCGTTCAGGTCGGTCGACCCGACGATGTCGGTGAACAGGGTCGTGGCCAGCGCGCGCTCCGATCGTCGGCCCGCGGCGACGGCTCGGCGTCCGGTCGAGCTCGGTCGACGAACGCTTCGATCGGCTCGAGCACCTGGTCGGCGTCGATCCACGGCACGTGGTCGACGCCCGTCGAGCTCGACGAAGCGGGCGCTCGGGATGTGCTCGGCGACGTAGCGGCCGTCCTCGATCGCTCACCTGTCGGGTCGTCGCGGCGGTGGAGCGACGAGCGTCGGCACGCGGACCGTCGGCAGCACGTCGCGGACGTCGATCAGCGAGTTCATCTCGATCAGCGCGCGGACCGCGCCCGGGCTCGCCGCGGCGCGGGCGCGGCGTTGCCACCATTCGGCCATCGCGTGCGTCGGCGTTCGGGCACATCCGCTGCATGTTCGGACGCGATGCCCCACTCCGACTCGGTCGACGCGGCGTACTCGATGCGTTCCTCGAGCGTCGGCGCCCACGGATAGTCGTCGCTGCGCGTCGCGCTGCGCGTAGGTGCCGTAGAGCACGAGGCGCCTGCGTCCGGGCCGGATACGTCGCCGCGAACAGCGCGGCCATCGGTCCGCCCTCGGAGTACGCCGAAGATGACGGCGCGTTCGCTGCCGGCCGCGTCCATCACCGCGCGCACGTCGTCCATGCGTGTCTCGAGGTCGGGGAGTCCGGGCGGGCGGTCCGACAGCCCGGTGCCGCGCTTGTCGAAGCGGATCAGCCGTCCGATGCGGCCGAGCCGTTCGAGGAACGTCGGCCGAGCGCGGGTCCTCCCAGTCGATCTCGAGGTGGGAGACGAACCCGGGGACGAGCACGATGTCGATCGGCCCGCCGCCGGTGACCTCGTAGGCGATGTTGACGCGTGCCGCTGCGCGCGTAGCGGATGTCGCGGCGGGCGGCCGTCGGCTGCGGCGGCGGCGCGTCGATCGCGTCGGCGACCGGTGCGGGACGAACCGGTACCCGCGGCCGTGCGCGGTCGCGATCACGCGCTGCGTCGCGCCCGTTGTCGCCGACGCGCCTGACGGGCCGCCTTGATCCGGCTCGTCAGCGCCGACTCGCTGACGAACCGGTCGCCCCAGACGTTGTCGAGCAGCTCTTCCTTGGCCACGACGCGGTCGCGGTGCTCGACGAGGTAGCGGAGGACGTCGAACACCTGCGGCTCGACGTGGCACGAGCTCGCCGCCGCGGCGCAGCTCGAAGCGCTCGGTGTCGAGCTCGAAGTCGTCGAACTCGAAGATCACGCTGCCCATGATGGCCTAGGCGGGCTACAGCGGCGTCAGCGAAAGGAGGCCGTACGCCGCCAGACCGGCGAGAAACGGCCAGGCGATGGAACGGAAGCGGACGCTCGCCGCCGCGCCCACGACCGCCACCACGACCAGGCCCGGGATCGGAGTTCCGCCCCGGCGCGGGCACCGAGCGCCGGCCGCGGCCAGCGCGCTCATCATCGCCGGGCAGGACGTAGCCGCTCGCGCGGCGCATGCCCTCGGGCACCGCGCGTTCGCCGAACGCGACGACGAGCGACGCGCGCAACAGGAACGTCACGGTGGCGACAACCAGGACGACGATGAGCGCAGTCACGATGCGCCGCCGTCTCTCGCCATGCCCGCGGCGACACCGATCGCGCACGCGATGAGCAACCCCGTGCCCTGCGGCAGTCCCGCGAACACGAGTGCCGCGGTCGCGGCCGGCGATGCGCGGCGCGGCGCGCACCGCGCTCGCGCGCGCCGCGGGACGGCGAGCGCGACGAACGCGAGCACGCGCAACGGCTCGATCGGAATGAGCGAGTGCGTGCTCGAACCGAACACGACGCCCGCGGCGTTCGCGGCCAGCCAGCCGCTCCACAACGTGATCGCGATACCGGCGTAGTAGCGGCGATGTTCGGCGGGGTCGGGGTTGCGTTCCGCGTGCGGTGCCGCGAGCGCGACCGTCTGTTCGACGAGGAACGAGCTCGCGAACAACTTCCAGCGCAGCGGCGAGCGCTGCCAGTGCGGCGCCATGACCGCGCCGTAGAGCATCAGTCGCGCGCTCACGAGCGCCGCGGTCGCGACGATCAGGACGGGCGCGGCGCCCTCGTCGAGCATGTGCAGGACGACGAGCTGCGCGCTCGCCCCGAAGATCAGCGGGGCGGTGGCCAGGCCGACGAGCGGATGGACGTTGCTCGCCGCCGCGGTGGCACCGACGACGAAACCGATCGGCGCCAGCATCAGCGTCATCGGGGTCATGTCGCGGCACCCCGGCCCGAATGCGGCTCGGGGCGATGCTCGGAGCTCGGTTCCTCATGCCGTGAACGTACGAAACCCCTGGTCCAAGGGCTTGGAGACGGTGTGGAGAAGTTCTCCAGAAGTCCTCCAGGTCGTCTCCAAGTCCCTCGCACGCAGCGATCCCGCATCGTGAGCGAGTCATCCGGACACCGACAAGGAGACCTCCATGACGCACCACGACCGAGCCCACCGCTCGCAACGGCGTGGACGTTCCGAACCTCTTCGGAACGATCGACGCACGTCCGCAACCAGCCCGACCTCGCGGAGTTCCGCTTCCGGGCGACGAACCGCTGGGTCGTCGGCACGCACAGCCGCACGACGATCGAGACGTTCTCGGGTGCCGGCGGCGAGCACGACGCACATCCAGACGTACGCCTACGACGCCGACCACCCCGAACGTGCTCGTGGGCAAGGACCAGGCCCCGACGCCGCGTCGAGTTCCTGCTGCACGCGCTCGGCGCCTGCCTCATGGCCGGCGTCGCGAACATCGCCGCCGCGCGCCGGCGTCACGCTCACCTCGGTCGAGGCGACCATCGAGGGTGACATCGACCTGCGCGGCCTGCTCGGTATCTCGGACGAGGTCCGCAACGGCTACCAGCAGCTCCGCGTGTCGTTCCGCATCGACGGCGACGCGCCCGCCGAGACGCTGCGCGAGATCGTCGAGCAGTCGCGTGCCCGCTCGGCCGTCTACGACGTGCTCACGAACGGCGTCGACGTGACCATCGACGTCGCCGTGACGCACCACCCGTCCGGACCGGCCGGGCCGCCGACCCGGCCGGCCCGTTCACCAAAGGTCATCACATGCGCATCCACACGGTTGTCATCGGAGGCGGGCAAGCCGGCCTGGCGATGAGCGCCGGTCTCACCGCCCACGGCATCGACCACGTCGTCATCGAGCGCGGTCGCGTCGCGAACGTGTGGCGCACCGAGCGCTGGGATTCGTTCCGCCTGCTCTCGCCCAACTGGATGACGCGCGCCTGCCCGGTTTCAGCTACGACGGCCCCGACCCCGACGGCTTCATGACCGACGCCCGAGATGCTCGCGTTCTTCGAGCGCTACGCGACTCGGATCGAGGCGCCGCGTCGAGGAGCACACGACGGTGCGATCCGTTCGCCGCCGCGACGACGCAGTTCGAGGTCGTGACCGACCGGGGCACGTGGACCGCCGAAGCAGTCGTCGTCGCGACCGGCGAGGCGATGCAACCGCAGATCCCCGCGCTCGCGTCGGACATCGACGCCGGACATCGTGCAGTTCACGCCCGACGACGTACCAGCGCCCGGAGCAGCTGCCCGACGGCAACGTGCTGGTCGTCGGCGCCGTCGGCGTCGGGCGTCGCAGCTCGCGTCGGAGCTGCAGGCGAGCGGACGCGACGTGACGCTCGCCGTCGGTCGCCACACGCGCACTGCCGCGCCGTTACCGCGGCGCCGACATCATGACGTGGCTCGACCGCGCCGGGGTCTTCGAGGACCTGGCCGTCAGGCGTGCGCGACATCGACGCGGCGCAAGCGCCAGCCGTCGATGCAGCTCGTCGGTTCGATCCCGCCGCGCGACCTCGACCTCAACACGCTGCAGCAGCAAGGCGTGCGGCTCGCCGGCCATCTCGTCGGCGTCGCACGGTCGGCACGTCGTGTTCGCCGACGACCTGCGCGCCTCGGTGTCGAGCGAGTCGGAGCGGCAAGCTCGACGCGCGTGCTCGAGCGCGTCGACCCGATCGGCCGACGCGATGCGCGTGCTGGCGGGAGCCGCGCCCGGCGCCGTGCGCGTCCCCGCGACGCCCGCGGTCGCTCGACCTGCGCGCCGAGCACATCACGAGCGTCGTGTGGGCGACCGGCTACCGGCGTTCGTACCCGTGGCTGCACGTTGCCGTGCTCGACGCGCGCGGCGACATCCGCCAGCGCGAGGGCATCACCGCGGTTCCCGGGCTCTACACGATCGGCCTGCGGTTCCAGCGCGGCGCGCAAGTCGCACTTCATCGACGGCGTCGCCGACGACGCGCTGCTCCTCGCCCGCTACATCGCCACCCGGCACCGCGTGCCGCGGCGGCGTGAAAGGAAGCGACTCATGGCGAACGCCCGTCTCCAACATCGGTTCCGTTCGCGCACTACGACGCGATCGTCGTCGGCGCCCGTGCCGCGGGCGCCGCGACCGCGATGCTGCTCGGCCGCGCCGGCAAGCGCGTGCTGCTCGTCGACCGGGCGCAGTACGGCGCCGACACGTTGTCGACGCACGCGCTGCATGCGCGGCGGTGTGATGCAGCTCCAGCGGTGGGGCCTGCTCGACGAGATCCGTGCCGCGGGCACGCCGGCGATTCGCCGCACGCACTTCCACTACGGCGACGACGTCGTGCAGATCGCGATCGGCGAGCAGCACGGCGTCGACGCGCTGTTACGCACCGCGCCGGACGGTGCTCGACCCGATGCTCGTCGACGCCGCGTGGGACGCGGGCGTCGAGGTTGTCGTACGGCGTGCGCGTCACCGGACTGCGGCGAACGCCGAGACGGCTGCGTCAGCGGCATCACGGCCGACGTCGGCGGCAGTCGCGTCGGTTGCCGACGCGCCGATCGTCATCGGCGCCGACGGTATGGGCTCGACGATCGCCAGGCTGGTCGGCGCGACGAACTCGTACAGCGGACCGACGCGGGCGCGTACATCTACGGATACTTCCCGGGCCTCGACGCAGGATCTCTACGACTGGTACTTCCCGGTCCGGCGGCGATGGCCGGCGTGATCCCGACCAACGACGGTGTCGCCGACGGTGTTCGTGGGCACGCGAGCCGGAACGGTTCGTGACCGATCGCAAGCTGCGGCGTCGAGCGTTGTTCCACCAGCTGCTCGCGCGAGGTCGCGCCCGAGACTCGCCGCGACGCTCGACGGCATCGCGCCCGCCGACGTCGTTTCCGTTCGTTCCCCGGACGGCCCGGCCACCTGCGCCGCGCGCACGGTCCGGGCTGGGCGCTCGTCGGCGACGCCGGCTACTTCAAGGATCCGATCGCCGCGCACGGCATCACCGACGCGCTGCGCGACGCCGAACTGCTCGCCCGCTCGATCCTCACGACCGGCGACGCGGCCGCGTACGAGTCGACGCGCGACATGCTCGCCCGGCCGATGCTCGAAGCTGCATCGTCGCTCGCGTCGTTCGACGCGGACCTGAGCGAGGTGGAGTTGTTGCACCGCGCGCTGAAGGCGGCGAACGACGAGGAGATCGCCGTGCTGGCTGCGCTCGACGAACTCGACGTCGCCGCCGCGTGACGAGTTAACGGAACGCGGCAATGACTTCGCCGAAGCGTTCGATCGGTGTCGCGTCGCCGAGGTCGGGGAGGCTCACGATCGCGGTCTGCACGCCGGCCGCGGCGAGTGCGCGGAACCGGCCGATCTGATCCGGCACGGTGCCGGCGTTCACACGCGCTGCGAAGTGCTCGGCGCTCGTGCGGCGGGGGCGGAGTCGTTCGAGCGCCTCATGGAGATCGGTCGCGTCCTTGCCGACGAGCGTCGTCGAGAGTTGCGTCACTTCGATCGTCGCCGGATCGCGCGCAACCGCTTCACAGTGGACGCGCAACACGTCGAGCTTGTGCGCCACAACGTCGGCTTCACCGATGATGTTGCACGCGTCGGCGTACTGGGCCGCGAGCCGCAACGTGCGCCGTTCACCGGCGCCGCCCACGAGGATCGGGACGTGCTCCTGCAGCGGCCGCGGATAGCACAGGGCTTCGGGAACATGGAGGACGCGTCCCTCGTACGCGGGCGCGCCCTTGCCCCAGAACAACGGGAGGAACTCGAGCGCGTCCTCGAGGAGCGCGTAGCGCTCGGCGATCGGTGGAAACGGAATCCCGAGCGCGTTGTCCTCCGCCGCGAACCACCCGACGCCGAGGCCGCATACCGCCGCGCCCGCCCGAGAGGACGTCGAGCGTTGCGATGATCTTGCCGAGCTGGGCGATGCCCCCGATGCGTGATGCCGGTCACGAGCGCGCCGAGCCGGACACGATCGGTCACGCCGGCGAGATACGCGAGTGCGGTGTAGCTGTCGAGCATGTCGTGCCACGCGGGACCGAACATCGGAATCTGCCGGAAGTGGTCCATCACCCAAACGCTGGCGAAGCCTGCGTCCTCGGCCGCGCACGCGAGCGCGGCGAGCGTGGGGCGCAGTTCGGCGCGGCCGCCTGGGAAGTCGAACGCCGGGATCTGGAGGCCGAACTGCAACGCGGCCGGAGCCACGGGGTCGCCACCGGCCGGCGCGGCCGCTCGGGCGATCGCGGCCGGCGCCGTCCGCACCGCGGTGGGCGTGAGTACGACGTCGAAGTCCTCGGTGGTGACGAGTGCCTCCTGCGCCTTGAACTGTTTCGCCTGACCGGACAGCACGCGTTGCGGCACCGACTTGTGGCGGGCGCGTAGCCGCTCGCGCGCCTCGGTCACGGGAACCGCGAACGCGACGCACGCGGTCGACAGGCCTTGTGCGCGCGCCAGCGTGAGCCACTGCGCACGTCGCACTGGATCGAGCCCGAGCGTGTCGACGACGGTCGTCAGCTTGCGCTTGATGCGACGAGCGACGATGTCTTCGAGAACGGCGAAGGCATCGTCGCTTGCGGTGATGTCGTCCTCACCCGCGCCGACCGCAGCGCGCAGCGCGTCGCTCGACACGACTTGCGCGGGGGCGAAGTGCGCGGCGGCCCAGGTGCTCTTGCCCGAGCCCGAGATCCCGACCAGCACCACGAGGCACGGCGACGGAAGCACCACCTCGTCGGCCGGCATCGAGCCAGCGTAGAACCGGGCGCGCTCAGCGACGCGGGAGGAATTCCGAGCCGCCGACGTTCGGCGCGCCGGCGTCGGCCGGAGTCGGGTCCGGCAACGGCGTGTAATAGGGCGTGGGGTCGTGCGCCGAGCGCATTGCCGGCGGGGTCCACCGTTGGCCTTGCTCGAACTGTGCATCGCGCGACATGACCGGGCGCGGCTGCACGTGTTTCGCGGCGTTGCGCTCGGCGATGTAGAGGGCGACGTATCCGATCAGCCCGAACATGAGGCAGAGGAACCCCCAGATCGCGGGGCTCGCGCCACCGAATGTTCGTGCCGTGGGCGGCGAGGAAGCGATCCGACCGGCGGTAGCCGAGGATCGCCCACACCACCGAGAACACCAGGAATCCGATCGCCAACATGTCTCCCGAGATCGCGAACCCGTCAGGTATCGGTCTCCGACACGTCCCCCTTGAACTCGCCTAGCTTCTCGGCCCGGTGGGCAGGTACGAGCTGGATCTCGTTCCAAATCCTCCGCCACCGCGGCGACATCTAGCGCTAACCCCCGCCGCTGCGAACCTGCGTCGCTCTGGCATCCATTGATGCCGCAGCGACGCAGGTTCGAGCAGTTAGCCGGCGAGGAGTCTCTCTCGCTTCGGGTTCGACGGAGGGGTGGCGGAGCTTGGAGAAGGCGCGGGCTTCGATCTGGCGCAGGCGTTCGCTCGACAATCCCAACGTCTTCGATATCTCGGCGCTCGGCAGCGGGGTCTTGGCCGTTGAGGCCGAAGCGCATCGTCACGATCATGCGCTCACGGCGGTCGAGCACCGCCATCATGCGGTCGAGGACCGCCGCGAACGTCGAGCGTTCGGCGAGATCCGCAACGGCGGGCGCATCGTCGGGGAGGAGCGCGCTGAGCGTGTCGCCGTCGCTGCCGTCGGGGCTGGTCACCGGCACGTCGAGCGACACGAACGGCTTGACCGCGTTCAACACGCGCTGCACCCGCGCTGGGCTCAGCTCGGTTTCGTGCGAGAGCTCCGAAACCGTCGGGCGGCGGCGGTGAAGTTCCTCGAACAACGACACCGCACTCCGCACACGTGCGAGGTCGTCGGCGCCGCTCGACGACAGTCGAAGCGAATGGCCCTGTTCCGAAAGCGCGCGTTGGATCGCCTGGCGGATCCACCACACCGCGTACGTCGAGAACTTGAACCCGCGGCGCCAGTCGAAGCCGTCGACCACGCGGACGAGGCCGGCGTTGCCTTCCTGCACGAGGTCGGGGAGCGACAGCCCGCGTCCTTCGAAGGAGCGCGCGACGGAGACGACCAGTCTCAGGTTCGCTTCGATGAACTGTTGGCGGGCTCGAGCACCTTCGGGGCCGCCCTGCTCGATTGCCTGCGCCAGCGCCATCTCATCGTTGCGGTCGAGCAATCGGTGCCGCCCGGCGTGGTCGAGCAGCCAGTCAACCGTGTCATCACGTGCCATGCGGCACCGCCTCCGAGTGGATGACCATCATCCATCCACTCAGAGTTCGGTGCCGCACGGGGCGCTGGATTCCCCTGCAGGGATCTACTTGGTCTTCGGGTGCCAGTTGTTCACGAAGTTCGTGACCTTCTCCGGCAGCTTGGCCTTGATCTTGGCCGCACGGTCCGCCGAGATGTGGTGCTTGGCGACCTGGTTGTCGACGGCCTTGTTGCCGGCGGCGACGAGGGCATTGATCACCGCGGTCGGCGACGAGCCGTGGTCCGAAGCGACCTGACCGACCGTCTTGCCGCCCTTCACTTCCTCGACGAGTTGCTTGGGCTTGATGCCGATCGTCTTGGCGGCGAGGATCGCAGCTCGACGACCGACCAGGCGGCGCAGCGACCGCCTTCTTGGGGTGGTTCTTGGCCTCGGCAGTGGCGGCAGGCTTCTTGGAACCCGAATCGCCCGACGCTGCTCCGGCGACGGTGACCGCTCCCGTGGTGAGCACGGCGGCGGTCGTGGCTGCAGCAATGATCTTGGTGAGTTTCGTGGCTCCATCTTCGAGCCACATTGTGAGGTGCGTGTGAGCCCACGATGAGGGGCGGGCTAGTCTTGCGGGCTCAATAGGGGCGGTTAGCTCAGTTGGTTAGAGCGCATGCTCGACACGCATGAGGTCGGAGGTTCGAGTCCTCTACCGCCCACCAAAACTCGTGGTTGGAAGGCACACAACCCCACCAGAATGGTGGGGTTTCTGTTGCTAGTACCCAAGACGTATCGAAAGTTCGGGAACTACCCGCGCTACGAAACGCGAAGCCCGCAACGTCTTTGCCAAGATCGACTTCGTTGCGGCGGCCGCCCGCCGAATCGAACCCAAGAGGCGGTGGCAGGAATCGAACCTGCGTGCGAAGCCATGCATGGCCTCGGCCTGAACCACTCGGCTACACCGCCCAATACCAATGTGCAACGCAGCCATACCGCTGTGGCGGGGCTCTCGTCGGACCAAGAAGCAGCAAGAGATCCGGCGCCCCGCCACAGCGGCAAGCCACAGCGACCGAACTGTTGCCCCAGCGGATCGCCGTTTCACGACAAGAGACTGACGCGGATCGGTCAAATACACGCGCCTGTTGATTGCGCGTCGCCCGCCGTCGACCGTTCCCCGTTCGCCCGTTCGAGCCTTGGCGGGTGCCGCGGTGCAGGGTGGGGTCGCGCCACCCCGGCCTGCCTGAGCAGACGCGCTGGATCCGCGCCGCGGCACCGCACGAATCTGGAGCGCGGGAAACGCTTCGTGATACGGCCGCACGACATCGCAAGAGTCAAATCCCACCGTCGTCGTCAGCAGGGGAGCAATGCTCGGAGGTTCGAGTTCTCTAGTGCCCACTCGCAGGAGCGCGGATCAGACGGCGCGGACGTCCAGAACGATCTTTCCGGCAACGTGGTCATGCAGTCCCGTCACGTACACGGTCGGGCCTTCTGCGAGCGGAAACACTGCGCTCACGACGGGGGTGAGCTCGCCGTTGTCAACGAGGTTGGCGATGGATGTGAGGTCGTCTCGGTTGGGTTCGACGATGAACATGACGCCGTCTGCGTGATGTTCTTCGGCGAGCTCGGCTGAGGGTTGCTCGACAATCGAAACCAACGTGCCGCCCGGTTTGAGCACCTTCCACGACCGCCGCTGGACGTCGCCGCCGACGGTGTCGAACACGACGTCGACCTCGGTGACGGCGTTCTCGAAGCGCCGGGTCTTGTAGTCGATGACCTCGTGCGCGCCGAGCTCTTTGACGAGCTGTTCATCGAGGGCCGACGCCACCCCGATCACCTCGGCGCCCGTATGACGCCCGAGCTGCACCGCGTAGCTTCCGACCCCGCCGGCTGCGCCCTGCACCAACAGTCGTTGATGCTCCTGGAGCCCGGCGTGTTTGAACAGCCCTTGCCATGCCGTGAGTGCGGACAACGGAAGCGCGGCCGCATGGACGTGATCGACCGACTTCGGTTTCCTAGCCAGGTCTTCGGTCGGTACCGCGACATACTCAGCGGCTGCGCCATTGTGGAAGAAGTCGATCAAGCCGTAGACGTCCTCGCCCACAAGACTCGCGCTGCCCTCGCCCGCGGCAACGACGACGCCGGAAACCTCGTGGGAGGGAATCGTCGGCAGGCGACTCCTGCCGTCCTGGGTCGTCCAGGTCGTATCCCACGTCAACTCGGTCGGCGTGATCCCGGCGGCGTGCACCTCGACCAACGCCTCACCACGTAACGGTTCCGGGCGATCCACCCGCTCAACGTGCAGGGTCTCGACGCCACCGCGCTCGTGAGCCTCGACAGCAAGCATCGACGGCATGGAGACTCCTTTCGCCATCAACGCAACGCTTCCCCACGAAGTGCAGAGCGATACCTCGCGGCGAATCATTGAACCATTGGGGTCTCCGGCGATCTGCGAACCAGGTCGCCGCGCCTAGCATCGCACGCGTGTCTCGTCGAGATACCCGGCCGCGCCATGCGGGCTGCGTTGAGGTCGACCCACGGGATCTCATACCGGCACGCGCCACGGCTTGTGGGGGCGATCTCCCAGCCGTGCACATTCGACCAGATCGATTGCGACAGCTACAACGCGTGGTGTGACCGGCTCGCATATCCGTCCGTTACGCCATCGCAAGACGTGGGAGTGGGTCTACATCCTGCAGGTGCTCGAGGAGCACGACATGCTTCGCGCCGGCCGACGCGGCCTCGGCTTCGGCGTCGGGAACGAACCCGTCACTGCCTACGCCGCTAGTCAAGGCGTCAGGATTCTCGCGACCGATCTTCCCGCCGATGCGCCGCGCGCCGAGGAGTGGCGCGATTCCAACGAGCACGCCGACGAACTCTCCGATCTCAACAACGACACGTTGTGCGACGACGGCATGTTCCACGCGAACGTGGCACTTCGCCCCGTCGACATGCGGCAGGTCCCCGACGACCTCGTGGGCTTCGACTTCACGTGGTCGTCGTGTGCGATGGAGCATCTCGGCTCGCTCGCGGCGGGTATGGAGTTCTTTGAACGCCAGATCGCGTGCCTGAAGCCCGGCGGCATCGGCGTTCACACGACCGAGTACAACGTCGATCCTTACGGTCCGACGCCGGTCGACGGGCTCGTCGTCATGTATCAGCGGCCCCATCTCGAGGGGCTCACCCGACACATCCGTGGGCTCGGCCACCACATGAAGATCACGTTCGCGACCGGCACACGGCCCGAAGACCTTCACGTCGACAAGCGGCCGTTCACGAATACGCACCTTCGTGTCGACTGGCAGAACTACATCCACACCTCTTTCGGCCTCTGGGTGCAACGCGCCCGCTAAAGGAGGCGCTTCGGGTCCGTTCCCGCCCACCCAGGTTTTCACCCTCGTGACCACTAGCGTTCGCTCGGTGCGGACGCAGACGACGGGTGAGGAGCGCCTCCCGACGCGGTCGAAGACGAGCTGACGGTCGTCACCGACGCCCCGCCCCGCGACCCGCCGGCATGGTTGTTGCTCGCCGTCTTCACCGTGATCGCCGTCGTGCTCACGTTCCCGAACCTCGGGAAGTTCGGCACCGAGATCCCGGGTGATTCGGGTGACTCGCTGCTCAACCTCTGGATCATGCGAGCCGTCCAGGACGGCATCTTCCACGGCTGGCACGCCTTCTGGAACACGCCGATCTTCTACCCGACGCCGAACACGCTGGCCTACAGCGAGACGCTGCTGCCGGTCGCGCTCGTGCACTGGCCGCTCCGCCTGATCTTCGGTGACGTCGTTGCCTTCAATCTCATCTACCTCGGCGCGTGGGTGCTGTCGTCGTGGTGCATGTACCGGCTCACGCGCCGGGTTGTGCAGTTCTGGCCGCGCCGCGTTCGTCGCGGCGCTCGCGTTCACGTACACGAGCATCCGTCTGGTTCATCATGGGCACTTCCAACTCGTCGTCGGCGGCGCGCTCGTGCCGCTCGTGCTGTTGTTGCTGCTGCGCATGCTCGAACAGCCGTCACCGCGTCGTGGCGTCGAGCTCGGCCTCGGCTTCGCGACGCTCACGCTGACCGCCAGTTATTACGGCGCAATGATGGGCCTCGTCATCTTGGTCGTGGCGGGCGGCTGGTTGCTGACGACCCGGCGCGGCAGCGCCGCCGGGCTGCGCTGGTCGCGCTCGCGGCCGCGGGTGTGGTCACGGTCGTGCTGGTCGTACCGATCGCGGTCAAGTACGTGCAGCTGCAGCGCCAGCCCGAGTTCCGGCGCGGGTTCGACCCGCGTCGGCGACGCACTACGACGACTTCCTCTCGGCCGGCAGCCACAACTACGTCCTCGACCACGTGCCGTTCATCGGGTCGCGCTCGAAGGTCTACAGCCGCGGTATCGAGAACCGGCTGTTCCCCGGGTTCGTCGCGCTGGTCTTCGGTGCGGTCGGCGTCGTCGTACTCGCCCGCGAGGCCCGGCGCCGCGGGCTGCGCGCGGGGCGCACGCGCGAGCTCTGGCTCGTCGGCGCGGCCGGCATCGTGTGCCTGATCCTTTCGTTCGGCGACTGGTTCCGGATCGACGGGCAACGCATCGTTCTTACCGTTCATCGCGTTTCGCCACGCGTCCCCGGCTTCGCGGGCATCCGCGCGGTCTCGCGTCTCGCCCTCGGCGCCGAGCTCGCGCTCGTGCTGTTCGCGGCGGTCGGCGTCGACGCGCTCGCTCGGCCGGCTCAAAGGCGGCTGGCGGTACGTATTGCCCATTGGAATCGCGGGCTCGTCGTGGCCGAGTCGGCGATCGGCCTCGTCTTCGTGACGGTCCCGACATCGGCCGACGACGGCGGTGTCGACAAGGCGCTGACGGCCCGGCCGAAGGGTGTCGTGCTCGAACTGCCGATCAAGTCGGTGAAGAGCGGAGCGGCCTGGCCCTATGCCGAGGCGCCCCGCCAGGTCGCTGGCGCTACGCGACGGCGACCCCCGGGTCAACGGCTACTCGGGCTTCAGCCCAAGGACTTCGACGAGGAGGCCACAGGTCCTCGACACGTTCCCGTCGGCGGCGGCGATCGCGCGAGGCCCGCCGGCTCGGGGTCCGGTACGTGGTCCTCCGGACCGCTCTCGTCGGGCCGGTGACTCCAGCCGCGGCAACACCCAACGTGGCCACAGACGGCGTCGGCCGCTACGACGACGAGACCGCCCGCGCTGCTCGACCGCTGCCACCAGGCGTGGCAGGCCCGCCGGTCCGGCTTCCCGGCGGCGTATCTGGTCGAGTTACTCCCTCGGGCAATTCCTGAACTTCTACTGCATTCCGCGCGAATCGGGAGTACCCTCCGACATATGCCGATTGGGGATGCTGGCGATCGTTGCCTACCTGGCTCGATGTCCAAGTTCGTGCAGACGTGGTCGGCGATCCTCGCGATCGTTGCCGTGATCATCCTCGTCGTGGTCGCGATCTTCATGATCCGTTCGATCGGGACACGCGTCTCGTCATCGTCGTCCTGCTCGGCGCGTCCGTCGTCGGCTTGCTGCACTACCGCCAGACCGCTCGACCACTGCGACAAGCAGGGCTGCGAGTGCAAGTTCTTCGGCGAAGAGCTCGAAGGGCGGCGGCTGCGCGCAGCGCCGACACTGCGGCCCGCTGACCTCGTCGAACCGGCACTGCGGCCGCTCGCAGCGGCCATAGCCTGATCTGGAACACAGACGCGGCCGATGAGCGCAGGAAGGCGCATGTTCATCGACGGTTCGATTCATCAGCTCCCCGACATCGATCCGCAAGAGACCGCCGAGTGGCTCGAGTCGCTCGACGCGGTCATCGACGTCAAGGGCAAGTCGCGCGCGCACTACCTGCTCGCGCGGCTCATGGAACGGGCCCGCGACAAGGGCGCGTCGGTGCCCGCGATGGTCACGACCGACTACATCAACACGATCCCGCCCGAGCAGGAACCGTGGTTCCCCGGCGACGAGGACATCGAGCGCCGCATCCGCGCGTTCGTCCGCTGGAACGCGGTCGCGATGGTCGACCGCGCGAACCATCGCTTCGACGGTCTCGGCGGTCACCTGTCGACGTACGCGTCGGCGGCGTCGCTGTACGAGGTCGGCTTCAACCACTTCTTCCGCGGCAAGGGCGACGGCGGCTTCGGCGACCAGGTCTACTTCCAGGGTCACGCCGCGCCCGGCATCTACGCCCGCGCGTTCCTCGAAGGCCGCCTGACCGAGGAGCAGCTCGACCACTTCCGCCGCGAGACCGAGCGGCCAGGGTCTGCCGTCGTATCCGCACCCGCGCCGGCTGCCGACGTTCTGGGAGTTCCCGACGGTGTCGATGGGGCTCGGCCCGCTGAACGCGGTGCTACCAGGCGCGCTTCAACCGCTACCTCTACAACCGCGAGCTCGTCGACACGTCGAAGGCGCGCGTGTGGTGCTTCGTCGGCGACGGCGAGATCGACGAACCCGAGTCGACGGCCGCGCTCGACCTCGCGGCGCGCGAACGGCTCGACAACCTGATCTTCGTCGTCAACTGCAACCTGCAGCGGCTCGACGGTCCGGTGCGCGGCAACGGCAAGGTCATCCAGGAGTTCGAGTCGACGTTCCGCGGCATGGGCTGGAACGTCATCAAGGTCGTCTGGGGCCGCGAGTGGGACGAGCTGCTCGCGCGCGACGTCGACGGCGTGCTCGTCAACAAGATGAACACGCACGCGTCGACGGCGAGTTCCAGAAGTACGCGGTCGAGTCGGGCGCGTACATCCGGGAGCACTTCTTCGGCCCCGACCCGCGCCTGCGCAAGATGGTCGAGCACCTCTCCGACGACGAGCTGCAGCGGCTGCCGCGTGGCGGCCACGACTACCGCAAGCTCTACGCGGCGTACAAGACCGCGGTCGAGCACGAGGGCACGCCGACCGTCATCCTCGCCAAGACGGTGAAGGGCTGGACGCTCGGCGCCGACTTCGAAGGCGCGCAACGCGACGCACCAGATCAAGAAGATGACGCCCGACCAGCTGAAGGCGCTGCGCGACCGGCTCTACATGGAGATCCCCGACGACGCGCTCGAAGAGGGCATGGCGCCGTACTTCCATCCCGGGTTCCGAGTCGCCCGAGTACGAGTACATGATGGAGCGCCGGCGCGCGCTCGACGGCTACCTGCCCGATCGCGTCGAGCGTTCGAAGACGGTGGTCTTCCCGCGCGACGAGATCATCGACCAGCTCACCGCCGGCACCGGCGAGAAGGTGCAGGCGTCGACGACGATGGCGTTCACGCGTCTGCTGCGCGTGCTGCTGAAGGACCCGGAGATCGGCGCGCGCGTCGTGCCGATCATCCCCGACGAGGCGCGCACGTTCGGCATGGACGCGCTGTTCGCCGAGTTCAAGATCTACGCGCCGTTCGGCCAGCAGTACGAGCCGGTCGACGCGGGGCTGATGCTCTCGTACCGCGAAGCCGACGAACGGCCAGATCCTCGAAGAGGGCATCACCGAGGCGGGCGCGATGGCGTCGTTCACCGCGGCGTCGACCGCGTACGCGACGTGGGGCCAGCCGATGATCCCGTTCTTCATCTTCTATTCGATGTTCGGGTTCCAGCGCGTCGGCGACCTCATCTGGTCGTTCGGCGACCAGCGCGGCCGCGGCTTCCTGCTCGGCGCGACCGCGGGCCGCACGACGCTCACGGGCGAAGGGCTGCAGCACTGCGACGGGCAGTCGCTGATGTACGCGATGGCGTATCCCAACTGCCGCGCGTACGACCCCGCGTTCGCGTACGAGGTCGGCGTGATCGTGCGCGACGGCATCCGGCGCATGTACGGCCCCGAGCCCGAGGATTGCTTCTATTACGTCACGCTCTACAACGAGAACTACGTGCAGCCGCCGATGCCCGAAGGTGTCGAGGACGGCATCGTGCGCGGCATGTACTTGTTGCAGCCGGCCGACGGGGAGCACACGCACCGCGCGCAGATCCTCGCGAGCGGTCCGATGGTGTTGCAGGCGCTCGAGGCGCAGCAGATGCTCGCCGAGCACCACGACGTCGCCGCCGACGTGTGGAGCGTCCCGGGCTGGAAGCAGCTGCGCGACGACGCGCTCGAGTGCGAGCGCTGGAACCGGCTGCATCCCGGCCGAGCCGCCGCGCACGCCGTTCGTCACCGAGCAGCTCGCCGACACCGAGGGCCCGATCGTCGCGGTCACCGACTGGGTGCGCGCGGTGCCCGACCGCATCGCCCGCTTCGTGCCCCAGCCCTACGTGGTGCTCGGCACCGACGGCTACGGCTTCTCCGACGTCCGGCCCGCGCTGCGCCGCCACTTCGAGGTCGACGCCGCCCACGTCGTGGTCGCGGTGCTCGACGGGCTGGCCCAGCCGGGCGACGTCAAGGCCGAGATCGTCGCCGAGGCGATCGACCGCTACGAGATCGACGCCGACGCGCCCGATCCCCGCCTCGCCTGAGCCGTCGGACCTCAGGCGTCAGGCGCTAGCGCTCGATGCTGGTGGTCCGGGTCCCAGTCCTCTTCTTCGTCGTCTCGAACTCGTCGTCGAGTCGTCGTCGTCGTCGTCGACGTCGCGTCGTCGCTCGACGTCGGCGAGGGTGCCGGAGCCTTCCCGGAACAGCCCGTCGTCGTACCCCTGCTTGAGCTTGCGCGCTTCACGGAAGCGGCGCGCTCGTCCTTTTCTGGGCACGTCGTCACCTGCCTGGAAGTCGTGACCGCCATTATGCCGTGTCCGGCGCGCCGGAGTCGGGCCGAGCGCGAAACGGCTGGTGGCCCCACCGGTCGAGGTGGACGATGTTGCCGACGGGTGGCGTCGGGGTCGGGCGCGGACTCGCCCGCGCGGCCACCCGAGCGCGACGACGGCGACCGGCGTGACCCGGCGCGGGAGCCCGAGCGTACGGCGCGCCTCCCACGCCGACCACAGGGGCAGCGTCGTCGCCGAGGCGCCGAGGCCGCGGGCGCCCGCGGCGAGCAGGAGGTTCTGGACCGCCGGGAACGCGGCGGCGTAGAACGCCGCCGCGCCGATCGCGGGGAAGAGCGGCCGGCGGCCGTCGACGCACGCGACGATCAAGGACCGGCACGTCCTCGAAGTGGTCCGACTCCCACTGGCGGGCCTCGAGGACGGCGTCGTCGCTCGACTGCGGGTGCGCAGCACGCGCTTGTAGATCGACCAGCCCTGGCGGTAGGTGCGCGCGAGCTGGTGGCGGACGTCGGGGTCGCGCACGACGACGAACTCGCAGCGCCGCCGGCGGTCGGCGGTCGCGTGGCCGGCGAGCTCGAGGAGCTCGAGCACGGTGTCGTCGTCGATCGGGATCGTTGCCGCAGGCGCCGCCCCGCGGCCTGCGGCCCGCATCGAGCGCGGCGATCTCGTCGAACGTCGTCGCTCGGACGGTGTTCACTCGGTGAGGTTCGCACCGCTCGCCGAGCTTGCGCCACAGCGCCGGGTAGCTGCGGTACTCGAGCTCGTCGGTCGACGTAGCCGGCGCGGCGCGAGCTCGGCGTGCAGCTTCGGCAGGTTCGCCATCGGGACGCCGGAGTCGACGTGGTGCGCGAGGTGCCAGCCGATGTGGAACGGCACGAGCAAGAAGCGCGCGACCGGTGACTGGCGGACCGTGTGCGTCGTCTCGCGGCGGTCCTTCGACCGCTGCATGCCGCCGTGCTCGGCGATCGAGCGCAGGCGGTTGATGACGCGCCAGACGGTGAGGTACGGCGCGAGCCACAGGATGAAGTACACCCACGGGTGGCCGAGCGCGATGCCGATCGCGATGAGCACGAGCTGCGTGCCGACGATGCGCGCGCGCCTGGAAGCGGATCGCGTCGTCTGTCGAGCGCGACGCCGCGCGAGCAGGCCCTTGAAGAGCTTCCAGCCGGTCTGGCCGGTCGCGTCGCGCACGAGCTTGCGGCGCAGCGAGTCCTTGGAGATCGGGTAGCCGCGGTAGAGCGGGATGTCGGGCTCGTCGGGACCGAACTCGTCGCGGTGGTGCGCCATGTGGCCGCGGCGGTACGCGTCGATCGGCGTGAACGACGGGAAGCCGAGCAGCCAGCGGCCGACCCAGTCGTTGACGCTTGCTTGTTGCGGAACAGCAGGCGGTGCGCGGCTTCGTGCATCAGCGCCGCGAACTGCGCGTGCGCGCGGCCCATCAGCAGGAACGCGGCGATCCACACGAACCAGTTGTCGAGCCAGACCGCGAGCACGATGATGCCGATCGTCTGCGCGTACAGCGACAGCGACCGCGAGCGCGTTGCGCGCAGTTCGGGATGCGGCGGAGCTCGCTCGCGGAACTCGGGCGTCGGGCGGCCGTTGGCGGTGATGCGCGTCGGTCGGGTGGAACTCGGTCGAGCAGCGTCGGGCTCCGGGATCATCGTGGTGGCCACGCCGCCCATATTACACTCTCCGAACAGATGTCGGAAGAACGTAATGCGACGGCTGCTGGAGCGGCCGCTCGCGGCCCGCTCGCTGATCGCGAGCCTGCTGCTGCGGTCGCAGCCGCCCCGGATGCGCGGGGCGCCGGCTCGTGCAGTGGTGCGGGCTGTTCGGCGTGGCCGAGGGCACGGCGCGGGTCGCGCTCAGCCGGATGGTCGAGCGGGGCGAGCTGCGCGCCGGCCGACGGCGTGTACGAGCTCGCGGGCCGGGTGCGGCGGCCGCCGGGCGCGCGCAGGACTGGAGCCTCGACGCCGAAGCTGCGAGCGGTGGCACGGCGCGTGGCGCATGGCGGTCGTCGACGACGCGACGCGCGGCGCCGCGACCGATCGCGGCGCGTTGCGCGACGCGATGCGCCGCCTGCGCTACGCGCGAGCTGCGCGACGGCGTGTGGACCCGACCCGACAACTTGCCGCGCGCGTCGGCGCCGACGAGACGCGTGGGACGGTCGCCGACGCGCAGTGCGCGTGGTGGACCGGCCGACCCGACGACGACCCGGCGCGCTCGCGCGTCGCGCTGTTCGATCGCGCGCGGCTGGGCGACGCGCGCCGGCGCGGCTCGCTGCGCGACTCGACGCGCGTCGACGGCCGGGCTCGGCGACGACGCGGATCGCGCTCGCCGACGGCGTTCGTCGCCGGCGCGGCCGCGCTCGCGCACATCCGCGCCGATCCGCTGCTGCCCGACCGAGCTCGGGCCGACGCCGACGCGGGCGACGCGCTGCGCGCCGCGTATCGCAGCGTACGAAGCGCGAGTTCTCCGACGCGCTGCGAGCGTGGTTCCGAGCGCACTGACTTAGTCTCGCGTCGTGACCGCCATCGTCGCCGACGAGCTGCTCGCCGACGCCGACCGCGCTGCTGCCCGACGTCGTCGAGCTGCGGCGGCGATCCACCGCACTCCCGAGCTCGGCCTCGAGCTGCCGCGGACGCAGGAACGCGTGCTCGACGCGCTCGACGGCCTCGGCCTCGACGTGCGCACCGGCGACGTCGGTCACGTCGGTCGTCGCCGACCTCGACGGCGACGGCGACGGGCCCGGTCGTGCTGCTGCGCGGCGACATGGACGCGCTGCCGATGCCCGAGGACACCGGGCTCGAGTTCGCGAGCGACGATCGACGGCTGCGATGCACGCGTGCGGTCACGACGCGCACACCGCGATGCTCGTCGGCGCGGCGCGGCTGCTGCACGCGCGGCGCGGCGAGCTTGCCGGGCACGGTGCGGTTCATGTTCCAGCCCGGCGAGGAAGGCTTTCACGGCGCGCGCTACATGATCGACGAGGGCGTGCTCGACGGCGACGCGACGTCGACGCCGCGTTCGCGTTGCACGTCTCGCCGAACCTGCCGTCGGGCACGATCTGGACGACGCGGCGGCCCGCTGATGGCGTCGGCCGACGTGCTCGACGATCACCGTGACCGGCAAGGGCGGTCACGCGTCGACGCCGTACCTCGCGAACGACCCGATGCCGGTCGCGGCCGAGATCGTGCAGGCGCTGCAGGTGCTCGCGACGCGACGCATCAACACGTTCGATCCCGTCGTCGTCACGATCACGAAGATCCGCGCCGGCACGACGAACAACGTGATTCCCGAGACGCGTCGAGATGGTGGGCACGCTGCGCGCCGTGTCGGAGCACAGCGCGCGCGCAGGCGATCGAGGCGATGAGCCGCTCGTCGAGGGCATCGCGAGCGCGCACGACATGCGCGCCGAGCTGCACGTCGAGCCCGGGCTATCCGGTGACGGTCAACGACGACGACGAGCGCGTCGTTCGTGCTGCGGGTCGCGGGCGATCTGCTCGGCGCCGACAAGCGCCGGGCGCATGCCCGCGCCGGTGATGGGCGCCGAGGACTTCTCGTACGTGCTGCAGCAGCGACCGGGCGCGATGTCGTTCCTCGGCGTGTGCCCGCCCGGCGAGCACCCGGCGCGTGCGCACGCGTGCCACTCGAATCGCATGACGATCGACGAGGACGCGCATGCGCGTCGGCATCGCGATGTACGCCGCGCTGGCGATCGAGTACCTCGCGCCCACGGCGAGCCACGAGCCGGTTCCGTGGACGACGCGCTAGCGCTCGACGATCGTCCCCAGGGGCGGTTAGCTCAGCTGGTTAGAGCGCATCCTTCACACGGACGAGGTCGGAGGTTCGAGTCCTCTACCGCCCACACAGGCACTCTCAGGTACCAGTCGGTGCGATGGGCTAAGTGCATTTGATCGGCCTGCCGGTTGGGACTTGTCCGCCGACACCGATTCCGCGGGCAATCGTCGCGCCGGAGCGGGTGACGAGCCGGAATCCTTGGGCAATGGGGTTACCGACGATCGCGACGATGGGATCGCACGGCGAGGCAAGGTACCCGCGCACGTTGACCGCGTTCCCGAACCCGTATACCTGCCCTCTGCTACGGACGATCCAGTAGCCGCGCCCACTCGCGGTGGGGGCCATTCCGACAACATCGGTGACGTTGGCGCCGATCCCGGGCAGACTGCCGAAGAATCCGCGGTCTCCGAAGTTGAAGATGCCACCGTCCCGGGCGACCATCGTGTAACCCCTGCCGCTCGGATGGCGGACGATGCCGACGATCGGTTGATTGAGTCGATGTCCGCCCATCGATCCGCGGAAGCGTGCGTCACCGAAGCTGAAGACGCCGCCGTCGCGGGCGACCAGCCAGTACCCGTGGCCGGATCCCGTGGACGCCATTGAGAACACCGGCTGGTTCAAATGCCGTCCGCCCATGCTGCCGAAAAAGCGGGCGGTCCCGAACGAGAAGATGCCGCCGTCGCTTGCGACGAGCCAGTATCCGCCGCCGGTGCTCACGGCACTGCCACCTTGGACCGGGCCCTGCAACGGCAAAAAGCTCGCGTCTCGAGCGAATACTGCATTGCCGAACGTGTGAATCTCGCCGTTCGCGAACGCCAGCCAGAATCCGTTGCCAGTCGGAGTCGCAAAGCCGCCGCTGACGGCACGGGGGAACGGATTCGACGCAGCGCTCGCAGGCGCGGGGTAGGCCGCAAGGGCCAACAACGCGACGACCGTCGTGACCGCCACGACAGACGCTCGCAGTGGGTGCACCCTGCGCTTACCCATCCACGTCTCCCGGGTACGCGACGAGCCGTACCGACAAGTCCCGGATGACAGTTGAGAATCAAACGAGCGCCGCGTCAAGCGTCCCAAACGGACGGTGCTCAGACGCCGGGTACCGGAATGCGGCGATCGGTCGCACCGAGTACGAAGTGCGCGGTCGCCGTTGCTCGATACACGCGCAACTCGGACGGTGCCGTGACCTCCGTGAGCGTCCACGCTTCGCCGCCACGCGCCTCCAATCGACGCGAAACGATCTCGACCGCGCGCGGGAGCTCGGCGGCGGGCACCGGTTCGGCTCGCGCCTCGAGGTAGACACCCTGCGCGTCGGCGTTCGACGCGGTCGAATCGAAGATCACGATCCCGATCTCGGGCCGTTCGGCGATGTTCAGTCGAGTGCCGCACATCGGGACGCGACACCCAGAAGAACTCGCGGTAGCCGTCGTGCGCGAACCAGACGGGCGACGCCGACGGTGTGCCGTTGCGCGGCGGCGGTGCCGAGCACCATGTAGCTGTTCGTCTCGATGATCTGCGCGCGGTGCCGGCCATCTCGTTGCTCGTCGGCCGGTTCACGTTCGGGTCGTTTGGTGATCTTGCGGTACACGAGGTCGAAGTCGTGCTCCCACTGCGCCGGTTCGTTCGCGATTTCCCAGCGACCGTTGATCGTGCGACCGTCGGCGCTGATCGTGGCGGTGAAGCGCTGCGCGAAGTCGAGCGCCGAGAAGTCGGGCTCGGTGCGGAGAGCGTCCACACGCCGTCGTCGAGATGCGTCTCGTACAGACGGACAACGCCGCGCGAATCGAAGTAGTGCTGCACCGAGCTGTCGCGCTCGGGATCCCAGCCGATCACGGCGATCCCGTCCGGCGCGGCCGGGTGCGGGACCTCCCAACGCTGAAGAACGAGCGCGCCTTCCGCGAGCCACTCGAAGCGCGTGCGGGCAACGCCCTCGACTTCCATGCCCGCGGCGGGCGACGTCGGCGGGAAGACCGCGTCCATCTGCCATTCGCCGATGAGCGGCCCCAAGCGTTCCATTGCACCGCTCGCGTCGTGGTCAGCCATGCGATTCTCCCGTGCGTCTCTCCCGTGCGTCTCTCGCGTCGTCGTCTCCCGGTTTCGACCGTTTGCGCCGCCACTTCTCATCGCGTCGATCGTGGCGCCTTTTCGGCCGATTTTGCCACGGATCGTGATTTGGCATATATTGCCGGACGGCAGGGTCAGTGTGCGTCGTTGCGAGTGCGTGGGGAACCCAAGGCGACCTCTAGAGGCTGGGAGGCCCCATGGCACGCGGGGAACGCGCGCGACGTCAGCACGTCGCGATGTTGGTTGGTGTGGCAATTGTCGGTTCGCTCCTCGGCGCCTTCGCGCTGAGTGTGACGGGGTCGGCCGCGACCGTCTCGTCGACGGCTGACCTGAATCCCGGACAAGTCGGCACGATCGGCACGAACGTCCAGCACAACTGTAACCAGGGCACGGGTTGGATCTTCGTGCTTCCCGCCGCCGGCGGCGATGCGTTCGTGAGCTTGTCGGCCACGTTCCAGACCGCGGGCACGGTCGCCGGCGTCGTCGACGCGGGCAACCCGAAGTTCGCACGAGTGGACGTCCCGTTGACCGACACGCTGCTCGGCGCGACCGCGCAGGTCACCGGTGGTCACGAGGATTCGCAATTCAACCTCACGCACGTGTGCGGCGGCTGCGGGTGCCCGACAACGACGACGACGACAACGACGACCGTTGCGCCGACGACCACGAGCACGGCGGCGCCGACGACAACGTCGACATCAACCACGACGTCGACATCCACGACGACGACGTCGACGACGGTCGAGCCGACCACGACGACAACAACGACGGCGCCGACGACGACAACGTCGACATCCACGACGACGTCGACGACGGTCGAGCCGACCACGACGACGTCGACGACGGTCGAGGGCGTGACGTCGACAACGGCAGCACCGACCACGACGTCGACGACGGTCGAGGGAGAGACTTCGACGACGACGACGAGTATCGAGAACCTGGGCTCCACGACGACATCGGTCCCCGGCGACCCCACGACGACGACCAGGGTGTCGCTCCGGCAGGATCGACGACGCCTGGTCGAGCGCATCGGCTGGGCCCGCGGCTCTCCCGTTCACCGGGAGTGACGTCGCCGGGTTGGCTACGTTCGGCGGCGCCTTGACAATCGCCGGGCTCGTCCTGGCCCGGAAGGGACGACGCCGTACGAAGAACTAGCGGCGGTACCGTGCCGAGCGTCGATGGCTTCTCAAAACGACGTACGGCGCATTGCGCTCTCGTTGCCCGACACGACGGAGGCCACGGACGGCTTCGCGTTCTCCGTACGTGCGGGCGACAAGCACAAGGGCTTCGCGTGGGTGTGGATGGAGCGCGTCGAGGAGAAGAAGCCGCGGGTACCGAACGCGAAGGTGCTCGCCGTACGCGTAGCGAACGAGAGCGAGAAGCTCGAGCTCATCGCGTCTGACGCGAAGAAGTTCTTCACCGAGCCGCACTACAACGGCTTTCCTGCCGTCCTCGTGCGGCTCGCCGCGATCAGAGTGCCCGAGCTCCGCGAGTTGCTGACCGACGCGTGGCGTGCGCAGGCGCCGAAGAAGCTCGTGCGCGAGTTCGACGGCGCATGACGACAGCCCACGCGCTCGTACTCGAAGCACCGCGGCACCTCGAACCGCGGACGATCGACGTGCCGGATGTTGGTGACGACGACGCGGTGCTGCGCGTCGAGGCGTGCGGACTGTGCGGCACCGATCACGAGCAGTTCACGGGCGAGCTGCTTCCCGGGCTATCGCGTTCGTGCCCGGCCACGAATCGGTCGGCATCATCGAGGCGATCGGCGCGCGTGCCGCGACGCGATGGGACGTGCAGCGAGGGCGATCGGGTCGCGGTCGAGGTGTTCCTGTCGTGCCGGCGAGTGCGACGCGTGCCGCGCCGGCGCGTACCGCCGTGCGCGCGCCACGGGCTCGGCGACATGTACGGCTTCGTGCCGGTCGAACGCGCGCCCGGGCTGTGGGGCGGGTACGCGCAGTACCAGTACCTCGCGCCCGACTCGCTGCTGCTGCCGCGTGCCGGCGACGCTCGACCCGGTGACCGCGACGATGTTCAACCCGCTCGGCGCCGGCATCCGCTGGGCCGTGACCGTTCCGCAGACGCAGCCGGGCGACGTCGTCGCCGTCCTCGGGCCCGGCGTGCGCGGCCTGTCGGCGTGCGCGGCCGCGAAGGACGCGGGCGCCGGGCTTCGTGATGGTCACCGGCACGGGCGCGCGCGACGCCGAACGACTCGCGCTCGCGCGCGAGTTCGGCGCCGACCTCGCGGTCGACGTCGACGACGCCGATCCCGTCGCCGAACTGCGCGCGGCGACCGGCCGGCTGGCCGACGTCGTCGTCGACGTGACCGCGAAGGCGCCGGCCGCGCTCGGACAAGCCGTGCAGCTGCGCGCGCCGGGCGGCACGATCGTCATCGCGGGCACGCGCGGCGAGCCGCGAGACCCCGGGCTTCGATCCCGACCTCATCGTCTACAAGGAGCTCCGCATCCTCGGCGCGCTCGGTGTCGACACCGCGGCCTACACCGCCGCGCTCGAGCTGCTCGCGAGCGGACGGTTCCCGTTCGCCGATCTGCCGCGGCGAATCGTCGGACTCGACGATGTCGCGACGCTCCTACGCGACATGGCGGGCGAAGGGCGACATGCCTCCGGTGCACGGCGTCGTGGTCCCGGACGGCCCGGCCTGATGCGGGTTATGTTTTCGCCGTGGCAACAGCGGGGGTAGCGAAGAAGCCAGGTCCGAGCACTGCGCTTTCCGTCACGCTGCTCGTCGTCGGCGTGGTCGTGCTCATCGGCGGCGTGATCTTCGGCATCGCTCGGTTCGTGCAGGACGTCGTCGACATCGTCGACGCGCCGATCATCGAGAGCGGCCGGGTCCAAGGCGTCCAGCTCGGAACCGGGAAGTACCTGATCTACGACGGCGACAGTTCCTCGTCGCTCCAGCCGTCGCAGGTTCGCATCACCGGACCGAACGGCGAAACGCGTGCCGGTCGACTACTACTCGACGGAAACGACTCAGTCCTTCACGCGCGAGGGCGATCGATTCTTCCCGCATCTGCAGTTCCACGCGGAAACGGCGGGGAGATACACCGTGCGGGTCACGGGCCCCTCGCGGATCTTCATCGCGCGGCCCATCCTCGATTCCTTCAAGAGCGGCATCCCGGGCTTCATCATCGCGTTCGTCGGGTTCCTGATCGGTCTGGCCGGCACGATCATGTGGATCGTCGGTGCGTCGCGGCGGCGACGCGCCCGCCAGCTCTACGCCGGCGGCTACGGACCCGGCGCCGGTGCCGTTCCGCCCGCCGGTACGAATCTCCCCGCCGCCGGTTGGTACCCGGACCCGCAGGTGAGCGGCCGCCAGCGCTACTGGGATGGCGCGCAATGGACCGACCACTACGCCTAAAGGGCGCGCAGGTCAGTCGGAGTGCGAGAGCCGAGCGAAGTCGAGCCGCAGCCCGACGTCGGAGGTCGGCGCGTTCGCGGCCCAGCGGGCGACCTCGTCGAGCGCCGTGATCAACACGATCTGGCGGCGGCGCGCGTGCGTGACCAGCCGGTCGAATGCACGCTTGCGCGCATCGGTGTGCACGCCATCGAGCACGCCGTCGATCACGAGTGGCCGCACGTAAGCCGTGTCGTCGAACTCGGCGAGCGCACGCCCGAGCAGGCGATCGATCTTCTCGGCGTCGAGCTTGCCGAGGTTCACCCGGCGCAGCTCCTCGTGCATGAGCGCCTTCCGCTCGTCGACGCTCAGTCCTTCGTGGCGGCGCGCCGCTTCGAGCTCCATGCGCAGCTTGTGGCAGCGCTGCTCGGCCATCGAGACAACGGTTGCGGCCTCGCGGATCGCGACGTCGTAGGTCGTGTCGCCGAAACCGGTGCCGACCATCGACAGGTCCTCGTACGACGACGCGCCGAAGTGCGCGAGGAAGTCGTCGAACTGGGCGCGGCTTCGAGCTCGCCTCGCGGCGGGAACGGCGGCGCTGCTCCCAACGGTCGACATGCACGGAGTAGCGCCACTCGTTGCGCAGCCGAGATGCCTCGGCGAGGTCGACGGCGTCGACGCGTGGCGCGGCCTCGTGCGAACGAACGAGCCGGACCTTGGCCTCGCCCAGCACGCGCTCCCAGCGCGCCAGCTCCTCGGCGATCTGCGCCGCGGTGCGGCGGCCGTCGTTGCGTCCGATCGAATGACCCGCGGCCAGGGCGCGCAACATGTCGACGCGCAGCGGCTCCGAGCGCGGGAGTGCGCGCAAGGCGCGGAGACGTCGCAGGTACGCGCGGGCACGTTGTCGATCTCGAGCAGGGTGTCGGGCGGCGCCTGCAAACCGAGTAGCGAGACGACCCAGTCGGCGAGGCCGGGACGCGTGTCGGCGAGAACCGTGAGCCGCTTGTGGAACCGAATCTCGCCGTCGAACGCGTGGGGTCCACCAGCCGCCACGAGACGCAGCATGCGAGGTGCCGCTGTGCGTCCGACGTCAGCCATCCGTGTTGTCCCCTGGTGAGCGATATCCGTCTAGAAATCCGTTCGGTGCCGAAGCGTACCGCGCGCGCGCGACCGCAGTCAGGTCCGAGCTACGAGATTCGCAGGACGAAGAGTCGCAGGCAGACGGGCCTGTGGCATGTGAGGCCGGTGGTGGCGGTGTCGGTGCTTCGCATGATTCGTTCGGCCCGTTCTGGCGACGGAGGGTGCGCGAATTGGGCGATACGAGTAGCCTGGCATTACCAAGCGCGCAGAGCGAACAGCTGAAATGTGGGGACGGGGCGCGAGGGATGCTGTCTGGCGGGATGCAATCTGAGAACGGTCCGCCGACTCGCGCCACGCGCCTGCGGCTCCGCTCCTTGGGGCCCCTCGAAGTCGATCCCGGGCTGAGCTGCCTGCTTGTGCAGGCAGACCAGCGAAGCCCGGTGGCAGCCACGATCGCCCGGTCCGTGATCGGCCCGAGACCGGCCGACATGGACGGCACGGTCGAGATCGCGGGCCGGTTCGTCTCGATCCAGAGCCTCCCGGCGCCGCTGCTCCGCCCGAGCGCGGCCGCGACGGTCGACCGCGGCTACCTCGACAGCGTCTGGCACGCGGCGTGTGGCCAACAGCGCGCCGACCTCGAAGCCGCGCATGCGGCGCGCCGCCTCGACCGTCACCGCACCGAGGCCGCGATCGAACGCGCCCGTCGGCGCGCCGAAGCCGCGGTCGTCGTCGCACCTGCGCCCGAGCCCCAGCCGGTACTCGAGCCCGAGCCCGTCGTCGACGACGTGACTCCCGATCTCGAACGCCGGCTCGCCACGCTCGCCGACCTCCAACCGGTGCCGTCGCCTGCCGCGCTCTCGCTCGCCGACGAGTTCGACGCGCTCGCGGCCGAGCCGCCGCCCCCGCCTCCCGTCGACATCGACCTCAACGCATTCGAGCGCCGCATCGCGGCCGCGCGTGTCGAGGTTGCGCACGCGGCCGGTGGCGTGTTGCCCGAGGCGCGCACGCGCATCGAAGGCGCGCATCGCGTCGTCGTCGACACCGAACGCGAGATGTACGACGCGGGCCGCAAGGAGAAATCGGCGGCGATGTCGGCCTACCAGACCGCGCTGACGGAGCTGAACGCCGCGTTGCACGAGGCCGGCGTCGAGTCGTACGCGTCGTATCTCGTGGCCATCGCGGCGGGTGCCGCGCCGGTCGATGTCGAGGGCCGCCTGCGCGCGGAGCTCGAGCTCGCCGAGGCCGAAGAAGCGATGAAGACGGCGCAGGCGACGCTCGAACACAACGTCGTCGACGACCGGGAGGAGCGGCAGCTCGACCTTCGGGCGCGGGCCGCACAGATGCTCGGACACTTCCCGTCCAACGACGCCGCGGCCGAGCTTCGTGCGTTGCGCGTCGCGCATCCCGACGCTGCGACCGCACGCGACGAACTCCGCGTCGCGCTCGCGGCGATCGGCATCGAGGGCGACGACGTCGAGCAACTCGCACGCGACACCATCCAGGCCCGCAAGGACGCGCTACCGCCCGCGCCGCCCGCGCCGCCCGAGCCCGTGGCGCCGGTTGCGGTCGTGACGGCCGAGGATCCCGCGCTGCGCGCCGAGATCGACGCCCTCCTGCGCGAGCGCGGATGCACGACGAAGTGCTCGCCGCGCTCGAGTCGGAACTCGAGCATTTCGACCGCCAGGGACCGTTGTCGTTCGGGTCGTTGATGCCCGACGCCGCGGCGCTCGCCGTCAACTTGTTGATCGACCGTTACCGATCGTCCGAGTTGCTGGCCGGCCGGTTGCCTCTCGTGATCGATGGTGCGCTCGACGATCTCGACGCGCCGGTCGCGGCCCGCCTTGCACTGCAGCTGTCGGACCTCGACGACGTGCAGGTGATCGTGGTGACCAGCGACGACACGCTGGCGAAGACGATCGCGAGCGTCGGTGCGCCGGTGCTCGCCTGGCCCGCCGAGCTCTCGACATCGGCGCCGCTCGTCCCGTTCGTGCCGATGCCGGCGCCCGCGCCGGCCCCGACCGACGAACGCCGAGCGACTTGTCCCAACGGAACCGCCCGCAAACGGCGCCGCGCCCGTCGCAAGCAACGGTGCGACGATGTGCCGCGTGCACGCCGAGCACGCGTCCGCCGCGACGTGCGTCCAGTGCGGCCGGCCGAGCTGTCTGGACTGCCTCGTGTACGTGCCGGGCGAGTCCGATCTCTGGTGCGTCGGCTGCGCCGAGACCCTGCGCGGTCGCAACCTCCGGCTGCTTCGTCGCCGGGGCGCCTGAGCCGCACTAGTTTCCGCGGCATGCATCAGAAGTGTCGCGTCGAGCCGGGGAGCAAGGCCGAGCTCGCGAAACGCGCGTCGGGCGACCGGCTCGGTTGCAGCAAGAAGGACGCCGACGACCAGATGGTGCGCTACATCGAGCGCACTGCGTTGCTGCACAACCGCCTCTACGCAGAAGCCAAGCGCTCGATCTTGCTCGTCCTGCAGGGCCTCGACGTGTCCGGCAAGGACGGCACGATCAAGCGGGTGTTCACCGGACTGAACCCCCAGAGCTGCGAGGTCCATTCGTTCAAGGCGCCGACGCCGATCGAGCTCGCGCACGACTTCCTCTGGCGAATCCACCTCGCGCTGCCCGAGCGCGGCGACATCGGCATCTTCAACCGCTCGCACTACGAAGACGTCGTCACGACCGAGGTGCTCGGCCTCATCAAACCCGAGGAGCGCAAGCGGCGCTACGCGCAGATCAACGAGTTCGAGCGCATGCTGACCGAAGAGGGCACGACGATCCTGAAGGTGTTCTTGCACATCGGCAAGGACGAGCAACGCGCCCGTCTGCAGTCACGGCTCGACAACCCGGAGAAGAGCTGGAAGTTCCGGCCCGACGATCTCGACACCCGCGCCAAGTGGGACGACTACCTCGATCTGTACGACAAGGCGATCACCGCTACGTCGACGAAGTGGGCGCCGTGGTACATCGTTCCCGCCGATCACAAATACGTGTCGGGCCTCGCGGTCGCGAGCCTCTTGGTCGAGACGCTCGAAACCATGGATCCGAAGATCCCGCCGCCGATGCCGGGCCTCGACGGCATCGTCGTCGAATAGCTACCGTCGACCTCGTGCCGACACCCGAAGAGATCACTGCATCGGTCCGCGCCTACGTCGATGCCTCGAATCGCAACGACAAAGATGCGGTGCTCGCGATGTTCGCGCCCGATGCCGTCTGGTTCGATCCGGTCGGGGCACCCGCGCACGAAGGACGCGGCCGGCGTCTCGGAGTTCTGGGATCAGACCAGAACGATGGCCGATCGCATCGAAATGATCTGCGAGGACGTCATCACCTGCGGAAACGAAGCCGCGATGACGTTCCAGATCCACGCGACCATCGGCGCGAACGTCATGGAAATGGACGGCGTCGAGACGTTCGCGGTCAACGACGCCGGCGAGTTCGTGCTCGTCAAGGCGTACTGGGACATGACGCGGTCGCGCTCGCGCCCTGCGTAGATTGCACCAGTTCGTGCATTCGTGAAATCGGTTGTACACACGCCTGACTTTGTGAACGCGGCTCAGTTCGGCCACAATGGATTGGCGATGAACGTCGAGTCCCGTGATTCCGTATCGCTGAAGCCCGCCGAGCTCGACGAGTTCGGCCAACTCTTTGCTGCCAGCGGGTTGTCCATTGCCGACGAAGAGCTCGACCGCCAGGTCGAATCCTTCCCGTTGGTCGTCGTCGCGGCGCTCGACGGCGAGCTCCAGGGCATGATGCTCGGCTCCCTCGAACGCATCGGCGGCACGCCGTCGATCCTCTGGGGGATGGGTGCGACCCGCAAGGGCAAGCTCGCGCCGACGACGCTCAAGGTGATGACCGGTGAGCTCACCCGCCGCGCCGCCATCTCCTTCCCCGACGAGGACGTGCTCGTCGCGGCCCGGCTCGCGCAGCCGAGCTGTTACGTGCTGCTCCAGAGTTACGCGAACGTCGTGCCCCGGCCCGCATACACGCCGAACGGCGAAGACCGCGCCTGGGGACGACGGTTGGCCAAGCGCTACGGCCACGAGCCGCACTACGACGACCGTGCGTTCAAGGTCGCCGTGAAGGGCCGCAAGCCCACGTGCGTGCCGATCTTCGACACCAGCCCGGTCAAGGCGACCGGCGGCGCCAAGATCGCGGGTCTCGTCGGTCAGCTCGACGCCACCCGCGGCCAGGCGATGATCGCGTTCGGATGGGCCGTAGCCGAAGAGTTGGCCGCGGGCTCTTACGTCGCGGCGCGCTGAGCCAGCACCGCATCCAGCTGTTCGCGCAGTTCCTCCGCTGACGTCACCGGCTGCCGGCACGCAGCAATACGTAAACGCGCAGACGACA
>CAVYGJ010000003.1:0-118675 GCA_963768035.1 uncultured Chloroflexia bacterium
ATCGGCGCGGTCGCCGTTGTCCTCGTCGGCAGCATGATCATGGGCCGCAGCCGCACCGGCTCCGGCGCCGTCTAACACCAGCACACGTTTCGACCCCCACCGCGAACGCGGTGGGGGTCGTTCCATATCCGGAGCCGGGGGTATCCTCCCCGAAGGAGCGGCCCATGACGAAGATCGAGAAGCGCATCGACGTCCCCATGCGCGGGACGAACGACGACACGAACGTGGGTCTCGACGCGTGACACGGGTCTACCTCGACCCGACGGCGCTCACGCTCCCCTCGTCAGGTGCCGACCAGGGCGCGCATCATGTCGCTCCCGGGGCGGCCGACGCGGTGACCCGCCTCGTCGACGCAGGGTTCGACGTTGTCGTCCTCGGCGACGCGGCCGGCGGACCACTGCACGAGCTGCCCGCTGTCACCCGCGAGGCGACGCTGCCCGAGCACCTCGACGACGACGCCTGGTTCCTGACCGGCGACTCGTACCCCTCGTTCGGGCGGCCCCGCGGGGGGACGACCGTGCTCGTGGGGCCCCGCCGGCCCGTCGGCAAGGTGCCGCTCCCCCGCTTCGACCTCGAGACGCGCGACATGGCGTCAGCGGCGATGGAGATCCTGACCCGCCAGGCGATGGACTGACCGAGGAGCCACGCGCCGGGAGGAGGGCTGCAACGCCACCGCAATCCGGACGGCCCTTGCGTTTCCCCGCCCGACCACCCCGAGCGACGAGGCTGGACGTGGTGACCCTCGACCACTGGGGGTCCGGGGGTCACCTTTCCTCCCGCCCGAGCCGCCGACGCCCGCGGCGATCGCAATGCGGCCGTCACGAGCTCCCGCCCATCGTTGAGCCGCCAGCAGCGGCGCCGACCGTACGGTGAGCGTGTCACCTAAACACCCGACCCACCCTCGAGAACGCCAGTGACGGGGCGTTCTCAACACCACCATGAAACCTCGGGAGCCCCCTCCTCCCGGGGTTTCGTGGTGTCCGGGGTCGGTTCGTCAGGCTGCGGGGGCCGGCGTGTGGCGGGGTCGGCCGCGCATGACGAAGCCGGAGCCGACGTGGCTTGGCGCCGGGCGCTCGAGCCGGCCCATCCCCAGCGCGATCGCGACGGCGACGAGCGGCCATCCGAAGTACGTCGCCACCCCGAGGAACGGCACCGAGATCGGGGAGTCCGCCGGGAGCAGGTAGGAGCTGACCAGGATGACCGTCAGCGACAGGACCGGGATCGCGAACACGACCGAGCCACCGATGGCACCGGCGCGCCAGGCCGTCGCGGGACGGAGCCCGCGGAGGACGCCTGCGATGGCTCGCCCTGCGAGCAGCGCGTTGGCGAAGACGTAGAGCGAGTTCACGACGACCGACAGGAGGTCGGGCACGAAGCCCAGGTCGAACGTCGCGCCCGCCATGAACGCCGGGACCACGAGGAGCAGGCCGAGCGCGATCCCCGCGACCGCGGCGACCACCACGGCGACCGTGGATCGACCGCCGGCGTCCTTGAGGCCCTCGCTGAGCGCCCACACGCCGAGGATCGCGAGGAAGGCCAGCCCGAGGCCGACGCCGAGGTTGAGGACCAGGGGGACCGGGTCGCCGAGGTCCGCGCCACCGTCGAGGAGCGACGTGATGGCGGCATCCCGAGCGAGGTCGACGGGATACCGCAGCAGCTGGATGACCGCGACCAGCAGCGCGCCGTTCCACAGCCAGCCGTTCGTCCGGTAGCGCGTCGGGCTCGCCCAGGCGACGGCCGCCGGGAGGATCACCATCCCCGCGGCCCGTGCGGCCTGCGGAAGGAGATTGGGGATCTCGCCGGGCCAGGTGGTGGCGCCGATGGAGAACGCGTTCGCGATCGGCCACAGCTCGATGACCGCGGTCAGTGCGGCGAGCACGAGGAACACCCGACCGACCGGGGGCAGCGTGCCCAGGTCGTGGCGCGGCGTCGAGCCGCGACGCGGTTGACGGTGCTCGATCCGACCCAATCCCTCACCCCTCTCCGGTCCCAGCACGATACCGCGCGCGCGGCTCGCCGCGGCTGTCGCAAGCGCACTGCAAGCGTGACGGCGTCCGGAGGTGCACGCCCGTCAGGATCGGGGCTCTACGGTCGGATCAGCGCGACGGGCCCCCGTCGCCAAACTCGGGAGGACGTTCCGAATGGACGACCTGAAGAAGGGTGCCCGCGAGGGTGAAGTCAATGCCAAGGAGGCGTGGCGCAACAGCGACGGCGAGGACCTGTCCGACAAGGTCGGCAACGCCGGCGACGAGATTCGCAAGGACCTCGGCAACCTCGGCGACGACGCGCGCAACGCGCTCGACGACGCGGGCGATGCCGTCGAGCGGACCGTCGACAAGGTCGACGAGAAGGTCTGACAGCCAGCCACGCTGGATGTAACACCGTTGTAATGCCGGTGCAATACCCAGCGGCAGCAATCGTCCCGTCGGGTTCGTAGACTCAACCGAAGGTTCGAACTTCGACTATCGACGCCGCGGACGCGCCTGTGACGGGGCCGGCCGCGGGCTTCAACGCCGCACGACCCGGTCCCCTCCCGGATCGTGCGGCGTTCTTTGATTCCCAGGACGCCTGTGGAGCGTCCGGCGGGGACGCGTCCTGCGCGATGCGTCCCCGCGGAGCGCGTCAGCCGCGACCGGCGTCCATCTCGAGTCGCTGGCGCAGCAGGTCCACCACCCCGGCCTCCTCCTCGGGCGTCGTTCCCGCCGGCGGCGCGGTCTGCTCCTCGGCAGCGGCCACGAGCGCGTCCCCGATGTCGCCGTCGAGATAGGCATGGAGGATCGCCGGGTGGACGTAGCTCCGGCGTGCGACTGCCGGCGTGTTGCCCAGGCGCTCCGAGGTCTGGCGGATCGCCTCGACGACGTTCTGGCGCGCCTCTCGCTCGGATTCGCCCCGCTGCAGGGCGCGGAGCGCGCGGTACGTGAGCACCGTGCCCGCCCAGGTGCGGAAGTCCTTGGCCGTCACGTCGGCGCCCCCGGTGACCTCGCGCAGGTAGTCGTTCACGTCCTCGGAGCGCACGTCGCGCACCTCACCGTCCTCGTCGACGTACTGGATGAGCTCCTGTCCCGGCAGCTCCTGGCATCGGCCGACGACCCGTGCCAGGCGCCGGTCGCGGAGCGTCACCTCGTGCCGCTTGCCGCTCTTGCCCGTGAAGCGGAACCGGAGGCGCGAACCTTCGACGGTCGCATGGCGGTCGCGGAGCGTCGTCAGGCCGAACGAGCGGTTGAGCCGCGCGTACTCGTCGTTGCCGACCCGGATGAGTGTCAGCTCCAGCAGCCGGACGACCGCGGCGAGGACCTTCTCGCGCGGAAGCCCCTGACGGGCGAGGTCGCTGTCGACCCGTTCGCGGATCGCGGGCAGCTGCTCGGCGAACTCGATCATCCGGTCGAACTTGGCGGCCTCCCGGTGCTCCCGGAACGCCGCGTGGTAGCGGTGCTGCTTGCGACCCCGGGCGTCCCTGCCGGTTGCCTGGAGGTGCCCGCGGGCGTCCGGGCAGATCCAGACATCCGTCCACGCGGGCGGGACGGCGAGGGCGCGGATGCGCGCGAGGGTCGCCTTGTCGTGGAGGACCGCTCCGTCGCTCGAGCGGTAGCTCCAGCCCTTTCCCGCGCGTCGGCGGGTGATGCCGGGCCGGGCGTCGGTCGACCAGCGGAGGCCGGCGTCGGCGGCCGCGGCGCGGCGGGGATCGGGATCGCTTGTCATGGCGCGCACCTTGGCACGGTGCCCATGTTGCGCCGCGCGCGGCGTGGGCGGCCGAGGCTCGCGACGGCGTTGCAGCGCACGGCTCGCAAGGCAGGCGATTCGCGGCACGGCGTCGCCCACGGGTGTCCGCAACGCCGTCCGGGCCACGATGCGCGCAGGCCGGGCGCATGGCTGCCGGCCGCCACGGGAGTCTCCCAGTGCACCCCCAGGCAGCGCAACCTGTCCCCGATCCCTCGCTCGTCGTCCTCCGCGGCGCGAGCTGCGACTTCGGCGAGGGCGCCGGCGTGTTCGACCTCGACCTCGAGGTCCCGCCGGGCTCGATCCTCGGCGTGGTCGGCCCGTCCGGCGCGGGCAAGACGACGACCATCAGGCTGATCACCGGCGCCATCGGCCCGACGGCGGGCGAGGTTCGCGTCCTGGGCGAGGACCCGCGCCGCTTCCGGCGCGCGACGCGCGAGCGGATCGGCTACATGCCGCAGCTGTTCACCCTGTATCCAGACCTCACGGCGGACGAGAACGTCGACTTCGTGGCGAGCCTGTTCGGGATGCTCACGAGGCGGCGGCGACGACGGGTCCGCGAGGTCCTCGAGCTCGTCCAGCTGTGGGAGGCGCGCAACCGCCGCGCGGGTCAGCTCTCGGGCGGCATGCAGCGTCGCCTGGAGCTCGCCTGCGCGCTCGTTCACGAGCCGAGCCTGCTCCTCCTCGACGAGCCCACCGCGGGCATCGACCCGATCCTGCGCACCTCCATCTGGAACGAGCTCGGGCGCCTCAAGGAGGCAGGTCGGACGCTCCTCGTGACCACCCAGTACGTGGCCGAGGCCGAGTCGTGCGACGCGGTCGCCCTCATCGCGTCCGGTCGCCTGATCGCCCACGGCACGCCCGAGAGCCTGCGACGGAGCGCCGCCGGTGGGGACGTGATCGAGGCCGAGACCCAGGCACCGTTCGACCCAGCGGCCCTCGTCGGCAAGGAGGGCATCCTGTCGGCGCGGAGCACGGGGCTGCGGTCGTTCCGCGTGGTGGCCGAGAACGTGGGCACGGTGACACCCGTTCTGGACGACCTCGTGGAGGCTGCGGGCGGGACGCTCGTCGAGGCGCGCGAGGTCCGGCTCACGTTCGACGAGGTGTTCACGGCTCTGGTTGAACGCGAAGCGGCCGAGCGCGGCGAGGCCGTTGGCGGCGATGCCGCGCCGGCGACCGACGGGGAGGCGGCATGAACCTCATCGTCGGCGTGGCAAAGAGTGTCACCCGCCTGCTCGCGTTCATCGGCCGTGAGCTCATCGAGGTCCGCCGCCGCCCCGGCGCGCTCGCGAGCCTCGTCTTCGGCCCGTTCCTCGTCATGGCGATCTTCGGGCTCGGCTACAACGGCTACAAGAAGCCCCTGGCCACGCTCATCGTGATCCCGCCGTCCTCGGAGCTGCCGACTGACGTCGAGACCTATCGCAACGTGGCGGGCGCGGGTCTGGAGATCGTGGACGTGGTCCCCGACGCCACGACCGCGAACGCGCGACTCGAGTCGGGCGAGGTCGAGGTCGTGGCCATCGCGCCCGAGAACGCCCGCTCGACGTTCAAGAGCGGCAAGCAGTCCACGATCGAGGTGCGGGTCGACCTCGCAGACCCGGTCCAGGCAGCGTACGCCGGCCTGATGGCCGACCAGTTCGCGAACGCCGTGAACCGGGAGATCATCCAGCGTGCCGTGGAGGAGGGTCAGGCCGAGGCGGAGCAGAACGGGGTGCCCAACCCGGACCAGATCCCACCGGGCGTGGTCGCCGCCCCGACCCACGCCGAGCTCGTCAACATCGCGCCGGTCGTGCCGACCGTCGTCGCCTTCTTCGGGCCGGCCGTCCTCGCGCTGATCCTCCAGCACATGGCGGTCACGCTCATCGCGCTGTCCGTCGTGCGGGACCGCACGAGCGGCGTCATCGAGGTGTTCCGAGTGTCGCCCGTGTCCGCGTGGGAGATCGTCGCGGGCAAGATCCTCGGGTTCGCCTTCCTGTGCGCCGCAATCGCGTTCGCAAGCCTCGCGCTCCTGGTCCTCGGCCTCGGTGTCCCGATGCTCGGTTCGGCGGCGGCGCTCACGGGCGTCGTGGCGCTTCTGATCGTGGCATCGCTCGGGCTCGGGCTCCTGATCTCCATCATCAGCGACTCGGAGCGGCAGGCCGTCCAGCTCTCGCTCCTCGTGCTCCTCGCCTCGGTGTTCTTCTCCGGGTTCGTGCTCCCGATCTCCGAGTTCAACGGACCCGTCCGGGCGGGCGCCTACCTCATCCCGGTCACCAGCGGCATCAGCCTGATCCAGGACGTGATGCTCCGGGGCGAGATCCGGGAGCCGTGGCAGGCGATGCTCCTCGCGGCAATCAGCCTCGTGCTGCTGCTCGCGTGCTGGCTGCTCCTCCGGCGGAACATGACCCGCGCCTAGATGCGGTGCACGGCGGGCTGGGCCCAATCACGCGCACGGTCGAAACCGGCCAGTCGACACGCGCACGCAACGGGACCGGCGATCCCGGGAGGCCATCCCGCGAGATCGCGTGGGTACGGTTGACGCGTGACCGACTCACGACCGCCCAATGCCGCACCGGCCCGCCCGTCCCCGATGGGTGGCACCGCCGTGGCCAGCATGAATGGCCGGAGGCACAGCATGGAGCAGGGACAGAGGTCCGAGAACGGCACCAACCAGGCTGAGCGCGGCGCCTACCATCACCCGGCGCTCCCGCCGCCCATCAGCGAGTCAGCGCCGTCGCAGGACGGCTCGCCGTACGACGCTGCAGAGCCTGGGCGGGTGATCGAGATTCTCTCGCACGAGCTGCGGTCGCCGATCACGACCATTCATCTCGGGACCAAGGTCCTGCGTGACGCGGGCAACCGCATCTCCGGGCCGGTCCGCCTCGAGGTTGTTGAGGCAGTCGAGGAGGAGGCCGAGCGGCTGTACCGCCTGGTGGAGGACCTCCTCGCGGTCGCGCGCCACGAGGGCGGGGCAGCTCCCCTGCCGGTCGCGCCGCTCGCGATCCAGCGCTGGCTCCCGGACACCATCGCCGCAGAGGTGCGCGCCTACCCGGCGCTCGTCGTCCGGTCATCCATCCCCCACGACCTGCCGCCGGTCCTCGTGGACGACGGCGGGTTCGCGCACGTCGTGCGCAACCTGCTCGCAAACGCCGTTCGCTACGCCCCGCGCGGGATGCCCGTCGAGATCGTCGCCGGCGTTCCCCAGCCGGGCGTGGTCCGGCTCGAGTTCCTCGACCGGGGTCCCGGCGTCGACGCCGCGGAAGCCGACCACCTGTTCGACCCGTTCTACCGCTCCCAGTCGGCAACGCTCCAGGGCTCGGGCGCCGGGCTCGGATTGGCCGCGGCCCGTCGGCTGCTGGGGGCCATGAACGCCACGATCGAGGCGCGGCCGCGCGATGGCGGTGGCGCGCGCTTCATCATCACCCTGCCCGTCGCCCCTTCGGACGCGGAGCCGGAGCCCGACCGCCCGACCGCGCGCTAGGCGCAGCGGGTTCGCGGCAACGCGCCGCCGGTCAGCCGCTGATCAGGGGTTGAGCGGGTCCGTGGCGTCCGGGTTCACGCCGAGCTCGGCGATCGCCTTCGCGGCGGCCTTGGGCTGGATGTCCCCGCACTGGACGAGCCCGGAATACGCGGCCGCCGCGATGTGCGGCCCGTCGATCCCGAACCAGGCCCGCAGGTTCTCCCGCGTGTCGCTGCGGCCATAGCCGTCCGTGCCGAGCACGATGTACGGCGCGTGGACCCAGCGGCTGACCATGTCCGGCAGGCTCCGGATCCAGTCCGTGGCCACGATGATCGGCCCGCCGTCGGGTCCGAGCACCTGCTGCACGTACGGGATCCGCGGCTGCTCGTTGGGGTGGAGGAGGTTCCACCGCTCGGCCTGGAGGGCGTCGTTGCGGAGCTGCTGGAACGAGGTCGCGGAGTAGATCTCGGCCGCGATCCCGCGCTCGGCGAGGAGGTCGCGGGCCGCGAGGACCTGCTGGAGGATCGATCCCGAGCCGACGAGCCGCACCCGGCCCTTCTCCTTCGCCACGTGAGGGGCGTCCGCGAGCTTGTAGATCCCGCGGATGATGCCGTCGTCGACGTCCGCGGGCTTCGCGGGCTGTGGGTAGTTCTCGTTGTAGACCGTGACGTAGTAGAAGACGTCCTCGCCGTCGGTGTACATCCGCTTGATGCCGTCACGAACGATCGTGGCGAGCTCGTACGCGTAGGCCGGGTCGTAGGCACGGATGACGGGGACCGTCGACGCGAGCACCTGGGTGTGGCCGTCGTCGTGCTGGAGGCCCTCGCCGGCGAGCGTCGTGCGGCCGGCGGTGGCGCCGATCATGAACCCGCGGCCGCGCTGGTCGCCGAAGGCCCACGCCTGGTCGCCCGTCCGCTGGAACCCGAACATCGAGTAGAAGATGTAGAACGGGATCATCGCCTCGCCGTGCGTCGCGTACGACGTGCCGGCGGCCTGCAGGCTCGCCATCGAGCCCGCCTCGTTGATCCCCTCCTCGAGGACCTGGCCGTCCTTCGCCTCGCGATACGACAGCACGAGATCCGAGTCGACGGGGTCGTAGTGCTGGCCGCCGGAGGCGTAGATGCCGACCTCCTTGAACAGCGGGTCCATGCCGAACGTCCGCGCCTCGTCGGGGATGATCGGGACGATGCGCTTGCCGATCTCCGGGTCGCGGATGAGGTTGCGCAGGAGGCGCGTGAACACCATGGTCGTCGAGACCGCGGTGGGGCTCCCGCCGTCGAACTCCTTGTCGATGGCGGCCGGGAGCAGCGGCAGCGCCGCGGCCCGGACGACGCGGCGCGGGAGCGGCCCGCCGAGCGCCGCCCGGCGCTCCTGCATGTACTTCACCTCGTCGGAGTCGGGACCGGGGTGGAAGTACGGCGCGTCCTTGAGCTTGGCGTCGGGGATCGGGAGCTCGAGGCGGTCGCGGAAGACGCGCAGCTCCTCCTCGTTGAGCTTCTTCGCCTGGTGGGTGATGTTGCGGGCCTCGACGCCGCGGCCGAGGGTCCAGCCCTTGACCGTCTTGGCGAGGATGACCGTCGGCGCGCCCGAGAACTGGGTCGCGGCGAGGTAGGCGGCGTAGATCTTGCGGTAGTCGTGGCCGCCGCGGCGCAGCTTGAGCAGCTGCTCGTCGGGCAGGTGCTCGACCATCTTGCGCAGCCGCGGGTCGCTGCCGAAGAAGTTGTCGCGGACGTAGCTGCCCGACAGCGCGACGGACATCTTCTGGAACTCGCCGTCGACGGTCGTGTTCATCTTCTCGACGAGGACGCCGTCCACGTCGCGCGCGAGGAGCTCGTCCCACTCGCGGCCCCAGACGACCTTGATGACGTTCCAGCCGGCGCCGCGGAACAGGCCCTCCAGCTCCTGGATGACCTTCCCGTTGCCGCGGACCGGGCCGTCGAGCCGCTGCAGGTTGCAGTTGATGACGAACGTCAGGTTGTCGAGGCCGTCGCGCGCCGCGAGCGAGATCCCGGAGATCGACTCCGGCTCGTCCATCTCGCCGTCGCCGAGGAACGCCCATACGCGCTGCTGGCTCGTGTCCTTGAGGCCGCGGTTCTGCAGGTAGCGGTTGAAGCGGGCCTGGTAGACCGCGGCGAGCGGGCCGAGGCCCATCGACACCGTCGGGAACTCCCAGAAGTCGGGCATCAGCCGCGGGTGGGGGTAGGAGCTCAGGCCCTTGCCCCCGGTCTCGCGCCGGAAGTGGTCGAGGTGGCTCTCGGTGAGCCGGCCCTCGAGGAACGCGCGGGCGTAGATGCCCGGGGCCGCGTGGCCCTGGAAGAACACCTGGTCGCCGCCACCCGGATGGTCCTTGCCCTGGAAGAAGTGGTTGAACCCGACCTCGTACAGGGACGCCGCCGACGCGTAGGTCGCGAGGTGCCCGCCGATGCCCGAGAACCGGTTGTTGGCGCGCAGGACCATCGTGACCGCGTTCCAGCGGATCAGCCGCCGGATGCGCCGCTCGAGCTCCTCGTCGCCGGGGAAGTACGGCTCCTGCTCGGGGCTGATCGTGTTGATGTAGCGGGTCTGCGTCAGGGCCGGCAGGCCGACGTGGCGCTGGCGGGCACGCTTCAGCAGCTTGTACATCAGGAAGCGCGCGCTGTTCTCGCCCTCCTGCTCGAGCACCTGGTCGAAGGAGTCGACCCAGTCGGCGGTCTCCGCCTCGTCGATGTCGGGGAGCTGGTGCTTGAAGTCGTCGACGGTGGTCATCGGAGCTCCGGTGAGGGCAGGGCGGGCTCGCCCGGTGAGAACGGCGTACAGGGTAGCCCCGATGGTAACGCCGGTGCGACACGCACGACGGACTCGGCGTCGGGAGCCTCGAGGTATGGGCGCGACCCGGCTGGAGCGTGCTTGCGGCCCGGATTCTGTTATGCGCGTGTATCGGTTCTGCAAGGTCTGGCCCGGGTTCCCGGTACTGCGGACGCCGCAACCTCGTCATCACCGCCGGTCCGACTCCGGGCCCGAAGCAGACCGGCACCAACAGGAAACCCACGACATGACACACGACCACGACACGGTTGTCGTCGAGCGCAGCGGCGGCTCAGGGGTTGGCGCCATCCTCGGCGTCATCGTCGTCCTCGCGCTCATCATCGGCTTCTGGTACTTCGCCTTCGGACCCGGTCAGGGAACGTTCGGCGGCAGCACCAACAGCGGGACCGACATCAACGTCAACGTCGAGCTCCCGTCGGTCGCACCGGCCGCGAGCTGATCAGCCACGGAGGACCCGCCGCCAACGCAGCGGGTCCGCCACTCCCGTCACAAGGCCTCCCGGTTTGTCTCCGGGGCGCACACTACGCACACCCTGGAGGTGAGAGGTGAGCACCCAACCGCTCGTTCTCGTCGCTGACGACGAGCCCCGTATCACGAAGCTCGTGTCCATCGCGCTCTCGGAAGAGGGCTTCCGCGTCGTCACGGCGAGCGGCGGCGAGGACGCACTCGCCAAGGCCGAAGAGGTCCGCCCGGACATCGTCCTGCTGGACATCGTCATGCCCGACCTCGACGGCATCGAGGTCATGCGCCAGCTCCGCGAGCGCCGCCCGGTCCCGGTGATCCTGCTCACCGCGAAGGGGTCAACCGCCGACAAGGCGAAGGGCCTCGACCTCGGCGCCGACGACTACATCGCCAAGCCGTTCCACCCCGACGAGCTCGCCGCGCGCGTTCGCGCCGTGATCCGCCGCTCCTCGGGCGCACAGCCCGGCGCGGGCGTCATCCGGTTCGACGACGTCGAGATCGACCTCGAGCGGCGGATGGTCACCCGTGGCGGCGAGCTGGTCCAGCTCTCGCGCACCGAGTGGCTGCTCCTCCAGCACCTCGCGGCGAACGCCGGCAAGGTCGTCCTCCACACGGAGCTGCTGACCAAGGTCTGGGGCCCCGAGTACCGCGACGACCTCCAGTACCTCCGCGTCTGGGTCTCGCGCGTCCGCCGCAAGCTCGGCGCGAAGCCGGGCGAGCCGGGCCGCATCCGGACCTTCCAGGGCATCGGCTACCTCCTCGACGTCGAGGGCGACGCCACGTCCCCCGCCTCGGGCTCGGTCCCGGACGAGGAGCTGATCGAGGAGAGCCCGGAGACCGCGACGGTCTAGGGCCCGCTCGACTCGTTTCTCGCACGACGCCGCCGGCTTCCCGGCGGCGTCTTCGTGTGTCGCGCGCGCTCGTCGGCGTCCGCGTCCCGGATCGCCCAGCGTTCCGCGCGCCCGTGCGGCCCTGGCCTCGCCTCTTTGGCTCGCGGGGCGTTCCACGCAGCGGCGATTTCGCCAAACGGAACATCGCCGTGTTCAGACCGGCGGTCGGTTCGCCAGATGGAACCACCTCGGTTCCAGTTGGCGCGTGCCAGTCGACGCGTGGAACGCCGGGCGATCCAAGCGCGACGCGACCCCGATCGGCGCCGAATGGGACGCCCAGCGAGCCACCGCGATCGCGCGCCAGATAAGTCGCAGGTGAGCGGCCATCGTCACCATGGCCGCATGCCCAAACGACACCGCGCCGAGATCGACGGCGAGCGCCTCGCCCGAAAGCCTGACGCACGTCCGCTTGGCGACGAGATCCGCGTCGCGCGAACGAGCGCCGGACTCGCGCCAGCGCGACGCGGCCTCCGCGGCGGGGATGTCACACGCGCAATTCGGACGGATCGAGCGTGGCCTGCTCCCGCGCCTGTCCGTTCGATCAGGCGTGCCGAGCGGGGGTCGCCGTGGGCCTCCGATACGGCGGCAGGCTGTATCCCGGCGGCGATCCGGTACGCGACGCCGGCCAGCTGCGGCTCCTCGAGCGGTTCGTCAGCCTCCTGCCGACGTTCGCGCGCGTCGATCGCGAGGTCGCCGCTCCCGATTCCGGGCGATCGGCGGGCATGGGACGCGCTCGTCGCCTCGGGCGGGCGGCGCGCCGGGTGCGAGGCGGAGACGCACCTCGGCGACATCCAGGCGCTCGAACGAAAGCTCGCGCTCAAGCTTCGAGACGGTGCCGTGGACTCTGATCCTGCTCGTCGTGGCCGACACGGAGCCACAACCGCGAGATGCTCGGCCGGCACCGGGAGGTCGCTCCGCGACGCTCCTGCCACTCGACAACGCCGCACGTCCGCCGGGCGCTCCGCGACGGACCGGCTGCCATCGGCCAGCGGCCTCGTCATCGTCTGAGTCGTGGCGGGTCAGGGGCTCCGGACCCGTTACCGTTGATCCATGCTTCGTTATCGACCGGGTGTCGCGCTCATCGTCGTCGACGTCCAGAACGACTTCGCGGACCCCGCGGGCGGCCTCAGCGTGGCCGGCGGCGAGGCCGTGATCCCCGTCATCAACGCCGAGATCCAGCTTGCGCGCAACAACGGCGCCCTGGTCGTCTGCACCCAGGACTGGCACCCGGAGCACACGCCGCACTTCGCCAAGGACGGCGGCATCTGGCCGGACCACTGCATCGCGGACACGTGGGGCGCCGAGCTCCACCCGGCGCTCGAGGCCGGCGACGCGCCGATCGTGCGCAAGGGCGCGAACGGCGAGGACGGCTACTCGGGGTTCACGATGCGGGACTCCAAGACGGGCGAGACGATCCCGACGCCGCTCGACGCGCTCCTCCGGGAGCGAGGCGTGGACGAGGTCGTGGTGACCGGGCTCGCGACGGACTACTGCCTGAAGGCATCGGCCCTCGACGCGATCGCGCTCGGCTACAGGACGACGCTGCTGGACGACGCGGCCGCGGCCGTGAACCTCCAGCCGGGCGACGGCCAGGCCGCGATCGCGGAGATGGCCGCGGCCGGCTGCGTGATCACCAGCTCGCGGATGCGCTGAGCGCCGTGCTCCGCCGCCTGGGCACGCTCGGGCTCCTCGCCGGTGGGCTCGCGGTCGCCCTCGACCGCTGGCTCGCGGCCCGTCGCGGATCGAGCCCGCCGCCGTCGCTCTCGATGCTCGAGGTGGTCGACGCCCCGATCGACGCGACGTGGGCGGTCATGTCGGACATCCCGCGCCAGCCCGAGTGGATGCGCGACATGAAGCGCGTCGAGATCGAGACGCCGGGGACCGTCGGCGTCGGGACGCGGGCCGAGGCGACCGTCCGGATCCTCGGCATCGCGGTGAGCGACCCGGTCGAGGTCACGGCGTTCGACCCGCCGGTCCGATTCGCGATCCGCCACGACGGGCTGTTCACCGGCGACGGGGTCATCACGCTCGAGCCCGGCGCGGACGGCACGACGACGATCGTCCGCTGGACGGAGACGCTCATCCCGCCCCTGCTGCCGGAGCTCGCCGCGATCGCCCAGGCGCCCGTCCTCCGGGCGGTGTTCCAGGAGGACCTCCGGCGGCTCAAGCGCCTCGTCGAGACCGGCTCGGCGGTGGGCTGACGTGGAAGTCCATCTCGTCGACGCCACCTACGAGCTGTTCCGGGCCCACTTCTCGCCACGTCCGCCGGTCATCGGGCGCGACGGCATGGTCCTGAGCGGCGTGTCCGGGATCGTGGAGCAGCTGCTCTACCTCCTGCGCGAGCAGGGCGGGACCCACGTCGGGTGCGCGCACGATCGGACGATCCGCTCGTTCCGCAACGAGCTCTACCCGGGCTACAAGACCGAGGAGGGCATGGACCCGGCGCTGCTGCGCCAGTTCCCGATCGCGGAGCAGGCGATCGAGGCCCTCGGGCTCACCCTGTGGGCGATGGTCGAGTTCGAGGCCGACGACGCGATCGCCGCCGCCGCCGAGCGGTTCGGCGCGGACCCGCGGGTCGAGCGGATCCTCATCTGCACGCCGGACAAGGACATGGCCCAGTGCGTGCGCGACGCCCGGGTCGTCCTCTGGGACCGCCGGCGGGACACGATCTACGACGAGGACGGCGTCCGGGCGAAGTGGGGCGTCGACCCTTCGAGCGTCGCGGACCGGCTCGCGCTCGTGGGCGACGCGGCGGACGGGTTCCCGGGGCTCCCCGGCTGGGGCGACAAGAGCGCCTCGGCCGTCCTCGCCAGGTACGGCACGCTCGAGGCGATCCCGCCCAACGGCGCGGACTGGGACGTCGCCGGGCTGCGAAACCCGGTCGGCCTCGCGGCGACCCTCCGCGACCAGATGGCGGACGCGCTGTTGTTCCGCGACCTCGCCCGCCTGCGCACGACCGCCGACGGGGTTGAGATCCCGGAGCAGGACGTCGACGAGCTCGAGTGGCGGGGTGCCGACCGCTCCACGTGGGAGGCGTTCTGCGACGAGTGGGAGCTCCCGAAGCTGCGCGCCCGCCCGCACCGCTGGCGCGAGGCCTGAGCACGCGGGTCGCCGCGAGGCCTGAGCACGCGAGGTCGCCGAGGCCGAGCGCGAGGTCGCGGCCCGGAGCGCTAGCCCTTCGGCGGCTGCCCGGAGAGGCGGAGCATCTCGGCGTGATGTGACGGCGCCGCGGCGCACACCCCGAACGCGCTGGTCGCCTTGGCGACGTCGAACCACGGCCCGCCCACCGTGTCGGTCACGATCGCGCCGGCCCGCTCGGCGATCAGCCCGGCCGCCGCAACGTCCCACGCCGACATCCCGCCCGACTGCACGAACGCGTCGAACCGGCCGTTGGCCACGTACGCCAGCGCGAGCGCCGACGAGCCCATCGTGCGCGAGACGCGCGTCGCCCGCCGGACGGCGCTCACCCGGGAGGCGACAGCCCGCCCCGAGAGTGCGAGGTGCACGACCCAGTCCTTGAGCTCGTCCTTCTGGGATGCGCGGATCTCCACCGTCCCCCGCGTGTCGGTCGAGAGCCACGCCGCCCCGTCGGCGACCGCGGAGAAGGTCTCCCCACGCATCGGGTCGTGGATGGCGCCCGCGGCCGACACGCCGTCGACGATGAGCGCGACCGAGACGCAGAAGAACGGGATCGCGTTCGCGTAGTTCACGGTCCCGTCGAGCGGGTCCACGATCCACGTCCGCCCGCTCGAGAGCGAGCGCGCGACGGCCTCGCCCGCCTTGTCGCTCCCCTCCCCCGGCCGCCCGTGCGCCCCCGGGGCCTGGTGGGCGCCGGACTCCTCGGCCAGGATCCCGTCGCCCGGGAAGCGGTCCCGGATCGCGTCGAGGATGAGCTTCTCGCACAGGTGGTCGACCTCGGTCACCACGTCCTTGGCGGACTTGAACTCGATCGACTCGACCCGCTCGTAGCGCTCGAGCTGGATCCGACCCGCCTCGACGGCGATCGCCCGCGCGAACTCCACGTCCGCCGCGAAGCGGCTCGACGCGTGCGCGCCCGCGGCGTCCACGGTCGCGGCGTCCCCGGTCGCGTCGCTCACGTGTCGCAGTCCACGGTCAGCGGCTTCACGGTCGTCCCCAGCGACGCGACGACCGCCGTGAACGTCACGGTCTCGCCCGGCTCGATGATCGGGCTGGTGACGTACGCGGCCTCGGGTCCGATGCCCCGGATCGCCGGGTCGTCGATGCGGCAGGTCGTCGCGCCGGCGGTCGAGCCGGCGTTGGTGACGGTGATCGAGACCTCGAGGCCGCCCGGGTCGGCCTCGACGCCCGCGACCTCGCCCTTGAACGGCCCGATGCCGCTGACCGCGAGCCGTGCGATGACCGCGAGCGCGACGACGGCGACCGCGATCCCCACGAACACCGTCCCGTGCGCCTGCGACGCCGACGGCTGCTTGAGGCCCAGCGGGTTGCACCGCTCGCACATCGCCTCCGACATCGGGATGCGCGCGCCACACCTGACGCAGCCGTGGAGCGGCTCCTCGGTGGCGGCGGGGAGGACGGAAGGCGTCGGGGTCATCGCCAGTCGGCTACAGGCCGGTCTCGAAGATCCGGATGTCGGCGGGGCCGGACGCGTGCCCGTCGCCGCGGGTGTAGCGCAGCGACTCGCGCGCGCCGAGGCTGTCGAGGTCCGCCGGGAAGCGGCCGACCATGTCCAGGACGACGGCCCGGATCCGCTCGGCGTTCTGCTCGAACACCTCGAGCACGTCGTGCGCGGTCACCGCCTCGGTGCCCTCGAGCACGCCCGCGTCGTAGTCGGTGATGAGCGCGATGTTCACGACGGCCATGCCCAGCTCGCGGCAGAGGTACGCCTCCGGGTACTGGGTCATGTTGATGACCTCCCAGCCCGCGTCGCGTGAACCACTTCGACTCGGCCTTCGTCGAGAAGCGCGGGCCCTGGATGACGACGACCGTCCCGCCGTCGTGGACCGTGATCCCGTGCTCGCGGATGACGTCGAGCGCGATCCCGCGGAGCGTCGGGTCGTAGATCTCGGCCGAGCTGACGTGGGACACGATCGGCCCGTCGAAGAACGTGTCGGCGCGGCCGGTCGTGCGGTCCACGAACTGGTCCGAGACGACGAAGTGGCCCGGCTCCACGTGGAGCTGGAGCGAGCCCGCGGCGCACGGCGAGATCACGGCCTTCACGCCCAGCGAGCGCATCGCCCACACGTTGGCGCGGTAGTTGACCTTGTGGGGCGGGATCGTGTGCCGCCGGCCGTGACGGGGCAGGAACGCGACCCGCCGCCCGCCGACCGTGGCGAGGAAGAAGGAGTCGGACGGCGGGCCGTACGGCGTGTCGATCTTCGCCTCGCGGACGTCGTCCAGGAGCGAGTAGAAGCCCGATCCGCCAATGATCCCGATCTCAGCCAGGTCCGCCAACGCGCTGCGCCTCCTTCTGTCGTTGAAGGGGGCATTCTCGCACGGGTGCCGCGGCGCTAGGATCGGCCCATGACCGACGACGAGCGTCCCACCACGGCGGACCGCGCCTGGCTCGCGGACTGGCGGCGGCGCGTCGCCGAGCTCTACGCGGACGTGCGGGCGATCGCCGCGGACGACCCGCCGACGGCGTGGGAGGCCTGGCGGCGCGAGCGCGAGACGCTCTACCGGACCCACCCGCAGTCGCCGGTCCCGGCCGCCGAGCGCGACGCCTTCCGGGCCCACCACTGGCCGTACGACGACCGCCTGCGCTGGACCGTCGCCGTCGAGCCGGCCCGCGCCCGCGGCAGCCGCGCCGCAGGCCGCGTTCGGCGGGCTCGCGATCGCCCCGGTCGAGCTGCCCAACAGCGGCGCCGAGTCACCCGCGTTCGACCGGATCGGCGTCGTCCGGCTGCCGCTCCCCGACGGCGACGCCGCCCTCCCGCTGTTCTGGATGCGCGGCTACGCGGGCGGCCTGTTCCTCCCGTTCCTCGACGCGACCAACGGGACCGAGACGTACGGCGCCGGGCGCTACCTGCTCGACACGGCGAAGAGCGCGGATCTCGGCGGCGACCCGGCCGTCGGGGACGCTCGTGGTGGACGCGAACTTCGCGTTCCAGCCGTCGTGCGCCTTCGACCCGCGCTGGGCGTGCCCGCTCGCCGGGCCGGAGAGCCGGATCCCGGCGCGGATCGAGGCGGGCGAGCGACTGCGCTGAACCCCGGCGGCGCCTCGGACCCCGGATACCATGGGTCGATGCCCAGCGATCCCCCCGTCCTGACCCCGCGCCTGCGCGCCTTCCTCGAGCGGCCGCTCGCCGTGTCCGTCGCGTCCGTCGAGCGCCGACGGCACGCCGTCCCAGGCGGTCGTCTGGTACGACCTGACCGACGACGGCCGGATCCTCCTCAACTCGAACGCCGGCCGGCGGTGGTGCACGAACCTGCAGACGGACCCGCGGGTCGCGCTGTCCGTGATCGACCCCGCGGACCCGTACCGCTGGGTCGGCGTCTCGGGGGTCGTGGACGAGGTCATCACCGACGTGACCCGTTCGCGGGAGGACATCGTCGCGCTCGCCTACCGCTACGAGCCGGAGACCACCAACGAGGCCTCGCTCGCCACGTTCCGCCGCCAGCCGCGGGTGACCTTCATCGTCCGCATCACCGGCATCCACGACCACCTCGAGGACTGACCCCATGAGCGTCGCCGCGCCCGTCAAGATCGGGTTCCTCCTGTGGCCGCAGACCGACTCCTGGCCGACCCTCCGCGATGCGGCCGTCCGCGCCGAGCGCGGCGGGGCCGCGAGCCTCTGGACGTGGGACCACCTCAACTCGATCGTCGGCCCGTGGGAGGGCCCGATCCTCGAGGGCTGGTCGATCCTCGCCGGCTGGAGCCAGGTCACGGAGCGCGCGACGCTCGGGCTCATGGTCGGCGCGAACACGTTCCGCAACCCGGGCCTCACGGCGAAGCTGGCGACGACGCTCGACCACCTCAGCGGCGGCCGGGCGATCCTCGGCATCGGCGGCGCGTGGTTCGAGCGCGAGCACGAGGCCTTCGGGATCGACTTCGGCAGCGGGTTCGGCGAGCGGCTCGACCGGCTCGACGAGTCGGTGATGCTCCTCCGCAGGCTCCTCGACGGCGAGCGGGTCGCCGAGCACGACGGGTAAGGCGTACTCGATGAAGGACGCGCTCGTGGAGCCGAAGCCCGTCCAGCCGCGGCTGCCGATCATGATCGGCGGGTCCGGGCCCAAGAAGACGCTCCGGACGCTGGCCAGGTACGGCGACCAGTGGAACACCTCGGGGACGCTCGATGAGCTCCGCGCGAAGGACGCGATCCTGCGCGAGCGGTGCGCGGAGATCGGCCGCGACCCCGACACGATCGAGCGGACCGTGACCATCGACCTCGTGATCCGCGACAGCCGCGCGGCGGCCCTCGAGGCCTACAAGGCGATCCTCGCGGGCTCCGGCGGCGAGTTCGACGAGTCGTGGGCCGGCCCCATCGGGACGCCGGACGAGATCGCCGACGCCATCCGGCCGATGAACGAGCTCGGGTTCCGCCACATCCTCATCGACACGCCCTCCCCCTACGATCCCGAGACGCTCGACCGGATCGGCGAGGTGCATCGAGCGCCTCAACGCATGACCCGGGTCGTCACGCTCGCCGGCGGGGTCGGCGGGGCGAAGCTCGCGGACGGGCTGCAGGCGCACATCGGCGATGCGCTGACGGTCGTCGTCAACACCGGCGACGACTGCTGGCGCCACGGGCTGCTCGTGATGCCCGACCACGACACGGTCCTGTACAACCTCGCGGGCATCGAGCAGGTCGAGTGGGGCTGGGGCATCGAGGGCGACACGCGGGTCGTCATGGACCAGCTCGGCGTCTACGGCGAGGAGACCTGGTTCACGCTCGGCGACCGCGACCTCGCGCTGCACATCGCCCGGACCGCGCGGGTCCGCGCCGGCGCCCGCGTCACGGATGCCTGCCTCGACGCGCAGGCGGCGCTCGGGATCGCCGCGCGGATCCTGCCGATGGCCGACGAGCCGGTCGCGACCGAGGTCCGCACCGCGGACGGCTGGCTCGAGTTCCAGGAGTACTTCGTCCACCAGCGCCAGGCGCCCGACGTGCTCGAGCTGCGCTTCGCCGGGCTCGACGGACGCGGCACCGACGCCCGAGGTGATCGAGGCGTTCGAGACGGCCGAGGCGATCGTCATCGCGCCGTCGAACCCGCTCGTCTCGGTCGGGCCGATCCTCGACGTGCCGGGGATGCGCGACCTCATCGCGGGAGCGCGGGCGCGGGGCGTGCCCGTCGGCGGCGATCTCCCCGATCATCGGCGGCAAGGCGCTCAAGGGCCCGGCGGACCGGATGCTCGTCGCCGCCGGCCACGAGGCGAGCGCCCTCGGGGTCGCGCGCCTGTACGCCGGGCTCGTCGACGTGTTCGTGCTCGACACGGTGGATGCGGACGCGGCCCCGGCGATCGAGGCGCTCGGGCTCCGCGCCGTGGTCACCGACACGATCATGACCGACGACACGACGCGGGCCCGGCTCGCCGCCGAGGTCCTCGCCGCCGTCCGCTAGCATCGAGCCGTGCACGTGCCCGATCCCGACACCGCCCTCCCGCCTGCCAGTCCCCGCGCGACGACTGTCGCGATCCCCGTCCGCGCGTTCGATGGCGCGAAGTCCAGGCTCGGCGCCGTGCTCGACGCGGAGGAGCGCCACGACCTCGTCGAGCGGCTGCTGCGCCGCGCGATCGCGGCCGCGCTCGCGACCGACGGGGTCACCGAGGTCGATCGTCGTCTCGCCCGACCCGGAGGTCCTGGGCGTCGCCGCGGCCGCCGGCGCTCGACCCGTGGAGCAGCGATCCCGCGGCCTCAACCCGTCGCTCCAGGAGGCGCGCGACGCCGCCACCGGGGAGCGCCTGCTCATCGTCCCGGCGGACCTCCCCGGCGTCACGCCCGACGCGCTCTCACGCCTCCTCGCCGCGGGCGACGCCGCCGGCTCCCCGTCGGTGGTCCTCGCCCCCGACCGGCACGGCCGCGGGACGAACGCCCTCCTGCTCGACCCGTGCGACGTCATCGACCCGGCGTTCGGCGGCGACTCCCGCGCGGGCCACGCGTGGCTCGCGTCGTCGGCGGACGCGGCGTTCGTCGAGGTCCGCGACGTCCTCGGCCTCGACGTCGACACGCCCGAGGACCTCCTCCTCGCGAGCGCGCTCCGACGGGAGACGATCGGTGTCGACTGAGGCGGTCCGGGTCGAGGTCATCGCGCTCGCGGGCCTGCCCGAGGTCCGCCCCGGTGACGACCTCGAGGCGATGATCGGCGACGCGCTCGAGGCGACCGACGGCGTGCTCCCGGTGCAGCCCGGCGACGTGCTGGTCGTGACCCAGAAGATCGTGTCCAAGGCCGAGGGCGCGGTCGTCGACCTGCGGACGGTCACGCCGAGCGCCCGCGCCATGGAGTGGGCCGACGAGTGGGGCCGCGACGCCCGCCAGATCGAGGTCGTCCTCCAGCAGGCCCGGCGCATCGTCCGCATGGAGCGCGGCGTGCTGATCACCGAGACGCACCACGGGTTCGTGTGCGCGAACGGCGGCATCGACGCCTCGAACGTCGGACCGGACTCCGGCGACGTCGTCACGCTGCTGCCCGTCGACCCCGACGCGTCAGCCGCACGGATCCGGGCCGCGCTCCGGACCCGGTTCGGCGTGGACCTCCCGGTCATCGTCTCGGACAGCTTCGGGCGGCCATGGCGCTGGGGCATCGTCGACGTCGCGCTCGGCGTGTCCGGGATCCTCCCGCTCGAGGACCTCCGGGGCCAGCCCGACGCCGATGGACGGGTGATGCGGACGACGGTGCGGGCCGTCGCCGACGAGCTCGCCTCCGCCGCCGAGCTCGCGCTCGGCAAGACCGCGGCCCGGCCGGTCGCCCTCGTCCGCGGTGCGAACCCCCCGCTCGGCGAGGGATCGATCCGCGACCTCGTGATGGCGCCGGAGAACGACCTCTTCCGATAGCACCGCCACCGGTACGCTTGCCCCATGAAGGCAGGCCTGCAGATCTCCTCGTTCACCTGGCCCGGCGGTCCCGAGGCCATCGGCCCCACGCTCGCCCGCATCGTCCGCGACGCCGACGCCGCCGGCATCGACTCCATCTGGGTGATGGACCACTTCTTCCAGATCCGCAGCGTCGGGCGCCCCGAGGAGCCGATGCTCGAGGGGCTGACCACGCTCGGGTTCATGGCCGCGCACTCGACGCGGGCGCGCCTCGGCCTGATGGTCGGTGGCATCCACTACCGGCAGCCCGCGTTGTGGGTCAAGGCGACGACGACGCTCGACGTCCTGTCCGGCGGCCGCGCCTGGCTCGGGATCGGCGCCGCCTGGAACGAGGAGGAGTCGCGCGGGCTCGGCTTCCCGTTCCCGCCGCTCGGCGAGCGGTTCGAGCTGCTCGAGGAGACGCTCCAGTACGCCCACGCGATGTGGGAAGGCGACCGCGGCTCCGGCGGGACGTTCGAGGGCAAGCACACCCAGGCGACCCGGCTGCTCAACTCGCCGCAGGCGATCTCGCGGCCCCGGCCGCCGATCATGATCGGCGGCGGCGGGGAGCGGAAGACGCTCCGCCTCGTGGCGCAGTACGCGGACGCGTGCAACGTCTTCGGCGACCCGCAGCGGATCCACCACAAGTACGAGGTGCTGCGCGAGCACTGCGAGGCGATCGGCCGCGACCCCGACGAGATCGAGCGCTCGACGCTCCAGTCGGTGAAGGTGGCGCTCGACGACAAGCCGGGCGACTCGCCCGCGCAGATCATCGACTGGTTCGGGGAGCTCGGCGACGCGGGCGCGCAGCACGTGATCTTCGGCGTGCGGGACGTCTGGGACCCGCGCGTGCTGGAAGAGCTCGGGACGAACGTGATCCCCGGGATCCACGCCCTCCCCTGAGCGTCAGGCGGGCTGCGACTCCGCGCTGGCCGCGGGCTCCGCGACAGACGCACGCTCGCCTGGAGGCGGCGTCCCGTCCGCGACGATCCGCTCGAGCTGCGCGAGGACCGGGGCCGCACGGAGCCGGGTGAGGATCGCTCGCGCCTCGTCCACCCAGCCGGCCACCTGGGGCTCGTCCGGACCGAGCGTCGTCGCCGCCTGCATCGCGAGGAGCGCCTCGTCCCACGTGAGCGACAGGTCGCGGTACCCGGCGAGGCCGACCCGGTAGCCGGCGAGGGCCGCCTCGCGGTCGCCCCTCAGGGCCGCGATCCCCGCCTCGACGGTGGCTCGGTCCGCATCGATGGATCGCCCCCGCGTCCCGCGCGCGATGAGCGCCCGGATCGCCTCGGCCGCGCCGTCCGGGCGGCGCGCGAGGACCGATGCCATCGCGACGCGCGGGAGGATGTAGGGCACGTTGTAGTCGCTCATCGGCACGCCCTGTATCCACAGGTCCGCCGCCGCCGCGAACTCGCCGCGTGCGAATGCCTGGAGGCCGCGGATGTCGAACTTGCCGGCCTCGACGTCGCGGTCCTCGAGCGTCGCGAGCCGCGCAACGAGCTCGTCGATCTCCGCTTCCGTGACCTCGCCACGATTGATCTTGATCATCATCGCCGCGGCCCCGGCGACAATCTCGCCTGCGTCGTCGAGCTCGTACTGGCGGACCGTCTCGAGCTCAGCCAGCGCCCAGTCCCAGTCGCCCGTGCGCCGGACGTCCTCGGCGACGTTGGCGATCGTGTTGATCTCGAGCGCACGGCGGCCGAGGCGCCGAGCCGTCGTGATGATCTCGCGCTGGACGGCAACGGCCTCCGACGGGTCGTCGAGCGCGGTGATGTTGGCAAGCGTCGTCGCCGAGCGGATCACGAGGTCCGAGTGCCCGATCTGCTCGGCGATCTCCATGCTCCCGCGGAACATCGCGCGTGACTCCCAGAGCCGGCCCTCGAACAGCGCCGCCTGCCCGATGGTGCCCAGCGTCTCGGCGGCCACGTCAGCCAGCCCGAGGCGTTCCGCCCTGGCGAGCGCCTCCCGCGATCGCTCCAGCGACAGCCGGTACTCGGCGTTCAGCCCCAGGACCTTGCCGGAGACAGCGAGCAGCCTGACGTACCGTGGGTCGTCGCCGAGGTCGCCGAGTCGCGCCACACCCGCCTCGACCACCTGCTGGCCCTCATCGCGACGCCGACCGGCTGCGTACGCATCGCCCAGCAGGGCGATGGCCAGCGCGACGGCACCCGGGTCGTCACCCGCGTCGCGCAGCCGCACCGCATTCGTGAGGAGCTCGATCGCGAGGTCGGCGCGACTCGACCGCATGGCGGCTCGCCCCGCCTGCTCGAGCATGTCGGCACGGTCCGCGTCGTCCACGGCGACATCGAGCGCCTGGCGCAGGTAGGTCACGGCCTGCATCTGCGACCCGAGCTGCTCGGCGCGGGTGGCCGCCGCCCGGAGCGCGAGCCGCGCCTGCGCCCGGAGCGCCTCCGCCTCGCCGCCCTCGCTCGACGCCCGGTATGCGGCGGTGTAGTGCGCCGCGAGCGCGCCCGCGAGCTCCTCGTCGCCGAGTCCCTCGAAGTACCGCGCCGCGGCCACGTGCCGCGCACGCCGGTCGCGGAGGCTGAGCGTGGAGTAGGCGACCTCCCGGATGAGCGCCTGGACGAACGCGTACTGGCCGCGCTCCGGCGACCGCGGGTCGATCTCGACGTGGATCAGGTCACCCCGCACGAGCTGCGCGAGGCGCGGCTCCAGCTCCGCTGCCGTGGACCCGGCGACCGCGGCGAGCGCGTCGGCGGTGAACGACTGGCCGAGGACGGCGGCGTCCTGGACGAGCGCCCGATCGGCGGTATCGAGCGCGTCGAGGCGGGCGGCGATGAGCGCGTGCAGCGTCGACGGGACGGCGAGCTCGCCGAGCTCGCCCGCCGGCTCGTAGCCGCCTTCCTCGCGCGGGCGGAGCCGCCCGTCGGCGACGAGCATCCGGACCGTCTCGACCGCGTACAGCGGGATCCCCTCGGCGCGCGCGATGATCGAGCGGATCGCCGCCTCGGGCAGGTCGGCCACGAGCCCGCTGAGCAGGTCGCGCATCGACGTCTCGTCGAGCGGCTGGATGTCGAGGGCGAGGAACGAGCGCTTGCCCGCGCCCCAGCCGGGCCGCGTCTCGAGCAGCTCCGGGCGGGCGAGCGTGATGATCAGGATCGGGACGTTGCGGCTCCACTCGAGCATGTGCTCGATGAAGTCGAGCGTCCCGGAGTCGGCCCAGTGGAGGTCCTCGAACAGGAGCGCGACGACGCCCGTGCCGGCGAGCCGCTCGAAGAACGTCCGCCAGGCCGAGAACAGCTCGGGCGCGCCGCCCGCCGGCGCCTCCCCCACCCCGAGGAGCGCGAGCAGTGCGGGCTCGATCCGCCGGCGCTCGGCCTCGTCCGGCACGTTCGCCGCGACGACCTCGGCGATCCGCGTGCGGGTCGTCGCGGCGTCGTCGCTCTCGAGCAGGCCCGCCCGGGAGCGGACCATCTCGCCCAGCGCCCAGAACGAGATCCCCTCGCCGTACGAGGGCGAGCGGCCCTCGTGCCACCACACCCGCTCCACGACGCCGTCGACGTACTTGAGGAACTCCCATGCGAGGCGGCTCTTGCCGATGCCGGCCTGGCCCGTGATCGAGACGAGCCGGACGCGCTTCTCGCGCGCCGTCGCGTGGAACAGGTCCTTGAGCAGCCGCAGCTCCGAGTCGCGACCGACGAACGGCGCCTCGAGCCGCTCGTCACGGCCCCGCCCGCGGCGCTCGGCGACGACGCGCAGGGCCAGGAACGACGCGACCGGCGCCACCTTGCCCTTGAGCACCTGCTCGCCCGCGGCCTCGTACGCGATGGCGCCGCTTGACGCCTGGTGCGTCGACTCGCCGACGAGCACGCTGCCCGGGGGCGCCACGGACTGGAGCCGCGAGGCGGTGTTGACGAGGTCGCCCGCGACCATCCCCTGGTCCTTCGCGCCGAGGGTCACCGCGGCCTCGCCCGTGAGGACGCCCGCAGCGCGCCTGGATCCCCGGGCCCAGCGTCGTCACGACGTCGACGAGCTCCATGCCGGCGCGCACCGCGCGCTCCGCGTCGTCCTCGTGCGCGGTCGGTGCGCCCCATACGGCCATCACCGCGTCGCCGATGAACTTCTCGACCGTGCCGCCGTAGCGGTGGATCGTCTCGGACGCGAGCTCGAAGTAGGTCGACAGCAGCTCGCGGACGGCCTCGGCGTCGCGGCCCTCGGCGAGCGTCGTGAAGCCCACGAGGTCGGCGAACAGCACGGTCACGAGCCGCCGCTCGGCGACGGGAGCGGCGTTCGGGGTGGGACCGGTCGCGGCACGGACGGGCACCGCGGCGGTCGGCGTCGCGCTCGTGGCGGCCGGGTCGAGCCCCGTGCCGCACTCGCCGCAGAAGCGCGCGGACGGGCCGTTGGCGGTGCCGCACGACGGGCAGATCGCGGCCAGGCGGGTGCCGCACTCGCCGCAGAACTTGCGGCCGGGCTCGTTGGGCGAGCCGCAGGCAGGACAGGTCATCGGCGGTGGCTCGCAGGCATCTGGCTCAGCGTAGCGTGTCCGCGTGGGCACGGTTGGCTGTCCCGGCGCCCAGGATCGTCTCTACGCGGTGACCGCGCGCGCGTTGCGCACGTTGGGCAGCAGCGAGAACCCTGCGGCCGCCACGACGAGCAACCCGCCCATGAGCGTCAGCGTCACCATCCCGCCGACGGCGTCGAGCAGGATGCCGGTGATCAGCGCCCCGACCGGCATCAGGCCCACCGAGAGCGTCCGCGCCGTCGCCCCGACCCGGCCGAGCAGGTCGTCCGGCGAGAGCATCGTCCGGAGCGTGATGTACGCCACGAGCACGTTCGTGTTGAGCACGCCGGCGACCAGCGAGACGCCGACGATCACGATCACGGGCGCGCTGGCGGCGATGACGAGCGAGACGCCCATCCCGACCGCGCCGACGAGCATCACCCGGCCGACCGGCTTGAACGCGAAGTGCGCCGCGACGACCGAGCCTGCGAGCGACCCGACCGCGAACGCGGACAGCACGAGGCCGACGATCCCCGCGCCGAGCCCGCGGTCGACGGTGAGGTAGAAGATCAGCGCGGTCGTCAGGCCGGCCGTGATGATCGAGGTCGTGGTCCACAGGGCGAGGACGGCGCGCAGCGTCGGCTCGTGGGCGACGAACCGGATCCCCTCGCGGATGTCCGCGAGCAGGTGCGTCTCCTCGAGCCGCTCCGCGCGGAGCGGGCGGCGCACGAGCAGGATCGCGAACGCGGACACGAGGAACGTGAGCGCGTCGATCGCGATCGTCGCGCCGGGGCCGATCGTCGCGGCGAGCAAGCCCGGCGATCGCCGGCCCGATGATCCAGCCGACGTTGAACACCGCCTCGAAGATCGCGCTCGCACGGGCGACCTGCGACCGCCCGACGAGCCCCGGGACGGACGCCGTGTACGCCGCGAGCCACAGGACGCGCAGCACCTGCATCGGGAAGGTCACGAGGAGGATGACCGCGACCGTCGGGCCGCCGACCCACACCGAGATCGGGACGGCGGCGGTCAGCAGCGCGCGGCCGAGGTCTGCGGCGAACATCATCCGGCGCCGGTCCCAGCGGTCCGCGTACGCGCCCGCGAACAGGCCCGACGAGGAGGTCCGGCAGGGTCGTCAGGACGTTGACGATGCCCATCACGAACCCCGAGCCCGTGAGGCTGAGCACGAGCAGCGGCATCGCGGTGCTGGTGATCGAAATCGCCGAAGCTCGAGATGCCCTGGCCGAAGAGGACCGTGAGGAAGTCGCGGTTCTCGCGGAGCGGCTGATCGACCTCGACGGCGTCGTCCGGCACGACCGCGGGCAGCACCTCGCCGGGCGCGTCGAGATCGATGGGCGGCTCGCCGAGGATGGTCACCGCGGGAGGGTACGTGGTCTCCCGCATCCCCGCCATCGGCCGCTCCGATACCCCCCAGGGGTATGCGCGTCGCGTGCTACAGTTGGGGCACGACAACGACGCGCACAGAGACGACAATCCGACGATGACCGACGACACCAACGGCACCCAGAACGGCGACGCGAGCCCGTTCGGCGCCATGAAGATCAACTTCGGCGGGGCGGCAGATGCCTCGCCGGCCGGCGCAAGCGCCCTCAACCCGTTCGGCGGCATCTCGATCATCTCGGACGGCCCGGACGCGATCCCCGCCCAGCCCGCGGGACCGATCGGCTACACGGGCGACCCCGGCCGCAGCGAGACGCAGGTCCTGATCATCGGCTCCGGGCCCGCGGGCCTGACCGCGGCGATCTATGCCGCGCGGGCCAACCTCCAGCCGATCGTGCTCGCGGGCTCCACGCCCGGCGGCCAGCTGATGCTCACCAGCGACGTCGAGAACTACCCGGGCTTCCCGGACGGGATCGACGGTCCGGAGCTGATGGCGAAGATGCGCGCCCAGGCCGAGCGGTTCGGGTCGCAGATCGTCGACGTCGACATCGACAAGGTCGACTTCTCGTCGCGGCCGTTCCGCGTCTGGGCCCGGGGCACCGAGTACCGCGCCCAGTCCGTGATCATCGCGACCGGCGCATCGGCCCTGTGGCTCAACCTCGAGAGCGAGCAGCGCCTGCGCGGCCGCGGCGTCTCGGCCTGTGCCACCTGCGACGGGTTCTTCTTCCGCAACCGCGAGATCGCGGTCGTCGGCGGCGGCGACTCCGCGATGGAGGAGGCGAACTTCCTCACCAAGTTCGCGAGCAAGGTCCACCTGTTCCACCGGCGCGAGGCGTTCCGCGCGTCGAAGATCATGATCGACCGCACCTACAACCATCCCAAGATCGAGGTCCACACGAACACCGAGGTGGCGGAGGTCCTGGGCGACAACAAGGTCGACGGCATCCGGGTTCGCGACACGACGACCGGGGACGAGCGCGAGCTGCCCATGGAGGGCCTGTTCATCGCGATCGGCCACAAGCCGAACACCGACGTGTTCGCGGACTGGCTGGACGTCGACGCGAAGGGCTACCTCGTGGCCCACGACCACACCCGCAGCAAGATCGACGGCGTGTTCATCGCGGGCGACGTCCACGACCACCGCTACCGCCAGGCGGTCACGGCGGCCGGCGACGGCTGCAAGGCCGCGATCGACGCGGAGCGCTGGCTCGAGAGCGAGGGCCTGGCCGAGCACCAGACCGCGACCGCCTGGTAGCCGCGATCCGCGCGTCGAGCGTGCCCGCATGAGCTTCCGTGGCGGCGGCACCCGCAACCTCGCCCGCGGCGGGACGGGCGGCGGACGGCTGACCCCACCGTCGGGCGACTTCGCACGCGTCCCCAAGGAGCGGCGCGCGAAGACCGTCCGCAGGATCGTCGCCTTCTTCCGGCCCTACCGGGGCCAGGTCGTGGTCGTCCTCGTCGCGATCATCGCGACGAGCCTCATCGGCCTCGTGAACCCGTACCTGCTCAAGCTGCTCATCGACGACGTCATCGTGGGCGGCCAGTACGAGCGGCTCAACCTCTACGTCGGCCTGATGATCGTCCTGCCGATCGTGACGGGCCTCATCGGCGTCGGGCAGAGCTACCTCAACAACCTCATCGGCCAGAGCGTGATGCAGGACCTGCGGAACGCCCTGTACACGCACATCCAGAGCCTGCCGCTGCGGTTCTTCACCGCGACCCGCACGGGCGAGATCCAGAGCCGGCTCGCGAACGACGTCGGCGGCGTCCAGGCCGTGGTGACCGACACGGCGGCGTCGATCACGTCCAACCTCGCCGTCACGATCAGCACGGTCATCGCGATGGCGCTGCTCAGCTGGCAGCTCACGGTCCTCTCGCTCGGGATCACGCCGTTCTTCCTGTACCTCACCTACCGCGTGGGCAAGGTCCGCCGCCAGGTGAGCACCGAGACCCAGCAGCGGCTGGCCGAGATGAGCGCCGTGACCGAGGAGACGCTGTCCGTGTCGGGCATCCTGCTGGGCAAGACGTTCGGCGCGCAGGACCGCTCGATCGAGCGGTTCATGGGCCTCAACCGCGAGCTCGCGCGGCTCCAGATCCGCCAGGCGATGGTCGGCCGCTGGTTCTTCATGATCATCGGGACGATCTTCTCGATCATGCCCGCGTTCGTGTACTGGCTCGCCGGGCTCGATGGCCGCGAGCGGCAACCCGCAGGCGCCGACGGCGGGCGACATCGTGGCGTTCACGACGCTCCAGAGCCGCCTGTTCTTCCCGCTCGGCCAGCTGCTCAACGTGCAGGTCGAGATCCAGGGCTCGCTCGCCCTGTTCGACCGGATCTTCGAGTACCTCGACCTCGACCCGGAGATCGTCGACGCGCCCGACGCCGTGGCGCTCGAGCCCGCGGACGTCCGTGGCGAGGTCGCGTTCGCGGGCGTCTCGTTCCACTACCCGCCGGAACCCGCCAAGGTCCCGCTCGTCGTCGAGGCCGACGCCGAGACCGACGAGGTGCTCATCGACGAGGACGCGCTCGAGCACGCCGCGGCGATCGACGGGGTCGCTGCCCACGACCCCGACCGCGAGCACGATGCCGGGCCGGGCGGCGGTCGAGGATCGGCGACGACCGCGGATGCGATCCCGGCGCCGGCCCCGGTGGCGTTCGGGCTCGACGGCGTGTCGTTCGAGGCGCGGCCCGGGGAGCTGGTCGCGCTCGTCGGGCCGTCCGGCGCGGGCAAGACGACGACGACGTACCTCATCCCGCGCCTGTACGACGTGGAGGAGGGGTCGGTCTCGATCGACGGGATCGACGTGCGCAACATCAAGCTGGCCTCGCTCGGCGCGCTCATCGGGTTCGTGACCCAGGAGACGTACCTGTTCCACGCGTCGATCCGCGAGAACCTGCTGTTCGCCCGTCCCGACGCGACCGACGCGGAGCTCGAGGCCGCGACCCGCGCGGCCGCGATCCACGAGCGCATCTCGGAGCTGCCCGAGGGCCTCGACACGATCGTCGGCGAGCGCGGCTACAAGCTCTCGGGCGGCGAGAAGCAGCGGCTCGCGATCGCGCGCGTCCTGCTCAAGGACCCGCGGATCCTCATCCTCGACGAGGCGACGTCGTCGCTCGACACGGTCAGCGAGCGGCTGATCCAGGCGGCGCTCGCCCGGCTCACCGAGGGCCGCACGACGATCGCGATCGCCCACCGGCTGTCCACGATCCTGCGCGCCGACCGGATCCTCGTGTTCGAGCGTGGCCGGATCGCCGAGCGCGGCACGCACCGCGAGCTCATCGCGCAGGGCGGCCTGTATGCGAGGCTGTACCACGAGCAGTTCGAGGCGGAGGCGGCGCAGCTCGCCGAGTTCGCCCCGGACGCCGGGCCCGACCGGGCCGAGCCCACGCCCGTCTCCAGCGCAGCGAGGAACGCATGACCGTCAAGCAGCTCACGGCCACCCTCGAGGGCAACATGCGGTTCACGGCCGTGAACGCGGCCGGCCGGACGCTCGTCATGGACGACTACGAGGGCGGCGGCGGCCCGAGCCCGATCGAGACGGTCCTGGCGTCCCTGGCGGGCTGCACCGGCATGGACGTCGTGTCGATCCTGCGCAAGAAGCGGGTGCCGTTCACGGCCTACCACGTCGAGACGACCGCCGACCAGAAGGACACGTTCCCGCAGGTCTTCACGCGGATGGACGTCGTGCACGTCGTCGAGGGCGAGGGGATCTCGGCGGACGCGGTCCACCGCGCCGTGGAGCTGTCGGCGCTCAAGTACTGCCCGGTCTCGGCGATGCTCGCGGCGGGGACGGTCGAGATCCACCACGCGTACCGCATCGTGGCCCCCGACGGCACGGAGACCGCCGCGGAGTGCGTCGTCCGCGGCCCGAACGCCCCCGCCGAGGCGCTCGTCAGCTAGACGGCGCGTCGAACGCCCGCCTCGTTGCATGAGTATGCACTCGCGATGTATAGTCATTCCGTGACGACGTTCCGCCCGATCTCCGACCCCTCGAGGCTGCCGCCCGCGAGCGGCTCGGCGCGCCCGTGAGCGCGAGCGAGACGGAGGCGGCGATCGAGGCGGGCCGTCATCACGACACCCCTGCGCCGCGCACGGCGGCAGCCGTCGGGCAGCGGGCGCTGCGCGGCGATCCCGTGCGCGTCGCCATCGTGGGCGCCACCGGCTACGTGGGCGCGGAGCTCATCCGGCTGCTGGCGCTCCACCCCAACGTCGAGATCGTGGGCCTGGTCGGCCGGGAGCGGCGGGGCGACCCGATCGTCGGGCATCCACCCCCACCTCGCGACGAGCGACCTCAAGGTGTTCGACGCGGTCCCCGACAGCGCCGAGGCCGTGTTCCTCGCCCTCCCCCACGGCGCCGTCGCCGGCCGGATCGACGAGTTCCTGGGGCGTGGGCAGACGGTGATCGACCTCGGCCCCGACTTCCGGCTCCGCGACCCGGGTGACTACCCGCGCTGGTACCACTTCGAGCACCCGCGGGCGGACCTGCTCGCGACCGCCGTCTACGGCCTGCCCGAGCTGCATCGCGAGGAGCTGGCCGCGGTCGGGCGCACGCCGGGCGCCATCGTCGGCGCCCCGGGCTGCTACGCGACGACGACGATCCTCGCGCTCGCGCCGCTCGCCCGCGCAGGGCTCATCGCCGACCTCGTCGTCGACGCGAAGAGCGGCGTCTCGGGCGCCGGACGCGAGCCCAAGGCGGACCTCCAGTTCGGCGAGGTGAACGAGAGCGTCAAGGCGTACGGGATCTTCACCCACCGCCACATCGGCGAGATCGAGCAGGAGCTCGGCGCGCTGGGCGGCGAGGGCGCGAACCCGGGCGTGCGCGGCGTGGACTTCCTGCCGCATCTCATCCCGATGACCCGCGGGATCCTGTCCGCCGGCCACGTGCGGCCGACCCGACCGGTCACCCAGGCCGAGCTCGACGCCCTCTACCTCGACGCCTACGGCGACGAGCGGTTCGTCACGGTCGTCGACGCGCCGCCGGCGACGAAGCACGTCCTGGGCTCCAACGAGTTCCGGGTCTGGTGTCGCGTCGACGAGCGGAACGGCCGGATCCTCGCGATCGGCGTCCTCGACAACCTCGTCAAGGGCGCCGCGGGCCAGGCGATCCAGGCGTTCAACGTCGTCCACGGCCTGCCCGAGACGGCCGGGCTCCTCCAGCTGCCGCTCGCGCCCTAGCGCGCGACCCACCACCCGATCCCGAGGCGAACGATGTCGCTGGCCACCGATCCGCTCCTCGCGCCGCTGCCGGCGACGCTGCCCGCGGTGACGCGCGCCGCGCGGATCCCGGCCGGGTTCGAGGCCGCGGGCGCGACGGCGGGCATCAAGGCGTCCGGCAACCCGGATCTCGCGCTCGTCGTGGCATCGGACGGGCCGGTCGCCGCCGCGGCGGTCACGACGCCCAACCGGTTCGCGGCCGCGCCCGTCAGGCTGTCCCGGGCGAACCTCCAGGCGACCGGCGGCACGGCGGCCGCGGCGGGGTTCGCGCGCGCCGTCGTCGCGACGTCCGGGTCCGCCAACGCCGCGACCGGGGCCGCGGGCGACGCCGACCAGGCCGCGATCGGCGAGGCGGTCGCCACGGCCGTGGGCTGCTCCCCCGCCGAGGTCCTCCATCTCTCGACCGGGGTCATCGGGACGCGACTCCCCGTCGACCTCGTCGCGGCAACCGTGGCCCGCGTCGTCGGCGGCGGCCTCTCGGCGACCGACGGTGCGCTCGAGGCAGCGGCCGTGGCGCTGCGCACCACCGACTCCACCACGAAGATCGCGACGGTGACGGTCGCCGCGCCCGGCGCCGAGGGCGGCGAGGTCCCGATCACGGTGACCGGCATCGCGAAGGGCGTCGGGATGATCCACCCGCGGATGGCCACGATGCTGTCCGTCCTGCTCACCGACGCGACCGCCGACCCCGCGACGCTGCGCGACCTGCTCGCGGGCGCAGCCGCCGTGACCTGGAACCAGCTGTCGGTCGACGGCGACACGTCCACCAACGACACCGTGTTCGTCCTCGCCTCCGGGCGCGCGGGCGCGGCGCCGGCATCCACCGACGACGGCGCGCGGGCGGCGCTCGCCTCGGCGATCACGGCCGTCGCCCGCGACCTCGCCCGGCAGCAGGCCGCGGACGGCGAGGGCGCCACGGCGCTCATCACCTGCCAGGTGTCCGGCGCGGCCGACGATGCCGACGCCCGCGCGATCGCCCGCGCCGTCGTGGCGAGCTCGCTCGTCAAGGCCGCGGTCCACGGGCGCGACCCGAACTGGGGCCGGGTCGCCGGCGCGGCCGGGAACGCGGTCGTCGCAGAGTCGGCGACCCTCGAGGCCGCGGGCCTGTCGGCGGAGGACGCGCGTGCCCGCGCGGGCCAGCCGGCCGCCGTCGACCCGGCCGCGATGCGGATCGCGATCGCGGGGCATCTCGTCTACGACGGCTCGCAGGGCGGGCCGGTCGCCATCGACAAGGACGTCGTGCGCGAGGCGATGAGCGGCGCCGAGGTGCTCGTCCGCGTCGACGTGGGCCTCGGCACCGGCACCGGCGAGGCCTTCGGCTGCGACCTCACCGAGGGCTACGTCCGCGAGAACTCGGAGTACACCTCGTGAGCGAGATCGTCGTCGTCAAGCTCGGGGGGACGACGCTCGCGGACCAGAAGCAGGTCCTCGCGGAGGTCGCCGCGGTCGCGCGGAAGCGCCCCGTCGTGCTCGTCCATGGCGGCGGCAAGCGGATGACCGAGTGGCTGGAGCGCCTCGGCGTGCCGACCCGGTTCGAGGGCGGCCTGCGGGTCACCGACCCGGCCGCGCTCGAGGTGGCCGCGGCCGTGCTGCGCGGGGTCGTGAACTCGGAGCTCGTCGCCGCGCTGCGGGACGTCGGCTGCGATGCCGTCGGCCTGTCGGGCGTCGACGGCGGCCTGCTCATCGGCCAGCGAATTCCGGACGTCGGGCTCGTGGCGCACGTCACGGGCATCCGGCGCGACCTCCTCGACAGCCTGCTCGTCGCCGACCAGGTGCCCGTCGTGGCGCCGCTCGCGCGTGACGAGGAGGGCGTCGTGTGCAACGTGAACGCGGACGATGCCGCCGCGGGGATCGCCGCCGGCCTCGGCGCGCGCCAGCTCGTGCTCATGACCGACGTCGACGGCGTGCGCGACTCGTCCGGCCGCAAGCTCGACTCGATCACCGTCGCCGAGGCCGAGGCGCTCATCGCCGACGGCACCATCAGCGGCGGCATGGTCCCCAAGGTCAAGGCCGCCCTCGCCGCGCTCGCGTGGGAGGACGCCGAGGCGATCATCGCGGACTCCTCGGCCCCGGACGCCCTCGTGCGCGCCCTCGAGGACCCGACGTTCGGCACCCGGGTCTCGGCGCGGGCGCGCGCCGGCGCGGCGTAGCGGGATGGCGATGCTCGCCCTCAAGCGCGACCGCCACGCGGCGATCCGGCGCGTCGTCGCGGAGCGGCCGATCGGCTCCCAGGGCGAGCTCGTCGAGGCGCTGTCCACGCTCGGGTTCGACGTCACCCAGGCGACCGTGAGCCGCGACATCGCGGAGCTCGGCCTCGCCAAGGTCATGCGCGGCGACCACTCGGCGTACGTGAACCCGGAGGCGCTCGGCCGTGAGGCCCGCCCCCCGTCCGACGAGCGCCTGCGGCGTATCCTCGCGGACATCCCGGTCACGGTCGGGCGGAGCGGCCTGATCCTCGTCCTCACCGGGCAGCCCGGCACCGCCAACGTGATCGCGCAGGCGATCGACGAGTCCACGCTCACCGAGCAGGTGGGCACGGTCGCCGGCGACAACACGCTCATCGTCCTGTTCCCCGCCGAGCCCGCCCTGGAACGATGGCTCGCACGGTTCGAATCGCTCCAGGCGCCGGCGGAGCCGGCGACGATCCCAACGGAGGCTCTGGCCAGATGAAGAAGGTCGTGCTCGCCTATTCCGGCGGTCTCGATACGTCCGTCGCCGTCGCGTGGCTCAAGGAGCAGTACGGCGCGGAGGTCGTCACCCTCACCGTCGACCTCGGCGGCGGGTCGATCCGCGAGGGGATCGAGCGCCGGGCGATGCGCGCCGGCGCGTCGAAGGCATACGTCGTCGACGCCAAGGAGACGTTCATCAGCCAGTACGTCTGGCGGGCGCTCCAGGCCGGCGCCATCTACCAGGGCGCGTACCCGCTCGCCACCGCCCTCGCCCGGCCGCTGCTCGCGCAGCTGCTCGTCGAGGTCGCGAAGAAGGAGGGCGCGGACGCCGTCGCCCACGGCTGCACCGGCAAGGGCAACGACCAGGTCCGGTTCGACGTCGCCGTCCACGCGCTCGACCCGGGGCTCGAGGTCGTCGCACCGATGCGGGTCGGCATGGGCCTGACCCGCGACCAGTCGATCGACTACGCGAACGCCCGGGGCATCGAGCTCCCGATCACGAAGTCGTCCCCCTACTCCATCGACGTCAACCTGTGGGGCCGCTCGTGCGAGACGGGCGTGCTCGAGGACCCCTGGGTCACGCCGCCCGACGACGCCTACGCCTGGACGGTCAAGCCGTCCGACGCGCCGGATCCGGTCGACATCGTCATCGGCTTCGAGGGCGGCATCCCGGTCTCGATCGACGGCGAGCAGCTGGCCGGCGTCGCGCTCGTCGAGCGACTCCACGACCTCGGCGGCGCGCACGGCGTCGGGCGGATCGACCACGTCGAGGACCGGCTCGTCGGCATCAAGAGCCGCGAGATCTACGAGGCGCCCGCGGCGGTGATCCTCCACGCCGCGCACCACGCGCTCGAGGGCCTGGTCCTGTCGAAGGAGCAGCTCCGGTTCAACCGGCTCGTCGGCGACGAGCTGGCCCAGATCGTCTACGACGGCCTGTGGTTCAGCGCCCTGTCGCGCGACCTGCGGACGTACACGCTGTCGTCGCAGCGGGTTGTCTCGGGCGAGGTGCGGATGCGCCTCGACCACGGCCGGGCGAGCGTCGTCGGGCGCCGCAGCCCGCTGAGCCTGTACGACAAGAACCTCGCCACGTACGACGAGGGCGATGCGTTCGATCATGCGGCCGCGGTCGGCTTCATCGAGATCTTCGGGCTCCCGCTCCGGGTCGAGGCCGCACGCCACGGCGCCGTCGGCAAGCACCACGGGGCGGCCTGGACATGGACGGAGCCGCTCCTCGCGGACCTGCCCGTGACCGTCGCCGAGGGGGCGGGCGCGGGGGCAGGCTGATCGGGGCGCGTTGACCGGGGTCGAATGGCGGCACGATCCGGGCGGTATGCCCTACCGTGGGGCGCGATGACGTCGCCCAAGTCCGAGTCGCCCCCCGCACCACTGCCCGAGCCCGCGTCCCGGCGGACCGTGCGCTCGATCCGCTCCGCGCGGGTCGAGCAGCTCGCGTTCCTCCACGAGTTCGCGCAGCTCGCGACCCAGGCGCGCGACTGGGACGAGCTCATGCGCACGCTCGTCGACCGGACGACGCTCGCGCTGGGCGTCGAGGTCTGCTCGTTCTACCTGCTCAACCGTGACGGCGAGCGGCTGACGCTTGCCGCGACCAATGGCCTCGACACCGAGCAGGTCGGCCGGGTCAGCCTCGCCCTCGGCGAGGGCCTCACCGGGCGCGCCGCCGCCGACCGCGCGCCCGTCCAGTCCTCGGACGTCACCGTGGACCCGCGGTTCTCGTGGGTCCGCGGGTTCGACATCCACGGGCTCCACGCGATGCTGTCGGTCCCGCTCATCTGGAACGAGGCGGTCGTCGGCGTGCTCAACGTCCAGACGGCTGACATCCGCGAGTTCACCCGCGAGGACGTCGAGTTCCTGTCGACGATCGCGGCCCTGCTCGCCGGCATCGTCGAGAAGGGCCGGATGCAGGCCGAGGCCGAGGCGCAGCTCGACCGGCTGTCCCAGCTCGACGCCGCCCGCGCGGAGCTGCTCGCGGTCGTGACCCACGAGCTGCGGACGCCGCTCGCGGTCGTGCGGGCGTACGTGGACCTCCTCGCCGACGCGGCGGCCGCGAACCAGGGCGGTCCCGCGGTCGACGCGGTGGAGAACTGGCGGAACGGCGCCACGGACCAGGTGACGCGCCTCGACCGGCTGGTCGACTCGATCCTCGCCTCAGTGCGCGGCGAGGGACTGACGGGCCTGCGCCGCGATCCGTTCGACGTCGTGGGCTCGATCTCGAACACCGTCGGGACGCTCGCGCTCCTGCTGCGCACCCGCGCCGTGCGCTGGGATGCGCCGTCGTACGCGATGGTCGCCCGGGGCGACGAGCCGCGCTTCCGCCAGGTCCTGGAGCACCTGCTCGACAACGAGGCGAAGTACGCGCCGCCCGAGCAGGCCGTCTCGATCGGCGTGTGGCGGACCGCCGAGGAGATCCAGGTCTACATCACCGACGACGGCCCGGGCGTCCCGTTCGAGGACTGGGAGGCCGTCTTCCAGCCGTACGTGCGGGTGGACCGCGCGAGGTCGCGGGGGTCCGGGATCGGGCTGTTCGCCGCGCGCCGCCTCATGGAGGCGATGGGCGGCCGGGTCTGGATCGAGAAGAACGGCTACGGCGGCTCGCGGTTCATGGTCGCGCTGCCGGTCCAGTAGCGGCAACGCGGCCGTTACGCGCTGATCGTGACCGCCGCCTCGCGGGCGCGGAGCCGTGCGTAGCCCGGCTTGACGACCTCGGCGATCAGCCGCAGGCGCTCGTCGAACGGGACGAACGCGCTCTTGAGGGCGTTGATCGTCATCCACTCCATCTCGCCCAGGCCGATCCCGAACGCCTCGTCGAGCGCCTTGAACTCGGACGAGACCGAGACCCCGCTCATGAGCCGGTTGTCGGTGTTCACGGTGACCCGGAACCGGAGCCGCCGCAGGAGGTCGATCGGGTGCTCGGCGATCGAGGCCGCGCCGCCCGTGTGGACGTTCGACGTCGGGCACAGCTCGAGCGGGATCCGCGAGTCGCGCACGAACGCCGCGAGCCGCCCGAGGTGCACCGACCCGTCGTCGCGGACCGTGATGTCGTCCACGATCCGGACGCCGTGGCCCAGGCGCTCCGCGCCGCAGATCTGGAGCGCCTCCCAGATCGACGGCAGCCCGAACGACTCGCCCGCGTGGATCGTGATGTGGAAGTTCTCGTGGCGGATGTGCTCGAACGCGTCGAGGTGACGGGTCGGGCGGTAGCCGGCCTCGGGACCCGCGATGTCGAAGCCGACGACGCCCTCGTCGCGCCACCGGACGGCGAGCTCGGCGATCTCCTTGGACCGGGCCGCCTGGCGCATCGCCGTGACGAGCGCGCGGATCACGATCGGGTGCCCGGCCGCGGCGGCCCGCTCCGCCCCGATCCGGAACCCCTCGAGGTTCGCCTTGACGACCTCGTCCAGCGTCAGGCCCTGCTCGACGGACAGCTCGGGCGCGTAGCGGACCTCCGCGTACGCGACGCCGTCCGCGGCGAGGTCCTCGGCGCACTCCGCCGCGACCCGCACGATGGCGTCGTAGTGCTGCATGACCCCGAACGTGTGCTGGAACGTCTCGAGGTACAGCTCGAGGCTCTTGCGGTCCGCGCCGCGCCGGAACCACGCCGAGAGCTCCGCCACGTCCTCCGTCGGCAGGTCGGTGTAGCCGTACTCGCGGGCAAGGTCGATCACCGTCGCGGGCCGCAGGCCGCCGTCGAGGTGGTCGTGGAGCAGGGCCTTCGGGGCCTCGCGGATGGTGTCGAGCGTGAGCATCGCGCCTCCTGGGGTTTGGCGGAGGATAACGCGCCGGGTCGGGCGGCCAACGAACAGGAGGGCACATTGGGAGAACGACCGATGGACACCGTGGCCCGCGGTCGTACACTCGCGCCACGATGACCTCGGTGCGTCCCGTCCTGAGCCCGCTCCTCGTCGGTCGCGACGAGCTCCTCGTGCTCGCGGAGCGCCGCATCGCCGAGGCGGCGGACAACCGCGGCCACCTGCTCCTCCTCGCGGGCGAGGCGGGGATCGGCAAGTCGCGGATGATCGACGCGATGCTGCGCAAGGCCGAGGCCGCCGGGTTCCGTATCTCGAGGGGCGACCTCGGACCGCACGACCGGCAGATCCCCCTCGCGTCGATCCTCGACCTGGCCCGCTCGGTCCGTGGCGTCGAGGCCTTCGGCACGCTCGGGAGGGACCTCGAGGCGACGCAGGGGCTCCGCGGCGGCGACAACCTCGGCTCGCGGCAGGTGGTGGTCCACGAGGTCGCCGACCGGATCATCCGCTCGATCGAACGGCCCACGATGCTCGCGTTCGACGACCTCCAGTGGGCGGACGAGCTGAGCCTCGAGGTCATCGCCGAGCTGGCCCGGATCGGGCGGTCGACGCCGCTGCTCGTCGTCGGCGCCTATCGCCTCGACGAGCTCCCGACGGCCTCTCTCCACCGCGAGTGGCGCTCGCGGCTGCTGAGCCAGCGCCTGGCCGAGGAGGCGCGCCTGCGACCGCTCACCCGCGAGGAGACCGCGCTCGTGGTGACGCTGATCCTGGCGACGGGCCTCCCGGCGCCACGTGAGGTCGTCAACGCGGTCTACGAGCGGACGGACGGCATCCCCCTCCATGTCGAGGAGCTCCTGGCGGCGCTCGACGACAAGTCGCGCGTCGACGGGCGTGCGATCCGCGACGCGCACGTCCCGGACACGATCGAGGACGCGGTCCTGGCGCGCGTCGCCCGGCTCTCGCCGGAGGCCCGCGAGATCGCACGGGCGGGCGCCGTGATCGGGCGCTGCTTCACTCCCGAGGTGCTCGCCGGATGCGCGAACCGGCCGATCGCGGACCTGGACGAGCCTCTCTCCGAGCTCGTCGAGCAGGCGTTCCTGTTCCCGTTCGACTTTCTCGACCGCGGCTTCTACGACTTCCGGCATGCGCTCCTCCGCGACGCGGTGTACGGAACCATCCCGCCGTCGGAGCTCCGCCGGCTGCATGCGCGGGCCGGGGAGTTCGGCACGCTGATCGCCGAGGGCTCGACGATCCATGCGTCGGTCCACTTCGAACGCGCCGGCAAGCGCGCCGAGGCGTACCGCGCCGCCCTGACCGGGGCACAGGCGGCGAGCGCCGTCTCGAGTCGACGCGAGGCCTTCGAGCTGTACGCCCGGGCGGCAGCCAACGCTGCCCGACGACCTTCCCGCCGTCGGAGGCCGGGGCGCTGTTCGCCGGCTACTGCGAGGCCGCCCTCGCGATCGACAACGTCCCCGTCATCGAGGAGACCGCGCGCAAGGCCCGCCAGCACTATCTGGACGCCGGGATGGCGCTCGAGGCGGCCGACATGGTGATCATGCTCGCCGCCAACGCGCGACGCGACGTCCGCTCCGCCGCCGAGCGCCGCCGATTGCTCGAACAGGCGGACGCCGAGCTGCTCGCCCTGCCGCCGAGCCCCGACCGCGAGCTGTCGCTCTCCGACGTCCGATCGATGCAGGCGCTGCTCGCCACCGACTCCGGGCACTACACGGCAGCCGTGCCCGTGTTCGAGCAGGCGCTCGCGTACCGCCGCGCATCGAGCGACCCGGACACCGGGGACATCGATTACACGCTGTCGACGCTCGGCGTCTACGACGGACGGATCACCGAGGGACTCGGCGCGATGATCGACGTCGCTCGCCGTGCCCGCGCGGCACAGCAGGAGAGCCTGGGCGTCACGGCATTCCGGTGGACGACCGCGACGGCGACACGGGTGATGGCCTACGAGGTCGCGCGTGAATGCCTCGTCGAGGGCATGCGCTACTCCGCCGAGATCGAGCAGTCCTACTGCCGTCACGTGATGGCCGCGGCATCGTCGCACCTCGACTGGGCGGCCGGTCGGTGGGATGACGCCGTCGCGACGGCCGGGATCGAGCTCGTGGAGAACGGCAGCCGGCGCGGCAAGCAGGGCTCGCGCGACACGCTCGGGTTCGTCGCCTTCGGGCGGGGGCAGCTGGAGCGCGCCCGCGAGCTGCTCCAGGAGTCGCTCGACATCGGGCTGCCGAGCGCCGAGGTGGAGCTCGTGTTCCCCGCGATGTGGGGGCTCGCCGAGACGGCGCTGCTGGCGGGATCGCCCGAGGAGGCGTTCGCCCGGTGCGAGGCCGCGCTCGAGCTGGCGGAGACCACGGAGGAGCGCGCGCTGCTCGTCCCGTTCGTCGTGACCGGTGTGCGTGCCGCGCTCGCCGCCCGCCGCCCCGACGCCGCCGAGGCGTGGCTGGAACGCCTCCGGGACCTGCTCGCGGGCTGGACGTCGCTCGCCAAGCACGCCCTCGACCACGGCGACGGCCTCATCCGCACGAGCGCCGGCTCCACCATCGTGGCCCGCGCGTCACTCGAGGCGGCGTTGGTCGGCTGGGTGGCACGTGGACGGATCTGGGAGGCGTCGTGGGCGCGCCTGGATCTCGCGGCTTGCCTCCTCCGCTCGAACCGCGAAGGCGAGGCACTCGAGCCGTTGCGTGCGGTGCGAGCGCTCGCCGACGAGCTGGACAGCGTCGCCGCTGCGGACGCGCGCGGACGAGCTGCTCGCGATGGCCCGCAGTCGCGGCGCCGAGGAGGAGCCCTGGCGGCCGCTCACCGCCCGCGAGTTCGAGGTCGCACGCCTGGTCGCGGACGGCCTGACGAACGCGACGATCGCCGCGGAGCTCCGCCTGTCGCCGCGCACGGTCGGCGCCCACGTGGAGCACATCCTCGCCAAGCTCGGGTTCACGCGTCGCGCCGAGATCGCGGCCTGGGTGGCCGCGATGGGCGTCGGCGCCCCGGCGGTCGTCGGCGGCTGACGGCCGGACACGAAGCGGCCGCCGATCCGTGGAGGAGCCACGGATCGACGGCGCTCCAGCTGATCTACTCGCCGAACGTGCTCCTGTTGGGGTTGCAGGAAAGGCCCGGGTTCTGCCCGATGCTCGTGAGGAACGCGCGGGTCGCCTTGTCGATCTGGCCCCAGTTCTGGGAGTGGCCGGGCACGCCCTTGACGGGGTTCTCGAGCCGGACCCTGTCACCGTCGTCGGTGAACCACTGGAGGTCCTCCTGGCCCGAGAACGCGCAGAACGAGTGGCCCTGGACGGTCTTGAGCTTGCCGTTGCCGGTGACCTCGCCGGCGAGCGCGGAGCCGGCCGAGAAGGCGAGCAGCGCGGCGACGGTGCCGGCGGCGAGGAAGAGGCGCGTCGTCTTGCGAGCGGTGGTGGACGTCATGTCGAAGATCTCCTTCGGGTGATGGTGGTGGCGAGGATCGGCCCGACGCAGTCGGTGCCTAGACCTCGACCGTGAGCTCGTAGATCTCGGGGGTCGGGTGGCCGGCACGATCGTGGATGCGCAGCACGGCCTCCTTCGTGGGGCCCGTCGCGAGGCAGAACACCTTGCCCGCCTCGGGGTCGAGCCACGCACGCTCGAAGTGGACCGACTCGTCGCGCTCGATCGCAAGGTCGCGGTCGTGCGCCTCCCGGAGCTGGTCGCCGGTCACGCCGAAGAACCCGCTGTGGACGTCCATGAACTGGGCCATCGTCGCCCTCCTCGATCTCGTGGCGCCGGGGTCGGCGCCGTCGGGGCAACGTTGGGCGTGGGGCGCGGAAGCGTCATCGGGTGATCGACCGATGTGCCGATCGCGGGTTACCTATGCCCTCGGGTCGTGGCGACGGATCGGGGCCCGGGCGCGGGCGGTGCGCGCTCAGCCAGTGCCGAGGCGTGCCCTCGCGTCGGCGAGCTGCGCGGCCACGCGCGCCGGCGCCGTGCCGCCGACGACGTCGGCCCCCGCGAGCGACCCCTCGATCGTCGCGGCGGCCCGGAGCGCGGCCGCGATCCCCCGCTCTCTCGCGAGCCCGCGTGCCGTCTCGTCGTCCGACCCGTCGAGCGCGGCCCGGAACGCCTCGTCGGGCAGCGCCGCGAGCGTGGCGATCCCCTCGGCCTCGGCGCCGCCGACCAGGCCGCCGACGACGTGGTGGGCGGCGCGGAACGGGACGCCCCGCCGCACGAGCGCGTCCGCGAGCGCCGTCGCCGTCGTGTAGCCCTCCTCGGCCGCGTCACGCATCCGGTCGGGGTCGACGACGAGCGTCTCCACGATCCCGGCCATGACCGCGAGCGATGCGTCGAGCGTGGCGACCGCGGAGAACAGCGCCGGCTTGTCCTCCTGGAGGTCGCGCTGGTACGCGAGCGGCAGCCCCTTGAGGAGCGTGAGCATCGCGGTGAGCCCGCCGATCACGCCCGCCGTCCGGCCGCGCACGAGCTCGGCCGGGTCGGGGTTCTTCTTGTTGGGCATCATCGAGGACCCGGTGGAGAACGCGTCCGCCACGCGCACGTAGCCGAACCGCGGGTTCGACCACCAGGTGACCTCCTCGGCCAGCCGGGAGAGGTGGACCATCGCGAGCGCCGCGGCCGCCAGGACCTCGACGACGAAGTCGCGGTCCGACACGGCGTCGAGCGAGTTGCGGGTGACGCCCTCGAACCCGAGCTCCGCGGCGGTCGTCTCGCGGTCGAGCGGGTAGCCGGCGCCCGCGAGCGCGCCCGCCCCGAGCGGCGAGACGTTGACCCGACGGCGGGCGTCGGCGAGCCGGCCGCGGTCGCGCTCCAGCATCTCGACGTAGGCGAGCAGGTGGTGGGCGAGGAGCACCGGCTGGGCGGGCTGGATGTGCGTCGTGCCCGGCAGGACGGCCTCCCCCTCGCGCTCCGCGAGGCCGACAAGCGCCCGCTCGAGGCCGACGAGCCCGGCGTCCAGCCGGTCGACGGCGCGGCGGGTCCACAGCCGGAGGTCGGTCGCGACCTGGTCGTTGCGCGAGCGACCCGTGTGGAGCTTCCCGCCCACGGCCCCGACGCGCTCGGTGAGCATCGTCTCGAGGTTCATGTGCACGTCCTCGAGGGCCGGGTCCCACTCGACGGCGCCCGCCTCGACGTCCGCGCGCAGCGAGACGAGCCCGCGCTCCAGCGTCGCCACCTCGTCGTCGGTGAGCAGCCCCGCGCGGCCGAGCCCGCGGACGTGCGCGATCGAGCCCGCGATGTCGTCGAGCGCGAGCGCCGCATCGACCTCGATCGAGCGCGTGAAGTCCGCCATCCGCGCGTCAGGCCCGCCGTCGAACCGTCCGCCCCACATCCGCATCGCTACACCCCCTGCCCGACGGCGCGCAGCCGGGCGGCGGCGTCCTCGGGCGTGACGTCACGCTGTGCTTCTGCGAGGAGCTCGTAGCCGACCATGAACTTGCGGACGGTCGCCGATCGCAGCAGCGGCGGATACGCGTGGGCGTGGAGCCGCCAGGCGTCCTCGCCCGCGGCCGCGTCCTCGCCGAACGGCGCCCCGTGCCAGCCGAGCGAATACGGGAACGGCACGCCGAACAGCGCGTCGTACCGGCGGAGCGTCGAGCCGAGGATCGCGGCCAGCGAGTCGCGGGCGGCGTCGTCGAGGTCCGGCATCCGCGCGAACGGCCGTCGCGCGATCACGAGCACCTCGAACGGCCAGACGGCCCAGAACGGCACGATCACGAGCCAGTCGTCGTTCTCGTCGACGACGCGCGGCCCGCCGGCCTCCTGCTCGACGACGTCGGCGAGGAGCTGGCGGCCGGTCCGCGCCCGGTACGCGCGCTGGCTCGCGTCCTCGCGCGCGATGCCGGTGGGCAGGGCGGTGCCGGCCCAGACCTGGCCGTGCGGGTGCGGGTTCGACGCGCCCATCGCCTCGCCCCGGTTCTCGAACACCTGGACCCACCGGTAGCGCGCCCCGAGCTCCGCGGTCTGCTCCGCCCACAGGTCGACGACCCGACGGACGTCGGCGGCGTCCATGCCCGCGAGCGTGAGGTCGTGGCGCGGGGAGAAGCAGATGACCCGGCAGGTGCCCTGCTCGCCCTCGGCGCGCAGGAGCCCGTCCTCGATCGTGTCGCGGCTCGTCGCCGGCCGGAGCGCGGCGAAGTCGTTCGTGAACACGTAGGTGGCCGGGTAGGCGGGGTTCGCCTCGCCGTTCGCCCGGGTGTTGCCGGGGCACAGGTAGCAGGTCGGATCGAACGCGGGGCGCTGCTCCACCTGGGGCCGCTCCTCGCCGCCCTGCCACGGGCGGTTGGTCCGACCCGGCGAGACGAGCACCCACTCGTCGCGCAGCGGGTCGTGCCGCCGGTGGGGCTCCGCGAACAGCGTCGGCAGCTCAGCCATGGACCACCGCCGCACCCCGGCTCGGGACGACCTCGAACACGCGCGGGGTCAGGCCCGTCCGCGGGCCGTAGTCGCGGAGCACGGCGTCGCGCAGGGCCGCAACCGCATCGAGGCGGACGAGGTTCACCGTGCAGCCCCCGAAGCCGGCCCCGGTGAGGCGGGCGCCGTAGACGCCGGGGACGCCGGCCGCGATGTCGACGAGCGTGTCGAGCTCCGGGCTGCTGATCCCGAACAGGTCGCGCATCGACGCCTGGCTCGCGTAGAACAGGCGGCCGACCTCGTCGAGGTCCCCGGCGGCGAACGCGTCGATCGCCTGGAGCACGCGCTCGTTCTCGTGGACGATGTGCTCCGCCCGCGCGAACACGAGCGGGTCCATCCGGTCGCGGGCGACTCGAGCATCGCCGGCGTCACGTCGCGCAGCGCGGTGACCGACGGGTCGCGCTCCGCGATCACGGCGACGGCGGCCTCGCACTGCGACCGGCGCTCGTTGTAGGCCGAGGTCTCGAGCCGGCGCGGCGAGCCCGAGTGGCACACGACGAGCGCCACGTCGTCGAGCGGGAGCCGGACCGCGCGATGCTCGAGCGTGCGGCAGTCGAGGAGCAGGGCGCTCCCCTCCTCGCCGAACGCGGACGCGAACTGGTCCATGAGCCCGCAGTTGACGCCGACGTAGCGGTTCTCGGCCCGCTGCGCCGTCTGCGCGAGCGTCATCCGGTCGAGCGGCGGCAGCGCGCCCCCGACGAGCGCGAGCGACGACGCGAGCTCGAGCGCAGCCGAGCTCGACAGGCCCGAGCCCTGCGGCAGGTCCGACGCGAGGACGCCGCGGAAGCCGCGGGTCGCGACGCCGGCGTCCGCGAGCGCCCAGGCCATGCCCGCGATGTAGTCGATCCACGAGCCGGTCTTGGGGCCGATGGCGTCGAGGTCGAAGGCGGCCCGCTCGCCGGTCGCCGCGAGGGTGACCTCGACCCGCCGATCGTCCGTGGGAACGAGCGCGATCGCGATCCCCAGCTGGATGCCGACCGGGAGCACGAAGCCCTCGTTGTAGTCGGTGTGCTCGCCGATCAGGTTGACGCGCCCGGGGGCATGGACGACGCGGATCGCAGCACGATCCGCCGCGGCGGCCGGCTCCAGCTCCGCGAGGCGCGCCGCGAGCGCGCGCGGGTCGTGCGCGAGGTCGGCGGGCGAGGTGGCGGCCATCGGTCAAGCCTACCGCGCGCCGTTCGCCGTCGCGCGCTCGGCCGTCGGCTGGTGGCGAAACTGGTACCCGATTTCGACGCCCGATTGGACTACCAGTCTGGGTCAATCGCCCGGTACCATTTTGCGATGCAGCGCAACTCCAACACGGTCGTCTGGGCCCTGTTCCTCGCCCTCGGGTTCCTCTGGGGCTCGTCCTACCTGTGGATCAAGATCGGGCTGGAGACCGTCCCGCCGTTCACCCTCATCGCGGGCCGGCTCGTCCTCGCCTCGATCTTCCTGTGGTCCGTCGTGCTGCTCACCCGGGAGCCGCTCCCGCGCGCGCGCCGCCAGTACGGCCACCTGCTCGTGATGGCGCTGGTGAACATCGTCATCCCGTTCGTGCTCATCGGCTACGGCGAGCAGACGATCGACTCCGCGCTGGCCTCGATCCTCAACGCGACGGTCCCCCTGTTCGTCATCATCCTCGCGCCGATGTTCCTGCCCGACGAGCGCATCACGTGGCCGAGGGTCGCGGGCCTCGCGGTCGGGTTCGCGGGCGTGATCCTGCTCGTCGCGCCGGACCTCGTGAACCTCTCGGACGCCGACTTCACGGGCGAGCTGATGCTCCTCGGCTCGAGCCTCTGCTACGCCGTCGGCAACGTGTACGCGAAGCGCAACGTCAAGGGCCTCGCGCCGCGGATCCCGGCCCTGTTCCAGGTCTTCCTCGCGATGCTCATCGTCGTGCCGATCGCGCTCATCGTGGACCGGCCGTTCGAGACCGTGCACCCGGCGCCCGAGGCGTGGCTCGCCATCGCGTGGCTCGGCATCCTCGGATCCGGGTTCGCGTACATCTGCTACTTCACGATCCTCGCGAACTGGGGCGCGACGCGGACATCGATGGTCGCGTACCTGCTGCCGGTCGTCGGGATCGCGCTCGGCTCGATCGTGCTCGACGACCCGGTGACCCTCAACCGCGTCCTCGGCACCGTGCTCGTCATCGCCGGCATCGCGCTCGTCAACAGCGGCCCCGCGCTGCGCCGGCTCGCGGACCGGCGGACGGGCGTCGCCCAGGCCGAAAGCCACTAGCTCGCGACGGTCAGACTCCGGTCAGCACCGCGTAGAGCGCGAGCGTCGCGACGAAGCCCGCCGCCCCGAGCCCGAGACAGGGCAGGAGCGCCACGAGCCCGCGGACCCGGTCCTCGCGTGACCGCCCGAGCACGACCGGCAGCGCGAGACCCACGACGATGAACCCGGGCGTCGCCGCCGCGACGGTCTCGATGCCCGACAGGTAGACCCCCTCCGCGATCGCGGACGCACCGAGGAGCGCGGGCCCGGCGGCGCGACGCCACGCGTCCGGTCCGCGCCACCAGGCGCCGACGACACCGAACACGGGGCCGCCGACGACCGCGGCGACGAGCCACAGCAGCACGGCGCCGCTCAGGCTCGGCCCGTAGCCGTAGCGGATCGCGACGAGGCCGTAGTACCCGACGAGCGCGCCGAGCAGCGTGACGATCCCGCCCGCGGCCGCCGGGACCAGCGCACGCGCAGGCGTCCGCGAGCCGACGAGGAACGCGACCGCGAGCCACGGCGTGATCGAGTTCGCAACGGAGCGCCAGCCGTCGGGCAGGATGCCCTGGCCGACCTGCGTCAGCGCGCCCGCTGCGAGGCCGACGACGGCCGCAAGGACGAGGTGGCGGACGATGGGGCTCATGCGGCTACGACGACCGGCGCGGGCTCGGTGAACCGCTTCGTCCCACGACGGGGCATCCACAGCCAGCCGAGCACGGCGCCGACGATCGAGAACCCGGCGCCGATCCCGAACAGCAGCTCGTGCGCCGGCCCGCCGTACACGATGCCGCCGAGGACGTTCGCGATGAACGCCGCGATCCCGGCGGTCGTCATCGACGCCAGCGCCTGTCCCGAGCCCTGGAGCCGCGGCGGCAGCAGCAGCTGCATCGACGTCACGCTCGCGATGAAGATCCCCGCGTAGCCGGTCCCCGAGAGCAGCCGGGTGGCGATGATCGCCTCGGGCGAGGTGAGCACGACCCACGACACGAAGGCGACCGCGGACAGGAGGCTCGCGCCCACGAACATCGTCCGCATCCCCACCCGGCGGATGATCCGCCCGGCGGCGACCATCGCCACGACCTCGGCCGCGGCCGCCGTCGCCGACGAGAGCGCGACCTGCGGCGGGCCGCCGCCGAGCTCCACCACCCGCAGCGAGAGGAACGAGTAGCCGGCGAACACCCCGACGTGCGCGACGCACACGGCGACGAGCACCCGCACGAGCTTCGGCTGGATCGCGAGCGCCTCGCGGATCGCGCCACCCCGGCGCTGGACCACGAGCGTCGCGCGCTTGAGGTCGGGGATGGTCCCGGCCAGCCAGGCGATGACGAGCGCGATGCCCACGAACAGGAACGGCGCCGGCCAGTAGCCGACGGCGCCGTACAGCAGGCCGTACCCGATCGCCGTGACCATGAACGCGGCCGAGAGGAGCGCCCGGACCTGGCCGTACTGGCGCCCCGGGTCCTTGAGCGCGTTGACCGCGAGCGCGTCGGACAGCGGCCCGGCGGCGCCGTAGCACGCCGCATAGCCCACGTAGACGACGGCGAGCAGCGGCAGCGCGAGGGGAAACGCGAACACGAGGAGCATGGCGGCTGCGCCGAGCATCGCGACCTGGAGCGCCCGCGACCGCCCGAGCACGATGTCGCCAAGGTGGCCCCACGCCGGGACCGACACGATGTAGGTGAGGCTGGTGATCGCGTACACGAGGCCGATCGCCGCGGGCTCGAACCCGCGGTCGGCGAGGATCACCGAGGCGAACGGACCGAACGCGGCCACGGCGAACCCGTGGAGGAGGTAGAGCAGGCGGATCCGGGGCATGTCCCGGAAGGGTACGGCGGATCGCCGCCGCCTCAGCCCCCGAAGCGCTCCCGCAGCCGGGGCAGGATCTGCTCGCCGTAGCGCGCGATCGCCGACTCCTGGTCGGGGCCCGGGAAGTGGAACACGAGGTGCGTGAAGCCGTACTCGGTGATGTACGGGGCCAGCTGCTCGAGGTGCTCGTCCGGGTCGTCGGACACGAGCCAGCGGCGGTGGGCGTAGGGCTCCGCCTCCTTGGCCGCGACCTCCATCTCGCGCGGGTCGTGGATGTTCGCCTTCTGCTCACCCGTGAGCGCGAGCGCCGACCAGACCTTGGTGTCCTCCATCGCCCGGGCGAGGTCGGGGTCGAAGCTGACCTTCATCTCGATCATCCGGTCGATCGCGCCCGCGTCACGGCCCGCCTTGTCCGCGCCCTCGGCCAGCGCCGGCAGCAGGGTGTCCGTGTACAGCTCGGCGCCCTTGCCACTCGTGCAGATGAACCCGTCGCCGAGCCTGCCCGCGAGGCGCGCGGCAGCCGGGCCGGACGCCGCGATGTAGATCGGGAGCGGCTCGTCGGGCTTGTCGTACACCGTCGCCTCGTGGGTCCGGAAGTACGTGCCCTGGAAGTCGACGACCTCGGCGCCGGGCGCGGTGAGCGCCTGGATGAGCTGGACCGCCTCGCGGAGCCGCGCGAACCGCTCGGACTGCTCGGGCCAGTCGACGCCCACCGGGACCTCGTTCATCGACTCGCCCGTGCCGACGCCCAGGATCACGCGCCCGGGAGCCAGGCAGCCGAGGGTCGAGAACGCCTGGGCGACGATCGCCGGGTTGTACCGGAACGACGGGGTGAGGACGCTCGTGCCGAGGGTGACGCGGCTCGTCGCGACCGCCGCCGCGCCCAGCCAGACGAGTGCGTTGGGGGCGTGGCCGTCGGTGTGGCGCCAGGGCTGGAAGTGGTCGCTCGTCCAGACCGAGTCGAAGCCCGCGGCTTCCGCGGCGACCGCGAGGTCGAGGAGCCGCCGCGGCGGAAACTGCTCAGCGGACGCCTTGTAGCCGAGTCGGAAGGGGGGCATGTGAACCTCTGGCGGTCCCTGTCGGGGACGATCTCGTGGACCGGACGGGCGGCGGCTCGTGCGCCGTCCTCCATGGTGAACCCGGACGGGGTCATCCGTCGAACCTGTTCGGCACCGCGCGCCTTGCGGACGCGTGGCGGTCAGCGCGCGATCGCGAGCGCGGCGGCCCCCACGAGCACGAGCACCGACCCCGAGAGCCGGAACGCCACCTCGCGCCGGTCGGCCGCCTCGCCGAGCCTGACGACGCCCCACGCGGAGGCCAGGACGACCGCCGACTCGCGGAGCGGCGCGACGATCGCGAGCGGCGCCCGGCTCAGCGCGACGAGCACGAGGCCGTAGGCGCTGAACGTCAACAGCCCGCCGACGACGGCCCGGGGCAGGTCGAGCGGCTCGTCGGGCGCCGCGTACGCCCCGCCCGCGATCCGCGGGCGGACCCAGGCGACCGCCGCCAGCCCGATGCCGCACACCGGCCACAGGATCCCGGCGTAGAACCAGGCCGGCGCCAGCTGGACGCCGACGCGGTCGAGCGCGGAGTAGCTCGCGATCATCGCGCCCGTCAGGAGCGCGAACCCGGCGGCGAGCCGGTCGTCGCGGGCGGTCCCGGACCGGAGGAGCCGCCACGGCCGCTGGACGACGAGCAGGCCCGCGATCAGGAGCCCGACGCCCAGCCAGGCCCCCGGCGAGAGCCGCTCGCCGAGCACGAGCACGCCGATCGCGACCGCCAGCAGCGGCGCGGACCCGCGGGCCAGCGGGTAGACGACCGAGAGGTCACCCCGCCGGTACGCCGCCGCGAGGAACACGAAGTACGCGACCTCGACCGCGCCCGAGAAGAGCCCGATGGCCCAGGCCTCGGCAGGGATCGCCGGCCGCAGGACGAGCCAGCCGATCGCCACGATCGGCACGAGGATGGCGCTCGCCGCGAGGACGCCCGCCGTCGCCGTGCGGAGCGGGTCGCCGGCCGTCTTGAGGAGGATGTTCCACGCGGCGTGCAGGACCGCCGCCAGCGCGACGGCGACGAAGGCGACCGGATCCACCGCCCGAGTCTAGGCGGTGGACCCGTTGGCGCGCGGACCGGTCAGCGCTGGACGTCGCGCCGGTTCACGCCCCATGCGCCGAGCAGGAGCCCGCCGACGGCGATGGCCACGAGCAGGCCCATGCCGGGCCAGTCCCACAGCCCCACCATCGGGTGGCCGAGGTGCGCGGTCAGCGCGAGCTGCTGGATCCAGTTTGGCCACTTGAGGGCCGGCACGACGGTGTCGATGACGAACGTCAGGATCACGAGGAGCGCGATGATCTCGCCCGCGAAGGCCGTCGTCACGAGGCCGCCGAAGGCGATCCCGATCCCGGCCAGCGCGAGTGCGTACAGCCCCAGCACCAGCGTCCCCACGATCGGCGTGGCGACCTCGGAGCCGCCGGCGCTCAGCGACCCGAGCCCGATGCCCACCATGACGACGAGCGTCATGACGCCGATCGCCGCGTACAGGCCGAGGCCGCCGCGGAGCGCCCACCTGGCGCGCGACATGGGCGTGGACAGGAGGACCTCGAGCCGGCCGTCGGTCTCGTCGGATGCCCAGCCCTTCACGAGGGTCGACGTTGCGAACCCGGCGAGGATGAGCCCGAACGTGATGAACGCGAGCTGGAGGAACGCGCCGGCGCCCGAGAGCAGGTCGATGTCCGGGAACGCGGTCTTGAAGATGTTGAGCGTGTCGGGCGACAGGTCCTTGAGCGTGGCGGCGAACGACGGCGCGGCCGCCCCGAACACGAAGCCCATGAGGCCGATGCCGATCCCCCACCAGAACGCGAGCGGCAGCCGCTCCCCGAGCGAGCGCGAGAGCGGCCCGCCGAGGCCCAGCGCGAATGCGGGCATCCGCGGCCACGGGATCCGTGAGACCGCGCCAAGGTCGCGCCGCGCGAACGCCACGACCCCGACCGTCAGCAGCACGATCGTGAGCACGATGGCCGGCACGAGCGACGCCCAGTCGAAGCTGTTGACCAGGGGCTGGTGGTGGACGGTCCAGCCCCACCAGGTCAGGTTCGCGAACGGCGCGAAGGCCGGGGCCGCGTCCTGGTAGCCGTTCGCGAAGTAGCCGAACAGGAGGACCGCGCCCGCGATCGCCGCCGAGGCGCCGCGGCCGACGAACGGGGCGAGCGCGAACGCGACGGCTCCCGATGCCAGGGCGACGACACCGACCCACAGCCCGAACCCGAACGCCGAGGTCCACGAGATCGCGTCGCCCGGGAGCGTTCCGAACGTCCCCGCGACGTAGGTGGTGACGGTGGTGACCAGGACGACGATCGCCATCCCGGTGACGTGCGCGGCGAGCTTCTCGAGGGCGATCCGCCGCTTGCCCAGCGGCGTCGTGGCGACGAACTCGATGCTGCCGCGGCGGACCTCGCTCGCGATCGTCCCCGAGAGCGCGAGGACGGACCACAGCGCGGCCATGAGGCCGAGCGAGGCGGCGGTCTTCCAGGCGATCGACCCGCCGAGCGTCTCGATCGCGGTCGGGAAGGGGTTGCCGTACACGCCGGCCATCGCCGGCGGCAGGGCGGCGACGAGCGCCTTGAGCTCGAGCCGCGACTCGACGGTCGTGTAGGCCTCGCCAAAGGCGACGCCGCTCGAGAGGAGGAACGTGCCGATCAGGCCGCACACGATGATCACCGCGAGGCGCGAGTCGCGGAGGGTCTTCGCATAGACCGACCCGAGGCCGTAGATGCGGCTGAACGCGGACGTGGTCGTCCGGCCGGCGGCGCCAGCCGGCGCGGTGGCGGCGGTCATGCCGGCACCTCCTCCGGCGTGGTCGGAGCCGTACTGCGCGAGGAAGGTCTCCTCGAGCGACGGCTCGCGGCTCACGAAGTCGAGGAGCTCGTACCGGGCGGCGGCCTGGACGACCGGCGTGATCGGGCCGCTGACGCGCATCTTGAGCGTGTGGTCGGTGAGCTTGACCTCGGACACGCCCGGCAGGCTCGCGAACGCGTCGGCAGGGACGGTGCCATCGGCGAACCGCAGCTCCACCTCGTGGTGGGCGAGGTCGCGAAGCCCTTCGACGCTGTCGACCTTGACGAGCACGCCGTCGCGGATGATCGCGACCCGGTCGCAGGTCTTCTCGACCTCGGACAGGATGTGGCTGGACAGGAAGACTGTCCGGCCCTCGGCCTGCGCCTCGCGGACGAGCTCGTAGAACGACTGCTGGACGAGCGGGTCGAGGCCCTGACGTCGGCTCGTCGAGGACGAGCAGCTCCGGCTTGTGCTGGAGCGCGATGACGAGGCCGATCTTCTGCTTGTTGCCCTTCGAGAGCTCCTTGAACTTGCGGCTGGGATCGATGTCGAGCCGCTGGACGAGCGAGTCGCGGTACGCCCGGTCGACGCCGCCCCGGAGGTTGGCGAAGTACTGGATCGTCTGGGCGCCGGTCAGGCGGTCGTAGAGGGCGAACTCGCCCGGGATGTAGCCGATGCGCTTGTGGATCGAGACCGGGTCGACGGTCGTCTCGATGTCGAACACGAACGCCTTGCCCGACGTCGGGCGGATGAGGTCGAGCAGGGTCCGGATCGTCGTGGTCTTGCCGGCGCCGTTGGGGCCGAGGAAGCCGAAGACCTCGCCGGCCTGGACCTCCAGGTCGACGTCGATGATGCCTCGGTGCTCGCCGTAGCTCTTCGTGAGGCGCTCGGTGCGGATGATGGCGGGCATGTCAGTCCTTTCCCGCGGGGACGCCCAGCGGCTTCGCCGCTCGGCGGGTCTTGAACTGGTCGACGGCGACGTCAACGACATCGACCATGACGGTGTACAGCTCGTGGACGTCACGGAGCCGCTGGAGCGAGGCGCCATCGCGATCGGACAGCGAGGCCATCGCGCTCTCGAGCGTGTCCAGCGACGGGCGGAGGGCCCGCTGGCGATTCTCGATCGCGCGGACCGCGCTGTTGTCGCTCACGCTCCAGTAGTCGCGACGGTCGCCCGGTCGCCGAGTGCGGTGGATGAGGCCGGAGGGCTCCAGCCAGCGCACCGCCCCGCTGATCGCACCGCGGCTCGCGCCGATGGCCTCCGCGATGTCGTCGACGCTCTGCTCGCGTGGCTCGCAGACGAGCAGCCACGCCCAGAGGCGGCCGGCGACCGGGGGAAGGCCCTCGGAGGCGAGGATGCGCGACCAGCGCTCGACAAAGGATCGTTCCGCGTCTCGCATGATCCGCATGCTATCCAGTTCGGAACTTTCAGTCAATCCCGAAACTTCATCACCGAAGTGCGGGCCGAGGCCTCAGCCGCCGTTGCCCTTGCCGGGCTTGTCGGGCTTGTCGTTCCCGTTGCCCTTGCCCTTGTTGCCCTTGACGGGCGGTGCCGCCACGGGATCCGCCGAAGGGCTCGCGGCGGGGCTGGTGAGGTCGGCGGGCACCGGGGACGCGTCGCCGCCGACGCCCACCGCCGGTGCTGCCGTGCCCTGGGGATCGGCCGGGCCGGAGAACGGGCCGTTCACGGCGACCACCAGGCCGGCCGCGAGGAGCAGCGCGACGAGCAGGCCCGCGGTCGCGATCCCCCGCCGCCTCGGGGCAGCGACGGGCGTCCGAGCAGACACCGGCTCGGCGGGTGCCGCGACCGGCGGAACCGGGGCGGCGACCGCCGCGACCGGCCGGAGCAGGAACGGGGATCACGACCGTCGGGTCCTCGCCGGGGTCCGCTGGTCGCGCGAGGTTGCCCAGGGCGTGCGCGACGTCGGCGGCAGGCGGCCGGGCCGCGGCCGACGGGTCGAGCATCGCGTCCAGCACCACGCCGAGCGCGTCGCCCACCGGCAGCGCCTGCGCGGGCGCCGATCGCTGCGAGGCGACGAGCGCCGCGGGCGACGACGAATCGAACGGCGGCCGACCCGTCAGCGCCTCGTACATGACGGCACCGAGCGCCCACACGTCCGACGACGCGGCCGCGGGACCGCCGGCGAGCACCTCGGGTGGCAGGAACCGCAGGGTGCCGACGACGTCGCCGGTGGCGGTCACGTCCTCGAGCCCGTCGATGGCATCGCCGCGCGCGATCCCGAAGTCGCCGAGACGCGCGCCGCCGTCCTCGTCGAGGAGGATGTTCGAGGGCTTCACGTCCCGGTGGACGAGCCCGGCGGCGTGCACCGCTGCGAGCGCGCCGGCGATGTCCGCCCCGATCGTCGTCACCGACGCGGCGCGGCATCGGCCCCGCCCGGAGCCGGTCCGACAGCGAGCCCCCGGCGAGGTAGTCCATCGCGAGCCACCCGCCGTCGTCTCCGTCCCCGGCATCGAGCACGCGGACGGCCGACGGGTGGTCGACGGCGCGGGCGGCCTCGACCTCGCGCGCGAACCGCGCCCGGCTCGTGGGGTCGTGGGCGAGGCGCGGATGGAGGCGTTTCACGGCGACGGTCTCGCCGGTGCGGCTGTCGGTCGCACGCCAGACCTCGGCCATCCCGCCGTTGCCGATGTGCTCGTCGAGGCGGTAGCGACCGCCCACAAGGTCGTGCATCGGTCCACCAGATCACGGATTGCCCGTCGGATGCAGCCCGGGTGGCCATCCGGCGCCTGACGGTTGTCTCACAACCTCAGGTCGTCGGCCAGCCCCCGAGCTCCTGGAGCGTGGGCGGATCGGCACCGGCGCGCGTGCACGCCATCGACGCCGCGCGGACGCCGAACCGCGTCGCGCGGAGCACGCCGGGGCCATCGAGCGTCGCGCGGGTCGTGCCCGCATGGACGAGCGCTGCGAGGGCCGCTCCCCCGAGCGTGTCCCCGGCCCCGACCGTGTCCACGACCTCGACGCGCGGCACCTCCACGATCGTCACCTCGTCGTCCACGAGGACGCGGACGGGACCGTCGCCGTCGGTCAGGAGCACGGCGCGGACGCCGAGCGAGGCGATCCAGCGCGCCGCAGCGAGCGGGTCCGAGCCCGGGACGAGGAACGCGAGGTCGTCGGTGCTGACCTTGACGACGTCGGCCCGCGGGAGGATCCGGGCCATCCGGGCACGATACGCGTCGGCGTCGTGGGTGATCGACGGGCGGCAGTTCGGGTCCACGAGGAGGAGCACGTCCGCCGGCAGCGCCCCGATGACCGTCTCGAGCGTGGACGCCATCGGCTCGAGGACGAACCCCAGCGTCCCGGCGTGCACGGCCCGCGTCCCCGTCGGCAGGGCGGCCTGCGGCCCCGGCAGGACGGCGGGCGCGGACGTGCCCTCGGTGTAGAAGCGGTACGACGCCGCACCCGTCGCGTCGAGCTCGGCGAGCGCCAGCGTGGTCGGGGCATCGGTGCGCTGGACGAGCGCCGTCGAGACGCCGTCCGCGAGCAGCCCGGCCTCCAGGTCCTGGCCGAACCGGTCCGAGGACAGCCCGCCGAGCCATGCGACCTCGGCGCCGAGCCGCGCGATCGCCCGTGCCGCGTTGTACGGCCCGCCACCGGGGATCGCGACGATGCTGCCGTCCGCGCGGACGATGAGGTCGACGAGGGCCTCGCCGGCGACGACGATCACGCCGTCAGAGCCCGATCGGGTGCCAGACCGTCTTCATCTCGAGGAACGCGGCGATCCACTCCGGGCGTTCCGTGGCGCGGTCGTCGAGCCAGTCGAAGCGGGCGTCGGTCACCCCGCGCGGGCGGCGGGCGACGCGCTTGACGGAGTCCGCGGCGGCCTCCTCGGCGGCCTTCCGGAGGTCGTCCGGGATCCCCCACCCGTCCACCGCGTCCACGTCCACGTGGGCCGCGAGCGGGGGCACGAGCTCCGACCGGTGGCCGGTCAGGATGTTGACGACGCCGCCGGGCACGTCGGAGGTCGCGAGCACCTCGGCGAGCGTGATCGAGGGCAGCGGCCGCGTCTCCGACGCGAGGACGACGGCGACGTTGCCACCCGCGAGGACCGGCGCGAGCCGCGACACGAGGCCGAGGAGCGAGCTCCGCTCCGGCGCGACCACGCCGACGACGCCCGTGGGCTCGGGGATCGTGAAGTTGAAGTACGGGGCGCCGACGGGGTTGGACGAGCCGAGCACCTGGGCGATCTTGTCCGTCCAGCCCGCGTACCAGACCCAGCGGTCGATCGCCCGGCCCACGACCTCGCGGGCCGCGCGGTACTCGAGGCCTTCCGCGATCGCGACCTCGCCCGTGAACTGGTCGAAGCGGCCCTCCATGAGCTCCGCGACGCGATACAGGATCTGGCCCCGGTTCATCGCCGTCCGCCCGGCCCAGCCGCCCGACGCCGCGCGAGCGATCCGGACCGCGTCACGGACGTCCTTGCGCGACCCGCGACACGCGTTCGCGAGCGCATCGCCGTCCGCGGACCGCACGAGGTACGAGCGCCCGCTCTCCGTCCGCGGGAACTGCCCGCCGACGTACATCTTGTACGTCTTGAGGATCGGGATCCGCTCCTCGGCCGGCATCAGCGGTCCTCCAGCCGGACGTACGCGTGGAGGCCGTGCATGCCGCCCTCGCGCCCGAAGCCCGACTCCTTGTAGCCGCCGAAGGGCGACGTCGGGTCGAACCGGTTGAACGTGTTCGCCCACACGACGCCCGCCTTCATCGCCTGGACCATCGCGAGGACCTTGGACGCCTTCTCGGTCCAGATCCCGGCCGACAGGCCGTAGGCCGTGTTGTTCGCCTTCTCCACGGCCTCGTCGGGGGTCCGGAACGTGAGCACCGAGAGCACCGGGCCGAAGATCTCCTCCTTCGCGATCCGGTGGCTCTGGGCGACGTTCGTGAACAGCGTGGGCCGGAAGAACCAGCCGCGCTCCGGGAGCTCGCACGCCGGCTGGTAGAGCTCCGCGCCCTCGGCCTCGCCCGCCGCGACGAGCTCGGTGATCTTCTCGAGCTGGCTCTTGGAGTTGATCGCGCCGACGTCCGTGTTCTTGTCCAGCGGGTCGCCGACCCGGAGCGTCGAGAGGCGGTCCTTGAGGCGGGTCACGAGCTCGTCGGACACGGACTCCTGGACGAGCAGCCGCGACCCGGCGCAGCACACCTCGCCCTGGTTGAAGTAGATCCCGTTGACGATCCCCTCGACGGCCTGGTCGAGCGCCGCGTCCTCGAACACGATGTTCGCGGCCTTGCCGCCGAGCTCGAGGGTCAGCGCCTTGTCCGTGCCCGCGATGGCGCGCTGGATCCGCTTGCCGATCTCGGTGGACCCGGTGAAGGCGACCTTGGCGACGTCCTTGTGGGTCGCGAGGTGCATGCCCATCTCGCCGGGCCCGGTGACGATGTTGACGACGCCCGGCGGCAGGTCCGCCTGGCGGCACACGTCCGCGAACAGGAGCGCGGACAGCGGCGTCGTCGATGCCGGCTTGAGGACGACGGTGTTGCCGGCCGCGAGCGCCGGCGCGATCTTCCAGGCGAGCATCAGCAGCGGGAAGTTCCACGGGATGATCTGCGCGGCCACGCCAAGCGGCTTCGCGACGCGACCCGGGAACGCGTACTCGAGCTTGTCCGCCCAGCCCGCGTAGTACCAGAAGTGGGCCGCGGCGAGCGGGATGTCGACGTCGCGGCTCTCCTTGATCGGCTTGCCCGAGTCCATCGACTCGAGGACCGCGAACTCGCGGGCACGCTCCTGGAGGATCCGGGCGATCCGGTAGAGGTACTTCGCGCGCTCCTTGCCCGGCAGGTCGGTCCACGACCGACGACCGGCACGCACGGCGGCGGCCACGGCCCGGTCGATGTCCGCGGGCGTCGCCTTCGCGACCCTCGCGAGCGGCAGCTCGGTGGACGGATCGACGCTCGTGAACGACCCGCCGTCGGCGGCGTCACGGAAGCGGCCGTCGATGAACAGCCCGTACTGCTCCTCGAGCGTGACCACGTCGCGCGACTCGGGGGCCGGCGCGTACTCCCACGGGATCGCCTGGCCGTCGCCCATGCCCCAGGAGCTCGGGGCATGCGTGCCCGCCTTCGCAATCGCCCGATCGGTGCTCACGCGGCCATTATGGCATCCGGGAACGGGCGCCCCGCCGTCGTATCCTGCGGCGATGCAGGCGATCGGCTGGGTGGTGTTCGGGACGGCGATGATGTTCGTCGTGCTCCACCGCGACGCCGCGAAGGCGTATCTCACGGCGATCGAGGCACGCGACGGGCACCGCGACCCCGGTCCCTCGTGGCTGCTCCACCGCGACCCGGACCCCACGATCGAGCGGTTGCGCCGCCGACGGCTCCGGCTCGTGATCCCCGCGAGCCTCCTCACCATCGGCGGCATCGTCCTCATCGTGTTCGCGCCGCGGTGACGCTCCGCGAACGGCGACGGGAGCGCTGGAAGGCCGCGCGACCCGCGCTCGCTGTGGACCCTCGGCTCGTTCGCGGTCTCGATCGTCATCGCGATCGCCGCCACGACGAGCCTCACCGACGCGCAGCAGGCGTGCTTCTACGGGGCCGACCCGTGCCCCGCGGGCGACGACCCACGCCTCGCCTGGCTCGTCGTGGCGTTCGTCGTCGTCCCCGTCGTGTGGCTGCTCGGGCTGCTGCTGCTGGCGGTGCGGGCGATGATGCGCGACTCGGGCTGACGCGATGCGCAGACTCGCCGGCGCCCGGGAGCTCCTCGACGGGCCGCTCGACGACCCCGACGCCCTGCGTGGCAACCTGCGCGACCTCGCGCGGATCAATCGCTGGATGGGCGGGACCGCCGCGTCCCGCCGGGCGCTCGACCGGCTGCTCGACGGGCGCACCGTGCCGCACTCGCTGCTCGACGTGGGGACGGGCGGTGCGGACATCCCGCTCGACCTCCTCGACGCCGCGCGACGCCGTGGGCGCACGCTCCGGGTCACGGGGGTGGACTCGCGGGCGGAGGTGCTCGACGCGGCACGGGCGATCGACCCGCGGGTGGGGACGACCGAGGGCCTCGAGCTCGCCGTGACGGACGGGCGGTCGCTGCCCTGGCCAGACCGGTCCTTCGACGTGGTCCATGCCTCGCTCCTCGTCCACCACCTGGAGCCGCCGGAGGCGCTCGCGTTCCTGCGGGAGGCGGCGCGGGTCGCGCGGATCGGGGTCATCGTCAACGACCTCGTCCGGGCCAGGCACCACCTGCTCGGCGCCCGCGTGCTGCTCGGCGTCACGACGCGCAACCGGTACACGCGCCACGACGGGCCGCTCTCGGTCCAGCGCGCATACACGCGGATGGAGCTGCGGGCGCTGCTCGCCGGCGCCGCCCTCCGACCGGTGGCCGAGATCGGCGCGTTCGCCGGCCACCGGGTCGCGATCGCCGCCGTCCCGATGCGCGAGCTCGAGCATCGGCGCGACGGACCCGCCCGGGACTCGTCATGACCGACACCGACGCGGTCGACGTCGTGGTGGTCGGTGGCGGCCCTGCGGGCGCCGTCACCGCCGCGTACCTCGCACGCGCCGGCCACGAGGTCGTGCTGCTCGAACGGGCACCGGCGTGGCGCTGGCGCGCCGGCGGCGTGTTCGCCTCCCCGGCCGCCGTCCGCGAGCTCCGCCACGCGGGCCTGGACGCCGAGACGCTGGCCCGGGTCGCCCGCCCGATCCCCGCGATGCGCGTGGAGCTCCCCGATCGCGACCGCACGTCGTTCCGGCTCACGTACGGCGCGGAGACGACCGGCGACACTGCGGTGGGCTTCGACCGATCGGCGCTCGACCCGGCGCTCCTCGCCCACGCGGCGGCGGTGGGCGTCGACGTCCGGTGTGGCGTCGCGGTCACGGACGTCGAGCTGCCGGACCACCGCCACGGCGCCTCGGTGACGATGGGCGACGGGGGGCCGACCATCGAGGCACGGGTCGTCGTGGGCGCGGACGGGCCGCGGTCGATCGTCGCCCGGGAGGCCGGGATGGTCCGATCGCCGCGCCTCGCGCATCGCGTCGGCCTCAGCTGGCACGTTGCGGACGAGCCGGACGACCCGGTCAAGGACGCGCGCATGGTCGTGCTCCCGGGCGGCGCCTACTGCGGCATCGCGCCGGTCCCCGGTGGACGGGTCAACATCGGGATCGTGCTCGCCGGCAGGTCGTGGCGCGACCGGCTCTCGCGCGACGGGGCCGCGGCGGTCGGGCGCGACGCGTTCGCGGTCATCCCGCGGCTCGGCGAGCGCGTCGAGCGCTGGCGCACGGGGGCGGTCACGGACTCGATCGCGGGCGCGAGCCCGCTCGGCAGCCGCGTGGAGCGCCGGTGCGGCCCGGGCTGGGCGGTCGTCGGCGACGCGGCGGGGTTCCTCGACCCGTTCACCGGCGAGGGGCTCCACCGGGCGCTCGTCAGCGCGCGCCTGGCCGCCGAGGCGATCGACGCGGAGCTCCGCGGGACGGCCGGCGCGCTCGGTGGATACGACGCCGCGATGGCCGAGCGGTTCGCCACGAAGGACCTCGTGTCGCAGGTCGTCCAGGGCTTCCTGGCGCGCCCGGCGCTGTTCGCCTACGCGGGCCGGCGGCTTGCGCGACGCGATGCCGTCCGTGCGACGATGGGCCTCGTGATGGGCGACCTCGTTCCCGCGTCCCGCGCCCTCGATCCGCGGTTCCTCGCCGCGCTCCTGCGACCGTGAGCGCCCAGCAGGCGTCGCTCCGCATCGGCGCGGACGGCGCCGTGGAGCGGGTCCGGATCGCCGCCTACGCATGGGTCGAGCGGGAGGACGCCGTCCTGCTCGTCCGGATGTCGCCGGGCGGCATGGGCGCCGGCCAGTGGACGCTCCCCGGCGGCGGCCTCGACTTCGGCGAGGAGCCGGAGCTGGGCGTCCTGCGGGAGCTCACCGAGGAGACGGGCCTCGACGGCCGCGTCGACGGGGCTGCTGGGCGTTCTCTCCGTGATGCTCGCGCCCGACGAGACCAAGAGCGGGCACCGGATCCAGAACATCGGGGTGCTGTACCGCGTCGCGGTGACCGGCGGCGAGCTGCGCAACGAGGTCGACGAGTCGACCGACCTCGCGGCGTGGGTCCCGTTCGCGGAGGTCGACGAGCTGCCTGCCGTGCCGTTGATCGCGTGGGCCCAGGCGCAGGCCGGGCGCTGATGCACTCGACCATCGGCATCGACATCGCGGCCTCGCCGGAGCTCGTGTACCGGCTCGCGCGCGACGTGACCCGCTGGGAGCGGCTGCTCCCCCACTACTCGCGCTCCGCGGCCGTCCGCACCGACGCCGACGGGGTCCTCGTGTGCGACTTCATCGCGCGCCGGCCGTTCGTGCCCGTGCTCGGGCTCGGCATCCCGGTGACCTGGCGCAGCCGGACCTCGCACGACCCCGCGACCCGCCGGCTGCGGTTCGTCCACGTCGCCGGCGCCACGAAGGGGATGGACGTGACCTGGACGATCGAGCCGCTCCGGGTCGCCGACGGACGCGACGGGACGCGCGTGGAGATCAGCCACGAGTTCGCCCCCGCGCTCCCGGGCTTCGCGGCGTTCGTGGACGCCGCGTTCACGCGCCCGATCGCGGGACGCACGCTCGCCACCTTCCGCGCGCTCGCGGAGGCGCTCGAGGCGTCCGATCCGCTCCCACCGGCGAACACCTGACATGGCCACTCCCCCGTCCCCCGTCCGGCGCCGTGCCGTCATCACGGGCATCGGCGTCATCTCGGCCGTCGGGATCGGGCTGCCGGCGTTCCGCGCCGGCCTTCGCGCGGCGACGAGCCCGGTCAAGCGCATCGACCGCTTCGACCCGTCGCCGTTCCGGTCGCAGGTCGCGGCCCAGGTCGACGACTTCGAGCCGCTCGACTTCATGGACGCCCGGTCGGCCCGCGCGATGGACCGGTTCAGCCAGTTCGGGCTCGCGGCGGGGCGGATGGCGATGGCCGACGCGGGCCTCGTCCCGGGCGTCGCGGGCGCGCCCGACGGCGAGCGGATCGGGATCTACCTCGGGTCGGCCCTCGGCGGGATCGCGTTCGCAGAGACGCAGCACGAGAAGTACCTCGAGCGCGGCCTGCGCTCCGTGTCCCCCACGCTCGCCCTCGCGGTGTTCGGCGGGGCGGCCCCGGCGAACCTCGGCATCGCGCTCGACGTCCGCGGCCCGATCCTGTCCACGGCCAACTCCTGCGCGAGCGGCGCCGTCGCGATCGGCGAGGCCGCCAAGGCGATCCGGGTTGGCGAGATCGATGCCGCGATCGCGGGTGGCGTCGAGGTCCCGCTGTCGCCGCTCGCGTTCGGCGCGTTCGACCTCATCCGGGCCCTCGGCCATGGCTTCAACGACGACCCGGTCCACGCCTCGCGGCCGATGGACGGCGCCCGGGACGGGTTCGTCATGGGCGAGGGCGGGGCGCTGCTCGTCATCGAGGCGCTCGAGTTCGCCGTCGCGCGTGGCGCGCACATCTACGCCGAGGTCCTCGGGTACGCGGCCACGTCGGACGCCCACCACATGGTCCAGCCCCGTGCCGACGGTCGCGAGGCCGGTCGCGCCGTGACCCTCGCCCTCGCCGATGCCGGCGTCGCCCCCGACGAGATCGACTGGGTCAGCGCGCACGCGAGCTCCACGCCGATCGGCGACATCGCGGAGGCACGCGCCATCGCGGCCGGGCTCGGCGACCGGGCGACGACCGTGCCCGTGTCCGCGACGAAGGCGCTGACCGGCCACCCGCTGGGCGCGACGGGCGCGCTCGAGGCCGCGATGGCGAGCCTCGCCGTGGCCGAGGGCTGGGTCCCGGCGACGGTCAATCTCGAGGCACCCGAGCCCGAGCTCGCGGCGCTCCTGCCGAACCTGCTCCGCGAGGGGCGTGACGGGTCGTACGACCGGATCCTGTCGACGTCGTTCGGGTTCGGCGGGCTCAACGCCGCGCTCGTCATGGGCAGCGCCCGCGAGGCGTGAGCGGCGGCGGTACGCTGCACCGATGGTCACGATCACCGAACGCGCCATCCCCGCGTGGGAGCGTCGCTTCCGCGCTCCGATCCTCTCGCTGCCGTGCTGGGCCGCGGACGACCCGGACCTCCTCGTCGTCGGGTCCACCGAGAGCGGGACGTACCAGCTCCACGCCTGGAACCGGCGGACCGGCTCACGGCGACAGGTCACGTTCGACCCGGTCGGCGTGCTCGACGGGCGACCCACGGCGGACGGCACGGGCGTCGTCTGGTTCCGCGACGAGACCGGCGCCGAGACGGGCGCCTGGGTCGTCACGCCGTTCGCGGAGGACGTCGCGCCGGAGCCCCTGTTCGAGGGCATCCCGCTCGGCTGGTCCGAGGGCGTCGCGTTCGGCCGGCGGCGGAGCGTCGTCGGCGTGAGCTCGGCCGACGGGTTCTCGATCTGGGTGGCGGACGAGGACGGCCGCGGCACGAAGATCCACGAGCACGCCCAACCGGTCCGCCTCGTCGGCGCCGAGATGACCGGGACCGGCGAGTCCGGGCCGCTGTCCGCCGATGAGACCGTGGTCGCACTGTCCGTCATGGAGGACGGCGACGTGCTCCATCCCTCGCTGCGGGCGATCGACGCCGCGACCGGGGCGACGCGAGCGGACCTCCGCGACGAAGGGCTGATGCTCACCGGCTACGGCTTCTCGCCGGTCCCCGGCGACATGCGACTCGCGATCACGCACGAGCGCAACGGCGAGCAGCGGCCGGCGACCTGGGACGTGGCGACGGGCGTGGTGACGGACCTCGACCTCGGCGACCTCGTCGGGCCGGTCGAACCCATCGACTGGTGGCCGGACGCGGCGGCGCTGCTCCTGCTGCAGCTCGTCGAGGGGCGGCACCGGCTCCACCGCTACGACCTCGCCACGGGCACGGTCACGGCCCTCGACACCGACGCCGGGTCGATCACGGCCGCGGTCGTCCGACCCGGACGGCGAGGTCTGGTACCGCGTCCACCACGGCGAGCACCCGGCGCGGATCCTGGCGGCCGGCACCAGCGTGCCGCTCCTCGAGCCCGACGGGCCGCGCGCACCCGCCGGCCGCGATTTCGAGACGTGGTGGTTCGAGAACCCCGGCGGCGAGCGCGTCCACGGGTTCATCGTCCGCCCCGAGGGCGACGGCCCGTACCCGGTGATCCTCCGTGTCCACGGCGGACCGCACTACGCCGACACCGACCGCTGGGCGCCCGACCTCCAGGCGCACGTGGACGCCGGGTTCCTCGTGGCGATGGTCAACTACCGCGGCTCGATCGGGTTCGGGCAGGCGTGGCGCGACTCGCTCACGGGCAACGTCGGCTTCCACGAGCTCGAGGACGTGCTCGCGGGCCTCGACGACCTCGTCGCGCGCGGCCTCGCGGACCCGTCGCGCGTCGTGCTCGCCGGCTGGTCGTGGGGCGGGTACGTGACGCTGCTCGGGATCGGCCGCCACCCGGACCGGTTCGTCTCCGCGATCGCCGGTGTGCCGGTCGCGGACTACGTCGCCGCGTACGAGGACGAGAGCCCGATCCTCCAGGCGATGGACCGCAACCTCATGGGCGGCTCGCCCACCGAGGTCCCCGCGTTCTACGAGGAGCGCAACCCGCTGACGTACGCGGATGCCGTGCGCGTCCCGCTGCTGATCCTCGCGGGCGAGAACGACTCCCGGTGCCCGATCCGGCAGGTCTGGAACTACGTGGGCCGGCTCCGCGAGCGGGGCGTGGCGCCCGAGGTCTACACGTACTCGACCGGCCACGCCTCGTTCGACGTCGAGGAGCGGGTCCGCCAGACGGCGATCACGCTCGACTTCCTCGCGCGGACCGTGCCCGGGGCCACCCGGCTCGATGGCCTCGATGGGCACCTCGACGCGGCGGGGTTCGCGACCACCAGGTAGCTCGTACGCGGCGATCGCCGCGAGCCGGGCCGGCGTCCGCGGATCGGCTGGGCACTACGCAGCCCCGGCGGACCGCCGGGGCTGCGAGCGAGTGTCGGCGTGGAGGGTTGGCTACCGGGTCAGCCCCGCGCACTCCCCGGGCGCCTTGCCCCGGACGGTGTTCGGCGCGCCGCGATCATCGGGGTTGAAGTGCGCCGCGGGCACGTTGCCGCGGCAGATCAGGTTGCCACCGATCGTCTGCGGGAAGTGGCCGACCCCGGGCACGTCGCTGCCGTACGTCGGCGCGTACCCGTCAGCGCTCGACGAACGCAATCCCGGCCAGCACGTCGACCAGGCTCTCGAGCGTGCCACCGTCGCTCATCGCCACGAGCGCGTGCCCGTTGCCGACGAGCAGGGCCCGGTGCCAGAAGTGGCCCTCATTGCCACAGCTCTGCGAGAACGCCACGCCCTGCAGGTCGCCGACGGTGAATGGACGTCGGCCGGAGCCGGGCTCACACCCGTGCCCCGCCCGGAACTTCGCCTCCATCTCCTCTTCGTACGCGTCGGTGTCCTTCGTGGTGTCGGTCATCGCCATGAACAGCAGGCCGCTGCCTGGAACCCGTGCTCGGTCGGTCATCCGCGAATCGCTGCTGAGGGTCTGGGCGCCATCCCAGGTCGCAAGAGCACCGATGAAGCTGACCGGGCCGGCCGGGACCGTCAGCTCGTACGGATAGAGCTTCGACGCGAGGACGACCGGTCCGGCCTCGGTCGGGACGGGCGTCGATGCCGGCGTGGGGGCGGTGGTGGGCGTGGCAACCGGAGTCGGCGTCGGGGTCGGCATGTCGGTGGGTGCGGGCGTCGCCACCACGGCGACCGTCGCCTCGGCCCGCGCCGTCGCGCCGCCGCCGCTCGCGCCGCACCCGGCGACGAGCCAGATGATCGCCATGCGCGCCACGACCTTGCCAACGGGACGCATGCCCACACCTCCGGCACCCTCTGCCCCCGGCGAGTGCGCGGATGCTACTCCTCGCGACGGCCCGTTGGAAGCCCCGAAGTACGCCGGCCAGGCGAGCTCGACCGCCATCCCGCGGCCGCGACTTCGAGACGTGGCGGTTCGCGAACCGCGCAGACACCTCGCCGCTGTCTAGGACACGCCGGGTGCGTGTGCGACGGAAGACCGCTAGTCGAGGGTGAAGTGGTCGGGGCGCTGGTAGGCGCCCGTCCGCTCCTTCTCGAGCTGCATCAGCACGTCGTTGAGCAGCGAGGACGCCCCGAACCGGAACCAGTCGGGTGTCATCCAGCGCGGCCCGAGCGTCTCGTACAGCACGACGAGGTAGGCGATCGCCTCCTTCGCCGTCTTGATCCCGCCCGCGGGCTTCATCCCGATCTGCTTGCCGGTGACCCGTTCGAAGTCGCGGATCGCCTCGAGCATGACGAGCGTCACGGGGAGCGTCGCCGCGGGCGTGATCTTGCCCGTCGAGGTCTTGATGAAGTCGGCGCCCGCCGCCATCGCGAGGACCGACGCCCGCCGAACGTTGTCGAACGTGCCCAGCTCGCCCGTCTCGAGGATGACCTTGAGGTGCGCCTCGCCGCACGCCTCCTTGACCGCGACGATCTCCTCGAACACGGACTGGTAGTCGCCCGTGTGGAAGGCGCCGCGGTCGATGACCATGTCGATCTCGTCGGCGCCGGCCGCGACCGCCGCCCGCGTCTCGGCGAGCTTGATGTCGAGGAACGACTGCCCGGACGGGAACGCCGTGGCGACCGACGCGACCTTCACGCCAGAGCCCTTGAGCGCCTCCTTGGCCTCGGCGACGTGGGTGGGATAGATGCAGATCGCGGCAACGTGCGGGATCGACGGGTCGCCGGGGAGCGGGTGCATGCCCTTCTGGCACAGCGCGCGGACCTTGCCCGGCGTGTCCTTCCCCTCGAGGGTCGTGAGATCCATCATCCGGATCGCGAGATCGAGCGCCCACACCTTGGACGCCTTCTTGATCGAGCGCTTCGAGAGCGACGCGACGCGTTCCTGGACCCCGACCTGGTCGACGGGCGTCACGCGGCCGAGCAGCGTGCCGAGGCTGCCGGCGCGGCCGTCGTAGGCGCGGATCAGCTCGTGGGCGCGTTCGCGGGTGGCGCTGTCGCGCGCGACGGTGGTTGCCATCGCAGCGAGTCTACAACCCGAAACCGGGTCACCACGCACGGCGTAGAGGCCTTCGCAGGACCGACAGCCCACGCAGGCGACGCCTCGCAGCGCGCCCGGGCTTGCCGGGTCGGGGCGGCACTCACGACGCTGCGGCTCGTCCGCCGGCGCTAGCTCGCGCGGGGAGCTCGGCTCGAGCCATGCCGGCCGCCCCGTCGCTCGCCTCCCCAAGGCGACCTTCTGTCGGCATCGGGCCGAGCTCGACCTCGCTGGGCGACCTCGAACATCCACGGGCCGCCGGGATGCCCGTTTCGGGCGAGGCTCGCCCTGGCAGGGCGGCAGTCGCATCGACGCCGGATCCGTTCGACCTCCGAGGGCGAGCGCCGCGGACCGGAAGACGGGTCGTGTCGCGGGGTTCCGCCTCAGCGGCCGGCGCGGTTCTTCGGCGGCGGCGGCAGCTTCGTCCCGCCCTTCACGAGGAAGTGGTCGAACCAGTCGCGGACCTGGACGAGGTTCTCGGCCCGCCGGAACGGCGACCCGGAGCGCGTGAGCTCGTGGGACTCGTCCGGGACGCGCATGAACCGGACCGGGCGCTTGTACGTCCGGAGGACCGTGAACAGGGCCTCGGCCTGGGCGATCGTCGTGCGCAGGTCGCGCTCGCTGTGCTGGATCAGCAGCGGCGTGTGCATGTGCTCGGCGAGCGACAACGGCGAGATCGAGTAGAAGTACGCGTCGTCCTCCATCGGCGTCCGGCCGAACTCGATCGACGCCCACTCCCCGCCCGAGATGTCCCCGGTGAGGAACAGCGTGCGCATGTCGACGCACGAGCGGCACGTGATCGCCGCCTTGAAGCGCTGGCTCTTGCCGATGATCCAGTTCGTCAGGTAGCCGCCGTACGAGCCACCGGTGACGCCGAGGCGGTCCGGGTCGGCGAGGCCGTCGGCGATCGCCTGGTCGACGCCCGCGATGACGTCGTCCATCGGCCCGTCGCCCCAGTCGCCGAGGTTCGCGCGGTTGAACTCCTCGCCGTAGCCCTCCGAGCCGCGCGGGTTGGTCGCGAGCACGGACACGCCCGCCCCGGCGAGCACCTGCCACTCGAGCATCGGCGACCAGCCGTAGAGCGTGTGCGGTCCGCCGTGGATCTCGAGCGCGAGCGGCTGCGCGCCCTTCCCGGCCGGGAGCAGCCAGCCCTGGATCTCGCGGCCGTCGCTCTGCCAGCGGCGCTCGACGGGCGCGATGAACGCGAGCTCCGCGGCCAGGTCGTCGTTCAGGCCGCTCAGGGTGCGGACCGCACCCGCCGAGCCGCCCTTCGCCACGTCGAACGTGACCACCTCGGGCAGCGTCGTGCCGGCCGAGCGGATCGCGGCGATGCGGTCGCCGCCCCGCGGACCCTTCACCGCGTCCCAGCCCGACAGGTAGTGCTCGTCGGTCGTGAGCCGCTCGGGCTCGCCGGTGCCGTCCAGCGCGAGGCGCCACAGCTCGTACGAGCCGTCGACGGGCGCCGTGAACAGCACGGCCTTGCCGTCCGCGGTCGGGACGAGGCGCGGGCCTTCGCCGAGCGTGATGTCGCTGTTCATCGCCGCGTCGGGCTTGAGCTCGCTGCGGGCCAGCAGGTCGGTGCCCGCGCCCTTCGCGCGCTCGGACCCGTCGGCGGCGAAGCGCCAGATCCCCGTCCGGTAGCCGGCCCTCGGGAAGCGGTCCCCGAATGCCAGGATCGACGCGCCGTCGTGCGTCCACGTCGGCCGGAAGAAGACCGAGTCCGAGCCGTAGGCGATCACCGACACGTCGCCCGTGGCGACGTCCACGACGTAGATCCCGCGCCGCTCCTCGAGGTCGTGGTTGCGGCCCCGGTTCGCGGCGAACGCGATCCGCGTCCCGTCCGGCGACCACGCCGGGTCACCCTCGGGCGTCGGCCCGATCACGAGCGGTCGCGCCTCGCCGGTGGAGGCGTCCACGAGCCAGAGGTGCGCGTCCTTGTCGTCGATGAAGCCACTGCCGTTGTACTGGTAGCCCAGCCGGTCGATGAACCGGTAGTCGGAGAGCGGCGACTCGCCGGGCTTCGGCTTCGGCGCGCGGCCGCGCTTGCGCCGGTCCTCGTCCTCGGTCGCGCCGAGCGACGAGCTGAGCACCACCAGCGTCGAGCCATCCGGCGACCACTCGAGCTCGGTGACGCCCTTCGGCAGGTCGGTCAGGCGACGCGCCTCGCCGCCGTCGAGCGGCAGGAGATGGACCTGGAAGCAGTCGTCGCGGTCCTTCGCCTCCTTCGGCCGGTCGGGCTCCTCCTCCGCATACAGCCGGCGGTCGCTGATGAAGGCGAGCGTCGATCCGTCGGGCGAGATCCGCGGCGAGTGGTCGGTCCGCGTGCCCAGCGTCAGCTGGCGCGCAGGCCCGCTGCCGTCGGTGGGAGCGGTCCAGGTGGACAGCCGGTAGCCGTCCTTGCCGACCGAGCTCCGCTTGACGCTGAACACCACCCGGGAGCCGTCCGGCGACAGTCGCGGATCGTACGGGACGGCGAGACGGTAGAGATCGTCAGGACGCGCGGGTCGAGGCACGGGCTCCTCCGGGAGGGTCTCGGACGCTGGGTGCCGGCACGGCCGATGCGGGCCGCCGGCGGGTCCCGCCAGTCTATCCCCGGTGGGTCAGGGGGCTACCATCGTGCTGCCATGGCCGCCGACGAGCAGCTCTCCTTCCGGCTCGACCCGGCGCTCCCCGCCCCGGGCGACGTGGCGCCCATGTGGCCGGTCCCCCGCCCGGACGCGTTCGACTCCCCCGACCACCTGTTCGAGCCGACGTGGGGCGGTCACCGGGTCATCGCGTTCGTCGGCCCGGCGGAGCGCGCGGGCACGGGTGACGTCCGGATCGTCGACCCGACCGGCCTCGATCTCGCCTCGCGGCTGCCGGAGCTCGCCGGGCTCGCGGTCCGGGTGAACGCGCGATCCGCGGTGCTGGACGGCGAGCTCGTGGTGGTCGACGGGGCGGGTCGCGCCGACGACGACGGGCTCCGGGCGCGCCTCAACGGGCACGAGGGCCGGCCGGTCGCGCTGCTCGTGTTCGACGTGCTGCACCTCGACGGCGTGTGGCTCCTCAGGACGCCGCTCGAGAAGCGGCGGGCGGCGCTCAAACGCATCCTCCGGCCGGGCGACGAGGTCGTCGTCGTGCCCGCGATCGCCGGCGAGGGCCGGGCGCTCCACGACGCGGTCTCGGCCCAGGGGATCGCCGGCGTGCTCGCGCGGCGGCGGACGTCGCCGTACCTGCCGGGCGTGCGCAGCCGGCTGTGGCGGTCGATCGCGGCGACGCCGCCCGGGACGCCGGCCCAGGCCGAGGAGGCGCCGACGGACGGAGCCGACGAGATCGACGGTGGTCGGGCGAGCGGGACCGGCCCGGTGCTTGCGCTGTTCCGCCGGCTGCCGTTCGACGACGAGCCCGACGCGCCCTAGCCGCGGACCGCGCGGAGGAACGTGCGGATCGTCGGCGGCTGGCCGTACAGCAGGACGCCGGCCCGGTAGACCCGGATCGCGAGCAGCGTCACGAGGGGCACGGTGATGATCAGCAGCCCCAGCGACAGCACGAGCTCCCATGGCTCCACGCGGCCGATCGAGAGCCGCGCGAGCATCACGAACGGGCTCCACAGCGGCACGTACGACGCGAACCGGATGAACCCGCTCGTGCCGCCCGAGAGCGCCAGCACCGCCGGGAAGTAGCCCATGATCGCGGGGATCGACAGCGGCAGGGCGACGGTCTGGAGGTCTTCCGCGCGCGACAGGAGCGAGCCCGCGCCGGCGTACAGCGCCGCGTACAGCGCGAACCCGAGCACGAAGTAGACGAGGAACGCGACGAGCAGCCCGGGCGACAGGCCGGCGAGCGAGGTGCCGGCGTTCGCGTCCGGCCCGAGGACCGCATCGCCGATCGCGCCCGAGCCGAACAGGACCGCGAGCGCCGGGACGAGCACGAGCGAGACCTGGGTCAACCCGGCGAGCCCGATCCCGACGATCTTGCCCAGGACGAGCTGGGGCGCGGTCGCCGCCGAGATCAGGAGCTCCATGACCCGGCCCGCCTTCTCCGCCACCACGCCCGAGGCGACCCACAGCCCGTAGAACACGAGCGTCAGGAACGAGAGCACGACGAACACGATGCCGACGATCCGGCGGCTCGCGTACTCCGCCGCGTCGATCGTCCCCGCGCCCGCGGAGGCGCCCGGGCCACCGTCCGCGACGTTCGGGTCGCTGACCTCGAAGCCCGGGATGACGAACGGGCTCGACGATGGTGGCTGGGATGCCGTCCAGTCGAGGATCCCGACGGCGAACGCACCGACCTGGAGCAGCTGTGCCCGGTCGGGCGACAGGCCGCCGACGCTGAGCACGGTGAAGTCGAGGCCGCCGTCGTCGCCGCGCTCGATCAGCATCGCGCCGGCCACGGCGCCGTCGCGGACGAGGGCGCGCGCCGCGGCCGGGTCGTCGAGTGGCTCGAACGTGAACGTCGGCGTGCCATCGGCGGTCGCGTCGGTCCGTGCGTTGAGGAAGCTGTCCATGGCGCCGATCGCACGCTGCGCGAGCGCCGCGTCGGGTGCGACGACGACCACCCGGGTCACCGTCGCCCGGTCGACGAGGCGGACCCCGAGCGGGATGAGCGCCACGACGACCGCGAGGCCGGCAAGGAGGAGCGACGAGAACACGAACGCTCGCGAGCGGACGCGCTCGATGTACTCGCGCCGCGCGACGAGGAACGCGTTGCCGACGCCGCCGGAGCCCTCGGTGCGGCCGACGGGCATGCGCTCCATCGGGTCGGGGGTCGCGCTCACGCGGCATCCTCCGCGTCGGGAACGGGCTCGGCGTTCGGCTCGCCATCGACGGGGGCGAGGCGGGTGTCCTCGTCGGGCGGCCGCCCGACATGGTCGATGAAGATCTGCTCGAGCGTCGGGTCGGCGACCTCGAAGTGGAGCACGCGGGCCCCGGCGCCGACGGCGGCGGCCAGGAGCTCCTCCGGCTCGGTCCCGGGCTCCAGCTCCACCGACGACCGCTCGACGCCGGCCTGGATGATCCTCGCGCCGGGCACGGCGGCCAGCCACGGCAGGCGGTGGTCCTCCGCGACGGAGATGCGCACGAGCCGCCGTCCGCTGGACCGTCGCACGTCGCGCAGCGAGCCGCCCACGACCATCCTGCCGCGGTCGACGATCGCGACCGACTCGCACAGGGCCTCGGCGACCTCCATCTGGTGGGTCGAGAAGACGACGGTCCGGCCGCGGTCCCGGAGCTCGAGGAACGCCTCCCGCAGGAGCATGACGTTGACGGGGTCGAGGCCGGTGAACGGCTCGTCCATCAGCATCACCTGCGGGTCGTGGAGCACGGCGGCGATGAACTGGATCTTCTGCTGGTTGCCCTTGGAGAGCTGCTCGGCCTTGCGATCCGCGAGGTCCTCCGCCCGGAACCGGCGCAGCCAGGCCGTCGCCTCGCGGCGTGCGCGTCCCGAGGGGACGCCGTGGAGGCCCGCGAAGAACACGAGCTGCTCCATCACCCGCATCCGCGGGTAGAGCCCGCGCTCCTCGGGGAGATAGCCCCACGTCGAGCGCGGCAGGAGGTGGCTCTCGGTGCCGCGCCACGTGACCTGCCCGGCGTCCGGCTCCAGGACCCCGAGCGTGATCCGCATCGTCGTCGTCTTGCCGGCCCCGTTCGCGCCGAGGAACCCGAAGACCTGGCCCGGGGCGACCTCGAACGTGAGGTCGTCGAGCGCGACAACGGTCCCGAAGCGCTTGTGGAGGTGGTCGACGACGAGGGTCATTCGGGCCGGAGCATACCGGCCCGCGACGGATCGGCCACTCGGTGAAGGTCCGCAACCGCGATGCGATGAAGGTCCGGGTCGACCCGCCGGGCCGCGGCGGCCGCCACACCCGGGCCGGCGCCGCGCGCGGAGTACGATCGATGCGTGCAGGACGACACCCGGACGACCCCGCTCCGCATCGACGCGAACCGCGCCGAGGGCACCGTGCGCCTCGAGTGGGCCGACGGCCACCAGACGGCGTACGACGCGGCGCTGCTCCGCTGGCTGTGCCCGTGCGCATACTGCCGCGGCGAGGCCGGGATGCCCGGCTGGCTGGACACGAACCCCACGCTCACCGCCGAGCAGACGCGGCTCGTGGACCTCTCGATCGTCGGCAACTACGCGCTCCAGCCGCTGTGGGGCGACGGCCACCACACGGGCTACCACACGTACATGCTGCTTCGCGACCGGTGCCCCTGCGACGTGTGCTCGCGGGACCGGGCCAGTCGCCACGAGACACACGCGTCCTCACCCGCATCGCCCGCCACCGGGGCCGGCGATCGCCACTGGCATGGAGGGGATCGATGATCATCGCGACCGCGCCGTACATCGCGGGCTACCGGGTCGCCGAGACCAAGGGGCAGGTCTTCGGGCTCGTCGTCCGGAGCCGGGGCCTGGGCGGCAACCTCATCGCGGGCCTCCGCTCCATCGTGGGCGGCGAGATCCACGAGTACACGAGCCTGCTCGAGGACACGCGCCGCCAGGCGATCGACAGGATGGTCCAGAACGCGACGCTCGTCGGGGCGAACGCCGTGATCTCGATGCGCTTCGACAGCTCCGAGCTGGCCGGGACGATGTCCGAGATCGTCGCGTACGGGACCGCCGTCGTCCTCGTCCCGGACGCATCGGCCACACCGCCGACCGTCCCGCCGCCCGCGCCGGGCGCGCCGCCCGCGGAGTAGCGGCTGATGGGCGTCACGCTCGCCCGCGGCCTCATCGGGGGCATCGGGGTGGTCCTGATCGTGAGCGCGATCGGGATCGCGGCGCTCGCGGGACCGGGCGGGGAGCTGTTCTCCGCCCTGTTCCTGTTCGTGCCCGGCGTGCTCATGGTCGCGGCCGTCATCCTGGAACGGACTCGCTACCGGTCGCTCCACGCCGAGCAGACGGGCGACGGCCACGGCGAGGGTGGCGGCGAGCCGCACCCGCCCGAGCCCCGCTTCCGGCCGACCGAGGAGCGCTTCGTGGACCCGACCACGGGCGTCCCGATGCAGGTCTGGACCGACCCGGCGACCGGCGAACGGCGGTACGTGCCGCTGGGCTAGGCCGCCTCGTCTCCGCACCCGGGCACCCGGCCGGCGGTGCTTCCGCGGCACCGATTTCGACCATGCCGCGTCGAACTGCTGCACCGGCGGCACCATTGGGCCCCGTTTCGCCCCTTCGCGACGCGCTCTCGCGTCGCCTTGGTGGCGCAGCGGCTCCATCGCGCCCGTCGGCTGCCAGAAGTGGTGCCGCGGCGGCAACGGCCGCGGCGGGGTGGCCACGCATAAGTCCCGGGTGAGGGCGGTGTGGTCTCCTCGGCGGCGTGAGGATGACTGCCGCCGACCGAGCCGCTCGTCGCGCGGCGCAGCGTGCTCGTGCCGCGCTCGTGCTCGACCTGGAACGCGCGCTCGCGGACTCGGGCATCACGGCGCGACGGCTCGCGCAAGCGTCCGGGGTGGACCATGGCTTCATCTCGCGGATCCTCGCTGGGACGGCGGATCCCAGCCTCGACACGTGGGCCCGGCTCGGGATCCCGCTCGGCCTCGATCTCGCCGCCCGCCTCTACCCGAACACCGGCCCCGTCGTGCGCGACCGCCACGCCGCGCCGATGCTGGAGCTCCTCCTCCGGACGCTCCACCCCAGGTGGAGCGCGTCCACCGAGGTGGCCGTGAGCCGGCCGTCGCGCGGATGGATCGACGTCGCGCTCCACGATCCGAGAGAACGAGTGCTCGTCGCCGGCGAGCTCCAGAGCGAGCTCAGGCGGCTCGAGCAGCTGGTCCGCTGGCAGGCCCAGAAGGCGGCCGCGCTTCCGTCCTGGGATGGCTGGCCGCACCTTGGCGATGAGCCGACGATCAGCCGCCTGCTCGTGGTCAGGCGCACGCGGGCGACGCGCGCCGTCGCCGCGGAGTTCGCCGCCCAGCTCCGGGTCGCGTATCCGGCCCATCCGGACGACGCCCTGGGTTCGCTGACGGGCACCGCGCAATGGCCTGGGCCGGCGCTCGTGTGGATGACGCTCGATGCGACGCAGACGCGCGATTCGCGCCAGGCCGGTGATGGGCTAGGGCGCCCGGGTCGGGTGGTATCCTCGTGTGCCCCCGCTCCGAACGGGAGGCGGCCCGCTCGCGGCTGCTTCGCCGGATCTCGGGCAATGCATTTTGAGGATCCATGGCCACCGTCCGACCCGCCCCGGGACCGCGAGCCGCCGGCAGACCGCGCCGCCGCTCGCAGCGGGAGCAGCGCGGGCCGATCCTCAACCGCGAGCTGTCCTGGATCGAGTTCAACGCGCGGGTCCTCCACGAGGCCCGTGACGCCCGCAACCCGCTCCTCGAGCGGGTGAAGTTCCTCGCGATCTTCGCGTCCAACCTCGACGAGTTCTTCCAGGTCCGGGTCTCGGGCCTGCGGCGCCAGGCCCAGGCGAGCTCCACGCACCACGCGCCCGACGGCATGACGGCCATCGAGCAGCTGGCGCAGATCCGGGTGCGCGTCCGCGAGCTCGTCGCCGACCACGCCGCGATCTGGATGACCATCCGCGAGGAGCTCGCGACCGAGGGCGTCGAGATCCTCGACTACGACGAGGTCCCCGAGCACCACGAGACGCTCCGTCGCCGGTTCCACGACGAGATCTTCCCGGTGCTCACGCCGCTCGCCGTGGACCCCGGGCACCCGTTCCCGTACATCAGCACGCTCAGCCTCTCGATCGCGGTCGGGCTGATCGACCCGGAGGCCGGCGAGAAGCGCTTCGCGCGGGTCAAGATCCCGCCCCTGCTCCCCCGCCTGTTCCCCGTGGGGCGCGACAAGTTCGTGCTCCTCGACCAGGTCATCGAGGCCAACCTCGACGAGCTGTTCCGGGGCATGGAGATCGTCGAGACCCACCTGTTCCGGGTCACCCGCGACGCCGACATCGCGATCGAGGAGGACGAGGCGGACGACCTGCTGCTCGCGATCGAGGAGGAGGTCCGGCGCCGGCGGTTCGGCGAGGCCGTGCGGCTCGAGGTCGAGCGCTCGATGCCCGAGCTCACGCGCGACATCCTCATCAAGGGCATCAACGTCCACGAGGAGGACGCGTTCGAGGTCGCGGGCATGCTCGACCTCACCGCACTGTGGCAGCTCGTCGACATCGACCGCGCGGACCTCAAGGCGCCGACCTACACCCCGGTCGTCCCGCAGCGGCTGCTGCCGCCGGACGAGGACGAGCCCGTCGACGTCTTCGCGCAGATGCGCCAGGCCGACATCTTCCTCAGCCACCCGTACGAGTCGTTCACGGCGTCCGTCGAGCGGTTCATCAGCCAGGCCGCCGACGATCCCGACGTCCTGACGATCAAGCAGACGCTCTACCGGACGTCCGGCGACTCCCCGATCGTCCAGGCCCTCATCCGGGCCGCCGAGCAGGGCAAGCAGGTCGTCGTGCTGGTGGAGATCAAGGCGCGCTTCGACGAGGAGAACAACATCGTCTGGGCCCGCCGCCTCGAGCAGGCGGGGGCGCACGTGGTCTACGGGCTCGTGGGGCTCAAGACGCACTCGAAGGTGGCGCTCGTCGTCCGCCGCGAGGGCCTGGGGCTCCGCCGGTACCTCCACATCGGGACCGGCAACTACAACTCCAAGACCGCGCGCCTGTACACGGACCTCGGGATGCTCTCGTGCCGCGAGGACCTTGGCGCGGACGTCACCGACCTGTTCAACGTGCTCACGGGCCTCTCCCGCCAGCGCGTGTTCCGGCGCCTGCTCGTCGCGCCGATGACGCTCCGCGGCCGGATCGCCGAGCTCATCGAGCGCGAGACCGCGCTCGCACGCGCCGGCAGCCCGGCGCGGATCGTGATCAAGGTCAACTCGCTCGTCGACACACCGATGATCGAGGCGCTCTACGAGGCGTCCAAGGCGGGCGTCGACATCGACTGCATCGTGCGCGGGGCGTGCTGCCTGCTGCCGGGCCTGCCCGGCGTGTCGGAGAACATCCGCGTCCGCTCGATCGTGGGCGAGTTCCTCGAGCACTCGCGGATCTTCATGTTCGGCAACGGCGGCCGGGCCGAGTGGTACATCGGCTCCGCCGACCTCATGGAGCGCAACCTCGACCGGCGGGTCGAGGTCGTGACCCCCATCGAGGACCAGGAGGCCCAGTCGCGGCTCGCGCGGATCATCGAGGTCATGCTCGCGGACGACCGCCGCTCGTGGCAGCTCAAGCCCGACGGGACGTGGGTCCGGACCGAGGTCCTCCAGTCCGTCGACGGGTCGATCGACACGTTCGCCGTGCTCAAGGAGGACGCGGCGACCGCGGCCGCGCTCAACAGCCTGCCGCGGATGCCCGGCTCGGGTGCGGGCTCGATGGACCCGCGCGCATGACCGACGGGCTGGCGCCCGCCCCCGTGGAGGTCGAGCTCAAGTACCGGATGAGCGACATCGCGCCCGGGCAGCGACTGCTCGCCGCCGACGAGCTCGCGGGCCTGAGTCGCGCTCGGCCCGCCGACGGACATTCACGTCGAGGACCGCTACGTCGACACGCCTGACGCCGCGCTGGCCGAGGCCGGGTACGCGGGCCGCCTCCGCACCAGCGAGGCCGGGACGATCATCACGCTCAAGGGCCTCAAGCGCGCCGACGGTGGCGGTGCCGCGCACCGCCGCGAGGAGCTGGAAGGCGCCGCGGACACGTCGCTGCCGCCGGCCGAGTGGGCGTCCAGCGCGGCGCGCGACCGGGTCGTGGAGATCGTCGGCGAGCGGCAGCTCGAGGATCTCGTGACCGTCCGGCAGGTCCGCCACCAGCGGCTGTTCGGCGTCGATGGCGCGATCGTGGAGCTGTCGCTCGACGACGTCGAGGTCGTCGCCGACGGGCGGGTGATCGATCGCTTCGCCGAGCTCGAGGCCGAGCTCCGCGAGGGCGACGAATCGGTCCTCGCGCCGCTCGCGGCCCTCCTCGGCGAGGCGGACGGGCTGGTCCCCTCGGCGACCTCCAAGCTCAAGCGGGCGATGGCCGCGGTCCGCGACGACAGGGCCGCGGGCGCAGACGCTCCCGCCGCCGACATCACGCCAGACGCCGAGGCCGTCAGGCCGACAGGCCGACGGGGCCGTCCAGGCCGACACAACCGTCGAGGCCGACGATGCGGAGCCACGCCGGAGCCCCGGCTGACCGCAGGCAAGACGCCGGGCGTCGTTGCCGACGACCACCTCGCGGAGGCCGGTCGCAAGGTGCTCCGGTTCCACCTCGCACGCATGGTCGCCCGCGAGGCGGGGGCCCGTGAGGGCACGGTGAACGAGGAGCTCCACGGCATGCGCGTCGCCACGAGGCGGCAGCGGGCGGCGTGGCGCGTGTTCGGCGACGCCTTCGACCAGGAGCGGACGGCACGCCACCAGCGCCGGCTGAAGGAGGTCGCACGCGACCTCGGCGCCGTGCGCGACCTCGACGTGCTGATCGAGGCCGGGGAGGCCTACCAGAAGGATCTGCCCGCGGAGGACGGCGCCTCGTTCGAGCCGCTCCTCGCGGACTGGCGGGGCCAGCGAGATGCCGCCCGGCTCGTGCTCATCAAGGAGCTCGACTCGCGGCGCTACCAGCGCTGGGTCGACGACTACATCGCGTTCGTGCAGGCCGAGGGCATCGACGTCCGGATCGTCGGGCCGGTCGAGCCACACCGCGTGCGGGACACGATGCCGTCGCGGATCTGGGCCGCGTACGAGGGCGTGCGCGGGTACGAGCCGGTCATGCAGTGGGCGGATGTCACGACGCTCCACGATCTCCGGATCGCCGCGAAGTGGCTGCGCTACACGATCGAGTTCGTGCGCGAGGCGCTCGGGTCGGAGTCGACGCCCGTGATCGAGCGCGTCGTCGCCCTCCAGGATCACCTCGGCTGGATGCACGACGCTGACGTCGCCGCCGGGCTCGCGCGGGTGTTCCTCGTCGACCATGCGGACGAGCTCACGGAGGCGCAGAGCGCCGCCATCGGACGCTACCTCGTCGACCGCGAGCGGGAGCTCGCGAGGCTGCGGCGGACCGTCGGTCCGGCATGGCACGGGGTCACGAGCCTCGGCTTCCGGCGATCGCTCGGGCGGCTCGTCGCCGGTCTGTAGCCCCGTTCGGGGCGACTGTCGGCCCGGTCAGGCCGCGGTCGTGTCGTCCTGCTCCGGCCAGCCGATGACCAGCGTCGAGAGGCGGTCGCGCCACTCGGGACCCGCGGTCGCGGCCGCAAGCGCCATCCCCTCCCGGATCCCCTCGTTGGAGACGCGGAGCCGGTCCATCCCGTAGCGCTCGAGGATCGCGTCCACGATCAGCGCGCCGGCGGGCAGCACGCGCGCCCGCTGCGGCCGCAGGAGGTGCCGCTCGGCAGCCTCGCTGCTCCGCTGCACCGTGAGCATCGCCAGGGCGACGGTGATCCGGCGGCGCGTGAGCATCCTGTCGATCGCGGTCGCCGGGAGGAGCTTGAGCAGGTTCGATGCGGTGCCGCCGACGGCGATGATCTCCGTCGGCCTCGCGTCAGGCGCGTTCGCGACAGCCGCCTTCGCGCCCGAGCGCATCGCGTCGATCTCCTTGAGCGTCGGCGGGTCGGCCTTCGAGTGCTCCTGCGTGAGCGACGCGCTGCCGATCCGGAGGCCGCTCGCGTCGACCGCCCGGTTCGGGCCGACGATGATGATCTCGGAGCTCCCGCCACCGATGTCGACGACGAGCAGCTCCGACGTCACCGGCATCCCGGCCGTGACGCCGAGGAGCATGAGCATCGCCTCCTCGTCGTGGTCCAGCACGTGGAGCGGCGCTCCCGCGCGGTCCTGGACCGCGTAGACGAGGGCCGTCGCGTCCGCAGCCCGGCGCAGGGGCTCGGTCCCGACGAACGTCACCGAGGTCGCACCGAGCGCCCGCGCCTTGTCGGCGTACTCGGCGAGGTTCGCGACCAGCTCCGCGCGGGCATCGCTCCCGATGAAGCCGTTCGTGGCCACGCGGTCGCCCAGGCCGAGGAACGATGACTCGTCGAGCAGCGGCTCGACCTTGTGGCCGGTCACGGCCGCGACGAGCAGGTGCGAGCTGAGCGCCCCGACATCGACGCTCGCCGCGATGATCGTCTGCGGGAGCGGGACGATCTCCGGCGCCGCGACGGGCGCCTCGACCTCCGGCTCGACGACGGCGGGCTCCGGCTCGACGACGGCTGGCTCTGCCTCGACCGCCGCCGCCTCCGCCTCCGCGACCTCTTCGGCGGCCGGCGTCTCGACCTCGACCGGCGCGGTGGCGGGCTCGGCGGGTGCCTCGGCGACGTCCGCCTCGAGCTGTCTCCGGCTCGGCGACCGGAGCGATGCCAAGGTCGGCCTCGGGCCACGGCACGGCGGTGGACGCGGCATCGGCGGTCGGCGCGGGCGACGGCTGGAACTCGGCCGCGCGTCGACGGCGCTTCGGCTTCTCCTCGACGGACTCCTCGGCCGACGCGTCCGCGTCGGGGGCGACGATGCCCTCGACGATCGCCGCTCCGGCAAGCCCGGCGGCCGCGAGTCCGGCGGCCAGTCCCGCGTGATCGTCCTCGGCTTCGGCGGGCGCCTCTTCGGCCTCGACCGGCGCCTCTTCGGGAAGCGCCTCCGCCGCCGGCTCCTCGAGGACGCCAGGCTGCGCAAGCGCCAGCGGCAGATCGTCGAGATCGGGCGCGATCGGCTCGGGCTCGGCGACGACTTCGGGCTCGGACTCGGCGACCAACTCCGGCTCGGCGACGGCTCGGGCTCGGCGCTCGGGCTCGGGCTCGGCGACGGCTTCCGGCTCGGGCTCGGGCTCGGCGACGGCTTCCGGCTCGGCGACTCGGCTTCGGGCTCGGCGACGGCTTCCGGCTCGGGCTCGGGCTCGGGCTCGGCGACGGCTTCCGGCTCGGGCTCGGGCTCGGGCTCGGCGACGGCTTCCGGCTCGGGCTCGGCGACGGCTTCGGGCTCGGCGACGGCTTCCGGCTCGGGCTCGGGCTCGCGGCTTCCGGCGACGGCTTCGGGCTCGGGTTCGGCTCGGGCTCGGGCTCGGCGACGGCTTCCGGCTCGGGCTCGGGCTCGGCGACGGCTTCCGGCTCGGGCTCGGGCTCGGCGACGGCCTCGGGCTCGGGCTCGGCGACTGCTTCCGGCTTCGGGCTCGGCGACGGCTTCGGGCTCGGGCTACGGGCTCGGGCTCGGCCTCCGGCTCGGCGATGGCCTCGGGCTCGGCAACGGCTTCAGGCTCGGGTTCGGCTCGGGCTCGGCGACGGCTCGGGCTCGGCGATGGCCTCGGGCTCGGCGCTCGACTTCCGGCTCGGGCTCGGCGACTCGGTCCGGCTCGGGCTCGGGTTCGACTTCCGGCTCGGGCTCGGCGACGGCCTCGGGCTCGGGCTCGACTTCCGGCTTCGGCGCCTCGGGCTCGGCGACGACTTCGGGCTCGGGCTCGGCGACGAGGGCGCCGGCGGCGGCAGCGGCGGCGATCGCGCCGAGGTCCAGATCTTCTTCGACGGCGGGCTCGGCTTCGACAGCCGGCGCGGACTCGGACCACGGCTCCGGTTCGGCGACGACTTCCGCTTCGATGGGGGGTTCTGCGAACCAGGGTTCAGCCTGTGGCTCGGTCCAGGGCGTTGCCTCGAGCTCGACGACAGGCTCGGGTTCGGCGACGACCTCCGGCTCGGCGATCGGCTCGGGCTCGACCGCAGCCTCGGGCTCGACCCACGGCTCGGGCTCGGCCGCAGCTCGGGCTCGACGACCGGCTCGGCTCGGCGCACGGCTCGGGCTCGACCGGCACGGCTCGGGCTCGGCCGCAGCCTCGGGCTCGGCTACGGCTCGGGCTCGGCGACCGGCTCGGGCTCGACCCACGGCTCGGGCTCGACGCGGCTCGGGCTCGACGACGGCTCGGGCTCGGCGACGGCTCCGGCTCGGGCTCGGCGACCGGCTCGGGCTCGACAATCGGCTCCGGCTCGGCGACGGGCTCCGGTTCGGGCTCGGCGATCGGCTCGGGCTCGACGGCGACCTCGGGCTCCGCTGCGACCTCGGGCTCGGCCCACGGCTCAGGCTCCGGCTCGGCGACGGGCTCGGTTCGGGCTCGGCGATCGGCTCGGGCTCGACGACGGCCTCGGGCTCCGCTGCGACCTCGGGCTCCGCTGCGACCTCGGGCTCGGCCCAGGGTGCGGGCTCGGCCCACGGCTCGGGCTCGACAACGGGTTCCGGCTCCGCGATCGGCTCGGGCTCAGCTGCAACGCCGGGTTCGACCCACGGCTCGGGCTCGGTCCAGGGTGCGGGCTCGACGATCGTCTCCGCCTCGCCGACGACCTCCGGCTCCGGCTCGGGCTCGGGCTCGGCCGAGGCTCGGGCTCCGGCTCGGCTCGACGACGGGCTCGGGCTCGGCTCCGGCTCGGCACGACGGGCTCGGCCCGGCTCGGGCTCGGCTCGACGACGGGCTCGGGCTCGGCTCGGCTCGACGACGGGCTCCGGCTCGGGCTCGGTCGGGCTCCGGCTCGGCTCGACGACGGGCTCGGGCTCGGCTCCGCGACCACACCGGCGTCCCACGGCGGCGTCCACTCGACCGCCTCGGGCTCGATCGCGGGGGCGACCTCAACCTCGGCCGCGACCGGCGGCTCGACCAGCTCTTCGGGCTCGGGCGCCGGCGCTTCGACAGCCGGCGTCTCCACGACGCGGTCGGGCGCGACACGGATCCGGTCGACGATGTGCGACGCGGCCGGCTCACGAGTCTTGCGGACGAGGCCGGCGACCTCCTCGAGCACGGCGCCTGCCGCGAGTGCCGCACCGCCGCCGCGCGCACCGAGGCGCCGGTCGGACCCGGACTTGGGCGCCTTCTCCTTGCGGTCCGGCTTGGCCTTCGGCGGCTTCGGCGGCTTGGTTGTCTGCGTCGGCTCCGCGTCCGCCGTGGCCTCGACCGCGGCCTTGGGCGCCTTCGCGACCTTCGCATCGGGTTTGGGCTTCCCCGCGGACTTCGGCTTCGCGGCAGCCTTGGTCTTTGCCTTGGCGCCGCCCTTGGGCTTGCCGGCGTCCTTCGCCTTTGCCGCCTTGCCCTTCGCGCCGCCCTTCGGCTCGTCGATGGTCGGCTCGACCACCGCCCCGGACGTCGCCGCGGCCTCGGCGGCCTTGCGCTCCTTCTCGGCCCGTTTCGCCGCGGCGGCCTTCTTGCGCGCCTTCGCTTCGGCGGCCGCGGCATCGCGGCGTTCCCGATCGAGCGCCTTGGCTGCCTTCTTCTCGTCGCGAGCCTGCTTGCGAGCCGCGGCCGCGGCCTTTGCCGCCGCGGCCTCCGCGCGTTCGCGCTCGCGTCGGGCCTGCTTGTCGAGCTGCTTCGCGGCCTTGCGCTCGGCCTTCGCCTGGGCGTCGGCGCGGGACGAATCCGGATCCGCGGTCGTCTCCGCGGAGACCTCCGGATCCGTGTCCTTCGCCATGGTGCGTGCTCCTCAGCCGTTCCCCGCCCACGCACTTCGCAGTGCGCTGACAGTCTGCCGCAGGTGGGCGTTATGCGCGCGCCCGGTCTGCCCGGCGCGGGCGCGACTCGGCGCCCCGAAACGAACGGCTGGCGGTGTCCGACACCGGCGTCGTTGACCAATCGTTAACCCGACCCGAACGGCCCGTTGACGGCCGGGCACGACCCTCGAAGCGTGGTCGTCCCGTCCCCCTCCGAGTCCAGCCTCGGTGCCCCCGCGATGTCGCCGCACGCGGCACCCGTGCGGGCATCGTGGCTCGTGCTCGCGGTGGACGGGCCGGCGATCCAGGTCCCTGTCGAGGTCCCCGGGACGGCGATCCGTGTCGTGGGCGATCCCGTCCGCTTCCGCGCCATGTTGCTCGCGGAACGACCGCGGATCGTCGTCTGCTCGGAGCCGCCCGCGGACCGGGCGACGCTCGAGCTCGTGGTCGCCGAGCGCCGGCGTCGCTCGAGGATGCGGGCGGTGCACCTTGCCCCGCCGGACGCGGTGGATTCGCGGCTCGCCGCGCTCGCCGCCGGGTTCGACGACGCCATCACCTCGGCGACCCCGGTGTCGGAGCTCGTCGGCAGGCTCGCCTGGCTCGACGCGAGGGCACGCCCGCGCGACGGATCGGGGGCTGCGCTGCCCGTCGCCGACGACCTCGAGCTCGACCTCGTGGCACACGAGCTGCGGCGGGGCGACGAGCTCATCCACCTGCGTCCGAAGGAGTTCGGACTGCTCGCGCTGCTGGCCGCGCATCCGGGACGCGCGTACAGCCGGCGCGAGCTCCTCGACCGGGTCTGGGGACCCGATCACCACGGGGGGATGCGGACGGTCGACGTCCACGTCCGCTGGCTCCGCTCGAAGATCGAGCCCGTGCCCGAGCGGCCCATCCACCTCGTCACCGTCCGGGGGCTGGGGTACCGCCTGGACGGCCCGCAGCGTTAACAGCCCCTTAACACCCCACACATGGCTCGTTGACAGCCCCGGCCAAGAGTGGAACCGGCAGCAATGGGACCAGACACCCCCGGCGCACCTGCGCGCCGACCGTCCTCTGGAGGAGTCATACCAGTGAGCATCGCATCGTCCAAGCGTCTCGGCGGCCTCGCGCTCGCCACGACGCTGTTCGTCGCCGCCTGTGGCGGCGGCGGCGCCACGACCGCCCCCGCGAGCGAGGCGGCGGCAACCGACGGCGGGGCGTCCGCTCCCGCATCCGCGGATGCCGGCGGTGGTGCCGTCACGGGCGCCATCAACGTCTCCGGCTCGTCCACGGTCGAGCCGATCTCGACGGGCGTCGCAGAGGCCTTCGCAGCCGCCAACCCGGGCTTCACCTACACGGTCGAGGGCCCCGGCACCGGCGATGGCTTCAAGAAGTTCTGCGCAGGCGAGACCGACATCTCCGACGCCTCGCGCAAGATCAAGGACGAGGAGGCCGCCACCTGCCAGGCCGCCGGGATCGAGTACGTCGAGCTGAAGATCGCGTATGACGGCATGACCGTCATGACCTCGCCGAACAACACGGCCATCACCTGCCTGAGCTTCCCGGACCTCTACGCCCTGATCGGGCCGGAGAGCACGGGCTTCGCGAAGTGGAGCGACGCCGCTGCGCTCGCGAAGGAGCTCGGCTCGAACACGGTCTTCCCGGACGCCCCGCTGGCGATCACGGGCCCCGGTGAGGAGTCCGGCACCTTCGACAGCTTCGTCGAGCTCGCGATCACCCCGATCGCGACGGCCCGCGAGAAGGACAAGACGACGCGCCCCGACTACACCGCATCGCCCAACGACAACGCCATCATCGAAGGCGTCGCCGGCTCCGACACCTCGCTCGGCTGGGTGGGCTTCGCCTTCGCCCAGGAGAACGCGGACAAGGTCACCGAGCTCCAGGTCTCGAAGGAGGCCAACGGGACCTGCGTCGCCCCGACCGTCGACACCATCAGCGACGGCAGCTACCCGCTCTCCCGCTCCCTGTACATCTACGTCAACAAGGCCAAGGCTGCCGCCAACCCGGCCGTCGTCGCCTTCGTCGACTACTACCTGACCGAGGGCACGATCTCCACGGTCCTCGAGACCGTCCCGTACGTGAACCTTCCGGCCGACACCCTCACCGAGTCCCGGACCGCCTGGGACGCCGTGAAGTAGCCTCCTCTCCTCCTGGGCTGACGGGTCGAGCCATTCTCGGGGCTCGACCCGTTCGCCTATCCTCCACCCTCACCGACAGCCTCCAGGAGTCTCCCCACCGATGGCACAGGCCAGCCCCGCCCTCCCGCCCGGCATCTCGCTGAAGGGCAGCGCGCGCCGGCAGCGGCGCGAGCGGACCGTGCGCGGCGTGTTCCTCGGGGCCGCGCTCGCGACGGTCGTCATCAGCGCGTTCATCATCCAGGCGGTGCTGGTCGAGGCGATCCACTTCCTGCAGCAGATCGACCTGTCGCAGCTGTCCGGGATCGGGTGGTTCCCTCGACGCGGCATCTTCGACATCACGACGATCGTCATCGGCACCCTCATGGTGACCGTGATCGCGATGCTCATCGCGACCCCCGTCGGGCTCGCGTCGGCGATCTACCTCTCCGAGTACGCCACCCCGAGGGCCCGCCGGGCCATCAAGCCGGTCCTCGAGCTCCTCGCGAGCATCCCGTCGGTGGTCATCGGCTTCTTCGCCCTCACCCTGATCACCCCGCAGGTGATCAAGCCGCTGTTCGAGGAAGCCAACACGTTCAACATGCTCGCCGCGGGGATCGGCGTCGGGATCCTCACGGTGCCCCTCGTCGCCTCGGTCGCCGAGGATGCGATGCGCGCGGTCCCGACGAGCCTGCGCGAGGCGTCCTACGGCCTCGGCGCGCGCAAGAAGACGACCTCGCTGCGCGTCGTGTTCCCGGCCGCGGTCTCCGGCATCGTCGCTGCGCTCATCATCGCGACGAGCCGCGCGATCGGCGAGACGATGGTCGTCGCCGTCGCCGCGGGCGCGCCCCAGGCACGGACGGTGAACCCCCTCGATCCCGGCGGCACGATGACGTCCGCGATGGTCCAGCTCGCGACCGGGTCCGACCAGGTCACCGGCAACACCGCGGCGTTCCAGAGCCTGTTCTTCATCGGGCTCCTGCTGTTCATCGTGACCTTCCTGCTCAACATCGTCGGCGACGCGTTCGTGCGCCGCACGCGGCAGAGCTACTAGGAGCCGCCGATGTCCTCCATCGCCTCCACCTCTGACGTCACCGCCGCCCGGGTTCGGGAAGGCCTCGTCAGCTCCAAGCGCGACGTCTGGGGCATCGTGTTCCAGGTCATCCTGCTGCTCAGCCTCCTGGCGTCGCTCGTCGTCCTCCTCGTGCTGCTCGCGGACGTCATGTCCAAGGCGTACCCGGTCTACGCCGAACGTGGCCTCGACTTCCTGACCAGCCCGCTGTCCTCCAATCCCGACAAGGCCGGCATCGTGCAGGGCATCGTCGGGACGGCCATCCTCGCGGCCGTCGTGGCGGCGGTCGCCTTCCCGTTCGGGCTGATGACCGCGATCTACCTCGAGGAGTACGCGCCGGACACGCGCCTCACGCGGTTCATCCAGGTCAACATCCGCAACCTCGCCGGCGTCCCGTCCGTCGTCTACGGCCTGCTCGGGCTGTCGGTGTTCGTCACCCTGTTCGAGTCGCTGGGCATGGGCAACGGCCGGAACGTCCTCGCCGGCGGCGCGACGCTCGCCGTGCTGGTGCTGCCGATCGTGGTCATCACCGCGATCGAGGCGCTCCGGGCGGTCCCGATCGCGATCCGCGAGGCCGGGTACGGCGTCGGCGCATCGCGCTGGGAGGTCACCCGACAGCTCGTGCTCCCCGCCGCGACGCCGGGCGTCCTGACGGGGACCGTCCTCGCGCTGTCGCGAGCGCTGGGCGAGACGGCACCGCTCCTCCTGGCCGGCGCCGTCCTCGGGTCCTTCTCCGGGATCACCATCGAGCGCGTGTTCACCGGCAGCTACACCGCGCTGCCGGTCATCGTGTACGACTGGTCGCGACGGCCGCAGGACGGATTTCGAGCCGACGCCGCCGCGGCGATCGTCGCGCTCCTCGTGATCACGCTGTTCGCGAACGCGATCGCCATCTACTTCCGAAACCGCTACGAGCAGGCCTGGTGATGTCAGACCGCCCGGGAGACGCCCCCATGACCCAGCTGGCCACGCCGGCCGCAGCGCCCGACACCGCAGCGGACGCCGACGCCTCGACCAACCACACGGACCACGCCGACGGCACGGCAGCAACGGCGGTCGCGACCGGAGCGGCGCCCGTCGCCCTGCGCATCGAGTCGGCCCACACGCACGACGGCTCGCACGATGCCGCCCCCGGCGATGCGTCCGGCGCGGCGACGGAGAGCGAGCCCGCTCCCGACCCAGTCATCCAGATCCAGAACGTCGACTTCTACTACACGAAGTTCCGCGCAGTGAAGGACGTGAGCATCGCGTTCGCGCCCAGGAAGATCACCGCGCTCATCGGTCCCTCGGGCTGCGGCAAGTCGACGCTCCTGCGCACGATCAACCGGATGAACGACCTGATCCCTGGCGCGCGGCTGGAAGGCAGCGTCCTGTACCACGGCGTGAACCTGTACGACCCCGAGGTCGACGCGGTCGAGGTCCGTCGCCGGATCGGGATGGTGTTCCAGAAGCCCAACCCGTTCCCCAAGTCGATCTACGACAACATCGCGTTCGGGCCGCGGATCAACGGCGTGAAGGGCGACATGGACGAGATCGTCGAGTCGAGCCTCCGGCGCGCGGCCCTGTGGGACGATGTCAAGGACAAGCTCAAGCAGTCCGGGCTCGCCCTGTCGGGTGGCCAGCAGCAGCGGCTGTGCATCGCGCGGGCCATCGCCACGAGCCCCGACGTGATCCTCATGGACGAGCCGTGCTCCGCCCTGGACCCGCGCTCGACGCTCCAGATCGAGGAGCTCATGTTCGAGCTCAAGCAGAGCTACACGATCATCATCGTCACGCACAACATGCAGCAGGCCGCCCGTGCATCCGACTACACCGTGTTCATGAACATGGCCGATGACCGCGCCGGCTTCGTCGTGGAGGAGGGTCCCACGCTCGGGATCTTCACCAACCCGAAGAACCAGCTGACCGAGGACTACGTCTCGGGCCGGTTCGGCTGAGCGGAGGCAGGATCCCATGTTCAAGGCACCCAACCCCGAGCCCCCGCTGGTCGAGCAGCCCGCAGGCATCCCTCCCGTGGCGCACCCGACCCGCAGCACCTACGACCGCGAGGTCGCCGAGGTCAAGGACAACGTCCTGCGGATGGGCGCGCTCGTCGAGTCGCAGATCCGGGCGGCCATCAACGCGCTGATCACGCACGACGCCGAGTCGGCCCTCACGGTCATCCGCGACGACGTCCAGATCAACGAGGTCCAGCGCAAGGCGACCGCGATGATCGCCGCGGTCATCGCCACCCAGAACCCGGTCGCACGCGACCTGCGCTACCTGCTGACCCTCGACCACGTGAGCTACGAGCTCGAGCGCATGGGCGACCACGCGTCGTCCGTCGCGAAGCAGGCGCGCAAGCTCGCCCCGTTCCCGCCGCTCGGCAACTACGTCGACCTGCCGTTGCTCGGCGAGCGGGTCGCCGTGCTCGTGCACGGCATCATCCGCGCGCTCGTGGACGTGGACATGGTCCGGGCCCGCGAGGTCGCGAAGCTCGACGACGACGTCGACGAGCTGTACCACGCGATCTTCGACAAGGTCCTCGTGCTGATGCGCGAAGACGCCGCCAACGTCGAGGCCGGGACGCGGATCCTGTTCGCGTCGCACTACCTCGAGCGGATCGGCGACCGGGTGACGAACATCGCGGAAGACATCGTGTTCCTCGCCTCGGGCGAGGTCGAGGACCTCAACCCGTGACCGGGACCGACGAGACGCACGCGCACGACCACGGCGCCTTCCACCACGACGCGGGCACGGCGCCCGTCCGGATCCTCGTCGTGTGCACCGGCAACAGCGCGAGGTCGATCCTGGGCGAGGCGATGTTCCGCCATCTCGGCGGCGAGCGAGTCGAGGTCCACTCCGCGGGGACGCATCCCTCGGTGCGTGAACCCACTCGCGACCCGCGTCCTCGAGGAGGCCGGCGTCGCGACGGACGGACTTCGCTCCAAGTCCGTGAACGACTTCCTCGGCCAGCGGTTCGACTACGTCATCACCGTGTGCGACGACGCGCGTGATGCCTGCCCGGTGTTCCCCGGCGTCCACGAGACCATGCACTGGAGCTACCCGGATCCCGCGAAGGTCGAGGGCACCGAGGAGCAGCGCCTGGCGGCGTTCCGCTCCGTCCTCACGAGCATGGGCCAGCGCATTCACTCGTTCCTGCCGCTCGCGGAGCGGTACGCTGCCGAGCGAAAGCCCGTCCAGCTGGGCTGATCTCGCTGCCGGAGGCACGCATGATCGCCGTCCACCTCCTCCGCCACGCCCACGCCGGCGATCCGGAGCGCTGGACCGAGGACGACAATCTCCGCCCGCTGTCCGAGAAGGGCCGGCGGCAGGCGGAGCGCCTTGGCCGGCTGCTCGCGGGTCACGACGAGGCGCCCGACCTGTTCATCACCTCGCCCAAGGTGCGCGCGGCGCAGACCGCGCAGCTCGTCGCGGACGCCGTCGGCGCCCCGGTGATCGTGGACAGGCGGCTGGCCGCGCCGTTCGACATCGCCGTCCTCGAGGATGTCCTCCAGGCGCACGCCGACGCGGAGCGGCCGTGCCTCGTGGGTCACGACCCCGACTTCAGCGAGCTGCTCGGCGACCTCCTCGGCGTCGCGATGGTCCCGATGCGCAAGGGCGCGATCGCCCGGGTGGACGTGCCGACGCGGGACCTCGTGCCCGGCCGCGGCGTCCTGCGCTACCTCCTGCCGCCGGACGTCGTGCCGGGCAAGTAGCGCGGCGCGACGCTACCCGCGGGACCAGCGCCAGCGCATCTCGTGGACCAGGGGCGAGCCCGGCACCACGATCTCGGGCGAGCGGTTCGCGGCGTCGGGCGGCCCGCTCTGCGGCTCGACGCAGACCGCGTGCGGGGGAAGCGTGTACACGACCCACCACCGGCAGCTCGACGACAGCTCGAGGCGGAGCTCGCTCCCCCACTCGATCGCGGGCGGACGATCGACGCCGGTGAACGCGTCGTCCCATGGCCCAGCGGACGGCGCGACGAGCTCGCCCGTCGGCATGCCCTCGTCGTCCCGGACGAGCATCTCCGCGGCGTCGAAGTCCAGCCGGGCCGGAGCCGCGATCCCGTCGAGCTGCCGTCGGAACCACGGGTGCCAGCCAACGACGCCGGGCATCGGCTCGTCCGCCTCGAGCGTCATCGTGACGGTGAGCCCGTCCTCGGCCAGCTCGAACCGCTGCTCCAGGCGGCCGCGGAACGGCCACCGGTCGTCGAGCTCGATGCTGATGGTGTCCGCTGACACGACCGACCACGGCTTGTCGTAGACGACGCCGTGGATCGCATGGGGCGGCATCCCGATCGGGAGCTGGTACGAGCGCCCGCCGTACTCGAACCTGCCGTGGCGGATCCGGCCTGCCCACGGCGCCATCGGATAGCTGCCCCAGTAGATGAGCCCCTGCGGGTCGCTGGTCACGAGCAGCTCGCGACCGCCGACGACGACCGAGCCGACCCGTCCACCCTCCTCTGGTCGCACGACGACCCGCGCGCCTGCCGCCTCGAGGATCAGCGGATCGCCGACCGCGACGCCCGTGGGGTCCATCGTCACGACCCCGCGCCGGGCTGGACGACGACCTTCAGCCCGGCCCTGCTCGCGAGCACCTCGAACGCGCGCGGCGCATCCTCGATGCCGAACCGGTGGCTGACGAGCCCGTCGAGCGAGATGCGGCCCGCGGCCACGAGGGCGATCGCCCGGCCGAGGTCGGGCGCCTCCATCCGGCGCACCAGCTGGAGCGCGATCTCCTTGCGGCGCGCGGCGGACGCCGGGTAGGTGCTGCGATCCCCGGCGGGGATCCCGACGATGAGGACTCGCCCGCCCGGGAGAACCGCCCGCACCGCGGTGTCCAGGGCGTCGTCGGTGCCCGCGCACTCGAACGCGACGTCGACCGGGATCGAGGCGGCCGGATCCGGGCCGTCGCCGGGGACCTGGAGCGCCTCCGTGGCACCCGACGCCAGCGCTGCACCCACGCGGTGCGCGAGGCGGTCCGTGGCCACGACCTGCTCGACACCCGCCGCCCGCAATGCGCGGACGAGGACGAGGCCGATCGGGCCGGCGCCGTACACGCCCGCTCGGAGGCCGGTGCCGGTGGCGTCCACCGCCGACGAGGGCGACGCGTCGTCGATCCGGATCCCGGCGAGGTCGAGGGCGTGGATCGCGATGCCCAGGACCTCGAGGAGGGGTGCCTCGTCGTCCGCGACCGATGCCGGCAGCGCGACGCACCGGTCGGCCGGCCAGGCGAGCCGGGTCCGGAGGCCGCCGTCGTCGGGCGCCAGGCCCGCGAAGCGCATCCGGGCGCACAACCGGCCGCGGCCCGAACGGCACTCCTCACAGGCCCCACACGGGTCCGCGGGGTCGATCGCGACCCGCTCGCCGTCGCGGGGGCCGCCCTCGATCACGCCCGCGAGCTCGTGCCCGAGCACGAGCGGGGCCGCGAGGTCGGTCTCCCCGATCGCGCCCTCGTCGTACCAGTGGAGGTCGGATCCGCACAGCCCGACGGCCGTGACCCGGACGACCACCTCGCCGTCGCGCGGAACGGGCGCCGGCTCGGCATGCAGGCGCACGTCGCGCCGCCCGTGCAGACGGACGGCGCGACCGGGAGGAGGAGCTGGGCTCATGGGTCTGACAGGCCGGGAAGGTCCCGGGCCGGCTCAGCCTTCCTTGTTCTTGCTCCTGACGTCGAAGTACACGGCGACGAGCAGGACGAGGGCCTTGATGGCGAACTGGTAGTCGATCGGGATGGACATCGTGCCCATGCCGATGTTCAGCACCCCGAAGAACAGGGCGCCGATGACGGTGCCGGCAACGGTGCCGACGCCGCCGTAGGCGGACGCGCCGCCGACGAAGGTCGCCGCGATGATGTCGAGCTCGAAGCCGTATCCCGAGTTCGGCGTCGCGGAGTTGAGCCGCGCCGAGATGATCAGGCCGCCGAGGGCCGCGAGCACGCCCATGTTCACGAAGGTCAGGAAGACCATCCGCTTGCTGTTGACGCCGGAGAGCATCGCTGCCTTGGCGTTGCCGCCGACCGCGTAGATGCGGCGCCCGAGGACCGTCCGCGTCGTCAGGAACATGTAGAACGCGATCAGGATGAACGCGATCAGGGCGACCATCGGGAGACCCTTGTAGCCGGCCAGCCGGTAGGCGACGAACATGATGCCGACGATCACCAGGGCGTTGCGCAGCCAGAACTGGCGGAGCGACGGCACGCGTGAACCCGTACTTGACCTGCTCGGCGCGGGCGCGCCAGGTGAGGAGCACGAGCACGGCGCTCAGGACCACCCCGAGCAGCAGCGTCGTGAGGTTGAGCGGGCCGCCGCCCAGGGGAATGACGAGCGCCCACTTGCCGACCGTGAGGAGCGCGATCTCCGCCCCGCCGAACGGGTCGCCGAAGGTGCCGATGACCTCGGGGATGAAGCCGGAGGAGATCGCCCGGAAGCTCTCGGCGAACGGGCCAACGGGCTGGCCGCCGAGGATCCACAGCGTGGCGCCGCGGAACAGGAGCATGCCCGCGAGGGTGACGATGAACGATGGGACCCGGAGATAGGCGACCCAGAAGCCCTGCCAGACGCCGATCACGCCGCCGGCGACGAGCGTCAGCAGCACGGCGAGGATCGGGTCGAGGCCGACCTTGACCATGAGGATCGCCGCGACGGCGCCGAGGAACCCGGCGACCGAACCGACCGACAGGTCGATGTTGCCGATCACGATGATCAGCAGCATCCCCAGGGCCATCACGAGGATGTACCCGTTCTGCAGGAAGATGTTCGTCACGTTCAGCGACTTGAGCATGACGCCGCCGGTCGTCAGCTGGAAGAACACGACGGCGATCAGCAGCGCGACGAGCATGCCGGACTGGCGGACGTTCCTGCCCACCAGTGCGCGGAAGCCGCCCGTCGGCTCGGCGTCGGCGACAGGCGCGATGGGTGTGCTCTCGGTGGGGGTGCTCACAGCAGGACTTCCTCAGCTCCGGCGCGGGCGAGCCGCATGATGGCCTTCATGATCGACTCCTGCGTCGCCTCTGCGGCAGGCATCTCGGCGGCGATCCGCCCGGCGGCCATGACGTAGATCCGGTCCGACACCCCCAGCACCTCCGGGAGCTCGGACGAGATGATGATGATCGCCTTTCCCTCCGCGACGAGGCGGTTGATGATCGTGTAGATCTCGTACTTCGCGCCGACGTCGATGCCGCGCGTCGGCTCGTCGAGGATCAGCACGTCCGGGTTGGCGAACAGCCACTTGGACAGGACGACCTTCTGCTGGTTGCCGCCCGAGAGGTTGACCGTGATCTGCTTCACGCTCGGCGTCTTGATGTTGAGCGCCTTGCGGTACTCGTTGGCGACCGTGATCTCCTTGGGAGGGATCAGGACGCCACGGTTCGACACGCCCGGCAGGTTCGCCATCGTGACGTTCGTCTTGACGTCGTTCATGAGGACGAGCCCGTAGGTCTTGCGGTCCTCGGTCGCGTAGGCGATCCCGTTGGCCACGGCCTTGGGGATCGTGCTGACGTCGATCTCCTCGCCGCGCTTCAGGACCTGGCCGGACACGAAGTGGCCCCACGACCGCCCGAAGACGCTCATCGCGAACTCGGTGCGACCGGCACCCATGAGCCCCGCGATGCCGACGACCTCGCCGGCACGGACGTTGATGCTGACGTCGTTGATGACCATCCGGTCGTCGTAGACCGGGTGGCGGACCTTCCAGTTCTTGACCTCGAGCAGGACCTCGCCGATGTTCGGCTCGCGCGGCGGGTAGCGGTGCGTCATGTCGCGGCCGACCATGCCGCGAATGATCCGGTCCTCGGTCACGTCGCCGGTGGTCGCATCGAGCGACTCGATGACCGCACCGTCGCGCAGGACGGTGATCGTGTCGGCGACCGACTCGACCTCCTTGAGCTTGTGCGAGATCAGGACGCACGCGATCCCATTCGAGCGGAACTCGCGGAGCAGCTGGAGCAGCGCCTGGGAGTCGTTCTCGTTGAGCGAGGACGTGGGCTCGTCGAGGATGAGCAGCTCGACGTTCTTGGACAGGGCCTTCGCGATCTCGACCAGCTGCTGCTTGCCCACGCCCAGGTGGGAGATCTTCGTGTCCGGCGTCTCGTGGAGGCCGACCTTCTTGAGCAGCTCGATCGCCTTGGCGTGCGACTTGCTCCAGTTGATGACGCCGCGGGTGGCCTGCTCGTTGGCGAGGAAGATGTTCTCGGTGATCGACAGGTGCGGGACGAGCGCCAGCTCCTGGTGGATGATGACGATGCCCTTCTGCTCGCTTTCACGGATGTTGTGAAAGTGGCACTCCTCGCCCTTGAAGAAGAACTGGCCCTCGTAGCTGCCAGTCGGATACACGCCCGAGACGACCTTCATCAGGGTCGACTTGCCGGCCCCGTTCTCGCCGACGAGCGCATGGATCTCGCCGGGCACGGACGGAGAAGGAGACGTCCTTCAGCGCCTTGACGCCGGGGAACTCCTTGGTGATGCCGCGCATCTCGAGCAGGACGTCACTCACGCGAACCGCCGCCTCGTGCTCTCCGGGGATGGGTAATGAAACGCGGGTGCGTGGGGCCGGAGGCCGCCACACACCCGCATTGTGCTTGAACGGGGTTACTTGATCTGGTCGGCCGTGTAGTACCCGGTGTCGACCAGCTCCTTGGTGACGTTGTCCTTGGTCACGAGGACCATGTCCAGGAGGTAGGACGGAACCTTCTTCACGCCGTTGTCATAGGTGTCGGTGTTGTTCACCTCGACCGTCTGGCCGGCGAGCATCTGGTTGACCATCTTCGCGGCCTGGGCAGCCAGGAGCCGGGTGTCCTTGAACACCGTGCTGGTCTGCTCGCCCGCGAGGATCGACTTGACCGACGGGAGCTCGGCGTCCTGGCCGGAGACGACCGGGGCCGGCTTGTCCGCGGTGTAGTAACCAACGGCCTTGAGCGAGGCGATGATGCCGATGCTGATGCCGTCGTACGGCGACAGGACCGCGTCAACGCGCTTGTCGGCGTAGTAGGTCGCGAGGATGTTGTCCATGCGCTTCTGCGCCGTGGCGGCATCCCAGCGCAGCGTGCCGACCTGCTCCGGGAACTTGTTCTCGCCCGACTGGACGACGAGCTTGCCGCTGTCGATGAACGGCTGGAGGATCGACATCGCGCCGTTGAAGAAGAACCCGGCGTTGTTGTCGTCCGGCGAACCGGCGAACAGCTCGATGTTGAACGGCCCGGCCGCGTTGTTGAGGTCCAGGGCGTCCACGATGGACGTTGCCTGGAGCACGCCGACCTTGAAGTTGTCGAAGGTCGTGTAGTAGTCCACGTTCGGCGAGTTCCGGATCAGGCGGTCATACGCCAGAACCTTGATGCCCGCGTCCGCGGCCTTCTGCAGGGTGTCGGTGAGGGTGGTGCCGTCGATGGCGGCGATCACGAGGACCTTGGCGCCCTTGGTGATCATGTTCTCGACCTGGGAGACCTGGGTCGGGATGTCGTTCTCGGCGAACTGGAGGTCGGTCTCGTAGCCGAGCGCCGTCAGGGCCTGGACGAGGCTGTCGCCGTCCGAGATCCAGCGGGTCGACGACTTGGTCGGCATCGCGATGCCGACGAGGCCGCTGCCTGCCGCGTTCGACGCGGACTCGGCCGGGGCGGAGGCGGCGGGAGCCGACTCCGGGGCCGTGGTGGCCGGTGCCGGTGTTGCACTTCCGCCGCACGCAGCGACGACAAGGGCACCGGCCGCAAGGGCCACTGAAAGGAACTTCTTCATCGGTGCGCGCACTCCTCCTGTTACGGGGCAGAGGGCCCCGCATTCCAAGCGTCCTGGATCGCCTTTCGAGGCTCGGCGCGGCGCGCCGGGTCCGCTGCGGGGCCTCCCTGGCCCCAGGTCGATCGCGGGTGGACGCATGCCGTTATCGTTCCCGTGAACGATAACGCTCCGCATCCTAAGCGCCTGACGCATGGTGCGTCAAGCCGATCCGTCAAGCCTCAAAGCGGTACCGATCAGAGGCCGGACAGGTGACGAACGGCCCTCCTCAAAGGCCCTTTGCCAGGTGCCAGTAGAGGTCATTCCACCGCAGCTGGTCCCTGAAGGCGTCGAGGGTCGTGTCCTCGTCGATGACGAGGAGCTCGACCCCGCTCATCGCGGCGAAGTCTCGCAGATGCTCCTTCGTCACGCTGAAACCGAGGCTCGTGTGATGGGAGCCGCCGGCGTGGATCCACGCCGCGGCACTGGTCCGGAGGTCCGGGCGCGGACGCCAGACGGCACGCGCGACCGGGAGCTTCGGGAGGGGCTGCTCGGCGGGCACGACGTCGACGACGGTCGCCACCATCCGGAACCGCTGCCCCATGTCCGTGATGCAGGCGGCGATCGCCGGACCCGGGTGGGCGTCGAAGACGAGCCGGACCGGGTCCTCCTTGCCGCCGATGCCAAGGGGGTGGACCTCGAGGCGGGGCCGGCCACCGGCGATGGACGGGCAGACCTCGAGCATGTGGGCGCCGAGGATCAGGTCGTCCTCGCCCGTGAGGTGGTAGGTGTAGTCCTCCATGAACGAGGTGCCGCCTTCGAGGCCCGCGCTCATGACCTTCATCGCGCGGACCATCGCCGCGGTCTTCCAGTCCCCCTCCCCGCCGAAGCCGTAGCCGTCGGCCATGAGCCGCTGGACCGCGAGCCCGGGGAGCTGCCTGAGGCCGTGGAGGTCCTCGAACGTGTCGGTGAAGGCCGTGAAGCCGCCGTCCTCGAGGAACCGCCGGAGGCCGAGCTCGATCCGGGCGCCGTCGCGGAGGCTCGACGCGCGGTCGCCGCCCGGCCGGAGCTCGGCGGCGACGTCGTACTCGTCGAGGTAGCGGGCGACCAGCGCGTCGATGTCGGCGTCGGACGCGTCGTCCACGACCTTGACCAGGTCGCCGACGCCCCACGTGTTGATCGAGAACCCGAGCCTGCGCTGCGCCTCGACCTTGTCGCCCTCGGTGACCGCGACCTCGCGCATGTTGTCGCCGAAGCGCGCGATCCTGCCGGTCCGCCAGTCCGCCTTCGCGCACGCGGCGCGCGCCCACGTCCCGACCTGCTCCTGGACGGACGGGTCGCCCCAGTGGCCCACGACGACCTTGCGCTCGAGGCGCAGCCGGGCCGCGATGAACCCGAACTCCCGGTCGCCGTGGGCGGCCTGGTTCAGGTTCATGAAGTCCATGTCGATCTCGGCCCAGGGGATCTCGCGGTTGAACTGGGTGTGGAGATGGAGGAACGGCTTCTGGAGCGCCTCGAGGCCCGCGATCCACATCTTGGCCGGGCTGAACGTGTGCATCCAGGTGACGAGGCCGACGCACGCCGGGTCCGCGTTGGCGGCCTGGACCAGGGCCAGGATCTCCGCGGAGCCCGTCAGGACCGGCTTGGTGACGACGCGGACGGGGATCGCGGGCGCGCCGTCGAGGGCCGCCGCGATCGCGGCCGAGTGCTCGGCGACCGTGGCCAGCGTCTCGGGGCCGTAGAGATGCTGGCTGCCGGTGACGAACCAGACCTCTGACGCCGAAAGGTTCAGCACTGGGCGACTCCTCGGGTGGGCGGGACGGCGTTCGTCACTGCCCGTAGACGTTCATGTACCGGTCGTGGAGGCTCGCCACGGCGTCGGGCGGGATCTCGTCGGGCGTGCCCAGCTGGAGCGCCATGAACACCGTTGCCGCGACGTCCTCGGTCATGACCGCGGCCTTGACCGCCGACTTCGCGGTGGGGCCGATCGTGAACACGCCGTGGTTCTTGAGCAGGATCGCGGGCGACGTGCCGATGCCCTCGACCACGAGGCGGCCGATCGAGTCGTCGCCGATGAGCGAGAAGCCCGCGCACGGGATCTCGCCGCCGAACTCGTCCGCCTGGGCGGTGAGGTAGACGGGGATCGAGCGCCCGACGGCGGCGAACGCCGTCGCGTAGCGCGAGTGGGTGTGGACGACGCCGTTGACGTCGGGGCGGTTGCGGTAGACGTACAGGTGGCTGTACGTGTCCGAGCTCGGCTTGTGCGACCCCTCGACCACGTTGCCGTCGAGGTCGAGCACGACCATCGACGCCGCCGTGAGGTCGTCGTACGACACGCCCGAGGGCTTGATCGCGACGAGCCCGGACTCCGGGTCGCGGGCGCTGACGTTGCCGCCTGTCCAGACGACGAGGCCGTACTTGGGCAGGAGCGCGTGCAGCTCGACGAGCTCGTTGCGGATCCGCTCCAGCAGCATCAGGCGTCGTCGCCCTTCGCGGTCGCGCGCAGCCCGCGGAGCGTCTTCATGACGTTGTTCTCGCCCCGGCCGAAGTAGTCGTGGAGGCGGACGTACTCGCGGTACAGGACGTCATAGACGGCTCCTGCCGCCGGGTCGGGCTCGTAGACCTGGTCCTTGAGGCTCGCCATGGCGCGGCTCGCATCGCCGATCGTGGCAAAGCCGCCGGCGGCGGGGCCCGCGGCCACGGCGCCGAACATCGCGGACCCCAGCGCGGGCGCCTGGCTCGAGCCGGTCAGCCGGTACGGCTTGCCCGTCACGTCCGCGTAGATCTGCATGATCAGCGGGCTCTTGTCCGCGAGGCCGCCGGCGGCGATGACCTCGTTGACGGGCACCCCGTTGGCCTCGAGCGCCTCGATGATCACGCGGGTGCCGTACGCCGTCGCCTCGACGAGCGCGCGGTAGATCTCGGGCGCCGTCGTCGCGAGCGTCGCGCCGATGAGCAGGCCGCCGAGCTCCGCGTCGACGAGCACGGACCGGTTGCCGTTCCACCAGTCGAGCGCGAGCAGCCCGGACTCGCCCGGGCGCAGCGCGGACGCGTGCTCCTGGAGCAGGACGTGGATGTCGATGCCGCGCTCGCGCGCCTCGGCGAGGTAGCGCTCCGGGACCGCGTGCTCCACGAACCACGCGAAGTGGTCGCCGACGCAGCTCTGGCCGGCCTCGTAGCCGAAGTAGCCCGGGAGGATCCCGTCCTCCACGTAGCCGCAGATCCCCGGGACGAGGTGCTCGTCCGGCGCGAGGACCATGTGACAGGTGCTGGTGCCCATGATCGCGACCATCCGGCCGGGCTCGGTGACCGTCGAGGCCGGGACGGCCACGTGCGCGTCGACGTTCGCGACGGCGACCGCGGTGCCGGGCCGGAGCCCGGTCCAGGCGGCTGCCTCGTCCGTGAGCCCGCCGGCCCGCTCCCCCATCACGGCGATGTCGCGGGTCATCTTCGTGTCCACGACGTCGGCCAGGCGCGGGTCGAGCGCCGCGAAGTAGTCGTTGCCCGGGAAGCCGTCGCGCTTCGACCACATCGCCTTGTAGCCGGCGGTCGTCGGGTTGCGGGTCTCGACGCCGGTCAGGCGCCAGACGACCCAGTCGGCGGCCTCGATGAGCCGGTCGGCCGCCGCGTACACGTCGGGAGCCTCGTCGAGGATCTGGAGGGCCTTGCTGAAGAACCACTCGGAGCTGATCTTGCCGCCGTACTTGGGCAGCCACTCCTCGCCCAGGCGCGCGGCGGTCTCGTTGATCCGGTCCGCCTCGGGCTGCGCGGCGTGGTGCTTCCACAGCTTGACCCACGCGTGCGGGTTGGCCCGGAGCTCGGGGAGCACGGCGAGCGGGGTGCCGTCGGCCTTGACCGGGAGCATCGTGCACGCCGTGAAGTCGATGCCGAGGCCGATCACGTCGGCCGGATCGACGCCGCTGTCGCGGAGGATGGCCGGGACCGTCTGCTGGAAGACCCGCAGGTAGTCCTCGGGATCCTGGAGCGCCCAGTCGGGCGGGAGCTTCACGGTGCGGTCCGAGAGCGGCAACCGCTCGTCGATGACGCCGTTGCTGTAGGGGTAGACGGCCGTGGCCAGCTGCCTGCCGTCCGCCACGTCGACGATGATGGCGCGACCCGACTCGCTGCCGAAGTCGACGCCGATCGCGTACCTGCTCAAGGCTCCTCCTGCCGGATGCGCTTGCGGGCCGTGATGAGGGAGCATTCCCGCGCAAGCCGGCCGGGGAGGTGGCCGGTGGGCAGGATCAGCGTGACAACGGCACGGGAGGCCGTTATCGTTCCCGTTACCGTTCACGCTACCATACCGACACCGGCCGGGAACACCCCGGGCACCGATCGCAACCGTCCGAGGAATCGCCATCGTGCCGCGCCAGCACAGGGTGACCATCAAGGAGATCGCGCGCATGACGGGCGTCTCGGTGCAGACCGTCTCGCGCGTCATCAACAAGCGCCCGGACGTGTCGCCCGAGACCCGCGCCGCCGTCGAGGCCGCGATCGCCCTGCACGGCTTCCAGCCGAGCGCCGTCGCCCGCAGCCTCGTCCAGCGCCGGAGCCAGATGGTCGGCGTGATCGCGGCGGGCCTCAAGTACTTCGGCGTCGCGCAGACGGTGAACGGCGTGACCGAGCAGGCGGAGGCGTCCGGCTACTCGATCATCCTCAAGGAGCTCGCGAGCTTCGACGTGCCGGACATCGTGCCCGTCGTGGAGTTCCTGCTCTCGCATCGCGTCGAGGGGATCATCTTCGCCCCGCCCCAGATGGGGGCCAACATCAAGCACGTGATGGAGCAGCTGCCGCCCGGCTGCCCGCCGGTCGTGTTCCTCAAGGCGGAGCCCACCCCGGCGTTCACGACGATCGGCATCGACAACCAGGCAGCGGCGGCACTTGCCGTCAACCACCTGCTGTCGCTCGGGCGGACGCGGATCGCCCACGTCGCGGGCCCGCTCGAGTGGCGTGAGGCCCGGGATCGTCGCGACGCGTGGCTGGCCGCCGTCCAGAAGGCCGGCCTCGAGCCGGGCCCCATGGCCGTGTCCTCGTGGTCCTCGGCGGGCGGCGCGACGGCGTTCGCCCAGCTCCTCGACGAGGATCCGGAGATCGACGGGCTGTTCGCGGCCAGTGACCAGATCGCGCTCGGCGCGCTCCACGTCGCCAACGCGCGCGGGATCCGGATCCCGGAGCAGCTCGCGGTCGTCGGGTTCGACGGCCTCCCGGAGGCCGCCCAGTACACGCCTTCGCTGACCACCGTCCGCCAGCCGCTCGCGGACATGGGCATGCTCGCCGTCCAGGAGCTCCTCCTGGCCGTGGACGCCGAGACCGGAGCCTACGAGCCGCGCGCCGTCCAGATCCCGGTGGAGCTGGTCGTCGGCGACAGCGCGCCGCTGCCCAGCGACCCGCTCGCCACATCCGAGCCGCCCGCTCGGAGCAAGTCGGCGCGGTCGAGTCGCGACACGGGCGTCACCGCCTCGAGGCAGTCCTAGCCCGGTCGGGCGACTGGCCCACCGTCGTCGAGCGCGGGGCCCTCGACACAGCAGGCGACCACGCCGAGGCGCTCGAGCCGGTCGGCGGTCGCGGTCCGTCGCACCGTCCACGCCGCGACCTCGATGCCCGCCTCGCGCGCCCGCCGCATCGTCTCGGGGGTGACCGCTTGCCATCGGATCGAGACCGCGACGCACCCGAGGCCGAGCGCCAGCGACAGCGTTTCGGGCGCCAGGTCGTCCGCGTTGAGCCAGCGCGGCCAGTCGGGCAGCAGCTCGCGCATCGTGACGAGGCTTGGCGGGTCGAACGAGGACACGACCGCGCGCGCCGGCGCGTCGCCACGTGCCGCCCGCAGGACGGCGGCGGTCGGCGGGCCGTGATCGTCGCCCTTGAGCTCGACGTCGACGAACGCATCGGCAGGGACGGCGGCGAGCGTGGAGGCGAGCGTCGGCACGCCCGCCGCCTCGAGCGCGGCGTCGTCGAGGTCGCGCACCCGGCCCGGCAGGCGCTGGACGCGCGCGAGCGTCGCGTCGTGGATGACGACCGGAGTTCCCTCCCCGCTCAGCCGGACGTCGAGCTCGATGCCGTCGCAGCCCGGTACCTCCATCGCTGCCCGGAAGGCGGCGATCGAGTTCTCGGGAACGTGGCGCCAGTCCCCACGGTGCGCGAGGCGAAGCATCCGGGCCTCGGCCACGGTCAGCCGCCGACCCGCACGTGGGCTGCGATCCCGAGGTGGTCGGACGGGTAGAGCGTCGCGTCGCCGACCGCCGGCCGGTCCGCGAACAGCCGCGCGTCCTCGACGGTGACCGCGCCACGGACCCAGACGTAGTCGAGGCAGGCCGGGTCGCCGTCGGTGTCCATCGCCGGCGCCTGGAGGCCGGACGGCCACGTGACGGCGGGATCGGCGCCGTTCGCCTCGGCATACGCGGACCGGAACCCGGCGTCGCGCATCCTCGCGGCCGCGGCCTCGTCGGGAGCGGCGTTGAAGTCGCCCACCACGATCAGCGCCTCGGCGTCGGGCGATGCGTCCAGCCACGCCAGGAGCGTGTCCACCTGGGCCGCCCGGAGCGCGGCGTCCGCCGGGACATGGTGGAGGTGGGCGACACCGAACACGAGCCGCGAGCCGTCCGCCAGCTCGACGAGCGCCCGATGCGCGGCCCGCCCGGCCCCGAGGTCCAGCCGCTCGGATGCCGTCGCGGCGAGCGGCGCCCTGACGAGGAGGCTGTTCCCGTACTCGGGTCGCCCGGCCCAGCCGCGGACCGCCTCGTAGCGCCCCTCGCCGGCCGCGCCCAGCAGCCGGTCCTGCTGCATCGGGTAGACGACCTCCTGGAGGCCGATGAGGTCCGGCTGGAGCGCCGCCATCTCCGCGAGCAGCAGCGGCAGGCGCTCGTCCCAGCGATCGGCGAGGTTGAGGATGTTGAGCGTCGCGACAAGCAGGCGGGGCATCGGCGGGTGTCTCTCCTGAGGTCAGGCGGCGGTCGTGGGCCTGGGCGGCGTCGTCGACGCCGGTTCGGGGGCGCGGAGCGGGACCGTGAACGTGAACGTCGAGCCCTCGCCCTCCTCGGACTCCACGCCGATCGCTGCCACCGTGGCCCTGGACCACGTGCCGGGCGATGGACAGGCCGAGGCCCGTGCCGCCGCCACGCACGCGGGCGCGGTCGGTCTTGTAGAACCGCTCGAAGACGCGGGTCCGGTCGGCCTTCGCGATCCCGATCCCGTGGTCGCGCACGGAGACGGCGACGACGTCGCCCTCCTGCCTGACGCCGATCACGACCTCGCCGCCCTCGGGGCTGAACTTCACGGCGTTGTGGACGAGGTTGACGAACACCTGGCCGAGGCGGTCCTCGTCGCCGCGGACGAGCGGGACGCCCGGCGCGACCTCGACGGCGATCGTGACGCCCTGGCGCTCCGCGAACAGCCGCAGCCGCTCCGCCGAGGACTCCGCGAGACGGCCGAGGTCGACGTTCTCGTCCATGCGCAGCTGCGAGCCGCCCTCGATCCGGGCGAGGTCGAGCAGCTCGTTGACCATCTGGACGAGATGGCCCGTCTCCACCTCCACCTTCGCGATCCGCTCCTTCATCCGCTCCGGGACGTCGGCGCGCTCGGCGTCGCGTGCGAGGGTCTCGGCGAGCAGGCTCACCGTCGAGAGCGGCGTCCGCAGCTCGTGGCTCAGGTTGTCGATGAACTCCGTCCGGATCTGCTGCAGCCGGCGGAGCTCGGTGACGTCCTCGAGGACGACGTCGACCGTGCCGCCGGGGTCGCGCCGCGCCCGCACGAGGACCGTCCGCGGCTCGCCGTCGCCGGTGCGGATCTCGGTCGTGGCGGAGCCGCCGTCGGCGAGACCGGCGAGCACCCGCTCCACGCGCGCGTCGAGGAACGCCTCCATGATCGAGCGCCCGATGAGCCTGCCGGGCGCGACCTCGAGGAGGGCCGAGGCACGGGCGTTCGCCGCGACGACCTGGCCCGCCGCGTCGAACCGGAGCACGCCCACCGGGAGCAGGTCGTCGGCCTCATCGCCGGCCAGGGCTGCCTGGCGGCCTGCGCCTTGATCGGTCGCGGCGCGCAGCCGCTCGCGCAGCAGCTCGACCTGCTCGGCGCGGCGACGCAGCACGAACAGGGCGGCGACGAGGGCCCCGACGAGCCCGGCGAACCCGATCACGAGCACAGGGTCCATGCCCCCGAGGATCGCACACCAGCGTGAACGCGCGGGGACGGACCGGCTCAGCGGGCCCGGCGGACGTCCGGGGCGGGTGCCGTGGGCGGCGGGGCGCTGATCGCGGCCGTGAACGGGGCGACGAGGCCCGCGTAGACGGCCGGCGGGAACGCGTGGCGGAGCGCGGTCACGTGGGCCAGGCGCGCAGCCAGCCTGCGAGCCCGGGTCGCCGATCCCCTCGCGAGGCCCGCGACCGGCACCGCGGCCGCGACGTCACGCTCCGCGAGCAGCGCGGAGATGCGCAGGGCCTCGTCCTCCTCGCGGTCGAGGGACTCGGGCCACGGGCGGTCGGCGCCGTCGATCCCCTGCGACCCGCGGACGAACGCCGCGAGCTCCTCGCGGGTGAGCAGCCGGACCCGGTCGCGGACGGCCTCGACCCCCGCGCCGTTGGGGCCGTAGCGGGGCTGGTCGAGGCTCGCCTCCCAGGCCCGCAGCAGCCGCTCGCGGGCGCGGCCACGGAACGGCTCGGCGAGGAGGTCGTCCAGCGATGGGGCGAGCACCAGCTCCGCGGCGACGCCCAGGAGGCCCTCGCGCAGGCCGACCTCGGCCCAGCGCTCGGGCGGCACCCGCCTGACGAGCGCCGCCTCCGCGTCGGCGAACGCGGCCATCGCGTCCGGGGACAGGAACCGGCGGACCGTGGCGAGGAACGCGATCGGCGGCGGCTCGGCTGCCGCGAGGCGGTCCAGCTCGTCGGGCGTCAGCCGCTCGACGCGGCCGAGGAACCGGGCGAGTCGCTCCGCGGGGTTGCCGCGCACGAGGTCGGGGCGGGTGGACTTGCGGGCGGAGGTCGCCCGCGACCCCGGCTGGTGCGCCCACGGCTGTCGCGAGACCCGCGGCCGGTAGCCAGGCCGCCTCGCACTGCCGCGCGTGACGGGCCCGAGGCCCAGCCGCTCCGCGTCATAGCGCGCACGGAGATCCGGGTCGCTCAGCCAGTCGTGGGCGACGTTGATGCGCTTGGCGCGCTCGAGCGACTCCTGGCCGCTCCCCGCGACATCCGGGTGGTGCTGGCGGAGCAGCGCGCGCCAGGCGACCTCGATCGCCTCGGGCGATGCGTCGACCGCGACCTCGAGCCGCGCGTAGAGGTCGTCGTCCGGGAGGAGGCCGCCGGCCACGAGCTCCGGGCGACCGGGCTAGGCGCCCAGCGACGCCCGACCTTCCAGGAAGGCTTCGATCTCCTCGATCGGGCGCACGGTCTTCTCGCCCGTCTCGCGGTGCTTGACCTCGATGCCGCCGGCCTCGAGCGAGCGGGGGCTCACGGTCAGGACCCACGGCATGCCCAGCATGTCGGCGTCGGCGAACTTCACGCCCGGTGACTCGTCGCGGTCGTCGTACAGGATCTCGTTCGCGGGCCCGGACGGCCGACGCGAGGTCGTGGAGCCGGTCCGCGATCGTCGTGATCTCGGGGTTCTTGTTCGCGCCGAGCGCGACGAGATGCGCCCGGTACGGCGCGACCTCCTCGGGCCACTTGATGCCCTTGTCGTCGTGGTGGGCCTCGACGATGCAGGCGACGTTGCGGCCGAGCCCGATGCCGTACGAGCCCATGACGATGGGGTGGCGCTCGCCGTCCTCGCCCAGGTACTCGGCGCCGAGCGCGGCCGTGTACTTGGTGCCGAGCTTGAAGATGTTGCCGACCTCGATCCCGTTGCGCAGGATGACCGGCCGCCGCAGTCGGGGCACGGGTCACCCTCGCGGACGTTCGCGATCGTCCGCGATCACGTCCGGCGTGTAGTCCCGGGGCACGTTGACGTTGCGCAGGTGCCAGCCGGCGCGGTTCGCGCCCGCGACGAGGTTCGGGCTCCGCGACGACCAGCTCGTCCACGACGACGATCGCGTCCCGGGCGCCGATCGGCGACCCGTAGCCGGGCACCATGCCGCGCTTCGTGATCTCCTCGACCTGGGCCGGTCGGATGCCCGCCGGTCGCCTTGATCGCGTTGACGAGCTTCGTCTCGTTGACGTCGTAGTCGCCGCGGACGATCGCGACGACGAACCGCCCGTCGCCGGTGACGAAGAACGTCGCCTTGGCCGTCCGGCTCGTCGGGACGTCGAGGAACGTCGCCAGCGCGTCGATCGTGGTGACGTTCGGAGTCTCGACCTCCTCGACCGGCAGCGCCGTCCTCTGCGGCGGGCTCGGGTGCGACGGTCGGGGCGATCTGGCGGTTGGCCGCGTAGCCGCACGCCTCGCACAGGACGAGGACGTCCTCGCCCGCGGGGTTGAGGAACATGAACTCGTGGGCGAGCGAGCCGCCCATCATCCCGACGTCGGAGCTCACGGCGACGGCCTCGAGGCCGAGGCGCTCGAAGATCCGGGTGTAGGCGCGGTGGTGCGCCCAGTACGCGGCATCGAGGCCCGCCTCGTCGCGGTCGCAGCTGTACGAGTCCTTCATGACGAACTCGCGCACGCGGATGAGGCCGCCACGCGACCGGGGCTCGTCGCGGAACTTCGTCTGGAAGTGGTACACGATGAACGGCAGCTGGCGATAGCTGCGCACGATGTCGCGCAGCAGGTCTGCCACGACCTCCTCGTGGGTCATCGCCAGGACCATGTCCCGGTCGCCGCGGTCCTTGAACCGGGCCATCTCCGGGCCGATGGCGTCGTAGCGGCCCGACTCGCGCCACAGGTCCGCCGGGTGCACCACCGGCATCTCCATCTCCTGGCCGCCGATTGCGTTCAGCTCCTCGCGGATGACCTGCTCGACGCGCTGGTTGACCCGGAAGCCGAGCGGCAGCAGCGAGTAGATGCCCGCACCGAGCTGGCGGATGTAGCCCGCCCGCAGGAGCAGGCGGTGCGACGGCATCTCCGCATCTGCGGGGTCGTCACGGAGGGTCGCGAAGAACAGGTGGCTCAGGCGCATGGCGCGAAGGATACCGGCGGCGGCAACCCGCGGGCGACCCGGACCGGGCCACGACGCCCACGTCGCCGGGCGATTGCTCGCCAGCGCCGCCGGTTCACGGGAACCAGGTGCGCCACGTCGACGAGCCCGCGCACTAGCCGCGAACGGCGAGGCGGCGGCACCTGCCGGCGGAGCCGCGGCCGGGTGCAGCCTCGCGGGCGAACGAGCCAGGAGGACCGCGTCGCAGCGTGCGGCGTCGCGCGCGGCATGACCGGCACGACGGGATCGAGCTCGCGCCCGGCCAGACGCGCCGAGGGTCGGACGTACCGAGCGAGGCCTGCGGGGCGGATCCCCGGATCGATGCCGAAACGATCGCGACGGGTCAACGCGACTCGACCCGATTCGTTGACGATTGGATATCCTGACCCTGCGCCGGTCCGGCCCACGCCCGCGCGCGCCCCCGAGGAGCCCTGCAATCGAAAACGTCACGTTGACTCTGGTCGTCACGATCCTCCTCGCGATCGCGTTCGACTACATCAACGGCTTCCACGACACGGCGAACGCCATCGCGACGTCGGTGGCCACCAGGGCCCTTCGACCGCAGCACGCGCTGCTGATGGCGGCCGCCTTCAACTTCATCGGGGCGTTCGCCGGCACCGCCGTCGCGAAGACGATCGGCGCGGGGATCGTCGACGAGACGACCACGACGTCCGCGATCGTCATGGCCGCGCTCATCGGCGCCATCGTGTGGAACCTGATCACCTGGTGGCTCGGCCTGCCCAGCTCGTCGAGCCATGCGCTCATCGGCGGGCTGCTGGGCGCGACCATCGCCGCGGTCGGCACGGGGGCGATCAAGGTCCAGGGCGTCATCGACAAGGTGCTGATCCCGCTCGTGAGCTCGCCGGTCATCGGGTTCGTCGGGGCACTCCTGCTGATCGTGCTGCTGAGCTGGATCGTGTATGGCCTGACCCGCAAGCCCGATGGGCCCGACCGACGCTTCCTGTCCAACGTGTTCCGGCGGCTCCAGGTCTTCTCGGCCGGGTTCATGGCCTTCGCCCACGGCTCCAACGACGCCCAGAAGACGATGGGCATCATCACGCTCGCCCTGTACAGCGCCGGCGTCATCTCGACGATCGAGGTCCCGACCTGGGTCATCGTCGTGTCGGCGACCGCGATCTCCCTCGGCACCGCGATCGGCGGCTGGCGGATCATGCAGACGATGGGCCACCGCGTCACCGAGCTGGAGCCGATCCACGGGTTTGCCGCGGAGACGACCGCGGCGACGATCATCTACACCGCGGCGCACTTCGGCATGCCGGTCTCGACGACCCACGTCATCTCGAGCGCCATCATGGGCGTCGGCACGAGCCGCGGCCTCCGGGGCGTCAAGTGGGGCGTCGCGCGCCGCATCCTCGTCGCCTGGGTCCTCACGATCCCCGCCGCCGGCATCGTCGGCGCGCTGACCTGGTACGTCCTCAACGCGCTCGGTGTCCATTGAGCGCCCACCCGCAGCCCGGAGGCCATCGATGGTCCGCCTGATCCCTCGCGATGAGAAGTTCTACGACCTGTTCATCCGGGACGGCGAGAACCTGCTCGAGGCCGCCCGCAAGCTCGAGGAGATGGTCAACAACTACGACCGGCTCGACGAGCGGGTCGCCGAGATCCAGGTCCTCGAGAAGCGCGGCGACGAGATCGACGACGAGGTCAACGCCCGGCTCAAGCGGAGCTTCATCACGCCGTTCGACCGCGAGGACATCCACGAGCTCGTGGTCCACCTCGACGACGTCGTGGACGGGATCCAGGCGACGGCCGAGATCTTCGTGATCTACGGGATCACGGCGCCCGACGACGACGTGAAGCAGCTCGTCGGGCTCCTCACCGGGCAGGCGGTCCAGCTCCTCGAGGCGCTGACGAGCCTCGAGGGCAAGCGCGACGTGGGGCCGCACCTCCAGCAGATCCACGAGCTGGAGCACAAGGCGGACGCCCTGTCGCGGGCCGCGATCGGGCGGCTGTTCAAGGGCGGCCAGGACCCGCTGGAGGTCATCAAGCTGCGCGACCTCTACTCCGAGCTCGAGGAGACGATCGACGCCGCCGAGGACGCGGCCGAGGTCATCGAGCGGATCCTCGCCAAGGCCTGACCGGGGCCGGCCGCGGACGTCGGGTGGTGACGCGCCCGCTGCGGAAGCGCATCATCGACGCGCGTGCCGGCCGTCCCGCCGGCTGTCGAGCGCGGAGACGGCTGCATGGATGACCCGACGCCCCCCGGACCCCCGCACCTCGCGGATCCGCGGGCGCTCCAGATCCTGAGCACCGAGCACTGGAGCCTGCTCACCGCGAGGTCGCTCGTCTACAACGAGACCTTCACGCGCGGCGGAATGTTCCTGACGTTGCTCTCGGCGTCGCTGGTCGCGCTCGGGTTCGCGTACCAGGGCAGCGGCGGTGGGGGTGACTTTCCCTTGATCGTCGTCGCGGTGCTCACGCTCGACCTGTTCGTGGGCGTTCGCGACGCTGGGCCGGATCATCAATGCCGAGCTCGAGGAGATCCGGGCGCTGCAGGGCGATGAACCGCATCCGACATGCGTACCTCGAGATGGTGCCGGGCCTCGCGCCCTACTTCTCGACCAGCCGCTACGACGACGCCATCGGCGTCCTCGAGGTCTACGGACGCGCCGCCGTCGACGGCATCGATGTGCGCAGAGCCTGCTCCACGGGCTGACGACGATGCCCGGGATGCTGTCGATGCTCATCGCCGCCATCGCCGGCGCCCTCGCGGCTGCCGTCGTGGTGGCCGTCGTCGGCGACTCGCGTCTCGCGCTCATCGTCGGCGTCGTCGTCGGCTCTGACCGTCGCGGGCCTCACCTCGGCGTGGGCGTGCGCACCTTCGGGCGGAACGAGCCGGCGCTCGAGGTCCGCTTTCCGCGGCCGTCGGACGAAGGCTCTGACGCTCAGCGCCTGCGGGCGAGCGTCATCCCGTCGGCGATCGCGAGCATGACCGGCGTCACGCGCTCGTCCGCGTCGATGGTCTCGTTGACCTGCCGGAGCACGACGGTGTCCCGGTCCTGGTTCGACGGGTCGGCCACGTCGCCGCTCCACAGGACGTTGTCCACGGCGATGACGCCGCCCGGGCGAACGAGCGCGACGCATCGCTCCCAGTAGTCGGGGTAGCCGCGCTTGTCGGCGTCGATGAACGCGAGGTCGAACGTGCCCGCGGCGCCGTCCGCCAGCAGGGCGTCCAGCGTGTCGACCGCGGGCCCGATCCGGAGGTCGGTCTTGTGCGCGACGCCGGCCTCGGCCCAGTAGCGGCGCGCGATCCCGGTGTACTCCTCCGAGACATCGCAGCAGACGATGGTGCCGTCGTCGGGCAGGGCGAGCGCGACCGCGAGCGACGAGTACCCGGTGAACGTCCCGATCTCGAGGCACCGGCGCGCGTCCGAGGACCTCCACGAGGAAGCGGAGGACGGCGCCCTGCTCCGGGGCGATCTGCATCTGGGCGCGAGGATGACTCGCGGTCTCCGCACGCAGGCGGGCGAGGATCTCGGGCTCGCGGACGCCATGCGCGAGCACGTAGTCCTCGACGTTCTCGGGGAGGTGGAACGACTTCGACATGCGGCGATCCTGCCCTACCCGGCCGAAACTGGCTAGGCCTTGCGCAGGACGTAGCCCACGCCGCGGACGGTCTGGAGGTGGACGGGGGTCGCCGGGTCCTCCTCGACCTCGCCCCGGAGCCAGTGGACGTGGACGTCGACCGTCCGCGACTCGCCCGCGTAGTCGTAGCCCCAGACGCGCTCGAGGAGCTGGTCGCGCGTGAACACCTGGCCCTGGTGGCGGATGAGGAACGACAGCAGCTCGAACGCCTTCGGCTTGACCGGGACCGAGTCGCCGTCGCGGAGCAGGCGGTGGCCCGCGAGGTCCACCTCTACCCGGCCGACATGGACGGATACCGGCCCGTCGGGGCTCGCGACGGCCGCCGCGGCGGCCTGGTCCGCCCGGCGGAAGATGGCGCGGATCCGCGCGGTCAGCTCACGCAGCGAGAACGGCTTCGTCACGTAGTCGTCGGCGCCGAGCTCGAGGCCGACGACCTTGTCGACCTCGGAGTCCTTCGCGGTGAGCATGATGATCGGCACCGCGGACTCGGCGCGCAGGATCCGGCAGACCTCGACGCCCGAGAGCTCGGGGAGCATGAGGTCGAGCAGGACGAGGTCGGGTCGCTCGGCCCGGAAGGTCTCGAGCGCCGCGCGACCGTCGGCGGCGGCGACGGCCCGATAGCCCTCCATCTCGAGGGCTTCGACGAGGGTCTCCCGGAGGGTCGTCTCGTCGTCAACGACGAGGATCGTGCGCGCCATTCGCCCCGGATCGTCGGCCCGGCCTGTTAACGCCGTGTTCACGGGGTGTTCACGGTTCGAGCACCGCCCGGTTGCGCCACCCGATGCCCGCGAGCGGCTGGCCGCCAAGCCGCTCGTAGTACGGCACGAGGTCCGGATCGCACACGAGGTCGATGCTGTAGCGCGAGGACAGCCGGGCAAGCACGCGCCTGACGAGCTCCGCGCCGATGCCCCGGCCGCGGTACGCCGGGAGCACCTCGAGCAACGGGATGAACGCGGCCAGGACACCGTCGCCCACCGCGGTCACGAAGCCCACCACGGCGTCGGTTCCGGTGTCGACGGCGACAATGGCGACCTCGGCGCCACGCAGGTGCGCAAGGTGTACGGCCGGCGTTGGCGGGTTCGGCCAGCCCTCGAAGAACCCGCCCTCAAGTTGATCCTCGGTCAGCCCGTCGAGAGCGTCCGGCGACTCGCGAAACTCGATCACGTCGATCGCGTCAGGCGTCGACATCCGCCGACAGGCTTGCGATCGCGGCGTCGAGGCGCGCGAGCGTCCGGTCCCTGCCGAGGGCGACCAGCGTGTCGAACAGGGGCGGCGTCGCGGTCTTGCCGGTCGTGGCGACCCGGATCGCCATGAACAGGTCGCCGGCCTTCCATCCCCGTTCCTCGACGAGGCTCCGGAGCGGTGGCTCGAGCTCGTCCGCCTCCCAGGTCACGGCGTCGTGCGCGGCGAGGATGTCGCGGGCCGCGACGAGCCCCTCGTGCGTCGTCGCGGCGTCCCAGCGCTTGGGGACGATCGCGGCCGGGTCCACCACGAGCTCGTCGGTCCACAGGAACCCGACGAGCTCGGGCAGCGAGGCGAGGGTCGGGATCCGCTCCCGGATGATCGGCAGCAGGGCGCGCAGCTCGTCCTCGGCGGGTCGACGGCCGATCTCGCCCGCGACGGCGGCCGCCTCGAGGAACGGGTCGAGCCGGGCGATGAGCTCGTCGTCGTCGAGCCGCCGGATCCACTGGCCGTTGAGCCACTCGAGCCGCTCGCGGTCGAAGCGGGCGCCGCCCTTCTGGACCTTGTCGAGCTCGAACCGCTGCGCGAGCTCGTCGAGCGTGAAGACCTCCTCCTCGGTGCCCGGCGACCAGCCCAGGAACGCGAAGTAGTTGACGAGGGCCTCGCGGGTGAACCCCTGCGCGATGTAGTCCGCGACCGCGGTCTGGCTCTTGCGCTTGCTCATCTTCGTGCCGTCGGGGTTGAGGATGAGCGGCAGGTGCCCGAACTCCGGGACCTCGTAGCCCAGCGCCTGGAACAGCAGGATGTGCTTGGGCGTGTTGCTGATGTGGTCCTCGCCGCGGATCACGTGGCTGATCTTCATCGCCATGTCGTCCACGACCACCGTGAAGTGGTAGAGCGGCGTCCCGTCGCCCCGGACGATGACGAAGTCGCCACCGAGGTTCGAGGTGTCGATCTCCACGCGGTCGCGGATGATGTCGTTCCAGCCAACGACGCCGGACCGCACCCGGAACCGGAGCGCGCCGCGGCGGCCCTCGGCCTCCCGCTCCGCCCGCTCGGCGGGGGTCAGGGTCGCGCACCGGCCGACGTACCGGGCCGGGAGCTTCTGCGCCTCCTGGGCCTTGCGGTCCGCATCCAGCTCCTCGGGCGTGCAGAAGCAGGGGTAGGCGTTGTCGGTCGCGAGCAGGCGCTCGGCCGCGGCCGCGTACTCGGGGAGGCGCTTCATCTGGCTGTACGGGGCGTACGGCCCCGTCTCCTCGCCACCGGCGACGCCCGGGCCCTCGTCCCAGGTGATGCCCAGCCAGTGGAGCCCGTCGAGGATGTCCTTCTCGAACGCGTCCGTGCTGCGGGCGACGTCCGTGTCCTCGAGCCGGAACACGAACGTGCCGCCGGTGTGGCGGGCGAACAGGTAGTTGAACAGCGCGGTCCGCGCGGTCCCGAGGTGGAGCGGCCCCGTGGGGCTCGGCGCGATGCGGACGCGGATGTCGGAGCGCATGCGGGCTACCCGGCCAGCGTGGCGGGGACGTGGTGGAAGAGGCCGGGATCTGCCTCGCCCTCGAGGACGCGGATGAGCGCGGCCGGGCGGAGCCCGAGGGTCGCGCGCCCGCGCGGCCCCTCGAGGGTCAGCGAGTCCAGGCTCTCCGACCGGGCGAGGACGACCACGTGCGCGCCCGGGGTGAGCGCCCGAGCCTCGAGGTAGGACAGGAGCCCTGCGTCCTCCTCGGCCTCCTCGGTGATCCGCAGGACCGTCGCCTTGGCGCCCGACTCCAGCTGGGACAGCGGGATGCCGGGCGGGCGACGGCGGGCGGTCTCGAGGTCGATGGGGTTGCCGTGCGGGCACGTCTCCGGGTGGCCGAGCAGCTCGTCGAGCTTCGACTCGACCCGCGGCGAGAGCGCGCCCTGGAGGCGCATCGCCTCGACGTCGCTCTCCGCCCACGAGAGGCCCGACCACCGAGGTCAGCAGCCACTCGAGGAGCGCGTGGCGACGGAAGATGCCGTCCGCGGCCGCGCGGCCCGCCGTCGTGAGCACGAGGCCGCGACCCGTCGCCGGCTCGAGGAGCCCGTCCGAGGCCAGCCGGCGGCACATCTCGCTCGCGGCCTGCGTGGACACGCCCACGTGGCGCCCGAGCTGCGCGGTCGTCGCGACGCGCCCGTCCGACCCCATGACGCGGAGGGCGAGGAGGTACTCCTGGGCGGCGGCCGAGATGTCAGAACCGTGGCGGCGTTGCATGCCGCCAGTCTACGGTGCGCCGGCGGCGCCTCCGTCATCGGCCGGTGGCGCGGGCGCGCGCCACACCGCGTTCGCGCCCCACGCGAGGCCGACGAGATAGGCGACGACGACGAATGCGCCGAGAACCGGCGCGCCGACCCTCGACCCGGGCCCGGTCCCCACGGAGAGCACGGCCGCCACGGGCAGCGCGACCGCGAGCGCAACGACGACCGCGAACGCCGCGACGGCGGCGGCCGGCGGCAGGAGGAACAGGCCCGCGATGACGAGCGGCTGGACGGCGATCGGGAGCATCGTCATCGGCTCCGGGCACGACGGGGACAGCGCCGCACAGCCCGTGAGCGTCGAGATGAGCGTGCCGATCGCGTACCCGATCGGCAGCCAGCCCACGAGCGCGAGCACGAGCCGCCAGCGGCGGTCCCCGGCGCGCGCGAGCGCGAGCAGGTGCAGCGGCGCGAACCGGCGCGCGATGGACTCGAGGTCGGGCAGCGGCTCTGCGTCCGTGGATGCGGCGGCCGTGCCGTGCGTGCGCCCGGTTCCGCTGGCGCTCGCCGGGCGTGTCGACCGGCGGGACGTCGTCGTAGCGCCAGCTGCGGGTCCCCCAGTCCGCTCCCCCGCCGGTCGTGGACGCGCCGGGGCCTGCCGTCCCCGGGGCGGATGCGCTCCAGCTCCACGCCGCGTCGCCGTCGATGGGCTCGTCGGGCTCGTCCGCGAGCTCCTCGTCGGGGAGCGGCTCGCCCGCCGCGCGGCGCTCTCCGCGGACGGCCCTGCGGGCCCGGGCGAGGTACTCCGGGCCGTGCTTGCGGGGGTCGGCGTACTCGCGCGGGTTGATCGTCCAGAACGTGCCGGAGCTCGGGCCGTACCACGCCCCGCCGTCCCACTCGGGATCGAGCGGCAGCTCGGCCGCCTCGTCGTAGCTGGTGGAGCCCGGGGTCGCGCGGCGCGGACGATGCTCGCGGTGGGTGCGCTCGCGACGGGTCCCGGGGCCGGATCGGGTCCACGTGTAGCCCTCGCCGGCCGAGGTGCCGCCGTCCGCGGCGTCGGGGCCCTTCGGATCGGCGCCGGCGCCGGGCGTCGACGGGCCGCCCCCGGATCCGCTCGACGTCGACGTCCCGCCGCTCCCCGACCGCTTGGCGCGCCACGCATCGCGCGACGCCCGTGCCCGGTTGGGGTCCGCGCGCCACGACTCCTGCGGCCGGTTGCCCGCGCCGCGCCCGGCCTTCGGCGGCGGGCCCGGCGGCCGGAGCCGCCCCTCGCCGTCGACGAGCCGCTCGTACGCCGCCTGGATCGCGAGGAACCGGGGCAGGGCGCGTTCGCCGGCCGCGTCGGGGTGGTACTGCTTGACGAGCCGCCGGTAGGCGGACTTGATCTCGTTCAGGGACGCGGTCGGAGGGATCCCCAGCGCGCGGTGCGGGTCTCCCTGGAACGTCATGGGACGCGTCTCCGTGTGGCGCCGCGCGGGACGCCCGACCGTGTCGTCTAGCCGATCAGCTCGCCCACCGGCGCGAGCTCGAACTCCGGGACGGCCTCGCCCGCCATCCGCCCGTGCGGATCCGTGTCGATGGGGCGGTGGTACCGGGCGAGCGAGCGGAGCGACTGGCCGTCGAGCACGCCGGTCTGCCGCAGCGCCTCGACCGTGGCGGCCGAGGATCCGCGATCGAACCCGTCGCCGTCCTCGATCTTGATCGCCATCCCCGATGCCGACGAGCCATCCCCTCGAGCGCCGGGGAGGATCGCGATGCCGCGCAGGCCCTCCATGCCGCTCTTCGCGGCCACCCGGCCGTCGACCGCCTTCACGAGCGAGGTGTCGAGGCGGTCGCGCGTCCCGGCGACGAGCTCCGGGTGGCGGCGCATCGCGTCCCGGACCACCGTGAGGTGGGGCGCGAGCTCGGCACGCGCGTCGCCGGCCGGGATGGCGCCGGGGTCGGCGAGCATCGCGAACGCCCGGGCGACCGCGTGCAGCGGGAACGCGTAGGTGAGGATCCCGCAGCCGTCGATGCCGGTCGTCAGCTTGTCCGGCCGGACGCCGTAGACGGCCGCGACCGCCGCCGCGAACTGGACGTGCGCGGGATGGTCGGCCTGCCAGTAGGTGTCCAGCGGCCAGCCGCCGAGCTTCGCGAGCAGGACGATGACCGTGTGGTTGCCCGAGCACATGTGGCGCCACGGGCTCGGCCGCTCCCCGTCGCGGGCGAGGCGTGCCGCCGTGAGCGCGTCGAGCGGGGCGCCGTCGGTCCCGCACGCGAGCACGGTCTGCGGGAGCTGGAGCCGCCGGTAGAGGGCCTGGAGCGTCCGGACGTGGAGGTCCTCGCCCGAGTGGCTGGACGTCATCAGCGCCAGCTCCTCGCCGGTCAGGTCGAACTCGGCCTGGCCGCCCTCGCGGAGCAGCGCGACGAGCCCGAACGGCTTCACCGTGGACCGCAGGTTGACGACGCGATCGGGGTCGCCGAGGGCGTGGAGCATCCGGCCGGCGGCGTCCACCTCGACGATGTCACCGCGGTGGACGGACTCGACGACGCCGCTGCGCATCTGGCGCACGAGGACGGGGGCCGGCCCCGATCGCTGGGTGCGCGTGGTCGCGGCACGCGTGCCGGTGCTGCGGGTCGATCGGGTGCCGGATGTGGCGGCCATGGACCCAGAGCATATCCCCGGCGCGCTAGGATTCGGCCCGACCCGGACGGCGAATTCCGTCCCCTCGCGGGCCGATGCCCGCCGATCCGATGAGCGAGGACGCCCGTGGCAGACTGGCCAAACCTGCACGTGTCCCAGCACCCCGCGGTGCGCCACAAGCTCGGCATCCTCCGGGACGTCAAGACCGAGCCGAAGAAGTTCCGCGAGGTCGTCCGGGAGCTGTCGTGGCTGCTGGGCTACGAGGCGCTGGCCGACGCCCGGATGCGCCAGGTCGACGTCCCGACGCCGATCGAGGTCATGGCCGGCGAGGAGCTCGCGGACCGGATCGGCCTCATCCCGATCCTGCGCGCGGGCCTCGGCATGGTCGACGCGATGCTCGAGCTCATGCCCACGGCGGAGGTCTGGCACCTCGGCCTGTTCCGCGACGAGAAGACGCTTCGCCCGGTCGAGTACTACAACAAGCTCCCGGACAGCGCGAGCGTGGACCTGTGCCTGATCCTCGACCCGATGCTCGCGACCGGCGGCTCGGCGACGGCCGCGATCGAGGTCCTCAAGAAGTGGGGCGCGGTCCGGATCAAGCTCGTGAACCTGATCGCCGCACCGGAGGGCGTGGAGGCGGTGACGACGGCCCACCCGGACGTGGAGATCCACGTCGCGGCGCTCGACCGCCAGCTCAACGAGAAGGGCTACATCATGCCGGGCCTCGGCGACGCCGGGGACCGCCAGTTCGGGACCGGCAAGTGAGGGC